>JAGYKP010000085.1 GCA_018401555.1 Halomonas sp.
GGACGGCTTTGCATGCCTCACCGAGCAGAACCCGGTCGCTGGTGGGGAGGGTGGCTCACCGATTCTATGCGCTGTCCAAGGGCACGATTACTGCTGAGGGGCCTGTCGACCCCAGTCAAATCGACACCCTGCAGGAATACAAGTTGTGGTCTAGCGGATGTGGATATCCGATATTTTTCGCTCCGGTACTCGGCACGACCGGGAAGTGATGTTCGAAGCGTGCCACGACATGACAATGATAAATCAGGAGAAATAGACAATGCGGTATCGTCACGACAGATGTCGCCGTGCCTTGCCGCCAGCCTAACGTGTGCGGGTCTTTCTGTTTGGGGTGGCGGCACAGGACAAATCGCCGGTGAAAAATTGGCGCCGTGACTTCTCTCTCCGGCGTGCTTCTCTCAGCAGGGGCGAAGAGGTTGCTGCGGGGATCGAGTTCGCCGTCGAGCAGGCCAATGCCGATGGTGGTATCGACGGGCGGGCCGATCGAAGATCCAGGTCAGCGATGACGAGAGCACCCCCGAGGCCGGTCGGCGCGTCGCCGAGAAGCTCGCCGGGATGTGCTACAATCTGCTGATCGGGCCGATTTCCTCTTCCATTTCCATGACTCTCTCCAAGAGTTTAGATCGCTGGGATGCGCTGTTTTTCGGCACCCTGAGCAAGGCCGACATGTTGACCGGTGAGTCCTGCAGCCCGCGCATGTTCCGTACCAACCATTCGGACAGTATGGACTTGGCCATGATGCGTGAGTGGCTGCCAGAGGTTGAGGAGGAGAAGTTCGGCATCATCGCTGCGGATTATACTTGGGGTCAGGACTCTGCGGAGTTTTTTGAGAAAACTGCTGATCAGCTGGGCAAGAGCGTCGAGGTCGCGCTTTGCCCGCCGCTGGGCACCACTGATTTCGCGCCCTACATCGCCCAGCTGAATGCCGCCGACATTGATGCCCCTGTGGGATTGCCCCGGTCGGTCGAGGCTGCCATAGCCTTTGCTCCAGCAGGCAGAAAATTATGGCTTGACCCGACAAGCGGTTCGTTGGTCATGCCTTCATCTTCCAACCATCTAGTTGAAGCCACTGAAGACGCCATGCAGGGCGTCTGGGGCAACATCGGCTATGGCCCAGAGATCGACACTGAGCTCAACAACGACTTTGTGTCAGCCTGGCAGGAGGAGTTCGAACGGCTGCCTACCGAGAACGAGGGGCAGGCCTACAACGGCATGCAGGTCATCTTTGAGGGCGTTCGCAAGGCCGACAGTGTAGAGCCTGAAGCCATCGCCGAGGCGTTGGAAGGAGCCACGCTGGAGACAGTCTATGGTCCCGCGACCATGCGTGCTGAGGACCATCAGCTGGTTATCCCGAGCTTCATCGGCCAGGTGAAAGCAGTCGACAGCGCTCTGCGACCGGTCATCGAGGAGCGCTTCCCGGTCTCTATCTATGCTGGCGCCAACCCGGCCTGCGAACTCTAACTATTAACTGATCACATGGCCATCGCACGTTTTTTGCGTCGATGGCCATTCTCGGATACTCATCTGCTATACAGCCGAAGTTGAAATTAGCTGTCGGGTCCCGTGTGATTCACCACCCGTTTGGTAAATAAATCAGGCTGCTTGTTTGCCACTTCATCGCTGCGATCGGCGGCTAATGTTGAAGTGGCTTCGCAGGTTTGACCACGGACCGTAGGTGCCGTAGTTGCCTCGCTGTGCAACTTGAGGTTCATGAGCCTGCTCCCAAATTAATTGCTGAGAGGCTCACTGGCTGCCAGAAGGGATAACTGCTATAGTTCATTTGATAAACCTGAATCCTACATCTATAGTTTATAGGAATGTGGAAAAAGAAGCAATTCGAACATTGGCAGGTGCCTTCACAGATGTCCATTTGCAGGTAGCCGATCGGGTGGCGTTTGAATGATGGCTTGTCCGTCGGCTCATCGGTCTGACGAGGTAGCTGGCTGATCCCGTGGCGCGCATACAGCCGATGCAGGCTCTGAAAGCGTCAGATGAGGAATAAAGCGCTGGAGCGCAAAGAGGCAGTCATCCAGGGCGAGCCAAGTGGTGCGACGAAAGGTGATCGCCGCGGCCTCTTCAAGGTCCGACAAGGAGGTAGAGCTTGGCTGCTTGGGGCCCATGCGCTCATCTTCCACGGAACTCCGACGCCGCCACTTGCGCACCGTTTTGGGGTTGAGGTTGTAACGGCGGCTCAGCTCCGCGATCGAAGCTGACGATCGCTGTATGTGTTTTCGGATGGCGTGCGTGGTCTTGGCGCGTTGATGAAGTACTTGAGCCATGGATCCTCTCGTACCATGGACCATTACACTCCGGGACTAAAAACCTAATCTTCCGTACTTACAAGCCAGCTTTCCACCGTCTCTGAGTCGTACTCGTCTTTCCACGCCTTCAGCGTCTTCTGATTGCCGCCACGGGTTTCGACTACCTCACCCGTATTCGGGTTCTTGTAGATCTTGAGCTTCCGCTTGGCGCGACCTGAGGTCTTTTTTCTGCTTGATGATTTGTTGGCTTTGGGCGTCGGGTCGAGCAGATTGATGACGTCGGAAGCCGACTTGTCGAACTCCCGCATCAGAGTCTCAAGATGGTTCTTGAAGTCGAGCTCGGCCTTGAGTTGCTCGTCATTCTTCAGATTGTCCAGCTCTTCCTGAAGCTGCTTGAGCTGCTGTTCTTTCTGCATGTAGGTGTTCAGTAGTGACATGGAGTGATCTCCGGGCTGTGCCCAATCGTTGCTGTCTGTCGTGACCACCATTTCTGGTGGCGGTATGAAAAGTATGCTTTACCTTGATATCTTATTACTTAATGGCTATCCCTTCAATGCAGCAGATAGCATGCAGTAGGCATTAACCTAATTTTCTTGGTTTGGAGTCGCTTTATGTCAGGTCATAAAGTTAAATGAGCTGAGGTGGTGGAGTATGGCCTCGGGCAGGGTGGTATCGTGTAGGGCACCCACGATCGAACAGGCGCTTCTCTACCATGTTGAACTCTCGGGCGCTCGCTTATCTCAGCGAAGTGATGCGGCGCGGCTCGCTGCGTCAGGCCGCTACCTATCTGAACATCGATGTGGCCGCTATCAGCCGCCAGATCCGTCAATTGGAGGAGGTTGTCGATGCCCAGGTGATGGAGCGTCATGCGGGTGGTGTCCGGCTTACCGAGGCGGGTCGCCTGCTGGTGGAGCACTTCCACGCCCAGCACGATGCCGAATCGGCGGTGATCTCCCGACTGTCGGCGCTGCAAGGCCTGGTGAGTGGCCAGGTCCGTATCGCGGTGGGGGAGGGGTTTATCGCCGACCTGATCTCGGCGCCGATGCAGACCTTCATGACTGCCTACCCGGGCATCCAGCTGGAGGTCATCATGGCGGGAGTCAACGAGGCCATGGCGCTGGTTAAGCAGCGTGACGTCGACCTGGCCCTGCTCTATGCACCGCCGGTGGACACTCAGCTGGAATGCCATGTCGAGACACGACAGCCCCTCGATCTGATCGTGCCCGCCGGCCACCCGCTCACCTCAACAGAAGCGCCGGTGACGCTACAGGAGCTCAGCGACTGGCCCATCGGGCTGATGGACAGCCCCTTCGGGATGCGCCAGATGGTGGACGCCGTGGCACACCAAGAGCGTCTGGCCATCACCCCCCGCCTGCATACCAACTCCGTGGCGGTGCTCAAGAACTTCGTACGCTCGGGGATCGGCATCACCTTCATGCCCGAGCTGACGGTCGCCGAGGAGATCCGCCAGGGTGACATCGCCGTTCTGCCGATGGCCTATCCGGTCCTCAGCGAGGCCCGTGCGCAGATCGTGAGCCTGGCTGGGCGCGAGCTTACCGTGGCAGCCAGTGCCTGCCTCGACCACCTTCGTCGGGGGATGCGTTTCTTCAACTCTGATGCCCCGCGATTGCTTGAGAGTAGATGTTGATAAAATATCAATGCAATCAGGTTTGAATAGTCAACGCGTCAACGCCTAGTCTGCTGATATACCGGCGTCGCCGGGTCTTCACCAACAACAAGCCATGGAGATCAGCATGACCCTGTCTACTCGCAAGCCTCTCACCTCTCGTATTGGTCGTTCCTTAGCCGGTGCACCGCTTCTGACGGCCTGTCTCGCCGCTGCCTTTGCCGGCAGTGCCCAGGCCGCCACCACCGTCAACATCGGCTATAACGGCGCGCCGGATCCCGAGAAGAATGCCGTGCACGTCTTCGCCACCAACCTGAAGCAACTGGTCGAGGACAAGACCGAGGGTGAGATCGAGCTGAAGCTCTACGCCAACAGCCAGCTGGGCGAAGAGCAGGAGCGCATGGAGCAGGTAATGAACACCCCCAGTCTCAACATCGCCTCCTTCGCCGGCATGTCGCCGGTGGTGCCTGAGATCTTCGTCAGCGCGATTCCCTTCCTGTTCGACGACTTCGAATCGGCGCGCACCTTCTTCGACGAGGGCCAGTACTGGCAGGCGGTGGAAGACGCGCTGCGTGAGCGTACCGGCCTGGAGCTGCTCGCCGTGGTGGAGGAGGGCGGTTTCCTGGCCTTCACCAACGACGAGCGCCCGATCTCTTCACCCGAGGACTTCGAGGGGTTGCGCTTCCGCGCCATGGACCCCAGCCAGGTCGCCCTCTACGAGGCCTTCGGCGCCTCCGGCACCCCGATCCCGTGGACCGAGGTCTACATGGCGCTGCGCACCGGGGTTGCCGATGGCCAGATGAACCCGCCCATGTACATCATCCTCGGCAGCCTCTATGAGGTGCAGGACTACCTCACCCTGGCCAATATCCAGTACTCGGACCAGTTCCTGGTCGGCAACGGCGCGATGATCGATGGATGGGACGAGGAGATGCGTGGCGCCTTCCTGGAGGCCGTCGAGGAGGCCAACCAGATGGCCCGTGAACACAACGCGGCTCAGGTGGACGAGCGTATCGCCTTCCTCGAAGAGCAGGGCATGGAAATCATCCGGCCGTCTCAGGAAGAGTTGGATGAGTTTCGTGAGCTGGGCCAGCCGCCTACCTGGAGTGGCTAGGCGAGCGTGACATAGAGCCGCGCTTCATCGAGATGGCACTCGAAGACGCCGGCATGACCCACCTGACCGAGTAAGTCATCGCCATCCCACGGGGCAGGCCTCCGTGCCTGCCCTGGGTCTCAAACCGCGACAATCCCGGAATCCTTCATGTCATCCCTCAACGCTCGCGTGCTGGGTATCAGCCGCCGTGTGTCATTGTCTGTGGCCAGCACACTGCTGCTGATCGATCTGGCCATCATTCTGTATGGCGTCTTCATGCGCTACCTCGCCGGTGGGGCCCCCATCTGGACGGATGAGCTGGCTCGCTACCTGATCATCGGCAGCGTCCTGCTGGCCGCCGGTGCCGTCTGGGTCGAGGGCGGCCATATGCGGGTCGCGCTGATCGAGCGGCTGCTGCCGGTGTCGCTGCGCCGTCTGCTCAACCTGTACCAATGGCTGCTCACGCTCAGCATCGCCATCGCCGCGGCGATCTTCAGCTATCGCTATGCGCAGTCGGTTTCCATGTTCACCAGTCAGGGGCTGGGGATCAGCCGCACGGTGCCGATGATGGCGATGCCGATCGGTTTTGCGCTGCTGGCCTGGCAGGCGCTCTGGTACGGACCGGCTCCCCTCAAGGAACTGTCGGAGACGGCGGAGACGGAGGAAGCGTCATGACCCTGACCATGCTCGCTGTCTTCCTGGTGCACGTGTTGCTGGGGCTGCCGTTGTTCGTCTCCCTGCTGGCCACCTCACTGGTGGGCTTCCTGTTCGTCGACCCCAGCATGATTCCGCGCATGCTGCCGCAGCAGTTCTTCGGCGGCATCAATGCCTTCTCGCTGATGGCTATCCCGCTGTTCATCCTGGCCGGCAACCTGATGAACGTGACTCGCCTCACCGATCGCCTGATGGCCTTCGCCAAGCTGCTGGTGGGCCACCTGCGCGGGGGCATGGGGCACGTCAACGTGGTGTCTAGCGTGTTCTTCGCCGGGGTCAACGGCTCGGCGGTCGCCGATACCTCGGCGCTGGGCTCGCTGCTGGTCCCACCGATGCGCAAGGAAGGCTACTCCACCGCCTTCGCCGCCGGGCTCACCGCCGGCAGCTCGCTGATCGGGCCGATCATTCCGCCGAGCATCTTCATGATCCTCTATGCCTCGCTGACCAACACCTCGGTGGGCGACCTCTTCCTGGCGAGGCGTGATCCCCGGGCTGCTGCTGGGCGTGGCCTTCATGGGCATGAACGCCTGGTATGCCTGGCGCGTCGGCATGGAGAAGCGGGGCGGGCTGCCCAGCGCACGGGAACTGCTGGTCACTGCGGTAGGGGCACTCCCGGCATTGGTGGCCCCCTTCATCATCGTGGCGGGTATCGTGCTGGGGTTCGTCACGCCGACCGAGTCCGGTGCCCTGACCGCCCTGTATGTGGCGCTGTGCGGTGCCGCACTTGGCAACCTGCGCCTGGCCGACCTGTGGAAAGCCATCGTCGATACCACGCGCCTCACCTCGGCCATCTTCCTGATCATGGCCGCCTCGGCCACCATCAGCTGGCTGCTCTCCTACGCCCAGGTGCCCAACCAGTTTGTCGAGCTGCTGGCTCCGTACATCGAGCAGCCGGTGGTGATCCTGCTGATGCTGAGCCTGATCACCTTCGTCACCGGCATGTTCATGGAGGAGGTGTCGGCGTTGATGCTGCTGACACCGATCTTCTCCCCGGTGGCGATGATGGCCGGGATCGACCCGGTGCACCTGGGCATCATCATCACACTCAACATCACCATCGCCTTGATCACACCGCCCATGGGCGCCTGCGTGTTCGTCGCCGCTGCGGTCAGCCGCTTGGAGATCGTGTCACTGTTTCGGACCATCTGGCCCTTTGTGCTGACGGCGGTGCTGGTGCTGTTGCTCCTGATCCTGTTCCCGGGGCTGACGCTCTGGCTCCCCACACTGCTTGGATAGTGCAATGACGGATTCCCTTTCTCAGCTGACTGCCACCCCGATCGTCGAGAGGTCCGAACCGAACTGGCCGGTGCTGAGCCGGATCCCCATCCAGGGCAGCGACGAGCCGCTGATGCCGCTCAGCCTGGCGCCGGCACCGATCAAGGTGTTCCCCGTGTACGCCAAGCAGGGGCTTGCCGGGTGCGGTGAACGAGTGCTACGTGCGGGAGGGGGTCTATCGCCGTCTGCTCAGGGTGGCGCGTTCGCTGCCCCAAGGAATGGGGCTGATCATCCTCGACGGCTGGCGACCCTGGCGGGTGCAGCAGTACCTCTTCGACACCCTGCAGGAGGCGATTCGCGCCCATCATCCCGAGCTCGACCAGGAAGAGCTGCTGGCCCGCACCCGGGAGTTCGTCTCGGTACCTAGCCGTGAGCCGGATGCTCCCAGTCCCCACCTGACCGGTGGGGCGGTGGATGTCACGCTGAGCGATGCCGATGGGTTACCGCTCGACATGGGCACGCTCTTCGATGAAGCCGTGCCGGCCTCGCACACGGCCTACTTCGAGACCCTGGAAGACCTGACAGAGACCCAGCGGCAGATACTCGACAACCGCCGCCTGCTCTACTCAGTGATGCGCGAGGCGGGATTCACAAACCTGCCCAGCGAGTGGTGGCACTATGACTCCGGTGACCAACTCTGGGCTCATTACGGGCAGCACGAACGGGCGATCTATGGCCCTGCCGAGCTGGAAACGGTCGAGAGTCGGTGGAGGAGGCAACTATGATGCCAAGTCGCCAATAAAGTCACGATCATAGGGAATCGAAAGTTAAGTAAAAAGCCCTGGCAAAATAGCGTTGCCAGGGCGGTATTTAATTGGATAGTTCTTGTCGTTAGGTACTGTCACCCTTTGCTAAGTTTTTTTCTGTTAACGCTCAAATGATGAAGGTGGACGCTTACCTTTTGGGTGAATCGCAGGGCTCACTCCCCGACGAGGGTGAGAAGTATGCAATTCGGGGCTGATTTCTCAGCCAAGGTCTTGCCGCGATTGCTCAGGGTCCCGTCACCGTTAAAAGACCACTTTCCATCCACCTTGTCAGTGTCTTCTCAAGGTCGTCGCGAACCATAGCCAAGCGCCATAACTGTATGCGCTGATGGTTATCCAGACGAGCCAGAGTTTCGGCTGGCATGTGTTGAATTTTCGTGGCTTTTTCGTTTTCCTGTTTTTTGCGTTCGACCCTTTCAACTTCCTGGCGTTTGGCATTTTCCCGTTTCTTAGCTTCTTCTTCTTTCTGGCGTTCTCTGAGGCGGTCCGCAGAGAATTCCCGAATACCTTTAACCTCATCATCGGTCAGGCCAGCTACAAGAGAGGCTGTATTTCTCCCGTATCCGTCGGTGCGCCTCGATTTCCCTTTCCAGAGCAGCTTCGGTACGACGAGCGGTTTCCGCCATCCCGTTAGCTACGCTTTTTCTCTATGTCTGCTTTAGCCGCACTTTCCGACGATAGGGGCGTAGTGATCAACTACAAGGGATGTTATTCGTGCGGCGTGCTCATCAGGACTTTCTTTCGACCAAAGCATGCCTTGGAACTCGAGGTCTTTGGAAGTCAGGTCGAGGTTACTTGCCATTTTACGGAGCAGAGCTTGGTGGTATTGCCTTGTTGTGACATGCGTTGCTGCTGAGTTGTGTAGCCCACGACGAAGTCCATTTGGTATGGCTACCTCTTCGGCAAACGTTGTCTGTAGTTCACGTAACTGATAACGTTTTCCCATATAATACGTAGCACTTAATGCTGTGCGTGATGGAACAGGAAGGCCCTAACCCCACGTACTATCTCGCCATCCCGTTTTCCTACGATGACTTCGCGTTTCCGTGTGGTCGCAGGATGGCGTACCAGAGGTACTACATAAACAACGAGGTGGGGTGTCTGTTCATCTAGTTGTACGTTTACACCGACGATATTGTCAGCACCGTGTCGATTCTCCAAGTAGGCAAGAGCATCTCGAAAGTATTTTTCCCATTCAACGGGGCCGCCCTGCTCGGAGAATGCCTCATGTGGTGCAGATACAATGTATTCGATAACACGTACAGAGTTGTCAGTCACATTGTCAGCAAGTTCAAGGCGCTTACGAACTTCGGCCTGTACCTCTTTTGGGCTAGATGCTGGACGCCAGTCCTGATTCAGATGTGTACGGCTACTGTCAGCATGAGGTACTGGCATCGTGCGATACGTATGAGACGAGGCTTGCCCCCAGCTTGTTCTTGTTGAGCTTCACTACACGGATAACTGTAGCACCGTGAGGGCTTTTGGCATTGGGAGGAATTTTCATTCTAGCTCCTTCGTTTCATGTGTTTGATATCAAGAGGAGGCTTGTACGTGGCCCCCACCATCTATACAGGGGTCAGGCTCCTGGGATTTGCGATGAAGCAGAGACATTTTCCAGAGCCTCCTGTGGCATCGCACCTGAATGAACCCTGTGCAGCCTGGTGGGGCCAGGAGCACTCGCAGCTCACCTCACCATCTATACAGGGGTCAGGCTCCGGGGGTTTGCGATGAAGCAGGAGACATTTTTCAGTACCTCTGTGGCATCGCGCCTGAATGAACCCTGTGCAGCTCGGTGGGTCAGGGCACTCGCAGCTCACCTCACCATCTATACAGGGGTCAGGCTCCAGGGATTTGCGATGAAGCAGAGACATTTTTTTCAGAGCCTCTGTGGCATCGCACCTGAATGAACCCTGTGCAGCCTGGTGGGCCAGGAGCACTCGCAGCTCACCTCACCATCAATACAGGGGTCAGGCTCCAGGAATTTGCGATGAAGCAGAGACATTTTTTTCAGAGCCTATGTGGCATCGCATCGGAAGTGAGATAGCAAGATCTGAAGCTAAGGAGGACATGAGCCCTACGGAGGGTCAGAACCAAGCTGTATGCCCCTAGGGTGTTCCAGTTGACGAAGACAAGCCCTACGGGTTTGTCTAACTAGCTGAAGAGCCCTATGGCCGATGTGTGGATTTCCTAGAAGCCCCATAGTGAGTTACGGGGCTTGTTGCGTACTGTCCCGAGGAAACACTGGGGGGTGTCTTCGCTCTCGATCCCCACTGGGCAGAGCAGGAAGGCACGGATATGAAGTGGCTCCCCCGTCAGCTCGCCTGGCAGCTCATCTGAGCTTGGGTCTCTGTTATAAAGTTATGATGTTGGTCTGTCTGGATAGCCAGTAGCCGGTTTATTTTTCTCATCGCGGGTACGATCCGTCAAATTCCACATAATCTTGGTTATGATGAATTTAGCTGGAGCTCGTCTCGGGGTCTTGCCTACTGCTCAAGGTTCTACTTTACGACCTTCCATCTACCAGATGGCGAGCGATTCAGTGCCACCTGCTCTTGAATACTGTCTTCCGTGACATTTTGCCGTCATTGTAATTACGGTTCCATGACCCTCCGTCTCTAACTCATTGATTCTTGAAAGATGCTTCTCTTGTCTTAGTGCGTCTCCTTCCTTCGACGGTGACGCACTGTCACGAGATCATCATTGTCTAGACAACTGCCGTTAACCTGACGCCGCGACACTGATGCCATTCCCAAGAGGAGAGGCGTCATGTCGATTCACAGCATTCTGGTCGATCGGGTCAGCAAGACCTTCGGCCAGCACCCGGTTCTTCGCGAGGTCGGCTTTTCCGTATCTTCCGGCGAAATGGTTGCCCTGGTGGGCCCGTCGGGCTCCGGCAAGTCCACCTTGATGCGCCACATGGCCGGGCTCACCCGCGCCAACCGTGACAGCCACAGCCGCATCGAGGTACTCGGTCGCGACATCCAGAGCGCTGGCCGCCTCACTCGCCGCACCCGCGCCGAGCGCTGCCGTACCGGTTACATCTTCCAGCAGTTCAACCTCGTCGGCCGCCTGAGCGTGCTTACCAATGTGCTGATCGGCCGTCTGGGCAGCATGCCGCGTGGCCGCTCCTTGCTGGGCCGCTTCACCGCCGAGGAAACCGATCAGGCTCTGCGGGCACTGGCCCGCGTCGGCATCGATTCCCTGGCCCATCAGCGCGCCAACACCCTTTCCGGCGGCCAGATGCAGCGTGTGGCCATCGCCCGCGTCCTCATGCAGGACGCGGACATCATCCTCGCCGATGAGCCCATTGCCTCACTGGACCCGCGTAGCTCCCGCGAAGTGATGGAGATCCTGGCCCGTATCAACGCCGAGGACGGTCGCACCGTGCTGGTCACCCTGCATCAGGTGGAAGTGGCTCGCCGCTTCTGCCCGCGAACCATCGCGCTGAAGGAGGGCCGCCTCTACTTCGATGGACCCACCAGCGACCTTACCGATGCTCGCCTCGAGGCGCTTTATGCCAATGCCGGCCTGGATGAGCTGCGTGCCAAGCCGGCTCCCCAAGACATCGGTAATGCCATCGGTGCTTTGGGGTAACACCCAGCCCAACCACTTGACGCTTACTCGACATCCCAAGGAGACCTACCCATGTCCCGCTTCCCGTTTCGTCGTTTCGCACTGCCGCTGGTCGCCGGCGCCAGCCTGTTCGCCAGTCAGCTGACCCTGGCCGCCGAGACTCTCAACTTCGGCATCATCTCCACCGAGTCCAGCCAGAACCAGGCTGATCAGTGGCAGCCCTTCCTGGATGACATGTCCCGCGAACTTGGCCGTGAGATTAAGCCCTTCTTCGCCACCGACTTCACGCCGCCGTTATCCAGGCGATGCGCTTCGACAAGGTCGACCTGGCCTGGTACGGCAATAAGTCTGCCATGGAAGCCGTGGACCGCGCCGGCGGCGAGATCTTCGCCCAGACCGTGGCTGCCGATGGCTCGCCGGGTTACTGGAGCCTGCTGATCACTCACCGCGACAGTGACGTGGAAAGTGTAGAGGACATGCTGAGCCGTGCTGACGAGCTGATCTTCGGCAATGGCGACCCCAACTCCACCTCCGGTTATCTGGTGCCGAGCTACTACGTCTTCGCGAAGAACGGCGTCGATGCCGCCAGCGCTTTCAAGCGCACCATGAATTCCAGCCATGAGACCAACGCGCTGTCCGTGGCCAATCACCAGGTCGATGTGGCCACCTTCAACACCGAGGGTATGGAGCGTCTAGAAATCACTAACCCTGAGAAGGCCGAGCAGCTCAAGGTGATCTGGAAGTCGCCGCTGATCCCTTCCGATCCACTGGTCTGGCGTACGAACCTTCCGGAAGAGCTGAAGGCGGAGCTCCGTGAGTTCTTCTACGCCTACGGCGAGACCGAGGCTCAGCGCGAGATCCTAGAGCCGCTGCAGTGGGCACGTTTCGATGAATCCAGTAACGACCAGCTGCTGCCGATTCGCCAGCTGGAGTTATTCAAGGAACGCGCTCAGGTCGCTAATGACGACAGCCTCTCCACCGAGAAGCGCGAAGCCCAGCTGGCCGAGCTGGATGCCCAGCTCGACGCCCTCAACCAGCGCATGGACGAACTCCAGGCCAGCGCCGACGACGCGCCGGCCACGGCCATGACCAGCCAGTAACCCACGACAGTCTAGCGACATCACGAGGGGCCATGACGGCCCCTCATCGGGAGTCACTTCAACATGCAACAAGCCACCTTGGATGCTCAGCTGCCGCGACGCCGCTGGAGCACGCTGATCGGCTGGGGCGTCACCCTGGCAGTGCTCAGCTGGGCCTGGCAAGGCGCCGAGATGCAGCCGGGCCAGCTGGTCGCCAACGCCGACAACATGGCCGAGCTCGCCGGCGACTTCTTCCCGCCCAGCTTCGGCAACCTGAGCCACTACATCGAGCAGATGCTGGTCACCATCCAGATCGCCATCTGGGGCACGCTGCTCGCGGTGATCTGCGCGGTGCCCTGCAGTCTGCTGTCTTCCGAGAATCTCGCCCCCTGGTGGGTCCATCAACCCATGCGCCGCCTGATGGATGCCTGCCGCGCCATCAACGAGCTGGTGTTCGCCATGATCTTCGTGGTGGCCGTGGGCCTGGGGCCCTTCGCCGGCACCCTGGCGCTTTTCATCCACACCACCGGGGTGTTGTCGAAGCTCTTTTCCGAGGCCGTGGAGGCCAGTGATGCCGGCCCCATGGAAGGCGTGCGCGTGACCGGTTCCGGGCGTATCGAAGAGATCATCTTCGGACTGGTTCCCCAGGTGCTGCCGCTGTGGATCTCGGTGAGCCTCTATCGCTTCGAGTCCAACATCCGCTCGGCCACCGTGCTGGGAATGGTCGGCGGTGGCGGCATTGGTGTCGCGCTATGGGAAACCATGCGTGGTTTCCAGTACACCGAGACCGCCACCATCTTGCTGGTGATCATCGTCGCCGTGACGCTACTCGACATGATCTCGCAACAGGTTCGCAAGCGCTTCATCTGAAGCGCTTCTTTTCAGGAGCCGACATGTCTAGACAAGCGCTTCGCGAGCCCGCTACCAGGCACTGGCCGACACCCTGGCCCAGGAGGTGCGTACGCACTTCCAGCCCGGCGAATGGCTGCCGGGTGAGACCCACCTGGCCAGGCGTTTCGGCGTCAACCGCCACACCGTGCGCCGGGCGCTCGACGAGCTGGTACGGGCGGGTCTCGTCACCCGCCATCAGGGCCTCGGTACCCTGGTGGTCGACCGTCGACTCGACTATGCGGTGAGTGCCGCCAGCAAGGTCACTCACCATCTGGCCGAGCGCGGCATCGCCTCGCGCACCGAGTGCCTGCACCAGGCGCTGACGCCAGCACCCGAAGGTGTCGCCGTGCGTTTCGGCCTGGCCGCCGACTCACATTTGATAGCCGTGGATACCCTGCGCTGGGTGGACGATGCGCCTCTCATGCGCCTGCGCCACTGGTTCGACCCCAAGCGCGTTCCTGGTTGGCTTGAGCGCTATCGCGGTGGGTCCACTCGGGCTCTGCTTGATCAGCACTATGGCTTGCGACTGCACCGCAAACGCGTGCGCATCGAGGCCAGCAGCGCCGATCGCGAGGATCAACGCCTGCTTTGCTGTGCCCATCAGGCGCCGCTGCTCCAGCTGACCAGTGACAACGTGGATGCCGACGGCAGCCTGGTTGAGGTCTCGATCAGCCGCGCCCGGGCCGATCGGCTCGCCTATCACATCGATTTCCCTGACTCACTGACTGACGAGGTGTCTGCATGACCTCTGCACGACGTCAGCGCATTCTCGCGCTGACACCCCGTGAGCGCCTGACCGAGCAATGGGCGCGGTTGGGTATTACCCCCGACTACCGCTGCGTGCGTGGCCCCGAGGTAGGTATGGCCATGGTGCGCGGCCGCATGGGCGGCACCGGCAACGCCTTCAACCTGGGCGAGATGACTCTGACCCGGGCCAGCGTCCAGCTCATGAATGACAGTGTGACTACCGACGCCGACAAGGAGCTGGGCCATGGCTGGGTGAAGGGGCGTGACACTCGTCATGCCGAGCTCATTGCCCTGGTGGATGCCTGTGCCAAGCGCCGTGAATGGCAGGCCGATATCGAGGAGGGGCTGGTGGCTCCGCTGGAGCAAGCGCTCGACGCCGAACGCCATGAACAGGCCCTGACGCGCGCGCGGCGACGCGGGTCGATTTCTTCACCATGGTCAGGGGAGAGTAACCATGCGATGGAACGCCTTCGACACTCCGGTGCACGACAGCCAGCGGGTCTATCGCCAGCTGCTCTCGGCGATGGCCGAGCCCGGCACCTTCGCCGAGGTGAGCGGTGCCCCGCTGGCGCCGCCTGGAGCCGCCATCGGCACCGCCTGCTGGGCGACGCTGCTGACCCTGTGCGATCTCGACACCCGGGTCTGGGTGTCCCCCGAGCTCAACGCCGCCGGCCTCGGCGAGGCCCTGACCTTCCACACCGGAGCCCGCCAGACCGATCGCCCCGAAGAGGCCGACTTCGCCCTGGTCATGCCCGCCACCCTGGAAGGGAGTGCTGAGTGTGAGGCTCCCGCCTTCCAGGAAGGCGGCGACACCTATCCGGACCGCAGCACCACCCTGTTGGTAGTGCTCGACTGTCTGGATGCTGCGGGTCCGTGGACCCTGAGTGGTCCCGGCATTCCCGGTCGACGGCGCCTGGACGTGGGGCGGGGTGGTGAGGCGCTGATGACTCGGCTCGCCGCCAATCGCGCCCGCGTTCCCGCGCGGGCTGACGCCATCCTCACCTGCGGAAACCGGCTCGCAGCCGTCCCCCGCAGCACCCGTATCACCCGTTCTGCTTCAGAGGAGGTCGACGCATGTATGTCGCCGTGAAGGGGGGCGAGCAGGCCATCGCCAACGCCCACAGTTGGCTCGCCGATCGCCGCCGTGGCCCTCGCGATACGCCGGAGCTTGAAGTTCCCCAGGTCGAGGGTCAGCTGCGCCTGGCCGTCTCCCGGGTGATGGCCGAAGCCTCACTCTATGACCCCGAGCTCGCCGCACTTGCCATCAAGCAGGCCAGCGGCGACATGGTCGAGGCGGTCTTCCTGCTGCGCGCCTACCGCACCACGCTGCCGCGCCTGGCCGAGACCCTGCCGCTGGACACCGCCGCGATGCGCATCGAACGTCGTATCAGCGCCACCTACAAGGACATTCCGGGTGGTCAGGTACTGGGGCCGACCTACGACTATACCCACCGCCTGCTGGACTTCCTGCAGCTGGCCAACGCCGAGGTGGCGCCGCCGACGGAGGCCGAAGAGACCCTGTCTGGCTGCCCCCAGGTGTTGGAGATGCTCGACGCCGAGGGGCTGATCGAGCGCGAGGAGGATGACGGCGCAGAGCCCTACGACATCACCCGTGATCCTCCCGACTTCCCGGTAGATCGCGCTACCCGTTTGCAGATGCTGGCCCGCGGCGACGAGGGCTACCTGCTGGCACTCGGTTACTCCACTCAGCGAGGTTACGGCCGCAACCACCCCTTCGCCGGCGAGATTCGTCTGGGCACCGTGGAGGTCGAGATCGCGGTCGAGGAGGGCGATGCGCCGTTGTGTATCGGCGAGATCGAGATCAGCGAGTGCCAGATGATCAACCAGTTCGGCGGCTCGCGGGAGACCGCGCCCCAGTTCACCCGTGGCTACGGCCTGGCCTTCGGTCACAACGAGCGCAAGACCATGGCCATGGCGCTGGTCGATCGCGCACTGCGAGCCGAGGAGCTGGGCGAGACGGCCACCGGCCCCGCCCAGCAGGCGGAGTTCGTGCTCGCCCACGCCGACAGTGTCGAGGCGGCGGGTTTCGTCTCCCACCTGAAGTTGCCGCATTACGTCGACTTCCAGTCAGAGCTGGAACTGCTGCGACGGCTGCGCTGCGAGCACGCCACGCGCACCGAAGTTGCCGGCAGCGACGTCGACACCCAGGCCGATAACGTCACCCCACGTGCCTCTCACAACGATCCGGTCAAGGAGCAGCAAGCATGACGGCGAGCGACCCCACCGCCAGCGGCTACAACTTCGCCTATCTGGACGAACAGACCAAGCGCATGATCCGTCGGGGCCTCCTCAAGGCGGTGGCGATCCCCGGCTATCAGGTGCCCTTCGGCGGACGCGAGATGCCGATGCCCTATGGCTGGGGCACCGGTGGCATGCAGCTGACCGCCAGCGTCCTGGGTCAGGACGACGTGCTCAAGGTGATCGACCAGGGCGCCGACGACACCACCAATGCGGTCAGCATCCGCGCCTTCTTCGAGCGCGTGGCCGGTGTCACCACCACCACAGCCACCGGTGAGGCGGACGTGATCCAGACTCGCCACCGCATCCCCGAGCAGCCGCTGCGCCAGGGGCAGTTGCTGATCTTCCAGGTGCCGATCCCCGAGCCGCTGCGCTTCATCGAGCCCAGCGAAGAGGAGACCCGGCTGATGCACGCGCTGGAGGAATACGGGCTGATGCACGTCAAGCTCTACGAGGACATCGCCCGCCACGGCCATATCGCCACCACCTACGCCTATCCGGTCAAGGTGGACGGACGCTACGTCACCGATCCCTCGCCGATCCCCAAGTTCGACAACCCCAAGCTGCACATGAATGAGGCGCTGATGCTGTTCGGCGCCGGGCGCGAGAAGCGTCTCTACGCCATCCCGCCCTACACCCGAGTGGAGAGCCTGGACTTCGAGGACCACCCCTTCGAGGTCCAGGAGTGGGACGACCCCTGTGCCATCTGCGGGGCCCGCGACACCTTCCTCGACGAGGTGATCACCGACGACCAGGGCGGGCGCATGTTCGTCTGCTCCGATACGGACTACTGCCAGTCACGCACCGAGGAGGTGGCATGAAGCGTCCCGACCTTGATCGCGCCACACTGCTCGAAGCGCGCGGCGTCTCCCGGCTCTACGGCCCCGGCAAGGGGTGCGAGGCCATCGATATACGCCTGCATCGTGGCGAGGTGCTGGGCATTGTCGGCGAGTCCGGCTCCGGCAAGTCGACGCTGTTGCGTCTGCTGGCCGGCATGGAGCGGCCGCCGATGCCGGCCAGGTGGTCTATCGACAGCCACGAGGGCGAGCTCGATCTCTACGCCATCGGTGAGGCCCGCCGCCGGGCCCTGCTGCGCATGGAGTGGGGCCTGGTGCACCAGAACCCCCGCGACGGCCTGCGCCTGGGCGTCTCGGCCGGCGCCAACATCGGCGAGCGCCTGATGGCTCTGGGCGAGCGCCACTACGGTCAACTGCGTGCCGCCGGCCAGGATTGGATGGGGCGCGTCGAGCTCGATCCACGGCGCATCGATGACGCCCCGAAGACCTTCTCGGGCGGCATGCAGCAGCGCCTGCAGATCGCCCGCACTCTGGTCACCCGTCCCAACCTGGTGTTCATGGACGAGCCCACCGGGGGCCTGGATGTCTCCGTGCAGGCCCGGCTGCTCGACATGTTGCGCACCCTGGTCCGCGAGCTTGGCCTCTCGGTGATCCTGGTTACCCATGACCTGGCGGTGGCCCGCCTGCTGGCCCATCGCCTGATGGTGATGCGCCGTGGCCAGGTGGTGGAGACCGGCCTGACCGACCAAATCCTCGACGATCCCCAGCACGCCTATACGCAGCTGCTGGTGTCGTCGGTCCTGACCCCGTGAGGAGGCCCGCCATGACATCCCTGACGCAACCCTTTCTCAGTGTCGACGCCCTGCACAAGGCCTTCGTGCTTCACGGCCAGGGCGGCATGACCCTTGAGGTGATGCGCGACCTGTCGCTGACCCTCTCCCCGGGGGAGTGCCTGGTACTCGCCGGGCCCAGCGGCATCGGCAAGAGCACGCTGCTCAAGAATGCTCCACGGCAGCTACCGCGTCACCGGCGGCACGCTGCGCCTGCACTTCGAGGACGGTGACCTGTCGCTCGACACGCTGCCCGCTCACGCCTGGCATACCCTGCGTCGCGACGTAATCGGCTATGTCAGCCAGTTCCTGCGCGTGGTGCCGCGGGTGCCGGCGGTGGAGGTGGTGATGGAGCCGCTGCTGGTCCGTGGCGTGGACGAGGCCGAGGCGCGAGTGCGTGCCGAGGCGATGCTGGCCCGCCTCAACCTGCCCGAGCGGCTGTGGAGCCTGCCCCCGGGGACCTTCTCTCCGGCGGTGAGCAGCAGCGGGTCAATATTGCTCGCGGCTTCATCGCCGAGCACCCGCTGCTGCTGCTGGATGAGCCCACCGCCTCGTTGGATGCCGCCAACCGTGAGGTGGTGGTGCATCTGATCCAGGAAGCCAAGGCGCGTGGCGCGGCCCTGCTGGGCATCTTCCACGACGAGGACGTGCGTGATCGCGTCGCCGACCGCCTGCTGCCCCTGTCGCCGCACATGGGGGCGGCCCTTGCCTCCACGCCAGCCAATGCTGAGGAGATTCGCTCATGAGTGCTTCTGAACAGGTGCTGACCAACGCCCGGCTGATTCTCGATGACGAGGTATGTCAGGGCTCCCTGGTGATTCGTGATGGACGCATTGCAGCCGTGGATACCGGCCTGAGTGCCATACCCTCTGCGGTGGACTGCGATGGCGACTACCTGATGCCGGGCATGGTCGAGCTGCACACCGACAACATGGAGAAGTACTTCCAGCCCCGCCCCAAGGTGGCCTGGCCGGGACGGCCCGCGGCACTGGCCCATGACGCCCAGATGGCCGCCAGCGGCATCACCACGGTGTTCGACGCGCTCTCCATCGGTGATATCGACGAGCAGAGCATGCGCGAGGGCGCGCTCAAGCAGATGGTCGGCTCGCTGCAGGCGATCATGGACGACGGCATGGCCCGCATCGACCATCGCCTCCACCTGCGCTGTGAGGTCTGTCAGCCGGCCACCCTGGAGCGCTTCGAGTCCCTGGCCGATTCGCCGCTTCTCGGCCTGGTAGTCGCTGATGGATCATGCCCCGGGGCAGCGTCAGTTCGTGAGCCTGGATGCCTACCGGACCTACTACCAGGGCAAGCACCGCATGAGCGATGAAGCACTGGAAGCCTTTATCGAGAAGCAGCTGGCCAACAGCGCCCGCTACAGCAGTACCAACCGTCAGGCCATCGCTGCAGCGTGCCATCGGCGTGGTCTGGCCCTGGCCAGCCATGACGATGCCACCATCGAGCACGTCGCCGAGAGCGTCGAGTATGGCACCCGGGTGGCGGAGTTCCCCACCACGCGCGAGGCGGCCGAGGCCTCCCACCGTCATGGGCTGGCGGTGATGATGGGCGCGCCCAACGTGGTCCGCGGCGGATCTCACTCGGGCAACATCGCTGCAGCGGAGTTGGTATCCCTGGGCGTGCTCGATGTGCTGTCATCAGACTACTACCCGGCGGCGCTGCTGGATGCCGTATTCCGCATTGCCGCCACGGAAGGGGGTTACTCGCTGCCACCGGGCCGTGGCCACGGCCACCCGAACTCCGGCGCAGGCGGTGGGTCTGGAGGACCGCGGGCGACTGGCCACAGGCCTTCGGGCCGACCTGCTGCGTGTGCGGGTGGTGGACGATCATCCGCTGGTCCAGCGGGTGTGGTGCGCCGGACGGCAGGTGCACTGATGGGCCGGCTGATCTATCTGGTCGGGGCCAGCGGTGTGGGCAAGGACACGCTGCTGGCTGCTGCCCGCCAGCGCTATCCCGAGTGGCTTATCGCCCACCGCTACGTGACACGGGAGAGCGGAGCGTCGGAGAACAGCATCGCCCTGACACCCGAGGAGTTTCTGGCCAGACAGCACGCTGGCCTGTTCGCACTGAGCTGGGAGGCCCATGGCCTCCACTATGGCCTGGGCATCGAGCTCGACGCCTGGCTGGCTCGCGATCGTGTGGTGCTGGTCAACGGCAGTCGGCGCGCGTTGCCATCGGCCAGGGGGCGTTTCGGTGCGGCGCTGACGCCGGTGGTAATGACCGCCTCGGACGAGGTCCTGCGCGGGCGGTTAAGACGCCGCGGGCGCGAGGACGATGCCGAGATCGAATCCCGTCTGGCCCGCCATCGCGAGCTGCGTGATGCGTTGCCCGAGGTACCGCGCCTGGATAATGGGGGGCCACTGGATGTGACTTTGGCGGCCCTGGAGCGGCTGGTCGTCGGGGAGGTCATGGCGTGAAGTTTCGCTTCACCGGCACCGGCGACAGCGCCCAGGTGCCTTGCTTTGGCTGTGACTGCGCTGCGTGTGCTCGGGCGCGGGTGATCGCCTGCGCCCGACGCGGGCCCTGTAGCGCCGAGGTCGAGGTCGACGGACATCTTTACCTGCTGGATGCCGGTCGGATGGACCTGGCTGATCGCTGTCAGCGACATCGCCCCCACGCCATGTTGCTCACCCATTACCACCCCGACCATGTGCAGGGGCTGTTTCATCTGCGCTGGGGGTGTGGCGAGTCGATCCCTGTCTATGGCCCCAAGGACCCCCAGGGATGTGCCGACCTCTATCGTCATCCCGGGGTGCTCGACTTCCAGGTGCCTCTCAAGCCCTTCAAACCTCAGTCGCCCTGTCGCTGACGGTGACGCCGGTGCCGCTCAACCACAGTAAGCCGACGCTGGGCTACTGCCTGGATGATGGGGGAGGGCGGCTAGCCTACCTGACCGACACCTGTGGCTTGCCCGGGGTGACCGAGCGCTTCCCGCGCGAATGGCAGCCGGACGTGGTGGTGCTGGACTGTGGCTACCCGAGTCGCGTCAGTGAGCCCCGCAACCACACACCCCGGCGCTTGCCATGCAGATCATCGAACGGCTGTCGGTGCCGATGGCCTATCTGACCCACATCGGTCACGAGCTAGACCGGGAGTTGAGCGAGAGGGAGTGCGCCTTGCCGGCCAATGTGAGAGTAGCCTGCGACGGGGAGGAAGTTCGGCTGGGGGGGAGCACGGTAGTACCCTTGCCGGCTCGAATGGGAACGAGCGTTGATCGGGATGGACCTCGATGCTAACTGTTTGCCGCGGCCCGCAGTTTCGGCTGACCCTTCTGCTGGGCATAACGCAGACACTGGCCTGGGCGTCGAGTTACTACTTGCCGGCCATTCTTGCCACCTCAATGGCAAGGGATCTCGGCATAGAGCGTCACTGGGTGTTTGCCGCCTTCTCGTTATCACTTTTGGTCACAGCAGCCTGCGGCCCCTGGGTCGGGCAGCGTATCGACCGCTTCGGGGGGTGTAAGATGCTCAGCCTCTCGAGTTTGGTGCTCGCAGTAGGACTGGTGCTGCTGTCAATGGCCCAAGGTCCTGTCACTCTGGCGCTAGGGTGGGTCGTCATTGGTGCCGGGATGGCAATGGGGCTCTATGATGCCGCTTTTGCCACTCTTACTCGGGCTTTTGGTCGTGATGCCCGTCGAGCTATTACCGGAGTCACACTGATGGCTGGGTTCGCCAGCACGCTTGGCTGGCCGTTGACGACTTGGTTGAATAGTGTTTTTGGGTGGCGAGAAGCCTGCTTATTCTGGGCCGTGATTCAAATTCTGGTTTGCTTGCCACTTCATCGCGGTTTACCAGGCGATCAGACGTGTCAGGCGGATGTGGCTGATTCCTCCACGGATATCCAAGTCGAGAAGCCCGGCAAGGTCAGGCAATGGACAATGTTAGGGCTGGGCTATGTGTTTGCCGCCGGATGGTTCGTATCCACGGCTATGGCTGCACATCTGCCGGGGCTACTCCAAGAAACCGGGGTGTCGTTAGCCACGGCTGTGGCAGCAGGGGCGCTGGGTGGGGCCCGCTCGGGTCGGAGCCCGTTTCGCTGAATTTACTCTGATGCGGCGGGCACAGCCGATTGTGGCGGCTCGAGTGGCAACTCTGCTTGCACCCGCTTCGGAGCCGCGCTCATGGCTGATGTTTGGTATGCCGACAGCTGGATTCGCACTCCTGCATGGTGCTGGTAATGGCCTTCTGACCATTGCGGCGGGCACGCTGCCTCTCAGCCTCTTCGGTGCAAAAGGGTATGGCTTACGTCAGGGCTGGATTATTGCCCCGGCGCGAGTCACTCAGGCATTTTCTCCTTGGTTGTTCGGGCTGATGCTGACTTCTTGGGGAGCAGGGGCGCTGTGGCTAACGTCCAGCCTGCTTTTGGTCGCTCTGGCGGTGCTGCTGAAGATTCGGGACCGGCCTGCGTTATGATGATCGGCTGGGTCATCTGTATAACTTCATTTATTATCCTGAATCGTGCAGCACAAGTCCCGAAAATTCCTTCTCGGCACCCCACTCGGCTGCTATCAGGCGCCCCTCTATGCCCAGATGTCGCCGATCCTCTGCATGCTGCCATCGCTGCTATCGAGACCGAGCTGGATGACCTGAACCTCACTGCAGCGATTCCGACACCGGTAGTGTCCCGTCAAGTGATGTAACAGCGGTGGTGGCCACCGTCGCCCTCGCTGCTGTTACGACGCCTCCTCGTGAGTCATCTGTTCTGCGTCGGACTGGGCCGATGTCATCAGCACCGGTGCCAGACGCTTCAAGCTCAGATAACGCCGGCTGACCTGCCATTCATCGTTCGTCATCCCGGGGTGCTCGACTTCCAGGTGCCTCTCAAGCCCTTCAAACCCTTGTCGCTCCCGTCGCTGACGGTGACGCCGGTGCCGCTCAACCACAGCAAGCTGACGCTGGGCTACTGCCTGGATGATGGGGGAGGGCGGCTGGCCTACCTGACCGACACCTGTGGCCTGCCCGGGGCGACCGAGCGCTTCCTGCGCGAATGGCAGCCGGACGTGGTGGTGCTGGACTGCGGCTATCCAAGTCGCGTCAATGAGCCCCGCAACCACAATACCCCGGCGCTTGCCGTGCAGATCATCGATCGGCTATCGGTGCCAATGGCCTATCTGACCCACATCGGCCACGAGCTAGACCGGGAGCTGGGTGAGGGGAAATGCGAGTTGCCGGACAATGTGCGGATAGCGCAGGACGGTGAGGAAGTGAGCCCGTACGTAGCGACGTTAAGCACCGCATGATGCAACGACTTTTGCCAATCCGAAGGTGAGCGTCATCGCAAGTGGGAATGGTGATGAGTTGTCACCAGCCCCACTGGCCTTTTGGCAGGCGGCCTTACTGCACCACGACGGGTTACTTGAGCGTGAGTCAGGAGCGTTCAGTGCATTCGGCGGAGGATAGTGCCGCGATCGCCCACCGCATAGACACGGCCATCGCGGGTGGTACAGACGCCACGTAGTCCGACATCACTGCCGCTGGGTTCCGTTACCCACTGACCATCCTCCAAATGGAGAATCCGGCCGCGAGTGCCCACCGCGTAGGTACCGGCGACCTTGGAGCCTGAGAGGTCCAGCAGGTCGTCACGCAGTCGTGTCGGCTGAAGTTGCCAACGTTGTCCATCGAAATGGGCCAGTGTGCCTGAAAGGCCTACCGCGTAGATATCATCCAGCGCCGGGCCCCAGACGCCATACAGGAAGCTTTCCGTTCCGACGTTGAACTCTGCCCACTCCTTGCCGTTGTAGCGCAGCACCAGACCGAAATCGCCCACTGCCAGCAGGTGCTGGTCATCCCAGCCCCAGAGGCTATAGAGCGCCGAATGGGTACCGCTGGACATGCGTTTCCAGCCCAGACCGTCAAAGTGCAGGATCAGCCCCTCGTCGCCGACCGCGTAAACCGAGTTGGGCCCGGAGCCCCACATGGCAAGGATCGTCAAATCCAGGTGCAGATCGAAATGCAGCTGCCAGCAGAGGCCATCGAAGCGATAGATGCGTCCGAGCTGACCGGCGGCAAACAGTCCATTGCCACTCTCCCAGATGCAGTGAACCGCGAGTTCGCTGGGCGCAGGCAGTGCTCGCCAGCTCTCCCCCTCGAGGCACAACACGGTGCCGGCCTCCCCACAGGCATAGCAGGTGCCGTCGCTGGCTTCGTGGATTCCCCATAGCTGGCGATCGGTGGGTACGGCCATGCTCTCCCAGCGGCTCTTCTCCGGAGCCGCGGGCGGCGGGGCCAGGGCGGCAGTAAAATCCGGGGCCGCGGTCATGATGGTGGCGAAATCACCGACCGCCAGGGCCTCACCGGTAGGTAGCGTCACGATATCCATCAGGTCGTGGTGGCTATTGCTCTCCAGGCGTACCAGGCTTAACTCCTTCAGATAATAGAGATGCCCCTGGTCGCCAACGATCAGCACACCGTCCTTGTAGCTTTTCAATGCGCGCAGACGAGGCATGGGTGTAGAGAAGGTCAGCGGCTGGAAGCTGCCTTGCCGATAGTGCACAAGCTCGCCGCGAAAGCCGCCCTGATCGACGAAGTAACGCCCACCGCCAAGCAGCAGCTCATCGTCATCAAGCAGCAGCATCGCCTGGAAACCGGAGCTCAAGGGGCAATCGAGGGCTTCCCAGTGGCCGCTGGTACGGCGCCGAAGCACTGTACCCTCGCCACCCGCCGCGTAGACGGTGCCATTGCCGGCGCAGGCCACGGCACGCAGGTTGATCCGCGTGGGACTGGCTTCCGCGACCCAGTCGCTGCCGTCGAAATGCAGGATCATGCCATCATCGCCCACCGCCCAGGCGAGACCGTCCGCGTTGCCGTCAATGGCGAACAGCGGGTGTTCTCGGCGCAGGCGGCGAAGCGTCCGTCCTCGTCCACGATGCCGCCGCGCCGCTGGTGCCATTCGCTGCCGTCGAAATGCAATACGCAACCCATCCAGCCGACGGCGATCAACTGGTCAGAGCGGGGACCCCAGAGACTGTGCAAGGGCAGGTTGGTGGGCACGCTCATGCGCTGCCACTGGTGGCCAGCACCGTCAGGGTCGCCGGTGTAGCGCAGGATCATGCCCTCATCCCCCACAACAAACACGTCACTATCATGCGCCCAGCCTGACCAGAGCACATCGCCATCTCCGGCGCCGATCTCTGGCACCCGGCGCCAGGGGGCGCGTTGAGGCGTCTGGGAGTTGGCACCGTTGACCAGCTGACGAAAGAAACGGCGACGGTCAGCGTTGGCGGCTTGTGTCATGGTGTGGCGTCCTCAAGGGTGAAAGAGATAACTGGGCGTAGGGGGCGGACGCTAGCGTGAACTATCGTCCTGACCGACGGGAGGTTGCGGCGGGTGACCGAACAGCGCTGCCAGCTCCGAACGTACGCTTTCGCGCTGTTCGGCAGGCACGGCGGCGAGCGCCTCCTCGATTTCGGCGGACTGGGTTGCCTCCTGGCCCATGGCGCGCAGCGAGTCCGCGGCGGCGGCAGCGAACCCCTCCCGCGCATGAGCAATGCACGCATCCACCGCCGGTGTGAAGGGCACGCGCTTCCGCACTCTGGGGGCGTCCAGCACGATGGGGCGTCCGGCATCGGAACCGCTGGCAAGGGTGGGAGAGAGGGGGATCTGGGCCAGGGAACTGACGCCAACCTCGTTCAATGCCGCGGCCAGGTGGTCGCGAGGGAAAAGATGAAATTCCCCGCCGCAGTGGGGGCAGGTGACACCGGCCATATTCTCCACCACACCGAGCAGCGGCATGCCGCGTTCCTGGCAGAAGCGCACCGCCTTGAGGCTGTCCATCAGTGCCACTTCTTGTGGAGTGGTTGCCAGCAGGGCTGCCACATCATGACCTTCGAGCAGGTCGGCGAGAGTAATCAGCTCGTTGCCGGTCCCGGGTGGCATGTCGATCACCAGGAAGTCCAACGGGCCCCAGTCGAACGAGCCGATCAGGTGATGCATGAAATCGTGCTTGTAGGCATCGCGCCACACGATGGGGGTGTCATCACTTTCCATCATGAAGGCCAGGGAACCGACCAGGATGGGGTAGTCGAGACCCGCGGCGGTGAAGGCCCGAGGGCCAAGTCCGCGCTCATCGAGGCGGACTCGCTCCCCGACGAAGCCGAAGAAGCGGCTCTGGTTGGGACCATGGATGTCGGCATCCGCCACGCCCACCCGGTAGCCGCGCTCCGCGAGCCCGGCTGCCAGGTTGGAGGAGATGGTGCTCTTGCCGACTCCCCCCTTGTTGGCCATTACCATGATGATCTGGCCGATCTGTGCCAGGCGGGATTCCAGGAGCTGTTTCTCGTGATGCCCTTTCTCCAGGCGGCAGCTCGATTCCTCGGGGCAGAACTGACAGGCATGGCCCCGGCCACACTCCTCGGGAGCCAGAGCCAGCGGGTCGCGCGTGGGCTTAGGGTCTCGAGGGGAGAAGTGGGAAACTGACATTGCTGTGGCCTCCCTCAGCTGCTGGACTCGTCGTCAACGCCGGTATCCAGCATGATCCAGGTATGGGTGACGCGCTTGTTGCCGTCACGCTCATTGTCGCTACCCTGCCACACGGCGAAAGCGACCGGTACTTGGGCTTGATCGAAGCTCACCTGGTGCTCGCCTTCGCTCGCCAGGGGGCGGGACATGACCACTCGCCACTCGCTGTCCTGCGCGACGCTCTCCGGGTAGTAAGAGCCGATTCCCGTGACGTTCTGCGCATCGAGTGATGACGTGCTGCCGTAGCCGCCGGCGGCAAGGTTCTCGACTTGCTGCTCGTCATCGGCACGCCAGTACCAGATATTGACCGGCTTTTCCGGACCTGACCCCATCATGTAGGAGGTGTCGGCACCATTCAGCGCATACTGAATGGCGACGCCATCGCGGAAACTATCCACGGTGGTGGCGCTATCCTGGCTAGCATCCTTCCAGTGCATACGGACATAGAAACGCTCGCTGGTACGGGCAACCTGAAAATAGAGGTGCTTGCTGCGCTCAGCGCCCTCGTCGAAGCGTAGCTTGACCGACTGGTGTACCGGCGGAGCGGGGAACAGTTCGGTGCGATAGGTCGGCAGGCGGTCCCAGATGATATCGTCGGGGTCATCCTGGGTACGCAGGTAGATGTTGTCGGGCAGGCGGGCCACCTCAACGCTGTCGCCCGGCTTTATTTCGGTGACGTTGGGGTTGATCTCGGCAGGATCCGCCCAGGCTACGGCAGCCGTGAACGCCATGGCACATGCCACGGTGCCGTGCAGAATGAATCGCTTTGTCATGGCAAATCTCCTCGCAAGGGACGACAGGTCGTGAGGCGGTGTCGCATGGACCTGTCCAGCGCTGCTCAATCCCACATCGGGCCGGAATCGATATCGGAATGGGTACCGGCGGCGCGGGGTGGTGGGCACGGGCCTACCTGTGACGCCAGTGCTGCCTGCTGGGCTCTCGTCCAGTCCGGCAGTGTTTCGATCAGGCGAGCCAGGGTCGGGTCGAGGCCGTGCTCTCTGGCGTCGTCGAAGCATTCCCGAATGGCGCCCAGCAGCGGGGCCAGGTAGCGAGCAATGAAATCGCGTTGGGCTCGCCGGTAGGGTGAGGGATCGCGGTGGTTCGCCTGTGCCTGGCCCTCCAGGTGGCAGAGCAGGGCGCAGAACTCGAGCATGGCCACCAGATGGTCGGGTTCCTCGGCATGGCCCTCATCGCCACGCGCCGCCTGTAGGCCGAAGTGGCGGTAGAAGGCCTGCACATTGAGCAGGTAGTTGCCCGGCGTCTGTCCGTTCAGGAGGCTATGGTAGGCGCTGGCAACCAGCGGCACGCGTGGTTTGCCGCGCGGCCCATGCATGAAGGTCGCGGTATAGCCAACCTGCAACGCGGTGAGATCCGGGCTTGATGGCAACACCGGCCACTGTTCCCCAGTGAGCAACTGCCAGGCAGGGGCCAGCGCGGCACGAAAGCGTCCATCCTCCAGCACCTGCTGGGTCTCGGTCAGCGGGTAGCCGAACAGCGCGGCAGCCAGTCGGTAGACTGTCTCCGCAGCCGCAACGCGATCTTCCTCGACAGGAGGTACTGCAGGGGAGCGGGTGCGCTCATGAAACCTCCCATCGTCAGCTCAACTTGAACATTTCGGCGTGCTTGAAGCCGATCAGGGTGTCCATCAACTCGCTTTCGCCTCCTTCGGCCTTGACCTGGCGCTCACGCTCCAGGGTATCGAGCACCTCACCGGTGCGCGGGCCGAACAGGCTCTCCAGGTACTCCAGCGGAATCCGCTGCTCGTCCAGGGCCCGGCCGTCGGCGGCATACTTCGAGGGCGACATGGGAGGCACATAGAAGACGTTGGGCTGGGTACCCCACTCGGCATGGAGGGGCAGCGCCACCTTGTACTTCTCCACCAGCTGATGGATGGGCCCCTCTTCATCGTCGCGATAGCCGATCCAGCGAATCCGGCCTACGCACTGCTGGGCACAGGCGGTCGGCAGCCCCTTCTCGATCCGCGGGTAGCAGAAGATGCATTTCTCGGACTTGGAGATCTGCTCGTTGAAGTAGACCTTCTTGTAGGGGCAGGCGTTGACACAATAGCGATACCCGCGGCAGCTCTCGGGTCGACCAGCACGATGCCGTCTTCCTGGCGCTTGTAGATAGCGTTGCGCGAGCAGGCTGCCAGGCAGGCCGGGTTGTCGCAGTGGTTACACAGGCGAGGCAGATAGAAATAGTAGCTGTTGGGGTAGTCACCTTCCCCCTGGTCCTCGTCCCAGTTGGCCCCCCAGGTAGGCTTGACGTGAGGGCGAAGCCACGGGTCGGTACCGGTCATCAAGGCTTCCTGGTAGTTGTACTCCCAGGGAATGCCGTAATCCTCCTGGCTGGGCTGGCGCCCCAGGCGAAGGGCGCCGTCGGCATCGAAGCCCCCACCCATGTTCTGGTAGTCGCGGGGATAGCCCAGCCCCGGCTGGGACTCCACGTTGTTCCAGTACATGAACTCGCGGCCGTTGCGGTTGGTCCACATCAGCTTGCAGGCGGCGGTACAGGTGTGACAGCCGATACACTTGTTCAGGTCCAGCACCATGCTGAGTTGGCGTTTGACAGCCATGGCAATCTCCTCTTAAACGGCCCGCGGTTCGGCGATGTCTTCGGCCTTGGCCAACTCGATATCGAAGCTCGACTCATGCAGCAACTGGTTGGCGTTCCACAAGGCGTACTTGAAGCCCAGGTGCCCCCAGCCGCCCACCAGCTCCAGGGGCTGCAGGAAGGTCGCCATGGAGTTGTTCATGGGCTTGCGGTGGATGTACTGATGCGGCTCCCAGCCATGCTCCATCATGATCGAGTGGGCCGGAATGCTGGGATAGAACTTCGCCTGGGCAAAGAATTCGCCGGTGGAGTTGAAGAGTCTTACCCGGTCGCCATCCTTGATGCCGCGCTCCTTGGCCAGCTTGGGGTTGATGTAGATATTCGGCTCACCCCGCTGCAGCCGCAGCATGTACTTGTTGCTGCGCCAGTTGGAGTGGATCCCCCAGCGGGTATGGGGAGAGTAGAAGTGCAGCGGGTATTTGGATGCCTCGGGGCCTGCGTACAGGCGCGCCGTGGGCACGCTGGACTTGAGCTGCATGAAACGTGGGTGGTCGCAGTAGAAGGTGAGGCGCCCGGTCAGCGTCTCGTAGGGCTTCTTGCCTTCGGTCTGCGCCACGAAGGGGTTATAGGGCTCATCCTTGGGCAGTGGCTGGTTGATGCCGGCATGCTCGTTCATCACGATAAAGCCGCGCTCTGCCGCCTCCTCAAGGGTGATATCGCCGAACTCGGGAGAGTTCTCCACGATGTAGCGTGCCACGTCCAGGTCGGTATTGAATTCGCCGTTGCGAGTGAAATCATCGTGGATGGTGTGCAGGTCCCGGGTGACATCCCCATCCTCAATGGGCCCGATATCCCGAGCGATGGCGCGCTCCTGAATCTTCTTGGTCAGCAGTGCCATGATGTCCCAGTCAGGCTTGGACTCGCCCACCGGCGGAACCGACTGGGTAAAGATGTTGCAGAAGCGGTGGTAGCCCTGGGTACGCAGATCCCAGGCCTCGTAGTGGCTGGCCGCCGGCAGTACGTAGTCTGCCCATTCGGCGGTGGAGTCCATGCGCACGTTGATATTGACGTAGAGTTCGCTGGCCTGACGCAAGTGCTCGTCGCGGTAGCGGTTGGCAAACTTGTTGCGACGGAAGGTGTTGTCGGCGATGGAGATCATGCCCTTGATCTCGCCGTAGTAGGGCATCCACCCCTCGTCGATGGACTCCTGGATCATGCTGTCCAGGTCATCGAGGTCGAAACCGACCCGCTCCTTGAGCTTGGCGTTGTCGAAGTGTTCGCGTGCTCCCTCCATCATGCCGCCCCGCAGGAACTCGCCCAGGCCGCCCGGCTCATAGCGGGCCGACTTCTTGCCTTCGAAGGTAGCCAGTTCCGTCCAGCGGGGGTGGTTCCACGATACCCAGGAGGTATCCAGGCCGCCCGTGCGGCCGCCGTGCCCGGTCAGCGCCAGCGCCAGTGCATAGCTCCAGCAGGTATAGAGGCAGTTGGAGTAGCTGGAGGTGACATAGCCCAGCATCACGATGGCCTTGCGCGCCTTGGCCAGATGGCGAGCCTCCTGGCGCACGACATCGGGATGGATGTTGGTGGTCTCGAAAGTGGCTTCAGGCGTGAACCTGGCCGCCTCGCGCTTGACCTGCTCGAACACGGTGGTGACGGCGATACCCTCGACTTCGAATTCCCCTTCGATGGCAGGGTCAATGCCCTCGAGTGCCAGGGTCTTGTCATCGCTGCCCATGGAGCCCTTGGCCTTCACAGCCTGGCCGCTGTTGAGGTCCCAGTGGTAGAAGACCTCGTCGCTACCCCCTTCGACCAGGTCGGCTTCGCGAAGCAACTTGCCGTTGTCCAGGCGTACCAGCATCGGCAGGTCGGACTGCTCCTTCATGAAGGCAGGCTGGTAGAGCTCCTCCTCGATGATGACGTTGACCATCGTCATTGCCAGGAAGGGGTCTGTACCCTGGTTGATCGGCATCCACAGGTCGGTATGGATCGCACTGGGGTTATAGTCCGGTGCCGTGCTGGTGATGCGTGCCCCGTTGTACTTCGCCTCCCAGACATAGTGGGCATCGGGGATGCGTGTGGCGTTGGGGTTGATCATTCCCAGCAGGATGTAGTCGGCATCGAACCAGGCGTCTGAGGTAAAACTCTCGAGAGGAGTGCCGTAGGTCAGGTGGGCGCCAGTTAGAAGGTCGCCCACCACGGTAAACCCATCCAGCTGGATGCCACCCACCAGCGACGCGAAGCGCTGAGGACCGGCCTGACGCACCATCGTCTGGTTACCCGAGCCCTGGTGGGTCTTGAGCTTGCCGGGGCCATACTTCTCGAAGATGTCGATAATCTTGTCGGCGATCTCCTCGGTCGCCTGGTCCCAGGAGATACGCTGCCACTTGCCTTCGCCACGCTCGCCCGCGCGCTTGAGCGGATAGCGCAAGCGGTCGGCTTCGTACATGGCGGTAGAGTGAATCGCCCCCTTCTGACAGCCGCGCGGGTTGGCATCGGGGACGTTGGGGTTCACCTGCGGGTACTTGGCGATCTGTTCCTCACGAATGACGATGCCGTCCTTCACATAGACGTTCCAGGCGCAGTTTCCCATGCAGTTGATGCAGTGAGCGGCATGACCGACGCTGTCCCAGGTCCATTCGTTGCGGTACAGATCTTCCCAGCCGCGGTAGGGGTACTCACTGGCCAGGGTATCGCCGACGGGCTCCAGGCGGTTGAGTGCCCAGACATTACCGCTGAGCATGGCGCCGGTGCCTGTCAGTCCCAACCCCTTCAGGAAATCGCGACGCTTAAGCTTCCACATCCCCATAACACTCTCCTCATCCACGGCCTGTGCCAACGGACTAACCCGCCTGACCGAGCCGCTCTCTGTTTACTGCCAGGGTTCAACCATCACTGCTGGCTATAGTAGGCCGCGATATCGGAAATATCCTGATCGCTCAGGTTGGTCGCTTGGGAGCGTCATCACGGCCGACATGCCGCCGCTTCTCTGGCCGTCCCGGTAGGCCTTGAGGGACGATTCGAGGTAGGTGGCTGACTGGCCGGAAAGATTTGGATAGATGTCGGCTGTGGCCTTGCCATCTTCACCATGACAGGCCACACAGGTAGCAATCTTGTCTGCTCCGGCCTCGGCACTACCCTGGGCACTGGCCAGACCCGTTACCGCCATGCCACCCAACAGCAGCGCCGCCATGGACGCCTTGGTCCAGTGATTCATCATCTGCCCCCTTCACGGTGTCGAAAAGCAATTCGTATAGAACCAAAACTAATAAGCAGCCTAAGTAGTTACGGTGAAGTAAAGCAGACACGACGAAGGTTGGGTAGGCGGTATAGGGGTAAGAAACGGTTATCTTGATGCGCGTCAATTTCAACCGACAGGGCAGTACCAGCTGTCTTTGATCGGGAGGTGGGCTGCTTGGGCTGCTGGCCAGTGGGGGGGGGATCCTGATGCTGGCCTTTCATCGCCCTGGAATGCATCTCTTGACCAAGCTGACCTGTCAGATCGCCGCGCCGGAGCCGAACTGCGTCATAGATTCAGCACGGTGTGGCAGAGAGGGTATGTGGTTCAAACGTGGCCTATTTCCAACGTGATGCGGATTAGATCACGTTGGAGCCATACTGCGTTGTAGAATCAACACGGTATGGCAGAGAGGGTCTCTGGTTCATACGTCGTCTATTTCCAACGTGATGCGGATTAGATCACGTTGGAAGCATGCTGCATTCCAGGCTACGTTGCCCTGTTCTGCGCGCGCCGGCCACCCTCCCGTCCGCGGGGGGCTTTCACCTCAACGGCGTGGGAGCCGAACTGCGTCGTAGATTCAGCACGGTGTGGCAGAGGGGATGTGGATCAAACGTGGTCTATTTCCAACGTGATGCGGATTAGATCACGTTGGAGCCATACTGCGTTGTAGAATCAACACGGTATGGCAGAGAGGGTCTCTGGTTCATACGTCGTCTATTCCCAACGTGATGTGGATTAGATCATGTTAGAGATACTGATGGCCTAGGAGCCTGTGATGTCTTTTGGCAAGAATCACTGAAACAATTTCAGGGTGTAAAGCTTGTCATGGCGGTGTGGCTGGCTGTGGATACCAATTCTTTAGGCGCAATTCGGGCAATTGGCACCATTGCCCGAACGGCTACTGGTGAGTCACGACTTTTTATCCCTTTTACGCAAAAATTGATAATTTCATAAGTGATTGTAATTTATAATATTTTCAAGATTCATATGGGATGGATTTTGTGAGCTGAAGTTGGGGAGTATCCCTGGATACCTTAGCACGCTAATTGAAATGTTCAGATTGTAGTAGCTCCCAGCGTATTGGTGCTCATGGCAGCAGGTGGAAGGGAAGGCACCATCAGTAAAACCCCCTGTGCCTTCCCCAGACGGGTTAGCTATTTATGAAGCTGCTTTCCTGTCGCGCTCTTTGATTTTTTCATTGATCCAATCCTCGATCTCCTCCTCTATCCAAGCTACCGAACGCGGACCGATCTGAACCGGCTGGGGAAAATGGCCGTCGGTGATCAGGCGGTGCAGGGTGGTGTTGCTGATAGCGCAACGCTTCAGAACCTCATGGCGACGCAGGAAAATCCAATGACTCATTTTCAACCTCCTTGGGATGCATGTTCGGTGTTGCATCCTTAATACAGGGGTCAATTTGGTTGGATTTGCGATGGCATCGGGAATTTTTTCATTCGCCTTCCGCTGTCCGCCGATGCAGCTACCTGACGGGGGACTACCGAAGCATCGCACCGGTCTCCGAATGGGCTACATTAAGCCTATCCCCGATTGGCTGAGCGGCCTGAAGCTCGACCGGGGCCGACTGGACCGGGCAGGGCTATAGCAGATGGAAGCACCGCTCACGCTTTCCCGGCAACAGGGCTCAGAGCTCCGGCACGCGAGGACCGGCAGAGACAGCAGCTTAAATAACCAAAGGCTATTGTAAAAACGCCTTCTTATTCTTTAATGTGTATCCAGCAGCGACACAGACGTCGCGATCTCTTCCCTGACTTCAGCAGATATACAGGAGCTACCCATGCTCAAGCGCTTAGCCCTTACCGCCATGGCCGCAGGCCTGATGACCGCTGGCGGCCTGACCCAGGCCGATGAGCACACCATCAAGGTCGGCATGTCTGGCGGCTATTTCCCCTTCACCTTCGTTGAGCAGGACAAGCTTCAGGGCTTCGAGGTCGACGTGATGGAGGCAGTGGCCGAGGAGATGGATAGCGAGGTCGAGTTCGTCACGGCAAACTTCTCGGGGCTATTCGGCATGCTCGAGTCCGGCCGGAATCGATACCATCGCCAACCAGATCACCATCACCGAAGAACGCACCGCGAAGTACGTCTTTACCGAGCCCTACGTCTACGACGGCGCCCAGGTTGTGGTCCGGGAAGGCAACGAGGAGATCCAGAGCGTCGAGGACCTGAAAGGCAAGACAGTCGCCGTCAACCTCGGCTCCAACTACGAGGAGCTGCTGCGCGAACTGCCCTACGCCGACGAGATAGACATCCGCACCTACGAGAGCAACATCGAACAGGATACCGCCCTGGGACGTGTCGACGCTTTCGTCATGGACCGGGTGAGTGCCAGCCAGGTCATCAAGGAGAAACCGCTGCCCCTGGCACTGGCCGGCCAGCCCTTCTCCGAGATCCGCAACGCCCTGCCGTTCCGTGACACCGAAGAGGACCGAGCCTTGCGTGACCGGGTGAACGCCGCCCTGACCAGCCTGCGTGAATCGGGTGAGCTCGCGGCCATCTCGGAAGAGTGGTTCGGCACCGACATCACTCGCCGCTGAGGCACTGAGCCGCTTCCATGCAAGTACTCGACGTCGACTACATGCTGGGGCTGGTGCCCATCCTGCTGCGCTACCTGCCGCTGACCCTGCAGATGGCTGCCGTGGGGATGGCGCTGGCGCTGGTGCTGGCCTGCGGCCTGGCAGTGATCCGCGTGCTGCGCATCCCGGGCCTCAACGCCGCCACCCTGCTGTTCATCTCCTTCTTTCGCGGCACACCACTGCTGGTGCAGCTGTTCCTGTTCTACTACGGCTTGCCCCAGCTGCTGGCCTTCCTGACCCAGATCAACGGCATTACCGCCACCATCATGGGCTTGACCCTGCACTTCTCGGCCTACATGGCGGAATCGATCCGCGCCGCCATCGTGGGGGTCGACCGCAGCCAGACGGAGGCGGCCCTCTCCATCGGCATGACCAATGGCCAGCTGATGCGTCGCATTGTGCTGCCCCAGGCCACACGCGTGGCGGTGCCCACGCTGATGAACTACTTCATCGACATGATCAAGGCGACCTCCCTGGCCTTCACCCTGGGGGTCACCGAGCTGATGGGCGCCACCCAGAAGGAGGCCGCCGGTAGCTTCCTCTACTTTGAGGCCTTCATCACGGTGGCGATCTTCTACTGGGTCATCGTCGAGCTGCTGGCCTGGTTCCAGCGGCGCCTGGAAATCCGACTCAACGAGGCGTATCGCCGATGATCAAGGTAACTGGACTCGTCAAGCGCTTCGGAGGAACCGCCGTGCTCGACGGCATCGACCTGGCTATCGAGCAGGGCGAGATCATCGTTGTCATTGGCCCCTCGGGGACCGGCAAGTCCACACTGCTGCGCTGCCTGAACTTCCTCGAGCGCCCGGATGCCGGACGGCTGACCATCGGCGATCTGGACGTGGACGTCACCCGAGCCAGCCGTGCTGACATCCTGACCGCCCGGCGGCGCACGGCCTTCGTTTTCCAGAACTACGCGTTGTTCGCCAACAAGACGGCGCTGGAGAACATCGCCGAGGGACTGATCGTGGTCAATCGCTGGCCGAAGGAGAAGGCGCATGCGCGGGCCAGGGAGATCCTGGAGCGCATCGGCCTGGCCGACAAGGCCGATGCTTACCCCGCCTCCCTGTCAGGTGGACAGCAGCAGCGAGTCGGCATCGGCCGTGCCATGGCGGCCCAGGCCGAGGTGATCCTGTTCGACGAACCGACCTCCTCGCTGGATCCGGAATGGGTCGAGGAGGTTCTGAACCTGATGAAGCAGCTGGCGCGCGAACGCCAGACCATGCTGGTCGTCACTCACGAGATGAGCTTCGCCCGGGACGTCGCGGACCGGGTAATCTTCATGGAGGGGGGCGAATCGTCGAACAGGGGCCCCCGACCAGCTCTTCAGCTCACCACAGGATCCCCGGACACGAGATTTCCTGCACAAGGTTCTGGCAACCCAGGTAACAATCGACACCCCGACCTGAGCCGAATGCCTGTCAGGGCTATCGCAGTTGAGCGAACTGGCGATTGAGGTTCAGCAAGTAGTCCTCATTCCAGCCTGTCTGCTTTCGCTTACCCGTTCATGGCCCCTTTGGAAGGCTCTAACTTGGCCACGCTGAACGTCAGTCGGCGCAGCGTGGCTAGGTTTTCAGGACCATGGTCTCGGCGGTGGCGACTCGGGTCTTCCTGCATGGTGACGTCAAATGCCCAGTGGAGGTGATTCTCTACTGCGATAGCCCTGGACTGGGTTTACAGAACTGCATCTGCGAGGTACTTTGAAGTTGCTGGGGCCATATGCCCAGCCGACCTTGGCCGGTCGAAATACCAAAGGCGCACCAGCGCCCATGTTGACGGCGTTTTTTTGTGCTCGTCAGTTATGGCGGCTGTGCGTGGGAACCCTTCGGGGTTGCCGGTTTCCTTTGGTGCCGGTCGGCCAACCTGCGTGCAGTCGCCTCCATTCGTTGTTTGGTCGCAACCGGGGGTGACTCTGAACCAAAGGAGTCATGCCAATGACAACTCGTCTTTCCCGTCTGAGGTCACTTAGTGCTGCCTCACGCGCGGCGGCCCATCGCGCCATGGCGCGCGCCGCTCTCTTCTCCGACAGCAGCCTGCGTGTGCGCTATCAGCGCTATGAACACCACATGCACAAGGCCCGCCAGCTTGAGTCCATTGTCGCGTCCGCGGCGCAGGACCGGGAGGTGGTGTCATGAGCCGTCGATCGATTCATCCCCTGGCCGCTGCGCCGCTACGTGCCTTGCTGCAGCAGAAGGCCGTTGGTGGCGAAACCTTCACGCAGTGTGGGCTTCGCGATGAGTTGTTTGCCCACCCCGAGCTGTCCGACTTCGGCCTGCAAACGCTGCGCTATTACGTGCGCGGGCAGGTGACACGCTATGAACAGCTCGGTTGGGTGGAGCGAGTAGGAAAGGTTGGTGCGCGTCGTGTTTTGTACCAGGCGACGCCGGCATTTCCCGCTGATACCGACCAGGATGACTCTGACACGACTGGAGAGGGCGATGGACATGCCCATGGCGAGTTGGATCTCAGGCTAGAGCAGGACTGTGAAGCGCTGCGTGAGCAGATGGAAGCGAGTGACCACCGCCTGCAGGCGTTCCAGGAGATCGCTGCGAAGTACCCAAACACAAGAAATGACATCACCCCGCTCTTTGATCAGGAGAAAGCTCAGGCGAGGGCTCTTAGCGAAAAGCTGAGGGCCTATGCCGAGGTGCGACAGCGGCTGGCTCAGGCAGGAGGTGAGAAATGAAGCTCCCTGATACTTCGCCATCTACTCACTCTCTACACTACCCTCTGCTGCGTGAGTGGCAGCAGCGCTGTGTGGACAAGGCCATGCAGCAGCTGTCGCCCACGCGGCCGCATTTCCTGTGCCAGGCGACGCCAGGGGCTGGCAAGATGCTGATGGCCGCGGTGCTAGCCGGCCTGCTACTGGAACGGGGAGATGTCGACTTCGTTCTCTACCTAGGGCCGAGCCGGGACGTAGTGAGCCGTGCCGAGCAGACACTGTCCGAGGTGACGGGACTGGCCATGGACGGTCAGTTGGGCGCGCGGGGTGGTTGCTACACCTATCAGTCACTGCGTTCACGCCTGCAGTCGCTGCAGCAGTTGGGTAGACAGTTCCGGGTGCTGCTGATCTGGGATGAGAGCCATCATGCCGGGCGATTGCCCGGAACCCAGAAGGGGGCGAATGAATGGGGCCAAGCGCTGTTGCTCCTGGAGCGCAACATGGCCCTGACTCTGGCCCTGTCGGGGACACCTTGGCGTACCGATGGCAGCTGCCTGCCGCTATTGCGGTACCTGGACTTGCCGCAGGGTACCCAGGAGAGTGAGAGCGGTGAGACGGCGCTACAGCAGCGTCTGGTGCCGGATTTCGTATACACCCTGCAACAAGCGGTACGCGATGGGGTGTGTCGCATGCCGCTGATCCAACTGGTGGACAATCGGCGTATCTCGCTCACTGTGACCGATCCACGGAGCAGGAAGCTGAAGAAGCAGAAACAGTTCACCAGCATTCCGCGTCTGCTTCGGGGCGCGTGGGTAGGCTATGGGGACTTGCTACGCCATGAGGCTCCCATGGCGCACGTGCTCGAGCGGGGTATCGCCAGACTGTCCGAGTTGCGTCGCATACAGCCGGCAGCGGGAGGGCTGGTGGTGGCGTCAGACATCGAGCATGCCGAGGACATTGCCGAGTGGTTGGGCGACCGAGGCGAGGATGCGTGTCTGGTGACCAGTCAGACTCCCCATGCTCATAGCAGACTGCAGGCATTTCGCGAGTCCGCTCAGGCTTGGGTCGTGTCGGTGGGGATGATCAGTGAGGGTGTCGACATTCCGCGACTGCGTGTGTGCTGCTACCTGAGCCATGTGCGTACCGAGCAGCACTTTCGCCAGGTGCTCGGGCGCATCATCCGCCGCATGGGGGAGCAGGATCCAGATTGCCACCTGGTGGTGATCAATGAACCAATTCTGCGGCGCTATGCACACCGGATCGCGGATGACCTGCCGGAGGAAAAAGCTCTGGTGTCGGTAGTCCCAACTGAAGCGGACGGACCAGAATCAGGTCGCAGCAGCTCGAAGGGGGAGCAGGAGGCGGCAGAAGAGCCCGGGGCAGCCCGCGATTCTGTACCCGATACTGCCGGTGTTGCCTTCGGTAGCGCAGCCTCGGCATCGACAACTGCCGCGCGCTGGGAGCAGGACATGGCCTTCTCCCGGCGTTTCATCGCACATATAGCGACGCTGAAGCTGTGATTGATCGCCTTTTCACTTCACCGGAGCCAGCACCCTTCTCCCAGCTCCTGAAGGAGAAGGGTGCTGGCTTCGGACCATGCGGGGAGAATATCCCCATGCTGAGTTGGTTCTGATCCTGAATGGCTGGAGGCAGGGGTTATCGGTTGCGCCGCTTTGCCTCCATCCACGCATCCACCTCGTGCTCTACCCAGGCGACGCAGCGTTCTGAAATGAGGACAGGGCTTGGGAAGCTCCCTTCCTTGATTTGCCGGTACAGCGAGCTTTGGCTGATGCCGCAACGCTGGAGAACGACGGGTTTACGAATGAGCTGGGTCATGTGACCTCCTGGTGTTGGCGAGTTTTGGTCTCACCTCTAATACAGGGGTCAAATTCGGGAATTTGCGGCGACAGCTAAAAAATTGTATCGCCCGGTGAGCTGGTACGTTCTGGCGCCAAGCTAGCTGGCTTTTTGGATGACGCCGATGGCGTCAAACTCTGAGCTGAACCTTAGGCTCTCAATTAATGAGCAGTGAATCTATGGAGAGTGATTCACTGCATAGAAACTGACGATACTTAAGAGTCTCCGATCCCTGATATCGGTCAGCAATGATTTGGACGCCTACAGGTAGCCTTTCGGGTGTCCTGTAAAGTGGCGAGGTTCCGCAGGGAACTGGCAGTGTCAGGCTCTCGAATAGATCGGATCACCGGTGCTGTGGTGGCCCTGCGGGGCCACACCCGTGGAGCTTCTGGGAGCGAGGAGCACATCAAGCGCTCGGCGAGGTGCAGTGACAGCGTACGCCGGGCTTCTTCGGTGGCTTGTCGCGCTTGCCAGTAACACGTCAGGGGAATGGCCTGTCCTTCGTCCAGCAGTCCGAGCAGGGCCTGGCTCATCGAGGCGGCGAAGCGTTCGTGCTCGCTGGCTAGAGCGCGAGCGGCCTCGTAGGCCAGGATGGTCTGCTGGTAGGTCACCAGGGCATCGAATGCGTTGCCCAGATCAACATGAGAGAGTTGGGCGCCAAGCGACGCCATTCTGGCGGCGGCATCATCCAGGCGGCACTCACCTCGGTGACGGCGACTGCAGACCGGAGGCACACGGCAGGGAATGACGGCGTATGCCATCCGGCTTTCGAGAGGCGCAGTCATTCCACTGCTGGTCAGTTCGCTGAACAGCGTGCAGGTGTCCTCCAAGTGCCGCGTGAACCAGCCAAGGGTGTCCAGCGAGGGGGCCAGGGCCTTCACGCCGGCGACGCTCAAGGTGCCATGGGTAGGCTTGAACCCCACCCGCCACAGTAGCTGGCCGGACGGATGATGCTGCCTACCGTCTGGGTACCCAGCGCCACCGGTACCATGCCGGTGGCGACGGCGGCAGCCGACCCGCTGGAAGAGCCGCCGGGAGTTCACTGACGGATCATGGGGTTGCACGTCCTGTTTGGCTGAAAATAGGCGTACTCGGTCGACACCGTCTTGCCCATGGCCAGGGCCCCGAGGCGCGAAAGCTGGGTGACGATGGCCGCATCCATGTCGGCGGCTTCGACGCGCGATGGTAACCCTGGGTGCCCCAGGTGGTGGTAACTGGACCGTGTCGATGATGTCCCTTGATGCCGACCGGCACCCCATCGAGGGGCCGGGCCGATGGACCACCGTCACGGTGGGTGATGACGAGCTCGGGGGCCAGGCACTCCCAGGCATGTAGGTTCGCATCCAGACTATCGATACGCTTGCGGCAGGCCTTCCCACCAGTCCAGTGGCGCGAACTCGCCTGTGCTCAGCCCGCGGCGAAAGCGGGCCAGGGTCATCCGGTTCCAGTCGGTCATCTGCGTAGAACTCCTGACAGGCTTGCGAGGGACAAGAGGGGCTGGGAGCCCTGGTCAACAGGGGATCAGGGCGTCGGCGGCTCACCGAGCAGGGCGCGAACCGGTACGGGTGCTCCTCGATATGGCCTGGCCGATGGCCAGCAACCCGGAGCGTCCTGCCAGGGGCCTGCGAGCACCTGCAGGCGCCGACCGGCATGCCGGCACTGTGCTACCGGCAGGGTCAGGCCGCACAGCCCCATGAAGTTGGCGATCACGGTGTTGCGCAGCGCCTGCATGTTGGCCCTGGCGTAGGCTCCTCGGGGAGCAGGCTCTCAAGTGGGCGGCGTGATCGCCACGGTGAAGAGTGAGCAGGGCGTCCACATCGGTCAGCCGTGTCGCGGCTGCGGCATAGAGGCTATTGATGACACCGCAGCGGCGGATATATTTATGCCGGCATGTCGTCGGCGGCCTTGACCCTGGCGGCGACATTGGGGTCCAACGCCTCGATCATCTCTGGGAGTTCGGTCTTGAGGAAGGCAGCCAATTCGGCCGCGGCCAGCCCCCCTTGCTGGAACAGTGTGTAGGCCTCGTCGGTGTGGGGCAGATCCAGGGTGACCACGCGCGCCCCAGCGGTCTCGAGGCGGCGGATGGCGGCTTCCACGGTCTCGGCGATCCCCGAACGCGTCGTCCCAGAAGAAGGCGCTGGGCACACCGAAGGTCAGGTCGGCCAACGCCGGCGGGGCAGGAACACGATCGTTGCAACGCGTCAAGGCGCCATCGAGGGCGTCGAAGGCGAAGGCCAGGTCATCTGCGCGGTGGGCCGGTCCCGGGGTATCCAGGGTGCTGGAGAGCGGCACAATCGACGGTGTCGACCAGCGGCCGGCGGTGGTCGCGGGCCCTGCCACTCCAGTCATGGCGGCAGGGATGCGTACCGACCCGGCGTTGTCGGTGCCAAGAGCAAGACTCGCGGTACCTGTCGCCAGCGAGACGCCTGCACCACTGGAACCCCCGGGCGTGCGATGGGCCTGGGTATCCCGGGGGTTCCGTGGTGCCCCCAATGGGCATTGGTGCCGAGGCCGCCGAAGGCAGAAACTCCACTGGCATGGTCTTGCCCGCTGACACTGGAGGCAGCTGCGCAGGCGGGGAGCAGAGCGGCGACCATGGGGCCGGGCTGCTCCCACTGCTGGGGGAAGCCGTTGCGACGACCCGGCATAGGTCGGCAGGCCCGGCACCGCATAGATGTCCTTGATGGAGACCGGGATGCCCATCAGGGAGCGCCGGCGTCCCCGCCCTGGCCGGATTACCGCATCGAGTGGCCTGGGCGAAGCCCAGTGCGGCCTCGCCGTTCCAGGTCCAGGTAGCGACATGGTCATGTTCGCCGCGAGCCCGGTGGGCCACCAAGGGAGGCCCCTCGGCCAGCGCGGTGGCAGTCGGGAGTGCCGTTACGTAGCCCGGCATACTGTTCGCGAAGCAGCTGCTTGAGGAGAGACGGTCATGGTGTGCTTCCTTGTGATCAGTCACGAATCTCGAAGATCGATTCGACCTCGACGGCAGGGCGTTGCCGGAGCAGGGTGGCGACACCGATGGCCACGATGCGGGCATGGCGTCCGTTGTCACCGAACAGGGCGATGAAGAGCTCCGAGGCCCCATTGATCACCAGCGGCACGTCGTGGAACCCCGGCGCCACGTTGACGACGAATGCCGTTCATGCGCACTTGCAGCTGGACGACCCGACTCATGTCGCCATCCACCGCATCGCTGAGTTCGGCCAGCAGGTTGAGGCGCCGCAGGCCTGGGCAGCCAGCTTTCCGGTCTCTGAGATCGAACTCTGCCCCCACCTTGCCGGGATAGAGGACCTCCCCGTCCCGTTCGCAGCGATCTGACCGGCCGAGGAACAGCTGGTTGCCAAGCCGGGACCATGGCAGGAGAAGACACCGCGGGGGCTGCGGGATGGCGGGCAAAGGTGAGGCCCTGTGCCGCCACGGCGTCGGCAAGAGACTGGTTCATCGCAAGGTTTCCTCTTCGTTAAGCAGCCGCTCGACGGCGTCGGCGAGGGTGCGGACGGCCACCTCGGCGTCGGCACGTTCGATGTGTTCATCGGGGTGGTGGCTGATGCCTGCCCGGCAGGGGGTGAAGAGCATTGCCGTGGGGCAGAGCTGGGCCAGATGGATGGAGTCGTGGAAGGCCCCGGAGACCAGTCTCGGGGCCTGCGGACGTGCACCGAGCCATGACGGCCTCGTCGAGGGCCGCGACCAGGCGGTCATCGAGAGGCTACCGGTGCCACCTTGGGGTCGCCTCAGGCGCTGAGCAGCCGAAGCCCACGTCTTTTGTGCAGGTGCCGGAATGCGAGATCAGGCCCTCCAGCACCTCGGCGTCGGGGTGACAGTCGATGGAAGCGGGCCTGCTGGGGATGGTGTTCACCGGGTTGGGCGACAGCGCGAACGCCTGCCGAGTGGTGAACCGGACACTGAGTCGTCATGGGCGGCCGGTGAGCTCCTTCAAGGCGTCGACCAGAGCGTGGGCGCCCATGAAGGCATCCCGTCGCGATGCCGTTGGGGTGGTGCCGGCATGATTAGCACGGCGGATTGCAGCCTCAACCTGCACACCAGTTGACCCCTGGATACCACCCGTCACGGCACGCACCGGCACCCACTTTCTCTTCCAGCACCGGTCCCTGCTCGATATGCAGTTCCAGGAAGGCATGAGGCACTACCGGCTCGGGCCCGGAACCCTGCACCATGCGCTTCCAGCTGCGCGGGGCAGTCTGCCAGCGCCGCCGCGAAGAGTAATCCCCTCATCGTCACTGGGCAGCCAGGATGGTCTCGATATCGCACGCCCAAGTCCAGCAAACCACGAGGAGCCGGCCTGCACGGGGGCAGAAGCGGGCGCCTTCCTCGACCATTGGTCCAGGAGACCACCTCGACCGGCACTGCTGTGGGGCAATCCCCAGCTCCGACAGTGTGCCGTAGCTTCTTGCCAGTCCCGCCACCACTCGGGGGGTACCGTCAGCAGGCACCTGCACAGGGCGGCTGGCTGTCCGAGAGGTGGCGCTTCCCGATCACCAGCGGGGCGAGGCCTGGGTCCTGCCCCTCACGGCGCAATGAAGACGTTGCCCTAGGAGGCATCGTAGTGGGTGTAGGTGCAACCCGAAGGCGCCTCACGCCTTGTTCCATCCAACCACAGCCGAGCCCCGGTATCCGCGGCCCCCAGGGTCAGGCGAAACGCAGGCCGCCGCCTTCGAGGGCGCGAAGCGCGCCTGGTCCATGAAGTCGGACCAGAAGCGCTCGCCCCATCCAGCTGTTCGCCAAGCGTCGATTTCAGCGGCTGTGGATCCACCTCCCCTCAGTAGATCCCAGCGGCTTGGCGGCCAGGTACTGATCCCGGGGCGCAGCAGGTAATGGTGATCAGGGCCCGGCAGCATCAGGCCGATCAGGGGCGAGGCGGAGCCTTGAACACCTCCTGGAGCGACATCACCCGGAGATAGTGCCATGGCGACGAAGAGGTTGAGGCCCACCGGCGGGGTGATCATGCCCACCGAGAAGTTGACCAAGGTGATGACGCCGAAGTGGACCGGGTCGACCCCCACCTGGGCGGCGATCGGTTGCAGGAGCGGTGACAACACGATGATGGCCGAGGCGCTGTCGAGGAAGAAGCCGGCGATGATCATCACCACATTGAACAGCGCCATGACCTGGATCGGGTCATCAGTCAGCGACAAGACCTGACTGGCAAGCTGTTGCGGTGTCCCGGTGATCGCCAGCAGCCAGGGAGAATGCCGAGGCACCGGCAGTGATCAGCAGCAGGGTTGCCGATGTCAGCCCCGAGCTTCGCAGCGTGCTGATCAGCTCGGGTATCTGGATGGTGCGATAGACCACGGCCCCCACGAAAAGCCCATAGACGCATGCCACGGCCGCCGACTCAGTGGGCGTGAAGACGCCGCTGTAGATGCCACCCGGAGGATGAAGGGCAGCCCTAGCCCCCAGGCTGCCTGCTTGAACGCGGCACCGATCTCGGCAAGGGTCGGGAAGGGCGCGCGCTCGTATCCCTTGAAGGAGGCATAGACGATGCAATAGGCGATCAGCAGGGAGGCAATCAGGATGGCAGGCAGCAGGCCAGGCTGCAAACAGCCCGACCTACGGAAGGTGCCCGTCACCGAGCCGTAGATGATCAGGGCGATGCTGGGGGGAACGATCGGCCCCAGCGTGCCGGCCGTCGCGATCAGGCCGATGGCGAAGCGCTTGCTATAGCCGGCGGCCACCAGGGCCAGGAACATGATGGTGCCGATGGCCACCACAGTGGCAGGACTCGATCCCGAGATGGAACCGAAGAAGAGGCAGGACAGCACGGTGGCTGCGGCCAACCCCCTGGCACCCAGCCCACCAACGCCTGGCCAGGTTGATCAGTCGGTCCGACAGCCCGCCGATGCGCATCAGCTCCGCGGCCAAGATGAAGAAGGGGATGGCCATCAGCGAGAAGTTGTTCATGCCGGTGAACATCCGCATCGGCACGATGACAGGAGCTGGTGCTGCCGAAGAATTCGATGGCGATGAATACCGAGAATGCCAGGGCGGCAAAGATCGGCAGACCCAGCAGCAGCACAGCGAAGAGGCAGGCAGGAGTGCCGTTATCATGGGGATCTCCGGTTATTGTTCGAATCGGGTCACGCGAGCTTGTCGGCTTCGGCCGCCAACTCCTCGGCATGACTCACCGGTGGCTTTACCCACGCCAGGTAGATGACCCGGATATATCTCAGGATCAGCAGGATGCCGGACAGACCGATCGCAGGGGTAGAACCGAGCCATCGGCAAGCGAAGAGCCGCCGTCAGCTGTCCTCGCCCCAGGGTATTGAAGAACAGGTAGAAGCCGTAGAAGACCATAAACCCGGCGAAGGCGATCCCCAGCAAGGCAGCGACGATATGCAGCCAGCGATTGATCGCGGGTGGGGCGATGGCATTCAGCACATCCACCGAGATATGCGAGCCGTAGCGAACCCCCATACTGGCGCCGACGAAGCTCATGCAGATGATGGAGTAGATGACAACTTCTTCTGCCCAGAAGAGCGAACTGTTGAACCCGTATCGATGAGACAACCTGGATGGCAGTGATAATGGTCGCGATCGACATGAACGCGACCATTGCCACACTCTCCAGGCGATCAATAAAGGTATTGAGCGCCTTGAACATGGTGTGCCTACCTCAGTATTCGATGCCAACCTCGTCGTAGACCTTGTGCAGAAGGTCGGTGGTGACGATCTCTTCATACTCCGCATGGACCGGCAGGCTGGCCTCGATAAAGGCCTCGCGTGCCTCGGGAGTGATCTCGTTGATGGCGATCTCGTCCTCGATCTCCTCCAGGATCCTGCCCTCGTCATCTAGGGTCAGCTGACGAGATGTATCGCGACCATTGTCGAAGGCTTCCGAGCATGATCTGCTGAAGGTCCTCAGGCGGAGACTCCCGGGAATCCTGATTGATGACCGCGGCATAGGCGTGATAGGCGTGGTTAGTCAGGGAGAGGTAATCCTGCACCTCGTGGAAGCGCATGGTGTAGATGTTGGCCAGCGGGTTCTCCTGGCCTTCCACCACGCCCTGCTGCAGGCCGTTATAGACCTCGGTAAACGCCATGGCCGTGGCGTTGGCATCCAGGTTCTCGTAGGTGGAGATGATGATTGGCGCCTGCATGGTGCGCACGTGCGGATCGCTTCCCAGGTCCTCGGGGCCATGGATGGGGCGGACGTTGTTGGTCATGTGGCGGAAGCCAGCACCCCAGAAGTTGACTCCGTACATATTGTCGTCATTCAGGGTATCCAGGATCTCGCGACCCACGTCACCATCAAGCACCTTGACCATGGTGTCGTAGTCAGCGATCAGGAAGGGCAGGTCTAGGATCTGCATGCGCGGTTCGAAGTTACCGAGTGTGGCGGTCGGCGGAATGCCGATATCGACCAGGCCCATCTGGATCTGCTCGATGATTTCCACGTCACCACCGACCTGAGCCGCAGGCGGGACGTCGATCTGTATGCGTCCGTCGGACTTCTCTTCCACCTCTTCCTTGAAGCGAAGTGCTGCCTGGCCGTTGGGGTATCCCTCGATCAGGACATGGGCGAAGCTGAAGGTGTAGTCGGCGGCCTGCGCCTGGGTCATGCCGAAGGATGCAGCCGCGATGGCCGCTGCCAGTGACACCTTGGTCAGTTTGCTCTTCATTGTCAGCACCTTGTTGAGTTATTGATGTGCAGCATTGCGTGATACCAGACACCGGATGGTGCCACCCGCACTGGGTGCGGGCCCTTTCAGCCTGACGCTGGCAGGCGGAGCATGTTGCCGGCCATGCTCAGGCCGTCAGGGTTCTCAGCCGTGTGGCGACCTCATGCTCCCCGGAGGCAGCAAGGAGGACCGACAGGGCGAACGCCTTGCGGGCGGTTAGATCGTGTATCGCGATGACGCCGGCGGCCTCGAGGCTCGCCAGGCTCCCGGGAATTCGTAGCTGGCATGGACCGGCCCGGTCTGGCAGCTGCTGACGATCGCGACGGGAATGCCTCGCTGGGTGATACGCTGCAAGGCATCGAGCCAACTGGGCGGGACGTGACCACGTCCCAGTCCGTCGATCACGAGCCCCGCGGCTCCCGCCTCGACGGCGAATTCAAGCAGGTCCGGTGGGGCATCCAGGTAGGCGGGCAGGATGTCGACCCGAGGCAAGGTGGTGTCGGGTTGCAGAGCCACTGTCTGGTGGCGAACAGGCCGCATGGCCACGCAGACACGTAACCCGTCGATGTAACCGATCGGCCCCGTCTCCGGGGCGGCAAAGCCGTTGACCTGGAAACTGCTGACCTTGCGCACCTGCCTGGCAGGGAAGATCGACTGGTTGAACACCAGCAGGGCCCCGAGGTCCCGAGCCTTGTCGCTGGCCGCGACCTGGATGGCATCGGCGTATTGCGAGGCATCCGTGCCGGATTCATGAGGCGCACGCTGGGAGCCGGTCAGGACCACTGTAGGCGAGCCGGGCAGCACAAGGTCGAGGAAATACGCCGTTTCCTCGAGTGTATCGGTGCCGTGGGTGACGACGAGTCCCGGTTACGCCGGAAGACGCAGCCAGCGCCAGACACTCCTGGCGCAGGCGCATAAGGTCATCGAGGGTGATGGCGTTGCTGGGCTTCTGGAGGACGGAGCGGACGTCGACATCGATGCCTGCCTCTGGAGGCAGCGAGACGCGGCGCATCAGCTCTTCCCCCTGCAGCGCTCCCGACCGGTTACGACCGGAAGCATCGAGGCTGCTGGCAATGGTGCCGCCTGTGGTAATCACTACAACTCTGTTTCTTGTCATTATTGTCACCGTGTCGAACATACGCGATGAAGCTGCGCGATGCCGTTTCAGTGTTCAGACATCTGATGTCTGTTGTGTGAGGTCATGCTAGGCTCATTTTTGAGCCGTCTGCAAGCAAGAAATGACAGGACGTCAAGAACAAGCCATCGAAAGGCGCCTGCCAATTGCCTCAACCGATTGGCAAAAAGACTCTTTCAGATACGGCACGCCACCAAGAGAGTCCCGCATGAGCCTGAAACGCCAGCCCGCACTGTCACCTAGCTCCATGGAGAGCTTCAGCAGTTCGATCGACCGCAGCTCCGTCGCACTGCAGCTGCTGGAGCGTATCAAGGCGCCCTGATTCAGGGAGCTAAAACCTGGTGACTACCTGCCCTCGGAAACCGAGTTGACCCAGAGCCTGGGCATCGGCAAGTCGAGCGTCCGCGAGGCCATCAAGATGCTCCAGGCCATCGGCATCGTGGAGGTCAAGCGGGGGCGGGGCACCATGATCCGCCGGGAACCGGGCGACCCTCTGAGTGGATCCGATGGCGTTCGGCATGATTCTGGCCAGGGGCATGACCCGGGATGTCCTCGAGTTCCGCAAGATGTTCGAGCCCGCCTACACCCTGCAGGCCATGCACAATGCCTGGCCGGAAGACCACATGCGTATACAACAAGCCATCGATGCCATGGCTTCGGCGATCGACAACGGCGAGCAGACGGCACGACACGATGTCGCTTTCCATCGCGCGATTCTCCAGGCCACCCACAACCCGATGACCATTCGCGTGGGAGAAACCCTGATCCAGTTGATCGAAGCCGCCCTGGAAACGTCCATGCAGACGCAGCCCGAGGTGGCACTGAAGGTCTGGGGCGATCTATGACGCTTTTCAGGCAGGCGATGAGGAGGGCGTTAAGGCCGCCATTAAGGTCAGCAGTAGAAGCTGGGAGACAAACCTTACCTACATTGAAGGATGATTCCTTTGTCAGGAATATGCCGGAGAAAATAATCTTGATGTATTGGCATTTTTTTAATTTTTGCGGAATCCGGATGGTCGTGTTAACTGATGGGCCGGTGTTGCCGTTGCCTTTGTTAATATACAAGCACAGTGATTATTCTATGCGATACTGTTAATCCGAAACCTAGAAGTAGCGGAAGTGGCGATTGCCGTTCTCGCGAAAGAACGAGCGACGCATGTTTTCCTTCTCGGGAAGTGATGGGTTGGTAACCTTGCCCATCTTCCACCCCCTGCGAGAGAGCATTTCACGCCCCGGGATAAACCACAGGTGCAAGTGGGGGGACTTCTCGTCCAGGTGGAGGACACAGTAGTTGAGGCGCATCCCCACTTTGTCGAGATAGTCCTTAAACCAGTCGATGCACTCTTGGCGGAAGCGGCTGATTGTCTCCCTGGGCGTGTCTTTCGTTTCACTGGGGAGACTCGCAATAACAGTGCCTAGTGCTGGCGCATCAGAGCGAATCTTTCGCTCAACGATCTTCCCTCCTTGGGTATTCAGCAGATCCACCGAGTTAGTCATGGTCGTTTCAATCCACGCCTGGTACTCCCTGATCGAGTTCCACCCGGCATCGACAGGGGTGACCTCGATCGAGGGGGCGTCCACGTGCCGGGAGTGACTCGGCCTCACGCCTTCCCTCGGCGAGTACCGAGGGCAGGGTGCCCCTTCTTGCTGGCTGCACCCCGGGGTATCCTTGATGCGGACGAACTGGTAGGTGGGCATGGCCTCTCCTTCGCTGGTCACGATGGTGGTCATCCTAGCATGGGGACCCACCCTCTTTGGGGTTAACCCTGTGCCCTTGGGGTTAGTCCTGTGTTGGGGTTAGACACATTACAGAATTGGACTAACCCCTTAACCCTGTGAAAAGTATCTTATCGCATAGGGTAGGGGCGGGGCGCTGAGGTGGGGCGGGCCTACTGGCTAGCATTTTGTTGGAGCATGGAGGCAGGGGGCGATTGGGTAGCAGGCTTGCCCCTTGTCGCGTTGCATGGGTTCTGACGCGAAAGGGGGCGACCAGTGCGCATTCTCAGTGAGGTCTCTTCAGCACTCCTTCGGGCGCGTCATTCGCCCTTGCTTAACTGGCAGCTGTTCGCTCAATGGACCCGCCGATCTCCGCGGCGGAACTCGAGGCCCTGTGCCGAGCAACCAACGGCTGCGTTAGGGCGTCACCGGCTGTTCCAACGACTGTGCCAGGGTGCCACCGGTTGTCGCTTGTGTAATGCGAGCTGTAGCGGTGGAACGAGGTGTAACTTCGGCTGGAACGTCGGTTGGAACGCGGTGGAATGTCGGTTGGAACGCGGTGGAATGTCGGTTGGAACGCGGTGGAACGTCGGTTGGAACGCAGTGGATCCTCCCGGCTGGAACGCAGTGGAGCCTCGGCTGGAACGCGGTGGAACGCGTCTGGATGGCACTGGCATTGGAAAGGGGACGGGTCCTAAGTCGCCAGTGCGCTTGTGGAGTTTTCTATCGGAGTGGGGCGCAGGTCGGTGTTCTTAGGAGGAAGCCCGTCGGGGTAGGTAGACCGATATCCAGAGACGGCAACACGTCCGCGAAACGGGCGTCCTGTTACGATGAGTTGTTCGAATTGGCTGATTAACGGCACCGCCAATGCAGGATAGTGGCGGTGGAGATGCCAAACTGGCGGGCCAATACGCTATCCGTGATGCTGGAGGGTGCCGCCTAGATTTAAATAAGAATAATGTAAAGCTCATCAGCCTGTTCGGGTTAGTCCGGATTGGTGTTAGTGACACGGTTCAAGGGGCAAGATAATGGAGGGTAAGCCTTGAAATATAGTCTGGCTGCCAAGGAGTTTTTTCACATGGGGTGGTCAGAAAATATTCGGATGATACAGGAAGTACTTCCCCTCCCACGAGAGCACGTCAGTATATCTTTTGAGAATTGAAATAAGTTTCTTAGTTAACGCCTCGGAGGGCGTCTAGATAGTCTGCCCATGATTGAAGCATTTCGCGGCGCTGCTCCAAATACTGTGTCCGATTATAGGCTCGACCATTTGTGTCTCTCACTGTGTGTGCAAGCTGTTGTTCAATGTAGTTCTCTGGATAGTTGAGTCTCTCCGCAAGGATGGTTCTAGCCATTGCGCGAAAGCCATGAACTGTCATTTTATTCTTGAAACCCATTCGGTCAAGAGCGGCTTTCAATGCCACATTACTCATTGGCCTCTTGTTGCTGCGTGCACCGGGGAAGACGAACTCTGACCTGCCTGTAAGACCATAGAGATCGCTCAGGATTTCCACGGCCTGCGTGGGTAGAGGCACGATCAGTGGTTCATCAGTTTTGCTGGCTACGAAGGACCATGTCGCATCCTCAAGGTCAATATCAGCCCACCTCGCATGGCGGAGCTCGCCGGGGCGCGTGAAAACGAGCGGGGCAAGTTTCAAAGCGGCAATGGTGACGGGCAGGCCGCCATAGCCATCAATAGCACGGAGCAGCTCGGCCACCTCTTTGGGATCGGTCAGGGCAGGGTGGTTCTTGGTCTTGCTGGGCCGCAGGGCGCCGCGCAGATCCGGGGTCGGATCACGTTCGGCGCGCCCGGTCGATATCCCGTAGCGGAAGACCTGGCCGCAAAGCGTCTTGACTCGGTGGGCGGTCTCAACATGGCCGCGTTCCTCGATGCGGCGCAGGCAGGTCAGCAGTTCAGCAGCGGTGATCTCGGAAAGCGGTCTTTTGCCGAGGACTGGAAAGGCGTCGCGCTCGAGTCGTCGGCGGTTACGCTGGTAGTGATCCGGCACGACGTCATGCTGGTGGACCCGCTCCAGCCATTCCTGTGCCACCAGCTGGAACGTGTTGGCTGCTACCTGTTGTCCGAGCCGGCGCTCGAGACTTGCTTGGCCATGCTGGGGTCCACGTCCTCGGCTAGCTGCTCCTTGGCCCTGTCACGAACTTTTCGCGCCTCCGCCAGGGTTACGTCCGGGTAGGTGCCGATCGCGAGTAGCTTCTCCTTGCCAGCAAAACGGTATTTCATTCGCCAATACTTGCTGCCAGTCGGTCGGATCTCCAGATACAGCCCACCGCCATCGGCCATCCTGATGGTCTTGTCCTTGGGCTTCGCCGTCTTCACGGCAGTGGCTGAGAGCTTGTTGATCTGACGGCTCATGGGGGTACCTCGCAGCGAGCTTGGCAGGTACCCCCACCTCGGGCCGCATTGCGACGGCTGGGTGGGTCAGAAGCCCCGGCTGATGCGGTCTGCGGGGAGTTGGGGGTACCAGATTCTGGTTTCGACGATGTACCCCCAGATGTACCCCCATCGTTGGGGGTATGTCAAAGGATGACCTGGGAACTCCTGAAACAAGAAAGGGGCCCGGAGGCCCCTGTTCATGCGGTTTCTGGCGTTTCTTGGTAACTCCTGAAACCTGTGGTTGGTGGAGGCGGCGGGAATTGAACCCGCGTCCGCCAGCACGCACCCATTGGCTCTACATGCTTAGATTCCGTTTTTTGATTTAACGCCTCTGGCTCCAACGGTCAGGATCCAGCGACGCGATTCCTCTTAAGTTTAACGACCGGCATGAGGACGCTACCGATCGCGATCCCATCATTCTTGGCTCGTATCCCCTCCGTGATGAATGGGCACATCACTTCGGGGCCGGGCTAGAAGCTAGCGGCTATTAAGCTGCCAGCGCGCCCTGAGCGTAGTTGTCGTCGTTTGCGACTATTTAGTCGTGATGTTGGATTTACGAGATACATCACGCTCTCGGCATGCACCGCAGGGGTTGTCACCGGCGTCGAAACCATGTCGCCCCCTCAGCTCGCATCCTAACAGGATGTCGGCAGGTATGACAGATCAGGCGCGGTTTTGTTCCCGCATGATGCGTCCCTTCTGGCGCTGCCAGTCACGGTCCTTCTCGGTGGCGCGCTTGTCGTGCAGCTTCTTGCCGGTCACCAGCGCCAGTTCGCACTTCACCCGGTTGCCCTTCCAGTAGAGCTTGAGCGGCACGCAGGTGTGCCCCTTGTCCTGGGTGCGCGAGAAGATCCTGGCGATCTCCTTCCTGTGCAGCAGCAGCTTGCGGGTGCGCGTGGGGTCGGCCACCTCGTGGGTGCTGGCGGTGTTGAGCGGCAGGATATGGCTGCCCAGCAGCCATGCCTCGCCGTTCTTGACCAGGATATAGGTGTCGGTCAGCTGGGCCTTGCCCGCACGCAGGCTCTTGACCTCCCAGCCAGCCAGCACCAGGCCGGCCTCGAAGGTCTCTTCGATGTGGTATTCGAAGCGCGCCTTCTTGTTCAAGGCGATGACGTTGCTGCCGGGGCCCTTGCCCTTGGCTTTCTTGTTGGCCATGAAACCTCGTATCGTGTCCTTGCCCGTGGCGGCTCCCTCCGAGATGGGGGGAAGCGTGGTACCATTCAAGGCCTGAAATGACGGCCCATGATACGCCCTGGGCACCGTGAAGTCAGCGAGGAGCGCAATGCCAACGGTCAACCGAACCGCCATGGTGCGGCATACCCCCCAGGAGATGTTCGATCTGGTCAACGATTTCGAGCGCTATCCGGAGTTCCTGCCGGGCTGCCGCCGCGCCCGCCTGGTGGAGCGCGACGAGTCGCACCTGATCGGCGAGATGACCCTGGGGCGGGCCGGCATCGAGCAGAGCATCATGACCCGCAACGACCTGATCGAGCCCGAGCGCATCGAGATGTCGCTGGTCAGCGGCCCCTTCAAGCGCCTGCGCGGCCGCTGGCTGTTCACGGCGATGGGCGAGGATGCCTGCAAGGTGAGCCTGGAGATGGAGTTCGAGTTCGCCAATCGCCTGCTCGGCATGGCCTTCGGCAAGCTCTTCCAGCAGGTCGCCGGGCAGCTGGTCGACTCCTTCACGCGCCGCGCCAACGATCTCTACGGGCGCTGAGGCATGGCCGAGATCGATATCGAGGTGGCCTTCGCCCTCCCCGAAAAGCAGCGGATCATCAGCCTGCGGGTGCCGCTGGGCACCACCGCCCGCGAGGCCGTGGCGCTGGCTGATCTGCCGTCACACTTCCCCGAGCTGCCCGCCGATGCCTTCAGCGACCCCGACCTTGGCCTGTTCGGCAAGCGCCTTCGCGAGCCCGGGACCCATCGCCTGCGCGCGGGTGACCGGGTCGAGGTCTACCGCGGGTTGATCATCGATCCCAAGGCGGCGCGTCTGGCGCGGGCCGGCACCAGACGCTGACGCCCCGCCGGACAGGAGCGCGGCGGGGCGTCGGGTTGGCCGTGCGGGCGGGTATCAGCGCTGGTCGGCGGGTGCCGCGTTGGGCGTCACCTGAGGGGTAGCGGTGCCGCCTTCCGGCAGCGGACCGCCTTCGCTCTGTTGCATCTCGATCGCCTCGTCGAGGTCGCCCTCGCGCTGGATATCCACCAGGCGGTTGCCGTCGAAGGTCAGGGTCACGCGGCGGCGTTCGGTGTCCTCGTAGGCCTTGTCCAGATAGAAGACGTAGTCCCACTGGCTGGCGTCGAAGGGCGCCTCCAGCAGCGGGCTGCCCATCACATAGACGACATCATCGCGAGTCATGCCCGTCCGCAGCTGCTCGACCATCTCGGCGGTCACCAGGTTGCCCTGGGGAATGTCGCGCTTGTAGACGCCGAAGTAGCTGCAGCCGCTGGCCATCAGCAGGGCGGCGGTAAGGGTGACGATTCTGGTCAACTTTTGCATTTGCGCCTGTTCTTCACTATCGTGGTTTCGGTCGATCATACCCGACCCTACCTGATACTGCGAAGAGCAACCATGGCCGACCAGAACCATGAATTACGCAAGGCCGGTCTGAAGGTGACCCTGCCCCGCGTGAAGATCCTGCAGATCCTGGAAAACGCCCAGGGCGAGCATCACATGAGCGCCGAGGATGTCTACAAGACGCTGCTCGATGCCGGCGAGGATGTGGGCCTGGCTACCGTCTACCGGGTCCTGACCCAGTTCGAGACCGCCGGCCTGGTGGTGCGTCACAACTTCGACGGCGGCCACGCCGTGTTCGAGATCTCCCAGGAGGAGCACCACGACCATATGGTGTGCCTGGAGAGCGGCGAGATCGTCGAGTTCTTCGACGAGGTAATCGAGCGTCGCCAGCAGGAGATCGCCGAGGAGCATGGCTACGAGCTCGTCGATCACGCCCTGGTGCTCTATGTGCGCCCGCGTGGCTCCAGCGTGACCCGCCAGGACGGCCCGCCGCGCAAGTAGCCGGCAGCGCCAGCCAGCAGCACGACGGCCCCGGATCATCGATCAGGGCCGTCGTCGTATGGAGGCATCGTATGGGGCGATGGCAGGCCCCTAGTGGTGGGGGCGCTGGCTGGCGTCGAGCATCTCCCGCGCATGGGCGAGGGTGCGGTCGGAGAGGTTGACCCCGCCGAGCATGCGCGCCAGCTCGCCCACGCGGCCGGCCTCGTCGAGCAGCGCCATGCGGGTCAGGGTGGTATCGCCCTCGGCCTGCTTCTCGATATGCAGGTGGCGGTGGGCCTGGGCCGCCACCTGGGGCAGGTGGGTCACGGTCATCACCTGGCCCTGCTCGCCGAGCCGGCGCAGCAGCTGGCCGACGATCTCGGCGGTGGCGCCGGAGACCCCCACGTCGACCTCGTCGAATACCAGGCTGGGAATGGTGGAGTGACGCGCCGCCACCACCTGGATCGCCAGGCTGATGCGTGACAGCTCGCCACCCGAGGCGACCTTGGCCAGCGGGCGTGCCGGCTGGCCGGGGTTGGCACTGATCAGGAAGCGCACCGCGTCGAGCCCCTCGGCGGCGGGCGCCTCGCGCTCGCTGACTTCCACCTCGAAGCGCGCCTTGCCCATGGCCAGGAAGGCGAGCTGCTCCTGCACCGCCTCGCCGAAGCGGCCGGCGGCCTGGCGGCGGGCCTCGCCCACCTCCCGGGCCAGGCGCTTCCACTCCTCGCGCAGCGCCTCGACCTCGGCGGAGAGGGCGTCCAGGTCCTGGTCGCCCTCCTCCAGTGTCGCCAGTTCGGCCTGCAGGCGCTGATGCAGGGTCGGCAGCTCCTCGGGCATCACGTGGTGCTTGCGGGCCAGGCGGTGCACGTCGCCCAGGCGCTCGTCCACCCAGGCCAGGCGTTCCGGGTCGAGCTCGGTGTCCGCGGCGAGGTGGGAGAGCTCCCGGGCCGCCTCCTCGACCTGGATGCGCGCCTCGCCGAGCATGGCCAGCGCCTCGCCCAGGCGCCCACGCTCGCAGCCGGGCAGCGCCTCGAGGCGGCCGATCGCCTGGGTGAGCAGGCTGATGGCGCCACCCTCGTCATTGTCACAGCACTCGCTGGCGAACTGCGTCTCGCGCAGGCGCTCCTCGGCGTGGGCGAGCTCCTCCTGCTCCTCCTCCAGGGCCTTCAGCTCACCCTCGGCGAGCCCCAGCTGGTCGAGCTCCTCCACCTGGTAGCGCACCAGCTGGCGGCGGGCGTTCAGCTCGTCGCCATCCTCGGCCAGGCGCTTGAGCCGGCGGCGGGCGGCCTGCCAGGCGCGGAAGGTCTCGGCCATCTCGGCCACCGCCTCGCGGTGACCGGCAAAGTCGTCGAGCAGCCGCAGGTGGGTCTCCTCGCGCAACAGCTGCTGGTGGGCGTGCTGGCCATGCACCTCGATCAGGTGCTCGCCCAGGGCGCGCAGGTCGGCGACGGTAGCCGGCTGGCCGTTGATCCACGCCTTCGAGCGGCCGCTGGCACTGACCACCCGGCGTAGCAGACAGTCGTCGTCGGGCAGTTCCCGGGCGGCCAGCCAGGCACGGGCCTGGGGCAGGTCGGCGATATCGAAGCGTGCACAGAGGTCGGCACGGTCGCGACCGTGGCGCACGCTGGCGGCATCGGCGCGCTCCCCCAGGCACAGGCCCAGGGCACCGAGCAGGATCGACTTGCCGGCGCCGGTCTCGCCGGTGATGGCGGTCATGCCGCCGGCGAGTTCCAGCTCGAGATGGTCGACGATGGCGAAGTCGCGAATGGCAAGTTCCGTGAGCATGCTGCCTCCCCGGTCGGGCCTGTTATCGGGCACCTGTTCATTCATACATGATGTGAGTGTTTATACAGTAGTCCAGGATTTCCGACAATGCACGGCAGACTCGTCTCGCCCGATGCCTTGAGTTCCGCGGCGGCGTCCCCATATAGCGGGCATAAACGTTTCACGTCCACATCCATCATCTTTGCATCAGCGGCCCCTGGCCGCCGCATCCGCATTTCACAGAAGAGCTTCAGGAGAGACCCATGGCCAAAGATCCCCAGACCCCGCTGGACGAGGAGCTCAAGCGCCAGGAAGAGAGGCGGAGCCCCAGGCCGAGCCGCAGCCCGTGGAGGGCGAGCTGGAGGAGGCTGCCGAGGCCGCCGATCAGGCGCAGCAGGCCGCAGCGTCCGGCGACAACCCCGAGGCCGAGGTGCTGGCCGCCCGCGTCGAGGAGCTCGAGCAGAGCGTGGCCGAGGCCAAGGACCAGGCGCTGCGCGCCGCCGCCGAGGCGCAGAACGTGCGCCGCCGCGCCGAGCAGGAGGCCGAGAAGGCCCGCAAGTTCGCGCTGGAGAAGTTCGTCAAGGAACTGCTGCCGGTAATCGACAGCCTGGAGAAGGCGCTCGAGGCGATGGCCGATGAGGCCAGCGAGGCCCACCTGGAGGGGGTCTCCATGACCCTCAAGATGCAGCTCGACGTGCTCGGCAAGTTCGGCGTCGAGGTGGTGGACCCCGCCGGCGAGCCCTTCGACCCGCAGTACCACGAGGCCATGGCCATGGTGCCCAACCCGGAACTCGACCCCAACAGCGTGATGGAGGTGGTTCAGAAGGGCTACCTGCTCAACGGCCGCCTGGTGCGCCCGGCCATGGTGGTGGTCAGCCAGGCCGCCGGCTGAACGGCAACAATTCCGGGGCGCGGGGCTTGAAATGCTTCCCGCGGCCCCCAGATAGATGGCAACTCCGCGGCGAAGGCCGCTGAACACGACTCCTGAATACACCACACGACTTCGAGGATTTCCTATGGGACGCATCATCGGAATTGACCTTGGCACCACCAACTCCTGCGTGGCCGTGCTCGACGGCGACAGCGCCAAGGTGATCGAGAACGCCGAGGGTACCCGCACCACGCCCTCCATCATCGCCTACACCGAGGACGGTGAGACCCTGGTGGGCCAGGCGGCCAAGCGCCAGGCGGTCACCAACCCCGAGAACACCCTGTACGCCATCAAGCGTCTGATCGGTCGTCGTTTCAAGGACGACGTGGTCCAGAAGGACATCAAGATGGTGCCCTACACCATCACCGAGGCTGACAATGGCGACGCCTGGGTGGAAGTGAAGGGCAAGAAGCTGGCACCGCCCCAGGTCAGCGCCGAAGTGCTGAAGAAGATGAAGAAGACCGCGGAAGACTACCTGGGTGAGGAAGTCACCGAGGCGGTCATCACCGTGCCGGCCTACTTCAACGACAGCCAGCGTCAGGCCACCAAGGACGCGGGCCGCATCGCCGGCCTCGAGGTCAAGCGCATCATCAACGAGCCCACCGCGGCGGCGCTGGCCTACGGCATGGACAAGTCGCGCGGCGACAAGACCATCGCGGTCTACGACCTGGGCGGCGGCACCTTCGACATCTCCATCATCGAGGTGGCGGACGTCGATGGCGAGACCCAGTTCGAGGTGCTGGCCACCAACGGCGACACCTTCCTGGGTGGCGAGGACTTCGACCTGGCACTGATCAACTACCTGGTCGACCAGTTCAAGAGCGACAGCGGCATCGACCTCTCCGGCGACAACCTGGCCATGCAGCGCCTCAAGGAAGCTGCCGAGAAGGCCAAGATCGAGCTCTCCAGTGCCCAGCAGACCGACGTCAACCTGCCGTACATCACGGCCGACAACACCGGTCCCAAGCACCTCAACGTCAAGGTGACCCGCGCCAAGCTGGAGTCGCTGGTCGAGGAGCTGGTCAAGCGCTCCCTCGAGCCGTGCAAGACCGCGCTCAAGGATGCCGGCCTCTCCGCCTCCGAGATCGATGACGTCATCCTGGTCGGCGGCCAGACCCGCATGCCCATGGTGCAGAAGTCCGTGGCCGACTTCTTCGGCAAGGACGCCCGCAAGGACGTCAACCCGGACGAGGCCGTGGCCGTGGGCGCCGCCATCCAGGGCGGCGTGCTGGGCGGCGACGTCAAGGACGTGCTGCTGCTCGACGTCACCCCGCTGACTCTGGGCATCGAGACCCTGGGCGGCGTGATGACCCCGCTGATCGAGAAGAACACCACCATCCCGACCAAGAAGACCCAGACCTTCTCGACCGCGGATGACAACCAGACCGCCGTGACCATCCACGTGCTGCAGGGCGAGCGCAAGCAGGCGGGCGGCAACAAGTCGCTGGGCCGCTTCGACCTGGCCGACATCCCGCCGGCGCCGCGCGGCGTGCCGCAGATCGAGGTCGCCTTCGACCTGGACGCCAACGGCATCCTCAACGTGTCCGCCAAGGACAAGGCCACCGGCAAGGAGCAGTCCATCGTCATCAAGGCCTCCAGCGGCCTCTCCGACGACGAGATCGAGCAGATGGTCCGCGACGCCGAGGCCCACGCCGACGAGGACAAGAAGTTCGAGGAGCTGGTCCAGCTGCGCAACCAGGCCGACGGCATGGTCCACGCCGCACGCAAGACCGTGGAAGAAGCCGGCGAGCACGCCAGCGACGAGGAGAAGGAAGCCATCGAGAGCGCCGCCAAGGAGCTCGAGGAGGCCATCAAGGGGGATGACAAGGACGACATCCAGGCCAAGCTCGACAAGCTGACCGAGGCCTCCGGCAACCTGGCGCAGAAGATGTATGCCGCCCAGGCCGAGGCCGGCCAGCAGGCTGGCGGTGAGGCCGGCGACGCCGGTACCAAGCCGGAAGATGACGTGGTCGACGCCGAGTACGAAGAAGTCAACGACGACCAGAAGAAGCAGTAAACCACGCATCTGAACTACGGATGACGCCAGCGCGGGGGCATGACTCCCGCGTTGGTGTTTCCGAGGGACCGCGACGGAGGCGGACAGACCCATGTCCAAACGCGACTATTACGAGGTACTGGGCGTAGAGCGCGGTGCCGATACCAAAGACATCAAGAAGGCCTACCGCCGGCTCGCCCAGAAGTTTCACCCCGACCGCAACCCGGATGATGAGAGTGCGGCGGAGAAGTTTCGCGAGGTCTCCGAGGCCTACGAGGTGCTCAGCGACAGCGAGAAGCGCGCCGCCTACGACCAGTTCGGCCATGCCGGCGTGGACGGCCAGGCCGGCGGCTTCGGCGGTGGTGGCTTCGGTGGCGCCGGGGCCGGTGGCTTCAGCGATATCTTCGGCGATGTGTTCGGCGATATCTTCGGCGGCGGCGGTGGCCGGCGGCATCCCAACGCCCCGGCCCGGGGCAGTGACCTGCGCTACAACCTCGAGCTCGACCTCGAGGACGCCGTGGCCGGCACCAGCGTGGATATCCGCGTGCCGCGCCACGTGGAGTGCGAGCGCTGCGACGGCGACGGCGCCGAGCCGGGCTCCAGCAAGGAGACCTGCCCGACCTGTGGCGGTCATGGCCAGGTGCGCATGCAGCAGGGCTTCTTCGCCGTGCAGCAGACCTGCCCGACCTGTCATGGCTCCGGCCAGCACATCAAGGTGCCGTGCCACAAGTGCCACGGCGAGGGCCGGGTACGCGAGACCCGCACGCTGTCGGTGAAGATCCCCGCCGGCGTGGATACCGGCGACCGCATTCGCCTCAACGGCGAGGGCGAGGCCGGCATCAATGGTGGCCCGCCGGGAGACCTCTACGTGCAGGTGCACCTGAAGCCGCACCCGATCTTCCAGCGCGACGGCCGCCACCTGCAGTGCGAGGTGCCGATCAACTTCGTCGACGCCGCCCTCGGTGGCGAGCTGGAGGTGCCGACCCTGGGTGGCCGGGTCAAGCTGAAGATCCCGCCCGAGACCCAGACCGGCAAGCTCTTCCGCCTGCGCGGCAAGGGCGTCAAGCCGGTGCGTGGCGGCGCCCCGGGCGACCTGATCTGCAAGGTGGTGGTCGAGACCCCGGTGAAGCTCAAGGAGGAGCAGAAGGAGCTGCTGCGCCAGTTCCAGGAGAGCCTGGGCGGCACCAACAGCGCCCACCACTCGCCCAAGAAGAGCGGCTTCTTCGACGGCGTGAAGAAGTTCTTCGAGGACATGAAGCCCTGACGCTATCACCCCAGCGGCATCGCTCCTCGAGGCGTTCCAGGAGACCCCGGCATCGCCAGATGCCGGGGTCTTCGCGTATGGGGCTCAGCGCTGCAGGTGTGCCAGGCGCCAGGCCAGTGCCTCTCCGATCGGGCTGCCAGCGCGGGTCGCGGGGCAGCACCAGCGGATGTTCATCGAGTTCGCACAGCCAGCGGCTGTCGGGCACCAGTGCATCCACCGTGGGACTGACGTGCCAGCGATGATCCGGCCCCGGGGCGATCAGGTGGTTGTCCATGGCCCAGTGCAGGTTGGGGGTGAGTGCCACGCCGTTGCTGGGGCGGTCATCCTGGCTCTCGGTGAAGGGCAGCAGGTGAGCCGCTTCCACCAGGTAGCGGTAGTCGGGGGTGATATAGCGTAGCCTGCTTGCCGCACAGCGATAGTCATAGGCCTCCAGGACCAGCGAACGAAAGGCGGCGGATCGGGCCTTGGCCTGCTGGGGTGAAACGGAGCTCGAGCCCTTGAGTTGCTCGGGCGACTTCTCGTAGGAGCCGCTGGCAAAGGCTTCGTCCAGGTAGCCATGCAGCTTCGCCTGGATGTCCGGGCTCCATGCGAAATAGCGGGTGACCAGGTGTGCGCCAGCTTCGCGGGCGGCCTGTTCACTGCTCAGCCTCGCGAGCAGTTCCGGGTGCAGTCTGGCAGCGTCGAAGCGCTTGAGCAGCTGGTCGAGTGACCGCGGCGCGCCCAGCTGATCGGCGACACCTGCCAGGGTGGGAGAGAGTTCGGGCTGCCAGAGTGAACCGGCTGCGCCGTCCGGTCCCTTGTCGCTGGCAAGAAACCACAGCGGCAACCAGGGCCTCGCTTCGTGGCGCGCGCCGGCAGCGAGCTCATACAGTTCGTGATAGCGGCTGATCAGGCGAGTGTCGATGACTACCCGTTGCGAGGTGATATGCCCCGCCTGGATCTCGCAGATGATGGCCAGCATCAGGCAGGGCTTGTTGGGGGCAGGGTTGCCTCGGCTACGCCCGACCCTCAGCCGTGTCAGGCAACCAAGCGCATCGACCATGGTGCTCTCTCCTTCATCCTTGAGTGGTGACGGCTCCCAACGTTACCACGCCGCCGGCAGGCTGGGCCTCTCGCGCAGTTGGCGCACGGGCGGTTCGCCAATGTGGTTGAAAGAAGCCGCTTGGCGGCGAGGGTGGTGTCGTCATAGTCTGGTAGCTCGACATTTCTGCAGGAGGAGAGCGCCATGCCCATTTCACGCGCCGAGCTGCCCGCCGAGGATGCGGCAGCCCTGATCGATCAGCTCTGCGAGCGCTGGTCAGATGCCAGGGAGGTGGATCGCAGCACCGACCCGGTGCGGGTCGATTTCGACAACGGCAGCTGCTACCTGCAGGCCCAGCCCGACAAGCTGCTGGTGGTGGTGGAGGCCGTCGATGACGAGAGTCACGACCAGCTGGAGGGCCAGGTGGATCACGCCCTGGATACCCTCAAGGGTGTCGAGCTGGATATCGTCTGGGAGGCGTGAGCCGAAGCGTTACTTCCCGCGGCGCCCACCTCGGCATGCTGCTGTGGGCGGCCCTGGTAGGGCTCTCCTTTCCCGTCGTGGGGCTGATGAGCGAGCTGCCGCCACTGCTGCTCACCGCCCTGCGTTTTGCCATCGCCTGTGCCGGCCTCTCCGTGCTGGCCAGGCGCTCGCCTGACTTCCTGCCGCAAGGGCGGAGCCTGCCGCTGTATGCGCTGATGGGGCTCTGCCTGGCCGGCTTCTTCTCGGCCATGTTCTGGGCCGCGCATCACGCCACGGCGCTCACCATGGCGACCCTGCATGTCACGGTGCCGCTGCTGGCATTTCTGCTGGGCCTGGGATTCCGGGTGGAGAGGCCGGGCTGGCGGTTGCCCGCGATCCTCGCCCTGGGTGCCATCGGCGCCCTGGGGCTGGCCGCCGCCGAGGCGTGGCAGCAGGGCGAAGGGCTGCGCTTCGGCATCGGCGAGGCGGTGTTCTTCGCCGGCTGTGTCGCCACGGCGCTCTATCCGGTGCTCAGCCGCTGGGGGCTGGCCAGTGGCCGCCTGCCGGAGTCGGCGGCGGTGCGCACCTTCTGGAGCCTGGGCCTGGGTGGCGTGCTGGTTGGCCTGGCCGGCCTTGCCATCGAGCCGGTGGGGCGCCTGGCGGCCATGCGTGCCACGGACCTGGCGTTGCTGGTCTATCTGGGGCTTTGCTCCAGCGCCCTGACCTTCTGGCTGATGCAGCGGGCCACCGCGGTGCTTACCCCGGGCGTGGTCACCGCCTACGGCTATCTGGTGCCCTTCGTCTCCATGCTGCTGCTGTTCCTGCGTTCGCCGCAGCATATCGGCTGGGTGTGGCTGCCGGGCAGCCTGGTGGTGCTGGTGGCGATGGCGCTGCTGATGCGCCGCGATGCACCTGCGACATGAGGTCTCGCTGCCTTGTCTCTTTCCCGGGGGCTGCCTAGTCTGGAGACGTTGTCTCGATTCCGAGGGAGTGATCATGACGCAGGAAACGCAGCGCACGACCCTGCCCATCGTGCAGATGGCCAAGGATAACGGCGAGTTTCGCCAGGTGATCTGGACCGGTGAGCAGACGCAGCTGGTGTTGATGGCGATCCCGGAGGGCGGCGAGATCGGCGGCGAGGTCCACGAGGGCCACGATCAGCTGCTCTACTTCGTCGCGGGTCAGGGCGAGGCCACCATCGGAGAGACCAAGGTAAGCGTGCAGGCCGGCGATGTCAGCATCGTGCCCTCCGGCGTGTTCCACAACTTCAGGAACAGCGGCAGCGGCATGCTCAAGCTCTACACCACCTACAGCCCGCCCGAGCATGAGCCGGGTACCGAGCATGCCACCAAGGGCGAGGCCGACGCCGAATAGCCCCGGCAGGCCATGCGTGCCATTGCTCCGTTGCCTGCGGGCCCGGCCATGCCGGGCCCGCTCTGTTATACTGGCCGCCAATCGTTTCCACCGAATATTGCAGGAGCCCTCATGACCCGAATCGCCATCGTCGGTGTCGCCGGCCGCATGGGCCGCACCCTGGTCAATGCCGTTCAGCAGGATGACGGCGCCACCCTGGCGGGGGGCATCGTCGAGCCGGGCAGTTCGCTGATCGGTGCCGATATCGGTGAGCTGGCCGGGGTCGGCCGGGTGGGTGTGAGCGCGGTGGACGCGCTGGACGCCATCGTCGATGACTTCGATGTGCTAATCGACTTCACTGCGCCTCGGGTGACGCTTTCCAACCTGGCGTTCTGCGCCGCCCATGGCAAGCGCATGGTGATCGGTACCACCGGGCTCTCCGACGAGGAGCTGGCCGAACTCGACGCCTTCCGCGAGCAGCTGCCCTTCGTCTTCGCGCCCAACATGAGCGTGGGGGTGAACCTCACCCTCAAGCTGCTGGAGACCGCGGCCCGGGCGCTGGGCGACGAGGGCTACGATATCGAGGTGATCGAGTCCCACCACCGCCACAAGGTGGATGCCCCCTCCGGCACCGCGCTGAAGATGGGCGAGGTGGTGGCCGAGAGCCTGGGCCGTACCCTCAAGGAGCATGGTGTCTTCGAGCGGGTGGGGCAGTGCGGGCCGCGCACTGACAAGGAGATCGGCTTCGCCACGGTGCGCGCCGGGGATATCGTCGGCGAGCACACCGTGATGTTCGCCACCGAGGGCGAGCGCATCGAGATCACCCACAAGGCGTCGAGCCGCATGACCTTCGCCAAGGGGGCGGTACGCGCGGCACGTTGGGTGGCCGGCCAGGGCAATGGCCGCTATGCGATGCAGGATGTGCTCGGGCTCTGAGACTTATGGGGTAGCCGCAGGGCGGTGTTTCCTGTAATATCCCCAAAATTTTGGCCGGGCGCATGGGCGAAAGCCCCCTTACAGCGCTTGTTGCTTCGGCCCCCTGTACTGAGCAAATCAGTTCCGAGCGAATGACAACAAGCGGGATGAAACCGGTCTGTATCGGGTTTCGTCCCGCTTTTTTGCGGGCCGGCCATCGGCCGCCGTATGCCTTGACGAGCTGTCTCGATAGCTCTCTCTAAAAACCTGGGAGGACGTTGCATTGAACAGACCCGCGATACTGGCCCTGGAAGACGGCAGTGTGTTTCACGGCACGGCCATCGGTGCCGATGGACAGACCAGCGGTGAGGTGGTGTTCAATACGGCCATGACCGGCTATCAGGAGATCCTGACCGACTCCTCCTACACCCGACAGATCGTCACCCTGACCTACCCCCATATCGGCAACACCGGCGTCAATGCCGAGGACGTGGAGTCCGGGGCCATCGCCGCCGCCGGCCTGGTGATCCGCGACCTGCCGCTGCTAGCCAGCAGCTTCCGCTGCGAGCAGACCCTCTCGGACTACCTCAAGAGCCAGAACGTGCTGGGCATCGCCGAGATCGATACCCGCCGCCTGACGCGCATCCTGCGCGACAAGGGCGCCCAGAACGGCGCGGTCCTGGCCGGCAGCGAGGCCGAGGGCGAGGACGCCGTCGAGCGCGCCCTGGCCGCCGCCCGCGCCTTCCCGGGCCTCAAGGGCATGGATCTGGCCAAGGTGGTCTCCTGCCAGAGCCCCTACCAGTGGAGCGAGGGCGAGTGGGCCCTGGGCGAGGGCTACGCCGATGCCGCCGCGCCGAGCGCCCCTTCCACGTGGTCGCCTACGACTTCGGCGTCAAGCGCAATATCCTGCGCATGCTCGCCTCCCGCGGCTGCCGCCTGACCGTGGTGCCGGCCCAGACCCCGGCGTCCGAGGTGCTGGCTATGGCCCCCGACGGCATCTTCCTGGCCAACGGGCCCGGTGACCCCGAGCCCTGCGACTACGCCATCAAGGCGATTCAGGAGATCCTCGAGACCGAGATCCCGGTCTTCGGCATCTGCCTGGGCCACCAGCTGCTGGCGCTGGCCAGCGGGGCGAAGACCGTGAAGATGAACCACGGCCACCATGGTGCCAACCACCCGGTCCAGGACCTCGACACCGGCCACGTGATGATCACCAGCCAGAACCACGGCTTCGCCGCCGACGAGGCGAGTCTGCCGGCCAACCTGCGGGCCACCCACCGCTCGCTGTTCGACGGCACCCTGCAGGGGATCGAGCGCACCGACCGCCCGGCCTTCAGCTTCCAGGGTCACCCGGAAGCGAGCCCCGGCCCCCGGGACGTCGCGCCGCTGTTCGATCGTTTCGTCGAGATGATGCGGACCCGCCAGGCCTGAGCCTGGGGTCACCGTCACACTCACGTCGCCACTCGTCACCCTTTTCAGCGGGAAGCACCATGCCCAAGCGTACCGACATCCAGAGCATCCTGATCATTGGCGCCGGCCCCATCGTCATCGGCCAGGCGTGCGAATTCGACTACTCCGGCGCCCAGGCCTGCAAGGCGCTGCGCGAGGAGGGCTACCGGGTCATCCTGGTCAACTCCAACCCGGCCACCATCATGACCGACCCGGCCATGGCCGACGCCACCTACATCGAGCCGATCACCTGGCAGGCGGTGGAGAAGATCATCGAGGCCGAGCGCCCCGACGTCATCCTGCCCACCATGGGTGGCCAGACCGCGCTCAACTGCGCCCTGGAGCTGGACAAGCACGGCGTGCTGGCCAAGTACGGCGTGGAGATGATCGGCGCCAACGCCGACGCCATCAACAAGGCCGAGGACCGTGACCTCTTCGACCAGGCCATGAAGCGCATCGGCCTGGAGTGCCCCAAGGCCGAGGTGGCCCACAGCATGGAAGAGGCCTGGCGCATCCAGGGGGACCTGGGCTTCCCGGTGATCATCCGCCCCTCCTACACCATGGGCGGCTCCGGCGGTGGCGTGGCCTACAACAAGGAGGAGTTCGAGGAGATCTGCCAGCGTGGCTTCGAGCTCTCCAACAACCATGAGCTGCTGATCGACGAGTCGCTGCTGGGCTGGAAGGAGTACGAGATGGAGGTCGTTCGTGACAGGAACGACAACTGCATCATCGTCTGCGCCATCGAGAACTTCGACCCCATGGGCGTGCACACCGGCGACTCCATCACCGTGGCCCCGGCCCAGACGCTGACCGACAAGGAGTACCAGATCATGCGCGACGCATCGCTTGCGGTGCTGCGCGAGATCGGCGTCGAGACCGGCGGCTCCAACGTGCAGTTCGGCATGGACCCGAAGACCGGGCGCATGGTGGTCATCGAGATGAACCCGCGGGTGTCGCGCTCCTCGGCGCTGGCCTCCAAGGCCACCGGCTTCCCGATCGCCAAGATCGCCGCCAAGCTGGCGGTGGGCTACACCCTGGACGAACTCCAGAACGACATCACCGGTGGGCGCACCCCGGCCTCCTTCGAGCCGTCCATCGACTACGTGGTCACCAAGATCCCGCGCTTCACCTTCGAGAAGTTCCCCCAGGCCAACGACCGCCTGACCACCCAGATGAAGTCGGTGGGCGAGGTGATGGCCATCGGGCGTACCTTCCAGGAGTCACTGCAGAAGGCGCTGCGTGGCCTGGAGACCGGCAACGACGGCCTGGATCCCAAGGTCACCCGCTTCGATGCCGACGGGCTGGCGCATATCAAGGGCGAGCTGCAGGCCGCCGGCGCCGAGCGCATCTTCTACGTGGCCGATGCCATGCGCGCCGGCATGAGCCGCGACGAGATCTTCACGCTGACCAACATCGATCCCTGGTTCCTGGTCCAGCTCGAGGACCTGGTCGCCACCGAGGCCGAGGTGGCCCGGCGCTCGCTCTCCGAGCTAGATGATCGCGAGCTGTTCCGCCTCAAGCGCAAGGGTTTCAGCGATGCGCGGCTGGCCACGCTGCTCGGCGTCTCCGAGAAGGAGTTCCGCAAGACCCGCCAGCAGGCCGGCATCCGCCCCGTCTACAAGCGCGTCGACACCTGTGCCGCGGAGTTCGCCTCGGATACCGCCTACATGTACTCCACCTACGAGGAGGAGTGCGAGGCGGAGGTCTCCGACCGCCAGAAGATCATGGTGCTGGGCGGCGGGCCCAACCGCATCGGCCAGGGCATCGAGTTCGACTACTGCTGCGTCCACGCCGCCTTCGCCATGCACGACGACGGCTACGAGACCATCATGGTCAACTGCAACCCGGAGACCGTCTCCACCGACTACGACACCAGCGACCGCCTCTACTTCGAGCCGGTGACCCTGGAGGACGTGCTGGAGATCGCCGACAAGGAGCAGCCGGTCGGCGTGATCGTGCAGTTCGGCGGCCAGACCCCGCTGAAGCTGGCCCGCGAGCTGGAGGCCGCCGGCGTGCCGATCATCGGCACCACCCCGGACGCCATCGACCGCGCCGAGGATCGCGAACGCTTCCAGCAGATGATCGACAAGCTGGGCCTCAAGCAGCCGCCCAACGCCACCGCGCGCAGCTTCGAGGAGGCCTTCGCCAAGGCCGAGACCATCGGCTATCCGCTGGTGGTGCGCCCCAGCTACGTGCTCGGCGGGCGCGCCATGGAGATCGTCTACGACGCCTCCGAGCTGGAGAACTACATGACCCATGCGGTCAAGGTCTCCAACGATTCGCCGGTGCTGCTCGACCACTTCCTCAACGCCGCCATCGAGATCGATATCGACGCGGTCAGCGACGGCAAGGAAGTGGTGATCGGCGGCATCATGCAGCATATCGAACAGGCCGGGGTGCACTCCGGCGACTCCGCCTGCTCGCTGCCGCCCTACTCGCTGCCCGCCGAGGTGCAGGACGCGATGCGTGACCAGGTCAGGCAGATGGCGGTGGAGCTCGGCGTCAAGGGCCTGATGAACGTGCAGCTGGCCTGGCAGGACGGCGAGATCTACATCATCGAGGTCAACCCGCGCGCCTCGCGCACGGTGCCCTTCGTCTCCAAGTGCATCGGCACCTCGCTGGCCCAGATCGCCGCCCGCTGCATGGCCGGCACCAGCCTGGCCGAGCAGGGCTTCACCCGCGAGATCGTGCCGCACTTCTTCAGCGTCAAGGAGGCGGTCTTCCCGTTCAACAAGTTCCCGGGAGTCGACCCGATCCTGTCGCCGGAGATGAAGTCCACCGGTGAGGTGATGGGCTCAGGCGATACCTTCGCCGAGGCCTTCTACAAGGCGCAACTGGGTGCCGGCGAGGCGATTCCGCCGCTTTCCGGGCCGCGCAAGGCGTTCCTCTCGGTGCGCGAGCCGGACAAGGCGGGTGTTATCGAGGTGGCGCGTTCTCTGGTAACATTGGGCTTCACGCTGTGCGCGACCCGCGGTACCGCCGCCGCCCTCGAGGCCGCCGGTATCGACGTCGAGGTCGTGAACAAGGTCTTCGAAGGCCGCCCGCATATCGTCGATCTGCTCAAGAACGACGAGATCGCCTATATCGTCAATACCACCGAGGGTCGCCAGGCGATCAACGACTCCTCGGTGATCCGTCGCACCGCGCTTGCCCGCAAGGTTCCCTACGCCACCACGCTGGCGGGGGCCAGTGCCGTTTGTCTGGCGCTCGAGTACGGCAACGAGATCACGGTGCGGCGGCTACAGGAACTGCATGCAGGAGCTGCACAATGAACAAGGTCCCGATGACCGTCGCCGGAGAGTCGCGCCTGCGCAAGGAGCTCGAGCACCTCAAGAGCGAGGCGCGTCCGAAGGTGATCGCCGCCATCGCCGAGGCCCGTGAACACGGCGACCTCAAGGAGAACGCCGAGTACCATGCCGCCCGCGAGCAGCAGGGCTTCATCGAGGGGCGCATCCAGGAGATCGAGGGCAAGCTCTCCAGTGCTCAGGTGATCGACGTCACCAAGCTGCCCCAGACCGGCAAGGTGATCTTCGGCGTCACCGTGGGGTTGCTCAACCTCGATACCGACGAGGAGGTGACCTACCGCATCGTCGGCGAGGACGAGGCCGACATCAAGCAGGGCCTGATCTCGGTGACCTCGCCCATCGCCCGCGCCCTGATCGGCAAGGAGGAGGGCGACGTGGTGGTGGTCAAGACTCCCGGCGGTGACGTCGAGTACGAAATCTCGAGTGTCGAGCACCTGTAACTCAAGCTTCTGAAGCCTGGAAGCTTGAAGACAGGGCCACTTCGCAGCCATGGCTGCGGGGGTGTTGTCGTATGGAGCCGCCGTAGGAGGGATGCTGCGCATCGCGACTGGCGCCGTAGGCGCCCAGTGGTGTCGGCCACCCCGGGTGGCCTGTTCGGGAGGCCTTCGGCCTCCGTCGCGAGACGGAGTCTCCCTCCTACCTGCTTGGGTCGGGCGTCAGTGCCGCCCGTGGTGCCCCTCGTAGCGCTGCACGTTGGAGAGCTTCGGGTTGGCCTGGGGATTGCGCCGATAGAGCAGCGCCATCTTGCCGATCTTCTGCACCAGTTCGGCGCCGCTCGCCTCGATCAGCTCGTCGAGCATGGCGCCGCGTTCGTCGCGTTCCGGCAGGGCGAACTTCACCTTGATCAGCTCGTGGTCGTTGAGGGCCCGGTCGAGCTCCGCCAGCACTCCTTCGGAGATGCCGTTCTCGGAGATCATGACCACCGGGTTCAGGTGGTGACCGATGCTGCGAAATGCTTTCTTTTGTGCCTGTGACAAGCTCATGGTATCTTGCGTCTTCTCGGTTGCGCGCAGCCAGCCATGGTACGCGCAAATCGTCACGCCGAAAACGTCTTCGGTGAAAGCGCCGGACCAACCGGCCATTCCTCGGCGCTTCAGTACCGTATTCCGCTCCGCGCCAGTCACACCCCCGCTACGTTCCAGGTGATGCCGTGGCTCGTTCCCGCACCCCATCTCCCGCCTCCGGCAAGCACTCCGCCAGCAAGACCAGCAAGGGCTGGCTGAAGGAGCACTTCGACGACCAGTACGTGCAGCGCTCCTGGCAGGAGGGCTACCGCTCGCGGGCCAGCTACAAGCTGTTCGAGCTCGACGAGAAGGACCGTCTCCTGGCGCCGGGCATGACGGTGATCGACCTGGGGGCGGCACCCGGCGGCTGGAGCCAGGTGGCGGCCGAGAAGGTGGGCCCCGAGGGGGTGGTGATCGCCTCCGATATCCTCGAGATGGATGCCCTGGCCGGGGTCGACTTCATCCAGGGCGACTTCACCGAGGAGGCGGTCCTCGAGGCGATCCTGGCCACCCTGGGCGAGCGCCCGGTGGACCTGGTGATGTCCGACATGGCCCCCAACATGAGTGGCATGGCCGCCATCGACCAGCCCCAGGCGATGTACCTGGTGGAGCTGGCGCTGGACCTGGCCAGCCAGACCCTGCGTCCCGGCGGCACCTTCCTGGCCAAGGTGTTCCAGGGCGAGGGCTTCGATGAATACCTGAAGGCGCTGCGCGGCGCCTTCACGCGGGTGGTGACCCGCAAGCCCGGCGCCTCACGGGCGCGCTCCCGTGAGGTCTACCTGCTGGCCCAGGGCTTTCGCGGCTGAGCTTGATGGAATGGGCGCCGTGATAGTCCCGGCCTACCGGGCAGGGCTATCGCAGTTACAGGAAACCAAGGGGCGCTGGGGGCAAGCCGTAGAGGAGGTCCTACGCCAGGGATGGCGTCGGCAGCGCCCATGGAGGGGTTCACAGCGCCTCCTCGAAGGCTTGTCGCCAGATCAGCCCCGGGCGACAAGCTATCCGCGATAGCCCTGGCCTACCGGGGCGATTGCCGGACAGCGCAGCACAAAGTGTGTCACAGTGCCTGCTGCGGTGGACCGCCCGGCGGGCGGTGGCCGAACGCGGCCGGCTCCTGTAGTGTCCAAGGTGCCAGGTCCCTGCGGCCGACAGATTTCAGATATTGAGGGTAGTCCCTTGAACGATATGGCGAAGAACCTGATCCTGTGGTTGGTCATCGCGGCAGTCCTGCTGACGGTGTTCAACAACTTCAGTGTCGATAGCTCACCTCAGGCGATGAACTACTCTCAGTTCGTCCAGCAGGTGCAGAACGAGCAGGTACGCAGTGTCACCATTGATGGCTATACCATCACCGGTGAGCGTACCGATGGGTCGCAGTTCCGGACCATCCGCCCCGCGGCGGAGGACCCCAAGCTGATGGACGACCTGCTCTCCAGCAATGTCACCGTGGTGGGCAAGGAGCCCGAACAGCAGAGCCTGTGGATGCGGCTGCTGATCGCCAGCTTCCCGATCCTGCTGATCCTGGCCATCTTCATGTTCTTCATGCGCCAGATGCAGGGCGGTGGTGCTGGCAAGGGCGGGCCCATGAGCTTCGGCAAGTCCAAGGCCAAGCTGCTCTCCCAGGATCAGATCAAGACCACCTTCGCCGACGTGGCCGGCTGTGACGAGGCCAAGGAGGAGGTCGAGGAGCTGGTCGACTTCCTGCGCGATCCCACCAAGTTCCAGCGCCTGGGCGGCACCATCCCCCGCGGCGTGCTGATGGTGGGCCCGCCGGGTACCGGCAAGACGCTGCTCGCCAAGTCCATCGCCGGCGAGGCCAAGGTGCCGTTCTTCTCCATCTCCGGCTCCGACTTCGTCGAGATGTTCGTCGGCGTGGGTGCCTCCCGCGTGCGTGACATGTTCGAGCAGGCCAAGAAGCAGGCGCCCTGCATCATCTTCATCGACGAGATCGACGCCGTGGGCCGCCACCGCGGTGCCGGCCTGGGCGGCGGCAACGACGAGCGCGAGCAGACCCTCAACCAGCTGCTGGTCGAGATGGACGGCTTCGAGGCCAACGAGGGCATCATCGTCATCGCCGCCACCAACCGTCCCGACGTGCTCGATCCGGCGCTGATGCGCCCGGGCCGCTTCGACCGCCAGGTGGTGGTGCCGCTGCCCGATATCCGCGGCCGCGAGAAGATCCTCAAGGTGCACCTGCGCAAGGTGCCGCTGGCCGACGACGTCAAGCCGTCGCTGATCGCCCGCGGTACCCCCGGCTTCTCCGGCGCCGACCTGGCCAACCTGGTCAACGAGGGTGCCCTGTTCGCCGCGCGCCGCAACAAGCGCCTGGTGGGCATGGAAGAGCTGGAGATGGCCAAGGACAAGATCATGATGGGCGCCGAGCGCCGCTCCATGGTCATGACCGAGAAGGAGAAGCTCAATACCGCCTACCACGAGTCGGGCCACGCCATCATCGGTCTGGTGATGCCGGAGCACGACCCGGTCTACAAGGTGACCATCATCCCGCGGGGCCGCGCCCTGGGCGTGACCATGTTCCTGCCCGAACAGGACCGCTACAGCCTGTCGCGTCAGCAGATCATCAGCCAGATCTGCTCGCTGTTCGGCGGCCGCATCGCCGAGGAGATGACGCTGGGCCCGAATGGCGTCACCACGGGTGCCTCCAACGACATCAAGCGTGCCACCGAACTGGCCCACAACATGGTCGCCAAGTGGGGTCTCTCCGAGGAGATGGGCCCGATCATGTACGACGAGGACGAGTCCCACCAGTTCATGGGCGGTCCCGGCCAGGGCGGCAAGCTAAAGTCCGGCGAGACCATCTCCAAGCTCGACAAGGAGGTCCGCAAGGTCATCGACGGCTGCTACGCCGAGGCCAAGCGCATCCTCGAGGAGAATCGCGACAAGCTCGACGCCATGGCCGACGCGCTGATGAAGTACGAGACCATCGACGCCGACCAGCTCAAGGACATCATGGAGGGACGCACGCCGCGTCCGCCCAAGGACTGGGAGGACGGCGACTCCTCCGGCCCCGGCGCCCCGGTGACCGAGGGTCCCCAGGCCGAAGCTTCCCGGACGAGCCGGAGCAGGCCGACGGCGACGAGGACGATGACGAGGAGCCGCGGCGGCGGCCCTCAGACCCGCTGGGCGGGCCGGCCGGCCCTTGAGCCCACCGCGTCACCGGCGCCGTCAGCGCACACCGCGGGGGCGCCTTTGCCTTTCTGGTCCACCCCTTTCCGATTACCAGCCGAGCGAAGATGAACCCGAACCACGCCTCCCTGATGTGCGGCCGACACCGGCTCGACCTCTCCTATCCCCGCGTCATGGGGATTCTCAATGTCACTCCCGACTCCTTCTCCGACGGCGGCCGCCATGTGGCCCTGGACGACGCCCTGCGTCACGCCGAACGGATGCTGGCCGAGGGTGCGGCGATGATCGATGTCGGCGGCGAGTCGATCGGCCGGGGGCCGAGCCGGTCTCGCCCCAGGAAGAGCTCGAGCGCGTGGCGCCGGTGGTGGAGGCGCTGGTGCGCGAGCTCGACGCCCTGGTCTCGGTGGATACCAGCTGCCCCGAGGTGATGCGCGAGAGCGCGGCGCTGGGTGCGGGAATGATCAACGACGTGCGCTCGCTGGATCGCGAGGGGGCCATGGCGGCCGCCATCGGCAGCGGACTGCCGGTGTGCCTGATGCACCGCCAGGGCGAGCCCCGCGACATGCAGCAGGCGCCCCGCTATGATGTGCCCATCGAGGAGGCGGTGGCCGAGTATCTCGTTGGCGCGCGTGGCCGCCTGCGAGGCGGCCGGCCTGCACCGCGACCGCCTGCTGCTCGACCCGGGCTTCGGCTTCGGCAAGAGCGTGGAGCACAACCTGCGCCTGCTCAACCGCATGGATCGCCTCGCCGAGCTCGAGCTGCCGCTGCTGGTGGGCATGTCGCGCAAGAGCATGATCGGCAAGGTGCTGGAGCGTCCGGTGGAGGAGCGCCTGCCCGGCGGCCTGGCGCTGACTGCGCTGGCGGTGGAGCGCGGTGCACGCATCCTGCGCGTCCACGATGTGGCCCCCAGCGTGGATGCGGTGAACATGACCTGGGCCGTACTCAAGGAGGGTTGCTGATGGCACGACGCTACTTCGGAACCGATGGCATTCGCGGCACGGTGGGCGAGCCGCCGATCACCGCCGACTTCATGCTCAAGCTGGGCTGGGCCACTGGCCGCGTGCTGGCTTCGCGCAACCCCAAGCGCCGCCACCGGGTGCTGATCGGCAAGGACACCCGCATCTCCGGTTACATGTTCGAGTCGGCCCTGGAGGCCGGGCTCTCCGCGGCCGGCGTCGACGTGGCCCCGCTCGGCCCCATGCCGACCCCGGGCATCGCCTACCTGACCCGCACCTTCCGGGCCGATGCCGGCATCGTCATCTCGGCGTCGCACAACCCCTTCGCCGATAACGGCATCAAGTTCTTCTCCACCGAGGGCGCCAAGCTCGGCGACGAGCTCGAGGCGGAGATCGAGGCGATGCTCGACGAGCCGTTGACCACGGTGGCCGCCGACCGACTTCGGCAAGGCCGCGCGCATCGATGATGCCGCCGGGCGCTATATCGAATTCTGCAAGTCCACCATTCCCGACCGGGTCAGCCTCGCGGGGCTCAAGGTCGTGCTGGATTGCGCCCATGGCGCCACCTACCACATCGCCCCCAGCGTGTTTCGCGAGCTGGGCGCCGAGGTGAGCCTGATCGGTGCCACTCCCGACGGCCTCAATATCAACCGCGAGGTGGGCTCCACGCACCCGGCGGCGCTGCGTGCGGCGGTGATCCAGCAGGGTGCCGACCTGGGAGTGGCCTTCGACGGCGACGGCGACCGCGTGCTGCTGGTCGACAGCGACGGTCGCGAGATCGACGGTGACGACATCCTCTACCTGATCGCCCGCGACCGCCACGCCCGTGGCGAGCTGGGCGGCGGCGTGGTGGGGACCCTGATGACCAACTTCGGCCTCGCCGCGGCACTCGAGGCGATGGGCGTGCCCTTCGAGCGCGCCAAGGTGGGCGACCGCTACGTGATGGAGCGGCTGGCCATCAATGGCTGGCAGCTGGGTGGCGAGTCATCCGGGCATATCGTCTGTGGCCATGTGCAGACCACCGGCGATGGCATCGTCTCGGCGCTGCAGGTGCTGGCCTTCATGGTCCGCGAGGGCAAGTCGCTGCAACGCCTGCTGGATGGCCTGGAGAAGGCGCCCCAGGCGCTGGTCAACGTGCGCCTTACACCGGGCAGCGATGCCCGGGCGGTGATGGCCATGCCGGCCCTCCAGGAGACGGTGAGCGAGGTCGAGGCCGAGCTGGGCGACGAGGGGCGGGTGCTGCTGCGCCCTCCGGTACCGAGCCGCTGATCCGGGTGATGGTCGAGGGGCGTCCGCACCTGGACGTGGACGGCCTGGCGCGGCGTCTCGCCGAACGGGTCGAGGCGCTGCTCGATGCCTGAGCGCGCAAGACCACCGGTTGTCTTGACAGGGTCTCTCCTATACCATTTCGCTCCACCTTGAAAGAGGACAGTCGATGCGCACGCCGCTGATTGCCGGCAACTGGAAGATGAATGGCTCGACCGAGCTGGTCGAGGCCTTCGGTCGGACCTTCTCCAGTGCCGCGCTGCCGAGTTCGCTGGAAGCGGCGATCTTTCCGCCCTATCCCTATCTGGATGCGGCGCGGCGCGCCTTCGCCGAGACGCCCCTGCGGCTCGGCGCCCAGACGCTCAATCCGCTCCACTCCGGCGCCCATACCGGCGAGGTGAGCGGTCGCATGCTGCAGCGAGTTCGGCGTCCGGTATGCCCTGGTGGGCCACTCCGAGCGCCGCCAGCTCTACCGCGAGAGTGACGAGCAGGTGCACGACCGCCTGCTGGCCGCCCTCGGCGTCGACATCACGCCGGTGCTCTGTGTGGGCGAGACCCTCGAGGAGCGCGATGCCGGTCACACCATGCAGGTGGTGCTGCGCCAGGTCGGCTACGTGATGGCGCGACTGGAGCCCGAGCAGCGCGAGCGTGTGATCATCGCCTATGAGCCGGTATGGGCCATCGGCACCGGCCGTACCGCGACGCCGGAGCAGGCCCAGGAGGTGATGGCCGGCATTCGCGAATACCAGGCCGGCTTCGATCGCGACCTGGCGGCCAGGCTGCGGCTGCTCTACGGCGGCAGCATGAACGCGGGCAATGCGGCAGAGCTGCTTGCCCAGCCCGATATCGACGGCGGCCTGGTGGGCGGTGCCTCGCTCAAGGTCGACGATTTCCTAGCCATCTGTCAGTCAGCAGGTTGATTCCATGCAAGTTGCCATTCTCATGATCCATGTGGCGATCGCCATCGCCCTGGTCGTCCTGATCCTGCTGCAGCAGGGCAAGGGCGCCGAGGCCGGTGCCGCCTTCGGTGGCGGTGCCTCCCAGACCGTGTTCGGCTCCCGCGGCAGCGGCGGCTTCCTGTCGAAGTTCACCGCCTTGCTGGCGGCGGCCTTCTTCGCCACCTCCCTGACGCTGGCCTGGTTCGCCGGTCAGGCCGGTGATGCCCCCGAGGCGGGAATTCCCGACTCGCGGCTGATCGAGCAGCAGAACAGCGTGCCGACCCTTGACGACGAGGGCTCGAGCATGGATAATGCTGCGCCAGTGCTGGAGGGCAGCGACGAGTAGGTCGTTGCGCAGTTTTCCAGCCTCCCCTGATGCCGAAGTGGTGGAATTGGTAGACACGCTATCTTGAGGGGGTAGTGACCTTACGGTCGTGCGGGTTCAAGTCCCGCCTTCGGCACCATCTGATTCATCGCGACACCCATGGCAAGTCTGGCGTGTGTCGACGATCCTTCAGAAGCAGGATTGGCAACGCGGTGTGCGCCACTTGACGGATTCGTCAGTTGCGTGTAAGATCACCGACCTAGATTGATGCGGGGTGGAGCAGTCTGGTAGCTCGTCGGGCTCATAACCCGAAGGTCATCGGTTCAAATCCGGTCCCCGCTACCATCTTCCGGCAGGTGCCTGTCGAACATTGGCTCAGTCATGTTCGAATCGAAGGGGCAGCCAGTTTGGCCGGAGTGGTTTACAGGTTTCTTGTGAAAGCCCCTTCCTGTGAAGGGGCTTTTTGTTAGCAGCTTGCCCAGGGCGCCAGGCGCCGGGGCACTGTTCCGGGCAATGCCAATCAGCCACCTGACTTCCCAGTTCTCTCCCGGCCAGGTGCCTGATGCAACGGCTGTAGGAGTCTATTCCGTGGCTACCAAGGATGCTGCGCTACACGCATTGATCGAACCCGTGGTCACCGCCATGGGCTTCGAGCTGTGGGGCATCGATCACCTCTCCCAGGGTAAGCACTCGCGCCTGGTGATCTATATCGATCACGAAGACGGCATCAACGTCGACGACTGTGCGGACATCAGCCGCCAGGTCAGTGCCCTGCTCGATGTGGAGGATCCGATCCACGGCGAGTATCGCCTCGAGGTCTCCTCACCGGGGATGGATCGCCCGCTGTTCACCCTCGATCACTTTTCCCGCTACCGCGGTCACGAGGTGGCGCTGAAGCTGCGTGCCCCCTTCGAGGGGCGCCGCAAGTTCCAGGGCCTGCTGGCCGGCGTGGAGGGCGACGAGGTGCTGCTGCAGGTCGAAGGCGAGGAGTACTGCTTTCCCGTCGATGGCATCGATCAGGCCCGCGTGGTGCCCCGTTTCGAGGACTAGCCCGCGGTTCAAGGATTCGGCCTCCCCCGGGGGGCAAGTTGAGCATCAGCTCGAGAACAGGTTTTCTGGCGAGGCAAAGGCATGAGTAAAGAGATTCTGGCGGTCGTCGATGCGATCTCCAACGAGAAGGGAGTTCCCCGCGAGGTGATCTTCGAGGCCGTCGAGGCGGCCCTGGCCAGCGCGTCACGCAAGCGCTTCGAGGACGAGGAAGCCAGCGTGCGGGTGCATATCGACCGCAGCACCGGCGACTACGAGACCTTCCGTCGTTGGGAAGTGGTCGAGGATGACGACTTCGACGGTCCCGACCACCAGATCAAGCTCACCTTCGCCGAGCGTCGCGACCCGCCCCTGGGCCTGGGCGACGTGGTCGAGGAGAAGATCGAGAACGCCGACTTCGGCCGCATCGCCGCCCAGACCGCCAAGCAGGTGATCGTGCAGAAGGTCCGCGAGGCGGAGCGCGCCGAAGTGGTGCGCCTCTACGCCGACCGCGAGGGCGAGCTGGTCTCGGGCATCGTCAAGAAGACGACACGCGACGGGCTGATCATCGACCTGGGCGACAACGCCGAGGCGTTCCTGCCGCGCAGCGAGATGATTCCCGGCGAGCGCTACCGCATGAACGAGCGGGTCCGCGCCCTGCTGATCAAGGTCGACCCGGAGGCGCGCGGCGCGCAGCTGATCCTCTCGCGCACCTGTCCTGAGCTGATCATCGAGCTGTTCAGCATCGAGGTTCCCGAGATCGCCGAGCAGCTCATCGAGATCAAGGGTGCGGCCCGCGATCCGGGCTCGCGGGCCAAGATCGCCGTGAAGACCAACGACCGCCGCATCGATCCGGTGGGCGCCTGTGTGGGCATGCGCGGCTCGCGGGTCCAGGCGGTCTCCTCGGAGCTGCAGAACGAGCGTGTCGATATCGTGCTGTGGGACGACAACCCGGCCCAGCTGGTGATCAATGCCATGGCGCCGGCGGATGTCGCCTCCATCCTGGTCGACGAGGATGCCCACGCCATGGACGTGGCCGTCGCCGAGGACAACCTGGCCCAGGCCATCGGCCGCAGCGGCCAGAACGTGCGCCTGGCCTCCGAGCTCACCGGCTGGCGGATCAACGTCATGACCGAGGCCGAGGCGGAGGACAAGCGCGACCAGGAGATCGACAGCCTGGTGGAGCACTTCGTGCAGCACCTCGATATCGACGACGAGGTGGCGCGCCTGCTGGTCGAGGAGGGCTTCACCACCCTGGAGGAGATCGCCTACGTGCCGGTCGAGGAGATGCTCGAGATCGAGGAGTTCGACGAGGAGACCATCGAGGAGCTGCGCGCCCGCGCCAAGGATGAGCTGCTCAACCTCGCCATCGCCTCCGAGGAGGAGCTGGACGGTGCCCAGCCGGCCGACGACCTACTGGAGATGGAGGGCATGGAGCGCCACCTGGCCTTCATCCTGGCCAGCCGCGGGATCGTCAGCATGGAGGATCTGGCCGAGCAGTCCGTCGATGATCTGCTCGATATCGAGGGCATCGACGAGGAGCGTGCCGCGTCACTGATCATGACTGCCCGTGCGCCCTGGTTTGAGAACGAGTAGTTCGCATACGAACCGGTTGATGGCGAATAGCGTGCAGACAAGGGTCCGATGCCCAGCGCTCGGACCGGCAGTATTCGAAGCGAACAGATTTGGGGTCACGGGCTCAGGAGGGTCTACATGTCAGACATGACCGTTAAGGATTTTGCAGCGAAGGTGGGACGCGATGTTCCCCGCCTGCTGGAACAGATGAAAGAAGCCGGGCTCAAGCACAAGTCCGAGAGCGACGCCGTGTCCGAGGAGGACAAGCGTCAGCTGCTCGACTACCTGACCAAGAGCCATGGCGGTAACGCCGAGAAGGCCGCGCCGAAGAACCGCATTACCCTGACGCGCAAGACGCGCAGCCGTATCAACACCGGTGAGCGTGGCAAGACCATCGAGGTTCAGGTGCGCAAGAAGCGCACCTACGTCAAGCGCGCCGAGGAAGAGAGCAAGCCGGAGCCGGTGGAAGATACCGGGCCGCGCCAGCTGGTCGGCGACATGGCCGACTCCCAGCAGGCCCAGGCCGCCAAGGAGGCCCGCGAGGCCGAGGAGGCCAAGGCAAAGGCCGCGGAGCAGGCCGCCCAGGAGGCCGCTGCCAAGCTCGAGGCCCAGAAGGCTGCCGAGGTTCCCGATATTCCGGTACCCGAGCTCGAGACTCCGGCACCCGGCGACGAGCCGCCGGCGCCGCCCAAGGAGGGTCGTTCCGATCGTCGCACCGCGCCGCCCAAGAAGGCCGCGGCCAAGAAGGGTCGCCACGAGCGTGATGACGACGACCGCGAGGAGCGGCGTCGTGGCGGCGGCAAGAAGGCCAAGCGCGCCGAGCGCCGTGGCGGTCGCCGCGGTGGCAGTAGCCAGGGCGGTGGCAAGCACGGCTTCCAGAAGCCGACGCAGCCCATCGTTCGCGAGGTCTCGATCCCCGAGTCGATCAGTGTTGCCGACCTGGCCGACAAGATGTCGATCAAGGCCAACGAAGTCATCAAGACCATGTTCACCATGGGCGCGGCGGTGACCATCAACCAGACCATCGACCAGGATACCGCGGCCATCGTGGTCGAGGAGATGGGCCACAAGCCCAAGCTGGTCAAGGATGATGCGCTGGAAGAGGAAGTGCTGGAGAGCATCTCCTACGAGGGGGAAGAGCTCACTCGCGACCCGGTCGTCACGGTGATGGGTCACGTCGACCACGGCAAGACCTCGCTGCTCGACCATATCCGCCAGGCCAAGGTGGCCACCGGCGAGGCCGGCGGCATCACCCAGCATATCGGCGCCTACCACGTCGCCGCCGAGAAGGTGAACGGCTCCCACGGTGTGACCTTCCTGGACACTCCCGGCCACGCGGCCTTCACTGCCATGCGTGCCCGCGGTGCCAAGGCCACCGACGTGGTCATTCTGGTGGTGGCCGCCGATGATGGCGTGATGCCCCAGACCATCGAGGCGGTCGAGCACTCCAAGGCGGCCGGCGTGCCCATGGTGGTCGCCGTCAACAAGATCGACAAGCCGGCCGCCGATCCGGACCGCGTCAAGAACGAGCTCTCCCAGCACGGCGTGATCTCCGAGGAGTGGGGTGGCGACACCCAGTTCGTACACGTCTCTGCCAAGACCGGCGAAGGCATCGACGAGCTGCTCGAGGCGGTGCTGCTGGTCTCCGAGGTGCTCGAGCTCAAGGCCGTGCCCGAGGCGCCCGGCAAGGGCGTGGTGGTCGAGTCGCGCCTGGACAAGGGCCGCGGCCCGGTGGCCACCGTGCTGGTCCAGAACGGTACCCTGAAGAAGGGCGACATCGTGCTGGCCGGCCTGCACTACGGCCGCGTGCGCGCCCTGACCAACGAGCTCGGCAAGCAGGTCGACGAGGTCGGCCCGGCGATGCCGGTGGAGATCCAGGGTCTCGACGGCACCCCCGAGGCGGGTGACGACTTCATGGTGCTGGCCGACGAGAAGAAGGCCCGCGAGGTCGCCAACTTCCGTCAGGGCAAGTACCGCGAGGTGCGCCTGGCGCGCCAGCAGAAGGCCAAGCTGGAGAACATGTTCAGCCAGATGGGCCAGGAGGTCGCCGCCAAGCTCAATATCGTGCTCAAGGCCGACGTCCAGGGCTCGCTGGAAGCGATCAAGGGGGCACTGGAAGAGCTCTCCACCGACGAGGTGGAAGTGGCCGTGGTCTCCTCCGGGGTGGGTGGCATCACCGGCACCGACGCCAACCTGGCGCTGGCCTCCGAGGCCATCGTGATCGGCTTCAACGTGCGTGCCGACGCCGCCGCCCGCGAGATCATCGAGCGCGAAGGCCTCGACCTGCGCTACTACAGCGTCATCTACCAGCTGATCGATGAGGTCAAGCAGGCGATGACCGGCATGCTGGCGCCGGAGTGGAAGGAAGAGATCGTCGGTGTGGCCGAGGTCCGCGACGTCTTCCGCGCGCCCAAGATCGGCGCCATCGCCGGCTGCATGGTCATCGAGGGCAGCGTGCACCGCAACAAGAAGATCCGTGTGCTGCGCGACGACGTGGTCATCTACGAGGGTGAGCTCGAGTCGCTGCGCCGCTTCAAGGACGATGTCCAGGAAGTGCGCAATGGCATGGAGTGCGGCATCGGCGTGAAGAACTACAACGATGTCCAGGTCGGCGACAAGATCGAGGTCTTCGATCAGGTCAAGGTCGAGCGGACCCTCTAAGGGCTCGAGGAGTCGTACATGCGCGAGTTCAAGCGTACCGACCGGGTGGCCGACCAGCTCCAGAAGGAGCTGGCGGTACTCATCCAGCGCGAGGTCAAGGACCCGCGCCTGGGCATGGTCACCGTCAGCGGGGTCGAGGTCAGCCGTGATCTCGGCTACGCCGATGTCCATGTGACCCTGCTGGGCGAGGATACCCCGGAGCGCATCAAGGAGAACCTCAAGGTTCTCAAGCAGGCCGCCGGCTTCCTGCGCGGGCAGATCGCCCGACGCATCAAGCTGCGCCACGTGCCGGAGCTGCGCTTTCACTACGACGAGAGCGTGGTGCGTGGCCAGCGCCTCTCCTCGCTGATCGAGGAGGCGGTGGAGAGCGACCGCGTCCGTCACGGCGAGGAGTCCTCTACCGACGACGAGGGCGAGCGCGGCTGATGGCGCGTCGACGTCGCGGCCTGCCGGTCAATGGGGTGCTGCTGCTGGACAAGCCCGCTGGCATGTCCAGCAACCATGCGCTGCAGCGGGCCAGGCGCCTGTTCCAGGCCCAGAAGGCGGGCCACACCGGGACCCTGGATCCGATGGCCACCGGCCTGCTGCCGGTGTGCTTCGGCGAGGCGACCAAGTTCTCCGCCCACCTGCTGGCATCCGATAAGGTCTACCGCACCCGAGTGGAACTTGGCGTGGTGACCGACACCGGCGACGCCGAGGGCGAGGTGGTCGAACGGCTGGCGGTGCCGGCGCTGACCGCCACCGACGTGGAGGCGGTACTCGCGCGCTTCCATGGCGAGATCGAGCAGGTGCCGCCGATGTACTCGGCGCTAAAGCACCAGGGCCGCAAGCTCTACGAGCTGGCCCGCGAGGGCAAGTCGATCGAGCGTGCAGCACGCCGCGTGACGGTGTATGATGCGCGGCTCGTTGCCTTCGAGGGCAGCGCCTTCGAGCTCGAGGTGACGGTCAGCAAGGGCACCTATGTGCGCACCCTGGCCGAGGATATCGGTCGCGCCCTGGGCAGCGGCGCGCATATCAGTGCGCTGCGACGCCTGGCCACCGGTCCCTTCGGCGCCGAGGGCATGCTGACCCTCGAGGCGCTGGCGGCACTGCCCGACCAGGACGCCCGGGAAGCGACGCTGCTGCCGGTGGATATCCTGGCCGCGCACCTGCCGCGGCTCGGGAGGGTCGACGCCGACGCGGCGCGGCGACTGACCCACGGTCAGTCGGCCCGGGTGGATGCCGGCGACATCGCCGTCGGGGAGACGGCAAGACTCTACTGCGACGGGACCTTCCTGGGTCTCGGCGCGGTAACGACGCCACAGGAGGTGGCGCCGAAACGGCTGCTGAGCACCGCGGCCGACTAGGGAGCAACGCCGAGACTGCAAATATGCGTGGTCTCACACATTCATCATTCAGGCATATTGCTTACTGGAGAGACAGATGGCACTCACAGCCGAACAGAAGGCTTCAATCGTCAACGAATTCGGTCGTGGCGACAACGACACCGGTTCCCCCGAAGTGCAGGTGGCGCTGCTGAGCGCCAACATCGATGGCCTGCAGGACCACTTCAAGACCAACAAGCAGGATCACCACTCCCGTCGTGGCCTGATCCGCATGGTCAACCAGCGCCGCAAGCTGCTGGACTACCTGAAGCGCAAGGACTTCGAGCGCTATCAGGCTCTGATCCAGCGCCTGGGCCTGCGTCGCTAAGCGACGTACCCCACGCGGCAGAGAAACGGGCAGCCTTCGGGCTGCCCGTTTTGCTTTTTGGGAGGGTAGGGAAATTTCAGGGCCGCCTTCTCGGGGCTCATCCGGCGACAGGTCTCGAGGGGGGCGCTGTGAACCCCTCCCTGGGCGCTACCGACGCCATCCCTGGCGTAGGACCCCCTCTACGACCCGTCCCCGGCGCCCCTCGTCATGTGCCGCCGTGATTGCCAAGGGGAAATGTCGCTATCCGGTGGCCGCGGGGCGCGTCAACCCCTAAAATGGTCGGCGAGTCGAAACGACCCAAACACAGAAAAGTAACGTTGAAGGAAGTCGCCGTGAATCCGGTCAAGAAGACATTTCAGTACGGTCGCAGCACCGTCACCCTGGAAACCGGGCGCATCGCCCGCCAGGCCACCGGTGCCGTGATGGTCACCATGGACGATACCGTGGTGCTGTGCACCGTGGTCGCCAAGAAGGAGGCCAATCCTGCCCAGCCCTTCTTCCCGCTGGGGGTGTTCTACCAGGAGAAGACCTACGCGGTCGGCAAGATCCCCGGCGGCTTCTTCAAGCGCGAGGGGCGTCCCACCGAGAAGGAGACCCTCACCTCGCGGCTGATCGATCGCCCGATCCGCCCGCTGTTCCCCAAGGGCTTCATGAACGAGGTGCAGGTCGTCTGTACCGTGCTCTCCACCGACCGCAACCATGATCCGGATATCGCGGCGCTGCTGGGTACCTCCGCGGCCCTGGCCATCTCCGGTGTGCCCTTCAACGGCCCCATCGGTGCGGCCCGCGTCGGCTTCGACGAGGAGAAGGGCTACTTCCTCAACCCCACCGTCGAGGAGCTCGCCAGCTCCGAGCTGGACATGGTCGTTGCCGGTACCGAGAAGGCGGTACTGATGGTGGAGTCCGAGGCCGATGAGCTGCTCGAGGACGAGATGCTCGGCGCCGTGCTCTATGGCCACCAGGAGATGCAGGTGGCGATCCAGGCCATTAACGAGCTGGTCGCCGAGGCCGGCAAGCCGAAGTGGGACTGGCAGCCTCCGGCGGAGAACACCGCCCTCAAGGCCGCCGTGGCCGAGGCCTTCGAGGCCCGCGTGGGCGAGGCCTATCGCATCACCGACAAGATGGCCCGTCAGGACGCCCTCTCCGCCCTCAAGGCCGAGGCGGTCGAGCAGCTGGCCGGCGAGGAAGAGGGCAAGTTCGACAGCGATGAGGTCAAGGGTGCCTTCGCGAGCCTGGAGAAGCGCGTGGTGCGCCATCGCGTGGTCAAGGGCGAGCCGCGTATCGACGGCCGCGACCACAAGACCGTGCGTCCGCTGGATATCGAGGTCGGCAGCCTGCCCAAGACCCATGGTTCGGCGATCTTCACCCGCGGCGAGACCCAGGCCATCGTGGTCGCCACCCTGGGCACCCTGCGTGACTCCCAGCTGATCGAGTCGCTGGAGGGCGAGCGCAAGGACCGCTTCCTGCTGCACTACAACTTCCCTCCCTACAGCGTGGGCGAGGCCGGCTTCATGGGCGGCCCCAAGCGTCGCGAGATCGGCCATGGCCGGCTGGCGCGTCGCGGCGTGCAGGCGATGCTGCCCGACGAGGCGGACTTCCCCTACACCATCCGCGTGGTGTCGGAGATCACCGAGTCCAACGGCTCGTCAGCTCCATGGCCACCGTCTGCGGCGCCTCGCTGGCGCTGATGGACGCCGGCGTGCCGATGAAGGCCCCGGTGGCGGGTATCGCCATGGGCCTGGTCAAGGACGCCGATGGCTTCGCCGTGCTGACCGATATCCTCGGTGACGAGGACCATCTCGGCGACATGGACTTCAAGGTGGCCGGCTCCGCCGACGGCGTCACCGCCCTGCAGATGGACATCAAGATCGAGGGCATCAACGAGGAGATCATGGAGCAGGCGCTGCAGCAGGCGCTGGAAGCGCGCCTCGGGATCCTCGAGCAGATGAACGCGGTGATCGCCCAGAGCCGCGCCGAGGTCTCCGAGAATGCTCCCTCCATGGCGACCATCAAGATCGCCCCGGACAAGATCCGCGATGTCATCGGCAAGGGCGGCGCCACCATCCGCAAGATCTGCGAGGACACCGGCGCCTCCATCGACCTCGACGACGACGGCACCGTGCGCATCTACGCCGAGGACAAGCAGGCGGCCAAGGCGGCCATCGATACCGTGCTGGCGATCACCGCCGAGCCCGAGATCGGCAAGCTCTACCGCGGCAAGGTGGTGCGCATCGCCGACTTCGGCGCCTTCGTCAACATCATGCCCGGCACCGACGGCCTGGTGCACATCTCCCAGATCGTGCCGGAGCGGGTCAACGACGTGCGTGACTTCCTCAACGAGGGCGACGAGCCCATCGTCAAGGTTCTCGATATCGACAACCGCAACCGGGTGAAGCTCACCATCAAGGAGATCACCCCGGAAGAGAAGGCGGCATTCGAGGCCGAAGCGGCCGCCGAGCCCGGAGCTGTAAGCGACCGCCTTCGGCGAGCTAGCTGAAAGCTGTAAGCCTGAAGCTGGAAGAAAAAACCGCCCCCGCAGCCAGGCTGCGGGGGCGGTTTCTTTTTGATGCCGGCTATCCACGGTAGGAGGGATGCTCCGCATCGCGACCGGCGCCGAAGGCGCCTGGCGGTGTCCCTCTTTTTCAGTCAACTCCGCGAGGAGGCCTGTGGCCTCCAGTCGCGAGACAGAGTCTCCCTCCTACCACATTGCGTCAGCGCTCGATGGCGAGCGCGACCCCTTGCCCACCGCCGATGCACAGGGTGGCCAGGCCCTTCTTGGCGTCACGGGCGATCATCTCGTGGACCAGGGTCACCAGGATGCGGCAGCCGGAGGCGCCGATGGGGTGGCCGATGGCGATGGCACCGCCGTTGACGTTGATCTTGCTGGCATCCCAGCCGAGCTCCTTGTTGACGGAGAGTGCCTGGGCGGCGAAGGCCTCGTTGGCCTCGATCAGGTCGAGGTCATCGATGTTCCAGCCGGCCTTCTCCAGGCAGCGGCGGGTGGCCGGGGCCGGGCCGATGCCCATGATGGCGGGGTCGACGCCGGCATTGCTGTAGGCCTTGATGCGGGCCAGCGGCTCGAGGCCCAGGGCCTTGGCCTTCTCGGCGCTGCACAGCATCACCACGGCGGCGCCGTCGTTGATGGAGGAGGCGTTGCCGGCAGTGACGGAGCCATCCTTCTTGAACGCCGGACGCATGCCGGCGAGCTTCTCGGCGGTCACGTCGCGCGGGCCCTCGTCGGTGTCGAAGACCACCGGGTCGCCCTTGCGCTGGGGGATCTCCACCGGGACGATCTGCCCCTTGAACTTGCCCTCGCGGATGGCGGCGGCGGCCTTCTGCTGGGAGCCGGCGGCAAACTCGTCCATCTCCTCGCGGGTGATGCCGTACTTCTCGGCCAGGTTCTCGGCGGTGATGCCCATGTGGTAGTTGTTGAAGGCGTCCCACAGGCCGTCGTGCACCATGCTGTCCACCGCCTTCCAGTCGCCCATGCGCTGGCCGTTGCGTGAGTTGGGCAGCACGTGGGGCGAGGCGGACATGTTCTCCTGGCCGCCGGCGATGATCAGCTCGGCGTCGCCGCAGCGGATCGCCTGGGTGGCCAGATGCAGCGCCTTGAGACCCGAGCCGCACACCTTGTTGATGGTCATGGCCGGTACGGCGTCGGGCAGGCCGGCCTTGATGGCCGCCTGGCGTGCGGGGTTCTGGCCGACACCGGCGGTCAGCACCTGGCCGAGCAGCACCTCGTCCACCTGATCGCCGGCCACACCGGTGGAGGCCAGGATGTCCTTGATGACCACGGCGCCCAGGTCGCTGGCAGGGATGCCGGCCGGGGAGCCGCCGAAGGAACCGACGGCGGTACGGCGGGCGGCAACGATAACCACTTCTTGCATGTGAGCACTCTCCTCGCTGGAAAGACGGGCTTGCGGCCTTGTCGCGACAGCCGGACACGACCGGGCCTTTCAGCATAGGGGAGTCTTGTGCGGCGCCGCAATGTTTGCATGGCGGCAATTGGTGGTAAGCGAGAGCTCAGGGCGGGAGGCGGGCGGCAACCCGGCATGCAGCGGCGGGTTACCGCCCCGGGGCTCAGGCCATCTGGACGGGGATGGCGTGGCTGGTGTGGCTGACGTGGTTGCCTTCCTGGAGGTAGACCAGGGCGGGCTGGTGGCTCTCGAGCTCGGCGTCGCTGTAGTGGGCATAGCTGCAGATGATCACCCGCTGACCCTCGCTGGCCAGGTGGGCGGCGGCACCGTTCACCGAGATCACCTTCGAGCCCTCCTCGGCACGGATGGCATAGGTGGTGAAGCGCTGGCCATTCTCGACGTTGTAGATCTGGATCTGCTCGTTCTCGCGGATGCCGGCCATGTCGAGCAGCTCGCCGTCGATGGCACAGGAGCCCTCGTAGTTGAGCACGGCGTGGGTGACGCGGGCCATGTGCAGCTTGGCCTTGAGCATGATGGTGTACATGGAAACAGGGTCCTCCAGGGGGCTGCCTCAGCGGGGCAGGGTCAGGGTCAGGTTGTCGATCAGCCGGGTGGTGCCCAGCCGGGCGGCGGCGAGCAGTACCGCCTCGCGGGTGACTGTGGTGACCGGCCCGAGGTCGGCGGCGCGCAGCTCCAGGTAGTCGGGCTCGAAGCCGGCCGCCTCCAGGCGTGTCCGGCCCTGCTCGAGGAGCGCGGACGGGGCGCTTCCGGACTCCAGGCCCTCGCGCAACTCGCACAGGGTGGCGTAGAGGCGCGGGGCGATGGCTCGCTGCTCGGGGCTCAGGTAGCCGTTGCGCGAGGAGAGTGCCAGGCCGTCCTCGGCGCGCACGATGGGCACGCCGACGATCTCGATGGGGAAGTGCAGGTCGGCGACCATGCGTCGGATCACCGCCAGCTGCTGGTAGTCCTTCTCGCCGAAACAGGCGAGGTCGGGCTGCACCAGATTGAAGAGCATGCCGACCACCGTGGAGACGCCATCGAAATGGCCGGGGCGCGAGGCGCCGCACAGCCCGTCGGTGACCTCGGGGACCACGATGCGGGTCTGGGCCGCGAGGCCGCGGGGATAGACGGTGGTGGTGTCGGGGGCGAAGAGCAGGTCGCAGCCGGCCGCCTCCAGGCGTGCCTGGTCCTCTTCGAGGGTACGCGGATAGGCCTCGAGGTCCTCGCCGGCGCCGAACTGCAGCGGGTTGACGAAGATGGTGGCGATCACCACCTCGGCCCGCTCGCGGGCGGCGGCGACCAGCGCCAGGTGGCCGTCGTGGAGGTTGCCCATGGTGGGGACTAGGGCGATGCGCTCGCCGCGACGACGTGCGTCGCCCAGCGCCTCGCGCAGGGCGGGTATCTCTCTCAGGGTGCGCATGGCAAGGTTCCGGCTGGAAGCGGTATTCAATACCGTGGTTAAAACCCGTATCTAGAAACAGTGCTCCTCGGCGGGGAAGCGCCGCGCCTTGACGTCCTCGTGATAGCGACGGAAGGCGCCGTGGATGTCCTCGGCCTCGGCCATGAAGTTCTTGACGAAGCGCGGCTTGCGGCCAGGAGTGACATCCAGCATGTCGTGCATGACGAGTATCTGGCCGTCGGTGTCGGGGCCGGCACCGATACCGATCACCGGCACATCGAGGGCCTCGGTGATGGCGCGCCCCAGGCTCGCCGGCACACACTCGAGCAGGATGACCGAGGCGCCGGCCTCGACCAGGGTGCGGGCGTCCTCGAGGATCTGACTGGCGCGATCGGCATCGCGTCCCTGCACCTTGTAGCCGCCCAGCTGGTAGACGGTCTGTGGCGTCAGGCCCAGGTGGGCGCATACCGGCACGCCGCGGCGGGTCAGCTCACGGATCCCGTCGGCCATCCACGCCTCGCCCTCCACCTTGACCAGCTCGGCCCCGGCGCGCATCAGCTCGCCGGCGTTCTCCAGCAGGCGTTCGGTGCTGGCATTGCCCATGAAGGGCAGGTCGACCATCAGCAGGCTGGCGCCCTTGCCGCGCGCCACGCAGCGGGTGTGGTAGCAGATCTCCTCCAGGGTGACCGGCAGAGTGCTGGCGTGGCCCTGCAGGACCATGCCCAGGGAGTCGCCCACCAGCAGCACCTCGATACCGGCATCGCTGGCGGCCCTGGCGAAGGAGGCGTCGTAGGCGGTCAGGGAGCTGAAGGTGTCACCGGCGCGCTTGTAGGCCTGCAGCGTGCTCAGGGTGATGGGTTTCATGGCGTGCTCTCTCGTTTGTGACGTCGGATCGCGGCGCGGGGTGCCGGCCCGTGTAACCCGCGATTGTTACCTGAAAGGCCGCGTTGTGTCGATGGGTAACACTTATCGGCCGTCGACGCCGCGGGGTAACACTCGCAGTGTCGCTGCGTCGGCATGCGCGGCCTCCAGGTCGGCCAGCCGCCGGCCATCGGGCAGCCGCATCCGCGGATCCACCGCCAGCAGCGGCACCAGCACGAAGGCGCGCCGGGTCATCTGCGGGTGCGGCACCGTCAGGCGCGGCAGGCAGAGGGTGCTGTCATCGAACAGTAGCAGATCCAGGTCGAGGTGCGGGGCCCCAGCGGCGGCTGCGGACCCGGCGGTGGCGCTGCTCCAGGGCCTGCAGCTGGTCGAGCAATGCCAGCGGCGAGAGGCGGGTCTCCACGCAGGCCACGGCATTGATGAAATCGGACTGATCCTGGGGGCCGACGGGACGGCTGGCATACAGCCTCGATGCGACGACTCGACGCGTCAGGGGCAACCGGTCGAGAGCCTCGAGGGCCCGGGCGACCTGCGCCTCCGGATCCTCGAGGTTGCTGCCCAGGCCGATCCAGGCGCGCTGCACGCTCATGCCTCGGGGCTGCCGCCATCGTTGTCGCGGCGCGGCTTGCGCCGGCGGCGCCGGCTTGCGGCCGGGCTTGCCGCTACCGGCGGGATTGGCGCCGGCCTTGTCGAGCAGGCGCGCCTGTTCGTGTTCATCGGCCTTCTGGAAGGCGGTCCACCAGTCGCCGAGGCCGGGCTCGAGCTCGCCGGCCGCCTCGCGCAGCAGCAGCAGGTCATAGGCGGCGCGGAAACGCGGATGCTCCCGGGTCTGGAACACCCGGCGACCGCGGCGCAGCGGCAGGCGTTGCTGGAGATCCCAGATGTCGCGCATGGGCAGGCTGAAGCGCTTGGGGATCGACACGTGCTGGAGCTGGCGCGAGACCACCTGCTGGGAGGCGGCCTGCAGCGCCGGGATCGGCGGCAGGCCCTTGGCCTCCTGTTCGGCCTGGCGCTGCACCACCGGCCCCCACAGCATGGCCGCAAACAGGAAGGCCGGGGTCACAGGACGCTCCTCGAGGATGCGTCGATCGGTGCTGGCCAGGGCCTCCTCGACCAGGCGCTCGGCCCAGGGCAGCTCGTCCATGGCCTCGGCGGCCTCGGGGAAGAGCATCTCGAACAGGCCGTAGTGACGCAGCAGGCGGAAGGTCTCGACGCCGTGACCGGCCATGAACAGCTTGAGCACCTCGTCGAAGAGGCGTGCCGGGGGAATCTGCAGCATCAGCGGGGCGAGCTCGTGGATCGGCGCCTCGCTGTCCGGGGCCAGCTGGAAGTCGAGCTTGGCCGCAAAGCGCACGGCACGCAGCATGCGCACCGGATCCTCGCGATAGCGGGTCGCCGGGTCGCCGATCAGCCGCAGGGTGCGCGCCTCGATGTCGCGAACGCCGTTGGCGAAGTCGTGGATCGAGAAGTCGGCGATGCTGTAATAGAGGGCGTTGATGGTGAAGTCGCGGCGCAGGGCATCTTCCTGGATGTTGCCCCAGACGTTGTCGCGCAGCAGCAGGCCGTCGTCGGACTGCTGGGCGATATGGTCGGCGTGGTCGTCGCCGGGCTTGCCGCGGAAGGTGGTGACCTCGATCACCTCGCGGCCGAAGCGCACGTGGACGATGCGAAAGCGGCGACCGATGATCCGCGAATTGCGGAACAGCCCCTTCACCTCCTCCGGCGTGGCGTCGGTGGCGACATCGAAGTCCTTGGGCATGCGCCCCAGCAGGGAGTCGCGGATGCAGCCGCCGACCAGGTAGGCCTCGAAGCCGGCGTTGTGCAGCCGATAGAGAACCTTGAGGGCGGCATCGCTGAAGTGCTGGCGCGATACCGGGTGCTCCTGGCGGGGAATGACGCGCACCTCGGGTACGCCGGCGGCGGCCTCGGTACCGAACAGCGACTTCAGGCTCTCGCCGGGACTCTGCAGAAAACGGGTAAATCCTTTGAACATGCGGCGATATCGACTCGCAAGGCGGAGAAAGCTCATGGAAAGCGTATAAAAGCGTTGAGTGTAGCGGACCCCCGTAAGCTTGCATAGCGCAGGCTACCTGCCGGGCGGCCACACGTAGAAGGGGGAGGCCGATGGCCTCCCCCTCAAGCAACGGTGCAGCATCCCTGCTGCTGGTTCTTCTTCGTGATGGCACATCGCCTTGAATACGCACCACAGTCACCAAGGAGTTCAGGCAAGCAGTGTTGTTATCCTTGTTGGCGCTCCCGGTGGTAACCGCCTCGTATTCAAAACAATAATCCAACCACGACGGCAGTAAATCTGCCTTCCCCCGGCGTCTTGGTGTTGTTTCCGGGGGTGCGCCTCGCTTGCCCGTTGTTCTTGTTGTGGGTGTGGCTGGCGCGTCGCGTCCTGAGTCTTCCGGTGCCTCGGGCTGCTGTTGTTGTTGGGGCCGAGGGGCCGGGCACGTCATTCAGTTGTTCTTGTTGGTTTCGTGCCTGTAGCGGCACTCGCCCACGTTGTTGGCATTGTTGTGGTGGGCTTCTGTCATCCGGGCTGCGCTGTTGTTGTTGTGGCGGGCAGCGGATGACGCCGGAACTTGTTTTCTTGCCCTGTTATATAGCAGGTGGCATGCCAGGCTTTGTTTTTTATATTTTATTCAGCTGGTTACGATGGTTGGTGAGGAGGGCGTCGTCGGATGCGGGGGTGAGTGTTACCCGGATGGCACCGTGTTGGGGCCCTGTCTGTGTGGGACGGTAACAAATGGTGCGTGGCTGGCCCGGAAGCTGGTTCCGGGCGGCGGCAGGAGGCCAGGAGCGGGCTCTTGCACCTTGGTCGAAGGTACCCCGGTTCGAGCATACCCTGGCCGGGCATGGGAGGGTCGCGGCCTGGTCAGCAGGGGCGGTCAGCAATCACTCGGCCTTGCGGCGGGGGCTCTTCTGCGGGGGATGCCGAGGCGCTGGCGCCGCTCCCAGAGCGACTTGCGGCTGATGCCGAGCTTCTGGGCCAGCTCGGTCTCGCTCATCTGATCCTGATGCTCCAGCACGAAGTGCTGGAAGTAGTCCTCCAGGGAGAGGTCGTCCTCGGGAGCGCTCTCCTCCTGGTCGACGGCGGTAGCCTCGGCGGGGGAGCCGGGGCGCCGCGCTGCCGCAGGGGCCCCGCCGGCCGCCGAGAGGCCCAGGTCGTCGGGGTGGATCAGGTGGCCCTCGGCGAGGATCACGCCGCGCTCCAGGGCGTTCTCCAGCTCACGCACATTGCCGGGCCAGGGGTAGTGGCGAATCTCGTCGCGCGCGGCCCGGGAGAGGCGCAGCCCCTCGCGCTCATGGCGCCGGCAGGCCTTCTCCAGCAGGGCGTCGGCGATCAGCAGCACATCGTCCTCGCGCTCGCGCAGGGGCGGCAGGTCGATCTGCATCACGTTGAGGCGATAGTAGAGGTCGAGGCGAAATTCGCCGGTCTTCGATAGCGACTGGAGGTCACGATGGGTGGCGGCGATCAGGCGCACATCGACGTGGCGTGTCTCCACCGAGCCGATCTTGCGGATCTCGCCCTCCTGCAGCACGCGCAGCAGCCGCGCCTGGGCGTCCAGGGGCAGTTCGCCGATCTCGTCGAGGAACAGGGTGCCGCCGTCGGCGGCCTCCACCAGGCCGGTACGCGCCGCACTGGCCCCGGTAAAGGCGCCCTTCTCGTGGCCGAACAGTTCCGACTCGATCAGCGTCTCGGGAATCGCCGCGCAGTTGACGCAGATCAGCGGCGCCTGGGCGCGCTTGCTCTGCTGGTGCAGGGCGCGGGCCACCAGCTCCTTGCCGGTGCCGGACTCCCCCTGGATCAGCACGGTGACATCGGCCGGGGCGGTCTTGCGGATCCGCGAATAGACCCGCTGCATCGCCTCGCAGTGGCCGATCATCGGCCGCGCCTGGCCATCGGGTTCGGCGACATCGGGGGGCTCGGCGCGCAGGCTGCCCTGCTGGTGGAGCACCCGGGCCACGGTCTCGAGCAGTTCATCATGGTCGAAGGGCTTGGCGACGTAGTCGACGGCACCCAGCTTGAGCGCGTCAACGGCGGAGCGCATGCTGGCGTAGCTGGTCATGATCAGCACCGGCACCGGGGCGGCGCGGGCGATCAGTTCGGTGCCGGGCTCCCCCGGCAGGCGCAGGTCGCTGATCACCAGGTCGAAGCGCTGCGGATCCAGGGCCATGGCATCGGCGACCGAGCCGGCCTCGTCGACCCGGTAGTCGTGGCGCTCGAGCAGCCGACGCAGCGCGCTGCGGATGATGGCTTCGTCTTCTACGATCAGGATCCGGCTCATCGGGGTGTCTCACCCTCCTTCTGGTGGCGCGGCAGCCACAGGCTGATACGGGTGCCACGCTCGCTGCCCGGTAGTGGCGACTCGACGTCCAGGCTGCCGTGGTGCTCGGCGACGATGCTGTAGACCAGCGGCAGACCGAGTCCGGTCCCTTCGCCGGGGGGCTTGGTGGTGGTGAAGGGCTCGAAGAGGTGGTCGCGCATGCTGGGGTCGATACCGGCCCCCTCGTCGGTGACGCTGATCCTCAGCCCCGTGCCCTCCGGGACGGCCTCGATGGTCACGCCATCCCCCGGGCCACTGGCGTCGCGGGCATTGCCCAGCAGGTTGACCATCACCTGCAGCAGGCGCTGGGCATCGCCCTCGATGCGCTCCGCCGTCGGGCAGCGATTGTCGAAGCGCACATCCTCCCTCGAGCGGGCGAGGTGGATCAAGTGGATGGCCTCGTCGACCACCTCGGCAATGGCAACCGGGGCGAGCTCGCGGCCGGCCAGGTGGCGCCCGCCATGGGCAAAGCCCACCAGCGAGGAGACGATGCGCGAGACGCGATCGGTGAGCTGCTGGATCTGCTCGGTGGTCTCCAGCACCTCGGGGTCGTCGGTCTCGTAGCGCAGGTTCTGGGCCAGCGAGGAGATGCCGGTGATCGGGTTGCCGATCTCGTGGGCGACCCCGGCAGCCAGCTGGCCGATGGAGGCCAGGCGGGCGGCGTGGACCAGCTCGTCCTCCAGCCACTTCATCTCGCTGTGATCCTCGACCAGGATCACCATGCCGCCGGGTTCGTTGTCGCTGCCCTCCAGGGCGGCCTTGTGCAGGCTCAGGTAGCGGGTGGTGCCGTCCAGGCTGACCGGCTGCTTGTAGAGATGGCTGCCGGGCTCGGCGATGATGCGTCCCAGCAGCTCGCCCCAGGGGGCAGGCAGGCTCTCGCGCCGTGCGCCGACCACACCGCCGCCCTCGATGCCCGAGAGCCGGGCCAGGGCATCGTTCCACATCAGCAGCTCACCATCCTCGCCGAAGGCGCATAACCCGACCGGCAGCCGGGTCAGGGTGCGGCGGTGGTAGCGGCGCAGGCCGTCGAGTTCCCGGGCCAGGCCGGTGAGCCGCGAGCGGTAGGCCTCCAGGCGGCTCTCCACGAAGTGGATGTCCTCGGTGGCGCCGGGGCCATCCTGACGGTAGGGCAGGTAGCGGTCGACGATGTCCTGGGCCACCGAGGGGCCCATCAGCCCCGAGAGGTTGGCCTGCAGGCGGTCGCGCAGCCGGCGCAGCGCATAGGGGCGGCCGTCCAGCGGCGACAGGCCCAGGTCATCCAGGGCGCGGTCCACCTCGCGGGCCGCCACCGACTCGCCCAGGGCGCGTGCCAGGTGCGACTTGAACTCCTCGCCGTTGGCGGCCTCCAGCGGCAGCCGCTTGGGGCGGATCACCGCGTCCACCGAGCAGGCCTCGGCGGCGGCGCGCTCCCCTTCGGAAGTCGGGGTGGCCAGGGAGACCACGATGAAGACCAGGGCGTTGCTTGCCAGCGAGACCAGGGTCACCGCGTACCAGGCGGGCTCGCCGGCCAGCACCTCGAGCCCCGGAGGAATGATCACCAGGGCGGGCAGCCCGGTCAGCAGCGGTAACCACAGCCCGGCGAGCCACACCAGGATGCCGCTGGCCAGCCCGGCCAGCATGCCTCGCCGGTTGGCGCCCGGCCAGTAGAGCAGGGCCAGCAGCCCGGGCAGGCACTGCGCCATGCCCACGAAGGCGGCCAGCCCCAGGCTGGTCAGGTCGTGGTGCACGCCGACGATGCGATAGAACAGCCAGCCGCCGAGCACCACGGCGGCGACCAGGCCGCGGCGCAGCCAGCGCAACCAGCGGTAGAGGTCGTGGTGGGCCTCGGGAGGGTGTGCCACCAGGAAGACGTGGTTGACCAGCATGCCCGACAGCGCCAGGGCGATCAGCAGCGTGGTGGCGCTGGTGGCGGCGAGTCCGGCGAGGAAGGCCAGGGCCTGGAGTGCCACCGATTCGGAGAGGCCGAACGCCAGGTAGGCGGTGCCCAGGGGGCATCGGCGCCCAGCCGCTGGCCCGCCCACAGGATCAGCGGCACCGGCAGTGCCATCAGCAGCAGGAACAGGGGCAGCGCCCAGCTGGCCTGCAGCAGGGTGTGGCGCGAGCGAGTCTCGGTGAATACCAGGTGGAAGATGTGCGGCATCAACAGGCCGGCGAAGAACAGCAGCAGCAATGAGCGCCAGTGGGCCGGGTCGGTCTGGACCACGCTGGCCTGGAAGGCCTGGCCCGGACCCTCGAGCCAGGCCTGGACGTCGGCGGGGCCCTCGAAGATCGCGAACAGCGCGAAGGCACCCAGGCCCAGCATGGCGGAAAGCTTGATCAGCGAGGAGAGCGCCATCACCGCCAGCAGGCTGTCGTGCTGGCCGTCGATGCGCCGACGCCCCACGAAGGTCATGTCGAACAGTGCCAGCAGCACGCAGAAGACCAGCGCCAGCGTTGCCGGCGAGGCGGCACCGGTCATCAGGTAGATGGCGTTGCCCATGGTCTGCACCTGCAGCGCCAGCAGCGGCAGCACCGCCAGCAGGCTGACCAGGGTGATCAGGGTACCGACCCAGCGCGAGCGATAACGGAAGGCGAAGAGGTCGGCCAGCGAAGCCAGCTGATGGGTGCGGACCATGCGCTGGATCGGTACCAGCAGCACCGGCGCCAGCAGGAAGGCGCCGGCCACGCCCAGGTAGTAGGTCAGGTAGCCGTAGCCGGAGGTGGCGGCCAGCTCCAGGCTGCCATAGATCGCCCAGGCACTGGCGTAGACTCCCAGCGCCAGGGCGTAGACCAGCGGGTGGCGGGTGATGCGCGTAGGGATCCAGCCGCGATCCACGGCCAGGGCACAGAGCCACAGCAGCAGCAGGAAGCCGGCCCCCACGCCGAGCATGGTCGCCAGGCTAGCGTTCATCGAGCTTCCTCTTCTGCTCAAGCCACACGGTCAGGGCGATCAGCACGCCCCAGATGACGAAGGGACGGTACCAGGCGACGCCGGGAGTGGCCCAGCCGCTCATGATCAGCGGCGAGAGCAGGTAGCCACCGAGTACCAGGAACAGCATCAGCCGATAGACGTACATGGAGCCTCCTTCTCTTTCAGCGCGCCGTTACCCCGGCGTGTCGGCGAGCGGGCGCTCGGCCAGCGGGCGGATGCGTGCCACCGACCAGGCCTCCGCGGCCCAGGCGAGCTGCTCGGCCACCGGGACCGTGGCCAGGGCGTCCGGCGGGGCCTGGTCCAGCGCCGCCAGGGCGGCGTGCAGCAGCGGGCGCACCGCAGCATCGTCGGTGGGCAGGGCCGGCGCCAGGTTCTGCTTGGAGAGCTTCTGGCCGCCTTCGCCGGTGATCAGCGGCAGGTGCAGGTAGCGCGGCTCGGGATAGCCCAGGGCGTGCTGCAGCTGGCGCTGCCAGGGGGTATTGTCGAGCAGGTCGAAGCCGCGCACCACGTCGCTGATGCCCTGGTCGGCGTCGTCCACCACCACGGCGAGCTGATAGGCCCACAGGCCATCCTTGCGCTTGAGCACCACGTCGCCGAGCTCGGCCGGGTCGAAGCGCTGCTCGCCGAACAGGCGGTCCTGCCATACCACCGGGCGTAGCCCCAGGTCGCTGCGCAGCCGCCAGGCCACCGGCTTGTCGGACTCGCGCACGCCGTCTCGGCACCAGCCGGGGTAGACCGGATAGTCGCGCCACTGCTTGCGTGAGCAGCTGCAGGGGTAGGCGAGGCCCAGTCCGGTCAGCCGCTCGAGGGCGGCCTGGTAGGCATCGCCGCGGGTGTGCTGCCAGAGCACCGGGCCGTCCCAGTGCAGGCCGAAGGCCTCCAGCTGGCGCCGGATCGCGTCGGCGGCGCCGGCCGGGCAGCGCGGGGATCGATATCCTCGATGCGCAGCAGCCACTCGCCCCTGCGCGGCGGGCATCCAGGTAGCTGGCCAGCGCCGCCACCAGCGAACCGAAGTGCAGCGGCCCGGAGGGGGTGGGGGCGAAGCGTCCGCGGTAGTGGCTCATGGGCGGCTCCGGGCGGCGGATACGCGGACGGGCACCCAGGGGTGCCCGTCACGGAGGGTCGGCCAGGACATCGGCATGCCCGGATCAGCCGCCCAGCTGCTTTTCCTTGAGCTCGGCCAGCGTCTTGCAGTCCACGCACAGGGTGGCCGTGGGACGGGCCTCCAGACGGCGAATGCCGATCTCGACGCCACAGGCCTCGCAGAAGCCGTAGTCGTCCTCGTCGATCTTTTCGAGGGTCTCGTTGATCTTCTTGAGCAGCTTGCGCTCGCGATCCCGGGTGCGCAGCTCCAGGCTGAAGCCCTCCTCCTGGGTGGCGCGGTCGGCCGGGTCAGCGTAGTTGTTCGCCTCCTCCTGCAGATGGCGCACGGTGCGGTCGACCTCCTCCATGAGCTCCTGTTTCCAGCCCAGCAGGATCTGCCGGAAATGCTCCAGCTGCGCCTCGTTCATGTACTCTTCACCCGCCGCCGGTTCGTAGGGGGTGAACTTCTTGGGCGCTTCCGTTTTCTTGTCGGCTACTGGCATGGGACTGCCTCGTTACTTGAGTGACTGCTGATCAATACCCGCTGCGATGCAAGGTATCTCACGCCAAAGGCATGCTTGTTTAGCCGAAAAGGCGCGGGGTTGCAACCTCAGGCACGCCATTGGCTGCGATCCTGCCACCAAAGTCGCTACACTAGGGCCTTCGATGACACGATCTTTTGACCCCGCCGCGGAGCCCTGGCTCCCCGGCGTACTGGCCTACCGACAGGAGTCCTGCCATGGCGTGGAGCCCGCGCATCGACCAGGTTGCCCCCTTCCGGGTGATGAGCCTGCTGGAAACCGCCCAGGCCCGCGAGGCGGCCGGCCATGACGTGATCCACCTGGAGGTGGGCGAGCCGGATTTCGCGACCCCGGAGCCGGTGGTCGCCGCCGGACAGGCGGCGCTGGCGGCGGGGCATACCCGCTACACGCCGGCGGCCGGGCTGCCCGCCCTGCGCGAGGCGATCGCCGATCACTACGCTGCCCATTTCGGTGCCGCGGTCGACCCGCGGCGCATCCTGGTCACCCCCGGCGCCTCCGGGGCGCTGCTGTTGGCCAGTCAGCTGCTGGCCGGCCCCGGTGACCGAGTGCTGATGGCCGACCCCAACTACCCCTGCAACCGCCACTTCATGGCCCTGGCCGGGGCCGAGGTGGATGCCGTGCCGGTGGGGCCGGCGAGCGGCTGGCAGCTGGACGCCGAACTGGTCGAAGCGCACTGGCACGACGCCACCCGCCTGGCGATGCTCGCCACGCCCTCCAACCCCACCGGCCATATGCTGGATGCGGGTCAGCTGGCGGCGGTGGCCGAGACGGTGGCGGCGCGGGGCGGCCACCTGCTGGTGGACGAGATCTACCAGGGGTTGTGCTACGACCTCGAGCCACTCTCGGTGGCGTCGATCACGCCGGACGCCTTCGTGGTCAACAGCTTCTCCAAGTACTTCGGCATGACCGGCTGGCGCCTGGGCTGGCTGCTGGCGCCGGAAGAGGCGGTGGAGCCGCTGACGCGGCTGGCCCAGAACGTCTTCCTGGCCGCTCCCACCCCGGCCCAGCACGCCGCCCTGGCCGCCTTCACCGCGGAGACTCGGGGCATTCTCGAGGAGCGTCGGGCCGAGCTGGGCCGGCGCCGCGATGCCCTGCTGGCCGGGCTGGCACGACTCGGCCTGGCACCCTCGCTGCCGCCCCAGGGGGCCTTCTACCTGTGGCTCGACATCTCCCGCTACAGCGACGACAGCCAGGCCTTCTGCCGGCGCCTGCTGGAGGAGGAGAACGTCGCCATTACCCCGGGGATCGACTTTGCCCTGCAGGGCGGTGAGCACCATGTGCGCATCGCCTTCACCACCGGAGTCGAGCGCCTGGAGGAGGCGGTGAGCCGCCTCGAGCGCTTCCTGGGGTGCCAGTAAGGAGCCGCATGGACTATCCCGAACTGCTGCCCGGCACCCTGCTGCGTCGCTACAAGCGCTTCCTGGCCGATGTGCGCCTCGACGATGGCCGCGAGGTGGTGGCCCACTGCCCCAACACCGGCTCCATGCGAGGAGTGAACGTGCCGGGCTGCCGGGTGTGGCTGTCGCCCAGCGATAACCCCAAGCGCAAGCTGGCCTGGACCTGGGAGCTGATCGAATTGCCCCAGCCCGACGGCCGCCTGGCCATGGCCTCGGTGCAGACCGGGCGCGCCAACCGCATCGTCGAGGAGGCGCTGCGTGCCGACAGGGTGCCGTCGTTGACCGGGTATGCCGAGCTGCGACGCGAGGCGCCGGTGGCCCACGCGGGAGAGAAGGCCTCGCGACTCGATTTTCGCCTCGACGACCCCGAGCGCGGCACGGCCTTCGTGGAGGTCAAGCAGGTGACCCTCAGGGAGCCCGATGGGCACGGCTACTTCCCCGACGCGGTGAGCGAACGCGGCAGGAAGCATCTGGAGGTGCTGATGGCCCTGGCCGAGGCGGGGCAGCGTGCGGTACTGCTGTTCTGCGTGGCTCACGAGGGGATCGATGCCGTGGCGCCGGCCGAGCACCTGGATCCCGCCTATGCCCGGGCGCTGCGCGAGGCAGCGACACGCGGCGTGGAGGTGCTGGCGCAGCGCTGCGAGATACGGCGCGAGGGTGAGCGGCCGGTGGCGATCCACCTGGGCGAGGGGCTGCCGGTGGATCTGGAGCGGCGCTTCACCGCGTAAGGCGTGCTAGCGGTCGATATAGAAGCGCTGGATAAAGCGCACGCGGGCCGGCTCGGCGTTGCGGTCGTGGTAGACCTCCAGGTCGAAGCGCATCGGCTCGTCGTCGTCGATGCGGAACACCGCCACCTGGGAGGGAGTATCGCCGATGCGCAGGGTGCGGAAGCTCAGCGGCCGGCCGTCGTCATCCTCGGCCACGCTGCCGACCCGGCCATCGACCCTGGCGGGCACGCTGCGGGTGGTGCCGTCCTCGTGCTCCTCGAGCACGCTGACGTTGAGCAGTGCCATCGCCGGGCTGCGCTGGATCTGGTGTTCGCGAGCCACCGCCTCGGGCAGGAAGCTGGTGGTCACCGCGCTGTAGTGGATCTGGACGTCGCCCACCTGCTCGAACTGCTGGGCGGTGGCCTGGCCTGCCAGCAGCGTCAGTGCGCCCGTCAGCAGCGCGCTCAGGATGCCTCGCTTCATCGTCTTCCCTCTCTTGCCGTCAATCACCGCGTCAGTCACCGGTCGTTTCCGGGTCAGCCACGGGTGACCCGGAAGATCGCGATCTCGCCGAACAGGTTGGGCCACCACCGCGAGGTCCAGTGTCCCTCGTGATCGCCGATGCCCACCGCCCGGTCGACGATGATCAGACCCTTGTCGCGGCAGAGTTGTTCAAAGTCGTTGAAGGTCGACAGGTGGATGTTGGGGGTGTCGTACCAGGCGTGCGGCAGCGACTTGGAGACCGGCATGTAGCCGCGAATGCCCAGGTGGACCCGATGACGCCAGTAGGCGAAGTTGGGAAAGGTGATGATCGCCTCGCCGGCGACCCGCAGCATCTCGTCGAGGGCGCGGTCGGGGCGGCGCAGGGCCTGGAGGGCCTGGGTCATCACCACCAGGTCGCAGGCGCCGTCGTCGAAGTTGGCCAGCCCGTCGTCGAGGTTCTGCTCGATGACATTGACGCCCCGGGCGATGCAGGCGGTGATGCCGTCCGGGTCGATCTCCAGGCCGTAGCCGGTGACTCCCTTGTCGCGGGCCAGGGCGTCGAGCAGGGTGCCGTCGCCGCAGGCCAGGTCGAGGATATGGGCGCCGGCCGGTACCCACTCGTGGATCCGCTTGAAGTCCGGGCGGTTCATGGGCGTTCCTCCAGGCCAAGATCCCGAGCGACCCGCGACATGAAGGCGGCAAACACCGCCTGGTAGCGAGGCTCGGGCATCAGGAAGGCGTCGTGGCCGTGGCTCGAGTCGATATTGGCATAGCAGACCGGCTTGCCGGCGCGGATCAGGGCGTCGACCAGCTCTCTGGAGCGCGAGGGCGGGAAGCGCCAGTCGGTGGTGAAGCTGGCCACCAGGAAGGGGCACTGCGCCGGGGCCAGGGCTCGGGCCAGGTCGCCGCCATGAATGGATGCTGGGTCGAAGTAGTCCAGCGCCTTGGTCATCAGCAGGTAGGTGTTGGCATCGAAGGAGGTCGAGAAGGTGTCGCCCTGGTAGCGCAGGTAGGACTCCACCTGGAACTCGACGTCGTAGCCGAAGTTGAAGTCGTCACTGCGCAGGTCGCGGCCGAACTTGTGGCCCATGGAGTCCTCGGAGAGGTAGGTGATATGCCCCACCATGCGTGCCAGCTTGAGCCCGCGCCGGGGGATGGCGTCGTGCTCGGCGTACCAGCCGTCATGGAACTCGGAGTCGGAGCGGATGGCCTGGCGCGCCACCTCGTTGAAGGCGATGTTCTGGGCCGACAGCTTGGGGGTGGCGGCGATCACTGCGGCGCTGGCGACCCGCTCCGGATAGCTCAGGGTCCACTGCAGGGCCTGCATGCCACCCAGGCTACCGCCGATCACCGCGGCGAAGCGCTCTATCCCCAGGCGGTCGGCCAGGCGAGCCTGGCTGTGCACCCAGTCGCCCACGGTCATCATCGGGAACTCGGGGCCCCACAGGCGCCCGGTCTCCGGGTTGATGCTGGCCGGGCCGGTGCTGCCATGGCAGCCGCCCAGGTTGTTGAGCGAGACCACGAAGAAGCGCTCGGTGTCGATGGACTTGCCGGGCCCGATATGGGCGTCCCACCAGCCCGGCTTGCGCTCCTCGGCGGTGTGGTAGCCAGCCGCGTGGTGGTGGCCCGAGAGGGCATGGCAGATCAGCACGGCGTTGGAGCGCTCGGCGTTGAGGGTGCCGTAGGTCTCGTAGACGAGGTCGTAGGCCGGCAGCGTCATGCCGCAGGCCAGGTCCAGGGGGTCGTCGAAGTGCGCCGTCTGGGGCGTCACCAGGCCGACCGAGTCGCGTGCGGTCTCGGGCATCAGTCCTTCCGTGTCCAGTCGTTGCGGAGGTGGTTCGCCGCGGTCCTCAGAGCCCCACCAGAGCCCCGGCCACCCCGGCGGCACGGGTCAGCGAGGTCACCACGATACCATCGATCAGGCTGATGGCGATGAAGACGAAGATCGGTGACAGGTCGATCATGCCCAGGGGCGGGATCACCTTGCGCACCGGTGCCATGATCGGTTCCAGCAGCTGCATGACCAGCAGCGCCCCGGGATGGCTGGCGTTGGGCGCCACCCAGCTGAGGATGATCATCACGATCAGGGCGAAGAAGTAGATCTTGAGGATGGCGTTGGCCAGCGCCGCCACGGCAGCGATGCCAACCCCTGCGATGGAGGGGATGCCGAAGCCGGCGATCTGCAGGATGATCACGATGCTGACCGCCTTGATCACCAGGCCGGTGGCCAGGGTGGCCAGGTCGAAGCGACCCATCACCGGCCCCAGGAAGCTCTGGAAGGGGCGCACCGCCGGCTGGGTGACCTTGACCACCGATTGGCTGATGGGGTTGAAGTAGTCGGCCCGGGATGCCTGCAGCAGGAAGCGCAGCATCAGCAGGAAGATATAGATATTGATCAGGGTGTTGACCAGCATCAGGCCGGCGCTGCCCAGTTGGCTGCCCATAAGGGCCCTCCTCAGGATTCGCTTGAAGTTGCGCAGCGCATGGCTGCACTTTTGCTCAGTTCTTGCCGAGTTCGTCGGCCATCTCGCGGGCACGCGCCGCGCAGGCATCCATGGCCTCGGCCAGGGTGGTGCGCAGTCCGGCCTGCTCGAGGTGCTCGATGGCGCGCTCGGTGGTGCCGCCGGGCGACATCACGTTGCGCTTGAGCTCGGCCGGCGACTTGTCGCTGGCCATGGCCATCTTCGCCGCCCCGAAGGCGGTCTGCATGGCCAGGCGGCGCGCGGTGTCGGCGGGCAGGCCGAGCCTGGCACCGGCCTCCTCCATGGCCTCGAACATCAGGAAGAAGTAGGCGGGCGCGCTGCCGGAGACGGCGGTGACGGCCTCCAGCAGAGCCCTCGTCGTCGACCCACTCCACCAGCCCCACGGCCTCCATCAGCTCGGTGGCCAGGCGCCGCTGTGCCTCGCTGACCCTGGCATTGGCGTAGAGCCCGGCGGCACCGGCACCGACCAGCGAGGGGGTGTTGGGCATGCAGCGCACCAGCGGCAGGTCACCGCCAAGCCAGCGCTCCAGGGTCTCGGCGGGCAGGCCGGCGGCCACCGAGACGATCAGCGGGCGGCGCGCCTGGATGGCGTCGCGCATGCCCTCGCATACCTGATGCATGATCTGCGGCTTGACCGCCAGGGCCACCACGTCGGCCTCGGCCACCGCCGCGGCGTTGTCGGTGCTGGTGTGGATGCCGAGCCGCTCGCGCAGCGGGGCCAGCATGCTGTCATCGGGGGAGGTGGCCGTGATGTCGTCGGGCGAGAAGCCGCTGTCGATCATGCCGCCGATGATGGCGCCGGCCATGTTGCCGGCGCCGATGAAGGTGACTCGGTTTGCCATGGGGATATCCTGTGTCACTCGCTTGAGGCGGCCGCCGCTGGCGACCGCGGCGTTGGGTCACTCGTGTCGCTGTCTTGCCCCGAAGATGGCGGTGCCCAGGCGTACCAGGGTGGCACCCTCCAGCACGGCGGCCTCCAGGTCGTCGCTCATGCCCATGGAGAGGGTGTCCAGCGGCGCCTCGGGGAAGCGCTCGCGGAGCCCCTCGAGGGCCTGGCGCAGCCGGGCGAGGGCGCGCGTTGGGCGTCCAGCCCCTCGGCCGGGGCGGGTATCGCCATCAGTCCGCGCAGGCGCAGTCGCGGCATGGCCAGCACCGCCTCGGCCAGGGCCGGCAGGGCTCGCCGAGGCTCACCCCGGACTTCGAGGCCTCGGCGCTGATATTGACCTGCAGGCAGATATCCAGCGGGTCAAGCGCTGCGGGGCGTTGATCGTTGAGGCGCCGGGCGATCTTCACGCGGTCTACGCTATGTACCCAGGCGAAACGCTCGGCAACCTCGCGGGTCTTGTTGGATTGCAGCGGGCCGATGAAATGCCACACGATGCCCGCGAGGTCGGCCAACTCGTCCTGCTTGTCCAGCGCCTCCTGGACGTAGTTCTCGCCGAAGTCGCGCTGGCCGAGGTGCCAGGCCTCACGGATCATGGCGGCGGGCTTGGTCTTGCTCACTGCCAGCAGGCGCGCGCCATCGGACAGCGGGCGGCCGGCCTGCTGCAGGGCATCGGCCAGGCGCTGCCGGGCGGCGGCGAGGGATTCGGAGATCACCGGCTCCGTCATGTCTCAAGCTCTGTCATACTGGACCTCACAAGACGCACCACATCGGGAGCAGGGAAAACGCATGGATATTACCGAACTGCTGGCGTTCTCGGCAAAGCAGAACGCCTCCGACCTCCACCTCTCGGCTGGCCTGCCGCCGATGATTCGCGTGGATGGCGATATCCGTCGGCTCAACGTGCCGGCCATGGAGGATCGCGAGGTCCGCAAGCTGATCTACGACATCATGGCGGATCGGCAGCGCCGCGACTACGAGGAGTTCTTCGAGACCGACTTCTCCTTCGAGGTGCCGGGCATCTCGCGCTTTCGTGTCAACGTCTTCAACCAGGCCCGCGGTGCGGGGGCGGTGTTCCGTACCATCCCCACCGAGGTGCTGACCCTCGAGGACCTGGGGATGGGGCAGACATTCCGCCAGCTCTCCATGCTGCCACGCGGCCTGGTCCTGGTCACCGGCCCCACCGGCTCGGGCAAGAGCACCACCCTGGCGGCGATGATCGATTACATCAACGACAACCGCTACGAGCATATCCTGACCATCGAGGACCCGGTGGAGTTCGTCCACCGCAGCAAGCGCTGCCTGGTCAACCAGCGCGAGGTGCACCGCGATACCCATGGCTTCGCCCCGGCGCTGCGCAGCGCCCTGCGCGAGGACCCGGACATCATCCTGGTCGGCGAGCTGCGTGACCTGGAGACCATCCGCCTGGCGCTCACCGCGGCCGAGACCGGCCACCTGGTGTTCGGCACCCTGCATACCACCTCCGCCGCCAAGACCATCGACCGGATCATCGACGTCTTCCCCGGCGACGAGAAGTCCATGGTGCGCTCGATGCTCTCGGAGTCGCTGCAGGCGGTGATCTCCCAGACCCTGCTCAAGCGCCATGGGCGGCCGGGTGGCGGCCCACGAGATCCTGGTCGCCACCGCGGCGGTGCGCAACCTGATTCGCGAGGACAAGGTGGCGCAGATCTACTCGGCTATCCAGACCGGCGGCAACCTGGGCATGCAGACACTCGATGCCTCCCTGGCCAAGCTGGTGACGGACAACGTGGTGGCTCGCGACGAGGCCCAGGCCAAGGCCAAGGGCCTGATCTGAGCGAGTCGGGGCGGGATAGAACGACAATACAGGCAGAGGGAGCAGGGACATGACGGCTCAAGAGTGGCTCAACCAGCTGCTGGATATCATGGTGCAGAAGGACGCCTCGGATCTGTTGATCTCGGTGGGGGCGCCGCCGACCATCAAGATGGCCGGCAAGCTCACCCCCATGGGTGAGCAGGGGCTCAGCGTTCAGCAGGTCAACGAACTGGTCAACGCCACCATCCCGGAGATGACGATGGCCCGCTTCGAGGCCGAGCATGAGGCCAACTTCGCGCTCAGCCTCAAGGGCAAGGGGCGCTTCCGTGTCAGCGCCTTCCAGCAGCGCAACCAGAAGGCCATGGTGATCCGGCGTATCGGCTTCGAGATTCCCCATCTGGAGGAGCTGTCGCTGCCCTCCACGCTCGGTGACCTGGCCAACAACAAGCGTGGCCTGGTGTTCGTGGTGGGCGGTACCGGCACCGGCAAGTCGACCACCCTGGCGTCGATGATCCAGCAGCGCAACGAGACCCTGGGCGGGCATATCATCAGCGTCGAGGATCCCATCGAATATGTGCATCCGCACAAGAAGGCGATCATCAACCAGCGCGAGGTGGGCATCGACACCGAATCCTTCGAGGTGGCGCTCAAGAACACCCTGCGCCAGGCGCCGGACGTGATCCTGATCGGCGAGGTGCGGACTCGCGAGACCATGGAGCACGCCCTGACCTTCGCCGAGACCGGCCACCTCTGCCTGGCCACGCTGCACGCCAACAACGCCAACCAGGCGCTGGACCGCATCATCAACTTCTTCCCCATCGAGCGGCATGCCCAGGTGTGGCTCGACCTGTCTCTCAACCTGCGTGCCATCGTCGCCCAGCAGCTGCTGCCCACGCTGGATGGCGGGCGCTGTCCGGCCATCGAGATCATGCTCAAGTCGCCGCTGATCGGTGACCTGGTGCGCAAGGGGGAGGTCTCCGAGATCAAGAACGTCATGTCGCGCTCGCGGGATCTCGGCATGCAGACCTTCGACCAGGCCCTCTATGACCTGTTCAAGGCGGGCAAGATCTCCGAGGAGGTGGCGCTGGTGCACGCCGACTCCGCCAACGACCTGCGCATGATGATCAAGTATGGCGGTGGTGAAGGTAGCGAGGGGATCGGTCAGGCCAGGAAGCCGCCAGCCAGCTTTCGCTGAAGCGTGACGACGACTTCTGAGCCGCTGCCGAGGGGCGGCGGTCAGGCGGCGTAGATCCCTCCCAGCACCCGGGGGCCGGCCGCGCCGGTCAACGCTGGGCAGGTTGCCAGGGAGTCCGGCCAGCCGTCGCCAGGCCAGCCAGGCGAAGGCGCCGGCCTCCAGCCAGTCGGCCGGCCAGCCCCACTCGGCGCTGTCGCCGAGGGTCGCCTCCGGCAGGCGGCGGGCCAGTCGCCCCAGCGGGTCGCGGTTGTGGGCGCCGCCGCCGCAGGGGATCAGCCGTGCCGCAGGTGGGGCTCCGAAGCGCTCCCGGGCCATCTCCACCGCCAGCGCGACGCTCGCCGCGGTCAGCTCGGCGAGGGTCGCCTGCACGTCCGCAGGGCGTTCCTTTCCGCCCAGCCGCTTCTCCAGCCAGTCGAGATGGAAGAGCTCGCGACCGGTGCTGCGCGGTGGCGGCAGATGGAAGAAGGGCTCCTCCAGCAGGCGTGCCAGCAGCGTCTCGTCGACCCGGCCCGAGGCGGCCCAGGCGCCGTCCGCGTCGAAGGCACCGCCGCGGTGACGGGCGTGCCAGGCGTCCAGCAGGGCGTTGGCCGGCCCCGAGTCGAACCCCAGCGGGGCGCGTTCGTCTTCACCGGGGGGCAGCAGCGTCAGGTTGGCGAAGCCGCCCAGGTTAAGTACCAGCCGCCACTACGTGGCGATCGCGGAACAGCGCCTCATGGAAGGCCGGTGCCAACGGAGCCGCCTGGCCACCCGCCGCCAGGTCGCGACGCCGGAAGTCGGCCACCACGGCGATCCCGGTGAGTTCGGCCAGCCGGCTGGGGTTGTCGAGCTGCAGGGTGTAGGCGGGACCCTTGGCATGGCTCCCATCAGGATGACCATAAGGGGCGTGCATCAGATGGTCTGGCCATGGCTCTGCCGATGGCCTCCACCGCCTCGCGTGCTGTTCCGCTGGCGGCCAGCAGGGCGGCCACCGCTCTGCCTGGAGCCGGCAGAAGTCCTCCTCGGCCGCCGCCAGTTCGGCGAATCCGGCGCGCTCGGCGTGGCAGAGCTCCCAGAGCCGCGACCGCAGCGTTGCCGGCATCGAGCTCGGCGTGGCTGGCGAGCAGGCGGGGGTGGCCCCGGCTGGCCTGTCATCGATCTCCACCAGGGCGGCATCGATGCCGTCCAGGCTGGTGCCGGACATCAGGCCGATATATAGAGGCATGGCGGTCTCCCGGGGCAGTGTGGCGTCAGCGCAAAGCGTCGACTCATGCTACCATCCCGCCCCATTCGATGGCCTCGTCGGGGCCGGGCAACCTGATACGTGGAGTAGGAGACGATGAGCGATGTGGCGAGCGCGCTGGCGCTGCTGAAGCGGGGAACCCAGGAGATCCTGCTGGAGGAGGAGCTGGTCAAGAAGCTGGAATCCGGGCGCAAGTTGCGCATCAAGGCGGGCTTCGACCCCACGGCGCCGGACCTGCACCTGGGGCACAGCGTGCTGCTGACCAAGATGCGCCAGTTCCAGGACCTGGGGCACGAGATCATCTTCCTGATCGGCGACTTCACCGGGCGCATCGGCGACCCCACCGGCAAGAACGTCACCCGCAAGCCCCTTACCGAGGAGGAGGTCAAGGCCAACGCCCAGACCTACAAGGAGCAGGTGTTCAAGATCCTCGACGCCGACAAGACCGAGGTGCGCTTCAACTCCGAGTGGTTCACCGCCATGAGCGCCGCCGACATGATCGAGCTGGCCGGGAAGAGCACGGTGGCTCGCATGCTCGAACGGGACGACTTCGAGAAGCGCTACAAGGGGGGGCAATCGATCTCCATCCACGAGTTCCTCTATCCGCTGGTCCAGGGCTACGACTCGGTGGCCCTGAAGGCGGATATCGAGCTGGGCGGTACCGACCAGAAGTTCAACCTGCTGATGGGGCGCGAGATCCAGAAGCACTTCGGCATGGAGCCCCAGGTGGTGATCACCATGCCGCTGCTGGAAGGGCTCGACGGCGTGCAGAAGATGTCCAAGTCGCTGGGCAACTACGTGGGTGTTGACGAGGCGCCGGGGGCGATGTTCAACAAGCTGGTCTCGATGCCCGACAGTCTGATGTGGCGCTACTTCGAGCTGCTCTCCCTCAAGCCCAACGAGGAGATCGAGGCGCTCAAGCGCGACGTGGAGGGGGGCGCCAATCCCCGCGACATCAAGATGGTGCTGGCGCGTGAGCTGATCGCTCGCTACCACGGCGAGAAGCCGCGGCCAACGCCCACCGCTCCGCCGGCAACCAGCTGGCCGAGGGCGAGCTTCCCGAGGACCTCCCCGAGATCGAGGTGGACTTCGAGGGCGGCGCCCAGGCGCCGATCGCCGCCGTGCTCAACCGCTCCGGTCTGACCAAGAACAGTGCCCAGGCCAAGGACATGCTCGGCAACGGCCGGGTCAAGGTCGATGGCGAGGCGGTGGCGCGTGATCACATGCTGGAGACCGGTCGCAGCTATGTGATCCAGGCGGGCAAGAAGCGCTACGCCCGGGTCGTGCTCAAGTAGGGAGTGTCATGCTCCCGAAACTTTTTCCCCGCAGGGCTTGCACCCCTCCGGGGAAAACCGTAAAGTACGCATCCGCTGCCGGCGACGGGCAAACGTTGCAGGCGGTGGAGGTGGCGAAGTGATTGTTCTGTATGGATTATTTTTGAAACGAGTCGAATCGCTTCGAAACATTCCGATTGACAATCACGGCATGTTCGGTAGAATATGCGCCACGGATTCGCAGCCATCTCGGCAGGATGAGATGGGCGGTCAGCGGGATATGGACGGGATGCAGCGCATCGCCAACCGCCGCTTGACACGCTGACGCGAATCGGTAGAATACGCCTTCCTCGCAGGGCGCTGGCGAGACCGCCGCTTCATCGAAGCGCACGGCCCGGCAGCAAGCGAGACGCTCAACCGCATCACGGTGTGAGCCGCTCTTTAACAATCGATCAGGTAATTCATGTGGGCGCTTGTCGATGGCTCGGTGATCATGTCATTGAACCATCAAGGCAAGCGACTCGTCATCGATCTTCGGATCTATTTGAGAACGTTTGAACCTTGAGCCAAGTTTGGTGCTACTTCAAGCACTTATGATCTTAAACTGAAGAGTTTGATCATGGCTCAGATTGAACGCTGGCGGCAGGCCTAACACATGCAAGTCGAGCGGAAACGATGGAAGCTTGCTTCCAGGCGTCGAGCGGCGGACGGGTGAGTAATGCATAGGAATCTGCCCGATAGTGGGGGATAACCTGGGGAAACCCAGGCTAATACCACATACGTCCTACGGGAGAAAGCAGGGGATCTTCGGACCTTGCGCTATCGGATGAGCCTATGTCGGATTAGCTAGTTGGTGAGGTAACGGCTCACCAAGGCCGCGATCCGTAGCTGGTCTGAGAGGATGATCAGCCACATCGGGACTGAGACACGGCCCGAACTCCTACGGGAGGCAGCAGTGGGGAATATTGGACAATGGGCGAAAGCCTGATCCAGCCATGCCGCGTGTGTGAAGAAGGCTTTCGGGTTGTAAAGCACTTTCAGTGGGGAAGAAATCCTCAGGGCCAATACCCTCGAGGGAGGACATCACCCACAGAAGAAGCACCGGCTAACTCCGTGCCAGCAGCCGCGGTAATACGGAGGGTGCGAGCGTTAATCGGAATTACTGGGCGTAAAGCGCGCGTAGGCGGCGTGATAAGCCGGTTGTGAAAGCCCCGGGCTCAACCTGGGAACGGCATCCGGAACTGTCAGGCTAGAGTGCAGGAGAGGAAGGTAGAATTTCCGGTGTAGCGGTGAAATGCGTAGAGATCGGAAGGAACACCAGTGGCGAAGGCGACTGTCTGGGCTGATACTGACGCTGAGGTGCGAAAGCGTGGGGAGCAAACAGGATTAGATACCCTGGTAGTCCACGCCGTAAACGATGTCGACTAACCGTTGGGTTCTTTATGGACTTGGTGGTGAAGTTAACGCGATAAGTCGACCGCCTGGGGAGTACGGCCGCAAGGTTAAAACTCAAATGAATTGACGGGGGCCCGCACAAGCGGTGGAGCATGTGGTTTAATTCGAAGCAACGCGAAGAACCTTACCTACTCTTGACATCCTGCGAACTTTCGAGAGATCGATTGGTGCCTTCGGGAACGCAGAGACAGGTGCTGCATGGCTGTCGTCAGCTCGTGTTGTGAAATGTTGGGTTAAGTCCCGTAACGAGCGCAACCCTTGTCCTTATTTGCCAGCGAGTGATGTCGGGGACTCTAAGGAGACTGCCGGTGACAAACCGGAGGAAGGCGGGGATGACGTCAAGTCATCATGGCCCTTACGAGTAGGGCTACACACGTGCTACAATGGCCGGTACAGACGGTTGCGAAGCCGCGAGGTGGAGCTAATCTGAGAAAGCCGGTCGTAGTCCGGATTGGAGTCTGCAACTCGACTCCATGAAGTCGGAATCGCTAGTAATCGTGAATCAGAATGTCACGGTGAATACGTTCCCGGGCCTTGTACACACCGCCCGTCACACCATGGGAGTTGATTGCACCAGAAGTCGGTAGCTTAAAATTGGGCGCTGACCACGGTGTGGTTAATGACTGGGGTGAAGTCGTAACAAGGTAACCCTAGGGGAACCTGGGGTTGGATCACCCTCCTTACCGATATGTCCCCGACTGTCGGCAAGTGCTCACAATGAATTACCTGATCGACCAGAGCAAAAGACTGTTTGGGTCGCCGACCCAGTGGTTGGAAGCCGGGTCTGTAGCTCAGTTGGTTAGAGCGCACCCCTGATAAGGGTGAGGTCGGCAGTTCAAATCTGCCCAGACCCACCAAATTTGCGTGATACCGCGTTGCTCCGATACTCGCATAGCAGGCTATGCGTCGCATCGAAGCGCCTTGTCTCACACAAATTGCCTTCGGGGCCTTAGCTCAGCTGGGAGAGCGCCTGCCTTGCACGCAGGAGGTCAGCGGTTCGATCCCGCTAGGCTCCACCATCTCCCACCCCACAGTCTTACCTGATCGGATCCGCAGTCATAAGCCATCCTTGCACAGCGCAATGACCGGTTTATGACTGTCGATTGACAGTCTGCTCTTTAACAATGTGATTCATGCTGACAAACGTTCCTTTCGAAAGAAAGGAACACGAAGACTACGTCTCAAGCGTATCCGGCAATGTCGTGTGTCATCGCGGACCAGACCCTTTGGGGTTATATGGTCAAGCGATGAAGCGCATACGGTGGATGCCTAGGCAGCCAGAGGCGATGAAAGACGTGGAAGCCTGCGATAAGGCTCGGCGAGGTGGCAAACAACCTGTGACCCGGGCATTTCTGAATGGGAAACCCACCCAGTGTAAGCTGGGTATCCCGCACTGAATACATAGGTGTCGGGAGGCGAACCAGGGGAACTGAAACATCTAAGTACCCTGAGGAAAAGAAATCAACCGAGATTCCCCCAGTAGCGGCGAGCGAACGGGGACCAGCCCTTAAGCATGTGACTGATTAGACGAACGCGCTGGGAAGCGCGGCCATAGTGGGTGACAGCCCCGTAGTCGAAAATCTGATCATGTGAAATCGAGTAGGTCGGGGCACGAGAAACCTTGACTGAAGACGGGGGGACCATCCTCCAAGGCTAAATACTCCTGGCTGACCGATAGTGAACCAGTACCGTGAGGGAAAGGCGAAAAGAACCCCGGAGAGGGGAGTGAAATAGATCCTGAAACCGTATGCGTACAAGCAGTGGGAGCATGCATGTCATGTGACCGCGTACCTTTTGTATAATGGGTCAGCGACTTATTTTCAGTGGCGAGCTTAACCGTATAGGGGAGGCGTAGGGAAACCGAGTCTTAACTGGGCGACCAGTCGCTGGAAATAGACCCGAAACCGGGCGATCTATCCATGAGCAGGTTGAAGGTTGAGTAACATCAACTGGAGGCCCGAACCAGGATCTGTTGAAAAAGATTTGGATGACTTGTGGATCGGAGTGAAAGGCTAATCAAGCTCCGGAGATAGCTGGTTCTCCTCGAAAGCTATTTAGGTAGCGCCTCACGTAGCACCGCCGGGGTAGAGCACTGTTTCGGCTAGGGGTCATCCCGACTTACCAACCCGAGGCAAACTCCGAATACCGGTGAGTGACGCGTGGGAGACACACAGCGGGTGCTAACGTCCGTTGTGAAAAGGAAACAACCCAGACCGTCAGCTAAGGTCCCGAAATCCTGGTTAAGTGGGAAACGATGTGGGAAGGCTCAGACAGCTAGGAGGTTGGCTTAGAAGCAGCCATCCTTTAAAGAAAGCGTAATAGCTCACTAGTCGAGTCGGCCTGCGCGGAAGATATAACGGGGCTCAAACCAGGTACCGAAGCTACGGGTTCGTCGAATGACGAGCGGTAGAGGAGCGTCGTGTAAGCCGATGAAGGTGGATCGAGAGGTCTGCTGGAGGTATCACGAGTGCGAATGCTGACATGAGTAACGACAAGGGGAGTGAAAAACTCCCCCGCCGGAAGACCAAGGGTTTCTGTTCGACGCTAATCGGAGCAGAGTGAGTCGGCCCCTAAGGCGAGGCCGAAAGGCGTAGTCGATGGGAAACGGGTTAATATTCCCGTACCTCACTGTATTGCGATGGGGGGACGGAGAAGGCTAGGTGAGCCAGGCGTTGGTAGTCCTGGTGAAAGTCAGTAGGCTGAGGATTCAGGCAAATCCGGATCCTCAAGGCCGAGAGACGAGACGAACTGACCACGGTCAGGAAGTCATCGATGCCACGCTTCCAGGAAAAGCCTCTAAGCTTCAGATACAGTGGGACCGTACCCCAAACCGACACAGGTGGTCAGGGTGAGAATCCCAAGGCGCTTGAGAGAACTCGGGTGAAGGAACTAGGCAAAATGGTGCCGTAACTTCGGGAGAAGGCACGCCGCGTTAGTGTGAAGGCCCTGCGGCCGGAGCACGAGGCGGTCGAAGATACCAGGTGGCTGCAACTGTTTATTAAAAACACAGTACTCTGCAAACGCGTAAGCGGACGTATAGGGTATGACGCCTGCCCGGTGCCGGAAGGTTAAGTGATGGTGTTAGCGCAAGCGAAGCTCTTGATCGAAGCCCCGGTAAACGGCGGCCGTAACTATAACGGTCCTAAGGTAGCGAAATTCCTTGTCGGGTAAGTTCCGACCTGCACGAATGGCGTAATGATGGCCACGCTGTCTCCACCCGAGACTCAGTGAAATTGAAATCGCAGTGAAGATGCTGTGTACCCGCGGCTAGACGGAAAGACCCCGTGAACCTTTACTATAGCTTCACACTGGACGCTGATGTTGCTTGTGTAGGATAGCTGGGAGGCTTGGAAACCCGGACGCCAGTTCGGGTGGAGCCAACCTTGAAATACCAGCCTGGCATCATTGGCGTTCTAACTCAGGTCCGTTATCCGGATCGAGGACCGTGTGTGGTGGGTAGTTTGACTGGGGCGGTCTCCTCCCAAAGCGTAACGGAGGAGCACGAAGGTACCCTCAGCACGGTTGGAAATCGTGCAGTGAGTGCAAGAGCATAAGGGTGCTTGACTGCGAGACAGACACGTCGAGCAGGTACGAAAGTAGGTTCTAGTGATCCGGTGGTTCTGTATGGAAGGGCCATCGCTCAACGGATAAAAGGTACTCCGGGGATAACAGGCTGATACCGCCCAAGAGTTCACATCGACGGCGGTGTTTGGCACCTCGATGTCGGCTCATCACATCCTGGGGCTGAAGTCGGTCCCAAGGGTATGGCTGTTCGCCATTTAAAGTGGTACGCGAGCTGGGTTTAGAACGTCGTGAGACAGTTCGGTCCCTATCTGCCGTGGGCGTTGGAGATTTGAGAAGAGCTGCTCCTAGTACGAGAGGACCGGAGTGGACGCACCTCTGGTGTTCCGGTTGTCACGCCAGTGGCATTGCCGGGTAGCTATGTGCGGACAGGATAACCGCTGAAAGCATCTAAGCGGGAAGCCCCCTTCAAGATGAGATCTCCCCGAGGCCTTGAGCCTCCTGAAGGGCCCAGCGAGACCAGCTGGTTGATAGGCCGGATGTGGAAGCGCTGCAAGGCGTTGAGCTAACCGGTACTAATGGCCCGTGAGGCTTGACCATATAACACCCAAGGGGTCTGTGATGACCCACGACGCCGGATACGCAAGAGACGTCTCGCGTCAGCATGAATCCCCGTTTTTCGCCTGACGACCATAGCGAGCGTGAACCACCTGATCCCATGCCGAACTCAGCAGTGAAACCGCTCAGCGCCGATGGTAGTGTGGGGTCTCCCCATGTGAGAGTAGGTCATCGTCAGGCACTTATTAAGAAAAGCCCCGATCATCGTGAGATGGTCGGGGCTTTTTGTATGTAATGAAAAAAGCCCCGAGCTCCCTGTGAGTTCGGGGCTTTTTGCGTTCAGGGCACTGCTGACCGGCTCCACCGCACAGTCAGCAGGCGATAAAAAGCCCGGCCGATGGCCGGGCTCGGGTCAGGCGGGGGCTGGACCGGCTTAGAGGGCGGCGATCTTGTCGCGCTGCTCCGCCAGCAGCCGGCGGGAGGCCTGGAAATCGGCCAGCTTGCCGCGCTCCTTCTCCACCACCGCGGCGGGCGCCTTGGCCACGAAGCCCTCGTTGGAAAGCTTCTTCTCGATACCGCCGATCAGCTTGTCCTGCTTGTCGATCTCCTTGTCGAGGCGCGCGAGCTCCGCCTCCTTGTCGATCAGGTCGGCCATGGGCACCAGCACCTCCATCTCGCCGACCAGCTGGGTGGCCGAGAGCGGCGCCTGCTGCGGGTCATCCAGCCACTCGACGCTCTCCAGCTTGGCCAGCTTGGCCAGGAACAGGCGATTGGCCTCCAGACGCTCGCGATCGGCGCTGCCACCCTTGGTGAGCAGCACGTCGAGGGGCTTGCCCGGGGCGATGTTCATCTCGGCGCGGATATTGCGTACCGCCACGATCACCCCCTTGAGCCATTCGATATCCCGGGTGGCGCCCTCGTCGATCAGCGCCTCGTCGCTGGTCGGCCAGGGCTGGGCCATGATGGAGTCGCCCTCGCCCTGGAAGGTGCCAGCCAGCGGCGCCACGCGCTGCCAGATCTCCTCGGAGATGTAGGGCATCATCGGGTGGGCCAGGCGCAGGATGGCTTCCAGCACGCGGACCAGGGTCCGGCGGGTGCCACGCTTGGCTTCGAGGCTGGCGTTGTCGTCCCAGAGTACCGGCTTGGAGAGCTCCAGATACCAGTCGCAGTACTCGTTCCAGACGAACTCGTAGAGCGCCTGGGAGGCGTGGTCGAAGCGGAACTCCTCCATGGCCCTGGTCACCTGGGCCGCGGTCTGCTGCAGACGCGAGAGGATCCAGCGATCGGCCAGGGACAGCTCGACCGCCTCACCAGCCAGGCCGGTATCCTCGCCCTCGGCGTTCATCAGCACATAGCGCGAGGCGTTCCACAGCTTGTTGCAGAAGTTGCGGTAGCCATCCAGGCGGCCCATGTCGAACTTGATATCGCGTCCGGTGGTGGCCTGGGAAAGGAAGGTGAAGCGCAGCGCATCGGTACCGTGGGGCTCGATGCCCTCCGGGAACTCGCTGCGCGTGGCCTTGGCGATGGCCTTGGCCTTGTGGGGCTGCATCATGTTGCCGGTGCGTTTCTCCACCAGCGTGTCCAGCTCGATGCCGTCGATCAGGTCGATGGGGTCGAGCACGTTGCCCTTGGACTTGGACATCTTCTGGCCCTGACCGTCACGTACCAGGCCGTGCACATAGACCTGCTTGAAGGGCACCTCGCCGGTGAACTTCAGGGTCAGCATGATCATCCGCGCGACCCAGAAGAAGATGATGTCGAAGCCGGTGACCAGCACGCTGGAAGGGTGGAAGGTCTTGAGCTCCTCGGTCTGCTCCGGCCAGCCTAGGGTGCCGAAGGTCCACAGCCCCGAGCTGAACCAGGTATCCAGCACGTCCTCGTCCTGGTTCAGTTCGAGGTTGGCGGGGAGTCCGTGCTTCTCGCGGGCCTCGGCCTCGCTACGGGCCACATAGACGTTGCCTTCGGCGTCGTACCAGGCGGGAATACGATGCCCCCACCACAGCTGGCGGGAGATGCACCAGTCCTGCAGGTCGCGCATCCAGGCGAAGTACATGTTCTCGTAGTTCTTGGGGACGAACTGGATATCGCCCTTCTCGACGGCCTCGATGGCCGGCCTGGCCAGGCTCTCCACGGCGACGAACCATTGATCGGTGAGCAGCGGCTCGATGACATCACCACTGCGGTCGCCGTAGGGCAGGGTGTTGTTGACCGTCTCCACCTGCTCAAGGAGGCCGGCGGCCTCCATGTCGGCGACGATGCGCGTGCGGGCCGCGAAGCGCTCCAGGCCGGCGTAGGCTTCGGGCAGGCTGGTGTCGATGTCGGCCAGCGGGCGGCCCTGGATATCGAAGGCCTCGGCGCGCGCCAGGATCGCTGCGTCCTGGGTGAAGACGTTGATCAGCGGCAAGCCCTGGCGGCGGCCCACCTCGTAGTCGTTGAAGTCGTGGGCCGGGGTGATCTTCACGCAGCCCGAGCCCTTCTCCATATCGGCATGTTCATCCGCCACGATCGGTATGCGCCGACCCACCAGGGGAAGCTCCACGAACTGGCCTACCAGTGAGGCGTAGCGGGGATCCTCGGGGTTGACCGCCACCCCGGTATCCCCCAACAGGGTCTCGGGGCGGGTGGTGGCGACGACCAGGTAGTCCTTGCCGTCGTCGGTGGTGACGCCGTCGGCCAGCGGGTAGCGGAAGTGCCAGAAGCTGCCCTGCTGGTCGCGGTTCTCCACCTCGAGATCGGAGATGGCGGTGTGCAGGGTCGGGTCCCAGTTGACCAGCCGCTTGCCACGGTAGATCAGGTCCTCCTCGAAGAGGCGCACGAAGACCTCCTGGACCGCCCGGTAGAAGCCGTCGTCCATGGTGAAGCGTTCGCGGCTCCAGTCGACGCTGGCGCCCATGCGGCGCAGCTGGCGGGTGATATGCCCGCCGGACTCCTGTTTCCACTCCCACACCTTGTCGATGAAGGCCTCGCGGCCCAGGTCGTGGCGGCTCTTGCCCTCTTCCGCGGCGACCTTGCGCTCGACCAGCATCTGGGTGGCGATGCCGGCGTGGTCGGTGCCCACCTGCCACAGGGTGTTGCGCCCCTGCATCCGCCGCCAGCGGATCAGGGTGTCCATGATGGTGTCCTGGAAGGCGTGGCCCATGTGCAGGCTGCCGGTGACGTTGGGCGGCGGGATCATGATGGAGTAGGGCTCGCCCTCGCCTGCGGGGGCGAAGCGGCCATCGGCCTCCCAGCGCTGGTACCAGCGGGATTCGATCTGCGCGGGTTGGTAGGTCTTGTCCATGGGCGTTCCGGGTCCAGAAATGATCACCGCCGGCCAGAGGGCCGGACGGCAGGAATGGCGACGAAAAATGGGCTTGATTATAGCCCGGCGGGGTGGCTGGCGTCAGCCTGGCTGGCCGCGCAGCTGATGCGCCTTGACCGGATAGCCGCGCTTCCGGTAGGTCTGCCAGCACTCGCGCTTGGCGGTCAGTACCGCCTGGTGCTGGTTGATGATCTCGGCGACACGCTCGAAGCGCGAGAACCACTCGGGGATGCCCGGCGAGAGGTTGAGCAGGGCCTGCACCGCGCGTTCGGGAGGCGGCGGCTCGGCCCAGCCGATGGTGACCGGCACCCGGTCGGCGAGGTCGTCGTCGGCCAGGGCATGGGGCACATAGGCATCGGGCCGGAAGGTCCACAGTGCCGCGTCGAGCTCCCTGGCCATGGCCTCGTCCTCGGCGTGCAGGTGCAGCCGATAGCCCTTGCGCTGGATGGTCTCGGCCAGCCGGCAGGCGAAGTCGAGACGCGCCTCCAGGGTGGTGTCGGGAAGGACGTAGAAATCGATCTGGGTCATCTGATGTCTGCCCGGGGCTTTTCCTCGGGGCAGGCCTTTGCGGGGGCGCTGTGAATACTTCCCTGTACGCTACCGACGCCATCCCTGGCGTAGGACCCCCGCGTCGGCCTGCCCCCTCGGCGCCCCCGCCTCGGTGGTGAGAGCCGCGATAGCAATGGACCCGCTTCATCAGCGGACCCATCGCGGTGACTTGGCTGTTACACCAGCCGCATCAGCCAGCCGTGGGTGTCTTCCGCACGGCCATACTGCAGGTCGAGCAGCTTGGCGCGCAGACGCTTGGCGACGGGGTTGCCGTTGTCGCCGGCCAGGCGGATGCGCTCCTGCTCGCTGACCAGCTCGCCCACCGGGGTGATCACCGCGGCGGTGCCGCAGGCGAAGACTTCGGTGATCTCGCCGCTGGCCGCCCCCTCGCGCCACTCGGCGATGCTGATCGGGCGCTCCTCGGGAGTCAGTCCCTCGTCCCGGGCCAGGGTCAGCACCGAGTCGCGAGTGACGCCCTCGAGGATGGTGTCGGTCAGGCGCGGTGTGGCGATGCGCCCGTCCTTGAACACGAAGAACAGGTTCATGCCGCCCAGCTCCTCGATCCACTTGTTCTCGGCGGCATCCAGGAAGGCTACCTGGCCGCAGCCGTTGGCGCTGGCCTCCTTCTGGGCCGCCAGGGAAGCGGCGTAGTTGCCGCCGCACTTGGCGAAGCCGGTGCCGCCCGGTGCCGCCCGCTTGTAGTGCTCCGAGAGCCAGATCGAGACCGGCTCCACGCCACCCTTGAAGTAGGCCGCTGCCGGCGAGGCGATCACGTAGTAGTCGACCTCCTGGGCCGGGCGCACGCCGAGGAACTTCTCGCTGGCGATCATGAAGGGGCGCAGGTAGAGGCTGCACTCGTCGGCCTCGCTCTTCGGCGTCGGCACCCAGGCGTGGTCCTGGGCCAGCAGCGCCTTGATCGAGCCGATGAAGTCCTCGTCGGAGAGCTCCGGCAGGGCCAGGCGGCGGGCGCTGCGGCGGAAGCGCTCGGCGTTCTTCTCGGGGCGGAAGGTCCACACCGAGCCGTCGGCGTGGCGGTAGGCCTTGATGCCCTCGAAGATCTCCTGGGCGTAGTGCAGCACGGCGGCGGCGGGGTCCAGGGTCAGCGGGCCGTAGGGACGTATCTCGTGGCCGTGCCAGCCGGCGTCCAGGGTCCAGCGCACGTGGGCCATGTGGTCGGTGAAGTACTGGCCGAAGCCGGGGCTGGCGAGGATGTCCTCACGGATCGAGTCGGCCGTGGGGGTGGAGTTGGGCAGGAGTTCGAAGCTGGCATTCGACACGGCAAGGGGTCTCCGCTACGCCCGGGGCGTGCCAGCCCCGGGGTGATACTGGAAGCTCGGGCAGGCGAGGGCCTGCCCGGGTCGTGGATTCATCGTCAGTCCCACATGAGAAAGGCGGCGCGGAAAAAACGCAAGAGCGAGCCGCTATTCCGCCTCGGTTTCCACCACGGCGTCGGCCTCGCGGTCCAGCAGGTACTGGGTCAGCAGGCCCACCGGGCGGCCGCTGGCGCCCTTCTCCTTGCCGGAGCTCCAGGCGGTACCGGCGATATCCAGGTGCGCCCAGGGAAACTTGTCGGCGAAGCGCGAGAGGAAGCAGGCGGCGGTGATGGTGCCCGCCGGCTTGCCGCCGATATTGGCCAGGTCGGCGAAGTTGGAGTCGAGCTGTTGCTGGTACTCGTCCCACAGCGGCAGGTGCCAGGCGCGGTCCCAGGCCGCCTCGCCGGCATCCAGCAGGTCGAGTGCCAGGTCGTCGTCGTTGGCGAGCAGGCCGGTGGCGTGATGGCCCAGGGCGATGATGCAGGCGCCGGTGAGGGTCGCGATATCCACCACGCTGGCAGGCGTGAAGCGCTCGGCGTAGGTCAGGGCATCGCACAGCACCAGGCGGCCCTCGGCGTCGGTATTGAGCACCTCCACCGAGAGGCCCTTTAGGGTCCTGATGATGTCGCCGGGCTTGGTGGCGCGGCCGTCGGGCATGTTCTCGGCGGCGGCCACGATGGCTACCAGGTTGACCTTCGGGCGGATGCCGAGAGACGCCTTGACGGTGCCGAACACGCTGGCCGCGCCGCACATGTCGAACTTCATCTCGTCCATGGCCTCGCCGGGCTTGAGCGAGATGCCGCCGGTGTCGAAGGTGATGCCCTTGCCCACCAGCACGTGGGGCGCCTCGTCGGCATCCTCGGCGCCCTGGTACTTCATGACGATCAGCCGCGAGGGCTGCTCGCTGCCGCGGCCCACGGAGAGCAGGCTATGGGCGCCCAGCGTCTCGAGGGCCGCCTCGTCGAGGATCTCCACCTGCAGGGTGCCGCCCGAGTCCCGGCCCAGCGCCTCGGCCTGCTCGGCCAGGTAGCTCGGGGTGCAGACGTTGCCGGGCAGGTTGCCCAGGGTGCGGGCATAGTTGATGCCCTGGCCCAGGGCATCGCCGATGCGCGCGCCTTCGGCGGCGGCCTGGACGTCGTCTTCACCGTTGACCAGCAGCTCGACCCGCGCGAGTCGCGCCGCAGGGGCCTTCTCGGACTTGAACTCCTCGAAGCGGTAGAGGGCGCGCTGGGCGGCCTCGGCGACCATGCGTGCCTTCCAGTCGATGCCGCGATCCGCCAGGGGTACCTCGGTGAAGGCCACCGCCACCTCGTCCACTGGCAGGGCTGCCAGGGCCGTGAAGGCGGCATCCAGCGCCTTGCGGAAGGCCGTTTCCTGGCACGCCTCACGCTTGCCCAGGCCGACCAGCAGCAGGCGCTCGCTGGCGAGGCCCGGCGCGAAGGGGATCAGCTGCACATTGCCCAGCCTGGCGTCGAAGTCGCCACGCTCGAGCAGCTGGCCCACCAGGCGCTCGCTGGCATCGTCCAGGCGGGCGGCGGTGGGCAGCAGCGCCTGCTCCTTGAACACCGGGATGACGAGACAGGCACTTTCGACCTTGGCGGGGTTACCCGTCCTGACAGGGAATTCCATGGCGTCTCCACAAGACAAGCGTTGGGGTTACAGGCAATTGGGGTTACAAGCGTACGGGGATTCTGGATAATGCCGGCACGTTGCCGTGTCGCTCCAGTGTACCCAAGGCATGGCCCCATTGCATGGCAGACGCCGCATGATCATCTTCCGCTACCTGACCCGCGAGATCCTGCTGACCATGGCCGCCGTTGCCGGCGTGCTGTTGCTGGTGATCATGGGCAGTCGCTTCATTCGCTACTTCAGCAACGCCGCCGAGGGCGAGATTCCTGCCGATATCCTCGGCACCCTGATGCTGCTGCACCTGCCGGGGTTCCTGGAGCTGATCCTGCCCCTGGCGTTCTTCCTGGGCATCCTGCTCGCCTATGGCCAGCTCTACCTCAACAGCGAGATCACCGTGCTGGTGGCCTGCGGCACCAGCCCCAACAAGCTGCTGCAGGTGAGCCTGGCGCCGGCCGTCCTGGTGTCCGTGCTGGTGGGGCTGTGCAGCCTGTGGCTGACCCCGGCGGGGGCACTCGAGACCGAGACCCTGCTCGAGGATCAGCGCAGCCGGGTGGACTTCTCCACCCTGGGGCCCGGGCGCTTCCAGGAGTTCGGCAGCGGGCGCACCGCCTATACCGAGGGCTTCAGCGAGGATGGTGGCGAGATGCGTGGCGTCTTCATCAGCGAGCGGCAGCGGCGCAGCGACGGCACCCCGGAGAGCGTGGTGACCCGCGCCGAGGGTGGCCACCAGGCGGTGGACGACGACACCGGCAGCCGCTTCCTGGTGCTGACCGACGGCGAGCGCTACAGCGTCGAGCCGGGCATGCAGCAGGCCGAACGGCTCGAGTTCGAGACCTATGCGGTGCGCCTGTCGCGGGCCGAGTCGCTGGGCGAGCTCGACTCCCCGGAGCTCACTCCCACCCGTGAGCTGCTCGGTGACGACTCGCCCGCGGCGCGTGCCCAGTTGCAGTGGCGGCTGGGGATGCCGCTGATGGTATTTATCCTGACCCTGCTGGCGATGCCGCTGTCGCGAGTCAATCCGCGTCAGGGGCGCTTCGCCAAGCTGCTGCCGGCGATCTTCCTGCATGTGGCCTACCTGAGCCTGCTGCTGGCGGCGCTGGACGCCATCGGTCGCGGCAACCTGCCGGCCGCGGTGGGGATGTGGCCGATCCATGGCGCCTTCCTGGCGCTGGGGCTGTTGATGATGGTGCGCGCACAGCGCAAGGGGATGAGCGGATGATTGCCGATCGCTTCGACCGCTACCTGGCGCGCAACGTGCTGGGCGCCATCATCGTCGTCCAGGTGGTACTGCTGGGCCTCGACCTGGTGATCACCTATATCAACGACCTGGGCGATGTGGAGGGCGACTACGGCGCCCTCCAGGTGCTGCTCTACCTGCTGATGCGCCTGCCCTGGCGGCTCTACCAGTACGCGCCGGTGGCGGTGCTGATCGGCGCGCTGATCGGCCTGGGCAGCATGGCCTCGAGCAACGAGCTCACCGTGATGCGTGCCGCCGGGCGCTCCCTGGCGCGGATCCTGTGGGGTGCCATGAAGCCGATCATCCTGGTGGTGGTCGTGGTGCTGTTCATCGCCGAGTTCGTCTCCCCGCGCACCGAGCAGTTCGCCAGCGCCTGGCGCGTCGAGAAGATCCAGGGCTCCGGGGCCGTGGTCACCGAGCGCGGAGGCTGGCAGCGGGAGGGCGACAGCTTCTACCGTTTCGGCGCCATCCGCGCCGACGATACCGTGCTCGACCTCACTCGCTACCGCTTCGAGGGCCAGCGCCTGGTCGAGGCGCTGAGCGCCGCGCGAGCCATCTGGCAGGAGGGTCACTGGGAGCTGGAGGACGTCGCGGTGACGCGGTTCACCGAGCAGGGCACCGAGGCACGCCACCTCGCGACCCGGGAGTGGGATACCCAGCTGACGCCGGAGCAGCTCTCGCGCCTGCTGCGCGACGTCGAAAGCCAGTCGCCGAGCGAGCTGTGGGCCTACGCTCGCTACCTGCGCGACCAGGGCCAGCAGGCCACCCAGCCGCTGCTCTACTTCTGGCAGAAGATGCTGTTGCCGCTGACCATGGGCTCGCTGGTGCTGGTGGCCGCCTCCTTCGTGTTCGGCCCGCTGCGCAGCGTGGCCGCCGGCACCCGGGTGTTCTACGGCGTGATCACCGGCCTGGCATTCAAGTACCTGCAGGATCTGCTGGCGCCGGCCTCCACGGTCTTCGGCTTCTCGCCCGCCTGGGCGGTGCTGGCGCCCACCCTGATCTGCGCCGCGGTGGGAATCCTCCTGCTGCGCCGCAGCGGCTGAGACAAGGAGTGCCCATGCCCCGCCGCTTCCCCAACCTCGACGATGTCTGGCCCGCCGGCCTCGGCCGCCGGCTGGGCGCCATGCTCTATGATGCCTTCCTGGTGGTCGCGATCTGGCTGCTGATGGCCGGCCTGCACCTGCTGGCCGTGCGCCACCTGGTCGGCTTGCCGGCCGAGCAGGTCGGGGTGGGCTTCCTGCAGGTCGCCTCCCTGAGGCTGATCATGCTGGTGTCGGCCTTCGCCTTCTTCGCCTTCTTCTGGTGCCGTGGCGGCATGACCCTGGGGATGCAGGCCTGGCGGCTGCGGGTGCAGACCCTGGATGGCCACGCCATCTCCCTGCGCCAGGCCATGGTGCGCTACCTGGTGGCCTGGCTCTCCGTGGCCGCGCTGGGACTCGGCTACCTGTGGCTGCTGTTCGATGCCGAGCGGCGCAGCTGGCCCGATATCGCCTCGGGCACCCGGGTCGTGGTCCTGCCCAAGTCGGCCAGATAGTCCGGGGATTGATCGGGATCAGACATTGGTCGAGTCCTGGTTGCAACACCTTATGCGAATCATTTACATTTGTTCTCGCTATCCAACGCGAGGTGTTCGCATGTACGTCTGCATCTGCAAGGGAGTCTCCGATCGCCGCATCCGCCAGGTCGTCGAGGAGGGCGCGCGCAGCTGGCGCGAGGTCCAGGCCGAGACCGGCTGTGGCACCCAGTGCGGCAAGTGTGCCTGCGTGGGCAAGAGCCTGACCCGCGAGGCGGTGAAGGAGGAGCTGCTGCTCTCCGGCGCGGAGCTCGCCTACGCCGTATAACGGCATCGGCGAATATTCTCCCGTCGGGGTTTGGCAATCGTCATCCCGGCATGCCAAGCTTGGGGTCAACTCCCGACATCATGAGAGGCAGATCCATGAAAGGCGACAGCAAGGTCATCGAGCACCTCAACCGCGCCCTGGGCAACGAGCTGGTGGCCATCAACCAGTACTTCCTGCATGCCAAGATGTACAAGGACTGGGGCCTGCAGAAGCTGGCCAAGTGGGAGTACGACGAGTCCATCGAGGAGATGCAGCACGCCGACAAGCTGATCGAGCGTATCCTCTTCCTCGAGGGCATTCCCAACCTGCAGGACCTCGGCAAGCTGCATATCGGCGAGAACGTGCGCGAGATGCTCGAGAGCGACCTCAAGATCGAGCATGAGGGGCGCAACGACTACATCGAGGCCATCGGCTACTGCGAGCAGGTGAAGGACTATGTGACCCGCGACCTGTTCCGCGACCTGCTGGCCGACGAGGAAGGTCATATCGACCATATCGAGACCGAGCTTGGCCTGATCGACAAGGTCGGCATCGAGAACTACCTGCTCAAGCAGATGCAGGAGGCCGGCGACGAGTGATCGTCCCCGCCCTTCCGCTTCCGACACCGGCGCCCATCGTGGCGCCGGTGGTCGTTTTGGCCCGCCTCAGAAGGCCTTCTCCAGGTCGAAGCGCGGCACCGGCTCGCCCTGCACCTCCACCAGCTCGGTGAACATCGCCAGCGGTCGCACCCAGAGGCCGTAGTCGCCATACAGGGCGCGATAGACCACCAGTGGCTCCTCGCTCTCGCTGTGATGGGCCACGCCGAGCACCTCGTAGCGGTTGCCCTTGTAGTGGCAGTAGATTCCGGGAACCGGTAGCGGGCGGGTCATGGCACTCTCCTGAAGTAGACGGGAATCCTGATCGAGACGGGAACCCTCTGGGCCGACGGCATGCTGGAGTCGGCTGGTGGGATCATCAAGGGGCAGTCTGCTCGCTGGCGGCCTGCCTGGCCAGCCGGGCCAGGGTGCGCGAGGCGGCCACGTAAGCCGAAGCTGCCGGTAACGAAGGTGGCGGCGCCGAAGCCCGAGGCGCAGTCCAGGCGGGGTGGCCTCGCCGCTGCCCGGCTTCTGGAAGCACACCTCGCCGTCGCTGCCCGGGTAGACCAGCTGCTCGTCGGAATAGACGCACTCCACCGCGAAACGCCGCTTCGGATTGCGCGAGAAGCCGAAGTCGCGGCGCAGCCGCGAGCGCACCTTGGCCAGCAGCGGGTCGTGCTCGGTGCGGGTCAGGTCGGCCACCCTGATACGGGTGGGATCGGTCTGGCCGCCCGCCGCGCCGGTCACCGTGATCGGCAGCTTGCGCCGCTTGCACCAGGCGATCAGTGCCGCCTTGGCGACCACGCTGTCGATGGCGTCGATCACGTGGTCGGCGTCCTCGGGAATGCGCTCGGCCAGGTTGGTGGGGGTGACGAAGGCGGCGTCGGCCATCACCTCGATCCCCGGCTGGATCGCCCGACAGCGCTCGGCCAGCACCTCCACCTTGGGCCGCCCCACGCTGCCGTCCAGGGCGTGGAGCTGGCGGTTGACGTTGGAGACGCAGACATCGTCCAGGTCGATCAGCGTCAGCCTGCCGATACCGGAACGCGCCAGGGCCTCCACGGCCCAGCTGCCCACGCCTCCCACGCCGACGACCACCACATGGGCGGTACGGAAGCGTGCGAAGGCGCGCGCGCCGTAGAGACGGCGAATACCGCCGAAGCGCAGCGCGTGGTCGTCCTCGGCGAAGGCGGCGGGGGAGGCGGTAATGGGATCGCTCATGGTCTCATGGGGTCGTGAGTGGGTCTGTGGATGGAGTCGCGACGGCGGGCCAGGGATGTCGGCAGGCGTCAGCGCCCGGACGCTGTCCGTCGGCAGGTGGCCGGCCCAGCCGAAACGCTCGAGCAGCGCGGCCATGGCGCCATCCGGGGCGCATTCGACGCTCAGCCGCCGGCCCGAGGCCGGGTGATCGAAGGCCAGCCCCACCGCGGCCAGCAGCAGCCGGGGGGTGCCCAGGCGTTCGGCGAAGAAGCGGTTGTGGTTACCCTTGCCGTGCTTGGCGTCGCCGATGATCGGGTAGCCGCGCCGGGAGAGGTGGCGGCGGATCTGGTGGCGCCGCCCGGTCAGGGGGCAGGCCTCCATCAGCGAATAGCGGCTCTGGGGATAGCGGTCCACCTGCACCGGCAGCTCCACGCTGTCGAGGCGGCGGACATCGGTGATGGCCTCCATGGCCGGCATCTCCGCCTTGGGACGGCTGCCATCCTCCTCGCGCAGCGCATAGTCGAGGCGTTCGGTCGCGGGGCCGATGCCGCGCACCACCGCCAGATAGCGCTTGGCCACCTCGCGCCCGGCGAAGGCCTCGCCCAGGCGTGCCGCGATCTCGGGCGACAGGGCGAACACCATGGCCCCCGACGTGGGGCGGTCGAGGCGGTGGGCCGGATAGACCCGCTGGCCGAGCCGGTCGCGCAGGCGCTGCAGCAGGAACTCGCGCTCGCCCCGGGCCAGGGCGGTGCGATGCACCAGCAGCCCGGCGGGCTTGTGCACGACCACCAGGTACTCGTCGCGATAGAGGATGCGCAGCTCGTCCGCCATGGCTGGGTCCGGTTCAGGAAGGGCGGCCATTGTCGCCCTCAGTCGCGGCGATGTCATCCCCGACCGAGGCGGGCTGGGCCATCAACCCGCACAGCAGGCTCTCGAGCTCCGCCTGGCCAAGGTAGCGCGGGACGGCATAGGTGAAGCGCACCTCGGCGCGGGCCGCCCTGGCCAGCGCCGGGATATCCTCGCCGCGCAGCGCCGCCACCCGTTCGGGGATGCCGAAATCGGCATTGAGCCGGCGCACGCGGGCGATGAACGCCTCGGCTGCGACGCCGTCGTCGGTGCTGGTGGTGACCTGGCAATGGCGGGCCAGTGTCGCGAGTCGCGGCGCGATGGTCGGCAGCGATGCTTCCAGCAGGTGCGGCATCACCATGGCATTGGCCAGGCCGTGGGGCAGGTGGTACCAGGCGCCCAGCCGGCGGGGCGACGGCACGGACACAGCCGACCCCGGCTTGGGTAAAGGCGTAGCCTGCCTGGTGGGCGGCCCTGGCCATGCGCAGCGGCGGGGCCTCCGGGTGTGGCCGGGTTACGGCAACGTCAGCGCGGCAGCTGCGTCAGGGCCCCGCGAGCAGCCTTCAGCGCGGCGCGATCGGCGCGCGGCAGACGCTGGCGCGCGACAGGAGGGGCCTCCACGGCGTGCGGTCAGGGGCATCGCATGCCGGCGGTATGGCGGCGGTGATATGGGGCGGCAAGCCGACCATCAGCTTCGGGGTCTAGGGCGGCGGGCCCGGGGCGCGGCGGGGCGCGGGTCGACCGCGGCGGGCTTGCGGCGCCGGGCCGGCGTCGGTGACCACCGCGGCCAGGGCGGTCTCCCGACCTCGGCCCCGGCGGTGGTGGGGATGGCGTAGAGGGGCACATGCCGCGGTGGACGCGAAACAGCCCCGCCAGGCGCGCCTACCGGGCGACGGCTGCGGGCGCGGCCTCGATCCAGCGACGGCGGCATCGATGGGCGAGCCGCGCCGATGCCAGCAGCGCCTCGGCCCGCGCGCGTCTCAGCGGTGGCCAGGCCGGCCTCTATCTGGCCGATATCGGGATCGGGTGTGACGCCATCGAACAGGGCCCAGGCCACGCCATGGCGTTCCAGCTCCTCGAGCAGGGGGGCCACCAGGCCGAGACGCACCAGTTCGGCGTCGCTGACCACCAGCACCCGGCGGTGACCCGCCTCTGCTGTGGAGGGCGCAGCAGGTCGCGTGCGCTGCCGGGACCCTCGAGGCAGTGCGGCCAGCGCAGGGGGAGCAGGGCGGTAACCGCCTTGAGGCCGAGCATTACAGGCCCGCAGCGGGAGGTGCTGCCACGCCATCACGATTCCTCCTTGGCCGGACCGCGAGGGGGCGTCAGCCGGTAGCCGGCAGGTAGGGGGTGCCGGCCAGGCGGCGCACCTCGACATGGGAGAGCCAGTCGATATCGGCGGCGCGCCCTTCCAGCTCCCTCGCCACCGCCCGGCTCTCCCGGGGGCTCTCCTCGTCCAGGCAGATTACCACGGTGACCGCGCCCTCCAGGTAGTGCAGTTCCATCTCGCGGATCTCCGGCCACACCTCCAGGGTGGACCAGCGCCGGGCCAGGGCGGCCTCCACCTCGGGACGCAGCGGCAGGCCCGGGAAGCGGCTGGGATCCCCTCGCCGGAGTCATCCTCGGGGTCGATATGGAAGGTCAGGTCGGTGAGGGAGGGGAAGCCATTGCGCAGCCGGCGGCTCACCTCGTTGCCGATCTCGTGGCCCTCGGAGACGCTGATCCGCGGCGGCACCACCACGTGCAGGTCTAGCATGGTGCGTCCCGCCGACTGGCGGGTGCGCAGGTCGTGGATGCCGTGCACGCCGGGTACGCTCATCGCCATCTGGCGCATCTCCTCCTGGGTGGCCACGGGCAGGGCGGTATCCACCAGCTCGCGGCCCGACTCCCACAGCAGGTCCCAGCCGACCTTGCCGACCATCAGGCCGACGATCACCGCCGCCACGGTATCGATCCAGGCGGCGCCGAACTGGCTGCCGATCAGGGCCACCATGACCACGCCGGTGGAGAGCACATCGCTGCGGTGGTGCCAGGCGTTGGCCTCGAGCATCTTCGAACCGATGCGCCGCGCCACCCGGCGGGTGACATGGAAGAGCCACTCCTTGGCGAGCAGCGCCAGGGCGGTGAGCAGGATCGCCCAGAGGCCGGGGGGCGGAATCTACGGCGGCGGAGAACAGCCGCTCCAGGCTCGACCAGGCGATGGCGCCGGCCACGAAGATCAACACGCTGCCCAGGAACAGCGTGGCCAGGGTCTCGATGCGCCCATGGCCGTAGTGGTGGTCGTGGTCGGGGCCCTGGTGGCCATAGTGGGAGGCGGTGAGCACGAAGCCGTCGGTCACCAGGTCGGAGAAGGAGTGCACGCCATCCGCCACCAGCGCGGCCGAGCCGACGACCCAGCCCACGATGATCTTGGCCACGCCCAGCACGCAGTTCACCCCTACCGACAGGAGGGTGACGCGACGGGTGGCCTGGTGTTTCTCGGGATTGGTCTGCATGGTCGATCCTGGGACGCTTCCCTGGAGGAGCCGCCTTGGCGGTATCGCTCAAATGGTACTGAAAAGGTCCTGATTTGCGCAAGGCGCTGGCACCCTGGTCACAGGGCTGTTGCAGATAGCCCGTAGCTTGGGGCTAATCTGGCGACAAGCCTGCGAGGAGGCGCTGTGAACCCCTCCCTGGGCGCTACCGACGCCATCCCTGGCGTAGGACCTCCTCTACGGCTTGTCCCCAGCGCCCCTTGGCGATAGCCCTGACCCGTGTCGGCTCGCCGTGGCAGCGCGTGCGGGTCATGCGGTAGGCTCGCCTGATGCCGTCTCCGGAGCCGCCCATGCCACTTTCGCCCAGCTACCGCCTCGCCGCCACCATCCTGCACGGTTTCGACGCCTATCGTTCGCGCTTCAAGGCGATCACCGCGGACGCCAGCCGGCGTTTCGCCGAGGCGGCATGGCGTGAGGCACAGCAGGCCTCGGCGGGCGCGTTACTGGGAACCTCTACGAGAGTAGGTCAGGATACCCTCGAATTGGGCTAAGCGGCGCAGTTTCACCGATGATGTCCTCACCGACTTCGAGTGCTGGCGCGAGGCGCGCATTCACTACGCCGAGCTGATCAGCCAGCGGCTCGACTACGAGCTGGCCGAGACCTACTTCAACTCGATGTTCTGCTCGCTCTTCCACCACCGCCATATCCGCAACGACTGGATGTTCGTCTACAGCTCCCGCGAGCAGGCGGCCCACCATTCCGGCCTGACCCTGTGTCGGCACCACCGGGTGGTGGGCGACTGGCTGGCCGGGCTGCGCTGGGCGCTGGGCGAGGCGCGCTTCGAGACGCCCTTCATCGACCTGGAGAGGGATGCGCTGCAGGGGGCGAGGCCCTCCGGCGGCTGCTGCCGGAAGGCCGTCCGCGACGATCCCGAGGCCGAGATCGAGCTGATCAAGAGTGTCTTCTATCGCAACAAGGGGGCCTACCTGGTCGGCCGGGTGCGGGGTGGCGGCCAGCAGGTGCCACTGGTGCTGCCGGTGCTCCACGAGGAGGGCAAGGGGCTCTACCTGGATACCGTGCTGATCGAGCCCGACGAGGTGTCGATCATCTTCTCCTTCACCCGCGCCTACTTCCAGGTCAAGGTCGTGGTGCCCAGCGAGTTCGTGCACTACCTCCAGGAGCTGATGCCCGACAAGCCCCAGGGCGAACTGTATGCCGCCATCGGCTTCTTCAAGCACGGCAAGACCGAGTTCTTCCGGGCCCTCAACCACCAGGTGGCGCGGCGCGAGGACAGGTTCATCATCGCCCCGGGGGTGCGCGGCATGGTCATGGCGGTGTTCGTGCTGCCCTCGTTCCGCACGGTGTTCAAGATCATCAAGGACCGCTTCGACCCAGGCAAGGCGATGAGCCGCGATAACGTGCGCGACAAGTACCGCCTGGTGAAGCGCCACGACCGCGTGGGGCGCATGGCCGATACCCAGGAGTTCTCCAACTTCATCGCCCGCCAGGACCACTTCACCCCCGAGTGCCTGGCGCACCTGCTGGAGGTGGCCCCCTCCACCGTCACCCTGCGCGGCGACAAGGTGATCATCAAGCACTGCTACACCGAGCGCATGATGACCCCGCTCAACCTCTACCTCGAACAGTGCGACGAGGAGGAGACCCGGGCGGTGCTCAAGGACTATGGCAACGCCATCAAGCAGATGGCCGCCGCCAACATCTTTCCCGGCGACATGCTGCTCAAGAACTTCGGGGTAACCCGCCATGGTCGGGTGGTGTTCTACGACTACGACGAGGTCTGCTACCTCACCGAGTGCAATTTCCGGCATATCCCCGAGCCGCTCTACCCCGAGCAGGAGCTTGCCGACGAGCCCTGGTACTCGGTGGGGCCCAACGACATCTTCCCCGAGGAGTTCGGCCCCTTCCTGTTTGCCGACATCCGCCTGCGCAAGCTCTTCTACCAGCTCCACCCCGAGCTGTTCGATGCCGACTACTGGAAGGGGCTGCAGCAGGCGATCCTCGACGGCCGGGTCATCGACGTCTACCCCTACCGCAACAAGCAGCGCTTCAGCGGCGCAGGCGACAACCGCCTGGTCCACTAGCCGAAGCCTGGCGCGCTATGCTGAAGGCGAGCGAGGCATCTTGCCGCTCTCAACCCCAAGGAGAACGCCATGTTGGATCTGATTACCCACTCGGCGGGGCATGTCGTGGCAATGAAGGCGGGGGGCATGGTGACCGGACAGGAGCTGCAGCGTGCCATCGATGCCATCGAGGCCGCCAAGCGAAGCCACCCCCTGGTCAGCCTGGTGATCATCATCGATGACCTGCGCTGGATGACCCTCGGCGCGCTGCTCAAGGATGTCGGTTACGGCCTGACCCAACTCGGCGACCTGAAGCGCTATCACCGTGCCGCCGTGGTCACCGACCAGGCGTGGCTCAAGCACGTCGCCCATCTGGAGGAGCGCCTCTTCAGCGCGGTGGAGATCCATACCTTTGCCAGGCGCGACCACGCCGCCGCCATGGGCCAGCCTCGAGCTCTGCCGGGCTGCCAGAGGCCCCGAACGGGGACGGCTATCACGGGGCCTGAGCCGGCTCGCTGCTGGCCGGTCTGAACAACAGGTGGTAGCTTCGTTCGAGGCAGTCAGTGGCGAGAGGTGACGAATGGCGGAGCAGCGAGTGCCGCATCTGGTGGTGTTGAGCGGGGCGGGCATCAGCGCCGAGAGCGGCATCCAGACCTTCCGCGCGACGGATGGCCTGTGGGCCGATCATCCCGTCGAGGAGGTGGCCACCCCCGGCGCCTGGCGGCGTGACCCGGCGCGGGTGCTGGCCTTCTATAACGCGCGTCGCGATCAGGTGCGCCGGGCGCGGCCCAACGCCGCGCACAAGGCCCTGGCGGCGCTGGAGGAACTAGGGGTTTCGTGGTCAGCATCATCACCCAGAATATCGACGACCTGCATGAGCGGGCTGGTTCCCGCCATGTCCTGCATCTGCACGGCGAGATCCTCAAGGCGCGCTCCTCGGTGGACCGCCGCATGCACTATCCGCTGCCCCGCGGCGGCATCGAACTGGGCGACATCTGCGACAAGGGCAGCCAGCTGCGCCCCGATGTGGTGTGGTTCGGCGAGGAGGTGCCCCACTTCGGCGAGGCCTGCGAGATCATCGCCGATGCCGATCTGGTGCTGGTGGTGGGCACCTCGCTTGCGGTGATGCCGGCGGCCTCGCTGCTCCAGCATGCGCCCTTCGGCACGCACTGCGTGCTGGTCGATCCCGAGGCCGAGTCGCTGGCGCCTCCCGGTGTCACCCGACTCAGCCAGCCCGCCGGCAGGGGGTGCCGGCGCTGGTGCGCCACTGGCGACGCGAGGGGCGGCTCTGGGTCCCGGAGACACTCTTGGGCTGAGGCGGGCAGGGCGTGAGTCGCATGCTAGAATGCGCCCCCGCTTTTGCCCCGGACACAGGCCACCATGCAGGACGATTCCTTCCACGACCCCGAGCCCCGTCAGCTGCGCGACCTCGCAACCGGCTCTGACGGTGATTTCGGAACCGGGCTTTCGCGTGACCCCGGGACCGGTCATCCACGGCCGCCACGCCGCGAGTTCAAGGCCCGCGGCAGCTTCGTCGAACGCTGTCCGGGCTGCAACCTGCCGCAGCTCAACTGCCTCTGCCCCTACGCGGTCGGCGCCGAGAGCGAGGCGCGGGTGTGGCTGCTGACCCACTCCATGGAGCACCTCAAGCCCACCAATACCGGGCGGCTGATCCGCGACGTGCTGCCCGATACCGAGGTCTTCACCTGGTATCGCACCGCGCCGGACGAGCGCCTGCTGGCGCTGCTGGAGGATGAGCGCTTCACGCCCTTCGTGGTCTTTCCCGATGACCAGCCCGACTACGCCGAGCGTGTGGTGGGCATCGACGCCGTGGCCGAGGCGAAGGCGGCGGGTCGCATTCCGGTCTACCTGCTGCTCGACGGTACCTGGCGCCAGGCGCGGCGCATCTTCCGCAAGAGCCCCTATCTGGATGCCCTGCCGGTGCTGCCGCTGCGTACCGAGCGGCTGACCCGCTATCGGCTGCGCAAGCCGGCTCCAGCGCCCACCTGTGCACCGCCGAGGTGGCCGCCGAGTTGCTGCGCCAGGGCGGCGATGAGGATGCCGCCCAGGCCCTGGACGACTACTTCGATGCCTTCAACGACAGCTACGCCGCCAGCCGGCGCTTCGAGAAGATCGAGGCGCCGACGGCGGCGATGCGACGCCTGCTGGCGCGGAAAGGGTAGCGCAGTAACGCAAAGCGAGGGGCGCTTGTCGCCAGATCAGCCCCGAGCTATGGAGGCTGAAAGCACCGTCAAGGCGAGCCGCCGAACAGCGTGCCGGCGATGCGGAAGCCGGCGATCCAGGTGCCGGCGGCGGAGCCCAGGGTGGCCGTCAGGAACACCAGCAGGGTGCGAGACACCCGGTTGCGCCACCACCCCTTGAGATGGGTGACGTCGTGGCGCAGGGTCGAGAAGTCGCGCACCTTGGGCTTGCGCAGGTAGAGCTCCACCCCGGCGGCCACGAAGCCGGCGCCGATGGTGGGGTTGAGCGAGGTGAGCGGCGCGGCGAAGAAGGTGGCGATCACCGTGACCGGGTGGGCCAGGGCCACCAGCGTGGCCCCCGCCGAGAGCACGCCGTTGATCAGGAACCACTCCGCCACCAGCTGCCAGCCCAGGTCGGTGTTGCGCGAGAAGCCGATGGCGAAGCCGGTCAGCACCAGGGCGGTGATCAGCCAGGGCAGCGACTTCCAGATCTTCGACGGCGGCGGCGTGGCCTCGAGCGCCTCGCGCTCCGGGCGTGGGGCCTCGGGAAGCGGCGCCGCGAAGTGCTCGGCCATGCCCTTCATATGGCCGGCGCCGATCACCACCAGCACGTGGCGGTAGCGCCCCGGTGGGGCATCCTCGGCCAGGCGCAGCACCATGTAGCGGTCGCGCTCGCTGATCAGCGGGGTGTAGAGGTTCTCGGACTCGGCGGCGAACTCGCTGAAGGTGGACTCCAGCACGTCGCCCTCCTTGAGCCGCTCGATCTCCGCGGCGGAGACCTCCTGGCGTGACAGCACGCTGCCCAGCAGCCCCGAGAACAGCGAGAAACGCTGCCACCAGGGGACGTTGTGGTAGATGCGCTTGAGGGTAACCCCCACGTCGCGGTCGATCAGCAGCAGTGGAAGCTCCGCCTGGCGCGACTCCTCCAGGGCGGCACGCATCTCGGCGCCGGGCTCGATGCCGGACTGCTCGGCCAGGCGCTGCTGGAAGGCGCCCAGTGCCAGGCTGGCCGCCACCACCCCGGCCTTGCCCTGGCGGAAGATCTGGAACAGGTCCTGCTCGCCCAGGGCGTCGGGATTGGTGAGGCTATGGTGGCGCGAGTCGCACAGCTCGATGGCCACGGCGTCGAACTCGCCGGAACGGATCAGCCGGCGCACATCCTCGGCGCTCTCGGCGGAGACGTGGGCGGTGCCGAGCAGGGTGTAGCGGGTCTCGCCGACCTGCAGGACCCGCTGCGGGCCGCTGGTGGCGTCGTCCGTGTCGCGCGGAATCACGCTGTCCTGAAGGTCGGTCATGAAGTCTCGTTCTGAAGGGGTGAGGGCCGATTATCCACGATGGGCCCGGGCTGGGCCAAATCCGCTCAGCGGCGCCAGAAGGCGGGAGTGAACAGCACCAGCACGGTGAAGATCTCCAGGCGGCCCAGCAGCATGGCCATCACCAGGATCCACTTGGCCAGGCTGGGCAGGTCGCCGTAGTGAGCCGAGGCCTCGCCCAGGGCCGGGCCCAGGTTGTTGAGCGCCGAGCCCACCGTGGACCAGGCGGTGACCTGGTCGACCCCGGTGGCCATCACCCCCACCAGCATCAGGAAGAACAGCATCACGTAGACGGAGAAGAAGCCCCATACCGCCTGGGCGATACCGTCAGGCACGCTCACCTTGCCGATCTTCACCGTGATCACCGCGCTGGGGTGGATCAGGCGCATCACCTCGCGCATGCCTTGCTTGAGGATCAGGATGATGCGAATCACCTTCATGCCGCCGCCGGTGGAGCCGGAGCAGCCACCCACGAAGGCGGCCATGAACAGCAGGAAGGGCAGGGCGCCGGGCCACAGCGAGAAGTCGGCCACCGCGAAGCCTGCGGTGGTGGCCACCGAGACCACCTCGAACAGCGCATGGCGCAGCCCCAGCTGGGTCTCGTAGGTGCCGGTCAGCCACAGCGAGATGGCGGTGATGGTGGTCAGGCCGGCCAGGAACAGCAGCAGGAAGCGCGCCTCGGGGTCCTCGAAGTAGTGCAGCACGCTGCGCTCGCGCCAGGCGGTGAAGTGCAGGCTGAAGCTGACCGCGGAGACCAGCAGGAAGAACACGCAGATCAGCTCGATGGCGGCGCTGTCGAAGTGGCCGATGCTGGCGTCGTAGGTGGAGAAGCCGCCGATCGCCACGGTCGAGAAGCTGTGGCCCAGGGCATCGAACCAGTTCATGCCGGCGGCCATGTAGGCGAGCATGCAGGCGATGGTCAGCGAGGCATAGATATACCACAGCGCCTTGGCGGTCTCGGTGATGCGGGGGTGAGCTTGGAGTCCTTGAGCGGCCCCGGGATCTCGGTGCGGTAGAGGGCCATGCCGCCGACGCCCAGCGTCCGGCAGGATCGCCACCGCCAGCACCACGATCCCCATGCCGCCCAGCCACTGCAGCTGCTGGCGGTAGTAGAGGATCGATTCGGGCAGATGGTCGATGCCGGTGATCACCGTGGCGCCGGTGGTGGTCAGCCCCGAGAACGACTCGAACACCGCATCGGTCAGGGAGAGCGCCGATTCGCCGGTGAGCATCAGCGGCAGCGAGCCGAACAGCGCCAGCACGCTCCAGAACAGCGCGGCGATCAGGAAGCCGTCGCGGGTACGCAGCTCCTTGCGGGCGCGGCGATTGGGCAGGAACATCAGCGCGCCGGTGGCCACGGTGATGCCGATGGCCACGGCGAAGGCGTCCCACTGGCCGTCGGCGAACAGCAGCGAGATCAGGATCGGCGGCATCATGGTCAGGCTGAAGAGCATCAGCAGCAGCCCCAGGATGCGCAGGATCATGCGCAGGCTCATTGATGACTCCCGTTCAGAAGAAGGTCAGCCCGACCTGGAACAGGCGCTCCACGTCACGGATGCGGCGCTTGTCGATCACGAACAGGATGACGTGGTCGCCGGACTCCACCACCACGTCGTCGTGGGCGATCATCACCTCCTTGCCGCGCACGATGGCGCCGATGGTGGTGCCCTGCGGGCAGGTCGATCTCGCCGATGGCGCGGCCCACCACCTTGGAGGACTGGGTGTCGCCGTGGGCGATGGCCTCGATGGCCTCGGCGGCGCCGCGGCGCAGCGAGTGGACGTTGACGATATCGCCGCGCCGCACGTGGGTGAGCAGGCTGCCGATGGTGGCCTGCTGGGGCGAGATGGCGATGTCGATCTCGCCGCCCTGCACCAGGTCCACGTAGGCGGCGTTGTTGATCAGCGTCAGCACCTTCTTGGCGCCCATGCGCTTGGCCAGCATCGACGACATGATGTTGACCTCGTCGTCGTTGGTCAGCGCGCAGAAGATATCGCACTCCTCGATATTCTCCTCCTCGAGCAGGCGCTTGCTGGTGGCGCTGCCGTGCAGCACCACGGTGCGGTCGAGGCGCTCGGAGAGCACCGTGCAGCGCTCCAGGCTGTGCTCGATGATCTTCACCTGGTGGCTGTGCTCGAGGTGCTCGGCGAGGCGCTCGCCGATGTTGCCGCCACCGGCGATCATCACCCGGCGGAAGTCGCGGTCGAGGCGGCGCAGCTCGCTCATCACCGCGCGGATATCGCGCCGGGCGGCGATGAAGAACACCTCGTCGTCGGCCTCGATGACGGTGTCACCGCGGGGAATGATCGGCCGGTTGCGGCGGTAGATGGCCGCCACCCGGGTGTCGACGCTGGGCATGTGGCGGCGCAGAAAGGCCAGGTCCTGACCCACCAGGGGGCCGCCGTAGATCGCCTTCACCGCCACCAGCTGCACCAGGCCGCCGGCGAACTCCAGCACCTGCAGGGCGCCGGGATGCTCGATCAGGCGGCGGATATGGTCGGTGACCACCTGCTCGGGGCTGATCAGCACGTCGATGGGTACCGCCTCGTGGGCGAACAGGCCGCGGCGGGTCAGGTAGGCGGTGGCGCGCACCCGGGCGATCTTGGTCGGGGTGCGGAAGAGGGTGTGGGCGACCTGGCAGGCGATCATGTTGACCTCGTCCTGGCTGGTCACCGCGATCAGCATGTCGGCGTCCTCGCAGCCCGCCTGACGCAACACCACGGGGTAGGAGCCGGGTCCCACCACGGTGCGGATGTCGAGCTTGGTGTGCAGCTCGCGCAGCTTGTTGCCGTCGGTATCGACGACGGTGATGTCGTTCTCCTCGCGGGCCAGGTGTTCGGCCAGGGTGCCGCCGACCTGGCCGGCGCCGAGAATGATGATCTTCATCGCGTGGGGATTCCGCTGGGTCGAGGGGCGGCGCCAGTGGTGCGCCGCAGCACGTGACGGCTAGCCTAAACCAGCCGCCACGGGAAGGACAGGTCGCCGGGGTCAGTCCAGGGTGAAACCGACCTTGAGGGTGACCTGCCAATGCAGTATCCGGCCATGCTCGACATGGCCGCGGGTGTCGATGACCTCGAACCAGCGCATGCCGTGCAGGCTCTCGCTGGCCTTGGCGATGGCGCTCTCGATGGCCTGCTGGATGCCCTCCTCGGAGGAGCCGGTGAGTTCGATATGCTTGTAGACGTGGTTGCTCATGATGCCTCCGGCGCGTGTGGATAAGCGGTCATGCGGTTTGGCCTGGCGGGACGGCGACCCTTCCCGCGTCAGGCGCTGGCCTTCCTGAGTCTGGCATAGAAGAAGCCGTCGTGGCTGTCGACCTCCGGCAGCAGCTGGCGCCCGGCACCGGCGGGGCGTCCCCAGGCCACGTCTGGCGGGGTGGTCGCCTCGGCATCCGGGGTGCGCGCCAGGAAGGCGGCGACCTGCTCGCTGTTCTCCTCGGGCAGCACCGAGCAGGTGGCATAGAGCAGGGTGCCGCCCGGGCGCAGCAGCGGCCAGAGGTTGTCGAGCAGGCGCGCCTGCAGCGCGGCCAGCGCCTTGATATCCGAGGGGCGGCGCAGGCGCTTGATATCCGGGTGGCGGCGGATCACGCCGCTGCCGGAGCAGGGGGCGTCGAGCAGGATCGCCTCGAAGGGGGTACCGTCCCACCAGTCGCGGGCAGTGGCGTCGCCGTGGGTCAGGCGCGCCTTCAGGCCGAGGCGCTGCAGGGCATCCTCGACCCGGGCCAGGCGTTCGGCGTCGCTGTCGACGGCGTGCATGTCGACATCGAAGACCTCCAGCAGGTGGGCGGTCTTGCCCCCCGGGGCACAGCAGGCATCGAGTATCCGGCCACCGGGGCGTGGCGCCAGGGCCGGGCCCAGCAGCACGGTGGCGAGCTGGGCGGCCTCGTCCTGGACGCTGACATGGCCGGCGTCGAATCCGGGCAGGTCATGGACGTCGCAGGGAGCCTCCAGGGTGATGCCGTCCGGGGCGTGGGCGCACAGCCGGCCCTCGAGGCCCGCCGCGGCGAGGCGGTCGAGGTAGGCCTCGCGGTCGCCGTGGCGGCGGTTGACCCGCAGCGTCATGGGGCCGGGAACATTGTTGGCCTCGGCCACGGCGCGCCAGTCGTCGGGCCAGGCCTGGCGCAGCGCCTTGAGCAGCCAGCCGGGATGCAGCAGCGCCACCGCCGGGTCGCGATCCACTTCCGCCTGCAGGGCGGCGGATTCGCGCTGCAGGCGGCGCAGGCAGCCGTTGAGCACCCGGGTGGCCCACTCCTTGCCGAGCAGGCGGGCGGCGCCGGCGGTCTCGCCCACGGCGGCGTGGGCGGGCACGCGCAGGTAGAGCAGCTGGTGGATGCCCAGCAGCAGCAGCGCCTGGACATCGGCATCCCGCGCCTTGAAGGGCTTGACCAGCAGCTTCGCGGCCAGTGCCTCGAGGCGCGGCAGGGTGCGGCACACCCCGTAGCAGAGCGCCTTGAACAGGGCGCGGTCGCGGGCCACCACCTGGTGGTCATCGAGCCCGGCAAGCGAGCCCTTGCCGGTGATCACCGGTACCAGGGCGCGGGCGGCGGCGGCGCGAACGGCCAGGCCGCCGTCGTTCTCCAGGCCTCGAGAGGCGGGACGGCGCGGCTTGCCGTGGGAGGGTGGGTGGCTCATGCCGGGGTCTCCTGGTCATGGTGGCCCAGGCGCAGGCCGGGCGGGAAGCGGTCGGCGCGGGCGCGCAGCAGCTCGCTGACCGGCAGTGCCTTGCCGCCGGGCAACTGGGCGCGGGTGACCCTCAGTACCTCCCGGCCATCGGGACCGCAGGCGATGCGCAGGGCCTCGTCGTCATGGTCGAGCAGGGTGCCGGGGGCGGCGGGGGAGGTGTCTCTGCCGAGCCCATGTGCCTCGGCCAGCAGCAGGCGCAAGCGGTCGCCGTCGAAGGCGCACCAGGCCACCGGCCAGGGGTTGAAGGCGCGCACCCGGGCGGCCAGCTCCGCGGCGGGGCGGCGGAAGTCCAGCTCGGCCTCGGCCTTGGAGAGCTTGGCGGCGTAGGTCACACCCTCCTCGGGCTGGGGGTGGCGGGCAGGCCCTCTCCGGCCAGGGCGTCCAGGGCCTCGACGATCGCCTCGCCGCCCAGCGTGGCCAGGGTGTCATGGAGTTCGCCGCCGGTGGTCGAGGCAGTGATCGGCGTGCGTCGCTCCAGCAGCATGTCGCCGGTGTCCAGGCCCTCGTCCATCTGCATGATGGTCACGCCGCTCTCGGTGTCGCCGGCCTCGATGGCGCGCTGGATGGGCGCCGCGCCGCGCCAGCGCGGCAGCAGCGAGGCGTGGACGTTGAGGCAGCCCAGCCGCGGCGTAGCGAGCGCCGCCTTGGGCAGGATCAGGCCGTAGGCCACCACCACCATGAGGTCGGCGCCGAGGGCGGCCAGTTCGGCCTGGGCCTCGGCGGCCTTGAGGCTCTCGGGCTGGTACACCGGCAGGTCGTGCTCGAGGGCCAGCGCCTTGACCGGGCTCGGCGTCAGCTTGCGGCCGCGACCGGACGGGCGGTCGGGCTGGGTATACACGGCGATCACGCGGTGGCGGCTGGCCAGCAGCGCCGCGAGGCTCTCGGCAGCGAAGTCGGGCGTGCCGGCGAAGATGACGCTGAGTGAGCGAGAGTCGTGGGATCGGGACATGGTGGGAGCCTGGCCGGGAGTGAATGCCCTAATGATAACGGAGCGCGCCGCAAACGACGAAGGCCGACGCATGTTGCGTCGGCCTTCGCGGTGATACGGGGCGGCTTCAGGCGTCCTGCATCAGCTTGTGGCGCTTCTGCATCTTCTTCATTACCCGGTCGCGCTTGAGCGGCGAGAGGTAGTCGACGAACAGCACTCCCTCGAGGTGATCGTGCTCGTGCTGGATGCAGTGGGCCAGCAGGCCGTCGGCCTCCAGCTCATAGGGCTGGCCAGCGCGATCCAGGGCCTTGAGGTGGACGCGCAGGGCGCGCGGCACATCGGCGTAGTACTCGGGGATCGACAGGCAGCCCTCCTGCATCGGCTCGCGCTCCTCGCCGATGGGCGCAACCTCGGGGTTGATCAGCACCAGCGGGCTCGAGCGGTCGTCGCTGACGTCCATGACGATCACGCGGCGATGCACGTCCACCTGGGTAGCGGCCAGGCCGATCCCCCTGGCGTCGTACATGGTCTCCAGCATATCGTCGACCAGCCGGCGCACCTCGTCGTCGACCGTCTCCACCGGCGCCGCCCGGTTGCGCAGGCGTTCGTCGGGGTATTCGAGGATAGGTAATTTGGCCATGGCGTTGGATTCACCGTTATGCTGTCATTTATGCAATGACTCTATTCTAGGTGTGTTGCGCACATCGGCGACAGGGGCAGCGTCGCAACACGTCGATAACTTCAGACTATAACATGCCGGTAGCGTTCCATGGCATCGGCCGGCGACACGCGGGGGGAGCAGGGATGAGGCAGAGAAGTGATGGCAAGGGGCGGCGCCGCTGGCTGGGCCTGGTGGCGGCGCTGGGCATGGCCCTGGCTGCCGGCGTCCAGGGCCAGGGGCTCAGCTGGGAGGATGGCCTGCGTGGCGACGCTCCGGACCGCTACACCGTGGTGCGCGGTGACACCCTGTGGGACATCTCGGGGCGCTTCCTGCGCCATCCCTGGCAGTGGCCCGAGGTGTGGCAGGTCAACCCGCAGATCCGTAACCCGCACCTGATCTATCCGGGAGACGTCATCTACCTCTACGACTGCGACGGCCGCCCTTGCCTGGGGCTGGAGCGTGGTCAGGGGCAGGTAAGGCTGTCGCCCGAGATGCGCACCATCCCGCATCGCGAGGCGATCGAACCGATTCCCCTGGAGGATATCCGCCACTTCCTGCGTGAGCACCGCATCGTCGATGACCCCGAGGCCCTCGAGGAGCTGGCCTATGTGGTGGGTGGCGATGACCGTCGGCTGATGAGCGGCGTGGGCGATCGCCTCTATGCCCGGGGCGAGGTGCCTGCGGGCGGGCGCGTGGGCTTCTATCGCGTGGGCGAGCGTTTCCTCGACCCGGCCAGCGGCGAGCTGCTGGGTCTCGAACTGGAGAGCGTCGGCCAGGCGCGCCGCGAGCGCCAGGAGGAGGACATGGCGGTGCTGGAGGTGACCTCGTCACGCCAGGAGGTGCGCAACGGCGATATCGTGCTGCCCCTGGAGGATCGCGGTCTGGTGACCGAGTTCATTCCGCGTGCCCCCGAGCGCGAGGTGGAGGGCACCATCCTGTCGGTCCCGGGCGGGGTGCAGTTCATCGGCCGCCTGCAGGTGGTGGCGCTGGACCGCGGCCAGCGCGACGGGCTCGAGCCCGGCCATGTACTGATGGTCGAGCAGCGCGGCGAGCTGGTCAGCGATCCGCGCACCGGCGAACAGCTGCGCCTGCCGGGGGAGGATGCCGGTCTGGTGATGGTCTTCAAGACCTACCGCAAAGATGAGCTACGGCCTGGTCATGGAGGCCAGCCGCACCCTGGGCGTGGGGGATCGTGTCCATAACCCGCGGCGGGCGGTCAGCGCCGCCCAGCGGTGAGGTCGCCATGTCGTCGCCGGCCCTCGGCGCCCGGGAGTGGCTGGCCCTCGGCGGGTCTGCCCGGTCTCGGGGCCGGGCTCGCTGGCCGAACTGGCTGCCCGCCGACCCGAGTGGCCCGGCGGCTGGCTGGCGGTGCTGCCGCGCGAGGCCGCTACCGCGCTGCGGCTATGGCTCGACCACCCTGCTCGCAGCCCGCTTTCCACTGCGGTAGAGGCGGCCCTCGCCTGGCGTCGAGGGTTCCGCCGACCGCCACCTGCTGCATGCCGGGCATCCCGCCTGGCCCGAGCTGCTCACCGAGATTGCCGATCCGCCGCCGCTGCTGTGGGCCTGGGGTGACCTCGCCGCCCTGGCGCCCCCCAAGCTGGCCATGGTGGGGTCGCGTCGCGCCACCCGCGAGGGACTGACCAACGCCGCCGCCTTCGCCCGCGAACTCGCCGAGCGGGGCTGGTGCGTGGTCAGCGGCATGGCGCTGGGCATCGATGCCGCCGCCCAGCAGGCCGCCCTGGATGCCGGCGGGACCAGCGTGGCGGTACTCGGTTGCGGTGTCGATGTGGTCTATCCGCCACGCCATCATCGCCTGCACGCCCGCCTGCGTGAACCGGGTGGCCTGCTGCTCTCCGAGCACCCGCCCGGCACCCCGGCCCGGGCCGGCTTCTTCCCTCGTCGCAACCGCATCGTCACCGGGCTCAGCTGCGGGGTGCTGGTGGTGGAGGCGGCCGAGCAGAGCGGTTCGCTGGTCAGCGCGCGGCTGGCCGGGGAGCAGGGGCGCGAGGTGTTCGCCCTGCCCGGCTCACTGCATAACCCCCAGGTGCGGGGCTGCCTGCGGTTGATCCGCGAGGGGGCCGTGCTGGTGCGCGGGGTCGATGACATCCTCGCCGAGCTTACCCAGTGGCAGGCCCCGGCGATGCCCGTCGCGCCCCGCGCCGAGGCCTCGGGCCGGAATGATGACCCACTGCTGCGCTGGCTGAGCGGCAGCCCGACCCCCGCGGACGCGCTGGTAGGGCTGACCGAGGCTCGATATCGCCGAGTGCCAGCGGCGCCCTGCTGGCGCTGGAGCTGGAGGGCCAGGCGGCGCGGGTCGCCGGTGGCTGGGTGCGCCTCTCGGCACCGTGATAGAATCCCCGGCCATTCGCGCCCCAGCCCAGCGAGGAGAGCCCATGAACCAGGCCCGTCAGATCGAGGACGCCGTCGCCGCCCTGCGCCGGGGCGGCGTGATCGCCTATCCCACTGAGGCGGTCTGGGGCCTGGGCTGCGACCCCGACAACGATGAAGCAGTGACGAAACTGCTGCACCTCAAGCGTCGCGATCCCGCCAAGGGGTGATCCTGGTGGCCGCTGGCATCGAGCAGTTCGCCGCCTGGCTCGAGGGGCTGCCCCTCGAGCTGCAGGCGCCGCTGGCGGCCAGCTGGCCGGGGCCCAACACCTGGCTGGTGCCCGACAACGGCCGTAGCCATGCCCTGGTGCATGGCGAGCATGACCGGGTGGCCCTGCGGGTCAGCGCCCATCCGCTGGTGGCCACGCTGTGCGAGGCCTTCGGCGGCCCCATCGTCTCCACCTCGGCGAACGTGGCCAGCGAGCCGCCGGCCATGAGCGCCGAGGAGGCGCGCAGCATCTTCGGCGATGGGCTCGATGCCATCGTCGAGGGTGAGCTCGGCGGCCTCGAGCGGCCCAGCACCATTCGCGACCTGGTCAGCGGCCGGGTGCTGCGCGACTGACCCTTTCCCGTCACTTTCACCCCATCCGGAGGCTCCGTTGGCCCACCCGCGACTCGATGACGTCAAGACCTACCTGCTCGACCTCCAGGAGCGCCTGTGTGGCGCCCTGGCCGCCGCGGATGGCGGCGCCGGATTCCGCGAGGACGCCTGGCAGCGCCCGGCGGGAGGCGGCGGCCGCTCGCGGGTGATCGAGAACGGACGGGTGTTCGAGAAGGGCGGTGTCAACTTCTCCCATGTGTATGGCGAACGCCTGCCGCCTTCGGCGACCGCGGCTCGACCGGAGCTCGCCGGACGCAGCTTCCATGCGGTGGGGTCTCCTGGGTACTGCACCCGGAGAATCCCCATGTGCCGACGAGCCACGGCAACGTGCGCTTCTTCATCGCCGAGAAGCCCGGCGAGGCGCCGGTGTGGTGGTTCGGGGGCGGCTTCGACCTGACCCCCTTCTACCCGGTGCTCGAGGATGTGGTGCACTGGCACCGGGTGGCCCGGGAGGCCTGCGCGCCCTTCGGCGAGGTGGTCTACCCGCGCTTCAAGGCGTGGTGTGACGACTACTTCTATCTGAAGCATCGCGACGAGACCCGCGGCGTGGGCGGGCTCTTCTTCGACGACCTCAACGACTGGGGCTTCGAACGCAGCTTCGCCTTCCAGCGCGCCGTGGGTGACGCCTTCCTCGAGGCCTATCTGCCCATCGTGAGTCGCCGCGTCGACACCCCCTGGAGCGAGCGTGAGCGCGATTTCCAGCTCTATCGACGCGGGCGTTACGTGGAGTTCAACCTGGTCTGGGACCGCGGCACCCTGTTCGGGCTGCAGAGCGGCGGGCGCACCGAGTCGATCCTGATGTCGATGCCGCCGCTGGCGCGCTGGGAGTACGCCTGGGAGCCCGAGGAGGGGAGCCCGGAGGCGGAGCTCTACGCACACTACCTGCACCCCCGGGACTGGCTTGGCGAGGCACAAAAGGAGAACGAAGCATGATCGATCGCTACTGTGTCTTCGGCCATCCGGTGGCCCACTCGAAGTCGCCGCTGATCCATGCCGCCTTCGCCGAGCAGACGGGCGAGGCCATCGAGTACACCGCCATCGAGGCGCCGCTGGATGACTTCGCCGGCGCCTGGCGGCGCTTCACCGCCTCCGGCGGACGCGGAGCCAACGTCACCGTACCCTTCAAGGAGCAGGCCTTCCGGCTCTGCGACACCCTGAGCGAGCGCGCCCGCCGCGCCGGGGCGGTCAACACCCTGATCCTGGGCGGCAACGGCGCCACCTATGGCGATACCACCGACGGCATCGGCCTGGTACGCGACCTCGAGCGCCACGGCGTGACGCTGGCCGGGGCACGCATCCTGTTGCTGGGCGCCGGAGGCGCGGTGCGCGGGGTGCTGGAGCCGCTGCTGGCCCAGGGGCCGGCAAGTCTGTTCATCGCCAACCGCACCGCCGAGAAGGCCGCGCGGCTCGCCGCCGACTTCCGCGACCTGGGCACGATCGAAGGCGGCGGCTTCGACGCCGTGGCCGGTCCCTTCGACCTGGTGATCAACGGCACCAGCGCCAGCCTGGCCGGCGACCTGCCGCCGCTGCCCGACGACCTCTTCGCCCCGGGGGCCACCGCCCACGACATGATGTACGGCGCCGAGCCCACCGTCTTCCTGCGCTGGGCCGCCGAGCGCGGCGCGCGCACCGTGGACGGCCTCGGCATGCTGGTGGAGCAGGCGGCGGAGTCATTCTTCCAGTGGCGGGGCAGGCGCCCCGAGACGGCCCCGGTGCTGGAGGCGCTCCGCCAGGCGCTGTGATCTCGGCGGCGCCCTTCAGCGCCGCTTGGTATAGAGCCCCACCATGCACAGCACCAGCCCGACCAGCGACAGCAGCATCCCGCCGTTGACCAGCCAGGGGTAGCGCTGCAGCCAGGAGACGAAGGGCTGGGGCGTGTCGCGGCACACCCCTTCCAGGTAGTCCCAGTGGCCACCGGAGAGCGTGCACTCGCGCACGCTCGAGTACTCCCAGAAGTAGACCCCCATCAGCACCAGCATGGGGGCGATCAGCAGCAGCAATCCCAGTCTCAGCATCTTACGGCCTCGGGCAGTCGGGGGTGCGGCCGGCCTGGCGGGCCCGCTCGTAGCGGCCCAGGGCCTCGTTCATGCGCGCCTGCAGGTCCTGGGTGCGCTGGCCGTGGCTGGGGTGGCTGGAGAGCCAGGCCGGCGGACGGGCCCCGCCCTGGGCGCTCATGTTTTCCCACAGCGCCAGGCTGGCGCGGGGGTCGAAGCCGGCGTCGGCCATCAGGTAGAGGCCCAGTTCATCGGCCTCGCTCTCGTGACGCCGCGAGAAGGGCATCAGGATGCCGTACTGGGCGCCCATGCCCAGGGCCCCCATGATCTGCTGGCCGCCCGCTCCCTCGAGGCCCGCGGCCGAGGAGAGTACCGACAGCCCCAGCTGGGTGGCGGTCTGGGTGGAGACCCGTTCGTTGGCATGGCGGGCCAGCACATGGGTGATCTCGTGGCCGATCACCGCGGCCAGCTGATCCTGGTTGCTGGCCACCTTCAGCAGGCCGGTGTTGACCCCCATGTAGCCCCCGGGCAGGGCGAAGGCGTTGGCATCCTCGGACTCGAAGACGCGGATCTGCCAGTTCTGCGACTCACGCTGCTGAGGCGGCAGGGCACTTACCAGTGCACTGGCCACACACTGCACATAGCGGTGGGTAGCGCCACCCACGGTGGGACGATCCTGCTGATACTGCTCGAAGGCCTGGGCGCCCATCTGGTCGAGCTGGGCGTCCGACACCAGGGTCAGCTGCTGGCGGCCGGTGGGCGAGGTGGTACAGGCGGCCAGGGCGAGGCTTAGGGCGCCGATGGCGAAAGGTTTGATCCAGCGCATGGCGGGTCTCCTTGGTGGGGTGTGGCATCCAGCCAACGTAAGACGCTGGACGGGCGTCCGGGTTCGCCACAAGATACCCTGAACGCCTGCAAGGTCAACTGTCGCCACCAGGAGTCTGGCTGCCTCGGCGAGGGGCGCTGGGGGCAAGCCGTAGAGGAGGTCCTACGCCAGGGATGGCGTCGGTAGCGCCCATGGATGGGTTCACAGCGCCTCCTCGAAGGCTTGCCGCCAGATCAGCCCCGAGGCTGCCGACTATCCGGTGACCTGGAGAAGGAGAGGATCATGGACGCCGAGCTGACGCGTCGCCTGCTGCATCTGCTGGATCACGTCGAGCACTGGCTGCCCCCGGCCCCGGTGGAGGTGGACTGGTCGCGGGACGTGGCCGCCCTGTGGCAGCGCCATGCCCTGGGCGGGCGCCTGCTGCCGGTGCCGCCGCGCGACGCCCTGAGCCTGGATGACCTGCTGGGCATCGAGCGCCAGAAGCTGGCGCTGGTCGACAACACCCGGGCCTTCCTGCAGGGCCTGCCGGCCAACCACGCCCTGCTGTGGGGTTCCCGGGGCAGTGGCAAGTCGTCGCTGATCCGTGCCCTGCTCAACAGCCTGGCCGGTGAGGGACTGCGCCTGGTGCAGGTGGATCGCCACGACCTCTCGGGCCTGCCGATGCTGGTGGAGCAGCTGCGCCACCATGACCAGCGCTTCGTCGTCTACTGCGACGACCTCTCCTTCGAGGGCCATGACGATGCCTACAAGGCGCTGAAGAGCGTGCTCGACGGCGCCCTGACCGGGCCGCCGCCCAACGTGCTGCTCTACGCCACCTCCAACCGCCGCCACCTGCTGCCGGAGTCGATGAGCGACAACGAGGGCTCGCGGCTGGTGGGCGATGAACTCCACCATGGCGATGCGGTGGAGGAGAAGATCTCGCTCTCCGACCGTTTCGGGCTGTGGCTGGGCTTCCACCCCTTCAACCAGGATGTCTACCTGGAGGCGTGCTGCCACTGGGTCACCCAACTGGGACGCCGCGAGGACTGGAGTGCCGAGGCCCGCGCCGAGGCGATCCGCTTCGCCACCCTGCGCGGTGGCCGCAGCGGCCGCGGTGCCTGGCAGTTCGCCACCCAGTGGGTGGGCCGCCGGCGCCTGCACGGGAAGTAGTGACGCGCCCCGAGACCAGGGGCGCCGGAACAGCCCCGCTTCGACCTGTTATCAGCACTACCCCCGCGGAATCAGGCTGCCGTCCTCACCTACGCCCAGGCGGATGGTGGGGGTGAGCAGGCCGGCGGGCAGGGTCATGCCCAGGCCGCGCAGGTCGCCGGGGGTGATGGCAAGCTCGCTGCCGGCGGGCAGTTCGCCCTGGCTTGCCAGCTGGCTGGCCAGCTCCACCATGGGGCCCAGCTGCTCGCGGCCGCCGCCCAGCAGGTCGAAGGCCACCGGCAGGCGCAGTTTGGCGTCGTCGGCCGAGGTCAGGGTCACGTCCTGGGCGTAGTCGCCGCTGACCGGGTCGACGCCCGGCATCTCCAGTGACCAGCGAAAGCCGGCCATCTCCACCGGGGGCATGCCGCTGGGCAGGCCCAGGCCCATGGCCAGGGTCGCCTGCACCGGCAGGCTGCCGGCGCCCAGGCTCGACATCGCCAGGGACATGATATCGCTGGTGTCGAGGCGGGCATCCACGGCTGTAGGGGCCGATGCGGACCTCCTCCACGCCCAGCGAGGTCACCGCCAGGCGGAAGGCGAACAGCCCCGTCTGGGGCAGCGCCAGGCAGCCGGCGAGCAGCAGGGAGAGGCAGAGCGGCGCCAGCAGGCGCCAGCGCCGAACGGGAGCGAGAAGGGGGAACATCCAGGACGCCTCCTTGGCGAATCAGCTATGCATCGTCGCCGATGATGCGCCTTCCATGCCCGGCGGGGAAGTGGCCAAAAGCGACAGCGCCCGACGCGCCCCTCTGTCGTCTCAGGAGCGGGTCGGGCGCTGTGGGCTGGCCGGGCGCAGCAGAATCAGCGGCGGCTCTTGCGCGCCTCCTTGGTGCGCCCCAGTTCGCGTTTCTTGGCCTTCTCGCGATCGCTGGCGTTGGCCATGGGATCGAAGGGGTTGCTGCCGGAGCGGAACTCGAAGCGCATCGGCGTGCCGCGCACCTTGAGCACCTTGCGGAAGGTGTTGGTCAGGTAGCGGCGGTAGGCCTCGGGCAGGGAGTCGGTCTGGTTGCCGTGGACCACGATGATCGGCGGGTTGCTGCCGCCCTGGTGGGCCATGCGCAGCTTGATGCGGCGTCCACGCACCAGGGGTGGCTGGTGGGATTCCACCGCGTCCTGCAGGATGCTGGTCAGGCGGTTGGTGGACCAGTGGGCGTTGGCCGAGGCGAAGGCGCGCTCCAGCGATGGATAGAGGTCGCCCACCCCGGTGCCGTGCAGCGCCGAGATGAAGTGCAGGTCGGCGTAGTCGGCGAAGCCCAGGCGGCGCTTGATCTCGGCGCGCATCTTCTCCTTGGCCTCGCTCTCCAGGCCATCCCACTTGTTCACGGCCAGCACCAGCGCGCGGCCGGTGGTCAGCACGTAGTCGAGCAGGTGCAGGTCCTGCTCCACCAGCCCGCTGCGGGCGTCGAGCACCATGATGGCGACATGGCACTCCTTGATCGCCTCCAGGGTCTTGATGATCGAGAACTTCTCGGCGATCTCGTGAACGTTCTTGCGGCGCCGCACGCCGGCGGTATCCACCAGCACATAGGGCTTGCCGCGGCGCTCGAAGGGGATCTCGATGGCGTCGCGGGTGGTGCCCGCCTCGTCGAAGACCACCACGCGCTCCTCGCCGAGCAGGCGGTTGACCAGGGTCGACTTGCCCACGTTGGGGCGGCCGATGACGCCGATGCGGATGCCCTTGGTGCCGGTATCCGCCGGGATGCTCTCGTCGCGCTCCGGGAAGGGGGCAAGCACCTCGTCGATCAGCGTGGTGACGTTGCGGCCATGGGCGGCGGCGATGGGCCGCGGCTCGCCCAGGCCCAGTTCCCAGAACTCGGCGGTGGCGCTGTCCTCGTCGAGGCCATCGGTCTTGTTGACGACGAGCCAGGTCTTCTTCTGGTTGACCCGCAGGTGGTTGGCGATGGCCTGGTCGGCGACGTTGAGGCCGGCCCGGGCGTCGACCAGGAACAGCACGATGTCGGCCTCGTCGATGGCGGCCAGCGACTGCTCGGCCATGGCGGCATCGATGCCATCCTCGTCACCGCTGATGCCGCCGGTGTCGATGACCGTGTAGGCCTTGCCGCCGAGCATGCCGTTGCCGTACTTGCGGTCCCGGGTCAGGCCCGGGAAGTCGGCCACCAGGGCGTCGCGGGTGCGAGTCAGGCGGTTGAACAGGGTCGACTTGCCCACATTGGGCCGGCCGACCAGGGCGATCACGGGTGTCATCGGATATCCAGGGTCTCGAGGGTGCCGTCATTGGCCAGCACATGAATGCGGTTGCCTTCGGTGACCGGGCGCACGCCGATCCCGGAGCCGTCGATTCGCTCACGACCGACCATATCGCCGCTGCGCGCGTCGATCAGGTGCAGGTAGCCCTCGTAATCGCCGAACACCAGCTTGCCATCGGCAAAGGCCGGTGAGGTAGGCTGGCGGCCCTCCAGGTCGGTGTTGCGCCACACCTCCTCACCGCTGTCGGCGGCCAGGGCCAGGATGCGCCCCGACTCCTCGACCACGAACAGGAAGTCGCCCACCACGATGGGCGTATGGTAGCTGGAGAGGTCGCGAGCCCACAGCGGCTCGCCGCGGGACGCTTCCAGGGCCACCAGTCGGCCATTGTAGCTGGTCACGAAGAGGCGGCCGTCGGGAGTCAGTACCGGCTGGGCGGCGAGGTCCACCAGGCGCTCGATGTCGCTGCGCCCCTGGGCCACGGCGATGCGTCGCTCCCACAGCGGCTGGCCGCTGCGGTTGTCCAGGGCCACCAGGCGGCCGTTGGCGAAGCCGGCGAAGGTCAGCGGGTCGATGGTGGTGGGGGTGCCGGTGCCGCGCAGGGTCAGCGAGGGCAGGCTGGCCTGGTAGCTCCAGCGCTCGTCGCCGCTGCTGCGGTCCAGGGCGGTGATGGTGCCGTCGACGCTCTGCACGATCAGCAGCTGCTGGTTGGGCTGCGGGGCGGCCAGTACCTCGCTGGGCACGCGGGCGCGCCAGCGCACGCTGCCATCGCGCTGGCTCACCGCCAGCACCTCGCCGTTGCGGGTGCCCAGGTAGAGGTCCCCGGCCACCGCGGTCAGCGCGCTGGAGACCGGTACCTCGAGGTCGACTTCCCAGCGGGTGTCGCCGTCATCGGCGTCGAAGGCGAACAGCTCGCCGCGATAGTCGGCGGCGAACAGGGCGTCGCCGTCGCGGGCCGGGGCGATGGGGTAGGCGGCGCGTCCCAGACCGTCACCGGCGCCCTCGCGCCAGGCACTGGAGAGCTCTGCGCTCGCCGCGAAGTCGCTGAGCTCGGTGGGCGGATACTGCGGCTCCACCTTGTTGCCGGCGCAGCCCGCCAGCAGGGTCAGGCCCGCGAGGGCGGCGATCAGGAAGGTCGGTTTCATGAATCCAGCCCCTGGTTGTCGGGACCCGCTGCCAGGCCCAGGTTGTCGAGCTTGAGTTGCACGCCGTAGAGCGGCTGGTCGTTGGTCTCGGCGAGATCCAGCGCCTCGCGCCAGGCCGTGGCGGCATCGGCCTCGCGGCCCAGGGCATGCAGGGCGTCGCCGCGCACCTCGGCGCGCTGGGCGGCCAGCGCCTCGGGAACACCGCTCTCCAGGGCGCTGAGTGCCGCCTCGGCGTCGCCGTCGGCAACCAGCAGGCGCGCCAAGCGCAGGCGCGCCAGGCCGCCCACATAGCCGCGCGAGTCGGCATCCGCCAGGGTCTGCAGCCGCTCGCGGGCCCCCGCGAGGTCGCCCTGAGCGACCGCCAGACGGGCGTCCACCAGGCGTGCCAGGTCGGCATAGAGGGTCTTGCCATGCTCCTCGACGATCTCTTCCACCAGGGCGCGTGCCTCGGGCAGTTGTGCCTCGTCGAGGGCGTTGCCGGCGGTCAGGTTGACCAGCTGCTGGTAGCGCATCGAGGCGGCGGTGGCCTGGTTCTCCTGATAGCCCTGCCAGGCGTTCCAGCCCAGCACGCCGGCCCCGGCGATAACCACGCCGGCGATCAGCGAGAGGCCGTTCTCCTTCCACCAGCGCTTGAGCGCCTCGACCTGTTCTTCCTCGGTTCTCAGCTCCGCCACGGGCGGTCTCCTTGTATGTCTCGTGTGGGCCTTCAGGCCAGCAGTTCGTGCAGCTCGTCGACCAGGGCGTCCCGCGCCAGGCTGCGCTGCTCGCGCTCCTCGCGCAGGAACTTCAGGGTCGCGGTGCCGTGTGCGAGTTCGTCCTCGCCGAGCAGCAGGGCCAGGCGGGCACCGCTGCGGTCGGCCTTCTTGATGCGACTCTTGAAGCTGCCGCCGCCGCAGTGCAGCTGGGCACGCAGCTCGGGCAGCTCGCCGCGCAGGCGTTCGACCAGCTGCAGGGCGGTGCCGGCGGCGGCGTCATCCATGGGCAGCACATAGAGGTCAAGCTCGCCGCGGGCGGCGTCGGGAATCAGCTCCAGGGTCTCGAGCAGCAGCACCAGGCGCTCGATGCCCATGGCGAAGCCCACCGCCGAGGTCGGCTTGCCGCCCAGCTGCTCCACCAGGCCGTCGTAGCGGCCGCCGGCGCATACCGTGCCCTGGCTGCCCAGCGCGGTGGTGGTCCACTCGAAGACGGTGCGGCCGTAGTAGTCCAGGCCGCGCACCAGGCGCGGGTTGATCACGTAGTCGATGCCGGCGGCGTCGAGCAGCGCGCACAGCGCCTCGAAATGCTCCCGGGACTCAGCGTCCAGGTGGTCGAGCAGTCGCGGGGCGCCGGCCAGCATCTCGGCCATCTCCGGGTTCTTGGAGTCGAGGATGCGCAGCGGGTTGCTGGTCAGCCGCCGGCGCGAGTCCTCGTCGAGCACATCGAGATGCTGCTCGAAGTAGGCCACCAGGGTGTCGCGATAGGCGGCCCGGGCCGCCGAGGAGCCCAGGGAGTTGAGCTCCAGGGTGACGTGCTCCATCAGGCCCAGCTCGCGCCACAGGCGGGCCGAGAGCAGGATCACCTCGGCGTCGATATCCGGGCCCTCGAGGCCGAAGCTCTCCACGCCCACCTGGTGGAACTGGCGATAGCGACCCTTCTGGGGGCGCTCGTGGCGGAACATCGGCCCCTGGTACCACAGGCGCTGGGTCTGGTTGTGCAGCAGGCCGTGCTCCATGGCGGCGCGCACGCAGCTCGCCGTGCCCTCGGGGCGCAGGGTCAGGCTGTCACCGTTGCGATCCTCGAAGGTATACATCTCCTTCTCGACGATATCGGTGACCTCGCCGATGGAACGCGCGAACAGCGCGGTCTGCTCGACGATGGGCGTGCGGATCTCGGCGTAGCCGTAGCGGGCCATCAGGTCGCGGACCTTGCCCTCGAAGTACTGCCACAGGGGCGACTGCTCCGGCAGCAGGTCGTTCATGCCGCGAATGGCCTGGATCTTCTTCTTGCTCGGGTGCCTTGTGACTTGCTTGGGACTTGCTCAACGGTTGCTCCTTGTCTGCTCGCCGGACGCCATTCGAAGGGTCAGGCGTCGCGGGCGATCACGTCCTGTTCGGCCTGCTCCTTCTCGCGCACCTTGTCGCGGATCAGCCGCTCGAGGTCATCGACCAGGTGGTCGTTGCGCAGCTTGGAGGCCGGCTTGCCGTCGATATAGACGAGGTTGGCCGGTGAGCCGCCGGTGAGGCCGACATCGGTCTCCTTGGCCTCGCCGGGACCGTTGACCACGCAGCCGATCACCGAAACATCGAGGGGGGTCATGATGTCCTCGAGGCGCTCCTCCAGGGCGTTCATGGTGCCGATGACGTCGAAGTTCTGGCGCGAGCAACTGGGGCAGGCGATGAAGTTGATGCCCTTGGAGCGCAGGCGCAGGCTCTTGAGCATGTCGAAGCCGACCTTGATCTCCTCCACCGGGTCGGCGGCGAGCGACACGCGGATGGTGTCGCCGATGCCGTCCATCAGCAGCATGCCCAGGCCGATGGAGGACTTGACGGTGCCCGAGCGCAGACCGCCGGCCTCGGTGATGCCGAGGTGCAGCGGCTGCTCGATACGCGTCGCCAGGTCACGGTAGGCGGCCACCGCCATGAACACGTCGGAGGCCTTGACGCTGACCTTGTACTCCTGGAAGTCGAGGCGGTCGAGGTGGTCGATATGGCGCATGGCCGACTCGACCAGGGCCGCGGGCGTGGGTTCGCCGTACTTCTTCTGCAGGTCCTTCTCCAGCGAACCGGCGTTGACGCCGATGCGGATCGGGATGCCGTTGTCGCGGGCCGCCGAGACCACGGCGCGCACGCGATCCTCGCGGCCGATGTTGCCGGGGTTGATGCGCAGGCAGTCGACGCCGAGCTCGGCGACACGCAGGGCGATCTTGTAGTCGAAGTGGATATCGGCGACCAGCGGTACCTCGACCTGGCGCTTGATGCGGCCGAAGGCCTCGGCGGCCTCCATGTCGGGTACCGAGACGCGCACGATATCGGCACCGGCGGTCTCCAGCTGGCGGATCTGCGCCACGGTGGCGGCCACGTCGAGGGTATTGGTGTTGGTCATGCTCTGCACCGAGATCGGGGCATCGCCCCCGACGGCTACCCTGCCGACGTGGATCTGGCGCGACTTGCGACGGACGATAGGGGATTGTGCGTGCATGATGGTGGAATCATTCTCCCAGGGTGAAGCGGGCGACGTTGTTGGCACCGGCGCGCTCGCCGAGGTCTATGCTTGTCCCCTGCCAGACCAGCTCGACGCCGGTGGCATTGCCCACGGTGAGGCGGAAGGGCGGCTCGCCTTCGACGCTGGCCGTGGTGCCGGGTTCCTGCAGGCCGACGAAGACGCGCTGGTTGTTGGCGTCGAAGACCTCGGTCCATGACTGTTCGTTGAAGGTGAAGGCCAGGCGACCGGCCTCGCCCTGCGGCTCGGCGGCGGCAGCGTCGACCTGCTCTGCTTCCGCCGCGGCCTGTTGCTGCTCCTCGCTGGGCTCGGCCTCGCTATCCTGCGCCTCGCGGGCGGCGTCCGATGCATCGACGCTTGCGGCGAGCTCGGCGTCCACCGCCGCGTCGTCGGCGATGGCGCCGTCGGTCTCCTCGCCGGGTGTCTGGGCGGTGGACTCTGCCTCGGCCACCTCCTCGGGCAGTGGCGGCAGGCTATCCGGCTCGGCACTGGCGGCCGAGGTGTCGGGCTCGGTCACGCTGGCGGAGCCATCGAGGCGGTCGACGGAGACCGGGTCGCTCTCGCCGATGCTGGGTGGCTCGCCGCCGCCGCGGCTCTGCCACCACATCAGCGTCAGGCCGATCAGGCCGGCCAGCACCAGCAGGGACACCAGGCGGAACAGCCAGGCGCCCAGGCGCGAGGGGGGCTTGCTGACCTGTACCGGGGCGACCTTGCGCTGGGCGGCATCCTGGCTGCCGAAGCGGGCGCGATAGGCCTCCAGCACCGGGGTGTCGTCGATGCCCAGCAGGTGCGCATAGGCGCGCAGGTAGCCACGCCGGTAGGTGGCGATCGGCACCTCCTCGTAGCTGTCCTCCTCCAGGCCGCGGACCACCGCCGGCCTCAGGTTGAGCGCGCCGGCCACCTCGGAGACGGAGAGGCCCTGATTCTCGCGTTCAAGCCTCAGCTGCTCGCCGGGCGAGGCCGTGGCGTCAGCGTGCAGGTCCGGTTCGTGGGTGTCGCTCATGGCGGCGCATCCTTCGGTGGTGTTCTCGGGTCAGGGCGTGGTGCCACGCCCCTCCAGCTGTTGGGTGTAGAAGGCGGCAGTGGCGCTGTCGCCCTGGGCCCTGGCGATGTCGCCGGCCAGCCTCAGGGCCTCCGGGCGCGGCCCGGCCAGGCGCATGAAGGCATCGATCTGCGCTCGCGCCTGGGCCAGGTTGCTCTCGGCGTACTCCAGCTCGGCCAGGGTGAAGTAGCTGCGCGGCGCGCGCGGGTCGATCTCCTGGGCGCGCTGCAGGTTGCGGCGCGCCTCCTGCACCTCCCCCAGCTCGCGATGGCACTGCCCGAGGTTGGCGAACAGCTGGGCGCGATTGGGGTACTGGGCATCCGTCGAGGCCCGCTCGAGCTGCTCGCAGGCTTCGCGCACGCGGCCCCGGGCGTAGAGAAAGGCCGCATAGTTGTTGCGCGCGCGGGTGAAGTCGGCGTCCGCGGTGAGGGCTCGGCGGAAGGTCTCGTCGGCCAGCGCCTCCTCCCCCTGGCGCTGGTAGACCATGGCCATGGCCTGCAGTGCCTCGGGATCGTCGGGGGCGATCTCCAGGGCGCGGTCCAGGGCGCCCATGGCGCGGCGCAGGTTGTTGCGCTCCAGGTAGGCGACGCCGAGTTGGGTGTAGGCGTCAGCCGGGCTGGCCTCGCGGTCGGCGCCGCTGATGCCCTGGGACTGGGTGGCACAACCGGCCAGCCACAGGCTGCCCAGCAGGGCGGCCATGGGCAGCAGCGAGCGTCCGGGCAGTCGTGAGCGGCGGGTCATGAACTCCTCCCGAGGGTCGGCGGGCTCCCTCCGGCGGCGTGCCGCGGGCAAACGGAAGCCGGGGGGAGGCAGGGCCTGCCCATCAAAGCGCTGTGCCCGGTTGAAGTCAAGGCGGGCTCCCTTCAGTCGGCGTCGATCTGGATCGACTTGATATAGCGCTCGTGCCGACGGGTGCGGTCCTTCACCCGGCCCACCAGCTGACCGCAGGCGGCGTCGATATCGTCGCCGCGAGTGGAGCGGATCGGTGCCGTGTAGCCCAGCTCGTAGAGCCACTGCTGGAAGCGCATCACCTGGTTGCGCGACGGTGTCTCGTAGCCCGAGTGGGGGAAGGGGTTGAAGGGAATCAGGTTGATCTTGCACGGCAGCTCGCGCAGCAGCTCGGCGAGCTGTTCGGCGTGCACCTGCTGGTCGTTGACGTCCTTGATCACCGTGTATTCGATGGTGACCATGCGCGTGTCGTCGCACTTGGCGAGATAGCGCTGGCAGGCATCCAGCAGGCTGCGGATGTTGTACTTGCGGTTGAGCGGCACCAGCTCGTTGCGCAGCTCGTCGTTGGCGGCGTGCAGCGAGATGGCCAGGCTCACGTCGAGCTCGTCGCCGAGCTTGTCGAGCATCGGCACGACCCCGGAGGTGGAGAGCGTGACGCGGCGCTTGGAGAGGCCGTAGCCGTCGTCGTCGAGCATCAGCTTCATGGCCGGCACGACGTTGTCGTAGTTCATCAGCGGTTCGCCCATGCCCATCATCACCACGTTGGTGACCGGGCGATTGGCGGTGTCCTTGCGCGGGCCCACGCTGCGCTGGGCCACCCACACCTGGCCGATGATCTCGGCGGCGGTGAGGTTGCGCTGGAAGCCCTGCTTGCCGGTGGAGCAGAAGCTGCAGTCCAGCGAGCAGCCCACCTGGGAGGAGACGCACAGTGTGCGGCGCTTGCCGTTGTCGGCGGGGATCAGCACCGTCTCCACATAGCTGCCGTCCTCGACCTCCAGTACCCACTTGCGGGTGCCGTCGCTGGAGGTGCCCTCGTAGACCACGCCGGGGCCGCGGATCTCGGCCACCTCGGCGAGCCTGGCGCGCAGCGCCTTGGCGAGGTTGGTCATGGCCGCGAAGTCGTCACAGCCCTCGTGGTGGATCCACTTCATCACCTGGGCGGCACGGAACTTCTTCTCGCCGATGGAGAGGAAGAAGGCTTCCATCTCCTGGCGGGACATGCCGAGCAGGTTGGTCTTCTGGGGTGCGGTATCAGCGGTCATGGCGATCAGCGGGTCGGGGAAGGGAAGGCGGCTGGGGGAGGCGGGGACAGGGCCCCGCCCGGAGCCTGGATCAACGCGGGCAGATCTCGCTGCTCTCGAAGAAGTAGGCGATCTCGCGCTCGGCGGACTCGGGAGAGTCGGAGCCGTGCACGGCATTGGCGTCGATGGTCTCGGCGAAGTCGGCGCGGATGGTGCCCGGCGCAGCTTCCTTGGGGTTGGTGGCGCCCATCAGTTCACGGTTCTTGGCGATGGCGTCGTCGCCCTCGAGCACCTGCACGACCACCGGACCGGAGGTCATGAAGCCGACCAGATCCTTGAAGAAGGGGCGCTCCTTGTGCTCGGCGTAGAAGCCGCCGGCCTTGTCGTCGTCCAGCTTGAGCATCTTGGCGGCGACGACCTTGAGGCCGGCCTTCTCGAAGCGGGCGATGATCTCGCCGATGGCGTTCTTGGCGACGGCATCGGGCTTGATGATGGACAGGGTGCGCTGGGTAGCCATGGGCATGTCTCCAGTAGGGGGTGATGGGGTGTCGAAGGAGTGCGCCGCACCGCCCTCGGGCTTGGGGAAGCGAGGGCGGCGCGGCGAATCGGATAATGCGGCTCGGCGTCCGACGGTTCGGCGGTGCGCCGATTGGGCGGGGATTATAGCGTCCCGGGGCGGCGTTGAACAATCGTCGCCCGGCTCAGACGCTGAAGCTCTCGCCGCAGCCGCACTCATCCTTGACGTTGGGGTTGTTGAAGCGGAAGTAGCGGTTGAGCCCCTCGTTGACGTAGTCGACCTCGCTGCCGTCGAGCATCTCCAGGGCGTCGGGAGCGACGAAGACCTTGACCCCGTGCTCCTCGAAGCAGGTGTCGTCGTTGGCCGCCTCGTCGGCGAAGTCGAGCACGTAGCTGTAGCCGGAGCAGCCGCTGGGCTTGACCGAGACGCGCAGGCCAAGGCCCTGGCCGCGCTCGTCGAGCACCCGGCGGATCTGCTCGGCGGCGGCGTCGGTGATGGTGAGATGCGCCATGGTCTCTCTCCTGTGGGTAGCTGCCTGTTGCAGGGGTTGCGCCTGTCGTGAAGGCGTCATTGGGCCTGACGGCGCAGGCCGAGCAGGGCGTGACGCAGGGCGTCGACCGCCCGATCGATGTCGGCCTCGGTGGTGAAGCGTCCGAAGCTGAAGCGCAGCGAGGCGAGCGCCAGCGCCCGCGGCAGGCCGATGCCCTTCAGTACATAGGATGGCTCGACGCTGGCCGAGTTGCAGGCCGAGCCGGTGGAGAGGGCGATATCGCGCAGTGCCATCAGCAGCGACTCGCCCTCCACGCCGGCGAAGGCCAGGTTGAGGATATTGGGCACGGCGGCCTCCAGCGCGGTATTGCGATGGATGCCGTCGAGGTCGGCCAGGCCGTCGAGCAGGCGGTCGCGCAGAGATGTGATGCGGGCCTGGTCGGCCTCGCCCTCGTCGGCGGCGATGGCGAAGGCCTCGCCCATGCCGACGATCTGGTGAGTGGGCAGGGTACCGGAGCGCATGCCGCGCTCGTGGCCGCCGCCGTGGATCAGCGCCTCGACGCGGATATCGGGGTGGCGCCTGACGTAGAGGGCGCCGACGCCCTTGGGTCCATAGGCCTTGTGCCCGGAGAGCGACATCAGGTCGATCCCTGAGCGCTGCACATCGAGGTCGAGCCGGCCCACCGCCTGGGCGGCATCGACATGGAAGGCGGCGCCGCCGGCATGGGCCACCTCGGCCAGTGCCGCCAGGTCGTGGATCACGCCCAGTTCGTTGTTGACCGCCATCAGCGACACCAGAACGGTGTCCTCGCGCAGTGCCTCGCGCAGCTGTGCCGGGCTGATCCGCCCGTCGCCTGCCGGTGTCAGCCAGGTCACCTCGAAGCCCTCGTCCTCCAGCGCCCGGGCGGTATCGACCACCGCCTTGTGCTCGACGACGGAGGTGATCAGGTGGCGGCCGCGGTGACGATTGGCGCGCAGGAAGCCGGCCAGGGCCAGGTTGTCGGCCTCGGTGGCGCCGCTGGTCCAGACGATCTCGCGCGGGTCGGCGGCGATCAGGTCGGCCACCTGGCGGCGGGCGTTTTCCACCGCCTGCTCGGCCTGCCAGCCCAGCATGTGGCTGCGCGAGGCGGGGTTGGCGAAGATGCCATCGAGGGTCAGGTGACGCGCCATCAGCTCGGCGACCCGGGGGTCGACGGGGTGGTGGCGGCGTAGTCGAGATAGACGGGTGTGGTCATGGCCTCGGGAAGTCTCGGGTTCGGCCTGGCGGTCAGGGCGCCGAGGCGAGGATGCTGTCGCCGCCATCGAGGCGACGCCGCTGACGGCTGGCGATCTGCTGGATCTCCTGGCGGTCGGCCAGCTGACCCAGGGTGACGCCGTCGAGGAAGCCGTGGATATGCGCCGACAGCTCGATCCACAGGTGGTGGGTGAGGCAGGTGTCGCCCTGCTGGCAGTCGGAGAGGCCACCGCAGCGCGTGGCGTCCACGGACTCATCCACGGCGTCGATCACCCGCGCCACCGAGATTGTCTCCGGCGCCTGGGCCAGCAGGTAGCCGCCGCCCGGGCCGCGCACGCTGTCGACCAGCCCGGCACGGCGCAGGCGGGCGAACAGCTGCTCGAGGTAGGAGAGCGAGATCTCCTGGCGTCGCGAGATATCGGCCAGGCAGATCGGCCCGCTGCGGGCGTTCATTGCCAGGTCGAGCATGGCGGTGACGGCGTAGCGTCCCTTGGTGGTCAGGCGCATGGCGTCCTCGGCGCCGCCGGGGCGGCGTTGGGTAAGCGTCGGCTCCGGGGGAGCGGTCGAACTGACCGTGCATTATGGGAAAGACCGAGTGGCATGGTCAACCATTTGCTGACTGGCGTCATGGGTTGCCATTGAAAGGCTGCTTGTTCCGGAGCTGATCTGGGGGCAAGCCTTCGAGGAGGCGCTGTGAACCCCTCCCTGGGCGCTACCGACGCCCTGCGGCGCTCTCGCGTCCCGCTCCGCTTGCAGGTCCGGTGCTGGCCATCCATGGCCAGCCCGTTCGGAGCAATGCTCCTCACCCCTGGCGTAGGACCTCCTCTACGACTTGCCCCCAGCGCTCCTTCTATACCTGTCGATCTGGTTGGCCTAGTCGCGTCGCTCCCCCTCGCCGGCCTTCTCGGTCTTCTCGGCGGCCGGCGCCTTCTCCGGCATCTTGCAGGCGTCGTCGAGCACCTCGGCGAAGTCCTCGTCACGCAGCTCCGGCAGCTCGCCCTCGCGGTAGCTGGCGTCCACCTTGCGCAGGGTGTGGCACATGCGCTCGAGCCGCTCGTCCACGGCGTGCATATGATCGAGCATCGCCTGGATGGAGCGGGCCACCGGGTCGGGCATGTCCTCGCTGACCCCGTAGGCGTCGAAGCCGAACTTGCGACGAATTGCCTCGCGGCGCTCGGGGTCGACTTCCAGGGTGTCGGCGGCATCCGGCTCCTCGCGCTTGACGATCTTGCCCGGGATGCCCACCACGGTGGCGCCGGCGGGCACCTCCTTGGTCACCACGGCGTTGGAGCCGATCTTGGCCCCGGCCCCGACGCTGAAGGGGCCGAGGATCTTGGCGCCGGCACCGACGATCACGCCATCCTCCAGGGTGGGGTGGCGCTTGCCCTTGTTCCAGCTGGTGCCGCCCAGGGTCACGCCCTGGTAGAGGGTGACGTCGTCGCCGACCTCCGCGGTCTCGCCGATCACCACGCCCATGCCGTGGTCGATGAAGAAGCGCCGGCCGATGGTGGCCCCGGGGTGGATCTCGATGCCGGTAAGCCAGCGCGAGAAGGTGGAGAGGCTGCGCGCCAGCCAGCGCAGGTTGGCGCGCCACAGGCGATGGCTCAGACGGTGCAGCAGCAGGGCGTGCAGGCCCGGGTAGTTGGTCAGCACTTCGAGGAAGTTGCGTGCCGCCGGGTCGCGGTCGAAAACGCTGTTGATGTCCTCACGCAGGCGTTGAAACATGCAGCGGTCCTTGGGCTTGGATGGGCAGGGCGGCAACCGCCGCGGATGATCATCTCAGTGTGGGGGCGGCGGTGGGGAGCTTCAAGGCGAGCCTGCCGCTTTCCGCCGGGCGTCAGCCATCATTCCTCCCGCGGCGGGGCGAGCTTTTCGGTATCAGAGAGGATGCCGCGCAGGATATTGAGCTCCATGCGCTCCGGACGCGCGCAGGGTGAAGCGACGCAGCCGGGCCATCAGCTGGCGAGGGGTGGCCGGGTCATGGAAGCCGATGGCGACCAGGGTCCGCTCCAGGTGGGCGAAGTAGTGCTCGAGCTCGGCGTGGGTGGCCAGGGCCTGGTCGGGCTCCGCCGGGGCGGCCGGCTCCGCCCGCCAGCCAGGCCTGGCGGCACTCGTAGGCCAGCACCTGCACCGCCGCGGCCAGGTTCAGCGAGCTGAAGTCCGGGTTGGTGGGGATGTGCACGTGGGCATGGCAGCGCTGCAGCTCGGCATTGGTCAGGCCGCTGTCCTCGCGGCCGAATACCAGCGCTATCCGGGCGTCGGGGTCGGCAAGTTCCTGGGGCAGGCGATCGCCCAGCTCGCGCGGCGAGAGCATCGGCCAGGGCAGGGTCCGCGAGCGGGCGCTGGCCCCCACCACCAGGGTGCAGTCGGCCACGGCCTCCTCCAGGGTGTCGACCACCCGGGCGCCATGCACCAGGTGGTCGGCACCAGAGGCCCGCGACACGCTATCGGCGGTGATCGGCTCGCAGCGCGGCGCCACCAGGGCCAGGTCGCTCAGGGCCATGTTGTGCATGGCGCGGGCGGTGGCGCCGATATTGCCGGGGTGGCTGGTGCCGATCAGGACGATACGGATGCGCTCGAGCATGGGTCAGGGTCCGGTGCTGCAGGAAGTTGAGGGGCGCAGTCTAGCATGCGAGCGTCGCTGTGGATGGCGCGTCCCGAGCGCTTCTGCTAGGATTCGCGCCAGCGTTTCGAGTGAACGCCCCGTTCTTTAACACCACCGACTCCCCAAGGCCCGATCATGCATCCGATGGTCCAATACGCGCTGCGCGCCGCTCGCAGCGCCGGTGAGCAGTTCCTGCGCATTCGCGAGCGCATCGAGAACTCCCACCAAGAGCACAACCTCGACCGCCTGCTGGAAGACGCCGCGCGCAACGCCGAGACACTGATCGTGCGTCAGCTCTCCCGCGGCTATCCCCAGCACGGCGTCGTCGGCCGTTTCACCCCTCATCGCGAGGGTGAAGGCGAGGGACGCGATGTGCTGTGGCGCATCGAACCCTTCCATGGCTACTCGAACCTCGAGGTAGCGGCTCCCGGCTTCGCGCTGTCACTGGTATGCCTGGTCAAGGGCCGTGCGGAGCATGCGGTGGTGATCTGCCCCTTCAGCGACGACGAGTACCTGGCCAGCCGCGGCCGTGGTGCCCAGCACAACGGCAAGCGCATCCGCGTGCCCGGCAACCATGCCGTGGCCGGCACGCGCATCGCCATGGGGCTGCCCGACAGCTCGCTGCGTAATCGCTACCTGCCCGCCTACCTGACCCTGGTGCAGCAGCTCGGCCCGCTCATCGAGGTGCAGCGTGCCAGCGGCAGCGGCCTGCTCGATCTCGCCGAGCTGGCCTCGGGGCGTGCCGATGCCGCCTTCGTGCTGGGCCTGGAGGAGCAGGATCTGCATGTCGGCAGCCTGCTGCTCAAGGAGTCCGGCGCACTGATGGGGACCCCCGACGGCCAGCCCAGGGTGGAAGCGGATGGCCCGCTGATGGCCGCCGGTCCGCGCCTCTACAAGGCCCTGGTGCAGCAGCTCAAGCCGCACTTCTGACGCTGCGGCGAGCCTGACCCGAGCCCATGCAAAGCCCCGCGTCGCGCAAGCGCCGCGGGGCTTTCGTGTGTGTGGAGGGAGGGTGGTGGGGCGGGGCTCAGGACGGCGCCTGGCAGAGCAGCGTCAGGGTCTCGATGAGGCTCTCCATCTCGTCATCGGTGCCGATGCTGATGCGCAGGTGGTCGCGCAGCGCCTCGGTGTTGAAGTGGCGCACCAGCACGCCCCGCTCGCGGAGCCCCACGAAGAGCTGGGCGGCATCCTGGTCGGGATGGCGTACCAGCAGGAAGTTGGCCTGGGAGGGCAGCACCTCGAAGCCCAGTCGCTCGAGCGCGCTGCGGGTTTGCTCGCGGGTGGTGATCACCCGTTCACGGCACGCCGCGAAGTGCTCCTCGTCGGCCAGGGAGGCGATGGCCACGGCGCTGGCCAGGCTGTCCACCGGGTAGGAGTTGAAGGAGTCCTTGACCCGCTCCAGCCCCTCGATCAGTTCCCTGGAGCCCACCGCATAGCCCAGCCGCAGGCCGGCCAGGCTGCGCGACTTGGAGAAGGTGCCGGTGACCAGCAGGTTGGGGAAGCGCTCCACCAGCGGCACCGCGCTCTCGCCGCCGAAGTCCACGTAGGCCTCGTCGATCAACACCACCGACTCGGTGATCCTCTCGAGCAGGGCGGCGATCGCCGCGCGGTCGTGGCCGTGGCCGGTGGGGGCGTTGGGGTTGGCAAAGACCACCCCGCCCGCCGAGGGGGCGAAGGCCGCGAGGTCCACCGACCAGTCGGCGGCCAGCGGCAGGGCCTGGCGCTCGATGGCATAGAGCCGGCAGTAGACCGGGTAGAAGCTGTAGGTGATCGCCGGCATCTGCAGCGCCGCTGCCTGGCGGAAGAAGGCCTGGAAGGCCAGTGCCAGCACCTCGTCGGAGCCATTGCCCACGAACACCTGCCCGACCTCGACGCCGAGTTCCGCGGCCAGCGCCTCGCGCAGCGCCCGGGACTCGGGGTCCGGATAGCGGCGCAGGTGGTCGCTGGGGAAGTCGCGCAGCACGGCGCCGACTCCCGGGGCGGGGGGGTAGGGGTTCTCGTTGGTGTTCAGCTTGATCAGGCGCTCGCGGGGCTGTTCACCGGGAACATAGGGCGTCAGCTCGCGGACCTCGGGGCTCCAGAACTTGCTCATGACTCTCGCTCGGGACAGGGAGGGAATGTCGGCATGGTGACCCGCGCGGCCGAGCCGCGCAAGCCATGCTAGGCTGGTCCCCCTGTCCCTGATCACAATGACTTCGCGATGACCGCCCAGATCCTTGCCACCCTGCTGCCGGTATTCCTGATCGCCGGATGCGGCACCCTCTACGGCCGCCTGCGCAACCCCGATATCGCCACCCTCAACACCCTCAACATGGAGCTCTTCGTGCCCATGCTGGTGTTTGCCGTGCTGGCCGACGGCCAGGCGCCGCTGGAGGAGTATGCGGGGCTGGCGCTGGGCGGCACGGTGGTGGTGCTGGGCTCCGGGCTGCTGCTGTGGCCGCTGGTGAAGTGGCTGGGGCTGGAGGTGAAGACCTTCCTGCCGCCGATGATGTTCAACAACTCCGGCAACATGGGCATCCCGCTGCTGCTGCTGGCCTTCGGCGAGGCGGCGCTGCCCGCCGCGGTGGTGCTGTTCATCGTCGAGATGCTGCTGCACTTCACGGTGGGGCTGTGGATGTTGAGTCCCGGCTCCTCGCTGCTGCGCATCCTGCGCCTGCCCATCGTGCTGGCCACCTTCGCCGGCCTGGCGGTCAACCTGCTGGGCGTGCCGCTGCCCGGCTGGCTGCTGGAGGCGCTGCATATGCTGGGCGGGGTGTGTATCCCGCTGCTGCTCTTCGCCCTGGGCGTGCGCATGCTCGATATCGACTTCTCGGACTGGAAGACCGGCCTGCTGGGCGCCGTGCTCTGCCCGCTCTCGGGACTGGTGCTGGCCGCGCCGCTGGTCTGGCTGCTGGGACTCTCCGGGCTGCAGGCCGCGGCGCTGTGGGTGTTTGCCGCCCTGCCGCCGGCGGTGCTCAACTACCTGGTGGCCGAGCAGTACCGCCAGGAGCCTCACAAGGTCGCCTCGCTGGTGCTGATCGGCAACCTCGGCTCGCTGGTGGTGATGCCGGTGGTGCTGGCGCTGGTCTTTGCCCATGTGCATGCCGGCATCGGCGGATGAAGGGCCCTGAAACTGTGCGTCGGCCGTATCAGGGGTTATGCTGTGACTCAGGCCGTCAGGCCGCCGTGCATTACGGTGCAACGCCCACTGCCCAGGAGGACACATATGCAAATCAGGACCTTGCTTGCCGGATCGGCGATGCTTGCGCTGCTGGCCGGCTGCGCCGCCGGCCCCACCGATGGCCCTGCGGGTGCCGCCGTGGAGCCCGACGAGGAGCGCTACCAGGGCACTCTGCCCTGCCGCAACTGCGATGGTATCGACCTCGATGTGCTGATGCGTGGCGATGAACAGGCCGCCGCCGAGGACCGCACCTTCGAGCTCAGCGCCTCCTATCGTGGCCATCCGCAGAGCCCCCCGGACGAGACCTACGCCGGCAACTGGGAGGTGCTGGAAGGTACCGCCAACGAGCCTGATGCCACCGTCTACGAGCTCACGCCGGACGGCGAAGGGCAGATCTACTACTTCCTGCGCCTCGATCCGCAGACCCTGGAGCTGATCGACCCCGAGCGTCGGCGCTTCCAGAACAGCGAGATGCTGCAGCTCAAGCGTCAGTGATCGCTCGCGGATGACCCCGGGTGATCCGGTGGGGGCGGCCTTCGGGCCGCCCCCTGCCGTTGTGGCTGGTGCCACTGACGCCACGGCCCGACCAGCGACACTTAACGACCCATCCACCGACGAGACACGCCATGGCCAAGGCAAAGAGCGCCTACGTCTGCACCGAGTGCGGCGCCGAATACCGCAAGTGGCAGGGGCAGTGCACAAGCTGCCGAGAATGGAACACCCTCAGCGAGGTGCGTCTCGCCCCGGCTCGACCGGGAGCCTCAGCCTCAGCCGGATCGCCGGCGGCGCGTGGTGGCTATGCCGGCGCCCTGACCCGCGAGGTGGTCGACCTGGCCAATGTCGACCTCAGCGAGGTGCCCAGGCTCTCCTCCACCTTCGCGGAGTTCGACCGGGTGCTGGGGGCGGCCTGGTGCCCGGCTCGGCGGTGCTGCTGGGTGGCCACCCCGGGGCGGGCAAGTCGACGCTGCTGCTGCAGACCGCCTGCAAGCTGGCCCAGGGGCGCGGCGTGCTCTACGTCACCGGCGAGGAGTCGCTCTCCCAGGTGGCGATGCGCGCTCACCGCCTGCAGCTGCCCACCCAGGGGCTGAAGATGCTGGCCGAGACCAGCGTGGAGACGATCCTCGCGGTGGCCGAGCGTGAGCGGCCGGAGATCCTGATCATCGACTCCATCCAGACAATGCACCTGGAGGATATCGCCTCGGCCCCGGGCGGCGTGGCCCAGGTGCGCGAGTCCGCCGCGGCCCTGACCCGCTTCGCCAAGCAGAGCAACACCGTGTTGCTGCTGGTGGGGCATGTGACCAAGGATGGCAGCCTGGCCGGGCCCAAGGTGCTGGAGCACATGATCGACGCCTCGCTGCTGCTGGAGGGCGGCGCCGACTCGCGCTTCCGCACCCTGCGCGGCCAGAAGAACCGCTTCGGCGCGGTCAACGAGCTGGGGGTCTTCGCCATGCTCGAGCACGGCCTCAAGGAGGTGAAGAATCCCAGCGCCATCTTCCTGTCGCGCACCGAGGAGCAGGCGCCGGGCAGCCTGGTGATGGTGGTGTGGGAGGGGACCCGGCCGATCCTGGTGGAGGTGCAGGCGCTGCTCGACGACTCGCCGCTGGGCAACCCGCGCCGCGTGGCGGTGGGTCTCGACGCCAACCGGCTGGCCATGCTGCTCGCCGTGCTGCATCGCCACGGCGGGCTGTTCACCGGCGACCAGGATGTCTTCCTCAACGTGGTGGGCGGGGTCAAGGTGCTGGAGACCAGCGCCGACCTGGCGGTGCTGCTGGCGGTGGTCTCCAGCCTGCAGAGCCGCCCGCTGCCCCGTGAGCTGGTGGTGTTCGGCGAGGTGGGGCTCTCCGGCGAGATCCGCCCGGTACCCAGCGGCCAGGAGCGCATCCTCGAGGCCGCCAAGCATGGCTTCACCCGCGCCATCGTGCCGCGGGCCAACGCCCCCAAGCGGGCCCCCGAGGGCATGGAGGTGGTGGCGGTGGACAAGCTCGCCGACGCCCTCGAGGCCCTGTGAGCCGGGGCCTTGATGTTAGAATACCCGTAACCGATTCCGAGGAGATACCGATGAGCGCCATCCGCCTGACCCAGTTCAGCCACGGAGCCGGCTGCGGCTGCAAGATCGCCCCCGACGTACTCGACGGCATCCTGGCCAAGGCCGGTCCGGGGGCTACCCATTCGCGACTGATCGTCGGCAACCAGGGCCGCGAGGATGCCGCCGTCTACGACCTGGGTGACGGCCGCGGGATGATCGCCACCACCGACTTCTTCATGCCCATCGTCGATGACCCCTTCGACTTCGGGCGCATCGCCGCCACCAACGCCATCAGCGATATCTACGCCATGGGCGGCACCCCGGTGATGGCCCTGGGCATCCTCGGCTGGCCGCTGGACAAGCTGCCCGCCGAGGTGGCCGGCGACGTGATGGCCGGCGCCCAGGCGGTGTGCCGCGAGCTGGGCGTGGCTCTGGCCGGCGGCCACTCCATCGACGCCCCGGAGCCGATCTTCGGCCTGGCGGTGAACGGCCTGGTCGACCTCGCGCATCTCAAGCTCAACAAGGGCGCCAGGCCCGGTGACCTGCTGTTCCTGACCAAGCCGCTGGGGGTGGGCATGCTGACCACTGCCGAGAAGAAGGGGCTGCTCGAGCCCGGCCACCAGGGCCTGGCCCGGGAGACCATGCTGCGCTCCAACCGTATCGGCGTGGACCTGGCCCGGGTGGCGGGCGTACACGCCATGACCGACGTCACCGGCTTCGGGCTCGGCGGCCACCTGGCCGAGGTGTGCCAGGCCAGCGAGGTGGCCGCGCGCATCGACTTCCGCCGCCCGCCGCGGCTGGCCGAGGCGGAGGCCTATCGGCGCCAGGGTGCGGTACCCGGCGGCACCCTGCGCAACCGCCAGGCGCTGGGGGCGAGCCTGCCCGAGATGGACGAGGCCCACTGGCAGTGGTTGTGCGACCCCCAGACCTCCGGCGGCCTGCTGCTGGCCGTGGACCCGGCCTGGGAGGATGACGTCGAGCGCATCGGCCGCGAGCATGGCCTGACCCTCGAGCCCTTCGGCGAGATCGTCGAGGCCAGCGGCCCGGCGTGCATCGAGGTGCATGGATGAGTGACCTGCCGCTGGTCGCCCCCGACCTGGCGCTGCTGCGCGAGGGGCGGCGCCTCATCGACGTGCGCGCTCCCGTGGAGTTCGCCCAGGGGCGCTGCCCGGGGCGGTGAACCTGCCGCTGATGGATAACGAGGAGCGCCACCAGGTCGGCATCGAGTACAAGCAGCGCGGCCAGGCCGCGGCGATCGCCCTGGGCGAGCGTCTGGTCAGCGGCGAGGTCAAGGCGGCGCGGGTGGCGGCCTGGATGGCGGAGCTCGAGCGTTACCCCGATGCCATCGTCTACTGTTTCCGCGGCGGGCTGCGCTCGCAGATCGCCCAGCAGTGGATCCGCGAGGCGGGCATCACCCGGCCGCGCATCCGCGGCGGCTGGAAGGCGATGCGCCAGGCGCTCTGCTCACGCATCGATGCCGCCGCCGAGCAGCCGCTGCTGGTGGTGGGCGGGCTCACCGGCTGTGCCAAGACCGATCTCGTGCTGGCCCTGGACAACGGCCTGGACCTGGAGGGGTGTGCCCGCCACAAGGGCTCCGCCTTCGGCCGCCACCCGCTGCAGGCCCCCGGCCAGATCGACTTCGAGCACGCCATGGGCCTGCGCCTGCTGGAGTTGCCGGGCCCCGTGGTGGTGGAGGACGAGTCACGCCATATCGGTGGCGCCAACCTGCCCCAGGCCTTCTGGGAGGCGATGCAGCGGGCCCCGCGCCTGCGCGTGGAGATGTCCCTGGACTGGCGCCTGGCGCAGATCCACCGCGACTATATCGAGGAGCTGTGGGCGGTCTATCGCCGGCAGTTCGGCGAGTGGCTGGGCTGGACCCTGATGCGCAAGCAGCTGGAGGAGTCCCTGGCCAAGTTGCGCAAGCGCCTGGGCAGCGCGCGCCTGGCCCGGCTGCAGCGGCTCCAGGCGCTCGCCTTCCGCGAGCATGAGCGCGGCAACCCCCAGGCCCACGAGGCGTGGCTGGCGCCGCTGCTGACCGAATACTACGACCCCATGTATCGCCACCAGCTGGAGAAGCGTGATCCGGGACACTTCCTGCATGTGGGCGACTGGGAGAGCTGCCTGGCCGTGGCCCGGCAGTGGTCCGAGGAGCAGGCGTCGGTCACGCCGAAGCACTCCGCAGCCACTGGCTGAGCAGGCGGTCGAGCAGCGGGGCGAGGCGGTCGAAGCGCCGCGGGTCCTCGAGCATCGCCGCGCTGCTCTGGGCGTGGGGGCTGGTGTCGCTGCCGCTGGGTGGAGTGCCCTGCTCGAGCAGGCTGCCGACGCTCTGGGCGGTGGCCTCCAGGTGGCAGAGCAGCCCCAGCACGCGGCCGCCGTCCCAGCTGAAGCCCTGCAGCGGGCTCGCCTCGCTGCCACCCAGCGGCAGGGCGTGGTCGGGCAGGGCGAACACCTCGCGATGCCACATGAAGGCCTCGAACTGCTCGGGCAGGTCGAGAGCGCTCTCCGGGGCCAGGCTGACCCGATGCCAGCCGGTCTCCGCAAAGGTGCCGCGGGCGACCACCGCACCCAGCGCCGCGGCGATCAGGCGTGCGCCGTAGCCGATGCCCAGCAGCGGCCTGTGGCCGTCCAGGGCGCGCTCGACCAGCTTGCGCTCGCGCCTTAGCCAGGGCTGTCGAGTCTCGTCCAGGGGGCCCTCGGGGCCATCGAGCAGCACCAGGGCATCGCCGTCGCCGGGTTTCGGCGGCAGCTCGCCGGCGTCGAGGTGGAATACCGTGTGGCTGTGGCCCATGCTGGTCAACCAGTCGGCCAGGCGTGCCGGCCCCTGGTGGGGGGCGTGCTGGAGCAGATGAACGTGCATGGGTAACCTCGCCAGCGTATGCAACGGACAGGGGGCGCAAGGGTACATGAAGGCCGGCTGGAGGGAACAGGTCCTGACCATCATCGCCGAGATCCCGCCCGGGCGGGTGACCACTTACGGTCGCATCGCTGCCATGGCCGAGGGCGCCACGCCGCGACTGGTGGCCCGCGCCCTGCGCGAGCTGCCCGCCGGCCACGACCTGCCGTGGTTTCGCATCATCACCGCCTCGCGCAAGCTGGCCGACCACCCCGGCGCCGCCGAGCAGCGCCAGCACCCTGGCCGCCGAGGGGGTGCTGCTGGATGCCCGCGGCCGGGCCCCGGCGGAGCGGATTTGGCCGTGAATCATAACGCTTAACCGGGGCTTTCTCGGGGACAGGCCTGCGGGGAGGCGCTGTGAACCCCTCCCTGGGCGCTACCGACGCCATCCCTGGCGTAGGACCTCCCCTACGACCTGTCCCCGACGCCCCTCGCGCTTCAGCGAGATTTTGACAATGTGAGCCCAAGGAGAGTCCATGAGCGGTTTCTTTCAGCGCCTGCAGAGCCTCGAGCCGCGCCGCCAGCAGGCCTTCATGGCGGCGCTGTGCGAGCGCCTACTGCCCAACTATGCGCTCTACGCCCAGACCGCCGACCACGGCAACCCGGCGGGGCTGCGCGCCATCCTCGACCTGGTGTGGGAGCGGCTGGCGATTGCGGGGGCGCGCATCGACTTCGAGCGCCAGGCCGAGAAGCTGGCCGAGCTGGCGCCGCCGGAGGATGACGACAGCTTCGGTGCGCGGCGCGCCACCGAGGCGGTGGCGGCGCTCTCGGCGCTGCTCGATACCCTGCAGGGCGAGGCGCCGGAGGCGGTGCTGGAGGTGAGTCGCGCGTCGCGGGGCGGCGTACGGGCCTTTATCGAGCTGACCGAGGGCGAGGAGGACGGCGATCGCCTGGCCGCCCTGGTACGCGAGCATCCGCTGATGGCGGACGAGAACGACTTCCAGGACGCGGTGCTGGAGGCCGTGGAGGAGGGTGCCCTGGATCGTGACGCCCTCAAGGCGTTGCGCCGGCTGGGGCGCAACGAGGGGGTCAGCAGCCTGGGGCTCTCCGCCGAGGAGTAGCCGCCACGCGTCGGCCATAACGACGAAGCGGCCCGCCGATTGGCGGGCCCTTCACTTTCCTACAGCCGCATCTCGATGCCCCGCTCGGCCATGTAGCGCTTGGCCTCGGGAATGGTGTATTCGCCGAAATGGAAGATGCTGGCGGCGAGCACCGCGTCGGCGCCGCCCTCGATCACTCCCTCCACCAGGTGGTCGAGGTTGCCCACCCCGCCCGAGGCGATCACCGGCACGCTGACGGCGTCGGCGATGGCGCGGGTCACGCCCAGGTCGAAGCCGACCTTGGTGCCGTCGCGGTCCATGCTGGTGAGCAGCAGCTCGCCGGCACCGTATTCGACCATCTTCCTCGCCCACTCCACGGCGTCCAGGCCGGTGGGGCGGCGCCCGCCGTGGGTGAAGATCTCCCAGCGCGGGGCCTCGCCCTCGGCGGAGACCTTCTTGGCGTCGATGGCCACCACGATGCACTGGCTGCCGAAGCGCTCGCTGGCCTCGCGCACGAACTCGGGGTTGGTAACCGCGGCGGTGTTGATGGAGACCTTGTCGGCACCGGCATTGAGCATGGTGCGGATATCGTCGCAGGTGCGGATGCCGCCGCCCACGGTCAGCGGGATGAATACCTCGCCGGCGATGCGCTCGACCATCTCCACCGTGGTGCCGCGGTCCTCGTGGCTTGCCGTGATATCGAGGAAGGTGATCTCGTCGGCGCCCTGCTGGTTGTAGCGCTGGGCGATCTCCACCGGGTCGCCGGCGTCACGGATGCCGATGAAGTTGACGCCCTTGACCACGCGACCGGCGTCGACGTCCAGGCAGGGGATGATGCGTTTGGCGAGTCCCATGGTCAGCTCCCTTTCCGGGCGAGTTCATCGCACAGCCGCTGGCCCTCGGCCAGGTCCAGGCTGCCCTCGTAGATGGCGCGTCCGGTGATGGCGCCGAGGATGCCCGGCTCCTCGGCGGCCACCAGGGCGCGCAGGTCGTCGAGGTTGGTCACCCCGCCGGAGGCGATCACCGGCAGGCCGCCGTCACGGGCGAGTGCCGCGGTGGCCTCGACGTTGACGCCGTTCAGCATGCCGTCCCGGGCGATATCGGTGTAGACGATGCTGGAGACGCCGTCGTCGGCGAAGCGCTTCGCCAGGTCCACCGCCTTGACCTGGGAGACCTCGGCCCAGCCGTCGGTGGCCACGAAGCCGTCGTGGGCATCGAGGCCGACGATCACATGGCCGGGGAAGGCGCGGCACATCTCGCCCACGAAATCGGGCTCCTTGACCGCCTTGGTGCCGATGATCACATAGCTGACCCCGGCCGCGAGGTAGTGCTCGATGGTCTCGGCGGAGCGGATGCCGCCGCCGATCTGGATCGGCAGCGTTGGTAGCGCCGGGCGATGGCGGTGACCGCCTCGCCGTTGACCGGCTTGCCCTCGAAGGCGCCGTTGAGGTCCACCAGATGCAGGCGGCGGGCGCCGGCGGCGACCCAGCGCTCGGCCATGGCCACCGGATCGTCGCCGTAGGTGGTGGCATCGTCCATGCGGCCCTGCTTGAGGCGCACGCACTGGCCATCCTTGAGGTCGATAGCGGGAATTACCAGCATGTCAGTGTCCTGTTGATCCATGGTCGGGCGGCGCGGGATGGGCCCCCGGTTGACCGGGCGCGGCTCAGGGCGCCCAGTTGACCCGGGCGCGGTTCAGGGCGCCCAGTTGACAAAGTTCTCGAGCAGCCTGAGGCCGGCGCGGGAGCTCTTCTCGGGGTGGAACTGCACGGCGAAGGTGGCGTCGCGGCCGATCGCCACATGCGCCTGCACCCGGCCGTAGTCGGTGGTGCCGAACACCGTGGCATCATCGCTGGCCGCCACGTAGTAGCTGTGCACGAAGTAGAAGTGCTCATCCTGGTCGATGCCATCCCACAGCGGGTGCTCGCGCTGCTGGTGCACCAGGTTCCAGCCCATATGGGGGACCTTGAGGCGCTGGTTCAGGTCGTCGCGCATGTCGCCGGGGAAGCGCTTCACCTCACCGCCGAGGAAGCCCAGGCAGTCGACACCGCCGTTCTCCTCGCTGCGGTCGAGCAGCATCTGCTGGCCCACGCAGATGCCCAGCAGGGGCTTCTCCTGGCTGGCCAGCAACTCCTCCACCAGGCCGCGCAGCTCGGTCTTCTCCAGCTCGCCGAGGCAGTCGCGAATGGCGCCCTGACCGGGCAGTACCAGGCGGGTAGCGCCGAGGATACGGCGCGGGTCACGGGTGATCACCACGTTCTCGTGGGTGACGTGCTCCAGTGCCTTGGCGACGGAATGCAGGTTGCCCATCCCGTAATCGATGACGGCAATCGTCATGGGGCGCTCCTCGTGGGGTGGTACGTGGGCCTCACAGGCTGCCCTTGGTGGAGGGCATCTGACCGGCCATGCGGGGGTCTTCCTCCAGGGCCATGCGCAGGGCACGGCCGAAGGCCTTGAAGATGGTCTCCGCCTGATGGTGGGCGTTGAAGCCCTTCAGGTTGTCGATGTGCAGGGTGACCATGGCGTGGTTGACGAAGCCCTGGAAGAACTCCCAGAACAGCTGGGTATCCAGACGGCCCACGGCGGCGCGGGTGAACTCCACGTCCATGAACAGGCCGGCGCGGCCGGAGAAGTCGACCACCACCCTGGAGAGGGCCTCGTCGAGCGGCACATAGGCATGGCCGTAGCGACGGATGCCGCGCTTGTCGCCGATGGCCCTGGCGAAGGCCTGGCCGAGGGTGATACCGAGGTCCTCGACGGTGTGGTGGTCGTCGATATGCAGGTCGCCCTCGGCCTTGATGTCGAGGTCGATCAGGCCGTGGCGGGCCACCTGGTCGAGCATGTGGTCGAGGAAGGGGACGCCGGTCTCGCAGTTCAGCTTGCCGCTGCCATCGAGGTTGACGGTGACGCTGATCCGGGTCTCCTGGGTGTCGCGACTGACCGTGGCGATACGCTCGGACATTGAGGCTTCTCCAGCGCCTGGGCGCATGTCGAGGCGGACCGCTGGCGCAGCGGCCCGCAGAAACGGGGGTGACGGCGGACCTCGCCCGCGGTCGGAAAACTGCCATTATAGAGAATCGCCGACCCCATCCGCTACAATGCCCCCATCATGCGGCGGCGACCCTCGCCGCCCCGGCCCAGGAGACCCATCTATGCCGGTGACTCTGCACCCCGTCGACCGGGACGCCTGGGAAGCGGACGCCCAGGCGCGAACCGATCTCGCCCGAATCTATGCCGACGCTCCCGCCGAGCGCCTGCCCGCTCCCGCCGATGCCTTTATCGAGGGTCACCTGACGGCCGGAGGCGCCTTCCTCTGTGCGCGCTTCAATGATCGCCTGATCGGTGCCGTGGCGCTGCGTGACGATGGCAAGGCCTGGTGGCTGTCGCACTTCTGTGTGCGCAAGCCGACCCGCCGCAGGGGGTCGGCTCGCGCTTGCTGGCGCTGGTCGGCGAGGCCGCCAGCGCCGAGGAGAAGCCACTGCGCGCAGAGCTTGCCCAGCTGCAGATGGCCGACCAGCTGATGCTCTCGCGGCTCGGCTATAGGCTCGACCGTAGCGGCGACCATTATGAGCTCGTCCTGCCCGGCTGCCACCCCAGGGAGTCGCCGCGATGAAGCGCCTGCTGAGCACCCTGCTGGCCGCCATCGGCATCCTCGCCGTGCTGGCCGTGGGGGCGGTGGTCTACGTCACCACCTTCCTCGACCCCGAAGACCTCAAGCCACGGCTGGAGGAGGTGGTGCAGGAGAGGGTCGGCCTGACCCTCTCCCTCGAAGGCCCCATCTCGTGGTCGTTCTACCCGCGGCTGGGGGTCGGCGTCGAGCAGGCCGAGGCCTGGCTGCCCGAGCAGTCGGCCGGCGAGGACTCCGCCTTCATGGCCTTTCGCCGCGCCGAGGTCAGCCTGGCCTTCGCCTCGCTGTTGCGCGGCGAGGTGGCCATCGACGGCATGACCCTGGATGGCCTGCGCCTCAACCTGTCCCGTGACGAGAACGGTCGCGGCAACTGGGAATCCCTGATGGAGCGCTTCGCCGCCGGAGAGGACTCGCCGACGCCGGCCAGTGCCTCCTCGGCGCCGGTCCCAGGCGGTGGCAACGGGCCTGCCGTGGCCTTCAATATCGCCAGCGTGGAGGTTAAGGACGGCGAGGTGAGCTATACCGACCAGGCCGCCGGACACTCGCTGCGCCTCAAGGGGCTCTCCGTCACCGGGCGCAACGTCAATCCGCGCCGCTCCTTCCCCTTCACGGCGGACTTCCAGCTGCTCGGCCATGACACTCCGGCCGGCGTGGACGACACCGTGCCGCGGCTGGCCAGCGAGGTCAGCATGCAGGGGCGCCTCGCCCTGGCCCTCGCCGAGCGCCGCTATACCCTCGAGGACCTGTCGCTTTCCACCCGCAACCGGCTGGCCGGTGTGGAGAGCCCGCAGCAGCTGGAGCTGAGCGGCCAGCGGTTGGTGGTCGACATGGCCGCACGCCAGCTGCGCCTGGAACCCGGCACGCTGAAGGCCACGCTGGCGCATCCCGCGCTGGGCGATACGCCACTCTCCCTGGCCATGGACTTCGCCCTGGAGTCCGACCTGGCCGCCGGCAGTGCCCGACTGCGCGACCTGACGCTGAGCGGTGACGATGGCCTGCGCCTCAGCGGCAACCTCAACCTTGTCAACCTCCACGAGGCGCCCCGCTACGATGGGCAGCTGCGTCTGGCTCCGCTCTCGCTGCGGCCGTGGCTCGGCACGCTTCGACAGCTGCCGGCCACGGCCGATCCCGAGGCGCTGAGCGACGTGGCGTTGACCACCCCCCTGGAGGGTGACCTCGAGCGGGTGGATCTTACCGGCATGACCCTGGTGCTCGACGGCAGCACCTTCACCGGGCGCCTGGCGGCAGGCCTCGACGGCCACCGCCTGGAGACCGAGCTGCAGGGGGACAGCCTGGACCTGGATGCGCTACCTGCCAGCATCCACGGGGCAGGTACCGGACGCCGCCGGCCTGTGGCTGCCCGGTGTCGGCCGTGCCCATGCCCAGGACGAAGAGCACTCCTGCCCGTCGCGTGGCTGCGCGAGCTGGCGCTGGATGCGCGGCTGAACCTGAGCAGCCTGCGGCTGGGCGGGCTGGATTTCCGCGACGTCGCGTTGCGGCTCGAGGGGCGTGATGGCCGGCAGCGGCTGGTGTCGCTCGAGTCGGCGCTTCTACGAGGGCAGCCTGGTCGCCGATGGCGAACTGGACCTGACCCGCGAGCCCATCGCCCTGGCGGCTGGCGCCGCGCCTCGAGCGGGTGCGCATCGATGCGCTGCTGGAGGCACTGGTCGAAGGCGAGGAGTCGGCACCGCTGCGTGGCCGCGCCTTCGTCGAGGGGGAACTGACCACCCAGGGCAATGCCTGGCCGGCGATGAAGCGTGGCCTCGATGGCCGCCTGGCCACGCGCCTGGATGACGGGGCCATCCTCGACGTCAATGTCTCCCGGGAGCTGTGCAGCGCGGTGGCGAGCCTGCAGGGGGAGCAGACCCAGCGCGAGTGGGAGGCGGATACCCGCTTCGAGCGCGCCGAGGCCACCCTCAGCGTGCGCGACGGCGTGGTGGAGAGCGATGACATCATCGTCACCCTGCCGGGCATCGATGTGGGCGGCGAGGGTACCCTCGACCTGACCAGCGAGCGCTTCGACCTGCGTGCCGCGGCGCGGGTGGTGGACACCGCGGATGTAGCCTGTGAGGTCAATCCTCGCCTCGAACGCCTGCCGCTGCCGGTCCGCTGCGAGGGCAGCCTCGGCGGCGACAGCGCCGAGTGGTGCCGATTCGATCGTGAGGGCTTCAGTGCCGCCATCGGTGAGGCACTGCGTGAAGAGCTGGGCGGCCGCGCCGGTGACCAGGTGGAGCAGCGCCTGGAAGGCGCCCTCGACAAGCTCGAGGAGCGCGTCGGCGAGGACGCCGGCAGGGAACTTCGCGACGCTACTCTGAAGGGTCTCTTCGAATGAGCAAAGTCAGTCCCTGCGTCGGCCCCGTGCCGGCGCCTTTTTTTGAGCCGCAATGACCGATACGCCGACTCCCGTACTCGCCCCCGCGACCTTCCAGCGGCGCCTGCTCGACTGGTTCGATGAATATGGCCGCCACGACCTGCCCTGGCAATGCGGGCGCACCCCCTACCGGGTGTGGGTCTCGGAGATCATGCTGCAGCAGACCCAGGTTGCCACCGTCATCCCCTACTTCGAGCGCTTCATGGCGCGCTTCCCGGATGTGCAGAGCCTGGCGGCAGCGGACCAGGACGAGGTGCTGCACCTGTGGACGGGACTCGGCTACTACGCCCGCGGACGCAACCTCCACAAGGCCGCCAGGGTGTTGGTCGACGAGCATGGTGGGGAGTTTCCGCTCCACAGCCTGGAGGAGATGGCGGCCCTGCCCGGCATCGGGCGCTCCACTGCCGGAGCCATCGTCGCCCAGAGCCAGGGGCGCCGTGCGGTGATCCTCGATGGCAACGTCAAGCGCAGTCTCAGCCGCCTGCACGCCGTGCCAGGCTGGCCGGGACGAGTGGCGGTGGAGCGTCGGCTGTGGCAGCTGGCGGAGCACTATACGCCCCACGAGCGACTGGCCGACTATACCCAGGCGATGATGGACCTGGGTGCTACCCTCTGCCGGCGCGGTACCCCCGAGTGTGGCCGCTGCCCCTTCAACGATGTCTGCCTGGCCCATGCGCGCGGCGAGGAGCGCCGCTTTCCGGAATCCAAACCCAGGAAGGCGTTGCCCACCCGAACCACCCGCATGCTGCTGCTGCGTGATGCCCGGACCGGGTGTGCCGTTGAGCAGCGCCCGGCCACGGCCCGTGGGGCGGGCTGTGGAGCCTGCCCCAGTTCGATGAGGCGGCAGCCCTCCAGGCCTGGCTCGATGCCCACGCCCCGGGCAGCCGGCTGGATGCCCGCCGGGCTCCCTTCACCCATGTCTTCAGCCACTTCCGCCTGGAGATCACCCCCCAGCCGGCGCGGGTCGAGTGCCTCGATTCGATAGGCGAGACGCGTCGCTGGTACGATCCCGATAATCCCGATGCCGTGGGCCTGGCGGCCCCGGTGAAGGCGCTGCTGGCGAGCCTGGCGACCTTCACCCTGGATACCCCGCCGGGACCCTGAGTTCGCCTTTGCCAAGGAGTCACCCCATGAGCCAGACCGTGTTCTGTCGCAAGTACCAGCAGGAGCTCGAGGCCATGCCGTTCCCGCCGCTGCCCGGCAAGAAGGGGCAGGAGATCCAGGCCAGCGTGTCCAAGCAGGCCTGGGAGGAGTGGCAGGCGCTGCAGACCCGCCTGATCAACGAGAAGCACCTCAACATGCTCGAACCATCGACCCGGGAGTACCTGATGGAGCAGATGGAGCGCTTCCTGGACAACCGCGAGACCGACCGTGCCGAGGGCTATGTGCCGCCCTCATCTTGATGAAAAGAAAGGGGTTGACGAAAAAGGCCGACTGGGGTTTAATACGCACCGTTGGCAAGGGGCCAGATAGCTCAGTTGGTAGAGCAGGGGATTGAAAATCCCCGTGTCGGCGGTTCGATTCCGTCTCTGGCCACCACGCTGCTGGGGTATAGCCAAGTGGTAAGGCACCGGTTTTTGGTATCGGCATTCCCAGGTTCGAATCCTGGTACCCCAGCCATCGCCAACCTCGTTTTCGAAAGACCGTGGACTCGAGTTCACGGTCTTTCTCGCTCAGAGGACCTCGTCCTCCACGCCGTCAAGAGCGGCAGCTGCCGGCATAGCTCAGTTGGTAGAGCAACTGACTTGTAATCAGTAGGTCCCGGGTTCGACTCCTGGTGCCGGCACCACTTAAAAGCCTTGTGATTCATCGCGTTAGCGCGATACCCAAGCCGCCCTAGAGGCGGTTTTTTGTTGCCTGCGGAAAATCCCCTCCTCTTGCCCCCTGTCCACCACGCGGTGAACAGAGGATAGATGCGCGATTCAGCTGGCTACAGCGAGGCCGCCGCCCTGGCGGCCTGGTCGTAGATCCCCGACATCGCCCGCAGCATGCCTGCCAGGCGGCTGGTCTCCTCGGGCTCGATGCCCAGCGACGACAGCGACTCGATCAGGCAGTCCTCGCGAATCTCGGCGTAGCGCTGGCAGGTGCTGCGTCCTTCCTCGGTGGTCCTGAAGAAGGTCTCCTTGCCGTGCTTCTCACCGTGCACCAGCCCGAGCTTGGTGAGCTTCTTGAGGGCATAGGTCACGGTGTGGCTGTCCTCGACGTTGAGTACCAGGCAGATGTCCGCGAGGCGCTTGGCCCGTTCGCGATGGTTGACGCTATGCAGCACCAGCACATCCAGCGGCCCCAGCTCCGGGAAGCCGGCGGCGGTCATGCAGCGCACCATCCAGCGGGTGAAGGCGTGGGAGGCGATGATCAGGCCGAATTCGAACTCCGACTGCTCCTGGGCCCGGTGGGAAAGGTGTTCCGAGGAGACGATCGGGCCGCTGGTGCGGCCCTTGTGGGAGGAAGCGGAGGATGCTGGCATGTCTAGTTGCTCATGGCGTTGGGCAGATAGGTGACGATCGCGGGGAACAGGCTGATCAGCACCACCCCGAGCATCATCAGGAAGAAGAACGGCATGGCGGCCCAGGCGATGGAGAGGATATTGCGTCCGGTCATGCCCTGGAGCACGAAGAGGTTGAACCCCACCGGTGGCGTGATCTGCGACATTTCCACCACGATCACCAGGAAGATCCCGAACCATATCAGGTCGATACCCGCCGCCTCCACCATGGGCAGCATGATCGAGGTGGTCAGTACCACCACCGAGATGCCGTCCAGGAAGCAGCCCAGCAGGATGAAGAAAAGCGTCAGCGCAGCGAGCAGCATCCAGGGCGAGAGGTCGAGGGTGCCGATCCAGGCGGCCAGGTCGCTGGGCAGCCCGGTGAAGCCCATGGCGGCGGTCAGGAAGGAGGCCCCGGCGAGGATGAAGGCGATCATGGTCGAGGTGCGCACCGCGCCGAGCAGGGCGTCGCGGAACGTCGCGCGATCCATGTTGCCCTGGACGCGAGCCAGGGAGCAGCGAGAGCACCACGCCCACCGCAGCCGCCTCGGTGGGCGAGGCCAGGCCGGTATAGATGGAGCCGATGACGCCGATGATCAGGGCCAGCATGGGGATCAGGCGGCGCGCACGGCGCAGCTTCTCCGCCAGCGGCAGGCGCTCCTCGGCAGGGGGAACGCGATCGGGATAGCGCCAGGACCACAGCATCAGGTAGAGGCCGAACAGCGAGATCAGCATCAGCCCGGGCAGGATGCCGGCCATGAACAGCCGCGAGATGGACTGGTCGGTGGCCACGCCGAACACGATCAGGATGATCGAGGGCGGGATCAGCAGGCCCAGGGTCGCCGAACCGGCAAGGGTGCCGATCACCAGGCTCTCGTCGTAGCCGCGGCGGGTCAGTTCGGGGATGGTCATCTTGCCCATGGTGGCACAGGTGGCCGCCGAGGAGCCGGAGACCGCGGCGAACAGCCCGCAGCCCACCACGTTGGTGTGCAGCAGGCGCCCCGGAATGCGCTGCATCCAGGGCGACAGGCCGGTGAACATGTCATCGGCCAGGCGTGAGCGGAACAGGATCTCGCCCATCCAGATGAACATCGGCAGGGCAGTCAGCTCCCAGCTGTAGCTGGAGCCCCAGATGTCCGAGGCCATGACATCGCCGGTGGGAATCGAGGTGAACTGGGAGAGGCCGATCCAGCCCAGGGCGAGCAGCGAGAAGCCCACCCAGACCCCGCTGCCGAGCAGCAGCAGGAGGGCCCCGAAGAGCACGGTCATCATCAGTAACATGGTGGTTCTCCGGGGCTCACTCGTGGCCGCTGTCGTCGATGGTGAAGCTATGGGGATGACGGATCGCTGCGTTCAGTGTCTGCAACAGGCTTTCGATCAGCACCAGGCAGAACAGCACCACGCCGGTGATCATGGCCGACTGTGGAATCCACAGCGGTATGCTGACCAGGCCATAGGAGGTCTCGTTGAAGGCGATGCTGTCGGCGAGCAGCCAGTAGAGGTTCCAGGCCAGGTAGAGGCACAGGGCCAGGGCGATGGAGAGGCAGAATACCTCGATCCAGGCACGTGCCGCCGGGGCCAGCCGCCCGATCAGCAGGGTCACGCGGATATGGCCGCCATGCACGAAGGTGTAGGCGAGGCCCAGGAAGCTGGCACCGACCAGCAGGAAGCCGGAGATATCGGAGAGCCCCGGGATCGCCAGGCCGATGCGTTCGCCGCCGATGGCGGTGGCGATCTGGTCGATGATGCGGCCCACGATCTGGGCGGTAATCAGCAGGCAGATCAGGGTCAGGCAGGCGGCGGAAAGGTAGCCGCCGAGGTTGTAGAGGGGGCGTAGTCGATAGGTCATGGCGAGTATCCCGTGAACGGTTCAGGATCGCCCCGGCGGCAAGCCGGGGCGGTCGAGTCGGGATTACTCCCGGGCGCTCTGGTAGGCCTCGATGATCGCCTGACCCTGTTCGCCGGCGCTCTCGACCCACTCCTGGGTCATGGTCTCGCCCACTTCCTTGAGCTTCTCGGCCAGCGCCTCGCTGGGCTCGCTGACCACGATGCCGTTCTCCTCGAGTACGGCGAGGGCGTCGTCGGTCTCCTGGCGGCTCATCTCCCAGCCGCGGGTCTCGGCCTCGGCCGCCGCGTCGAGTACCGCCTCCCGGGTGGTCTCATCGAGGCGCGAGAAGGCCTTCTCGCTGACGATGATCATGTTCTTGGGCAGCCACAGCTGGGCGTGGTTGAAGTGGCTCAGGTAGTCCCAGGCCTTGGTGTCGGCGCCGGTGGCCGGGGAGGTGATCATGGCCTCGACACGGCCGGTGCTGAAGGCGGTGGGGATATCGGGGACCTCGACCTGGGTGGGTACCGCGCCGACCAGCTGGGCGATGCGCTCACTGGCGGTGTTGTAGGCGCGCATGCTCAGGTTCCTGAGATCATCGCCGCTCTCGACGGCCTGGTTGGTGTAGATCCCCTGGGGCGGCCACGGTACGGCGAACAGCAGGCGCAGGCCCTGCTGCTCGAGCTCCTCGCCGATGATCACGCGGGAGGCCTCCCACAGCGTCCAGGCATCCTCGTAGCTGGCGGCCAGGTAGGGCACCGAGTCCACCTCGAAGATCGGGTTCTCGTTGGCCAGGCGGGACATGATCACCTCGCCCATGGGCACGATGCCGCGGCGGACGGAATTCTTGATCTCGGCGTGGCCGATCAGCGAGCCATTGGAGTGCACGGTGATATCCAGCTCACCGTCGGTGGCCTCGCGGACGTCATCGGCGAATTCACGGATATTCACGGTGTGGAAGGTGCGATCGCCATAGGGGGTGGGCATGTCCCACTCGGTGGCGGCAACGGCGCCCGTGGAAAGGGTGGCCAGGCTGGCGCCCAGGGCCGCGGCAGTGGCCAGGTGGAGAAGACGGGATTGGATCGCAGGCATCGAAAGGTCCTCGTTGAGTGTTCGTTGTTGTGCGGATCACATCGGCTAGGTCACCGACTACGCTCTGAGTGTAGCCGTTGACGATGGGGCGAGGTTAGGTGGGGTCCATTAACTTCGTCAACGTTAACTAGACGAATGGATGATGTGTTATCGGTAAAACGTTGATAAATTCACTGCGAAATTTCGATCAGGAGAGACCCATGCCGTCACGTCCCTTGCTGCTCAATGCCGACATGGGGGAGAGCTTCGGCCCCTGGGTGATGGGGATGGACCACGAAGTGATGCCCCATGTGGATCTGGCCAACGTCGCCTGCGGCTTTCATGCCTCGGATCCCGACGTGATCCGCATGACGGTGCGGCTGGCGGCCAAGCATGGGGTCCGGGTCGGCGCGCATCCCGCCTATCCGGACATGGTGGGCTTCGGTCGTCGCTCCCTGGCCTGTTCGGCGGAGGAGGTGGAGAACCTGGTGCTCTACCAGCTGGGGGCCATGGCGGGGATGTGTCGCGCCGAGGGGCTCACGGTGAGCTACGTGAAGCCCCACGGTGCCCTCTACAACGACATGGCGCGCGACCCCGAGATCATGAGTGCGGTGATGAAGGCGATTCTGGCCTTCGACCCAGCCTTGCCGCTGATGACCATGGCGATCCGGGATACCAGTGCGGTGAGAGAGCTGGCCGCCGAGCATGGCGTCACCCTGTGGTTCGAGGCCTTTGCCGACCGCGCCTACGACGGCGAAGGGCGGCTGGTCTCGCGGCGTGAACTGGGCGCGGTGCACCACGACCCCGCGGTGATCGTCGATCAGGCGGTGCGTATCGCCAGCGGCAAGCCGTTGATCGCCAGCGACGGCAGCGAACTGATCCTGGCCGCCGATACCCTCTGCGTGCATGGCGACAATCCCGAGTCCATCGCCGCGGTCAAGGCGATCCGCGAGGCTCTGGACAGGCTTGGGGCAGGCGGATGATTCAGGGTGAGCGGTTGCCACGGATCGAGTCGGCCGGCCTCGATGGCTGGATGGTGCGGCTGTTCGATCGAATCGACGAGGCCAACCTGGCGTGGCTTGGCGCGCTGGTGCGGCGCTGTGAGGCCGAGTTCGGCGAGGCGCTGATTGACCTGGTGCCGTCCTACACCACGCTGCTGGTCGTGTTCGATCCGTTGAGGCTCTCTCCGCTGGTGGCGCGGCACAGGCTGGAGATGTTGCTGAAGGGCCTGGAGCCCGAGGAGGCGGCCGCGGCGGGTGAGGTTCACGAGCTGCCCACCTGGTATGACCCGAGTGTGGGCCCGGACCTGGAGCGTGTCGCCCGGTACGCGGGCATGAGCGTGCAGGCGGTGATCGATTGTCACGCCGGGCAGGAGTACCGCGTCTTCGCCCTGGGGTTCGCGCCGGGCTTCGCCTTCATGGGGCTGCTCGATGAGCGGCTCGAGGTGCCGCGGCTGGATACCCCGCGCAAGAGGGTGCCGGTCAACAGCGTGGCCATCGCCGGCCGGCAGACAGCCGCCTACCCGGCGGTAACGCCTGGCGGCTGGAACCTGCTGGGGCGAACGTCGGCGCGCCTGTTCGACCGCGATCGTGACGGCTTCAGCCTGCTCAAGGTGGGTGACCGCGTGCGTTTCGTGCCGGTGGATCGGGCAACTTTCGAGCAGCAGGGCGGTGATGCCACACCGGTGGAGGCGTCTCGATGAGTCAAGAGCGTGTTATCGGGTTTCACGTCCAGCGTGCCGGCCCCTTGGCGCTGCTGCAGGATGCCGGCCGGTTCGGTGTGCGTCGCCTGGGTGTCACTCAAGGTGGCCCGGCCGACCTGCACGGCTGGGCCTGGGCCAACCGCCTGGTGGGTAACGCCTGGGGCACCCCGGCGCTGGAGGTCACCTTCGGTGGCCTGACGCTGGTGGCTGAGCGTGATATGACCATCGCGGTGGCCGGCGCCGACCTGGGAGCCACTCTTGAGGGAAGTCCCTTGCCGCCGTGGCAGCCGGTGATCCTGCGCGAAGGCCAGACCCTGGTATTCGGCGCTCCGCGCAATGGCCTGCGTGCCTACCTGGCGGTCGCCGGTGGCTTTCAGGCCGAGCCGGTGCTGGGCAGCGTCAGCTGTGTGGTGCGTGAGGGGCTGGGCGGCTTCGATGGGCGCGGCGGCAAGCTCGCCGAGGGTGATCGCCTGGCGGTGACCATCGATGCCCGCCGGCGAGTCGAGGGGAGGGCGACTCCCGAGCCGGAAAAGCCCGACTACCGTCAATCGGCAGTCTTGGCGCTGCTGCCGGGTGCCCAGGTGGCGGATTTCACCGGTGACAGCCTGTTTGCCGCCTTCAACCGCCCGTGGCGAATCGATGATCGCGCCGATCGCATGGGGGTGCGCCTCACGGGGCCGAAGCTGACATGCCGGATCGACTCGCTTATCTCCGAGGGGATCGGGCTCGGGGCCGTACAGGTGCCACCGGATGGCCAGCCCATTGCGCTGCTCAATGATCGCCAGACGATCGGCGGTTATCCGCGCCTGGGGGCGCTGACACCGCTTGCAGCCTCGCGTTTGGCTCAGTGTCTGCCCGGCCAGGAGGTGCGCCTTGCAACCACGACCCACGAGCGTGCCTTGGCTGATTATCGAGTCTTTCGCGCAGCAGTCGGCGACTCGATTGCCTCGGGTAACTGAGCGGCTCCTGGCCGCGAACCGCGAGCGCGATCTGACCCTTGAATACTTCCGGGGCATCCCCAGATGATGTCATGCGGCTCCTTCCCGGGGTCGCCTACGGCTGTCTTGCCGTCGGATCACGAGTTTTGCTGAGACTGATCACGGATACACAGGAGGTGATTGGATGTCAGTCAAGACGTCTGAGCGTACCCTGCAAGAGACCGTTTACCAGCATGGCGTTGTCGATTCGCCGGACCCGCAGAGCCGCGTGAAGAGCGCGCCGCGCCCGGGCGATGACCCCTATCCCACGCGCCTGGCGGTGCCCCTCGACATGCCCTGGCTCAACCGCCGCGAGGCGGTGGTGAAGGGGCGTGCCGAGGAGGGCCCCCTTAGCCAGGCGCAACTCGACGAGTTCGACCGCAAGGGCTTCCTGTTCGAGCCCGGTTTCATCGGCGGCGAGGAGCTCGACGAGCTGCGTCGGGAGCTGGCGGCGCTGCTGGAGAACCCCAACTATCGCCATCGCGACTTCAGCATCACCGAGCCCTCCGGTAACGAGCTCCGCTCGCTGTTCGCGATGCACTTCCTCTCCGAGCGCTTCGCCCGCCTGGCCCGCGACGAACGCCTGGTGGGGCGTGCCCGCCAGATCATCGGCGGCGAGCCCTACGTTCACCAGTCGCGCATCAACTACAAGCCGGGCTTCGAGGGCAAGGGCTTCAACTGGCACTCGGACTTCGAGACCTGGCATGCCGAGGACGGCATGCCGGCCATGCATGCGGTGAGCGCCTCCATCGTGCTCACCGACAACCACCACTTCAACGGACCGCTGATGCTGATCCCGGGCTCCCACCGAGTGTTCGTGCCCTGCCTGGGCGAGACGCCGGATGCCAACCACCGGCAGTCGCTGAAGCAGCAGGAGCTCGGCGTGCCGAGCCGCGAGGCGCTCGCCCGGCTGGTCGAGCGCCATGGCATCGAGGCGCCCACCGGCGCCGCCGGCAGGCTGCTGCTGTTCGACTGCAACGTGCTGCACGGCTCCAATGCCAACATGTCGCCGGACCCGCGCAGCAACGCCTTCTTCGTCTATAACCGGCGTGACAACCGCTGCGTGTCGCCCTTCGCGGCCCCCCGGCGGCGTCCGGCCTTCCTGGCCCACGACCCCGACGAGGCGTGGTCGCCGGAGGAGTAAGGGCCGCGCGACGGCGGCGTTGTGGCGTGTACCGCGGGCTGCGGTAGACTGGGAGGTCTGTCGCGCCCGCGGCACGCCTAACGAGAAGGAGAAGATGCGCCATGCGCTTTGTCCCCCGCTTCACCGACGGCCAGGCCTTTCCCGAGCGGCTCGGCAAGATCGTCTGTGTCGGCCGCAACTATGCCGATCACGCCCGGGAGCTCGATAATCCGGTGCCCAATGAGCCGCTGCTGTTCATCAAGCCGGCGACCAGCGCCGTGCCTCTGGAGTCGCCCATCGAGGCACCCTTCTCGCGGGGTGAGGTGCACTACGAGACCGAGCTGGCGCTGCTGATCGGTGAGGAGCTCACCCACGTCACCGCCGACGAGGCGGAGCGTGCCGTGGTGGGTATCGGGCTGGCGCTCGACCTGACCCTGCGTGATGTCCAGTCGCGGCTCAAGGAGAAGGGGCACCCCTGGGAGATCGCCAAGGCCTTCGACGGCGCCTGTCCGCTCTCCTCCTTCCTGCCGCTTTCCCAGGTGCCCAACTGGAGCGCGCTCTCCTTCACCCTGGAGGTGGACGGCGAGCCGCGCCAGCATGGTGAGGGCGCCGACATGCTCTTCCCGGTGCCGACCCTGCTGGCCGAGATGAGCCGTCACTTCTCCCTGCAGCCGGGGGACGTGGTGCTCACCGGCACGCCCGCCGGGGTCGGCCCGCTGGAGCGCGGCAGCGAGCTGCGCTTCACCCTGACCGGCGGCCTGGAGGTGACCACCCGCGTGGTGGAGTAGTGTTAGTCAGTAGGTGTCGCTCGAGGCTTTTCCGGCGACAGATCTGCGAGGGGGCGCTGTGAACCCGTCCTTGGGCGCTACCGACGCCATCCCTGGCGTAGGACCCCCTCTTCGATCTGTCCCCGGCGCCTTCCCGCTCTGCTCTTTTGGCGCAGTCACTCGAGGTAGGTATAGCCCGCCAGCCCCTCTGAGAGATCATCGAGGAAGCGCCGCTGCTCGGCCTCTTCCAGGCCGCTGGCGGCGAGCTGCTCGGCCAGGTTGTGGCGCAGCACCTCGGCGTCGAAATTGACGTAGCCGAGCACGTCGGCCACCCGGTCGCCCTGCTGGATATGGCTCAGGGTCCAGCTGCCGTCGTCGTTGAGGGTGGCGTCCACCGAGTCGGTGTCGCCGAACAGGTTGTGCAGGTCGCCGAGGATCTCCTGGTAGGCGCCCACCATGAAGAAGCCCAGCAGTCGCTCGTCGTCCTCCTGCCACTCCGGCAGCGGCAGGGTGGTCTCCACCCCCTGGCCGTCCACGTAGCCGTCGATGCGCCCGTCGCTGTCGCAGGTGATGTCCTGGATCACCCCGCGCCGGCTCGGCTCCTGGTCGAGCCCGGTCAGCGGCATCACCGGGAAGATCTGCTGGATGCCCCAGACATCGGGCACCGACTGGAACAGCGAGAAGTTGACGAACAGCTTGTCGGCGAGCTTCTCGGCCAGCTCGTCGCCGATCTCGCGGTGAACCCGGTTGCGGGTATCGAGGCGCGCCCGCAGCCGCGCGCAGGCGGCGAAGTAGACCGCCTCGCCCTCGGCGCGGGCGGTGATATCGGTCAGCCCCATGACGAAGCGTTCATGCAGGTCGCCCATGGCCTGGACCAGGTCGTGCCAGGCCTCGACCAGGCCGCGCTGGTCGGGGGAGGCGCCGAGCAGGTCGTGGACCCGCCACAGCTCGTCGACCTGGGGGTCGCCCTCGACCCGGCGCTCGGGAGAGGCGTCGCTGACCCGCTCCTCGCCGATCACGTTGGTGATCAGCACCGCATGGTGGGCGGTGAGCGCACGCCCCGACTCGCTGATCAGGTGGGGCTGGGGCAGGTCGTTTTCCTGGCAGGCCAGACGGAAGGCGTAGACCACGTTGCGGGCATACTCGAGCATCGAGTAGTTGGCCGAGCAGAAGCTGCGCGAGCGGGTGCCCTCGTAGTCGACCCCCAGGCCGCCGCCGACGTCCACGGTATCCACCGGGGCGCCCAGCTCCACCAGGCTCTGGTAGAAGCGCGCGCACTCGCGCAGCCCACGCTGGATGTCGCGGATGTTGGCGATCTGCGAGCCGAGGTGGAAGTGCACCAGCTGCAGGCTGGCCAGGGCGTCGGCCTCGCGCAGCTGCTCCACGACGCTGAGGATCTGGCTGGCGGTGAGGCCGAACTTGGACTTCTCGCCGCCGGTGTTCTGCCAGCGGCCGCGTCCCACGGTGGCCAGCCGGGCACGCAGCCCGATGCGCGGCTTGACGCCGAGCGCGGCGGCCTCCTCGAGGATCAGCGGCAGCTCCGAGAGCTTCTCCACCACCAGGTAGACGCGATGGCCGAGCTTCTCGCCCATCAGCGCCAGGCGCACGTATTCGCGGTCCTTGTAGCCGTTGCAGACGATCAGCGAGGGGCCATCACCGGAGAGCGCCAGCACGGCGAGCAGCTCCGGCTTGCTGCCGGCCTCCAGGCCCACGCGGTCGCGGCCGCGCTCCGGGGTGGCGAGTATCTCCTCCACCACCCGGCGCTGCTGGTTGACCTTGATCGGGTAGACCGCGGTGTAGCCGCCGTCGAAGGCCTCCTCGGCCATGGCGGTATCGAAGGCGTGGCAGAGCTGTTCGACGCGGTCGTGGAGGATGTCGATGAAGCGCACCAGCACCGGCAGGCGCAGCCCGGCGGCCTTGAGCTCGACTACCAGGTCGTCCAGCGGCGGGCAGGACCCTCGGCCTCGCTGCCCTGGGGGCGCACCAGGGCGTGGCCGGAGTCGTCGACGTCGAAGTAGCCGCTGCCCCACTGGTCGATGTTCCAGACGCGCCGTGCGCGGCGGGCGGGACTTCCGGAACTGGCCATGGGTCGGCTCATGAATCTGCCTCCGGCAGGAGCAGCGCGGCCTGGTCGATGCGCGCCTTGAGGATGGTGCGGAATCGCTCGGGGTCGTGGGGAGTGAGGTCGTGGGCCGGCGGGTCGACGTAGACCACCAGCAGCCGCGAGAGCCAGTAGCGCAGCGCGGTCATGCGCAGCATCATCGGCCAGGCATCGCGCTCGGCGGCGGTCAGCGGGCGATGGGCCTGGTAGGCGGCGAGGATGGCGTCGTGGCGCTCGGCATTCAGGCGGCCGTCCGCATCGCTGGCCCAGTCGTTGATGACGATGGCCAGGTCGAACAGCAGGTCGCCGGTGCAGCCGTTGTAGAAATCGATGATGCCGCCCAGGCGCTCGCCCTCGAACAGGGTGTTGTCACGGAACAGGTCGCCGTGCAGGGCGCCCTGGGGCAGCTCGGGGCCATTGCCGAAGAACCCCTGGTAGGTCTCCACCTCGTCCTTCATCAGCGTCTGGTCCTCGGGGGCGATGTAGACCAGCACCTTGTGGTGCATGGGCAGCAGCCAGTGGAGGTCGCGGGGGTTGGGGCGGTGGCCGGAGAAGTGCCTGGATACTCGATGCAGGCGTCCCAGGGCATCACCCAGGGTGCGACACTGGGCCAGGTCGGGGTCGCTGGGGTGTTTGCCGGGCAGGCGCGGGAAGAGCAGGGCGGGCTTGCCGGCCAGGTCGTGCAGTGCCACGCCGTCGCGATCATGCAGCGGCCCCGGCACCGGCAGGCGGTGCTCGTCGAGGTAGTCGAGCAGGTCGACGAAGAACGGCAGCTCCTCGTGTTCGCCCTGCTCGAACAGGGTCAGCACCAGCTCGCGGCGGTCGGTGGTGACGAAGAAGGTGCTGTTCTCGGTGCCGGCGGGAACGCCCTCCAGGGAGACCAGTGAGCCGGCGTCGAAGCGGCTCAGGAAGGCCTCGACCTGAGACTCGGTCAGCGGTGTGAATACGGCCATGTGTCTCTCACCCGGGAATGCCAAGCCGCCTATTGTAGCGACTTGCGAGTGTGATGCACGCTTCGTCGATCCGCCAGATGACTGAACCGCTCGTGGCTTTTCCGGCGACAGGTCTTCGAGGAGGCGCTGTGAATACCTCCTTGTACGCTACCTCGGCCCTGCGGCGCTCTCGCGTCCCGCTTCCCTTGCAGGACCGGTGCTGGCCATCCATGGCCAGCCCGTTCGGAGCAGTGCTCCTCACCCCTGGTCCTCGGACCTCCTCTACGACCTGTCCCCGGCGCCTCTCGCTACACCGTTGATGGCGATTTCCATTGTTCAGAAGGTCTTCAGCACCCATTCGGGCACGGCGATGCGGTCGCCCTCCTGGCGCTCGAAGTTGCCGTCACCGTCGTGGTCGACCAGGTAGTAGGAGGGGCCGGCAGAGGGACGGATCTCGATGGCGTAGAGCTCGCCGTTGACCCGGTACTCGCGGATGATGCGCTCCTCCTCCTGGCGGATGGTGATGTCCGGCTCGAGGTTCTCATTGGACTGGGCCAGCGCAGGGGAGGCGGCGGCGAGCATCAACCCCAGGGCCAGCAGCAGGGCGGTAAGCGAGCGAAGGGCGTTCATGGTGACCTCCAGGCCGCCGGTGGGCGGTGAAATGGTGAGCCTGCCCCCAGTGTAAGGGGTCTCACTGCTGGCGCCCACTGGCCGCGGCAAAACGCCCGCGCAATGCGTATCATGGTTGACCAGAATCATCTTCCGCTCAGCTGCAATGGATGCCTCCATGGCCGATACTCCCATCGTTCTCGTCGACGGTTCATCCTACCTTTACCGGGCCTTTCACGCCCTGCCGCCGCTGACCACCTCCGAGGGCCTGCCAACCGGGGCGATCAAGGGCGTGCTCAACATGCTCAAGCGGTTGATCAAGGACTACCCGGACAGCCCCATGGCGGTGGTCTTCGACGCCAAGGGCAAGACCTTCCGCGACGAGCTGTTCGAGGACTACAAGTCCCACCGCCCGCCGATGCCGGATGACCTGCGCGACCAGGTGCAGCCACTGCACGACTGCGTGAGGGCGCTGGGGCTGCCGCTGCTGTGCATCGAGGGGGTCGAGGCCGACGATGTCATCGGCACCCTGGCGCGCCGGGCCACCGAGGCGGGCCGCGATGCGGTGATTTCCACCGGCGACAAGGACATGGCTCAGCTGGTCAATGACCACATCACCCTGGTCAACACCATGAAGGACGAGACCCTCGACGTGGAGGGGGTGAAGGAGAAGTTCGGGCTGCCCCCGGAGCTGATCATCGATTTCCTGGCG
>JAGYKP010000086.1 GCA_018401555.1 Halomonas sp.
GCGGCCTCGAGCTCAGGGAGAAGGCGCTGCTGGCGTGGATCTCCCCCCGCGGCATCGTCGCCGCCGCGGTGGCCTCGCTGTTCGCGCTGAAGCTGGAGGAGCAGGGCGTGGAGGGCGCCGAGATGCTGGTGCCGGTCACCTTCCTGGTGATCATCGCCACCGTGGTGATCCAGAGCCTGCTGTCACGCCCCATCGCCAGGGCACTGGGGGTGATGACGCTCTGCCGCGCCAGGGGGTTCCTGATCCTCGGCGCCAACCCGGTGGCCCGCGCCGTCGGCCTGGCCCTGCAGGAGGCCGGGCTTCGGCGGTGCGCCCCGACGGACACACGACCGGGAGGCGCTGGAGGCGGCGCGGCATGGCGGGCTGCCGGTCCATTACGGCAAGCCCCACTCCGAACATGCCGAGAGCCATCTGGAGCTCACCGGCCTGGGCCACTTCCTGCCCCTCTCGCCCTATCGCGAGGCCAACGACTTGGCCGCGCTGCATTTCGCCGAGCAGTTCGCTCCCGGCAAGGTATTTCGCATCGAGGCCAGCAGCAGATGACCAGGCCGAGCGCCAGCGTCCCCGGGACCTGGCCGAACTGCCGCGGCTGTTCGGGGACAAGGTCAGCTGGGCCGACCTGGCCAGCCGGGTCGCCCGCGGCGCCGAGGTGCGCGTGGCACGCCTGCATGAGGATCACGACTTCGCCGCCTATCGCCGCGACCACGACGACCGGCTGCTGGCACTCTTCTGCCTCGACGCCAGGGGACATGTGCGGGTGGCCAGCGACCGCGCCGAGCTCGACCCGCAGCCCGGCGAGTCGGTCATCTGCCTGGTCGATCCGACGCCTCACCGGCATTCTGACGCCCGCGTGACTAACGGCTCGATGGCTCGGCGCGCCGAGCCTACCTGACGCCATGCCCTGGCGGCGGCGAAGGAGATTGTCCCGCAGCGCCGGAGACAATCTCCTGCTACATCCTGAGGCACCGAAAGCGGCAGGCCGGCGAGATGCCGGCCCCTGGGCTGCTCTTTTGCCAGGATGGCTCAGAAGAACAGCCGCCGCAGCGCCTGGCCGGGATCGGCCTCGCGCATGAAGGCCTCGCCGACGAGGAAGGCGTTGATGTTGTGCTCGCGCATGCGCAGCACATCGCCGGGAGTGTGGATGCCGGACTCGGTGACCACGGTGACACCGGCGGGTATGCGCGGCAGCAGCTCCAGGGTGGTGTCCAGGGTGGTGTCGAAGGTGTGCAGGTCGCGGTTGTTGATGCCCACCAGGGTGAGGTCCAGCTTGAGTGCCCGCTCCAGCTCCAGGGCGTCGTGGACCTCCACCAGCACGTCCATGCCCAGTTCCTAGCGCCTGGCGGTGCAGGTCGGTCAGCTGGGCGTCGTCCAGGGCGGCGACGATCAGCAGGATGCAGTCGGCGCCGATGGCGCGGGCCTCGCTGACCTGGTAGCCATGGGTAATGAAGTCCTTGCGGATCACCGGCAGCTTGCAGGCGTCGCGGGCCTCGATCAGGAAGTCCTCGTGTCCCTGGAAGAAGTCGGCGTCGGTGAGCACCGAGAGGCAGGCGGCGCCGCCCTCGGCGTAGCTGGCGGCGATCTCGCCGGGATGGAACTCCTCGCGGATCACCCCGCGGGAGGGCGAGGCCTTCTTGATCTCGGCGATCACCGCCGGGTCACCCTCGGCGATGCGCCGCGCCAGCGCGGCGTTGAAGCCCCGCGGCGACCCCTGCTCGGCGGCCAGGCGCAGCAGCTCTGCCTCGGGTACAGCGCGGGAGCGCTCGGCCACCTCCTCGTCCTTGCGCGCGAGGATGCGGGTCAGGATGGTGGGGGTACTGGAACCGCTCATGGGGTAACTCCTCTTGGGGCTGCGCTGCGCGAGCCGGGGGCTGTGTTGGAAGGCTCACTGCAGAAAGACGCGGGTGAAGTTGGCCAGTTCCTTGAGCTTCTCCAGGGGCAGCTTCGAGGCCTGGGCGTCCTGGGCCAGGGCCACCCCCTCCTTGAGGCTGTCGGCCACATCGGCGGCATAGAGGGCCGCGCCGGCGTTAAGCGACACGATGTCCGCCGCCGGCCCCTCGCCCACCAGGGCCTGCTCCACCAGGCGCAGGCTGTCCTCGGCGGAGGCGACCCGCAGCGGGTCCAGGGACTGGCGCTTTATGCCGAGCTCATCGGGGGTGATCACGTACTCGTGGACCTCGCCCTCCTTGAGCTCGGCCACCAGCGTCGGCTGGGCCAGGGAGATCTCGTCCAGGCCATCCTCGGCGTGCACCACCAGCACATGGCGGCTGCCCAGGCGGCGCAGCACGTCGGCCATCAGCGGCACCAGTTCCGGGGCGTAGACGCCCAGCACCTGGTTGGGGGCGCCGGCGGGGTTGGTCAGCGGGCCGAGGATATTGAACAGGGTGCGCACGCCCATCTCGCGGCGTGGCGCGACCGCGTAGCGCATCGCCGGGTGGTGGTTGGGGGCAAACATGAAGCCCACGCCTACCTGCTCGATGCAGCGCGCCACCTGCTCGGCATCGAGGTCGAGGTGGATGCCTGCCACGGCGAAGAGGTCGGCGCTGCCCGACGAGGACGACACCCCGCGGTTGCCGTGCTTGGCCACGTGGCTGCCGGCGGCGGCGACCACGAAGCTCGCCGCGGTGGAGACGTTGAACAGGTTGGCGCCATCGCCGCCGGTGCCGACGATGTCCACCACGTTGTCCGCCTGGAGGTGGACCGGCTTCATCAGTTCGCGCATCACCTGGGCGGCGGCGCTGATCTCCTCGGCGGTCTCGCCCTTCATGGCCATGCCCATCAGGAAGGCGGCGATCTGCGGGTCGCTGACCTCCCCGGTCATGATCTGGCGCATCACCTCATGGGTCTCGGCGAAGCTGAGGTTCTCGCGGCGCATCAGGGCCCCGAGGGCATCTCGCATCTGCATCATGGTTCTCCTCGAATCAGGCACGGCCCAGCGGCGCCTGGGGGCGACGCTTCAGGAAGTTGGCCAGCAGCTCATGGCCCTGGCGGGTCAGGATCGACTCGGGATGGAACTGCACGCCCTCCACATCCAGCTCGCGGTGGCGCAGGCCCATGATCAACCCCGGCGTGATGTCATTGTCATCGGTCCAGGCGGTCACCTCCAGGCACTCGGGAAGCGTCGCCCGCTCAACCACCAGGGAGTGATAGCGGGTCACCTCCAGGGGATCCTCCAGCCCCTCGAAGACCCCGAGCCCCGAGTGGCGGATGGCCGAGGTCTTGCCGTGCATCACCTGGGGCGCGCACGACCCTGCCGCCGTAGACCTGACCGATGGCCTGGTGGCCCAGGCAGACACCGAGTATCGGCAGGTGCCCGGCGAAGTGGCGGATGGCCTCCATGGAGATGCCCGCCTGGTCGGGGGTGCAGGGGCCCGGCGAGATCACCAGGTGGGTCGGGGCCATGGCCGCGATCTCGTCGAGGGTGATGGCGTCGTTGCGGTAGGTCTCGACCTCGGCACCCAGCTCGCCCAGGTACTGCACCACGTTGAAGGTGAAGCTGTCGTAGTTGTCGATCATGCAGACTTTCATGGGTCTCTCCGCCACCGGGCTATTCGAGGTTGTCCAGGCCACGTTCGGCCATGGCCACGGCGCGGAACAGCGCCCGCCCCTTGTTGAGGGTCTCCTGCCACTCCATCTCGGGCACCGAATCGGCGACGATGCCGGCCCCGGCCTGGATGTGCAGCTGACCGTCCTTGATCACCGCGGTGCGGATGGCGATGGCGGTATCCAGGTTGCCGTGCCAGGAGAGGTAACCCACCGCCCCGGAATAGATGCCGCGCTTGACCGGCTCGAGCTCGTCGATGATCTCCATGGCGCGGATCTTGGGCGCGCCGGAGACGGTTCCGGCGGGGAAGGTGGCGCGCAGGGCGTCCATGGCGGTGAGGCCCGGCGCGAGTCGCCCGGTGACGTTGGAGACGATGTGCATGACGTGGGAGTAGCGCTCCACCACCATCTCCTCGGTGACCTTCACCGAGCCGGTCTCGCTGATGCGGCCGACGTCGTTGCGCCCCAGGTCGATCAGCATCAGGTGCTCGGCACGCTCCTTGGGATCGGCCAGCAGCTCGTCCTCCAGGGCGCGGTCCTCCTCCTCGGTGCGCCCGCGCTTGCGGGTGCCGGCGATGGGACGCACGGTCACCTCGCCCTCCTCCAGGCGGGTGAGGATCTCCGGCGAGGAGCCGGCCACCTGGTGATCGCCCAGGTCGAGGAAGAACATGTAGGGCGACGGGTTGAGGCTGCGCAGTGCCCGATAGAGGTCCAGCGGCGCGGCGCGATAGGGAATCGACATGCGCTGCGAGGGCACGCACTGCATGACGTCGCCGGCCAGCACGTACTCCTTGATGGTCTCCACCGCGGCCTTGAAGCCCGCCTCGGTGAAGCCGGAAGTGAAGTCGCCCTCCTCCACCGCGGCGCTGCCGGTGCCGGGGCTCACGGTGTTGAGGGTGGCGCTGCGCAGGCGAATCTCCAGCGCCTCCAGGCGCTCAACGGCGCTGGCATAGGCGCCGGGCTCGGCCGGATCGGCATGCGTCCACAGCGTCAGGCGACCGGAGAGGTTGTCGAACACCACCAGTTCATCGCACACCATCAGCAGGATATCCGGCACGCCCAGCGGGTCGGGCTTGGCGGCAGCGACCTCGCTGCGCAGGCGCGGCTCGATATAGCGGATGGTGTCATAGCCGAAGTAGCCCACCAGGCCACCGTCGAAGCGCGGCTGGTCGTCCAGGCGCGGCACCTTGAAGCGCGCCTGGAACTGTTCGATCCAGGCCAGCGGGTCCTCGACCTCGGCGGCGCCGTGGAGTTCGCCGTCGACGATATGGCTGATGCTGAAACCACGCACCTCGATGCGCTCGCGACAGGGCAGGCCGATGATCGAGTAGCGCCCCCACTTCTCGCCGCCCTGCACCGACTCCAGCAGGAAGGTCCAGGGCGCATTGGCGAGCTTCATGTAGGTGGAGAGCGGGGTGTCGAGATCGGCCAGTACCTCACGGGTGACCGGGATGCGGTTATAGCCGGCATCGGCCAGCTCATGAAAGCGTTCGGGGGTCATCATGCCCGGAATCCTCGATAAGACGGGTTGGCAATGGCAGGCGCCCAGGCGCCGCGGCTCAAGCGAGTGGAGTGAGCATCACCATCGCCAGCCGCCCCGGGCGGGCGACCGGGCAGACAGGAAGGCGGCATGGGGGGCGCCGCTGGAGTCGGGTGTTGTCCGTGAACATGCGGGTGGTCATCGAGGGGGTGTCCGCGTCTTATATCAATAACATATTGAAAAGGCTCTACCTTATAGCATTAGCCAAGCTCACGTTAAACGAGTTCCGCCAGCGATTCAACCACGCCATCCGGGCCGCTGTCGCGCACCGGCTCGCCGTGATTGTAGCCGTAGGGAACCGCCAGGGTGCGGAAACCCGCGGCCTTGCCGGCGGCGACATCGTGGCGCGAGTCTCCCACCATCAGGCACGCCCCAGGCGAAACATCGAAGTGGGCCGCGACAAGCAGCAGCGGTGCCGGATGCGGCTTCTTCTCGGGGAGGCTGTCGCCACCCAGGCAAAGGGCGAAGTGCGCGTCGAGCCCTACGCCCTCCAGCAGCGGCGCGATAAAGGCATGGGGCTTGTTGGTCACCAGCGCCAGGGGCAGGCCACGGTCGCGCAGGGCATCCAGGCACTCGCGCACTCCCGGGTAGAGCCGGGTATGGGCCCCGGGGTCGCGGCCGTAGTGTTCGAGGAAGGCGGCGTGAGCGCGCTCCAGCAGGGTGCTGTCCACTTCTTCGGCATCCACTGGTATGGCGCCACCAGGCGAGGCGCCGGGGACTGATCGTAGAGGGGGGCCTATGCCAGGGATGGCATCGGTAGCGCCCAGGGAGGGGTTCACAGCGCCCCCTCGGAGATCAGTCGCCGGATCAGCCTCGCCGCTTCCGGCGAGTACTGCATGCCGCAGCGCGCGCTCCATCAATACCCGGGAGCCGTTGCCGACCCAGTCGCGCACCCGCGCTTCCCCGGCGACGGGCAGGTCCAATTCGCTCAGGGCCGCGTCCACGGCGATGGCCAGGTCGGGCACCGAGTCGATCAGGGTGCCGTCGAGGTCGAAGGCCACCAGTTCGATGCCATCGAGAATGGGGTGCATGCTCGCTCCTTGTACTCTGTGGGGCCCCTGCCCCGCGGGCAGGCTTGGCGGAGCCCCACGCGCCACCAACCAGTCCCGCTTCTGCGCCGCAGTAAGTCGCTTGATCCGGGCCTCCAGGCGCAGCGCCTCGCCGCGACTGCCCACCGGCTCGTGGTGGCGCAACGCCAGCGGGCCCTTGCCGCGCAGCGCCTTGGCGCCACGCCCCGCGGCGTGCTCGGCGAGACGTCGCGCCACGTCGGTGGTGATGCCGGTGTAGAGCGCACCGCCGGCGGTCTCCAGCAGGTAGAGGTGCCACACCGCCACCTTCTCCGCGGGACACTCGTCGGGCCTGGAACGGGTCCCGTTCACCGGCTCAGCGCACGCCGGCCAGCTGCTCGCGAAACTCGCGGATCACGCCGTCGTAACGGTGCGGGTCCGCCGCGTTACGCGCCTTGAACACCGCCGAGCCGGCCACGAAGGTGTCGGCGCCCGCCCGGGCGATCTCGGCGATATTGTCGACCTTCACCCCGCCATCCACCTCCAGGCGGATATCACGGCCGGAGGCATCGATGCGCCGACGCGCCTCGCGCAGCTTGTCCAGGGTGGCGGGAATGAAGGACTGGCCGCCGAAGCCGGGGTTGACGCTCATCAGCAGCACCATGTCGACCTTGTCCATCACATAGTCGAGATAGGAGAGCGGCGTGGCCGGATTGAACACCAGGCCGGCCCGGCAGCCACCGTCGCGGATCAGCTGCAGGGAGCGGTCGATATGGTCGGAGGCCTCGGGATGGAAGGTGATGATGCTGGCCCCGGCGGCGATGAAATCGCCGATCAGCTGGTCCACGGGGCGCACCATCAGGTGCACGTCGATGGGCGCGGTAACGCCGTGTTTGCGCAGTGCCTCGCACACCATGGGGCCGATGGTCAGGTTGGGCACATAGTGATTGTCCATCACATCGAAGTGGACGATATCGGCGCCGGAGGCGAGAACATCGTCCACCTCCTCACCCAGCCGGGCAAAATCGGCGGAGAGGATCGAGGGCGCGATCTGGAAATCGCGGGTCGCGTCGGTCATGGCAGGGGTCCCGAGTCGATGACGAGAGGGCACATTCTACCAGACCGCCCCACCACCGGCAGGCGCCGGATGCCTCACCGCAGGACATGGCCTGAAATGGCACGAAATTACCCACCAATTCGAAATGAATCTCATGCGAGAGTGTCACAGTAGCCAGAGCTTGCCGCCCACAACCCCACTGGAGCCATTTCATGCTGATCAAGATTGCCAGACCCAGTGACCTGCACGAGTCCGATGTAACACCGGAATCCACCTACCTCTCCCGACGACGCTTCATGGGCGGCATGGCGGGGCTGGGCGCGGGACTCGCCCTTTCCGGCCAGGCCCACGCCAGCGCCGACTACGCAGATGTGCCCGACGGCGATGCGCCGGCCTGGCTGAAGGAGAAGATCGACGCCACCCGGTGGCAGGCGGTCACCCCGAGCGACCCCGAGAAGGGACAGGCTGGCCCCCTTCGATGACGCCAGCGGCTACAACAACTTCTACGAGTTCGGCTCCGGCAAGTCCGATCCCGCCCGCCATGCAGGCAGCCTGGAAACCCAGCCGTGGAGCGTGGTGGTGGATGGCGAGGTCAACAACGGCGGACGCCTGGCCCTGGAGGATCTCGCCAGGCCGTCGCAGTTCGAGGAGCGCATCTATCGCCTGCGCTGCGTCGAGGCCTGGTCGATGGTGATTCCCTGGCTGGGCATTCCCCTCGCCGAGGTGATCAAGCGGGCCGAGCCCACCAGCAAGGCCCGCTACGTGCGCTTCGAAACTCTGGTCGACCCTGAGCAGATGCCAGGGCAGCGCTCCGCCTTCTCGCTGATCGACTGGCCCTACGTGGAGGGGCTGCGCCTGGACGAAGCCATGCACCCGCTGACGCTGCTTGCCCTGGGGATGTATGGCCGTGAACTACCCAACCAGAACGGTGCCCCGCTGCGCCTGGTGGTGCCCTGGAAGTATGGCTTCAAGAGCATCAAGTCGATCGTGCGCATCTCACTGGTGGCGGAGCAGCCGGTCAACTCCTGGCAGCAGATCGCCCCCGATGAGTACGGCTTCTACGCCAACGTCAATCCACAGGTCGACCACCCCCGCTGGAGCCAGGCCACCGAACGGCGCCTGCCCAACAGCCTGTTTAGCCCCAATACCATCGATACCCAGATGTTCAACGGCTACGCCGACGACGTCGCCGAGCTTTACGCGGGGCTGGATCTGCGGGTGAACTACTGATGGCAACCCGGAACGGATGGCGAATGTGGCGCGTGGGGGTATTCCTGGCGGCCCTGGCCCCGCTGGTGGTGTGGGGCTGGCAGGTGGCCAATAACGCCGCCGGGCCCGAGCCGGGACGCTACCTGCTGCTGAATATCGGCACCGGCGCCCTGTGGATGCTGCTGTTCACCCTGAGCCTCACGCCGTTGACCAGACTCACTCGCTGGAAGGGCTTCACCCTGATCCGCCGGCAGCTGGGCCTGTGGACACTGGCCTACGCCACCCTGCACATGCTCAGTTACGCGCTGTTCATCCTGGCACTCGACTGGGCCATGCTGGGCAGCGAGCTGGTCAAACGGCCCTACATCATCGTCGGCATGCTAGCGCTGGTCGGCCTTGCCGCGCTGGGAGCCACCTCCAACCGCTGGTCGATGCGTCGCCTGGGCAAGCGCTGGAAGACGCTGCACAGGCTGGCCTACCCCATCCTGGGACTGGTACTGCTGCACTTCTTGTGGGTGGTACGCGCCGATCTCGGCGAGTGGGCCATGTATGCCGCCATCGCGGCGCTGGTCATGGCGACCCGCCTGCCGCCGGTGGCTCGCACACTCCCCAGGATACGTTATCGTCTCGCCCGCACGTAGCATCCGCCGACCGAGCACTCGGAGGCGCTTTGCCGGCCCCGCACGACTGCCACGGCGGTAACGGAGCGCCGACTCAGCGCTCCCAGACCATCAGGGTCTCACTCTCGCCGGTAAGCGGTTCGACACGCTCCTCCACGGCGCGAAAGCCCAGCCGATGGTAGAAGGAGACCGCACGCACGTTGCGTGAGTAGACACACAGAGTCAGGCGCTCGTGGCCGGCCATGGCGTGGGCCATCAGCCGTGAACCGTGGCCATAGCTCTGCACTTCCGGGTCGATGAACAGCGCCTCGAGGTGGTCGCCGTTGAGGGCGGCGAAACCGATCACCCTGCCCTCGACTTCCAGCACCGCGACCTCCTCGGCTCGGGGCAGGTGCTCCCGCGCCATGGCCTCGGCGCGGGACGACCAGAACGCCTCGGGAATGAAGTCATGGGCACGGATCGAGGCACGTAGCCAGATATCGACCAGCCCGGGAATCTCCTCGGCGGTGGCGGGACGGATCATGTCTCGGCTCCTTCGACGTATGACAACAGTGTAAGCGAGGAGGCGACGTCGTACCCTGAGCGAGTACCGGGCGCTATACTGCGCCCCGAACTCACCCTCGATACGGGAGCTTTCCATGCTGCGTCGACACTTTCTTCGCCTTTCCCTGGCCCTGGTCGCCACCGGCTGGCTGGCCGGCTGCGCCGCTCCCCAGACCCTGCAGCTTGACCCGAAACGCAGCGCCGAGGTACCGGTGACCGGCAGCGGCCAGACGATCACGGTGATCGCCGCGGACGGTCGCGACAGCGAGGTGATCGGCACCCGCACCGGCAGCGCCATGTCCACCGCCACCATCACCGTCTACGCCCACGAACTGATGCCGCGACTGCAACGCGAGGCCGAGCGAGCGGTGCGCGAGATGGGCTTCGAACCCACCACCCAGCGCGCCGAAGGACGCCCCAGCCTGACCCTGACACTCGACCATCTGGGCTATGCACGCGGCCAGAGCCGCCCGGTGGTCGGCGAGGCTCGCATGGAGGCAGTGTTCGTCGCCGAGGCAGTCAATGGCGGCACGACCTACACCGGCACCTACACCTCGCGGCGCACCCAGAGCTTTGCCGTGCGCCCGGACCAGGAGGCCAATAGCCGGATGGTCAACGACCTGCTCTCCGACGGCCTGGACCGTGCCTTCCGGGATCCCGAACTGGGTCGCCTGCTGGCCCGCTGAGCCTGGCCAGCTGAGGGTCAGTCGCTGGGGCCGCGGCGGACCATGGCCCAGACATGTTCCTGGAAACCGCTGCCCGGCTCCGGATCGCCCCGCTCCAGCAGGGTGATCCGGAAGTTGGGCTCGAACAGCTCGCGCACCTCCTCTTCCGACACGTGGAACGGCGGACCGGCCAGCTGCTCGCCGGCTGCCCGGTTGAGGCTGATGAACAGTCCCCTGGCCCCGGGCGGAATCAGCTGGGCCAGATGGAAGGCGTAGCGCTGACGGGTGGCGGGCGGCAGGGCGATCAGGGCGGCGCGATCGTAGAAGGCGCCGATCTCGGCCGCCTGGGCGATATGGAAATGGAAGAAGTCGCCACACCAGAGTTCGACATTGCCCTGGCGGCATATCTCGAACCCCGCCTGGCGATAGCGAGACACGGGCTCGCCCCCCTCGTCGAGAAACTGCTCGACCGCCTGGGGCGCCAGCTCGATGCCCAGCACCGGGTGGTCGTGACGACCCAGCCAGCGCATGTCGTGGCTCTTCCCACATAGCGGCACCAGCACCTTGACGCCGGGCCGCACGCCCAGCAGCGGCCAGTGATGGCGCAGTGCGGGATGCGGCGCGTCACGATGGAAGCCGATGCGCCCCTCGCGCCAGCGCGCCAGCCCACTCGTTCTCCATGTCTCCCTCTTCCTCCATGCGCTCAGAACCAGCGATCGCGCTTGCGGCGGCGACGCGGCAGGTGGGGGACGATCAGGCCGACCAGCAGGCCGGCACCGGCCACCCCACCGCCATACATGAAGTAGCGCATCAGCAGGTCCTGCTCCTGGGTATTGAGGCGCGCCTCGAGCTCACGCACGGCCTGCCGGGAGCGTTCCGCCTCGGCATCCAGCTCGTGATTGCGCGACTCCAGCTCGGCGACCCGGGCCTCGCGAACCTCGAGGGTCTCACGCAGCGCGGCGGTACGCTGCTCCCACTCCTCATCGATACCGTCGAGTTCGGCATCCAGCTCGGCCACCCGCTGCTCCAGCTCGGGCAGGCGCACCTGGGCGCTGGGGGCCTCCTGAATCTCGCGACTGAGCACCCAGACGTCGTCGCCACCGGGACCGCGGACACGGGTATAGTCGCCGCTGGTCTCCAGCCGCACGACCGGCTCGCCGGCGGTGAGGGTGCCAACGATGCGGTAGCCATCGGTGGGACCACTGCGCACATAGGTGGTCAGGGAGTCGGAGACCCAGACGGTATCGTTCTGTTCCTGGGCCGCCAGCGGCAGGGCCAGCAGGCCAAGTAGCGTACCCAGGCAGAGGCCCAGGCCGGTTCGTGTGCTGTGGTGTGTCGTCATGCCATGATCCTGACTGAAGCGTACTGACTGAAGCGGCGTGCCGGAAAACATCCTGGCCCTGGGGCGGTCGCATCCCGGATACCCGGCAACGACGCCGCAATGGTTATTCACAGCTCCTGTGGACAACCGGCGGGACAACCCGGGGAAAGTCGTCCGCTGGCAGCGCCACACCGCCGCTTTCGGGTTGCTGGTCATTACCTGACCAAGGCCCCACCCCGACGACCGGGTCCGCTAGGTTAGCATACTCGTCCTGACCAGGCGGCGGGCTGGTTCCACACGGGCACGGCACGTATAATAGTTGCCTGTTTTCAACGATGGCCCGGACGGCCACCGCCATCCCATTGCCGCGCCGCCGGCGCGTCCGCCGCCGTGAGTGTCGCGCATCCCTGAACCCACCGGTGACAGACGTCGGGCGCCTAGCGCCACGACCCAATCCTTATGGCGAAGAAACTCTTCATCAAGACGCACGGCTGCCAGATGAACGAGTACGATTCCGCGCGCATGGCGGATCTGCTCGGTGAATCTCACCAGCTCGAGCTCACCGACGACGAGCGCGATGCCGACGTCATCCTGCTCAATACCTGCTCCATCCGCGAGAAGGCCCAGGAGAAGGTGTTCCACCAGCTGGGGCGCTGGAAAAAGCTCAAGGAGGCCAATCCCGACCTGGTGATCGGCGTGGGTGGCTGCGTGGCCAGCCAGGAGGGCGAGGCCCTGCGCAAGCGCGCGCCCCATGTCGACATGGTGTTCGGCCCCCAGACCCTGCACCGGGTGCCCTCCATGCTCGACTCGCGACAGCAGGAGCAGATCTCGGTGGTCGACGTGACCTTCCCCGAGATCGAGAAGTTCGACCACCTGCCCAAGCCGAGCTCCGACGGCGCCACCGCCTTCGTCTCGGTCATGGAGGGCTGCTCCAAGTACTGCACCTTCTGCGTCGTGCCCTACACCCGCGGCGAGGAGGTCTCGCGGCCCTTCGAGGCGGTGATGGACGAGGTCATCCATCTGGCCGACCAGGGCGTGCGCGAGATCAACCTGCTCGGCCAGAACGTCAACGCCTACCGCGGCCTCAACCAGCTGGGCGACGAGATCGACCTGGCCGAGCTGATCAGTTGCGTGGCGGCGGTGGAGGGCATCGATCGCATCCGCTTCACCACCTCCCATCCCGTGGAATTCTCCGACAGCCTGATCGAGGCCTATGGCGAGATCCCCGAGCTGGTCAGCCACCTGCACCTGCCGGTACAGGCCGGCTCAGATCGGGTGCTGGCCGCCATGAAGCGCGGCCACGGCGTGGAGGAGTATGTCGAGAAGCTCGAGCGCATCCGCGCGCTGCGTCCCGATATCAGCTTCTCCTCGGACTTCATCATCGGCTTCCCCGGCGAGACGGAAGAGGATTTCGAGGCCACCATGGACCTGATCCATCGCATCGGCTTCGATCACTCCTTCAGCTTCGTCTACTCGGCACGCCCCGGCACCCCGGCGGCCTCGCTCGAGGACGACACCCCGGAGGAGGTCAAGAAGCAGCGCCTGGCGATCCTCCAGGAGCGCATCAACCAGCAGACCATGCAGATCAGCCGGCGCATGGTGGGCACCACCCAGCGCATCCTGGTCACCGGCTTCGCGCCGCGGGACCCGGGGCAGCTCTCTGGCCGCACCGAGAACAACCGGGCGGTCAACTTCCGTGCCCCCAACCCCACCGAGCTGATCGGCTACTTCGTCGACGTCGAGATCAGCGAGGCGCTGCCCAACTCCCTGCGCGGCGAGCTGGCCTCGCCGGAGATCTACTGAGAGTCCTGCTGTTCGGGGGCTAAGCCGGCGGCAGGCCTAGGCTCTAGCACCACAGTCCGGATGCGATGAGCCCTATCATGCATTGCCCCGGCAAACGCCGGGGCAGTAAGCTGAGCCTACACATTCATCATCCAGGGGACACGCCCGTCTTGAGCCAGCCAGCCTCCCAGGCCAACCGCATCATCACCCTGACCCTCGAGCCCAACGACCCGCGCCGCCTGGCCAACCTCTGCGGCCAGCGCGACGAGCACCTCAAGCTGGTGGAGTCGCGCCTGGGCATCACCCTGCGCAACCGCGGCAACATCTTCCAGCTGGCCGGGCCCATCCACCGGGTCAAGGCCGCCGCCAATGTGCTCGAGCACCTCTACCGCGAGACCGAGGCCAGCGACCTGGAGCCGGATACCGTGCACCTCTTCCTGCAGGAGTCCGGCCAGCAGGCGCTCGAGGAGGACGAGGGGGATGCCGACACAGCCGAGGTGCTGATCCGCACGCCGCGCACCCTGATCAAGCCCCGCGGCCTCAACCAGCAGGGCTATGTGCAGAGCATCCGCGCCCACGACATCAACTTCGGCATCGGCCCGGCGGGTACCGGCAAGACCTACCTGGCGGTAGCCGCGGCGGTGGAGGCCCTCAACCAGCAGGAGGTGCGCCGCATCCTGCTGGTGCGCCCGGCGGTGGAGGCCGGCGAGAAGCTCGGCTTCCTGCCCGGCGACCTGGCCCAGAAGATCGACCCCTACCTGCGCCCGCTCTACGACGCCCTCTACGAGATGATCGGCTTCGAGCAGGTGGCCAAGCTGATCGAGCGCCAGGTGATCGAGATCGCCCCGCTGGCCTACATGCGCGGGCGCACCCTCAACAACGCCTTCATCATCCTCGACGAGAGCCAGAACACCACCCGCGAGCAGATGAAGATGTTCCTGACGCGTATCGGCTTCGGCTCCACCGCGGTGATCACCGGCGACGTCACCCAGGTCGACCTGCCCCGTGGCCAGAGCTCGGGGCTGATCCAGGTCCTCGAGGTGCTCAAGGGCACCTCCGGCATCGGCGTGACCCACTTCGCCGCCAAGGATGTGGTGCGCCACCCGCTGGTGCAGCGCATCATCGAGGCCTACGACAGCTTCGAGGCCGAGCAGGAGGCCGCCGAGCGCGCCGCAAGGAGGCCAGGAGCAGGAGCGCGAGGCCCTGCGTCAGAGAGCGTCAGGAACGCCTGGAGCGTCTCGACCGCGAGCGAGGCGAGTCATGAACCAGCCCCGGGTCGACCGTCAGGTGGCCATCGCTGCCGAAGGGCTGCCAGGCCAGGCCGAGCTGGAGGCCTGGGTGGGTGCGGTGCTTTCCCGGCATGTGGTCGATGCCGACAGCGAGCTCAGCGTGCGCCTGGTCGACGCCGAGGAGAGCCAGGCACTGAACCGCGACTATCGCGGCAAGGACCGCCCCACCAACGTGCTCTCCTTCCCCTTCGAGAACCCGCCCGGCGTCAGCCTGCCGCTGCTCGGCGACCTGGTGATCTGTCACCCGGTGGTGGCCGCCGAGGCCGCCGAGCAGGACAAGTCGCTGCACGATCACTACGCTCACATGGTGGTTCACGGTACCCTTCACCTGCTCGGCCATGACCATCTCGAGGATGACGAGGCCGAGGCCATGGAGGCGCTGGAGCGCGAGATCCTGGCCGAACTGGGCATCGCCGACCCTTACCGGACCGCACCCGAGGACGAGAGAACCGACTCATGAGCGAAGACCGATCGAGTAGCCAGGGCAACCGCTCCTGGCTCGAGAAACTGCTGGGGGCGCTCTCCAGCGACAGCGACGAACCCAGCTCCCGGGACGAGCTGCTGGAGTTCCTGCGCCAGGCGGGGGGCCGCCTGAAGCTCGAGCAGGACGCCATGATGATCATCGAAGGCGCCCTCAAGATCAGTGACCAGCAGGTTCGCGAGGTGCTGATCCCGCGTTCCCAGGTCACCGCCATCGCCATGGACCAGCCCCTGGAGGAGTACCTGCCGGTCATCCTCGAGACCGGTCACTCGCGCTATCCGGTGATCGGCGAGAATCTCGACGAGGTGAATGGCATCCTGCTGGCCAAGGACCTCTTGCCGCTGCTGCGCAGCGGCCAGGAGAACGGCAGGCCCTTCCGCCTCGAGGAAGTGGTGCGCCCGGCCCTCTTCGTGCCGGAATCCAAGCGCCTCAACAGCCTGCTCAAGGAGTTCCAGAGCACCCACAACCATATGGCGATCGTGGTCGACGAGTACGGCGGGACCGCCGGCATCGTCACCATCGAGGATATCCTCGAAGAGATCGTCGGCGAGATCGAGGACGAGCACGACGCCGACGAGGAGGAGGATATTCGCGAGCTGGGCGAGGGACGCTATGCCATCCGCGCCCTGACACCCATCGAGGACTTCAACGAGCGCTTCGAGACCCACTTCTCCGACGAGGAGTTCGACACCCTCGGCGGCCTGGTGATGCAGCGCTTCGGCCACCTGCCCGCCCGCGGCGAGCACGCCGTCATCGGCGGCTGGCGGTTCACGGTGCTCAACGCCGACAACCGCCGCATCCGACTGCTCGAGGCCGAGCCCTGCGACGAGGACGACGGCCTCGACGACAACGACTGACGCGCCTGCCACGGAGGGCCAAGATGCCAGCGTTTCTCTCCCCCGCCGTCGGCTGCCTGCTGGCAGCCGCGGCGGGTATCCTCACCACGTTTACCGCCTCGCCCTTCGAGCTCTGGTGGCTGGGCCCTGTGGCCGCGGGGCTGGTCTACCTCGGCATCCACACCCTGACACCCGGCCAGGCCGCCCTGCGCGGCTGGAGCTACGGGCTCGGGCTGTTCGGGTCCGGTGCCTCCTGGGTCTATGTGTCGATCCACGACTACGGCTACACCGGCGTGCCCCTGGCGCTGCTCCTCACCGTGCTGTTCGTCGCCGGCCTGGCACTCTTCCCCGCCGTGACCCTGTGGCTCTACCGTCGCCTCACCGGCCCACGACTGGCCTGGCTCAGCTTCGCCGGCGCCTGGGTCCTCGGCGAGTGGCTGCGCACCTGGCTGTTCACCGGCTTTCCATGGCTGCTGCTGGGCACCTCCCAGGTCGACTCCCCGCTGGCCCCCTGGGCCCCGGTGGGCGGGGTCTACCTGCTCTCGCTGATCACCGCGCTGACCGGCAGCCTGGGGGTCGAGCTGCTGCGTCGCCGTTGGTGGGCCGCCCTTCCCATCGCCGCCGCCCTGTGGCTGGTGCCCCTGGCGCTGCCCGCCCAGTGGACGAGCCCCGCCGGCGAGGCCGCTGCGGGTGGCGCTGCTGCAGGGCAACCTCGACCAGGCCATCAAGTGGACCGCCGAGGGCCAGCGCGAGGCCGCCAACCGCTACAGCGAGCTGACCCGCGCGCAGGACGATGACCCGGACCTGATCGTCTGGCCCGAGGCGGCGCTACCGATGTTCGAGCGCGAGGCGCGACCGATCCTCGAGCGGGTACAGTCCAACCTCGCTCCCGACACCGCCCTGCTCACCGGCATCCTGCAGCGCGACGGCGAGGGGCTCTACTACAACAGCGTGATCGGGCTGGGCGATGTCGAGGGCGAGTACCGCAAGACGCACCTGGTGCCGTTCGGTGAATACCTGCCCCTGGAGAGCCTGCTCGCCGGCACCATCGCCTTCTTCGACCTGCCGATGCCGGCGATGACACCGGGGCCGGAGGGCCAGGCGCCGCTGCGTGCCGCCGGCACCACCATCGGCAACGCCATCTGCTACGAGATCATCTACGCCGATCGGGTCGCGGCACAGGCGCGCCACGCGGCGCTGCTGCTGACGGTGTCCAACGACACCTGGTTCGGACGCTCCATCGGCCCCCTGCAGCACCTGCAGATGGCCCGCCTGCGCGCCCTGGAGAACGGCCGCCAGGTGATCCGCGCCACCAGCAACGGGGTCACCGCCATCATCGACGAGCGCGGCCGCATCACCGCCCGGGCGCCACAGTTCGAGATCGCCAGCCTCGCCGGCGAGGTGACCCCGATGCAGGGCCTCACCCCCTTCACCCGCACCGGCAGCTGGCCCACCTGGCTGCTCGCCGCGCTGCTGGTATTGCCGGGGCTGCAACCGCGCCGCAAGCCCGTAAGCCCGCAAGCCGTGAGCCAGATCTTTGCGGGAAGAAAAGAAGCGCCCAGCCGATGAGTCGGCTGGGCGCTTCTACTTACAGCTTATAGCTTACAGCTTTAAGCTCCCGGCGAAGCCGGGGTTTCGCCCACCACCTCGGGAATGGTCATCTTGACGTAGCGCCCCGGGGCCGGCTCGAGGATGTCGAGTTCACCGTCACCGGGCTGGCGTGCCGGCACCATCTTCTCGGGGTCGGCGTAGCCGTTCTCGGTCATCCACGCCTGCCAGTGCGGCCACCAGGAGCCCTCGTGCTGCTCGGCGCCGGCCAGCCACTCCTCGTGGCTCTCGGGCAGCGCGTCGTTGGTCCAGAAGCCGTACTTGTTCTTGTGCGGCGGGTTGACCACCCCGGCGATGTGTCCCGAGCCACCGAGCACGAACTTGACCGGCCCCTTGGGCAGCAGTGCGCCGTAGTAGGTGCTGTTCCAGCGGGCGATATGGTCCTCGCGGGTGGAGAGGAAGTAGCTCGGGGTGGAGATCTTGCGCAGATCGATCTTGACCCCATCGAGCTCGATGCCACCGGGCTGGACCAGGCGGTTCTCCATGTACATGTTGCGCAGGTACCAGCCGTGGGTCGCCGCCGGCAGGTTGGTGCCGTCGGTGTTCCAGTAGAGCAGGTCGAAGGGGGCCGGCACGTCTCCCTTCAGGTAGTTGCTGATATAGAAGGACCAGAAGAGGTCGTTCTCGCGCAACAGGTTGAAACTGAAGGCCATGGCCCGGCCGTCGAGATAGCCGTCGCGCTCCATCTTGGCCTCGATGCCCTGCAGCACCGGCTCGTTGAGGAAGACACCGATCTCGCCCGGATCGCGGAAGTCCTGCAGGGTGGTCATGTAGGTGACCGACTTCACCTTGCGCCCGCGACGGGTACTGGTCAGGTAGGCCACCGTGGAGGCCGCCAGGGTGCCGCCCACGCAGTAGCTGAGCAGGTTCACCGACTTCTCACCGGTGGCCTGCTCGATCGCCTCCATGCCGGCGATGGGGCCGAGCTGCATGTAGTCGGCCCAGGTCAGGTCGCGCTGTCCGGGACCGGGATTGCGCCAGGAGATCAGGAATACCGTATGGCCCTGGTCGACCAGCCACTTGACCAAGGAGTTGTCCTCGCGCAAGTCGAGGATATAGTACTTGTTGATCCAGGGGGGAATCACCAGCAGCGGCGTCTTGTAGGCCTGCTCGGTGGTGGGCGCGTACTGGATCAGCTGGATCAGTTCGTTCTCGTAGACCACCGAGCCCGGGGTCACGGCGATGTTCCTGCCCACCTCGAAGGCGCTGCGGTCGGTCATGGTGACGTTCAGGCCCTCGGCGGAGTTGGCCAGGTCGTGGCGCAGCCGGGCCAGTCCCTCGACCAGGTTCTGGCCGCGGGTCTCCATGGTCTTGCGCATCACCTCGGGATTGGTGGCGACGAAGTTGGTGGGCGACATGGCGTTGACCATCTGGCGGGCGTAGAACGCCAGCCGATGCTTCTGCTCCGCGGGCAGGTCCAGGCCGTCGATCAGCTCCTCTACCAGGCGCGAGAACAGCAGGTACTGCTGCATGATCGCCAGGTAGTAGGGATCCTGGGTCCAGGCCTCGTCCTTGAAGCGGCGATCCCCCTTGCCCGGCGTCACCAGCGGCTCGACCTGCTCGCCGGTCATGGCCCGCAGTCCGTTCTGCCACAGCTGGAACTGATCCTGCATCAGGCGCGCCTGGGTCTGCCACAGCTGGGGCGGATTGCCCATCAGCGACTCGGCCGCCGCCTGGAAGCTGTTCCGCATATCCTCATAGACCGAATCGGCGGCATCACTGGGCACCATGCGCTCCAGCAGGTCGCCCATCAGGTGACGATACTCCTCGCCGATCTGCTGGAGCTGTGCATTCCACGCCTCCAGCTCGGCCTGTGTCGGTGCTTGAACCCCTGGCTGCATTGAACCCTCCGGTGCGTCGGCCACGCCATGCCGACTTCATATAGCACTATCCGCCGCCCTCGCGAAGAGGACGGCGGCCTGAATGCAGCGGCCCCGTCAGGGGCCGGATTGCGCTGCGCCTGCAGCGCTCATGACGCGCACTCAGCTCTTGCTGCTGCCGCCCCGCGAGGACTGCGCCTTGGCCGGTTCGGCCTTGTCGGCCTGGCCGGACTGCTGCCTGGCGGCATCGCCCATGGCCTTGGCCTGCTCGGTGAAGAGCTTCTCCATTTCGGCCTTGAACTCCACGCTCATCTCGGAGAGCGCCTTGGCATCCTCCATCATCTGCTGAGAGAGCTGGTTCATCATCTCGGCCTGGCGGGTACCGAAGTCGCGCAGGCTGTCGGCATCCTGAACCTCACTGGCATCGCGCATGCGCTCGGTGCCCATCTGGCTGTAGCGCTTCATGGACTCCATCTGGTACTGGGACAGCTTCTCCATGTTGTCCAGCATCAGGGAGTTGAGCTTGCGCATCGGCTCGAAGAACTTGCGGGTCTGCTCGTTGAAGCTTTCGATCATCTTGTCTTGCATGAGATGTCCTCCCGGACGGTGGTCAGTGGTGGACGACCTGCCCACAATGTTGCACTGCACAAAGCGTAGTCTGCCACCGCCCTTGTTGCAAGATTATGGCGGCAAGACGCTGGAAGGCGACTTGCCGCCATCAGCTCTCGCGCTTGGTCCGCGAGCGGGTGCTGGAGGTCGAGGTCCCCTTGCTGGCCTTGGCACGGCTGGAGGCCTTGCCGCTGTCCGAGGCGGAAGCACTGGCTGCCTTCGAACCGGAATCGCCACCCTTGCCCTCGGCTTCCGATGACCGGGCCTGGCCGGCTGACTGGCCGGCCTGCTTGAGCATGTCGAGCATCATCTGCTGGTAGGTGCCGAAGCTGGAGAGCCCCTGGGACAGGCCCTGGGAGAGCCCCTGGGTCATGCCCTGCCCCATGCCGGCCTGCTGCAGGAAGGGCTGCATCAGGCTCATCGGGTCGTACCCCTCGACTCCGGACTCCATCTGCTTCTGGATCCGGTCCAGCAGGTCCTTCTGGAAAGCCGCCACATCCGGCAGGCCCAGCGCCTGGCGAAACTCGTCGGGAGTGAGGTCAAACTCGACATTGATCTTCATGGTTCAAGCCCTGTCCGTTGGTCTGTCCCGCAGTGTAGCAGCCCCTTCGGGCCTGCCCTCAACGGCATGGCCCCTGCGCCATGCCCCTGGCGTCACGACGCTCAGCGCAGCACCGGCGTGGCCACGCTGACCTCGGCGTTCTGGGCGCGGTGGCGCAGCAGGTGATCCATCAGGGTCAGCGCCATCATCGCCTCGGCAATGGGGGTGGCGCGGATGCCGACGCAGGGGTCGTGGCGCCCCCGGGTGACCACCTCCACCGGGTTGCCGTGGACATCGATGCTGCGCCCCGGCGTGGTGATGCTCGACGTCGGCTTGAGGGCCAGGTGGGCGATGATCGCCTGGCCGCTGGAGATGCCACCGAGCACCCCGCCGGCATGGTTGGAGAGGAACCCTTCGGGGGTCATCTCGTCGCGGTGTTCGCTGCCACGGCTGGCCACGGCGGCAAAGCCGTCACCGATCTCCACGCCCTTCACCGCATTGATGCTCATCAGGCCATGGGCCAGTTCGGCATCCAGGCGGTCGAACACCGGCTCGCCAAGCCCCGGGGGCACGCCCTCGGCCACCACGCTGATCCTGGCACCCACCGAATCCTGGTCACGACGCAGCTGGTCCATGTAGGCCTCGAGCTCTTCCACGCGGTCCGGATCCGGGCAGAAGAAGGGGTTGGCATCCACCTGCCTCCCAGCTCTTGAAGGCGATCTCGATGGGACCGAGCTGGCTCATGTAGCCACGCACCATGACTCCCCGGGCCGCCAGGTACTTCTTGGCGATGGCCCCGGCGGCCACCCGCATGGCGGTCTCCCGGGCGCTGGAGCGACCGCCGCCGCGATAGTCGCGGATGCCGTACTTGTGATGGTAGCTGTAGTCGGCGTGGGCGGGACGGAACTGGTCCTTGATCTTCGAGTAGTCCTTGGAGCGCTGGTCGGTGTTCTCGATCAGCAGGCCAATCGAGGTGCCGGTGGTCACCCCCTCGAAGACACCCGAGAGGATCCTTACCCGGTCGGGTTCGCGGCGCTGGGTGGTATGGCGCGAGGTCCCCGGACGACGGCGATCCAGGTCGTGCTGCAGGTCCTCCTCGCTGATCGGCAGCCCCGGCGGACAGCCATCGACGATGGCGCCCAGCGCCGGGCCATGGCTCTCGCCGAAGGTGGTGACGGTAAACAGCTTGCCGAAGGTGTTGCCGGACATGGGCGCTCCTCGAGTGATCGGGGTCGGTGAATCAGGCGAAGGACGCCGCATGGGCGTCGAGTTCATCGGCGGTGAGGGCGAACACCCCTGGCCGCCGCGCTCGGAAGTCGAGCCACAGGAAGGGCACCTCCGGGAAGGCGGCCTCCAGGTGGTGATCGGAGTTGCCCACCTCGACGATCAGCACGCCGCGGTCGGTCAGGTGCTCTGCGCGCCTCACGCAGGATGCGCCGCACGATATCCAGGCCATCCGCGCCAGCGCCCAGCGCCAGGGCCGGCTCGTGGCGGAACTCCGCGGGCATGGTGGCCAGGTCGCGGGCATCCACATAGGGCGGGTTGGAGACGATCAGGTCATAGCGGCCCGGCAGCGCCTCGAAGAGGTCCGATTGCACCGCGCGCACCCGCGCACCGACATCGTGGCGGCTGATGTTCTGGCGGGCCACCGCCAGCGCCTCCTGGCTGATATCGGCGAGATCCACCGCGCAGGTGGGCAGGTGCAGCGCCGTGGCGATGCCGATGCAGCCGGAACCGGTACACAGATCGAGCACCCCCTCCGGCGGCTCCTCGGGGAACCAGGCGGCGAAGCCCGTCTCCACCAGCTCGGCGGATGGGCGAGCGCGGGATCAGCACCCGCTCGTCGACGTCGAAGGGCAGGCCGGCGAACCACGCCTCGCCGAGCAGGTAGGGCAGCGGACGCCGGCCGGTGATCCGTTCCCGCACCAGGGCGACGATGCGGCTGCGCTCCATGGGCAGCAGGCGGGCGTCGAGCACCGCCGGGTCGACATTCCAGGGCAGGTGCAGCGCGCCCAGGGTCAGGGCCACCGCTTCGTCCCAGGGCGAGTCGCTGCCGTGGCCATGAAACAGCCCGGCCAGGTGGAACTCGCTGGCCGCCCAGCGCAGGCAGTCGCGCAGGGTGACGAGTTCCGCGGCGAGCCGCTCGTCGGTAAGCGTAAGCGTGGAGGTCGAGCGCGGGGCGTGCTGATCGGCCAAGGGAGCACCTGAGGGTCGAGAAAGTAGGGGGATTGATTGTAACCCGGCCCGCCGGTTCACAGCCACGCCACGCCGGGTATACTGGACGCCCCACGCCAACCGACTGCGCCCCATGAGCCGAGACCGCCACCGCCCGGACGACGACGAGATCAGCGCCTTCCGCCAGGCCCTGCACCAGGCCGGGGTAAAGCCGATCAAGCGCAACCGTGCCGATCCGGGCTGCCCGCGGCGCGAGGACCCGTCAGCTGCGGCGCGCCGGGCCGCTGCCCAGGCGGCGGGCGACGACAGCGCCAGGGGACGCACCTCCGACGGCCGCGTGGAGGCGGTACGCCCCTCGGAATACCTCGACTTCGCCCTGCCCGACCTGCCGTGGCGCACCCGCCAGCCGCCTCAAGCGCGGTGAGATGGCCTGGGAGGCGGGTCTCGACCTGCACGGCTACACCCTGGACGAGGCGCGCGAGCAGTTGGAGGGCTTCCTGCGCGACGCCGCCGCAGAACGTCGCCGCTGCCTGCTGGTGGTGCATGGCAAGGCCTGGGGCGTGGACGGCAACTACCCGGTGATCAAGAGCCACGTCAACGCCTGGCTGCGCGAGTGGCCCGGCGTGCTGGCATTCTGCTCGGCCGTGGAGGCCGAGGGCGGCACCGGCGCCGTCTACGTGCTGCTGCGCCGGCGCGGCGAACGCTAGCGCCCACCTACTCGACCGGCGGCTTGCCGTCCGGCAGGCTGGGGCCGACGATGATGCCACGCCCGCCCCACCCCGGGTGGTTGCGACCCTCATAGCGATCCAGCGCCTCCACCGCCAGCTGGCGCCCCAGGGTGATCAGCGCCTCGGCGCGATGGAACTCGTAGGCGCCGCACACCGTCTTGGGCACCTCGATCAGCACGTCCGGTGGATAGCCCGCCACCTTGTACTTGGCCAGCGCCGCCTGGGTGATATCGAAGGAGGCAAGCACCATGTCCAGTCGGCCCCACTGGCGACGGCGACTGGCCACTTCACTCGGCTCGTCGGCCTCCCCGTCGGTGCTGCCTCCGACAGCGCCCAGGCCATCGAACCAGCGGCTGGCAGCGTTCTTCACCTCGTCGATCCAGGCGGTAAACTCGTTCCCCGAGGCATCGCGGGCGGCCTCACGCTCCCGCTCCTTGCGGGCAGCCTCGGGAGGCAGCAGTTCCTCCAGGGTCACCGGCCGTGGACTGTGGGCGGTGACGTTGACCGCCATCACCAGATCGGCGTCGGCCGACACGGAGGGAATGATCGGCAGCGGGTTGAGCAGGCCGCCGTCGACCAACACCTGCTGGCCGCGGTGCACCGGGGTGATCACCCCGGGCACGGCGATGGAGGCGCGGATCGCCTCGAGCAGCGGGCCGCTCTGGAACCACACCTCACGCTGGCGGTTCATGTCGGTGGCCACGGTGGTCACCGGGATCGCCAGGTCCTCGATGCGGGCATCTCCCACCAGGCTCTCCAGCTTGCTCATAACCTTGTTGGCCTTCATGGCGCCCATGGGGCTCCAGGTCACATCCACCAGGCGCAGCACGTCGAAGTAATCGAGTCGACACACCCAGTCGCGGTAGGCCGGCAGCTGGCCGGCGGCGTAGACGCCCCCCACCAGGGCCCCCATGGAACAGCCGGAAATCGCCACGACCTCGTAGCCGCGCCGCTCGATCTCCTCGATCACGCCGATATGCGCATAGCCACGCGCCCCGGCCGCTGCCCAGTACCAGCGCCACGCGCTTCCCCTGAGGAAACGCCCCGCTCTTGTCGCTCACGATCCGACTCTCCTGTGCCACCCGCCTGCTCTTGAACACGCTCTTCTCATCGCTCCCCGATCACGCCTTTGCCCAGGTGACGATGGCACGGCTACCGCCGCACCGCGTCGGCTCCAGGTGCAGGTGGTGTCCACCCGGCAGCACCCGGCGCTGGAGCCCCGGCAGCGCGGCGCGCGCCACCCGCGCCGCCTCCTTCTCGCCGAGAATGCCGGTCTCTCCTTCAACCAGCAGCGCCGGGCATTCGATCCCCGCCAGGCAGGCCACCACCTGTTCGGGCGTCAAGCGCACCGGCGAGGGGCGCACCAGGTGGGGGTCGGTGCGCCAGCCCAGGCGCCCGTCCGGCAGCGCCTCCAGGTTACGGGCCACCACCGGGTGGATGGTGTCGGCATCCACCGGGGTCGCTCCCCCCTTGACCCGCGCCGCCACGGCCTCCTCCTGATCAGCATAGCGCGCCCCGCCTGAGGGCGGGCGGCGATGGCCCAGCAGCCCCCGGCGCAGCTGCCGGGGGGCCTCGTCGGCAGGCGTGGTCACCGAGCCCAGGCCATCGATCAGCGCCAGCCGCGCCACCCGCTCGGGCAGGGCTGCGGCGGTCAGGCAGGCGACCCCGGCCCCCATGGAGTGGGCCAGCAGAGTGACCGCTTCGAGTCCCAACTCATCGGCAGCGTCGAGCACGTCGTCGCAGTAGTCCCAGATGGCATAGTCCCCGGGCGAGTGGCGCGAGTGGCCATGGCCGGCGAAATCGATGGCCACCACCCGCACGCCCAGCCGCTCGGCCAGCGGCGGCGCCAGGCGCGAGAAGCTGGCGGCATTGTCCAGCCAGCCGTGCAGCGCCAGCCACGGCGGGCGCCCTCCTCCCCCCAGGCCAGTCCCGCCAGGCGCCCCCCGGCCAGACGCAGGGTCTGTGGCGCGCTCATGCTGCCTCCCCGAGCAACGCTCATCGAGCACGGCCAGCAGGCCCTGCCGCGCCTCGTCGGGATGCTCCATGGGAAACATGTGGGTACCGGGCACCGGGTGCACCGGCACCCCGTGGCGTCGCAGGCGGCGGCCGCCGTCGCGGCGTGAGCAGGTCGGACTCGGCGCCGGCCAGCACCGCGTGAGGGACCCGCAGCCCGGCGCGGGAGGTCGCCCAGGTGGTCCGGCATGGGTGGCGGAAGATCTGCACCCGATCTCCGGGTCGTAGAGCAGCACCGCGCGCCCGTCGTCGAGCTGCCGGGTACCACGCCTGGGCACGTAGTCGTGCAGGGCGGCCGCTGGTGGAAGCGCCGGAAGAGGCTCCGCGCCGCCGCAGGTAGTGGCGCATCGCCTGGCGATCCGGCCAGGTGGTGCGCCGCCCCAGGCTCTTGCCGGCGGGGGTGACGCGATCCGCCAGGCCCAGTTGCTTGGCGACCCTCATCCCCCAGGCATCCAGTGCCCAGCATCAGCGGCGGGTCGAGCATCACCACGCAGCGGAAGCGTGCCGGCGCCGCCTCGGCGGCCATGGCCATCAGCACGCCGCCCATGGAGTGCCCCACGCCGATCACCGGTGTCTCGAGACCCTCCAGGGCGTGGAGCAGCTCGTCGCGCAGCGCCAGCCAGTTGTGGCCCACCGGGAAGTCGGGGTGGTGGCCGAGCCGATCCAGCGGATGTAGCACGAAACGCTCGCCCAGCGGCGCCAGGAAGCTGCGATAGCAGACCCCGGGGAAACCATTGGCGTGGGCGAACAGCAGCGTGGGGCGGTCGGTCTCGGCGGGCGTCATCGGCGTTTCCTGATCCGGGGAGAAGCGCGGCGCGGGTGGGGCGCCTGGTGGTAGCAGGCTAACGGGATTACCATGTTTCGCCAAGTCGTCCCCCCGCAACCAGGAGCCCCCGTGACCGCCCGCAAGCCCCGCGATACCCGGATCCGCAACCGACTCTTCTTCGCCACCGTCCTCGCCGCCGTGGTGGTCGGCTTCTGGCTGGTGCGCTGATGCAGGCCCTGGCGATCTTCCAGGCGACCCTGGAGATCACCCTGCCGGTCTTCGCCATGGTCTTCATCGGCCTGGGACTCAAGCGCGCCCGCTGGATCGATGCGGCCTTCGTCACCACCGCCTCCCAGCTGGTGTTCAAGGCCACCCTGCCGACGCTGATCTTCCTGAGCATCATCCGTGCCGACCTCGAGGCGACCCTCAACCCGCGGCTGCTTGGCGTCTTCGCCCTGGCCACCCTGGGCAGCTTCCTGGCCGTGTGGGGATGGGCGGCGCTGCGCGTGGCCCGGGCCGACCGCGGCAGCTACATCCAGGGCGCCTTCCGCGGCAACTGCGGCGCATCGTCGGCCTGGCGCTGGCGGCCAGCATGTATGGCGACTACGGCCTCTCCGCCGGTGGCCTGCTGCTCGGCGTGGTGATCCTCACCTACAACGCCTTCTCGGTGGTGGCCCTGGCCACCTACCGCGACGAGGCCCGGGTCGATTGGCGCGACATCCTCGTGCACTATCGTGCGCAACCCGCTGATCCTCGCGGTGGTGGCGGCGCTGCCGGTGGCCCTGCTGGCGCCACCGCTGCCCGGCTGGCTGCTGACCTCGGGAGACTACTTCGCCTCCCTGACCCTGCCGCTGGCGCTGATCTGCATCGGCGCCACCCTCTCCTTCGGCGCCCTCCAGGCGTCCGGCGCGGTGGCGCTCAGCGCCAGCCTGATGAAGATGGTGGTGATTCCGATACTGGCCACCGCCGCGGCCTGGCTGGCCGGCTTCGAGGGGCGCGAACTGGGCGTGATGTTCCTGTTCTTCGCCAGTCCCACCGCGGCGGCGGCCTTCGTGATGGCCAGGGCGATGGGCGGTAACGCCGATGCTCACCGCCAACATCATCGCCCTGACCACCCTGATGGCCAGCGTCACCATCACCCTGGGCGCCTTCGGCCTGCAGATGGCGGGGTTGATCTAGCGGCGCCCTCCTGGGGCTGATCTGGCGGCTCGGCCAGAGATCGGCCGAGGTCACAGCGCGCCAGGCGGGCGCAGCCCGCCGCCCACACCTCAGCCTCGAGTTCCGCCACCCGGCGGTGGGAAAGGCGAGGCCACGATCCGCTCGCCCTTCCACCAGCAGCCCGGTGAGCGCCCCGACCAGCGGCATATGGCTGACCAGCAGCAGTGGCCGTCCGGGCGTCTGTTCCGAGCAGCCAGTCGGCCACCGCCTGAGGCGGGTCGTCCGGCGTGATCAGCGGGAGCGTCTCGATCTCTGCCTCCAGCGCCTCGGCCAGCGCCGCGGCGCTTTGCAGGGCGCGTCGGTAGGGGCTGGCCAGCAGGCGCAGGCCGGCCAGGTCGTCGCGGTCGGCCAGCCAGGCCGCCATGCGTCGCACCTCCTGCTGGCCATGGCCGGTCAGCTCACGCTCGACGTCGGGGCGGCCCGGCCCCGCCTCGCCGTGGCGCATGATCAGCAGCCGTTCAGCCATGCCCACCACCCTTGGCATCCTGCTTGTCGCCATCCTGCTCGCGGTGGGCGCGCTGCACGTCCTCCCGCGCCAGCACGAACTCCACATCGCTGCTCTGCTCGCCCAGCATCAGCAGCCGTGCCATCTCCTTGGCCGGCACGCCCCGGAACAGCACCTGGTAGAGCCCCTCGGCCAGCGGCATGTAGATGCCCTCGGCGCGCGCCTTGTCGCGCACCAGGCGCACGGTGTTGACCCCCTCGGCGACCTGGCCCAGGGCATCCACGGCCTCGTCCAGGCTGCGCCCCTCGCCCAGGGCGTAGCCGACCCGGTAGTTGCGCGAGAGCTGCGACGAGCAGGTCACGATCAGGTCCCCCACCCCGGCCAGGCCCAGGAAGGTCATGGGATTGGCACCCTGGGAGACGGCGAAGCGGCTCATCTCGGCCAGCGCCCGGGTCATCAGCATGCTGCGGGTGTTCTCGCCCATGCCCAGGGCCGCGGCCATGCCGGCGGCGATGGCGTAGATGTTCTTCAGCGCTCCGCCGAGCTCCACGCCGAAACGGTCGTTGCTGGCATAGACCCGGAAGTAGTCGCAGCCGAGTGCGGTCTGCACCCGGGTACGCGTCTCGGGGTCGTCACTGGCGATCACCGTGGCGGTGAGCTGCTTGTCGGCCACCTCGGAGGCAAGATTGGGCCCCGAGATCACGCCGATGTGCGCAAAGCCGGTCTCCTCCTCGAGGATCTGGCTCATCAGCTTGAAACCCTCCTCCTGGATGCCCTTGGTGGTGCTGACCAGGATCTGGTCGGGGGTCAGGTGGGGGCGCGCCTGGCGCACCACCTCGCCAAAGGCCTTGGAGGGAATGGCCACCAGCACCAGGCCCGCCCCGGGCAGCACCTCGGCCATCTCGGTGGAGGCCACCACCGCCGGATTGATGGCGTAGTCGGGCAGGTAGCGTCCGTTGACGTGCTCGCGGTTGATCTGCTCGGCCAGCGCCGGGTCGCGCAGCCACTGGCGCACCTCGGCTCCGTTGTCGGCGGCGATGCTGGCCAGGGCGGTGCCGAAGGCCGCCGCCCGAGCACCGCCACGCGCATGCGTTCCTCTGCCATGGATGAACCCCGCAGGAAGTTGTATGGATGGGGGATGTGTAGCGAAGAACGCCGGACCGTGACCGGCCCGGGCGTCGGGAGGTGCAGGCCCGAAGCCGGCCTGGCGCCTGGGTGGAGCCTGCTCAGTCGATCAGCGTGCAGCAGGAGTCGATCGACGACTCTTGCGCGCGTCGCCATAGAACATCCGGGTGTTCTCCTTGAAGAACAGCGGGTTCTCGATGCCGGAGTAGCCGGTCCCCTGGCCACGCTTGCTGACGAACACCTGCTTGGCCTCCCACACCTTCAGCACCGGCATGCCGGCGATGGGGCTGTTGGGATCCTCCTCGGCCGCCGGATTGACGATATCGTTGGAGCCGATGACGATCACCACGTCGGTGGAGGCGAAGTCGTCGTTGATCTCGTCCATCTCCAGCACGATGTCGTAGGGCACCTTGGCCTCGGCCAGCAGCACGTTCATGTGCCCGGGCAGGCGACCCGCCACCGGGTGGATACCGAAGCGCACGTTCTTGCCCGCGGCGCGCAGCTTGCGGGTCAGCTCGCTGACCGCGTTCTGCGCCTGGGCCACCGCCATGCCGTAGCCCGGCACGATGATCACGCTGTCGGCATCGTTGAGGGCGCTGGCCACGCCACCGGCGTCGATGGCGACCTGCTCGCCCTCGATCTCCGCCGCCGGCCCCTGGGTGCCACCGAAGCCACCGAGGATGACGTTGACGAAGTTGCGGTTCATCGCCTTGCACATGATGTACGACAGGATGGCACCGGAGGAGCCCACCAGGGCGCCGGTGACGATCAGCAGGTCGTTGGAGAGCGTGAAGCCGATGGCCGCCGCGGCCCAGCCGGAGTAGCTGTTGAGCATCGACACCACCACCGGCATGTCGGCGCCGCCGATGCCCATGATCAGGTGGTAGCCGATGAAGAACGCCAGGGCGGCGATCAGCAGCAGGGTCCAGAAGCCCGCACCATTGAGGTAGAGGATGGCGAGCAGCAGCGAGAGCGCCGCAGCGCCGGCGTTGAGCATATGCCCGCCGGGCAGCTGCTTCGGCTTGCCGTCGACCTTGCCGGCCAGCTTGCCGAAGGCGATCACCGAGCCGGTGAAGGTCACCGCGCCGATGAACACACCCAGCACCACCTCGATCTGCAGGAACATCAGCTCGTCCGGCGCCTTGGTGGCCACCAGGGCCGGCGAAGGCCGAGAACTGCTCGGTACCGCGCATCGACGGCGCGGGCCGCCAGCACGCGACGCCGCTCCAGGTCGGCGCTCCAGCCGACGAAGACCGCTGCCAGGCCGACGAAGCTGTGCAGCGCCGCCACCAGCTGCGGCATCTCGGTCATGTCGACCTTCTTGGCCACATAGACGCCGATGCCGGCGCCGATGACCATCATCGGGATCATCCAGCCGTAGGCGCCGATGCCCGGGCCGAAGGCGGTGAAGAACACCGCCACCGCCATGCCGACGATGCCGTACCACACCGCCCGCTTGGCCTTCTCCTGATTGCTCAATCCCCCCAGGGAGAGGATGAACAGTACACTTGCCGCGATCGCCGCGGCAGACACGAATCCTTGACTCAGCATGGGTTGTCTCCGCGGTTCACGATTTCTGGAACATGGCCAGCATCCGGCGTGTCACCAGGAAGCCGCCCACGATATTGATGGTCGCCATGAGCACCGAGATGGCTGCCATCAGCGTCACCAGCCCGCTGCCCGAACCGATCTGCAGGATTGCCCCCAGGATGATGATCCCGGAGATGGCATTGGTCACCGCCATCAGCGGCGTATGCAGCGAGTGGCTGACGCCCCAGATCACCTGGAAGCCGACGAAGCAGGCCAGCGCGAAGACGATGAAGTGCTGCATGAAGGAGGCCGGGGCCACCTGGCCGAGCAGCAGCATCAGTGCGCCGCCCACCCCGAGCAGGGTCACCTGGCGCTTGGTCTGCGCCTTGAAGGTAGCCAGTTCGGCGGCCTTCTTCTCCTCGGGTGTCGGCTCCTTCTCCTTGGGCTTGGGCTTGGCCGCGGCGATCGCCTTGACCTTGGGCGGCGGCGGCGGGAAGGTGATCTCGCCCGGCGTGGGCCACCGTGGCGCCGCGGATGACGTCGTCCTCCATGTCATGGACGATCTGGCCATCCTTCTCCGGCGTCAGGTCGGTGAGCATGTGACGAATGTTGGTGGAGTAGAGCAGCGACGACTGGGTCGCCATGCGCGAGGGGAAGTCGGTGTAGCCGACCACCGTCACGCCGTTGTCGGTCACCACCTTCTCGTCGGGCACCGTGAGGTCACAGTTGCCGCCCTTCTCGGCCGCCAGGTCGATGATCACCGAGCCCGGCTTCATGGCCTTGACCATATCCTCGAGCCACAGCTTGGGCGCGGGGCGGCCGGGGATCAGCGCGGTGGTGATGACGATGTCGACGTCCGGGGCCTGCTCGCGGAAGCACTCCAGCTGCTTCTCGCGGAACTCGGGGCTGGAGGGCGCCGCATAGCCGCCGCTCTCGGCACCATCCTGGCTCTCGTCGAAGTCGAGGAACAGGAACTCGGCGCCCATGGACTCGATCTGCTCGGCCACCTCGGGGCGCACGTCGAAGGCACGCACCACGGCACCCAGGCTGGTGGCGGTGCCGATCGGCGGCAGACCCGCCACCCCGGCGCCGACCACCAGCACCTTGGCCGGCGGCACCTTGCCTGCGGCAGTGACCTGGCCGGTAAAGAAACGCCCGAAGTGATTGGCCGCCTCAATCACCGCCCGATAGCCGGCGATGTTGGCCATGGATGACAGGGCATCCATCTTCTGGGCCCGCGAGATGCGCGGCACCATGTCCATGGCCACCACGGTGGCGCCCTGGGCACGGCACTTCTCGAGCAGTTCCTCGTTCTGGGCCGGCCAGAAGAAGCTGATCAGGGTCTGGCCCTGGCGCAGGTGCTTGACCTCCGACTCCTCGGGCTCGCGGACCTTGATCACCACCTCGGCGTCGGACCACAGCGCCTCGGCGCCGTCGACGACGCTGACGCCGGCGTCACGGTAGGCCTGGTCGTCGAAGCCGGCGGCCACGCCGGCACCGCTCTCGATCAGGCAGTCATGTCCAAGCTTCTGGATGAACTTCGCGCTGTCAGGGGTCAGCGCGACGCGCGCCTCGCCCTTGGCGAGCTCCCTGGGTGCACCAATCTTCACGTTGGATCTCCCGGTTGGTTATTGAAATCATGCATAGGGCAGTCCTTTTATTCATACCTGACAATGCCGCATTGCACAACCGTCGAATCTCCGTCGAAGGCGCCTGCAATCCAGCAGCATCACGCTGAAAAACTGGAATAAACCGACGCTGACCGGAAACCGGGAAAAAGGCAAGTGACAGAAGCGCGCAGGCCGCCCGAAGGCGGCCTGCAAGGGCGAAAAGGCTGGCGGGGTCAGGCGCTCAACAGCGCGTTGAGGCGCTTGACGTAGGCGGCCGGGTCATCGAGATGGCCGCCCTCGGCGATGATCGCCTGGTCGAGCAGGATATGGGCCAGGTCGGCGAAACCCTCGGCCTCGGCGCCCTCGAGGCGAGCCACCAGCGCATGCTCGGGGTTGAGCTCGAGGATCGGCTTGACCTCGGGGAGTGGCTGACCGGCGGCCTCCATGATGCGGCGCATCTGGAAGCCCATCTCGTGCTCGGGCAACACCACACAGGCCGGCGAGTCGGTGAGGCGATGGGTCACCTTGACCTCCTGGACGGTCTCGCCCAGCGCCTCCTTGACCCGCTTGACCAGGTCCTGCTTGGCCTTGGCGGTCTCCTCCTGGGCCTTCTTCTCCTCCTCGCCCTCGATCTCGCCGAGGTCGAGCTCGCCCTTGGCCACGTCGACGAAGCTCTTGCCGTCGAACTCGGTGAGGTGGCTCATCAGCCATTCGTCGATGCGGTCATGCAGCAGCAGCACCTCGATGCCCTTCTTGCGGAAGATCTCCAGGTGGGGGCTGGACTTGGCCGCGTTGAAGCCGTCGGCGACGATGTAATAGATCTTCTGCTGCCCCTCCTGCATGCGCTCGACGTAGTCGGCCAGCGACTGGTCCTGGGTGGCGCTGTCGGTATGGGTGGTGGAGAAGCGCAGCAGGCCGGCGATCTTCTCGCGGTTGGCGAAGTCCTCCGCCGGGCCCTCCTTGAGCACGCTGCCGAAGGTGTTCCAGAAGGTCTGGTAGGCCTCCTTGTCCTTGGCCAGCTTCTTGAGCATGTCCAGCGCGCGCTTGGTCAGTGCGGAGCGGATCTTCTCGACCTTGGGATCCTGCTGCAGCAGCTCCCGGGAGACGTTGAGCGACAGGTCGCGGGTGTCCAGCACGCCCTTGATGAAGCGCAGGTAGAGCGGCAGGAACTGCTCGGCGTCGTCCATGATGAAGACGCGCTGCACGTAGAGCTTCACGCCCCGGGCGCCGTCACGCTCATAGAGGTCGAAGGGCGCCCGGCCCGGCACGTAGAGCAGGCTGGTGTACTCGAGCTTGCCCTCGACCTTGTTGTGGCTCCAGGTCAGCGGGTCACTGAAATCGTGGGCGACGTGCTTGTAGAAGGCCTGGTACTCGTCGTCGGAGATCTCGCTCTTGGGGCGCACCCACAGGGCGGTGGCCTCGTTGACGGTCTCCCAGGTGACGGTCTCGCTGCCCTCGATCTCGTTGCCCTCCTCGTCGCGGGCCTTCTCGACCTTCGGCATGCGCACCGGCACCTCGATATGGTCGGAGTACTTGCGCACCAGGCTCTGCAGGCGGAAGTCGTCGGCGAACTCCTTGGCATCGGCCTTGAGGTGCAGCACGATCTCGGTGCCATGGGCCTCGCGCTCGATGTCGGCGACGGTGAACTCGCCCTCGCCCTGAGAGCGCCACTCGACGCCCTCGGCGTGGTCGCTGCCCGCCTTGCGGGTGCGCACCGTGACCTCGTCGGCGACGATGAAGCCGGAGTAGAAGCCCACGCCGAACTGGCCGATCAGGCGGGCGTCCTTCTGCTGCTCGCCGGAGAGCTGCTTGAGGAACTCGGCGGTGCCGGAGCGGGCGATGGTGCCGAGGTTACCGATCACCTCGTCGCGGCTCATGCCGATGCCGTTGTCGCGCACGGTCACGGTACCCGCCGCGGCATCATGCTCGATCTCGATGCGCAGCTCGCTGTCGCCTTCGTATAGGGCGTCGTTGTCCAGCGCCGCGTAGCGCAGCTTGTCGCAGGCGTCGGCGGCATTGGAGATCAGCTCGCGCAGGAAGATCTCCCGGTTGGAGTACAGGGAGTGGATCATCAGGTGCAGCAGCTGCTTCACCTCGGTCTGGAAGCCGAGGGTCTCTTCATGTTGCGTGGCGGTAGTCATGTAGCGTGAACCCCTTCTTTCGACATGACGACGGTGGACGGGCCACCGACTCGGAACTGGCAGTCGATATGGGGTTGCGATGGCGCTTTTCAAGCCTCGAGGCGAGTCATTCCTGATGGCTCGCGGGGTCACCCAGCACGAAATGCAGCCGCGCGGTGGCCACCGGCGCGGCGGCATCCTTCTGCCAGGCGGTGACCGTGACATTGGCCAGGCGCCGCCCCTCGCGCAGCAACGAACATCGGGCATAGGTAGGCACCAGGCGAGCGGTACGCAGGTAGTCGATGGAGACATCGACGATGCGCGGCAGGCGCGGTTCCCGGGAAGCCAGCATCAGGTCGAGCGTCGCCGCGGTCTCCATGAAGGCCGCTACCACGCCGCCATGCAGTGCCGGCAGCATCACGTTGCCGACGTTGCCCGGCTGGGGTCGAGGCGGAACAGCAGCCCCTCGCCCTGGGGCTCCGGTTGCGCCGAGACCCCGATGCGCCGCGCATAGGGCATCAGCTCGAGCCACGGCGCCAGATCGCGATCATCACGGGTCCTGGCCAGCCACTCCACACCATGAATACCCTCAGGCATGGTCATCCTCCTCGGCAAACAGCGCCTGGGCGAACTCCGGCGGGGTGTTGCGCGGCCCCAGCCGCACGAAGTTGCCGACGGCCCGGGCCACGTCACCCTGCCCCGACTGCCAGACCCGTCCCTCGGTGAACACCACCGAAGCGGTGACGCGCAGCGTGCGCGCCTCCACCAGCAGGTCAAGGCCGGCCACCGCCGGGCGGAAGTGATCGACGCGCAGGTCCAGGGTCGGACACACCTCCGGCGCGGGCAGCGCGGGCAGCACCGCCGAACCGCAGGCGGTATCCAGCAGCATGGTCAGCACCCCGCCGTGGACCAGGCCGCGAGCACTGTCGCCCAGCAAGTCCTCGTGCCAGGGCAGGCGCATGCGGGTCAGCCGTGGCGACGCCTCGAGCACCTCGAGGTCCAGCTCGCGGGTATGCGGGATCACGTTGACGAAGCGGGTCAGGGCGCGCCGCCAGTCGGCGCTGTCGGGTGATGAATCTTCGTGCATGACGCGGCTCGCTAGGGGGTGGTGTGATTATCAGGCGATCAAACGATCGTATCAGGCCCCGGCGGTGCCGTCTTCGCCTGAATCGACACCGCCCTCGCGCCAGGCGCGATAGGGGCCCAGGGCCCTGTCCACCCGGGTCAGCAGCCAGCCGACGATCACCGCGTCATCGAGTACGCCCACCAGCACCAGGAAGTCGGGGATCAGGTCCAGGGGCGAGACCAGATAGACCAGCGCGGCGAGCATCCACAGGATGGCCGCCCAGGGCACGGGGCGATAGCGACCGCGCAACACGTCGCCGAGCATCGGCACAAACAGCCGCAGGGCCCGGGTGATCTGGCCGATCACCCGGGAACGCCCGCGCAGCCGCGTCTTCAGCTTGCCGCCCTTGCCTGCCATGGGCCCCTCCTTGCCAAGGTCAACGAACAGAATGCCAAGATAAGCGATTCACTGGCACGACAACAGCATGGACGCGCTGTCGTGAGCGGGCGACACTACCCCCGAGTCCCCCCATCGGCGAGGATGGTGGTTTGCACGAGAATCGACGCTGGAGGGTTCCCATGTCCCTGCGCTTCCCCGTTTCCTGGCGTGCGCTGGCCGCCGCCACCCTGGCCTGCCTGCCACTGCTGGCCCAGGCCGATGACCGCAGCATGCGCGAGGCACTGCAGGCCGCCCGGGCCGGCGACTGGCACAAGGTCGACGAGGCGGCCATTCGCGACCATGAGCTGGCCGGCTACGTGGCGTATCACCGCCTGCGAGACCGCCCTGCCGGATGTCGAGCCACAGCGGGTACTGGCATTCATCGCCGACCACGCCGATTCCCCCCTCGCCGACTGGATGCGCGGTCAGGCCATCGACGAGTATGGCCAGGCCGAACGCCATGCCTACCTGCTGGAGGTCGCCGACGGGAGCCCGAAGGCACCGCCCGGCGCTGCCACTACTACACCGCCCTGCTCGGCCGCGACCCCGCCACTGCCACCGCGGGAGGCCGCGAGCTGTGGCGCGTCGGCCGCTCCCAGCCCGAGGCCTGCGACAGCCTCTTCGACACCCCGCGCAGCCGCGGCGAGATCGGCGAACAGCAGGTCTGGGAGCGTCAGATGCTCGCCTGGCAGGCCGGCGAGAGTGGCCTGGCAAGCTATCTGGGGCGCCAGCTGGGCAGTCGCTGGCAGTCCGCCCAGGAGGCCATGACCCGCGTACAGGACGATTACGCCGCGATCACCCGGGTCCCCGACTGCCTCGGCCCCGACTGCCGCGGCAGCGGCCCGTTCTTCGCCGCCGCCATGCATGGCTACGTGCGCGCCGATACCGAGGAGGCACTGAGGGCCTGGCGCCAGATCGCCCCGCGGTTGAAGCTCACGGTCGAGCACCGCCAGGCGATCCAGCGTGACCTGATCTTCTATTCGCTGGTGCGCGACGTGCGGGCCAATCGCGCCTGGGTCGACGCCGCCCTCCCCGACCTGCCGGAGCCCGAACTGCTCGAGCTGCGGGTACGCACCGCCCTGGCCGATCGCGACTGGCGAGGCGTCATCGACTGGGTCCAGCGCATGCCGGAGCAGACCCGTCACGACGAACGCTGGCAGTACTGGCTGGGGCGCGCCTACGAGCAGCTCGGCGACGAGGCCAGCGCCGGGCGCGCTTATCCGGCCGCCGCCGAGGGCCGCAGTTTCTACGGTTTCTCTGCCGCCGACAGGCTGGGCCGCCCCTACGCCCTCAACATGGAACGCAACACCTTCGACGCCGCCTACCGCGAACAGGTGTCTGGCTGGCCCGCGGTAAGGCGCACCGAGGCCCTGCTGCGGATCGACGAGCCGGGACTGGCCGCCAGCGAGTGGTACGCGGCGGTGCGCCGGGCCGGTCCACGGGACGCCCGCGCCCTGGGCGACTATGCCCAGCGCCGCGGCTGGCACGCCAAGCTGGTACAGACCACCATCGCCGGCCAGCTATGGGACGCCCTCGAATGGCGCTTTCCCGAGGCCTATCGCGAGCACTTCATGGAGTGGGGGCGCAGGACGGGGGTCGACCCCTACCTGCTGATGGGGATCGCCCGACGCGAGAGCGCCTACAACCCCGAAGCGGTATCCCCGGCCGGCGCCCGCGGGCTGATGCAGGTCATGCCCGGCACCGCCACCCAGCTGGCCCGCCAGCTGGGCATCGCCGACCCCGGCGCCTACGGCGTGCTCGACCCGCAGACCAACATCCGCCTGGGCAGCACCTATATCCGCGACATGCTCGAGCGCTATCGCGGCAACCGCCTGGCCGCCACGGCGGCCTACAACGCCGGCCCCGGCCGCGTGGACCGCTGGCTCGAGGAGGGGGCTCCCCGGGAGTTCGACCTCTTCGTGGAGAGCATTCCCTTCCGCGAGACGCGCAACTACGTGCAGGCGGTGCTCACCTATCGGGCCATCTTCGAGAGCCTGGCCAACGGCGGCAACAGCGAGGGGGTCTCGATGCTCACTCCCGCGGAGAAGACGGTGCGCTACGACGGCTCGTTGCTGGCCAGGAACTGAAGCCGTGCCGTATGCTGGAAGACGTAAGCTCGTAAGCCGTAAGCCGTGCCATGCCTTTAGCCGTAGCGTGCCAAGGTCTTGCCACCAGGCTTGCGGCTAGGGTTTCCTCGCGGAGCAGGCGTTCTTCCAGCTCCCGGCGTCAGCCGGGGAGCGCTCCAGCGCCAACCTGACACCGAAGGCAATCAGCACCGCGCCGGTGAGCCCGTTGAGCCAGCGCGCGAAGGCGGGGCTGGCCAGCAGCCGCCCTGCCCCGCCCACCATCAGCGCAACGCCCACCTGCCAGAGGTTGGCGATCACGAAGTGCACCCCGGCCAGGAACAGCGACTTGGCCAGCGCCGGATCCCCCGGGGCGATGAACTGGGGCAGGAAGGCCATGTAGAAGACCACGGTCTTGGGGTTGAGCACGTTGGAGAGCAGCCCCTCGCGCAGGGGCTTCCAGGCGGGTACCGCACGACGCTCGCCGCGGACCCCGGCCACCGGCAGGCCCTGCTGGCGGCGCGCCGCCAACAGGGCCTGGATCCCCAGCCAGATCAGGTAGGCGGCGCCGGCCAGCTTGAGCACACCGAAGGCCCAGGCCGACTGCAGCAGGATCAGCGAGATGCCCAGGGCCGAGACGGCGGCATGCACGAAGAGCCCGCAGCAGATCGCCAGGCTGGTCAGCACCCCATCGCGCACCCCGCCCCTGGTCGTGTTGCGTATCACCAGCAGGGTATCCACCCCCGGGCTGATCGAGAGCAGGGTGATGGCCACCAGGAAGGTCCAGAACTGGTCGTCGATCAACATCGGACCGGGCTACCCCGCACGGCGTGCGTGGCGCATCGATATCTGGTCGTTGAGGGTCCAGAAGTCGTAGAGCACGCCCAGCCCCAGCAGGCCGAAGGTCAGCAGATAGATGATGCCGGTCAGCCACTTGCCCTGATAGAAGCGGTGCAGCCCGAAGACCCCGAGGAAGGTCAGCAGCAGCCAGGCCAGGGAGTAGTTGATGGGCCCCGGGGTAAAGCGCAGGTCCGCCTGGCGATCCATGGACGGAATCAGGAAGAGGTCGATCAGCCAGCCGATACCCAGCAGGCCGAGGGTGAAGAACCAGATGGTGCCGGTCACCGGCTTGCCGTAGTAGAAGCGGTGGGCACCGAGGAAGCCGAACAGCCACAGCAGGTAACCGAGCAGCATGCTGTGGGTGTCACGCGAGGTGAGTGGGGTTGCGGACATGGCGATCTCGAGGGTGGTGGGAACAGTGGCCCGGGCGCGCTGGACGCCCCCGGGCTTTCCAACTAGAGTGACATTGCGGGCTCGGCATAGTCTCCCTGCGTCACGCAGCGTGCGCAAGTCTGGCCGAGGCACCGCGATCGATGCGCTGGTCGGCGGAAATCATGGCAGTGGAAACTGCCTTCCTCACCTGCCAGGCACCGCGGCAATGGCGCGATCGACGCGCTGGCGCCGGCAACACCATCCGTATGTTAAGGAAATCGACAAATGGCAACTGGCACTGTCAAGTGGTTCAACGACACCAAGGGCTACGGCTTCATCTCCCCGGACGACGGCGGCGATGACCTGTTCGCGCACTTCTCCGAGATTCAGGCTGAAGGCTTCAAGTCCCTGCAGGATGGCCAGAAGGTCACCTTCGAGGTGACCCAGGGCAAGAAGGGCCTTCAGGCCTCCAACATCCGGCCCGCCGACTGAGCGTCAACTCGACGGAACGGCGCCGCCGAACCAACGAGCAAGGCCCACCAGATGGTGGGCCTTCTTGCTGCTGGTGACGGGTCCCTGAAACGGGCCCTCGGCGTGCGAGGCCCGGGCCGGCGGTGCGTTACTCTGCGACGGCCTCATCACCGGTCGCTTCACCCTCCATGGGTTCGACGTCGAAGTCCTCGAACTCCGGCACTTCCCGCTCCATCTCCTCGAACTGCTGCTCCAGCTCACGCTGGGCCTCCTCGAAGCGACGCTCCTGCTCCTCGATGATCGCGTCGATATCCGATTCGCCCGCACCCTCAGCGGCCAGCGGATCCTCACCGAGGGAAGAGTCGATGTCGATGCTGCTCTCGAAGTCATCGCCCTCCATGGGCTCGGGTACCGAAGCCTCCTGCTCGGCCTGCTCGAACTGCTCGTCGATGCGCTGCTGGGCCTCCTCGAAGCGCCGCTCGGTCTCCTCGATGATGGCATCGACATCCTCGCGAGTGGCCTCGCCGGGCAGGGCGCCCTCTTCCTCCAGGGCGTCCTCGGGGGATTCTCCCAGCGAGTCGACATCGGCGGAGACCTCGCCGTCGGCCGGCATGGTCTCGGACTCACCCTCCTCGGCGGGAGGCGCCTCTTCCGCGGCCTGCCCATCCGCACTCGAGTCATCCGACTCCGCGACGGCTGGCGCCTGCTCCTCCGGCATCTGCTCCTCCGCCGCCTGCTCCGCCGACGGGGGCGCATCGCCATCGCTCGCCTGCTCATCGCCGTTGCCGCAGCCGGCCAGGCCCAGGGCCAGCAGCGTGGCCAGCAGGGTCGGCTTCCAGAATGTAGTCGTCATCCAAACGTCTCCGTCACGAAAAGGGCTCATTGCAGCAGAGCGGCCCATCCCTCGCAAGCCGACCTATGGCTCACCGAGGCCCCCCAGCGGCAGCGGGACCCCCAGGGTCCAGGCCACCGCCCGCAGCAGTTCGGCCTCCCGAGGCTCGACCCGACCATCCTGCTCCACGCAGCAGACCATGGCGGCAAGCAGCGGTGCGCGCTCCTCGTTGCGCAGCCGCGCCAGGCGCTCCAGCGCCCAGTCCAGCTCGCGGGGAGTGGCCGGCTCGACGACCAGGTCTAGCGCCACGCCCAGCACCGAGGCGATCCGCTCCAGCGCCGCCTGTGCCGCATCCCGCTCGGGCTGCCCCGCCAGGGCCAGGGTCGAGAGCAGGCGAGAGAGCGGACCGGCCAGGTCGGCCAGGCGCCGGTCACGGTGGGCGCGGCGCTCACCGTCGAGCCCCGACCTCACCAGCCGGTGCAGCGCCCACTGCAGGGCACTCGGGGCCTGCTCGGCGGCCATCAGCCCATTGAGGCAGGCACGGAAGCGCGCCCCCTGGGCGGGGCTCAAGGCACGCAGTGCGGGAAGCGCCAGCTCGATCAGCGGCAGCCGGTCGCCGGGCGACAGGCCCGCCAGCGGCTCGGCCAGGGCCTCCAGCTCGACCAGCACCTCGGGCAGCGCCTGGCGCTCGAGCACTGCACGCTGGGCGTCGCGGCTGGCCGGATCGATACCCATCAGGATGGCATAGACCAGCCCCCGAGCGGCGAACGGCTCATGGGCCGCCTCGATCAGCCGTGGATCGATTCCGGCCAGGCGCCGGCGGGCGCTGGCCAGCGCCTCGTCGTCGGGGCGGCCGACGCTGGCCACCGCGGTGGCCCCCAGGGCGGTCCCGGCCAGTGCCGCCCCGCCAGCGGGAGTGGCATGGGAGACCCTGGCCGGCGAGACAGGAGGCTCGGGAGCCGCCCTGGGCGTCGGTGCGAAAGGTTCCGGAAGGCGGCCGTCCCACCGCGGCAGCACGCGACGGATGCGTGCCTCCAGCGGCGGGTGGGTCGCCGTGAATCCGCTCAGGCTGCGCACGCCGCTGCCGAAGTAGAGATGGCTGAACTCGGCGGCGTTGGTCGCCAGCAGGCGCGAGCCGAGGCGGTAGGCGGCCAGGGTCTGGAGGGCCCCACCGATGCCGTCGGGGTTGCGGGTATACTGCACGGCGCTGGCGTCGGCCAGAAACTCGCGCTGGCGACTCACCGCCGCCTTGATCAGGTTGCCGCACAGGGTGCCGGCGTAGCCCACCACCATCAGCCCCACCCCCAGCCCCATGATCGCCACATGGCCACCGCGTCGGGAGCCCCGACGCCGTCCGCCGGCGAGCCCGCGCAGCAGGAAGCGGCCCGCCAGGCCGATCACCAGGATGCCGTGAAGCAGGGCCACCAGGCGCAGGTTGAGGCGCATGTCGCCATGCAGGATATGGCTGAACTCATGGGCGATGACGCCCTGCAGCTGGTCACGGTCGAGATGCTCGATGGCGCCGCGGGTCACGCCGATGACGGCATCATGGGTGTCATGCCCGGCGGCGAAGGCGTTGATGGCGGCGTCGTCCAGCAGGTAGACCGCCGGCACCGGCATCCCCGAGGCGATGGCCATCTCCTCCACCACATGGAGCAGGCGGCGCTCGCCCTCATCCCGGGTATCCAGGGCCAGGGGACGCCCGCCCAGGGCCTCGGCCACCGCATAGCCGCCGACACGCAACTGCAGGTGACGCACCAGGCCACCCAGCACCACGATGGCCACCACGCCGCCCGCCACCAAGGCGAAGAGCCTGGGCTCCAGCGCCGCCGCCAGGGGGTCACCAACCTGCATGCGCGCCGGGTCCAGCAGGACCACGGCCAGCGCCACCAGCACGCAGGTCAGCGTCACCAGCGCCGCCACCGCGAGCAGCAACAGCAGGACCAGCCGGGCGGAGAGCCGCCGGGCACGGTCCTGCGCGGAGAAGAAGTCCATGCGGGTCCTCCGCTCAGAAGCTTACGCGGGGCGCGGCCTGGATCTCGGCGCTGTCCTCGAACTCCAGCAGTGCGGCGTCCTGCTTGTGGCCGAAGGAGGCGGCCAGGATCACCGGCGGGAAGCTCTGCTTGTAGGTATTGTACTGCATCACGGCATCGTTGAAGGCCTGGCGGGCGAAGGCGACGCGATTCTCGGTGCTGGTCAGGGTCTCGGAGAGCTGCTGCATGTTCTCCGAGGCCTTGAGGTCCGGATAGGCCTCCATCACCACGTTGAGGCGCCCCAGGGCGGCCCCGAGCGCCCCCTCGGCACCGGCCAGTTCGGCCATGGCGGCGGCGTTACCGGGATCCGCGGCGGCGTGCTTCAGGCCGACCTCGGCGGCATTGCGCGCCTCGGTCACCGCGGAGAGCGTCTCGCGCTCGTGGGCCATGTAGGCCCGCGCCGTCTCCACCAGGTTGGGAATCAGGTCGTGGCGCCGCTTGAGCTGCACCTCGATCTGCGCAAAGGCGTTCTGGAAGCGGTTCTTCAGCGCCACCAGGCGGTTGTAGATGCTGACGGCATAGATCAGCAAGGCAACCAGCAACACGACAGGCAGGATCAGCGAAAGGTCCATGGCGGACTCCTTGTGGTAGTGGCGCAGTCATACTTGACGCATATCAAGGCAACATCGTCGGCGTCCCATGCCGATGCCACCGCCAGGGTGATATGATCCCCCCATTCGGCGCCGGACACCGCCTGCCACAAGACTAGCAGGATGTGGCCACCGGGGCCGTCCAGGACATCGACGCCACACATTCAGGGAGCGGAACTTGGCCGGACCACTCAGGGACTTTGCCCACGCCTTCCTCCATGCCCTGCGTAACCTGCTGCCGATCATCCTGGTGGTGGCGGCCTTCCAGGCCCTGCTGTTCCGTGAGTGGCCGGAGGGCGGCCTGGCCATGGCCGGTGGCCTGCTGATCGTCGCCGTGGGGGTGGCGCTCTTCCTGCAGGGCCTCGAGCTCAGCATCTTCCCGGTGGGCAAGCGGCTCGCCAACCAGTTCGCCCGGCGCGGCTCGGTGCCACTGCTGATGGCCTTCGGCTTCGCCATCGGCTTCTCGGCGGTGGTGGCCGAACCCGCGCTGATTGCCGTGGCCGAGCAGGCCCGGGAGATCAGCGAGGGGCGCATTGACGCCCTGACCCTGAGGCTGATCGTGGCCTGCTCGGTGGGACTGGTGATGGCGCTGGGTGTGCTGAGGGTGATCCTCGGCCACCCGATCCACTGGTACATGATCGCCGGCTACGTCACGGTCGTGATGGTCACCTTCTTCGCTCCCGAGGAGATCGTGGGCCTGGCCTACGACTCCGGTGGCGTCACCACCAATATCGTCACCGTCCCGCTGATCGCCGCCCTGGGGATCGGCCTGGCCTCCTCCATTCGCGGTCGCAACCCGCTGATCGACGGCTTCGGCCTGGTGGCGCTGGCGGTCATGGTGCCGATGATCAGCGTCCAGCTGTACGGCATCCTGGTCTATGCCGATGCCGGCAGCCTGGCTAGCGGGGCCGAGCTGGTCAGCACCGGAGGCGAGGCCGGCAAGCCCGCCGGGCTGCTGACCATGATCCTCGACCTGTTCAGCATGCTGCGCGACGTGCTGCCGATCATCCTCACCGTGCTGTTCTTCCAGTACGCCGTGCTGCGCCACTCCCTGGCCAGCCCGCTCAAGGTGGGCGTGGGCTTCGGCCTGGTGATCATCGGCCTCTATGCTTTCGTGGTGGGACTCAAGCTGGGGCTCTTCCCCATCGGCAGGAGCATGGCCGAGCAGCTCATCACCTTCGACACCTGGCTGTGGGTCTACCTCTTCGCCTTCGCCATCGGCTTCGCCACCACCATGGCCGAGCCGGCCCTGATCGCCGTGGGCCAGCAGGCCGAGGAGGCCGCCGCCGGCAAGATCCAGGGCAACGTGATCCGCCTGCTGGTGGCCTTCGGGGTCGCCATCGGCATCACCATCGGCGTCCATCGCATCATCAGCGGCGACTCGATCCACTACTACATCATCGGTGGCTACCTGCTGGTGATCGTGCTGACGATCCTCGCCCCCCGCTACATCGTGGCGCTTGCCTTCGACCTCGGGGGGGTGACCACCTCCGAGGTGACGGTGCCGCTGGTTACCGCCCTGGGTATCGGCCTGGCCGGCCAGATCGAGGGGCGCAGCGTGCTGATCGATGGCTTCGGCCTGATCGCCTTCGCCTCGATATTTCCTATCGTGACCGTGATGAGCTATGCCATTCTGATGGAGCGAATGGCTCACAGGAGAGAGACACCGCCATGAAGTTTTCCCTGCTGGTGGCCATCGTGCCAGAAGAGATGGAACAGGAGTGCATCGATGCCGCCACCGAGGCCGGTGCCGTGGGCATGACCCTGATGTCGGGCCGCGGCATCGGCGGCGAACGCAAGAAGACCTTCTTCGGCCTGACCTACGAAGGCAGCCAGAGCGTGATGCTGATGACCCTGGAGAAGGGGCTGTCGCTCAAGGTGCTCAAGGCCATCCGGGATCTCCTCAGCCCCTCAGGAGAGGACTCCAAGGGGCTGGTGATGACGCTGCCCGTGGAGCACCTCGGCGGTATCGACATGTCGCAGATCAAGCGCTTCGAGGAGCGCCTGAGGCACGAAGCCTGATCCTTTTCCCACCAATGGAGTAACACGATGCTGGTCAAGGACATCATGATGCGCGATGTGGTGACGGTGTCACCCTTCGCCACTCTGCGCGACGCCCTGAGCCTGATGAAACAGCACAACCTCAAGTGCCTGGTGGTGGAGCAGCAGGATCCCCACGATGCCTGGGGGCTGATCACCTACACCAATATCCTCAAGACCATCGTCGCCGAGAACGGCGATATTGATCTGATCAACGTCTACGACATCTGTGCCAAGCCGGCGATTGGCGTCGGTGAGTCGCTGGACGTGCGCCACGTGGCCAAGTTGATGACCGACAGCGTGGTCAAGCGCGCCCTGGTGCTGGACGACAATCGCCTGGTGGGCCTGGTGACAATGGATGATATCGTGGGTACCGTACTCGATCTGATCGAGTAGCTACCGGAACCCGCACATGGAAGAGTTCTTCACCTGGATCGGCAGGACCCTCGGCGAGATCATCCGCTTCGTCGTCGACCTGCTGACCGGCTTCTTCGCCAATATCGGCGACTCCGCACGAGGCTTCCTCCAGGGGCTGGCCGGCTCGCTGGGCATCTCCACATCCATCGTCAGCCTGTTGATCCTGGTGGTCGGCCTGTGGATGCTGTGGAAGGCCTTCCGGGCCCTGACCCGCCGCGCCATCGTCGCCACCCTGATATGGCTGCTGCTGGGCTTCGTCGTCTTGAGCTGGCTGATATATTGACGCTCACCCAGACGTGAAAGCGCCGCCCCGAGGGGCGGCGCTTTTCGTTGAAGACGCGGAGGTTCAGGCCAGGGCCTTTTCGACGACCTCATAGACATTGGGCGAGAGCTCCTCGGCCCGGATGCGCTCGAGCTCGCCCTTCATGAGCTCCTGGCGCTGCTCATCGAAGCGCGCCCAGCGCGTCAGCGGGGTGATCAGCCGTGCGGCGATCTCCGGGTTGAGGCGGTTGAGCTCGATCACGGTGTCGGCCAGCAGGCGGTAGCCCTCACCGTCGATACGATGGAAGTTGACCCGGTTCTGGCCGGCGAAGGTGCCGATCAGGGCGCGCACCTTGTTGGGGTTCTTCAGCGAGAAGGCCGGGTGCTGCATCAGGAACTTCACCCGCTCGAGCACGTCCGGCTGCGGGCGTGACACCTGGATGGCAAACCACTGGTCCATCACCAGCGGGTCGTGGGCCCACTTCTCGCCGAAGGCCTTGAGCGCCGGCTCGCTGAGCTCGTCGCGACTGCTGTGGGTCAGCAGGGTCAGGGCATGGCGCACGTCGGTCATGTTGTGGTCGGCCTCGAACTGCTCGCGGGCCAGCTGCACGCCGTCCTCGTCCTCGATGGCCATGAGATAGGCGAGCGCCACGTTCTTCAGGCTGCGCCGGGCGATCTGCTCCGGCGTGGGCGCATAGGGGCTGTCATCCTGGTTCTCGCGGTAGACGCGCAGGAAGTCATCGCGCAGTGCCGTGGCCAGCCCGCGACGCATGAACTCCCGGGCGGCGTGGATGGCATCGACGTCCACCAGCGGCTGCTGCTCGGCGATGTAGGCCTCGCTGGGCAGGGTGATCATCTCGGCCAGCACCGCACGATCCTCGGGCTCGCCCTCGAGCAGGCCGCGGAAGGCCTCGGTGACCCGCGGGTCCATCACCTTCTCGACGCCGTTGCGATGGGCAGCGATCAGGTCGTCCAGGGCCAGCATGGCCAGGCGCTGGCCCGAATCCCAGCGGTTGAAGCCGTCGGAGTCGTTGGCCAGCAGGAAGGCCAGGTCCCTCGCGGCCATAGGGGAAGCGCAGCTTCACCGGGGCCGAGAAGCCGCGCAGCAGCGAGGGCACCGGGGCCTCGGAGACGTCGGTGAACAGGAACTCCTGCTCCGCCTCGCGCAGGTGGATCACGGCGTCGCTGCCCAGCGCTTCGCCATCCAGGGTCAGCGGCAGGTCACGACCGCTCTTGGTGCCCACCAGGCCCAGGCGCACCGGGATGTGCAGCGGCTGCTTGTCGGGCTGGTCGGGGGTCGCCGGGGTGCGCTGGCGCAGGATCAGTCGGTACTCGGCCTTGGCGTAGTCGTACTCGCCGAAGGCATCGATCTCCGGGGTGCCGGCCTGGGAGTACCAGTGCATGAACTGGGAAAGGTCCAGGCCAGAGGCCTCGGCCATGCAGTCGACGAAGTCCTCGATGGTCACCGCCTGGCCGTCGAAGCGCTCGAAATAGCGGTCGGCGCCGCGGCGGAAGGCCTCCTCGCCCACCAGGTTGGCCAGCATGCGTACCACCTCGGCCCCCTTCTCGTAGATGGTGAGGGTGTAGAAGTTACCGATCTCGATGTAGTGGTCGGGGCGCACCGGATGCGCGGTGGGGCCGGCATCTTCGGCGAACTGGGCGGTGCGGAAGAAGGCGACGTCCTCGATGCGCTTGACCGCCGGGGAGTTGGTGTCGGCGGAGAAGCACTGGTCGCGGAACACCGTGAAGCCCTCCTTCAGGGAGAGCTGGAACCAGTCGCGGCAGGTGACGCGGTTGCCGGACCAGTTATGGAAGTACTCGTGGGCGACGATGCTCTCGACCCGCTGGAAAGCGACGTCGGTGGCGGTGTGGGGATGGGTCAGCACCGCCGCCGAGTTGAAGATATTGAGCCCCTTGTTCTCCATGGCGCCCATGTTGAAGTCGTTGACCGCCACGATCATGAACAGGTCGAGGTCGTACTCGCGGCCGTAGGCCTGCTCGTCCCAGCGCATGGCGCGCTTCAGCGAGGCCATGGCGTGATCGGTCTTGTCGAGGTTCTCCTCCTCGACCCATATCTGCAGGGTCACCTCGCGCCCGCTGGCGGTGGTGAAGGCATCCTCGACCTTCTTGAGGTCGCCGGCCACCAGGGCAAACAGGTAGCTGGGCTTGGGGTGGGGTCTTCCCAGGTGACGAAGTGGCGCCCACCCGGCAGCTCGCCGCGCTCCACCGGGTTGCCGTTGGAGAGCAGCACCGGCTCGCTGTCGCCGCCGATCACGGTGGTGGAAAAGGTCGCCATGACGTCGGGGCGGTCCGGGTAGAAGGTGATGCGCCGGAAGCCCTCGGCCTCGCACTGGGTACAGTACATGCCGTTGGAGAGGTAGAGCCCCTCCAGGGCGGTGTTGGCCTCGGGGGCGATCTCCACCTCGGTGTCGAGGTGGAACGCCTCGGGCACCCGGTGCACCGTCAGGCGCTTGTCGTCTACCGCATACTCGTCCGCCTCCAGCGGCTCGCCGTCGAGGGCGATGGCCTTGAGGGACAGCCCTTCACCGTCGAGCACCAGCGGCTCACCCGGCTCACGCTCCGGGTGACGCGCCAGGTGCAGGCGTGCCTTGACCCGCGTGGCGGCGGGGTCGAGGTCGAAGGTGAGGTCGGCATGGGTGACGCGGTAGGCGGGGGGACGGTAGTCGCTCAGGTAGGTCGCCTGGGGATCGGACATGCGTGGTGCTCCTGTCGAGAATTGCGACCATTGTACGGCGCCGCGCCCCCCGAGCTCAAAGCACCCTCACAGGGCCGGCTCCGGCCGGGTGATGATCCAGGCCCCGAGCAGGGCGAGGCCGCCGATCAGCGCGAGCTTGAGCCACAGCAGGCTGACGGTCAGCGCCAACACCAGCATGGAAAGGGCCAGCATGCCGGCGGCCAGCTGCTTGGCGTGGCGCGGGATGGCGCGCTCGCCCTCCCAGGCCAGCACCGCGGGGCCGAAGCGCGGATGCTCGCGGATCCAGCGGGCGAAGCCCGGCGACGCCTTCGAGGCGGACCATACCGCCAGCAGCATGAAGCAGGTGGTGGGCATGAGAGGCACGAAGACGCCCAGCACGCCGAGGCCGAAACTCAGCCAGGCGATCAGCAGGAAGGCCAGGCGGGGGATGGATGACATGGTGCAGCCTCCGGTGACGTCTCAGCCTTCATTGAAGACCAGCCGAGCAGGGCACGCCAATCGCCATGCCCTATGAACGCCATGGGCTCCGCTGCAACGGCGTAGCGCGGGCCGCTTTCGCCGGCCCCTCGATGCTCGCGAGGGGCGCGCGTGTCAGTCGCGGAAGTTGTCGAACTGCAGCGGCAGATCGGGGCCCTGTTCACCGCGCAGCAGCGCCATCACCGCCTGGAGGTCGTCACGCTTCTTGCCGGTGACGCGCACCTTCTCGCCCTGGATCTGCGCCTGCACCTTGAGCTTGCTGTCCTTGATGCGCTTGACAATGTCCTTGGCCTCCTTCTGGTCGAGGCCCTGCTTGAGGAGCGCCTCCTGGCGGGCCCGCACCCCGGATAGCACCGGTTCCTGGATATCGAGGCAGCGCGCATCGATGCCACGGCCGATCAGCTTGTTGCGCAGCACGTCGAGCATCTGCTTGAGCTGGAAGTCCACCTCGGCCTCGAGCTTCACGCTCTCACCCTCGAGCGCGAAGCTTGCATCGACACCCTTGAAATCGAAGCGCGACTGGACCTCGCGGTTGGCCTGATCCACGGCGTTGCTGGCTTCGTGCTTGTCGAACTCGGAGACGATATCGAAGGAGGGCATGACGGCTCCTGGCAATGGGGGAAAGGTGCAGGGATTCTATCAGCCCTGAGTCCCGGGCGCCGCCGTCTCCAGCGCCTTGACCATCTGCCAGGCGGCGCAGCCATCCGCGTAGTACTCCGGCAACCAGCGCTCGAGCCGAAACCCCATGCGCCGGTAGAGCGCCAGCGCCGCGCGGTTGTCGGCGCGTACCTCGAGCCCCAGGCGGGTGCTGCCACGCGCCCGGGTCGCTCCTTCCAGGGCTTCGAGCAGTTGACGGCCGAGGCCCGAACCGCGGAACTCGGGGTGCACGCAGAAGGAGTAGAGCCGGGCGCGGGTACTGCCGTGACGGAACAGCAGGGTACCGTAGCCCAGCAGTCGCACCGGCGTGAGCGCCTCGGCGTCACGCTCCAGCACCCAGGTCTCGGCATGGGCGCGGTTGAGCAGGTGCCAGAGCTGGCGACGGCTGAAGCGGTCGCCGGTAAAGGCGCTCTGCTCCAGGCGAAAGAGGGCGTCGAGGTCGTGGCCGGTGGCCCGACGCAGCTGAATGGTCATGGGACTCTCCAGAGGGTACCCGGCCGATTCTGAGCGTGCTTGGGGCTGATGTCAGCGAGGCATGAGCATGAAATATTTTCACTCTGCTTCCGCCTTGCCGTGGCCGCGAGCCAGGCGCATTCTGGCCACTGTTCGGCCCGCCCCGGCCGCCCCGCCCTCCTCCCTATCCGGTAGCCGCCACCATGTGCCCCTTGCGAATCGTCGTCGACCGCCTCGCCGACTGGCAGCCCTACTACCCCAGCGAAGACCTGATCAGCGCCGACGACTACCTTTCGCTGGACCGTCGCCACCGCAGCGGCGCCGAAAGCGAACGCACCACCCATGTGATCAACCTGTGCGGTGAGCTCGACTACCTGGGCACCGGCTGCTATGTCTCGCTGCTCGCCCAGGCCCGCGGCCAGCGGGTGCTGCCCACGGTGGAAACGCTCAACGAGCTGTCGCGCAAGGCGCTGATCGACCTGCAGCTGGACAGCCTGGCCCCGCTGCTCGGCGAACTGGCGCGGCGCGGCCGGCTTTCCGGCGATGCCGTGACCTCTGCGCGTGCTGTTCGGCGAGTGTCACGAACCCGGCCTCGAGCGCCTGGCACGCAAGCTCTTCGAACGCCTGCCCTGCCCCCTGCTGGAGGCCCGGCTAGTGCGCCGCCACGACCAGTGGCGACTTTCCCCGCCTCGGCCGCTGCGCCTGCGCGACCTGGCACCCGAGGAGCAGGACCTCTTCGCCAGCGCCCTCAACCGCCACTCCCGCAAGGTCTGGCGCACGCCCAAGGCGCGGCGCCGCTACCGCTTCGACCTGGCGATCCTGGTCGACCCCGGGGAAGCGCTGCCCCCCAGCAACCGAGGGGCGCTGAAGGCCTTCATCCGGGCCGGACGCCGGCTCGGCATTGATGTCTCGTTGATCACCCGCCGCGATGCCGGACGAATCGCCGAGTTCGACGCCCTGTTCATTCGCGAGACCACCGCACTGGACCACCACACCTATCGCATGGCGTGCCGTGCCGAACACGAGGGTCTGGTGGTGATCGACTCGCCACGGGATATCCTGCGCTGCACCAACAAGGTCTACCTGCACGCCCTGCTGCGCGCCCGCGGGGTACCGGCACCGGAGGGCGTACTGCTCAAGCGCGGCGACCGTCGCCCGCTGGCCGAACGCCTCGACGGCCTCGACTTTCCGCTGGTACTCAAGGTCCCCGACGGCTCGTTCTCCCGCGGCGTGGTCAAGGTCACCGACCTGGCCCAGCTGGAACACCAGGCGGGACGCCTGTTCCACGATTCGGCCCTGCTGCTGCTCCAGGAGTGGCTGCCCACCGAATACGACTGGCGGATCGGCGTGCTCGATGGCCAGGTGCTCTTCGCCAGCCGCTACTACATGGCCCGCGGCCACTGGCAGATCTACGACCACTCCGCTGCCGGGGTGAGAGCGGCGGTTTCACCACCCATGCCCCGGAGGAGGTGCCTCCGGCGGTGATCAAGGCGGCCCTCAAGGCCTGTCGGCTGATCGGCGACGGCCTGTATGGCGTCGACCTCAAGCAGGCCGGTGACCGGGTGGTGGTGATCGAGGTCAACGACAACCCCAATATCGACGCCGGCATCGAGGACGTCGTGCTCGGTCGCGGCCTCTTTGATCGCATCATGGGAGTGTTCCTGTCACGCATGGAGGCGCGGGTGAGGTCAGGGAGCTGACGCGGGGGCGTGGCTCGCGTATGCTGTCGTTTTCCTTGACAAGCCTTGTACAGAACATGGAGCCCCGATGAGCGATCGCGATACCCGCCACAAGCAGTCGATGCAGAAACTCAAGGCCCGCGTCGACGAGAAGGTCGCCGCCGCCACCGAACAGCGTGGCCTGCTGCTGGTCTTCACCGGCAACGGCAAGGGCAAGACCACCGCCGCCTGGGGCACCGTGACCCGCGCCCTGGGTTACGGCTACCGGGTCGGGGTGATCCAGTTCATCAAGGGACAGTGGGAGTGCGGCGAGCGCGAACGGCTGGTCGAGGACCCCAATCTCGAGGTCGCCATCATGGGTACCGGCTTCACCTGGGAGACCCAGAACCGCGAGGCGGATACCGCCGCCTGCCGCGAGGTGTGGGCCGAGGCGGAGCGCATGCTGGCCGACCCCGAGGTCTACCTGGTGGTGCTCGACGAGATCACCTACATGCTCAAGTTCGGCTACCTCGACATCGCGACGGTCAGGCGCGCCATCGAGAACCGCCCCGCCGAGCAGAGCGTGATCGTCACCGGTCGCAACGCCCACCGCGAGCTGCTCGGCATGGCCGATACGGTCACCGAGATGCAGGAGGTGCGCCACGCCTTCAACGCCGGCCTTCAGGCGCGACGCGGCATCGACTACTGAAATCCAATCAAATCAATAACCTGTAAAGATCCTCAAGGGCGGCGTTGCCGCCTGGCAACACCCTACCCTATTGAAATAAAAGAATTTTCTCAGGCCCTGCGAGTCCTGTAGCTGCACGGCGACGCTTCGGCCGCGACCCGGCGACAGCGTTGCCGACCTTGATAACCCAACCCATTGACACAAAAGGAAAATAATAACCTGGCCCGATAATTGCTCCTGTGGATGGTCGCACGCCCCCGTAGACCTGCCCTCCCCGCGTCAGATGCCTGCGGGAGGGCCCTCAGCAAGGAGCAATGACGACCATGCGGATTACCATCTTCGGTTCCGGTTACGTGGGCCTGGTTACCGGTGCCTGCCTGGCCGATGTGGGCCACGACGTCCTCTGCGTCGACGTCGATGCCGACAAGATCGCGCGCCTCAATGACGGCGAGGTGCCGATCTATGAGCCCGGCCTGGAGGGCCTGATCCGCCAGAACCGGGCGACCGGACGCCTGCGCTTCACCACCGATGCCGCCGAGGGCGTGGCCTTCGGCCTGCTGCAGTTCATCGCCGTGGGCACGCCCGCCGACGAGGATGGCAGCGCGGATCTGCGCCATGTGCTCGAGGTGGCCGAGACCATCGGTCGCCACATGACCCAGTACCGCATCATCGTCGACAAGTCGACGGTGCCGGTGGGCACCGCCAGCAAGGTGGCCCGCGTGATCAGCGCCGAGCTCGGGCGACGCCGCCTGCAGCTCCCCTTCGATGTCTGCTCCAACCCGGAATTCCTCAAGGAAGGTGCCGCGATCGAGGACTTCTCGCGGGGCTCGCGCATCGTGGTGGGGACCGATTCCGAGCGCGTGCGCAGCGCCATGCGCGAGTGCTACGGCCCCTATAACCGCAACCGCGACAAGCTGATGTTCATGGGCGTGCGCAGCGCCGAGCTGACCAAGTACGCCGCCAATGCCATGCTCGCCACCAAGATCAGCTTCATCAACGAGATCGCCAATCTGGCCGAGCGGCTGGGTGCCGACGTGGAGGAGGTGCGCCACGGCATCGGCAGCGACCCGCGCATCGGCTATCACTTCATCTACCCCGGCTGCGGCTACGGCGGCTCCTGCTTCCCCAAGGACGTCAAGGCGCTGGCGCATACTGCCGAGCAGGTCGGCCACCCCGCCGAGATGATCGCCGCCGTGGAAGCGCATCAACGCGCGTCAGAAGAGCCGCCTGTTCGAGATGCTGTGCCAGGCCTTCAACGGCCAGCTGGCCGGCAGGACCATCGCGCTGTGGGGCCTGGCCTTCAAGCCCAACACCGATGACATGCGCGAGGCCCCCAGTCGGGCGCTGATGGAGGCCCTCTGGGAGGCCGGTGCCCGGGTCCAGGCCTATGACCCCGAGGCCGCCGACGAGTGTCGCCGCCTGTATGGCGACCGTGACGACCTGGTGCTCGCCGGGTATCGCGACGAGACCTCGAGGGCGCCGATGCCCTGGTGATCTGCACCGAATGGAAGGCCTTCCGCACCGTCGACTTCGAGGCGCTGCGAGCGACCCTGCGCGAGCCGGTCGTGGTCGACGGCCGCAACCTCTTCCCGCCCGAGTCGGTCAAGGCCGCAGGCCTCGCCTACTACGCCATCGGCCGGGGTGACTCCGTACGTCCCGTACTCGCCTGAGGGGGAGTCGAGATGTCGAACACACCTGACGATCGCTCCGTCGCCAGCAAGGTGACGGAGGTCACGACCTTCATCCTCGGGATCGCCCTGCTGATAGTGGTGGTCGACGGCCTGCCGCTGGATGTCTTCTCTTCCGAGTCGAAGAGCTTCTTCTTCGCCGTCGGCGCCGTGGGCATCTGGCGCTACAGCTGGTGGCTGATCCAGGCCGTGCGCTCGGTGTGGTACAACCGCCGGATCTTCCCGCGCCTGCGGGCCGAGGCCGATGCCGCGGGGGAGCAGGCGCTCCCCCCGGAGCTCTATGTGCTGTGCACCTCCTTCCGCATCGAGCCCGAGGTCAGCTTCCGTGTCTACGACGCCCTGGTGCGCGAGGTTGCCGACTATGGCGTGCCCACCACTATCTTCGCCTCGCTGTCGGACCGCACCGACGTGGACGTCATCACCCACGTCATGGACGACAACGGCTGGCCGGAGAACATCGAGCTGCGCTACATGTTCCAGAAGGGTGACGGCAAGCGCTCGGCCATGGCCGAGGTGCTGCGCGCCATCTCGCGGCGCATGCCGGCGCCGGGCGCCCTGCTGGTCTCCATGGACGGCGACATCCGGCTCGAGCCGGGCACCCTGTCGCGCTCGCTGTCGTTCTTCAGCGTCCAGGAGGACCTGGGCGCCCTGACCACCAACAACAGCGCCATCGTCACGGGAGGCGACGCCACCAAGGAGTGGTATGACATCCGCTACGCCCAGCGTCACCTGGTGATGAGCTCGATGTCGGTCTCACGACGCCTGCTGGTACTGACCGGCCGCTACAGTGCCTTCCGGGCCGAACTGGCGACCCAGCCCGACTTCATCGAGCTGGTGGAGAACGACCACGTCGACCACTGGCGCTTCGGCACCTTCAAGTTCCTCTCCGGTGACGACAAGTCGACCTGGTACTGGCTGCTGAAGAACGGCTGGCGGATGCTCTACATACCGGACGTGCACGTCTCGGGCTTCGAGGAACTGCCCGACCGCAGGCGGTTCTTCAAGTCGACCACCGACCTGATGCGCCGCTGGTACGGCAACATGCTGCGCACCAGCAACCGCGCCATCGCCCTGGGGCCACGGCCCATGGGTCTGTTCACCTGGTGGAGCCTGGTCGACCAGCGGCTCTCCATGTGGACCACCCTGATCGGCCCTACGGTGGCCCTCCTGGTGACCCTGTTCATCCGCCCCTCGTTCATCTTCGCCTATGTCCTGTGGATCCTTTTCACCCGCGGCATCGTGACGCTCATCCTGGCCTGGCAGCACGGCCGCTACAGCCTGCTCTGGGTGCCCTTGATCTACTACAACCAGGTGTGGGGTGCGTTGCTCAAGACCTATGTCAGCTTCCGCTTCAACCGCCAGAAGTGGTCGCGCCAGGGCATCTCCGCGGGCGAACCCGACGACCCGGCAGCCGTGAAGCGCCAGCGGCGCATGGGCCATGTGCTCCACGGCTTCGCCTACGGCGTGCTGCTCTACGTGCTGGTGCTGGCCACCGGGGTCCTGCAGCCACCGGACCGCACCTCGCTGGCCACCCTGACCGGCGGCAGCCCGGAGGCGCAGTCGCGGGTGGACGACCGCTGGCTGTCGCTGGCCATCGCCGATGCCCCGGAGGGGGGCAGCGTGCAACTGCCGGCCGGTGACTTCCATCTCGACGACGACCTGCTGGACACAATCGAGGGCCTCGACCGCCCCCGGGCCCGGCAGCTGCTGGGTGCCTCGGGGGACGCCACGCGCCTCTTCGTCACCTCCGAGCTGGCCACTCACCTGAGCGACAGCCATGGACGGCCCATCGCCGAGGCGGCGGCCTGCCCGCAGCCTGACGGCTGCACCCTGACACTGAAGCACCACTCGATGCGCCTCAAGGGCCTGAGGATCCAGGTGGACTCCGGCCGTTCCGGCGACACCCTGGCGTCGGCCAACCAACAGAGCAAGGAGAAGGCAAAGGATGTCTGATCATCATCCCGACATGAACGGCATCGACCGTAACGAGCCGAGCCTGGGTCCGGTCACCCACCGAGGCGAGGGACGCCATCACGAGAGAATCCACCACGAGCGGCGCGACGAGCGCCGCTTCATCCGCGTCTCGCCCCCCTTCCGGGTCCGCCTCGAGGATGGCCAGGAGCTCCCCGGTGCCGATGTCTCGGTGGGCGGCTTCGCGGTGCGCACCTCACGGCCGCTGCGCCCTGGCGAGCGCCTGTCGGCCTCGCTGCTGCTGACCGCCGGGGCCACCGAACTGATCGTGCCGGTGCAGGCCGAGTGCCGCCATGCCACCGCCGAGCAGGGCGGGCGACACTACGTCAACGGCTTCGAGATCACGGATATCGAACCACCCCACCGCGAACTGCTGCGCCAGGTGGTTCGCAGCTGCCTGACCGGACGCCACCCCAGCATCGAGTCGCTGATGGAGGGCGAGGATCCGCAGACCCCGCGCAGGCGCAAGGCGGGTCACTCCTCGCCCCTGCCGCCGTCGCGCCCGCCCAAGCCGCGGGGACGCTACCTGCTGCTGTTCACCGCCATCGGCGTCCTCGCGATCGCGGCGGCGGCCACGGCCTACCGCAACTTCATGCTGATCGAGCCGAGCTTCGCCGCGGTCACCGCCCCACGGATCGACATTCGCGCCCCGGGCCCCGGCATCCTCGAGGCCCACGACCTGCAGGCCGGCGACCGGGTCGCGCGCGACCAGGAGCTGACCAGCATCGCCAACAGCGACCTGGAGTCGGAGCTGATCCTCTCCCGCGCCTCACTGAACTACAACGAGCAGCTCATCACGAACCTGCGAGAGCACCTGGAGTCGGCCGGCGGCGGTCAGGTCAGCATCGCCAGCTCCGCGCGTCCCGAGAGCGGCGATGCCATGAGCTTCGAGACGGTGTCGCCGGAGATCGCCCAGGCACGCATCGAGCAGTTCGAGACGGCACGCGACCTGGAGAGCTCGCGCATCACCGCGCTGGAGGCACGCCAGGCCAGCAACGACATCTACAGCCCGTGCGAGTGCCTGGTGGCCTGGGCCCTGAGCAGCGCCGACGGCACCTATGTCAACGAGAGCGAGCGGATCATGACCCTGATCCGCACCGGCGAGGACGACGTCATGGTCGAGGCGCTGGTCCACATGGATGACATCGACCGCATCGAGCCCAACCAGACGGCCTACGTCTCGCTGCCCAACGCCTCGACCCCGATCCGCGCCCGGGTACGCAACGTGGCGCTCGACGTCGAGCGCCAGCCCCGTGCCGGCTTCCCCAGCTGGGTCCGCCAGCAGCAGAACGTGGCAAGTGTGCTGCTGGTGCCCGAGAAGAGCCTGCCGCCGGAAAGCGTCGGCAAGCCGGCAGACGTGCGCTTCACCGAGGCCCCGCTGCTGGGTGCCACCGCCGAGTGGGTCTGGCAGGGCATGCGGGCGGTGATCCAGTTCGGCGAGCGCGTCTACCGTGCCGCCACCCAGGAGGACACCTCCTCCGAGGCGGGGTGATGCCCGGCCACCGACGCCGCGATGCCTCGGCACCGCGGCCCTTCGTCAAGGAGACTCCATGAGCATGATATCACCCGATTTCCGGCGTCTGACACTGCTCCTCACGGCCCTGCTTTCGGGCATCGCCTCGGCAGGCACCTCTGCGCAGGAAGACGAGGAGCCGACCCTCTCCCATCCGCGGGTCGAACCCCGTTCGGCGCGCTATCCGCTGGCGGCCACCCCGCAGCCGGACCTCTCCGCCGAGGATGCCCGGGCAGGAGTGCGCCAGGGCTTCGGCACCCGGCGTGACTGGGGCGTCGAGGACAATGTCGAGCTCCTCGACGCCGACGCCACGGGCCTCGGCGAGCCGGGCCTGCGCGTCCACTATCCCGAGGGCACTTCCTCCCCCGGAGACACGGAGCAGGGGGGCCGGCTTCTACGCCGCCCCGGCAGGACCTGGCCGGGGCCGAACGGGCCTGCCTCACCTACCAGGTGCGTTTCGAGCCGGGATTCGACTTCGTCAAGGGCGGCAAGCTGCCGGGCCTCTACGGCGGCGATGCCCCCAGCGGCGGCGACGAGGTCGACGGCGAGAGCGGCTTCTCGATGCGCTTCATGTGGCGCGAGGCCGGCCAGGGGAGCTCTACGAGTACGTGGCCGGCCAGGACGAGGAGTTCGGCGCCTCCGTGGGTCGCGGGCTGTGGAGTTTCCCCAGCGGGGAGTGGGTCACCATCGAACAGGAGCTGGTGCTCAACACGCCGGGGGAGGCCGACGGGCTGGCCCGGGTGTGGATCGACGGAGTCCCGGTGCTCGAGCAGGGCGAGATCGTCTACCGCACCACCGATGAGGTGACCATCGACGGCCTGATGTTCTCGACCTTCTTCGGCGGCAGCGGCAAGGAGTGGCGCACCCCGTCCGACCAGCATGCCGACTTCGCCGCATTCCGCTTCTACGCCCCCTCTCCCTGAGCGGGGCCGCCCCATCTCACAAGGAGTGACACCCACCATGCCCCAGGCCCGTTCCGGACTGCCCCACCGCCCTCTCGCCGCCGCCCTGACCCTGCTGCTCGCCGGGCTGGCGAGCGGCGCGGGCGCCCAGGAGATGGAGATCCTCACCATCGAGGAGCGCGAGGCACTCGACCTCTCGGACTATCGCGTCACCGCCCCCGACGCCGGCTACTTCGATGTGGCGGCCCGCATGGAAGAGCTCGCCGACACCGACAACGCCATCCTGCTCCAGGAGGTCGACCAGCTCGCTCAGGGCCCGAGCTGCCAGCAGATGATGGCGTACGAGCCGATCACCACCCAGCTGCGGGTTCCCGGCTACTACCCCAACCCCGAGGCATGGGAGCTCGCCTCGGAGCCGCTGTTCCAGTTCGAGGACAACGTCTCGATGCTGGCCGGCAGCTTCGTCGCCAGCGGCGATGAGTACTATGCCGAGTGCCTGGTGCGCTTCCTCGACCACTGGGCGCAGCAGGAGGCCCTGACCGACTTCTACTACGACTCCGTCGAGCCCCAGGCATGGTTCGCCACCGAGTCGATGATCTTTGCCGCGGCCATGGCCTACGCCAGCGTGCGCCCCTACGTCGAAGGCATGCAGGAGGAGCGTGAGCGCGTCGAGGCGTGGCTCAACGGCCTGGCCCACCAGCACGCCGATATCCCCGGTGGCGAGGGCAACAGCTGCTGCAACAACCACTTCTACCGCCGGGCGCTCTACGCCAGCATGGTCGGCGTGCTGACCGAGGACAACGCGCTGTTCCGCTTCGGGGTGAGCGCCATCCATGCCGCCCTTCACGACATGACCGAGGAGGGCGCCTTCCCGCTGGAGGTCTCCCGAGGACGGCGCGCCACCCACTACCAGAACTATGGCCTGCTCTACCTGATCACCAACATGCAGGTCATCGCCCGGCAGGGCTACGACATCTTCGAGCTCGAGGTCGACGGCCGCACCATCCATGACGCCATCGACTTCCTGTTCGCGATCCTCGACGACCCGGCCGCCCTGGGCGACTACGCCCCTCTCGAGCAGTACACCGGATTTCTCAAGGATCCCCAGTACTTCACCTGGATGGAGATCTACCTGAAGCGCTTCGATGACCCCCGCGTCGAGGACTTCATCCGCCGGGTACGCCCCCTCTACAACCGCAGTGCCGGCGGCTACATGACCCTGTACTTCATGGATCCCGACGCCCAGCACCATGTCGTGCTCGACGAGGAGAAGCAGGAGACCACGGCTTTCAAGGGACTGGGGCAGGAGTGATACCCCGATATCCGCCGTCATCCGAGAATCACCACGAGGCCCGAACACCATGCAAATCACCCCGACCGCTACCCCCGTCCTGCCACAGGCTCGAGGACTTCGCCTGATGGCCTCGGCCAGCCTGCTGGTGCTGCTCGCCGGATGCGCCGTCACCGACACGACTCCTCAGGCCATCGCCCCCCTGCCCGAGCGCTACCAGGCCTGGTTCGAGGACGGCCAGCCGCGCAACTTCGAGTGGATGCACAAGCAGACCGTCGAGAAGGCCGACGAGGCGGCCGCCGCAGGCAACCCCCGCGAGGCGATCCGGCTGCTCACCGGCCTGGCCGATCAGGGCTTTCCCCAGGCGCACTATGAACTGGGCAAGCTCCATGACCAGGGCGAGGCGACGGAGCGCGACCCAGGACGGGCGGCCGAGCACTATGCCCGAGCGGTGCGCACCCCCTCCTACATTCGTGGCCATGCCGCTCTCAACCTGGCGAAGCTCTATCGCGAGGGCGGCGCCGTCGAGCGCAATGACCTGCTCGCCTACCACCTGCTGCGCCTGGCCATCGAAGAGGAGGTGGAGCGTGACGAGCGGGTGATGCTGGCCGAGCTGCTGCGAGACGGCGGTGACGGGGTGTCGGCCGACCCCGAACAGGCGGCCAGGCTCTATGCCATCGAGGCCGAGCAGGGCAAGGAGGAGGCGCTCAGGGCGCTCGCCGAGGCCCATGCCCCCGGCGGCTGGCTGGACGAAGCCCGACCTCGCCATGGACTACGCCCAACGCTACGCCGCGGCGCTGCGCAAGCGCGCCGCGGCCGGCGAGACCGATGCCATGCGGCGCCTGGCGGGACTGCATGCCCCCGACGGCCTGCTCGGCGACCAGCCTGAACAGCGCCTGCACTGGCTACGCCAGGCGGCCGAGGCCGGCGACGAGGATGCACTGGGCAATGCCGGTAACGCTCTGCTAGAGGCCGGGGAGACGCGAGAGGGGGTCGCAATGCTCGAGGAGGCGGCCAAGCATGGCGATGTCGACGCCATGACCAAGCTGGGCGGATTGCTGGGCGACCCCGAGCAGGAACCAACCCGGCCGGCGGCCGGCGAAGCGCTGGCTGGAGCAAGCCGTTGAAGCCGGCAACGTCGACGCCATGGAGATCCTCGGGGCCACGTTGGTGGCCGAGGCCCGTCAGCGGCAGGAGGCGACGGGCGGGCTGGGGGCCGACGCCGATGTCGCCTCCCCCGACCTCGGCGAACCGGCCCTCTTCCCCCCACCCGCGGCCCAACGTGGCATCGCCCTGCTCGAACGCGCCGCCGAGCAGGACCACGCCCTGGCGATGGCTCGCCTGGGCGACCTCTACCTCGAGGGCGAGCTGGTGCCAAGCCAACCCTATCTGGCCATCGACTACCTGGAGCGCGCCCACGAGCTGGGTCACCCCTGGGCCACCCAGCAGCTGGGCGCCGCCTACCTCGAGGGCCGCGGCGTTCCGCAGGACGGAGGCCGGGCGGAAGGCTTGCTTCGCGAGGCGGGCAAACAGGGCCAGGCGGGGGCCCTGCGCCTGCTCGGCGAGGCCCACCTCCAGGAGCAGGGGCCCCTGCCCTTCCACCCCAGCCGCGCCGAGTCGCTGCTGGAGGAGGCCCTAGAGGCCGGCGATGACACCGCCATGGCGGTACTCGGTGAGGCCTACCTGAAGGGGCCGCTGCCGGAGGATAGCGGCCGCGGCCTGGCCCTGCTCGAGCGCGCGGCGCGCAACGGCGACGCCAATGCCATGCTGGTGCTGGGTCGCGCCTACCGCGACGGCGACGGGGTCGGCCAGGACCTCGACGAGGCCACACACTGGCTGACGCGGGCCCGTGAGGCCGGGAACACGGCCGCCGATGAGGTCATGGTCGGGGTCAACCGCAAGAAGGGGGCTGGCGGCGATATCAACGCCCTGATCGAGGCCGCCGAGCAGGGACACCCAGGGGCCATGGCCGACCTGGGACGCGCCTTCCAGGAAGGCCGGGGCGTACAGGCCGACCCCGGGCGGCCCGCCGCTGGCTCGAGCAGGCCGCGAATGCCGGCCACACCGGGCGCGCGCCGAGATCGGCGAGATGCTGCTCGACAGCGAGCCGCAGCGCGCCCTGTCTCTGCTGCAGTCCGCCGCCGGCGCCGGCCACGAGGGGGCGCGCCTGACCCTCGGCCAGGCCTACCTGAAGGGTGACATCGTCGAGGCCGATGCCGAGCGGGGCATCGAATACCTGCGCCCCCTCGCCGAAGCAGGCAATCCCCATGCGGCCCGGGAGCTAGGCGTGGCCTATCAGGAGGGTGTGGGGGTGACATCCGATCCCGAGCAGGCCCGGGAGTGGCTGGAACGCGCCGCCGAGAGCGGTGATCTCGCCTCGCGGGCCAACCTGGGCCGCAGCCTGCTGCGCGGCGAGGCGGGTATGCCCGTGGACACCGAGCGCGGCCAGGAGCTGCTGCAGAAGGCCGCGGCCCAGGGTCACCCCGGGGCCATGGCCACCCTGGGCCGGGAGTACATCCGCGGCGAGAACCTCGAGCAGGATGTCCGCCAGGGGGCCGACTACCTGCTGAAGGCGGCCGAGCAGGGCCACTCCAGCGCCCGCCTGGCGCTGGCCAAGGCCTACCTGGCGGCCAACGGCCTGGAGAATGCCAGCCGCGAGCAGGCCCTGGTGTGGCTCGATGGCGTCATGGAAGGCGACAGCAGCATGGCGCTGCAGACCCTCCACGAGCTGCTCTCCGACGAGAGTGCCGCCGAGGCGCTGGAGGTGGCGGCGGCGGAGTGATCCACGAGTGTCCCCCGCTACGCAAAGGCCGGCCCCGTGGGGACCGGCCTGCCTGCTTCAGGGACTGCTGCTTTCGAGGTCAGCCGTCGAAGGGGTTGCGCAGCACGATGGTCTCGTTGCGGTCCGGGCCGGTGGAGATGATATCGATGCTCACGCCCACCTTCTCTTCCAGGAAGCTGATGTAGGAGCGGGCGTTGGCCGGCAGGTCCTCGACGCGCTGGGCACCCAGGGTCGACTCGCTCCAGCCCGGGAGGTCCTCGTAGAGCGGCTCGATGGCTTCATAGCCCTCGGAGTCCACCGGGTATCCAGCACCTCGCCATCCTTGCTGCGGTAGCCGATGCAGACGCGGATGTTCTCCAGGCCGTCGAGGACGTCGAGCTTGGTCAGGCAGATGCCCGAGACGGAGTTGATCTGCACGGCATGGCGCAGGGCCACGGCATCGAACCAGCCACAGCGGCGCGGACGGCCGGTGGTGGCGCCGAACTCGTGCCCCTTCTCGGCCAGGTGACGGCCGTGATCATCGAACAGCTCGGTGGGGAACGGACCGGAGCCGACCCTGGTGGTGTAGGCCTTGGTGATGCCCAGCACGTAGTCCAGGTAGAGCGGACCGACGCCGGAGCCGGTAGCGGTGCCGCCGGCGGTGGTGTTGGAACTGGTCACGAAGGGATAGGTGCCGTGGTCGATATCCAGCAGCGAGCCCTGGGCGCCCTCGAAGAGGATGTTCTCGCCGGCACGCCGCACGCCATGCACCAGGCCCACGGTGTCGGCCACCATGGGACGCAGTTCCTCGGCCATCTGCATGGCGCTGTCGAGGACCTCCTGGAAGTCCACCGGCGGCTCGCCGTGGTAGTTGACCAGCACGAAGTTGTGGTAGTCCAGCACCTCGCCGAGCTTGGAGGCGAAGCGCTCACGGTGGAGCATGTCACCCAGGCGCAGGCCGCGACGCGCCACCTTGTCCTCGTAGGCCGGGCCGATACCCCGCCCGGTGGTGCCGATCTTGGCCACACCGCGGGCCTTCTCGCGGGCCTGATCGAGGCGCACGTGGTAGGGCAGGATCAGCGGACAGGCCGGCGACAGGCGCAGGCGGTCGCGCACCGGCACGCCCTTGGCCTCCAGCTCGCGGATCTCCTTGATCAGCGCCTCCGGCGACAGCACCACGCCGTTGCCGATGACACACATCTTGCCGGGCCACAGGATGCCGGAGGGGATCAGGTGGAGGACGGTCTTCTCGCCGTCGATCACCAGGGTGTGGCCGGCGTTGTGGCCGCCCTGGAAACGCACCACCGCATCGGCGGATTCGGTCAGCAGGTCGACGACCTTGCCCTTGCCCTCGTCACCCCACTGGGTGCCCAGTACGACTACGTTCTTGCCCATTGCTCTCTCGTCTCTCGTTGCCGCGCGGCGGCGGGCCGTCGCGCCAAGGTGGTATCCCAGTCTACAGTGTCACGGCCTGCCAGTGGCCATCACGACGCACCAGCTGACGATTGCAGCGGTGTTCGGAGGGCCCGGTGCGCTGTCCCGGCAGCGCCTGCACCACGCGCTCGCCTCGGGTACGCAGCGCCATCACGGCCTCGGCCAGACCCTCGCCCTCGGCCGGGGCCCAGATGCCGTCGCAGGGCGGCTCGGCGAGCGACAGCGTGGCCAGCTGCTTGAGGTCCATGGAGAAGCCGGTGGCCGGGCGGGCGCGGCCGAAGGCGCGCCCGGTATCATCATAGCGGCCGCCCTTGGCCAGCGCCTGGCCGTAGCCGGGCACATAGGCGGCGAACATCATGCCGGTGTGATAGGCGTAGCCGCGCAGCTCCCCCAGGTCGAGGTAGAGCGATACCTCGGGATGTGCGGCCAGTACGCCCTGCTGCAGGGCACGCAGCTGCTCGAGGGCAGCACCCACGGCGGCAGGCGCCTCGGCGAATGCCTCGCGCGCCTCGTGGAGGACCTCCTCGCCGCCGTGCAGGCGCCCGAGGGCCATGAACATCTCGGCCAGCCCCGGATCGCTGACGCTCGCCTCGACGCGGGCGGCCAGTTCGCCCGGCGACTTCAGCTCCAGGGCCTCGAACATCGCTCGCTCGGCATCGCCCTCGAGGCCAGAGGCCTCCACCAGGCTGCGATAGATGCCGATGTGCCCCAGCGCCAGATGGATCTCATCGGCACCGGCGGCGGTCAGCGAGGCCAGCGCCAGGTTGAGGATCTCCAGGTCGGCCTCGAGGCCGGCGTGGCCGAACAGCTCCACCCCTACCTGCACCGGGCTGCGGCCGCCCTGGTGCTGATCGGGCGTGGCGCGCAGCACGTTAGTGCAGTAGCAGAGCCGCACCGGGCCCTGGCGCTTAGCGAGTGGGCATCCATGCGCGCCACCTGGGGGGTGACGTCGGCGCTGATGCCCATCATGCGGCCGGTAAGCTGGTCGGTAAGCTTGAAGGTCTGCAGCGCCAGGTCGGAACCGGTGCCGGTGAGCAGCGAGTCGAGGAACTCCGCGGTGGGCGGCATCACCTGATCGTAGCCCCAGCGGTGATAGAGATCGAGCAGCGCACGGCGCAGCTCCTCCATGCGGTTCGCCTGGGGCGGCAGCACTTCGTCCATGCCGTCGGGCAGCAGCCAGCGGTCAGCGATGGTCATGTGAATCATCCTGCAAGGCAGTGAAAATGGCCGTGAAGTCTACGCTCCTGCCGAGGCGGCGAGCGTCTGACGTGCGACAGGGCTTGCGCAGGGCTTGTGGATAGACGGCCACAAAAAAACCGGGCCACGCCCGGTTACAGGAGTCTACCACGTTTGCGTCGGGGATGAACCCCGACCGGGCCCGCAGGCCCGGCCGGGTTTCTTACTCCCCGCCGTCTGGCGTGGGGCTCTTCAGGTACTGGAAGAACTCGCTGGAGGGGTCGAGAACCAGCATGTTGTCATCGCCCGCGAAGCTGTCGCGATAGGCGTTCAGGCTGCGCCAGAAGCTGAAGAACTCCTGATCCTGGCCGTAGGCTTCGGCGAAGATGGCCGAAGCCTCGGCATCACCCTCACCGCGCAGGGTCTCGGAGCGCTCGTTGGCCTGGGCCAGCAGCACCTGACGACGGCGGTCGGCGTTGGCACGGATGCGCTCGGCCTCCTCCTGACCCTGGGCACGCCACTCGCGGGCCTCCCGCTCACGCTCGGAGCGCATGCGCTCGTAGACCGCCGAGGAGACATCCTCGGGGAGGTCGATGCGCTTGACGCGGATATCGCGGATGGCCACGCCCAGCTCATCGCGCAGCAGCTGGTCGAGCTCCTCGGTGGGGCCGGTCATCAGGTCATCACGACGTTCGGCGATGATCTGCTGCAGGTCGAGGCGACCGAACTCGTTACGCAGGCTCTCGTCGACCCGCGGCTGGATCAGCCGGCTGGCCATCAGCTCGTCGCCGGCCGTGGCCTCGTAGTACTGGGTCGGGTTGACCACCTGCCACTTGACGTAGGAGTCGACGATCACCGCCTTCTGCTCCAGGGTCAGGTAGCGGCTGGGCTCGGTATCCAGGGTCAACAGCCGGGTATCGAAGGTACGCACCGTCTGGGTGATCGGCACCTTGAAGTGCAGGCCGGGCTGGATGTTTTCCTCGATGATCTCACCAAAGCGCAGCTTGACCGCACGCTCGGTCTCGTCGACCACGTAGAGGCTGTTGCTGGCCAGCCAGGCGACGGCCGCCAGGCCGCCGACAATGAGCAGGGAACGATTATTGATCATTTAGCGGCCCTCCCTGCGGATACCACCGGTGTTGCTGCTGTTGCTGGTGTTGCCGGAAGACGACGAGGCGCCCTGGGTGCCGCGCAGGCGCTCCAGCACCCGCGGGTCGAGCTCGCCCTCTCCGCCCTGCTGTGCGCTGCTGCTTCCGCTTCTGCCCAGCTGATCCAGGGGCAGGTACATCAGCGGCGCGTCATTGGCGACATCGACCATCACCTTGGAGGTGTTACCGAACACTTCGCTGACGGCATCGAGGTAGAGGCGCTCACGCATGATCGCCGGTGCATCCTCGTACTGGGTAAGCAGGGCGCTGAAACGGCTGGCCTGACCACGTGCCTCGGCGACTACCGATTCGCGATAGCCCTGGCCCTGCTCGACGATGCGCTGCGCCTGGCCCTGAGCCTCGGGGATGATGGCATTGGCGTAGGCCATGCCCTGGTTGATGGTGCGCTGGCGATCCTCGCGGGCACGGATGACGTCATCGAAGGCATCGATGACCTGGTCCGGCGCCGAGGTGGACTCGATGTTGATGGTCTGCAGGCGAATGCCGGTTCCGTAGCTGTCCTGATAGGACTGCAGGCGACTGGCCACCGAGCTACCGAGGATCTCGCGACCGGAGGTCAGGATGTCGATCATGTCGGTGCCGCCGACCACGTGACGCAGGGCACTGTCCAGGGCGTTCTCGATGGAGAGCTGCGGATCGCGTACGTTGAGCACGAAGTCGCGCGGATCGGCGACCTGGTACTGGGCCGAGATCTCGACCTCGACGATATTCTCGTCGCGGGTCAGCATCGACTGGGTCTGGGTCAGCGAGCGCACCCGGGTCACGTTGACCATGCGCACGTCGTCGATCAGCGGCGGATTCCACTGCAGGCCGGGGGTGACGACCTCCTGGAACTTGCCGAAACGCAGCACCACGCCCCGCTCCGACTGGTCGACCAGGTAGAACCCCGAGGCCGCCCAGATGGCCAGGGCCACCACGACCAGCAGGCCCGGCAGGGTGAAGGCATTGCGCGGCTTGCCACCCCCGCCCTTGCCGCCGGATCCACCTTTCTTGCCCCCGCGGCCACCCAGCATGCTGTTGAGCTTGTCCTGAAACTTCTTCAGGGCCTCGTCCGGAGTCCGGCGGCTGATTGCCACCGCCCTTGCCACCGCCGCCGTTACCGCCGCCGCGACGACCGCCCCCACTCCAGGGGTCGTGCTGGTTGCCACCACCACCAGGCTCATTCCAGGCCATAGGTCTTCTCCACTATGCGTTGCTGCCCCGACCGGAGATGCCGGCCGGGGCCTCGGTTGCGATCCTGTCTTGTCCATGCCCCGTCTAGGGGGTCTCTTCCCACGCCTCACGCTCGCTCAGCGACGCCGGCAGGTAGTCTTCGGCCCGCTCGCCGAGCCGCGCCATCAGCTGCAGGAAGTCGCGGCGCGGCAACCGCACCTGCAGGTGTGTCTGGCCCTCCTCGGCAAAGCTCTCCTCGCGCACCGCACCCAGCTCGTGCAGGCCGGCGCGCAAGCGACCCTGCTCGGGCTCCAGAGTCAGCGCGAAATCGATGACATCATCGGCCAGGCACTCCGAGAGCGCCTGCTCCAGCAGCTCGAGCCCCCTGTCCTCCCGGGCCGAGAGCCACACTACCTCGGGGCGCCCCTCGCCGTCGCGCTCGATACGCGGGGCGCTGTCGAGCAGGTCGATCTTGTTCATCACCCTGAGCGTCGGCACCCCCAGGGCACCGATCTCGTCGAGCACCGTCTCGACCTGCTCCACATTGAGCTCGCGGTCGGGATCGGCGGCGTCGATGACGTGAACCAGCAGGCTGGCCTCGGCGGCCTCCTGCAGGGTCGCCTGGAAGGCCTCCACCAGCTTGTGCGGCAGGTGGCGGATGAAGCCTACGGTATCCGCCATCACCACCGGCCCCACATCCTCGATCTCCAGGCGCCGCAGTGTCGGGTCGAGGGTAGCGAAGAGCTGGTCGGCCGCATAGACCTTCGATTCGGTCAGGGCGTTGAACAGCGTTGACTTGCCGGCGTTGGTATAGCCCACCAGCGAGACACTGGGAATCTCGGCCCGGGCCCGGGAGCGACGGTTCTGGTCGCGCTGGGTACGCACCTTGTCGAGGCGCTTGTGGATCGCCTTGATGCGCCCACGCAGCAGCCGCCGGTCGGTCTCCAGCTGGGTCTCGCCGGGACCGCGCAGGCCGATACCGCCCTTCTGGCGCTCCAGGTGGGTCCAGCCCCGCACCAGGCGGGTCGACATGTACTCCAGCTGGGCCAGCTCCACCTGCAGCTTGCCCTCGTGGGTACGCGCCCGCTGGGCGAAGATATCGAGGATCAGGCCGGTGCGATCGATCACGCGACACTTGAGCTCGCGCTCGAGGTTGCGCTGCTGGGAGGGGCTCAGGCCATGATTGAAGATCACCAGCTCGGCGCCATGGACGCCGAGCGCCTCGCGCAGCTCCTCGAGCTTGCCGGAGCCCACGAAGGTGCGCGAGTCGGGACGCTTGCGGCTGCCGGTCAGCAGGGTGGCCGGCACGGCACCGGCCGAACGCACGAGCTCCAGGAGTTCACCCGGATCCTCGCGCTCCTGTTCGTCCTGGAAGTCCATATGGACGAGTACCGCCGTCTCACCGGCGTCGGGGCGTTCAAAAAACAATCACTACCTCACTCATCTTCCTGCGGCGCGGCAGGATCCTGGGCCGGCAGGCGCACGTTGCGCGACGGCACCACGGTGGAAATGGCGTGCTTGTAGACCATCTGGCTGACGGTGTTGCGCAGCAGGATGACGAACTGGTCGAAGGACTCGATCTGGCCCTGCAGCTTGATGCCGTTGACCAGGAAGATCGATACCGGGATACGCTCCTTGCGCAGGATGTTCAGGTACGGATCTTGAAGCGACTGCCCTTTGGACATTTTTTCTCTCCCTGGATGTGTCTCTGGGGTTGGGTTATTGGGGTTTTCGGGGGCCTTTTCAAGCGGCCCGGCCAGCGGCCTAGGAAACACCGTATCTTACGCTAAGTGCCGAAATGGCGCACGAGTTTCAGCACCTCCGCCAGGGAGTCGTCGCCCAGGGTATCCACCCAGTGCAGCGCCTCCCAGCTGCGCATCCAGGTCAGCTGCCGCTTGGCCAGCTGCCGGGTCGCCACGATGCCGCGCTGCTCGAGACCGGCGCGGTCGACCTCGCCGTCGAGGTACTCCCATACCTGACGATACCCTACGCTCTTCATCGCGGGCAGCGCCGGCGTCAAATCGCCGCGCGACCGCAGGGCGGCGACCTCATCGATCAGGCCACCCTCGAGCATGGCCGCGAAGCGTGTCGCGATACGCTCATGCAGCACGCGCCGCTCGCCCGGCGCGAGCCCTATCGACAGCGTGCGCCAGGGAAAGGTTTCCGGACGCTGTTCGGCCCACAGCTCGCTGAGGGTGCGCCCGCTGATGCGAAAGACCTCCAGGGCGCGCAGCAGCCGCTGGGGGTCGCCTGGGTGGATCCGCGCCGCCGAGCCCGGGTCGACGCGGCCGAGCTCCTGATGCAGGGCGGGCATGCCGCGGGCAGCGAGCTCGGCCTCGAGCTCGGCGCGCACCTTCGGGTCGGAACTCGGCAGGTTGGCCACGCCATGCAGCAGCTGCTTGAGGTACATCATGGTGCCGCCCACCAGCAGCGGCACCCGGCCGGCGGCACTGATCTCGCGCATCTCGCGCAGGGCGTCCTCGCGAAACTCCGCCGCCGAGTAGGGATCAGCCGGATCGCGGATATCGATCAGCCGGTGCGGCGCGCGGGCCAGCTCCTGCGCCGAGGGCTTGGCGCTGCCGATGTCCATGCCACGGTAGACCATGGCCGAGTCGACACTGATCAGCTCCACGCCCAGGCGTTCATGGAGCTCGATGGCGAGATCGGTCTTGCCGGCGGCGGTGGGCCCCATCAGCAGGATCGCGGGGGGGCGCTTATCGATCATGGGCCTACTGCCCCCGCATGAAGAGACGGTCGAGCTGCTTCATGCTCATCTCGGTCCAGGTGGGGCGGCCGTGGTTGCACTGACCGCTGCGCTCGGTGCGCTCCATGTCGCGCAGCAGGGCGTTCATCTCCGCCAGGGTCAGGCGGCGATTGGCGCGCACGCTGCCGTGGCAGGCCATGCTGGAGAGCAGCTCGTTGATATGTGCCTCGAGGCGGTCGGAGCGTCCGTAGCGCTCGAGGTCGGCGAGCATCTCGCGTACCAGCGGCTCCACGTCGGCATCGGCGAGCAGCGCCGGCACCTGGCGCACCAGCAGGGTCTCGGGGCCGGCGACATCGAGCTCGACGCCCAGCCGGGCAAAGGCCTCGCGCTCGCTCTCCGCGGTGGCCACCTCCGCGGGGCTGGCCGCCAGCGAGACCGGCACCAGCAGCGGCTGGGCCTCGGGGCGACCGCCGTGGACCTGGGTCTTCATGCGTTCGTAGACGATACGCTCGTGGGCGGCATGCATGTCCACCAGGATCAGGCCACGCTCGCTCTGGGAGAGGATATAGACCCCGTGCAGCTGTGCCACGGCATAGCCCAGCGGCGGCGCCCGGGTGTCGTCCTGCTCGGGAGCGGCTCGCGCTGCAGAGCCTGTGCCGCCTGGCGCTCGGCCAGGGCCAGGTCGGCTGCGGTGCCACCGGCGCCGGGCGCCGCGGGCTGTGGCGTGAGCAGGGTCTCCTCGTGATCCGGATGCAGGTTGCGATAGCCCTCCATGAAGGCCCTCACCCGATCCGAGGGTGACCCGCTCGCCCTCCTCTCGCCCCGGCAGCGACATGGGCTGCTGCTGCCAGCGTCCGGCGGACTCGGCCACGCTCGCTGCGGCGCAACACCCGCCTCGCTGATCTCGTCGGCCCCCTCGCCGGTCTCTTCGCCGGGCCCAATCCCCGGCTGGCCGGCCCGGGCCTCGCCGAGCGCCCGGTGCAGGCTGGAGAACAGGAAGTCGTGGACCAGGCGCCCGTCGCGGAAACGCACCTCATGCTTGGTGGGGTGGACATTGACATCGACCACCGACGGGTCGACCTCCAGGTAGAGGACGAACACCGGGTGGCGGCCGTGGAAGAGCACGTCACGGTAGGCCTGGCGCACGGCATGGGCCACCAGGCGGTCGCGCACCACGCGGCCATTGACGAAGAAGTACTGCTGGTCGGCCTGGGCCCGGGAGTGGGTGGGCAGGCCGACCCAGCCCCACAGACGCAAGCCGGAGGCCTCGAGGTCCAGGTGCAGGGCGTGTTCGAGGAATGCCTTGCCGAGCAGCGCGGCGATGCGCCGCTCGCGGCTGGCCACATCTTCCCCGGGGCGCAGCTGATGGACGGTCTTGTGGTTGTGGCGCAGGGTCCAGCCGATGTCGTAGCGGGACAGCGCCTGGCGGCGGAAGGCCTCCTCGACGTGGCCGAACTCGGTCTTCTCGGTACGCAGGAACTTGCGCCGCGCCGGCGTATTGAAGAACAGGTCACGCACCGTCACCGAGGTACCGCGGGGATGAGGCGCCGGGGAGACCCGCGGCTCCATGTTGCGCCCCTCCGCCACCACCCGCCAGCCGGCGGTGGGGTCCTCCGCGGGGTTGGAGACCAGCTCCAGGCGCGATACCGAACTGATCGAGGCCAGCGCCTCGCCACGGAAGCCCAGACTCGCCACGCCCTCGAGCTCCTCCAGCGACACGATCTTGCTGGTGGCGTGGCGCGACAGCGCCAGCGGCAGGTCATCCTCGCCGATGCCGCTGCCGTCGTCGCGCACCCGGATCAACCGGGCACCGCCGGCCTCGAGCTCCACCTCGATGCGCGAGCTGCCGGCGTCGATGGCGTTCTCGACCAGCTCCTTGACCACCGAGGCGGGGCGCTCGACCACCTCGCCGGCGGCGATCTGGTTGGCCAGGCGCGGGTCCAGGACCCGGATACGACGCTGTTCTGACATATCACTCCAAATTAAGCCGTAAGCCGTAAGCCGTAAGCCGTAAGCCGTAAGCCAAGATGTCGCCGCCGAAACTCACGACACGGTTTTTTCTTACAGCTTAAAGCTTACAGCTCCCCGAAGGGGTCATGAACGGGGAATGCGCAGCACCTGTCCCACCCGGATCACGTCACCATTGAGCTCGTTGGCCTGCTTGAGGCGGCCCACCGGCACGTTGTGGCGCGAGGCGATCTCGGACAGGGTATCGCCCGGCTGGATGCGGTACTCGTTGCCGGCGGTACTCCGCCCGTTGTCGCGCTGCCAGGCCAGCAGGCTGGCCGGTGGCGGGTTGGTGCGGAAATGCTCCTCCAGGCCGGCGAAGACGGCCCGGGCCATCTCCTCCTGATGGGCCGGATCGCGCAGGCGCCGCTCCTCGTCGGGGTTGGAGATGAAGCCGGTCTCGACCAGCAGCGAAGGGATATCCGGCGACTTGAGCACCACGAAGCCGGCCTGCTCCACCCGCGACTTGTGCAGGCGGTTGACGCGCCCCAGGCGTCCAGCACCCTGACCGCCGATGGAGAGGGAGTCGTTGAGCGTCGCGGTCATGGTCAGGTCGAGCAGCACGCCGCGCAGCACCTCGTCCTTGTCCTTGAGCGACAGGTTGCCGTCCACGCCGCCGATCAGGTCGGCCTGGTTCTCGCTCTCGGCCAGCCACTGGGCGGTCTCGGAGGTGGCCCCGCGCTGGGAGAGCGCGTAGACCGAACTGCCGTTGGGGCGCGGACTATTGAAGGCATCGGCATGGATGGAGACGAAGAAGTCCGCCTTCTGTTCGCGCGCGATGTGGGTGCGCTGGCGCAGCCCCACGTAGTAGTCGCTGTCGCGGATCATCACGGCGCGAAAGCCCTCGGTGGCGTTGACCCGCTGCTGGAGGCGCTTGGCGATCTGCAGCACCACGTCCTTCTCGCGGGTCCCCGCGGGGCCGATGGCACCCGGGTCCTCGCCACCGTGCCCGGCATCGATGGCGATGATGATATCGCGTCGGGGGTGGGGCTGGGCGCGCTGCACCGCCGCCTCGGGCTCGGCAGCCGCGGCCGCGCCGCCTTGGTCGGCCTGGGCCTGGGCACGCTTGGCGGCGATCTCCTGCTCGCGGATCATCGCCTCGATGGGGTCGATGGGGTCCTCCACCGCACTCTCCCCGGGGTACTCCAGGTCCACCACCAGGCGGTGGCCGTACTGGTCGTTGGGCGCCAGGGAGAAGTGCCGTGGGTCCACCTCGCGCTCGAGGTCGAGCACCACGCGCAGGCCGCTGCCATCCCGCACGCCGGAACGGATGCGACTGATGGCGCTGCCGGTCAGGTCGAGGCCGTCGAGATCGGCCCCCATGCGGCTATCATCCAGGTCGATCACCAGGCGGCGCGGATTGTCGAGGGAGAACACCTCGGCCCGGGTCGGCGATGCCAGGTCGAAGACCAGACGCGCATGATCGGGCGCCGCCCACAGGCGCAGGTTCTCCACCTCGCCGGCCTGGACCCCGGTCAGCGGGGCCAGCAGCAACATGCCCAGCGCCAGCAGGCGATGCAGGGCAGCCAACCTCATGGGGTGCTCCCCTCGCGGCGATCATCGGCGAGCCGCCATTCGGCGACGGCGGGCATGGCGCCCAGGCGTGCCAGGGCGGCGCGACCATGCGCACTGTGCGCTTCCAGCCGGGCCTCGCGGCCACTGCCCACCACGCCAAGCTCGATGCGCAGGTCGGGATCGGGCAACCAGCCGGCTCCACGGGCGGGCCATTCGATCAGGCTCAGGGCGTCGTCGCCGAGCAGGTCGCGACCACCGATGAACTCCAGCTCCTCGGGGTCCCCCAGCCGATAGAGATCGAAGTGGTAGACCCGCACCCCGTCGAGCTCGTAGGGCTCCACCAGGGTGTAGGTAGGGCTCTTCACTGCGCCGCGATGGCCATAGGCACGCAGCACGCCGCGTGCCAGGGTGGTCTTGCCGGCCCCCAGCTCGCCGACGAGATAGACCCGTCCACGCCCCTCCAGGGCACGGCCCAGGCATTCGCCCAGGCCCACCTGGCTTTCTTCGTCATCGAGTCGCAGCCGCATCGCCCTCGCCCTTGCCATCACACGTCGCCATCAAACCCTGTGTCGGGTTGACCAGAATTCGCGCATAGGATGCCAGATCGCCGGCCAGCAAACCACGCTCCCCGGCGTCTGGCGCGGCGAGATCCGCGGCCCGGGCGTGCACCAGCACCCCCAGCCGGGCGGCCGTCTCCAGTGGTACGCCCTGGGCCAGCAGGGCGCCGAGCATCCCGGAGAGCGCATCGCCCATGCCGCCGCTGGCCATGCCCGGGTTGCCGAAGGGGCAGACGGCCATCCCTGTGGGGCCTTCGATCAGGCTGCCCGCGCCCTTGAGGATGACCACGCCACCCCAGCGCTCGCGCAGCGCCCGCGCCGCCGCGGGGCGATTCACCTCGACCTCGGCGGCAGTGCATCCCAGCAGGCGTGCCGCCTCGCCGGGGTGCGGCGTCAGGATCCAGTCATCACGGCGTGTCCCGGCGAAGTGCGTGGCCAGCAGGTTGAGCCCGTCGGCATCCACCACCAGCGGCTTGCCGGCAGCCAGCGCCGCCTGCAGCACGCCCTGCCCCCAGCTGCCCTGCCCCAGGCCCGGCCCTACCACCAGCAAATCGGCAAGGGTGGGCAACGCGCCGAGGTCGGCGGCACCGCGGACAGCGTGGGCCATCACCTCGGGACGCCGCACCAGGCTGGCGGTGACGTGCTCGGGCGCCGTAGCCAGACTCACGCCTCCGCCCCCAGCCGCGCGCAGGCCTCGACGGCCAGCAGCGCCGCCCCCCCGAAGCCGGGCGCTCCCCCCAGGATCAGGGCATGCCCACACTCGCCCTTGTGGGCGGTGCGGCGCACGCGCCGGCAGCCAGGCTCGCAGCAGGCTCTCGTCGAGCAACTGAGCCGAGGGCACCAGGTCGGCCTCGGCCAGGGCGTCCACGCCCAGGTCGCGGAAGACGACCTCGCCGGTGTGGTCCGCGGCGGCGCCGGTGTGCAGCCCCACCTTGTCGCCGATAAAGGTCACGGTGGCAGCGGCGCGCACCGCCTCGCCGAGCACCGTGCCGCTGTCGGCATGCAATCCCGAGGGAATATCGATGGCCAGCACCGGCGTGGCGCTCGCGTTGACCGCGGCGATCGCCTCGCGGAGTCCCGCACCTCGCACCGAGGCCGGTACCCGGCAGGGCATCCACCAGCTGGCCGCGGAACGCCATGCCGGGACGCAGGCTCGGCGCGACCTAACCCAGCCGCCGTGGCCATGTCCGCGGCGAGGCGGGCATCGCCACTCAACTCGTCGACCTCCTTGAGCAGGATGCGCTGCACAGCGAGCCCCTCGGCGGCGGCCAGGGCGGCCAGCACATGGCCGTCGCCACCGTTGTTGCCCGCCCCGCACAGCACCGTCAGCGCCCGAACCCGCGGCCAGCGCTCCCTGAGGCACTGCCAGGCGGCAGCGCTGGCGCGCTGCATCAGGGCAAAGCCCTCGATGCCACCGGCGATGGTCCGCCGATCGAGCTCACGCACCTGCGCGGCACGGTAGAGCGGGTGCAGCGATACGGCAAGATGGCTGTCGGCCATGCAGTGTCTCCCGGGTGGCAATGCTTTATCATGGCGATGGTTCGATGAACGCGCTTATCGAACAGTGTAAAGCCTTCGCGGCTTGCGCCAAGTGACGCAGGCCCCCTGCACGGTGTTTCCGCGATCATGTCTTCCTCGTCTGTCCACGCCGACGCCCCCGATCTGCATGCCCTGGCCGAGCGTATCAAGGCCTGGGGAGGCGAGCTCGGCTTCCAGCAGCTCGGCATCACCGATGTCGACCTGGCCGAGGACGAGGGGCGCCTCGCCCGCTGGCTGGCCGCCGGCCATCACGGCGAGATGGGCTTCATGGCCAAGCACGGCACCAAGCGTACCCGCCCCGCCGAGCTGGTGCCGGGCACCGTGCGGGTAATCAGCGTGCGCCTGGACTACCTGCCCGCCGAGGTGGAGACCCTGGCCACGCTGGAGCGGCCCGAGACGGCCTATGTATCGCGCTATGCCACCGGGCGCGACTATCACAAGCTGATGCGCAAGCGCCTGGCGACGCTGGCCAAGTGGATCGAGGCCGAGGCCAGGCCCCTTCGGCTACCGCGCCTTCGTCGACTCGGCACCGGTGATGGAGCGTGCCCTGGCGCGCAAGGCGGGGCTCGGCTGGGTCGGCAAGAACGCCATGCTGCTCAATCCCCGGGCCGGCTCGCTATTCTTCCTGGGCGAGCTGTATACCGACCTGCCGCTGCCGGTGGATGAGCCCTTCGAGGGCGAGCACTGCGGCAGCTGCAGCGCCTGCCGCACGGCCTGCCCCACCGGCGCCATCGTCGAGGACCGCGTGGTGGACGCCCGGGCCTGCATCTCCTACCTGACCATCGAACTGTTCGGCGCCATTCCCGAAGCGCTTCCGCGAAGCCATGGGCAACCGCGTGTTCGGCTGCGACGACTGCCAGCTGGTCTGCCCCTTCACCCGCTTCGCCACCCCCACCGCCGAGAAGGACTTCACGCCGCGCCACGACCTCGACCGCGCCAGCCTGCTGTCGCTGTTCGCCTGGGGCGAGGAGGAGTTCCTGGACAAGACCGCCGGCAGCCCGATCCGCCGCATCGGCTATGAGCGCTGGCTGCGCAACCTTGCCGTGGGGCTGGGCAACGCCCCCTGGAGCGAAGCCGTGGAGGCCGCGCTACGCGCGCGGCTGGCCTACCCCTCCGAACTGGTGCGCGAGCACGTGCGCTGGGCGCTGGCCCGGCAGCGGAGAAGCGGCCGCCGCTGATCGCGGCGAGCGTTAAGCCGTAAGCTGTAAGCTTACAGCTCCGGGCGAAGCCCGGTTATTCCTCCTCGTCACTCTCCCGCCCCGGCAGGCGCAGGAAGGTCTCGCGATAGTGGGCCAGCTCGGCGATGGACTCCTTGATGTCGTCCATGGCCAGGTGCACGTTGCGCTTCCTGAAACCCGCCATGGCGCCGGGATTCCAGCGCTTGGCCAGCTCCTTGAGGGTGGAGACATCCAGGTTGCGGTAGTGGAAGAAGGCCAGCAGCTCGGGCATCTCGCGCTCCAGGAAGCGGCGATCCTGATGGATGCTGTTGCCGCACATCGGCGAGGTGCCGGAGTCGACATGCTCGCGCAGGAACTCCAGGGTACGCCGCTCGGCCTCGGCGGTGTCGATATCGCTGGCCTGCACCCGCTGCGGTCAGCCCCGACTCGCCGTGGGTCTTCGTGCACCACTCGTCCATCGCCTCGAGCAGGGCGTCGGGCTGCTTGACCGCGATAACCGGCCCCTCGGCGACCACGTTGAGCTCGGCGTCGGTGACCAGGGTGGCCACCTCGATGATGCGCTCCTTCTCCGGGTCCAGCCCGGTCATCTCCAGATCGATCCACACCAGGCGCTGCTTGCGGGGATCCTGCTTGCTGTCTTTCGCTGACGCTTGCGAACTCATGGGGAAGCCTTCTCCTGCGGGGCCGGCTCGCAACCTCGCGACAGCCGGCGTCATGGATGAGTACAATGCCTTCATTGTACCGAGCATCAGGGCCTCATGAGCAAACGCAAACTGAGCCGCCAGCAGCGCTGGCGTGTCGAGAAGATCCAGGCCGAGCGCGCCCAGCGGGCGACCCGGCGTGATGTCCCGGAGGACGAGCTGCTCGCCGCGGGGGACTACGGCCCCGAGCAACCGGGCCGGGTGATCGCCCACTTCGGGCGCACCCTGGACGTGCGGCCGGACGCCGGCGGCGAGGTGATCCGCTGCCACCTGCGCGCCAACCTCGAGGGCCTGGTCACCGGTGACCGGGTGGTGTGGCGCGGCAGGACGGATGCCGAGGGACGCACCGTGGAGGGCGTGGTGGTGGCCCGCGGCGAAGCGCGCGACAGCGTGCTCGAGCGCCCCGATGCCGCGCGGCCAGCTCAAGCCGGTGGCGGCCAATATCGACCAGATCCTGATCGTCTTCGCGGGTGGAACCCGGAGCCGCACTGCCAACCTGATTGACCGCTACCTGGTGGCCGCCGAGGCCCAGCGGATCCTCCGGTGCTGGTGCTCACACAGATCGACCTGCTGCCGCGGTGGCGGCGGTGAACTGCGCGCTGCTGCGTCGCTACGAGGGACTGGGCTACCCGGTGGTGACCACCACCACCGAGCGTGAAGGGGGCCTCGACGCCCTGCATGCCCGCCTCGCCGGCCGCACCTCGGTGTTCGTGGGCCAGAGCGGCGTGGGCAAGTCGTCGCTGATCGACCGCCTGCTGCCCGACGAGGAACTTCGCATCGGCGAGCTGTCGAAGGATTCACGCAAGGGAACCCATACCACCACCACCGCACGGCTCTATCGCCTCCCGGAGGCGGAGGGTGCCGAACTGATCGACTCCCCGGGGATTCGCGAATTCGGCCTGATCCACCTCGACGAGCAGCAGGTCACCGAGGGTTTCATCGAGTTCCGCGCCCTTCCAGGCTGCACACTGCCGCTCACGCGACCGTCGCCACCGCAGGAACCCGGCTGCGCCCTGCTGGAAGCGGTGGAACGTGGCGAGATTCATCCCGAGCGCTTCACCAGCTACCGCCGCATCCTCGACTCGCTGGAGGCGAGCTGAGGGCGCGCCGCGACCAAGGACCTGACACCAGGCCAGCCCCTGATACAGGAAAGGAGAGCCCCATGAGTTCCGAAGCCAACCTGCTGCCGCTGATCGTCGAGCCGGAAGAACTCGCCGAGCACCTCGACGAGGCCTCGCTGCTGATCGTCGATGTGCCGATGCGCGTCGAGAGCTACCCCGAGGGCCACGTGCCCGGCGCGGTGCTAGCTGCTGGACCCCAGCGCCCGGCTGATGCGCGGCGAAGGCGAGGTGCCCTGCCTAGAGCCCACCGTCGAGCAGCTCTCGGCGCTGTTCAGCGAGCTGGGCCTGACCCGGGACCTGCTGCCGGTCGCCTACGCCGACGACGGGCGGCGGCTGGGCCGAGGTCGCCTGCTGTGGACCCTGGAGCTGATCGGCCACACCCGCTACTCGTACCTCAACGGCGGCATCCACGCCTGGCGCGAGGGCGGGCCAGCCGGCCTCTCGAAAGCGAGGCCAGCCGGCCCACTCCCAGCGAGTATGAGGCGGAGATCCTTCGCCCCGAGGTGCGCAGATCGAGCGCAGCGAACTGGTCGAGCGCCTGGGCGAGAAGGGCTTCGCGGTATGGGACGCCTCGCTCCCGAGGAGTATCGCGGCGAGAAGGGCGAGAACAAGCGCCTGGGCCATATCCCCGGCGCGGTAAACCTGGAGTGGACCCAGGCCATGGACCGCGAGCGCGCCCTGCGCATCCGTGACTATGCCGAGCTGATCACCGAACTCGAGGCGCTGGGCCTGACCCCGGACATGGAAGTGATCACCCACTGCCAGAGCCACCACCGCAGCGGCTTCACCTGGCTGGTAGGCAAGGCGCTGGGGTTCGAGAAGATCCGCGGCTATGCCGGCTCCTGGAAGGAGTGGGGCAATCGCGACGATACCCCGATCGAATGACAGCAATATCCCTGTCGCTCACCACCCTGAAGCCCTTTTGAGAACTCACGCATAGTGTCCCTAGCCAAGCTGTTTGCCCTGATCCAGTACCCCCTGCCCCACCACCTGCTCGCGGCTGGTGGTCGGCTCGCCGAGCGTGCCAGCCGGCGATCAAGAATGCCCTGGCCCGCACCTTCATCCGGCGCTTCGGGGTGGACATGGACGAGACCGCCGAGCCCGACCCGGCGGCCTATGCCACCTTCAACGACTTCTTCACCCGCGCGCTGAAGGCGGATGCGCGCCCCATCGCTGAGGGGGTGGTCAGCCCCGCCGACGGACGGCTCTCGCAGTTCGGCGCCATCGAGGCGGGCCAGCTGATGCAGGCCAAGGGGCATCGCTTCTCCGCCGAGGCGCTGCTGGGCGGCGACGTGGAGGCCGCAACCCGATATCTGGGCGGCAGCTTCGCCACGGTCTATCTGTCGCCAAGCGACTACCATCGCGTGCATATGCCCGTGGGCGGCACCCTGACCGAGATGGTCTACGTGCCGGGTCGGCTGTTCTCGGTCAACGCCGCCACCACCGAGCAGGTGCCCAACCTGTTCGCCCGCAACGAGCGGCTGGTGTGCCACTTCGAGACCGAGCACGGCCCCATGGCCATGGTGCTGGTGGGGGCGATGATCGTCGCCGCCATCGAGACGGTATGGGCGGGCCAGATCACCCCGCTGCCCAAGGGTGGCGTGCAGCGCATTCGCTTCGACACCCCGGTCAGGCTCGAGAAGGGCGAGGAGATGGGCCGCTTCAAGCTCGGCTCCACGGTGGTGATGGCCTTCGCCGAGCCGGTGAGCTTCGCCGATGGCCTCGAGCCCGGTGACAAGGTGCAGATGGGGCAGTCGCTGGGGGAGCTGGCGGGGGCCAGTCCCCGGGCTTTCCCTGAAAGTGGAAAGTCCCGGGGTGCCGGACCATCGCGGAGGCGCTGTGAACCCATCCCTGGGCGCTACCGATGCCATCCCTGGCATAGGACCTCCGCTTCGACTTCCCCCCGGCGCCCTAGCTTCAGCGGCTCAGGCATCGCGGCGTGGCGAAGGCCATGACCTTCCGCCACGCTCGACCTGCCCAGCGCGAGCTGTGAGTCCAACCGGTCGAGGCCGGGTGCGACGCCGCTGCCCGCTCGGGCGTGCCGACGCTCGAGTGCCGCCAGCAGGCGCCGATCCACGTGCACCTCCGGCGGGCCCTGCCGCCCGCACGGGCGGCGTTCGTCCTCGGCTCGGCGCGCGGGCCTGTCTTCGGCGGCATCGGTGAGCTCGTCGCCGCTGCTGGCGAGCTCCAGCCGCTCGAGGTGGAGGCTCGAAGCGCGAGGCTACGCAGGCGCCGTCCTCCGGGCCGCGTGACGGTCTCGAAACGCAGGGCGGCCTGGCTGGCCGGGTCAGTCCCACGACCACCTCGACGCCGCTCCCGCCCCAGGGTGGGGGCTCAGTGTCAAGGCTCATCAGCAGGTCGAGGCAGCCCGTCGCGAGGGGCTGTCACGTCCATGCGTCGGGCCCGCCCTGCGCCGCCGCCCGGCGCCGCTGCGTGCTCGGCGGGCGCGGTGAAGGGGTCGATGGCCAGAGCGCTCCGGAACGCGGTCACGATAGGCGGCGCCGTGCTGCAGCCGGGCCCGGGCTCATCCCCCGGCTCTCGGCCCCAGCACCCGACGCACCAGCTCGGCGGTCTCCTCGATCAAAGCATCCAGGGTCAGGCCCGGGCGATACCACTCCAGCATGGTGAACTCGAGGTTGTGGCGCCGCCCCACCTCGCCGTCACGAAAGCTTCGGGCCAGCTGGAAGATCGGCCCCGAGCCGGCGGCCAGCAGCCGCTTCATGGCGAACTCCGGGGAGGTCTGCAGCCAGAGCCGCTCGCGCCCTGGCGGCGTGGTGGCCTCGGCCGAGAGCGAGGCCAGAGTGCACCTCGGTGCTGCCGCCGTGGCTCAGCACTGGCGTTTCCACCTCCAGCACCACCGCGCTCGGGCGAAGAAGGCGCGCACTCGGCGAGCCAGCGCGCCCGTTGCGCAGGGTCTCGATCGTCGCCGTGGGGCGCCAGTCGTCCGTCATTTTCAACCTCCAGAACCGACAAGGCCACGCCGTAGCGGTGGCGCAGGACTCGTTGACAAAGCTGCCCTCCCGAGCTAAGCTCAACTAGGCGAATCCCGGAGTAAGGCGGCGGGTTTGGCAGCGCTAAATGAGCAAGCCGTCTCGGGATTCAACGACGTATGAGCGAGCGCAGGAAGGGCCGCACTTCAGGCGCGGGAGACGTACTCGCCGGACCGCGTATCCACCTTCAGGACCTCGCCCTCGTTGATGAACAGCGGCACGCGCACCACGGCGCCGGAGGAGAGCGTCGCCGGCTTGGAGCCACCCTGGGCGGTGTCGCCCTTGAGGCCGGGGTCGGTCTCGGTCACTTCCAGCTCGATGAAGTTCGGCGGGGTCACGTTGATGGCGTTGTCGTTCCACAGGGTGACGGTGTAGGCAACCTGCTCCTTGAGCCACTTCTCGGTGTCGCCCAGGGCCTTCTTCTCCACCGCGTACTGCTCGAAGGAGCCATCGGTCTTCATGAAGTACCACATCTCGCCGTCGTTATAGAGATACTCCATGTCCAGATCCAGGACGTCGGCGCCTTCCAGGCTCTCGCCGGACTTGAAGGTACGCTCCCAGACGCGGCCGGTCATCAGGTTGCGCAGCTTGACGCGGTTGAACGCCTGACCCTTGCCCGGCTTGACGAACTCGTTCTCGACGATCGCGCAGGGATCGCCGTCGAGCATCACCTTCAGACCGCCCTTGAATTCGTTGGTAGAATAGTTCGCCATCTTCTTCTCTCACCCATATTCGAGCGCGCCTCCGGAAGCCCCGGCGGCGCACTGGGAAACGATTTCCGACGAGCCCATGCCTGCAAGGGCGCGGTCTCGTCCGCATTGACTGGTGTAGCGCATGATAACCCGAAGCCCCGCCCTTTTGCAGCGCTCGGATAACGGCGACAAGGGACACAACAGTTGCGGTCAGCACGAAGCGAAGGAGACACCCTCGAGCGATGGCACCACGCTGCTGGCGACCCCTCCCTCCTGGCAGGCCCAGCTGACCGGCGCCATCCGCGACCCGCGCGAGCTGTGCCGACGCCTGGGGCTGGACGAGCGCTGGCTGCCCGGCGCCGAGGCGGGCCATGGGCTCTTCGAGGTGCGTGTGCCGGAGGCCTTCCTGGCGCGCATGCGCCCGGAGGACCCCGACGACCCCCTGCTGCGCCAGGTACTGCCGCTGGGCGAGGAGTCCCGGCCCACGCCGGGTTATGTTGCCGACCCGCTGGAAGAGGCCGCGCACACCCCGGCCAAGGGGCTGATCCACAAGTACTCGGGACGCGTGCTGCTGATTGCGAGCCCCGCCTGCGCGGTGAACTGCCGCTACTGCTTCCGGCGCCACTTCCCCTACGCCGAGAACTCCCCCTCCATGGCCCAGTGGGAGGCGACCCTCGACACCCTGCGTGACGACACCACCATCCACGAGGCGATCCTCTCCGGCGGCGACCCGCTGGCTGCCAGCGATCGGCGTCTCGCCTGGCTGGTCGAGCGCCTGGGCGAGATTCCGCACCTGAGACGGCTGCGCATCCACACCCGGCTGCCGGTGGTGATCCCCCAACGCATCGACGACGCCCTGCTGGCGTGGCTCGGCGGCACCCGCCTGCAGAAGGTGATGGTGCTGCATATCAACCACGCCAACGAGATCGATGACGGCGTCATCGCCGCCTGTGCCCGCCTGCGCGAGGCCGGGGTTACCCTGCTCAACCAGAGCGTGCTGCTGCGTGGGGTCAACGACTCGATAGAGGCGCTGGCCGCGCTCTCCGAACGGCTCTTCGAAGCCGGTATCTTGCCCTACTACCTCCACGTGCTCGATCCAGTGGCGGGCGCGGCCCACTTCGACGTCGCTGGACGACGAGGCCCGCGAACTGGTCGCGGGCCCTGTGGAGGTGCTGCCGGGGTTCCTGATGCCGCGGCTGGTCAGGGAGATCCCCGGCGAGGTGAGCAAGACACCGCTATAGCGCCGAGCTAAGGCCGTCGAGGTCTGTGAGCGAAAACCCCCAAGGCACGACACCTTGGGGGTTTACTTATGGCTTAAGGCTTACAGCTGCCGACCGGCGGAGCCGGTCAGGCGAGTGACGCTGCAGTCACATTGGCCGCCGGTTCCTGGCTGGAGAGCTTGCGGTTGATGGCGCTCATCACCGCCTTCATGGAGGCGCTGGTGATGCTCTCGTCGGTGCCCACGCCGAACACCGCCTCGCCGTCGATGCGCACCTCCACGTAGGCGATCGCCTCGGCATCCGAGCCCTGACCGCGGGAGTGCTCGTGGTAGTCGATGATCTCCACATCGTACGGCCGGCTGGCGGCCAGCGCCTTGATGAAGGCGGCCAGCGGGCCGTTGCCCTGCCCCTGGAGGGTGCGGCGCTCGCCACGCTCCTCGATGGTGGCCTCCAGGCTCACCGTCGGGCTGTCGGGCTCCGAGGAGAGACGATGGCTGACCAGCCCGAAGGGCGAGGTCTGCTCGAGGTACTCGTCGGCGAAGGCCTGGTAGATCATCTGCGAGGTGATCTCCTTGCCGGTGCGGTCGGCCACCTCCTGCACCACCTGACTGAACTCGATGGAGAGCCGGCGCGGCAGCTCGATACCGTGCTCCTGCTCCAGCAGGTAGGAGACGCCGCCCTTGCCGGACTGGCTGTTGACGCGGATCACCGCCTCGTAGCTGCGGCCCGACGTCCAGCGGGTCGATGGGCAGGTAGGGCACGTCCCAGACGGCCTCCGGGTGGGCGCGGCGCTCGGCCATGCCCTTCTTGATGGCATCCTGGTGCGAGCCGGAGAAGGCAGTGAACACCAGGTCCCCCACATAGGGGTGGCGCGGATGTACCGGCAGCTGGTTGCAGTACTCCACCTCGCGCATGATCGGAGTGATATTCGAGAAGTCGAGCCCCGGGTGCACGCCCTGGGTGTACATGTTCATCGCCAGGGTCGACGATATCGACGTTGCCGGTCCGCTCGCCGTTGCCGAACAGGGTGCCCTCGACGCGATCGGCGCCGGCCATCAGGGTCATCTCGGCGGCGGCCACGCCGGTGCCGCGGTCGTTGTGGGGGTGCACGCTGACGATCAGCGCCTCGCGATCCTTGATGTTGCGGCAGAACCATTCGATCTGGTCGGCGTAGTTGTTGGGCGTGGCGACCTCCACCGTGGCCGGCAGGTTGACGATCATCTTCTTCTCGGCGCTGGCGCCGAAGGTGTCCATTACCGCCTCGACGATCTCCCGGGCGAACTCCATCTCGGTGGTGGTGAACAGCTCAGGGGAGTACTGGAAGGTCCAGTTGGTCTGGGGAGCCTCCTCCATGCGCTGGCGGATACGCGCGGTGGCATCCACGGCGATCTGGATGCACTCGGGCTTGTCGACCCCGAACACCACGCGGCGGAACATCGGATCGGTGGCGTTGTAGACGTGGACGATGGCGCTCTTCGCCCCCTCGAGGGCCTCGAAGGTGCGATCGATCAGGTGGTCGCGGGCCTGGGTCAGCACCTGGATGGTGACATCCTCGGGAATGCGGTCATTCTCGATCAGCGAGCGCACGAAGTCATAGTCGGTCTGGGAGGCGGAGGGAAAGCCGACCTCGATCTCCTTGAAGCCGACCTTCACCAGCAGGTCGAAGAGGCGCTGCTTGCGCTCCTGGTCCATGGGATCGATCAGCGACTGGTTGCCGTCGCGCAGGTCGACGCTGGTCCAGATGGGCGGCTGCTCGATGCGGCGATTGGGCCACTGGCGGTCGGGCAGGTCCACGGCGACGAAGGGGCGATACTTGGCGGCGGGATTGTCGAGCATCATGGCGGCGTTCTCCTCAGGATACGGGGCGTCAGGCGTGCTGGCGTTCGGAAACGGCAGCGCCCCGACGGCGGGGAGCCGGTCGGGGCGCTGCATGAAAGATCACGGTGCGGCAGGCAGCGCCCGACTGGGGGCGATACCGATGCGACCTGGAAACAAGCTGTGACGACGGGGATGGATGACATGGTACGACCTCTTGACGACCGGGGCTCCAGCGGGGAGCAGTGACTCGGCGATGCAGGCGGCATCGCCAGCGCTCAGGCTAGCGCTAGTAGTCGTAGGTCGAGGTCGTACGCGGTCAGGTTCATACCCCTAGAAAATCAGGCCTGGAGGGCATTGTCAACTCCGTCGCTCCAGCAGTGCCTCCATGCGCGTCAGCTGGTCACGCAGCTCGCGCACGTCGCTGCGCAGCCCGTGGAGCTCGGCGGCCTCCCCCTCCCCGCTCTCGATCTCCATCTGCACGCTCTCCTTCTGCATCACGTCGAGCACGATGCCGATCATCATGTTGAGGAAGATGAAGGCGGTGAGGAAGATGAAGGTCAGGTAGTAGATCCAGCTCCAGGCATACACCTCCTGGGTGGCATACATCACGTCGGTCCAGTCCTCGAAGGTGGCGATGCGGAACAGCGTGAGCATGGCGATGGAGATATTGCCCCACAGGAAGTCATCGATGTCCGCGAACAGGAAGCTGCCAATGGCCGCATAGATGTAGAAGATGATGAACATCAGCAGCGCCACGTAGCCCATCCGTGGAATGGACTTGATCAACGCCACCAGCAGCAGGCGCAGCTCGGGAATCATCGACACCAGACGCAGCACCCGGAAGATGCGCAGCAGGCGTGCCAGCAGCACCATCTCAGAGTCGTCCATGGGGATGAGGCTGGCCGTGACGATCAGGAAGTCGAAGATGTTCCAGCCACGGCGGAAGAAGTCCCGCAGGCGCCGTTCCGCGGCCATGCGGATCAGGATCTCCACCAGGAAGAACACCGTCACCGCCACGTCCAGGACCAGCAGCCACTGCTGGAAGCGGTTGGTCTCCTCGTAGGTCTTGGCGCCGATCAGCAGCGCCGAGATGATGATGATGGCGATGACCGCGGTCTCGAACAGCTTGTTGGCACGCAGCCGCTCGAAGCGGTCGCGCCATGCCTCGAAGACCGAGCTCACGACGCCGACTCCTCCAGATCACCCTGGCGATAGCCGATCAGGTAGAGCACCGCATCGAGCCCCAGCGTCGAGATCGAGTGACGCGCCTGGGCGCGTACCAGAGGCTTGGCGCGAAAGGCGATACCGAGCCCGGCGGCAGCGAGCATCTTGAGGTCATTGGCACCGTCGCCCACGGCGATGGTCTGCTCCATGGCGAGCCCCTCGCGCGCGGCGATCTCGCCCAGCAGCTGTGCCTTGCGGTCGGCGTCGAGGATCGGCTCGCGGACCTCGCCGGTCACCTTGCCATTCTCGATCACCAGCTCGTTGGCGTGGATCTCGTCGAAGCCGAGCTTCTGCTGCAGGTGGCGGGCGAAGTAGGTGAAGCCGCCGGAGAGGATGGCGGTGCGGTAGCCCAGGCGCTTGAGCTGGGCCATCAGCCGCTCGACGCCATCCATCAGCGGCAGCTCCTCGGCGATCTCGGCCAGCACCGACTCGTCGAGGCCGCGCAGCTTGGCCATGCGCTCGCGGAAGCTCTGCTGGAAGTCCAGCTCGCCGCGCATGGCGCGCTCGGTGACCTCGGCCACCTCGTCATAGACGCCGTGGCGGCGCGCCAGCTCGTCGATCACCTCGGCCTTGATCAGGGTGGAGTCCATATCGAAGCACACCAGGCGGCGGTGGCGGCGCCAGATGGAGTCCTCCTGGATGGCGATATCCACGCCGTGCATGGCGCCCAGTGCCAGGGCCTTCTCGCGCAGGGCGTCGAGGTCGACCTCCTCGCCGCGCAGCCAGCACTCCACGCAGGCGCCCTGGATAGCGTCGTGTTCGCCGGGCACGCCGCCGTCCAGCGGCTCGCGCCCGGAGAGGCGATGGATCAGCTCCACGGTCAGGCCGTGCTCGGCGGTGAGCGCGCCCACCTCGGCCAGGATCCCGGCGGGCAGGTGCGGCGCCAGCAGGGTCAGGATCAGCCGCGGCTGGCTGGCCTGGCTGCTCCAGCGCTGGTAGTCCTCGGCGGCGACCTGGATCGCCTGGACGTCGAGGCCCAGCTCGTCCCCCGCCGCCGAGAGCGCCGCCTCGAGATCGGCCTCGTGATCGAGCCCGACCAGGGCCTCCAGGGAGAGCATGCCGAAGGTCACGCTCTGGTTGATGTCCAGCAGCCGGGCGCCGCTGGCAGCCAGGGCCCTGCCCAGGCCGGCCAGCTGGCCGCGGCTGCGCCGCGCCGCTGGCGCGAATCAGGATTCGTCGTGTCATGGTTGCCTCAGGAGCTCTCTCGTTTCCGCGGCTGACCCGGCGACAGGCCTTCGAGGAGGCGCTGTGAACCCTTCCATGGGCGCTACCGACGCCATCCCTGGCGTAGGACCTCCTCTACGGCCTGTCCCCGGCGCCGCGGCACCATCTTGTCAGGTGTCGCCGTTCAACGCTTCCAACCTGTCGACCTTCTGCAGGCCGCGGGGCAGCTTGCTGCCGCGTCGGCCGCGCTCGCCGCGATAATACGCCAGATCGTCGGCCTTGAGGGTCAGGTGGCGCTTGCCGGCATGCACCACCAGCGCCGCGCCCTCCGGCAGCACCACCAGGTCGCGGACGAACTCCTCACGGCGCGCCGCCCGCGGGCCCGGGATATCGATCATCTTGTTGCCCTTGCCCTTGGCCATCTCGGGCAGCTCCACCAGGGGAACAGCGGCAGGCGTCCCTCGTTGGAGACCGCCGCGACCAGCGCCCCCTCGCCTTCCGGTACCGCCACCGGCGGCAGCACGTTGCACCCCTTGGGCACGCGTCAGCACCGACTTGCCGGACTTCGTTCTTGCCGATCAACTCCTCCAACCGCGCCACGAAGCCATAGCCGCCGTCCGAGCCGAGCAGGTAGCGGGTGGCAGGCGGTGCCAGCATCACCCCGGCCATATGGGCGCCGGCGACCACGTTGACCCGGCTGGTCACCGGTTCGCCCTGGCCCCTCGCGCTTGGCAGGTTGTGGGCCTGCAGGGTATAGGCACGGCCGGTATCGTCGAGCAGCACCAGCGGCTGGTTGGTCTTGCCGCGGGCGGCCAGCGCGAAGCGATCGCCGGCCTTGTAGGAGAGCCCTTCCGGGTCGATCTCGTGCCCCTTGGCGCTGCGGATCCAGCCCTTCTCGGAGAGCACCACGGTAACCGGGTCGGCGCCCACCAGCTCCACCTCGGAGAGCGCGCGGGCCTCCTCGCGCTCGACGATGGGCGAGCGGCGGGGGTCGCCATGGGCCTCGGCGGCGGCACGCAGCTCCTCCTCGATCAGGTCGGTGAGCTTGGCCTCGTTGCCGAGCAGCTCCTGGAGGCGGGCGCGCTCGGCCTCGAGTTCCTCCTGCTCGCCGCGGATCTTCATCTCCTCGAGCTTGGCCAGGTGGCGCAGGCGCAGCTCCAGGATCGCCTCGGCCTGGCGGTCGCTGAGACCGAAGGCTTCCATCAGCGCAGGCTTGGGCGCGTCCTCCTCGCGGATGATGCGGATCACCTCGTCGATATTGAGGTAGGCGATCAGCAGGCCCTCGAGGAGGTGCAGGCGATCCTCCACCTTGCCCAGGCGATGCTCCAGGCGCCGGCGCACCGTGGAGCGCCGGAAGCGCAGCCACTCGCCGAGCAGGTCGGGCAGCGGCATGACCCGCGGCCGGCCATCGAGGCCGATCACGTTCATGTTGACGCGAATGTTCTTCTCGAGGTCGGTGGTGGCGAACAGGTGCGCCATCAGCGCCTCGATATCGACGCGATTGGAGCGCGGCTCGATCACCAGCCGGGTCGGCTCCTCGTGGGTCGACTCGTCGCGCAGGTCGGCCACCATGGGCAGCTTCTTGGCCTGCATCTGGGCGGCGATCTGCTCGAGGACCTTGGCGCCGCTGACCTGGTAGGGCAGTGCGGTGATCACCACGCTGCCCTCCTCGCGGACGTAGCGGGCACGCAGCTTCACCGAACCGCGCCCGCTCTCGTAGAGCTTGCGCAGGTCCGCGCGGGGCGTGATGATCTCCGCCTCGGTGGGGAAGTCCGGCAGCCGGCAGGTGCCTGACCAGGTCCGCAGTGGTGGCCTCGGGGTGGCGCAGCAGGTGACAGGTGGCCTCGACCACCTCGTTCACGTTGTGGGGCGGGATATCGGTGGCCATGCCCACGGCGATGCCGGTGCCGCCGTTGAGCAGCACATGCGGCAGCCGCGCCGGCAGCACCACCGGCTCGTTCATGGTGCCGTCGAAGTTGGGAGTCCAGTCCACGGTGCCCTGGCCGAGCTCGGCGAGCAGCACCTCGGCGAACTTCGACAGCCGCGCCTCGGTGTAGCGCATGGCGGCGAACGACTTGGGGTCGTCGGGACTGCCCCAGTTGCCCTGGCCATCCACCAGCGGGTAGCGGTAGCTGAACGGCTGGGCCATCAGCACCATCGCCTCGTAGCAGGCGCTGTCGCCGTGGGGATGGAACTTGCCCAGCACGTCGCCGACGGTACGCGCCGACTTCTTGTACTTGGCGCTGGCATTGAGGGCCAGCTCGCGCATGGCGTAGACGATGCGCCGCTGCACCGGCTTCATGCCGTCGCCGATATGCGGCAGCGCCCGGTCGAGGATGACGTACATCGAATAGTCGAGGTACGCCTTCTCGGTGTACTCGCGCAGCGAGAGGCGTTCGACGTCGCCCTCCGCCACCTGGATATCCATGGTCATACGGTATGCCCCTGGTCAGGGTGTCCAAAATCGTTGGCTGTCTTACCTCGCGGCTGATCCGGCGACAGGCCTTCGGGGAGGCGCTGTGACCCCTTCCCTGGGCGCTACCGATGCCATCCCTGGCATAGGACCTCCCCTCCGACCTGTCCCCGGCGCCGCTCGCCCTTGGCGCTTGTGACTTGTGGCTTGTGGCTATACCTCGATATCCGCCAGGTTGCCGTAGTCCTCGAGCCAGCTCTTGCGGTCGGGGGCGCGCTTCTTGGCCAGCAGCATGTCCATCATCTCCATGGTGCCGTCGCCGACCTCGCGGGTGAGCTGCACCAGGCGGCGGGTCTCCACCGCCATGGTGGTCTCGCGCAGCTGCAGTGGGCTCATCTCGCCCAGGCCCTTGAAGCGCTGCACGTTCACGGTGCCGCGCTTGCCCTCCAGCTTGCGCAGGATCGCCGCCTTCTCGCTCTCGTCCAGGGCGTAGAAGACCTCCTTGCCCAGGTCGATGCGGTAGAGCGGCGGCATGGCCACGAAGACGTGACCGGCATCCACCAGCGCCGGGAAGTGGCGCACGAAGAGCGCGCACAGCAGGGTGGCGATATGCAGGCCGTCGGAGTCGGCATCGGCGAGGATGCAGATCTTGTGGTAGCGCAGCTTGGAGAGGTCGTCGCTGCCCGGGTCCATGCCGATGGCCACGGCGATGTCGTGGACCTCCTGGGAGCCGTAGATGTCGTGACTCTCACCTCCCAGGTGTTCAGGATCTTGCCGCGCAGCGGCAGGATCGCCTGGCTCTCGCGGTTGCGGGCCTGCTTGGCGCTGCCGCCGGCGGAGTCACCCTCCACCAGGAACAGCTCGCTCTGCGCCGGATCCTGGCCGGAGCAGTCGGCCAGCTTGCCGGGCAGCGCCGGACCCTGGGTGACCTTCTTGCGCGCCACCTTCTTGGAGCTCTTCTGGCGACGCTGGGCGGCGCTGATCACCAGCTCGGCCAGCGCCTCGGCCTGGTCCACATGCTGGTTGAGCCACAGCGAGAAGGCGTCCTTGACCACCCCGGAAACGAAGCCCGCCACCGTGCGCGAGGAGAGCCGCTCCTTGGTCTGGCCGGCGAACTGGGGATCGAGCATCTTCACCGAGAGCACGTAGGAGACGCGCTCCCAGAGGTCCTCGGCGGTGAGCTTGACGCCCCGCGGCAGCAGGCTGCGGTACTCGCAGAACTCGCGCAGCGCCTCGAGCAGGCCGGCGCGCAGGCCATTGACGTGGGTGCCACCCTGGGGCGTGGGAATCAGGTTGACGTAGCTCTCCAGCAGCGGCTCGCCGCCCTCGGGGAGCCACTGGATCGCCCAGTCCACGCCGTGCTCGTCATCGGCGAAGTGGCCGATGAAGGGCGCGGCGGGCAGCACCTCATAGCCGTCGGTGGCCTGGGCCAGGTAGTCGCGCAGGCCATCGGCGTACTGCCACTCGCTCTCGGTGCCATCGGCCTCCACCAGGCTCACCTTGAGCCCAGGGCAGAGCACCGCCTTGGCCCGCAGCAGGTGCTTCAGGCGTCCCACGGCCAGGCGCGGGCTGTCGAAGTAGCTCGGCTCCGGCCAGAAGCGCAGCACCGTGCCGGTATTGCGCTTGCCCACGCTGCCGATTACCGCCAGCTTGGAGACCGGCTCGCCATGCTCGAAGGCGACGGCGTGCGCGGCTGCCGTCGCGCAGCACCTCCACCTCGAGGCGCCGGGAGAGCGCGTTGACCACCGACACGCCGACCCCGTGCAGGCCGCCAGAGAACTTGTAGCTGGCGTTGGAGAACTTGCCGCCGGCGTGGAGCCGGGTAAGGATCAGTTCCACCCCGGAGACACCGTGCTCGGGGTGGATATCGATGGGCATGCCACGGCCGTCGTCGGAGACCTCGATGCCGCCATCCTCGAACAGGCGCACGCTGACGCGGCTGGCGTGGCCGGCCAGCGCCTCGTCGACGCTGTTGTCGACCACCTCCTGGATCAGGTGGTTGGGCCGGCTGGTATCGGTGTACATGCCCGGGCGCTTGCGCACCGGCTCCAGGCCGGAAAGCACCTCGATCGAGCTGGCACTGTATTGCGTCATGAGTCGTCCGGTTCCTTAGTGTTGGCTGGCCTGCCACTCCGGCGGCAGGGCATGGCCGCCATGGGCCAGCACCGCCGGCAAGTGCCGGGAGAGCACCGTGAAGGCGTGGTCGGCCCCAGGGTGCAGCAGGGTCCGCGCGCCGCGATAGAGCGTGAAGGCATGCGCCGGGTCGAGCACCTCGTCGGCGCTGCCCAGCAGCAGCAGGTAGCGCTCCGGCGCGGTGAGCCGCTCCGGCGTCAGCGCGGCGAGCTCGGCCAGATGATCCGCCTCGATGGTGAAGCGCTCGCCCGTATAGTCGTTCTCGAAGCGCTCCCCCACCCACTCGGCCACCAGGTCCGCCGGACGCACCGCCGGGTTGATCAGCGCGGCCGGAAGGTCATGGCGCTCGGCCAGGCAGGTGGCCAGGAAGCCGCCCATGGAGCTGCCCGCGACCAGCGGGCGCTCCCCCAGCTCGGCCAGGCGCGATTCGGCCAGCGCCAGCGCCGCACCGGGACGATGCGGCAGCTGGGGAGTGATACAGGGCACTCCCAGGGCCTCGCAGGCGCGGCGCATCAGCACCCCCTTGGGCGAGGCGGCCCCGCTGTTGAAGCCGTGCAGGTAGAGCACGCCGCTGGCCCGGCGGCTCCGCCGAGGCGCACTCAGCATACCCCAACACCTGTATGGGTAGCCAGCATCATGGAGACTCCTCCGCCGCCCAGGTCGCCTCGATCAGCGCCCGCGTGGAGGCATCCATGGCCGCGAGCCCCTGGCGGCTCTCGAGGATACGCTGGGTCTCCCCGGCGATCTTCTTGCCCAGTTCAACGCCCCACTGGTCGAAGGGGTTGATACCCCAGATGGTCGCCTGGACGAACACCTTGTGCTCGTAGAGCGCAATCAGCGCCCCAGAGTAGCCGGGGTGAGCTCATCGAGCAGCAGGGTGCTGGAGGGCTGGTTGCCGCGATAGCGCTTGTGCCCCGGTCGCGGGCCATCGTCGGCGATGGCGTCGTCGCCCAGCATCAGCACTCGGGACTGGGCGAAGCAGTTGGCCAGCGTCAGCCGGTGCTGGCCCTTGAGGTGCTCGCGAGTGGCGGCATCCTCGACATCGTCATAGCGCCTGAGCGGGGCGATAAAGTCGCACTCCACCGCCTGGGTGCCCTGGTGCAGCAGCTGGTAGAAGGCGTGCTGGGCATTGGGTCCGAGCTGCCCCCACAGCACCGGGCAGGTGGCGTAGTTCACCTCGCGGCCGTCGTGGGTCACCGACTTGCCGTTGGACTCCATCTCCAGCTGCTCGAGATAGGCGGCGAAGTACTCCAGGCGGCCATCGTAGGGCAGGATGGAGTGGGCGCGGATATCCAGGAAGTTGACGTTCCAGATCCCCGCCAGGGCCAGCAGCACCGGCAGGTTGTCGGCCAGGGACGCCTCGCGGAAGTGGCGATCCATGGCGTGGGCCCCGGCCAGCAGGGCGCGAAAATTGTCCATGCCCACCATCAGGGCGATGGGCAGGCCGATCGCCCCCCACAGCGAATAGCGCCCGCCGACCCACTCCCAGAACTCCAGCCGATGGGCCGGGTCGATGCCCCACTCGCCCATCTTCTCGTCACTGGCCGAGACGCCGATGAAGTGCTGACGCATGATCAGCTCGGCGTCGACGCCCTCCTCTCCCGCCAGGCGTCCCATCAGCCAGTCGCGGGCGGTATTGGCGTTGGAGAGGGTATCGATGGTGGTGAAGGACTTCGACGACAGCACGAACAGCGTGGTCTCGGGGTTGAGCCGTCGCAGGTAGTCGGCCAGCTGGGAGCCGTCCATGGTGGAGGCGAAGTGCACCTCGACCGAATGCACATCATCCGGGCGATAGTCGGCCAGGGCGTGGGTCACCATCAGCGGGCCGAGATCCGAGCCGCCCACCCCCAGGTTGACCACATCGCGGATCGCCCTGCCGGTGGCGCCGCGCCACTGCCCGGAGTGAAAGCGCTCCACCATGGCGGCCATGCGCTCCAGGGTACGATGCACCCCGGGCACCAGGTCTTCGCCCTCCACCACCAGCGAGGCATCGGCGGGCAGGCGCAGGGCGGTGTGCAGCGCCGGGCGATCCTCGCTGACGTTGACCCGTTCGCCGTCGAGCAGCCGGCCGATGGCGGCGGGCACCTCGGCCTGCTCGGCAAGCGCCAGCAGGCGCGCCAGGGTCTCGGCGGACCAGCGCTGCTTGGAGAGGTCGAGGGTCAGGCCCGCGGCGTGGCGGGTGAAGCGCGGCTGGCGATCAGGCTCAGCCGCGAACAGCTCGCGCAGATGGGTCTGGCTCAGGGTGTTGGCATGCTCCTGCAAAGCCTGCCAGGCGGGGGTCTGATCGATCATGGCTCCTCCTTGGACGTCGTGTGAACGGGCCTCCGTGCACCGCCCTACATCACAACGTAGAATGACGGATTTCCCTGCATGACTGGCTCGACGATGAGTGACGCATCTTACCGTGACGCGATCTTTTCGACACCCCTCGACCGGGTGGCACGCTTCTCATTCGACGAGCGGGTCGTCGCCTGCTTTCCCGACATGATCCGCCGCTCGGTGCCGGGCTATGGGCAGATACTGGGCATGCTGGGGCTGATCGCCCGTCGTCACCTGCGCCACGGTGCCCGGGTCTATGACCTGGGCTGCTCGTTGGGTGCCGGCGGCCTGGCGCTAGCCGGCCAGCTCGCCCCGGACGCCTTCCACTACGTAGGCGTGGACCTCTCGCCGGCCATGGTCACTCGAGCCCGGGAGACGCTGACCAGCGAGTGCCCCGAGCATGCCATGGAGGTGCTCGAGGGCGACATCCGGCGCCTCGATTACCGACCGGCCGGCATGATCGTGCTCAACTTCACCCTGCAGTTCCTGCCCCCGGAGGACCGCGAGGCGCTGATGACGCGGCTCTTCGAGGCGCTGGAGCCCGGCGGCGTGCTGGTGCTCTCGGAGAAGATCCAGGCCTCCGATGAGCAGGAGAACGCCTGGCTGGTGGAGCGCTACCACGACTTCAAGCGCGCCAACGGCTACAGCGACCTGGAGATCAGCCAGAAGCGCACGGCGCTGGAGAACGTGCTGGTACCCGACACCCTGGACGAGCATCACGCCCGTCTGACCAGGACCGGCTTCTCGCGCAGCCATACCTGGTTCCAGCTCCTCAACTTCGCATCCCTGGTCGCGTTCAAGAACGAGGCCTTCAAGGACACCGCTTCACCCGCGTCACAGGAGACCTGAGGGTGCCGATACCCGCCGAACATCGCGACCTCTACCAGGCCTTCCTCGACCAGGGCCTCGACGCCTGGCTCGCCCGGCTGCCCGAGCAGCTCGCCCGTGGGCTTGACCGCAAGCGCTACGGCGACCTGCCCGCCTGGGAGAAGGCGGTAGCCAAGCTGCCGGTGCTTCCCGAAGAGCGCGAGGTGCGCCTGGATGCCGATACCATCACGGTGGAATGCGACCTTCCCGACAGCCGGCGCCGCCAGTGCGAGAACCTGCTTGGCAAGCTCGCCCCCTGGCGCAAGGGGCCCTTCTCGCTGGGTGGCATTCATATCGACACCGAGTGGCGTTCCGACTGGAAGTGGCAGCGCGTCGCCCCCACCTGGCACCGCTGGCCGGCCGCCGCATGCTCGATGTGGGCGGCGGCAGCGGCTACCACGCCTGGCGAATGGCCGGGCGCCGGAGCCGCCTTCGTGCTGGTGATCGACCCCTCGCCGCGCTTCTTCTGGCAGTTCCGGGCGGTACGCCACTTCGTCGGCGACACCGACGACCAGCGCACCCACTTCCTGCCGGTGGGCATCGAGGACGTCCCCGAGGAACTCGGCTTCTTCGATACGGTGTTCTCCATGGGGGTGCTCTACCACCGCCCCTCGCCGCTGGAGCACCTGCTCCAGCTCCACGGCGCCCTGCGTCCCGGTGGCGAGCTGGTGCTGGAGACCCTGGTCGTCGAGGGCGACGCCACCACGGTGCTGCTGCCCGGCGAGCGCTACGCCGCCATGCCCAACGTCTACTTCCTGCCCTCCTCCGCTGCCCTCTGCCAATGGCTCGAGCGCTGCGGCTTTACCAACGTGCGGGTGGTCGACGAGGCACCGACGACGACAGAGGAGCAGCGCGCCACCGAGTGGATGACCTTCCAGTCGCTGGCCGACTTCCTCGACCCCGACGACCCGAGTCGCACCCGCGAGGGCTACCCTGCCCCGCGCCGGGCGGTGCTCATCGCCAATCGACCCCGCTGAGGCTCAACGTCGCAGGATCGTAAGCCAGCGACCCAGGTTGAGAATGCTGGCAAGCGATGCCGCCACATAGGTAAAGGCACAGGCGGTGAGCACATGGCGGGCACCGGCCATGTCGCCGGGCGGGATGTACTCCTTGAGCAGCGGCAGGGCGCGCTGGAAACTGGCGTCGAATTCCACCGGCAGGGTCACCAGGTGTACCAGTGCCGCGGTGCCGAAGCTGATCACCGCCGCGGCCACCACGATGGCGAGACCGCCGGGCAGCCGGGTCAGCAGGAACAGGAAGGGGGCGGCCATCATCAGCAGCGCGCCGAGCCTCTGGCCTTCTGGGCCACCGCCACCAGCCGCGAGCGTGCCAGCAGCGGCGCATAGCCGCGGTGGTGCTGGATGGCATGGCCCACCTCGTGGGCCGCCACCGTCACCGCGGTAAGCGAGCGCCCGCCGTAGACAGACGGCGAGAGCCTCACGCAGCGCGCCTCGGGGTCGTAGTGGTCGCCCTGCTCGGTGGGTTCGACCCTCACGCCCTCGATGCCCAGCCGGCGCAGCAGGTGCTCGGCCAGTTCTGCCCCGCTGCCGGGGTAGTCGTCGCGGCCGCGGGCGTGGCGCTTGAGCACCCACTGGGCCCAGACGTTGGGCAGCAGGAAGAGGGCCAGCAGCAGGGCAATAGCGAGAACAAGCATCGAGCGGGACTCCGGAGGTTCAGCCGAGATAGGGCAGAGCTACTGAAACATCTCCAGCAAGGTGGAATGCCAGATCGAAGGCGAAATATCCCCCATCTTGCTCAGCACCCTTCGCTTGTCGATACAGCGCAGCTGATCAAGCAGGACCCGCGCTGGCTTACCCCGGAAGGTAAGGACCGGCCGACAGCCGAGAGGCTGCCCCTTGCTAGTCACTGGCGCCACGATGACTCTCGGAAGAACAGCGTTCATATCATCCGGGGAGATGACAAGTGCGGGGCGAGTCTTGCGGATTTCGGTACCCACTGTCGGGTCGAGATTGACCCAGTAAACTTCACCGCGACGAATATCACGGCCTACCACTGCCACTCATCCTCACCGACCTCTGCTTCAATTCGGTCTTCCCACCCTCCCTCATCGCGCGAGGCATCATAGCCATCAAACCAATGACGGCGCGGTTCCTTGACGGCCTCCACTACCAGACGCTGCCCCTCAAGATGGATATCCACCTCGTCGTCAATACCCAGCTCAGCCAACATGGCAACAGGAATCAACACACCCTTGGAATTTCCAATCTTCCTGAGATGCGTACGCATGGGAAACCCTCCCGACAGACTGCATAAGTAATAACTTCGTTACTACGCTTAGTCTACCACAATGTCAATATCACCGAATCATCACCCATGCGACTTCCTCGCCCCCGAGGACCCCACCAGAATCTGCGGGGACTACCCAGCCCCAGGCCGGGCGGTGCTCATCGCAAATCGGGCGGGATAGCGAGGTTCACTCCACCGTCTCGGCGACCTGAAGCAGCGGCATCGGCGGGAAGCGTCCCAGACGCCGGGCGACCCCCATGTTGATGACGATGGCGAAGTCGCTGACACGCGCCACCGGCAGCGTGCCGGGCTGCATGCCCTCGACCAGGATGCGCTCCGCCTGCCGGCCGGCCAGGCGGCCAACATCATAGTAGCGCGGCGCCACGGAGAGCAGTGCGGAGGCGTGGCGCACCAGCCCCTCGTAGGGGCTGAGAACCGGCAGCCCCCGCGCCATGGCCGTCGCCGTGAAGGCTTCACCGTGCCGCTGCAGGAAGGAAGAGGAGCCGAGATAGAGCGCATCGACCCTCGCGTCCTTCAGGGCGGCCAGCCCCTCCTCGAAATCCGCCAGCACCGGGCTGCCCCCCTTCCCGTTCGGCACCTCGAGGGCCACCAGCTCGAAGTCCAGCCGCTCGGCCAGCGCCTCGAGCTCCCGGGCCTTGAGCACCGAGTTGGGCTCACTGGTGTGATAGAGCAGGCCCAGGCGGCGAAAGCCGGGGAAGTAGGCACGCAGCGTCTGGAGATTCACCTCCTCCGGCACCCGGTTGTAGGTGCCGGTCAGGTTCGTACGCCCGGTGGCCTCCAGGCTCTGGACCAACCCCGCGCCCACGGGGTCCGCCACGATGGTGAACACCTGCGGCAGCTCCTGGTTGAAGGCCGGGTCGCCGGCCTGCTCGAGGGTACCGGCCAGCCCGCGTGACACGCTGGTTCCCCAGGAGAGGATCAGGTCGACTGGCAACGCCCTGGCCTCCTCGAGGAAGCGCGGCAGCAGGGCGGTATCCTGCCCGGCGTCACGCAGCAGGAAGTCCACCTCGTGGCCACGCTCGCGAAGGTAGTCCTGGAACCCTTCGCAGGCCTGCTCGCAGCCGCGCCAGGTGACGATCATGACGCTGAAGGCCGGCGCCTGCAGCGGCCAGAGCACCAGGACCAGGCCCGCCAGCACGCCTCGCACCACTCCCCGCCTGCTCATCGTCCGCTCCTCGCCATAGGTCTCCCCTGGGTCCCGACAACAGTATAGAGAACCGTCCCCGGGACCACCGCGGCGATCACCAGCAGCAGGCTGGCGCGATGGCCCAGGGCCTCCAGCCAGAGTGCGCACACCAGCAGGCCACCCAGCGCCCCGAGGCGATCGACGAGGCGCAGCAGGGAAAGCATCCGGGGGGCTTGGTCACTCAGGGTGCGCACCTCCGCATGCACAGGGCCGCGAAGCAGCGCGTGCCCCAGTCCGAGGGTGGCCATGGCCAGGGCGAGGGCCGCCGGGGCTTGAACCTGGGTCATGCCCGCCAGGGCGGCGAGCGACAGGCCACTGCCGAGGATGATGGGCCCGCGAGGGCCGAGCTCGCCGTCGGCAAGGCGGCTGGCCAGGGAACCGACCAGCACGGCGGCCAGGTAGTAGAGCATCACCACCCGGGCCACCAGCGCCGGTCCGCCGCCCTGGTCGGCCAAAAAGAGCGGCGTCAGGTACCACACGACGACGGCGGTGGTCAGGTTCATCGGCATGGCGATGCCAAACAGCAGCAGGGAGAGCCGCGGCCGGCGACGCAGCAGCAGCCAGGCCGCGCCCCTCCCGGCGGGTGTGTCCCGGCGTCTCGGGTCGGCATCGCCGGCGGTCGCCTCGCATCATCACGCCGGCGCGGACCCCGGCCGGGATAAACGGCAGCGCGGCGGCAACGAAGGCCAGCAGGTAGCCGAAGCGCTGGGCCAGCAGGCCCCGAGTGCCGAGCCACAGAAGACGCCGCCGAGGACGACCGCCATGGTGATGCCCAAGGCCTCCCCACCGGCCCGCGTCGCCTGCGCGCGCAGCGCGTATTCCTGGCAGGCGATGATGGCCAGCGCATAGCCGACCGCCAGCAGCAAGCGCCAGAGCGTCAGGGGGATGACGCCCTGGCTCATGCCCATCCCCAACAGCGCCAGTGCCGTGAAGGGAACCGCCAGCAGGAACAGCCGCCGCGCCCCGATGCGGGCAGACAGATGGCCCGCGAAGGGCACGGTCACCACCAGGCCCAGCAGGTAGACCAGCAACGGAGCGGAGGCGGCGAGCTCCGCCGAGAGCCACGCCGGACGTGCCAGGGAACGGGCATAGAGCGGCATGAAGGCGGTCGACACCTCGGTGGCCACCGAGAACAGGAACAGGGCCAGGCGTGTATCGTTGAGATCGGAAAGCCGCAGCAGCACCGGCCGGCCTGCGCCGACACGCCAGCTCGACGACACGGCGTGCGCCTCGCGGCCAGGGGGAGCCTGCGTCGCGTGGCGCTCGGCAAGGTCCTCGGCGTGGTCGTTGAAGCGTCGGGTCACCCGTTCGAGGCCACCGATGCCGCCGGGCCTGACGCGGTGGAGAAAGCGGCCATCACGCTGCTCCCCGATCAGGGCCAGCGTACGGCGCAGCGGCTTGCCCGACGGCTTCTGCCACCACCACATGCGCACCAGCATCACGGCCACCACCACCGCCACCAGGCCCAGCACCAGGAGATCGAGGAACATCTCCCCCAGGCGCGTCTGGATGAAATGCGCCGCGGTCTCGACCCTCACCTGGCCCAGCAGGGTCCCGTCGGCGAACAGCGGCAGCGTAGTGGGACAGGGGCGCCGTCCAGACCCCGCCGACCCACTCCAGACCCGGCACCCGCCCCATCGGTCGCCTCGATTCAGCCAGCACCCCGCCGTCCGGCGCCAGGATGGCGATGTGCTCGATCTCCTCGAACCTGCCCAGCACCGCCTGGATGTGCTGCTCCAGTCCGGTGATCGCCTCCAGCGGGACGCCCAGCTCCAGCGCCTGCTGCAGATCGACCTGCAGGAGGCTGGCCACCAGCTGGATGCGCTCGCTCAACTCGGGCTCCACGGCCCGATCGAAGGCCAGCAGGGCCATCCCGCTCAGGAGGGCCACCACGGTCGCGGGGACCCCCGCGGCCACCACCAGCGCGAGGCGCAGCCGGAGATGGCGCTCCCAGGGGGCCGTCCTCACCCCTTCCCTCCTTGTGTGGGTGGCGGAAGCAACCGGCAGGCATCCTGGTAACGCCGTTCGGCGGCATCGAGCAGCTCGGCCAGTTCTTCCTCCTGAGGCGGCCGCCCTTCCCCGGTGCCAGGGCAACCCCGCCCGGCCGCCAGCAACGTCGCTCGAAGGCGTCGATGGTCTGCTCGAGTCGACGGCGGTCAGCGTCACGCGGCCTCCCTGGCCAGGGCCCGACGCAACGGCATGCCAGCCCGCCACGGCGGCGATGAGCCAGACCAAACGCGGCGCCTGCAGCATCGACAGCTCGGCCGACATGGCAAGGACGCGGGCCTGGCTGCGGCGGCGCTGAGTAGCGTGCGAGAAGGACGCCGCCCGACGACACGCCGGTTGCACCATCGATCGACACGCCGCTGATGAAGCGATCGCCGCTCTCGAGGTACCAGGGAGTGCCCGCCGACGCCCGATGCCGGCGGATGACCTCCTGACCGACCCGAGCCGGCGCCTCCGGCAGGCTGGAATGTACCACCCGGCCGTCAGGCGCGAAGACATGGATTGCCTCGATCAGGGCATCGGTCCGACGTGAGCGCTCGAGCACCGCCGGCGCATTGCGCACCTGACCCAGCGACAAGCCGAGGCCGGCCGCGATGGTGAAGGGCTCTGCCGTGCGCTCGGCCAGCACGCCCAGGCGCTCGCCGGTCAGGCCACCTTCGATGCCGGCGTAACGCAGCGTGGCCAAGCCCACGAAGAGGGCCAGCACGACGAGGTTGACCAGCATGATCGTCGCCCAGGCCCGCCAGAAGAGGGTCATCTCGCCTCGGAACTCAAGGAGCGGTCATCCCAGTGTGGCATCACCGCAGACCGACTGCCGTCAAGCTCCCCACGGGCGATCAACGTCGCAGGATCGTAAGCCAGCGACCCAGGTTGAGAATGCTGGCAAGCGATGCCGCCACATAGGTAAAGGCACAAGCGTTGACGTCCTCCCCTCCCTCAGCTTCTTGGGAAGCTGCCGCCTGCGGCGGAAAGGAAGGGGATTCCTACAGCGCTCAGGCGCGGCATTGAGCCGCTCCTGAGTCGCTTCGGTGGGTTCCTGCTGCTGGCGGCCTTACCGCACCACTCACTTCACAGGCTAACCGGGCATGCCCTGCCCTTAACACATTGATGGCGCCGACGAGGTCGGCGTTGGCCTGATAGCCACATTCGACGCAAGCAAATCGGGCCTGGCTGCACCGGTTCTCCGCGGCGACATGACCGCACTCGGGACAGGTGCGGCTGGTGTTGTGCGGTGGCACAACAACCAGATGCGCCCCGCGCCAGGCCAGCTTGTAGTCGAGCTGGCGCCGGAACTCGAACCACCCCTGGTCGAGGATCGAACGGTTGAGGCCGGACTTCTGGCGAATTTGGCGGCCTGGCTGCTCGACACTGCCTCTGGCCGAGCGCGACATGTTGCCTACCTGCAGGTCTTCCAGCACCACAAGCGCGTGGTTTTGGCTGATCATGGCGGAAGCCTTGTGCAGGAAATCACGCCGGGCATTGGCGATGCGAGCCTGGATTTTCTGGACGCGGGCCTTGGCCTTCTTCCAGTTGTTGCTGAACTTGACCTTGCGGCTCATGGCTTGCTGCGCCTTGCGCAGCGCCGCCTGGTGCTTTCTGAAACTGTTGAGAGGTGCCAGGTAGCTGCCATCGGAGAGCGTGGCGAACCGCGCCACGCCCAGGTCGATGCCCACGGCACCGCCAGTCGGCGCCGGCACCGCGACCTCGCGCTCGGTCTGGATCGAGACGAACCATCGCCCCGCCGACTGGCTGACGGTGACGTTCTTGACCGCTCCCAGTACCTCGCGGCTCTTGCGGAAGCGCAACCAGCCGAGCTTGGGCAGGTAGAGACGGCGATTACCCTGATCGAGCTTGATCTGTTTCGGATCGGGATAGCGGAAGCTGTCGCGCTGCCCTTTCTTCTTGAACCGCGGGAAGTCCGCCCGCTTGGCGAAGAAGTTGGCGTAGGCGCGATCCAGATCCTTCAGCGACTGCTGGAGCGGGTGGATCGGGCCATCCCAGAGCCAAGGTGTCTCGGCGCTATTACGCCAGTCGGTGAGCTGCTTGCACAAGGCCGCATACCCCAACTTCTTCTTCTCACCGGCTGCATACCGCTCTTTCTGCAACGCCAGCCCTCGGTTGAACACGTACCGTGCCATGCCGGCAAACTGGCGCATCTTGCGCACCTGCTCGCCGTTGGGCATCAGTTCGAATTTGAAGGCTTGGAGGCGTTGCATAGTGATCCATTGGCTATATTTATATCCAGTATTATAGGACGCCTTCGGCGTCCGCGCTACCTCGGCGGCCCCATCCTTCCCCGCACTAGAAGTACGGGGCATGTCTCGCATTTTGGTCAGATATCGACTCGCTGCACTTGCGTTGTCAGGGTCGCACCGTCCAGATCGAAGACGCGATAGCCGGGACGCGCGACCGGGTCGACGGCGAAGGTTTCGCTGCCCGGCAGGAAGGGGTCGATGGTGGAGGGGCAGCCGTAGACCATGACCTCGCGCTCTCCCGCTGCATGGCGGCCTACGAAAGCCTGGTGGATATGCCCGCAGAGGATCGCCTGCACCCCGGTGAAGGGCGCCAGGGCCTGCCAGAACGCCTCGGCATGCCGCAGACCGATGGCATCCAGCCAGGTGGAGCCCACCGCCAGGGGTGGATGGTGCATGGCGATCAGCACCGGTCGCACAGGGTCGGCGGCGAGGCGCCGGGCCAGCACCTCCAGAGCCGCCTCGCCGAGCTCGCCGTGGGGCTTGCCGGGCAGGTGGGTATCGAGCAGCAGGATGCGCCAGTTGCCGAGTGCCAGCTCCGCTTGCAGCGGCCGGGTCGCGGCCATGGGTTCGATCACGTCGTGATTGCCGGGCAGCCACTCCCAGGGAGCCTCGAGGGCGTCCAGGGTGCGCCTGGCCAGGGCGTAGGAGGCGGGGCTGTCGTCGTTGCTGATATCCCCGGTGACCAGCACCCGATCCGGCCGCTCATGGTTGACGGCCGCCACCACCGCCTCCAGCTGACGCAGCGGAACACCGCACCGGCCGCGGGCCCGAGGGTCGGCACACAGGTGACAGTCGCTGATCTGGATCAGACGGGGCATGGCAGGACTCCGGGGGCATCAATGGCTCGGGGTGAATCCGGGAGGCGAGTTCGCGGCGACGCGTCAGGGAAGTTCGGGCAGGTCTAGGGAGTGGCCGTGGGCCAAGCCGTGCTCCAGCCACTCGCCGAGGAAGCGGTTGAGCTGCAGCTTCTCGTCCGGCTGGTGCATCTGGGCATTGGGATAGCGGTAGCGGCCGTGGAAATGGCGCTGGCGCTGGAAGTCGGTGACCTCGGCCATGCGCACGTCGTGGTAAAGGTGCACGCGCATGCGCGGCGTCTCGAGGTAGTCGTCGAGGATGCCGCGCTGGGAGGCCTCACGATGCATGGCGCACGGCGCGCGCTCCTGCGAGGCAGGCCGGCTCGCCCACCTGGCGGCCATGGCTCACCAGCTCCACCTCACGGGTCTCGCCCGGCTCCAGCTCGCCATCAGGCGCACGAGCCGCAGGTAGTTGACGCTGCACTCGCCCTGCAGGCTCTTGAGGTCGGTCACATAGGCGTTTCTGTTCGGCACGCTACCTCCTCGCTCGCAATGAGGCCCGCTCGCCCACCAGCCAGTGGAAGGCGATCAGACACATGGCATTGTCGAGTCGTCCAGCCTGCAGGAGTTCCCAGGCCCGCGCAAACGGCAGCACATGCACGCGGATATCCTCGTGCTCCGCGTCCAGGCCGTGCACCCCGCCCAGGCCGCGGCTGTCGACCAGGCCACAGAACAGCGTGACCCGCTCGTCGCAGGCGCCGGGGCTGGGATAGTAGGCATGCAGCTCGATCAGCTCGCCCACCTCGCAGCCCGCCTCCTCGAGGGATTCCCGGCGTGCCACCTCGGCGACACTCTCGCTGTGCTCCACCAGGCCTGCCACCACCTCGAGCTTCCAGGGCGAGGCCGGATCGTCCAGGGCACCGGGGCGGAACTGCTCCACCAGCACCACGGCGTCGCGCTCGGGATCGTAGAGCAGCACGCCCACGGCGTCGTGGCGGTGGTGCACCTCGCGCACCATCGGCTCGCTCCAGCCGCCCTCGAAAAGGCGGTGACGCAGGTGAAGCTCCTCGAGGCGGAAGAAGCCCTGTGCGGGCAGCGCCGCTCCAGCAGTTCCACATCGGCGCGGGTGAAGGGCGCCGCCGTTGCCGGGTCGGGTACCTCTGGCGTGTCACTCATGGCGGTCTCCGCTGGCGCAAAGACGCCCATTATCGTGACCCGAGGCGTCGATGCCAACCGCCGGCCTGGTGTCAGAGGCGTTGCTGCAGAGCACGCGCCTCGTCGCGCAGCGCCTCGTCGGAGGCCTGGCGGTCGGGGCGGGCCTGGCCCTCCACCGCACGGCGGGCATGCTCGCGAGCCTCGTCCAGGCGCCCCTCCTCCTCGAGGAAGGCGGCGTAGTAGAAGTTGACGTCGATGCCGTCGGGGCGAATCGAAAGCGCCTGCGCGAACATCTGCTCGGCGGTCTCGCTGTCACCGAAGCCCATCAGCCCGCCCGGCACGCGATCGTAGAGGGCTCCCAGGGTGACGTAGGCGGAGCCATTATGGCCCCGGGGATCGAGCTCGACGGCCCGCTCCAGGGCCTCGCGGGCGCTCTTGGCGCTGGAAAGCGCCCCCAGGCCGCTGCGCTCACGGGCCCATGAGGCCTCGATGATGCCCTGCCACACCAGCGGCACCGCCGCGTCGGGGTGCTCAGCCACTAGCCGCTCGGCCTGGCCAGCGAGGGCCTTCAAGCCATCGCCGCGCTGCCCCTCGGGCTGCTCGGTAATCAGGCGTTCCCAGTGGTTCTTCATGCCCTCCACTCGGGCCTCCCAGGCATGGGCAGCGGCCAGCGGCAGGACGGCGAGGCCGAGGCTCAGTCCCACGCCCATGGCGGTATTCAGCAGTCGACGTCGCAACATCTCGGATCTCCTTTGGGGTGTTGGTATTGTGCTCCCGACCTGGAATGTAACGAACGTTTGAATGATTGACCAGCCACCACGCCTCCCCGTCACCACTTGGCTACTGCTTGGCCACCCCGGGCGCATGGCGTATGGTCCCGCCAGACACTCAGACGCAAGAGTTCGAGGACAAAACAGCATGAAAGGCCGCAACATGACCCGCTGGCGCGATCCGGCCAAGGACCCGCGCCAGGAGCCCAAGAGCAACCTGATCACCGCCGAGGGCGCCGAGCGTCTGCGCGGCATCCTCGACCATCTCTCGCGGGTCAAGCGCCCCGCCCTCTCCGCCAAGGTGGGCGAGGCGGCGGCCCTGGGCGACCGATCCGAGAACGCCGATTACACCTACAACAAGAAGGAGCTCAACCGGGTCATCGCGCGCATCCGCTACCTGACCAAACGCCTCGACGAGCTGACGGTGGTGGATCGGTTGCCGGCGGATACCGGGAAGGTCTACTTCGGCGCCTTCGTCACCCTGGAGGACGAGGAAGGCGAGGAGATGAAGGTTCGCATCGTCGGCCACGACGAGATCGCCCCGGACAAGCGCTGGATCAGTGTCGATTCCCCCCTGGCCAAGGCGCTGCTCGGCAAGCCCCTGGATGAAGAAGTGACGGTGGCCGCCCCGGGTGGCGAGACCACCTGGATCATCACCGAAATCGCCTATCGCGATCCGGGGAAGTGACCACGTCGCCTGATCAGCGCTTGACCGCCCGGTAGATCCGAAAGCGGCGGTCGTCGGCGAGGATCTCGAAGCCGCCGAAGGCGCGTTCGAGCAGGTCGGGATAGGGCAGGAAGGCGTTGGCGACGATGACCAGCTCACCACCGGGGCGCAGGTGCTCCGGCGCCTCGCCGATCAACCGTGCCGCCGGCCCGTAGTCGATGGCACGCTCCTGGTGGAACGGCGGGTTGCTGACGATGGCATCGAAGACCCGCCCATCCAGCGCCGAGTAGACATCACTCTCCAGCGTTTCTCCAGACAAGGCCTCGCCGGCCAGGGCATTGCCCGCCAGGCTGCGCCGGGTCGCCTCCACCGCGAAGGCGTTGACGTCCACCGCGGTCACCGCTGCCCCCTGACGCGCCAGCCAGGCGGCCAGGATGCCGTCGCCACAGCCCATATCCAGAACATCGCCGGGAAGGTCCTGCCCCGCGTCTGCAAGCACCCTGGGCAGGGTCTCGATCAGCAGCCGGGTTCCGTCATCCAGCTTGCCGTGGCCGAATACCCCGGGATGGCTGGTCAGGGTCAGCAACTCGCTGCCCAGCTCGGCATCGAAGGTGGTCCAGGCGGCATCGGGGTCGATGCCCACACGCCCGAGACGGGTCTCGAACAGCGAGCAGCGCCGCGCACTGTCGAGCTTGCGACAGCCCAGCCCGAGTGCCGCCAGCACCTTGAGCACCCGCTTGATGCCGCCCTGGTTCTCGCCCACCAGCTGCAGCGGCGTGCCCTCGGGTAGCGTGGCGCACAGCCACAGCAGCCACCACTCACCCAGCGCATGGCTCTTGGGCCAGAACAGCACCGCCCCGGCCGGTGCGCTCGCGTTGCCGGCGAGCTCCGGCGCAAAGGGCGAGAGCGCCGTGCGTCCGGCGACCCGCCAGGCCTCGCGCACCGTCAGGTCGGCACTGATCGCCGTGCCCTGTCCCGTCTCGAGCCAGGCATCCCGGGGCGGCGCCACCCACCACCAGCCGCGATAGTCAACGGCCTGGCGCTCCAGCAGCTGGCAGACCGGACTCTCGGCACGAACCATCTCGGCACTCATCACAGGGACTCCTCGGTGGAAGAAGACGGTGCGCCGGGGCGCACCAGGGTATAGAGCAGGTAACGCCCCAGCCGCCAATGGGGCTCGACCCGACAGTAGCGCCACTCGAGCTCGAACAGCCGCTGGCGGTCGGCGTCGCTCTCCGGAGGCTTGCGCAGGTAGTCGTGGAACACCCGCAACCCCCGCCACGCTGCGTACTTCCAGGCCCAGTTCCTCGCTCCAGGCCATGATCTGGGCGTGGGTCAGCGGCGAGATCGGCGTCAGCCGCCGGCGCAGCCCCTTGCCCTCCAGGCGGTCATCCAGGGCCTTCTCCAGGTTGCCCTTGACCACATTGGAGAAGCGCAGGGCATCACGGTTGAAGACCATCAGCGAGAGCTGCCCACCCGGGGCCAGCAGGCCCGCCAGGGTGGCCAGCGCTCCCCGCGGGTCGCCCAGCCACTCCAGCACCGCATGGCAGGCGATCAGCGACCAGGGCCCGGCGGCACGTTCGGGCAGCGCCTGCAGCGGCGCCTGCAGGAGGGTGACCTCGCGCTCCACCGATGTTTCCAGGAGCGCCTCGCGAGCCCGCTCGAGCATCTCGCCGGAGGGCTCGGCCAGGGTCACCGGGTGGCCGCCACCGGCGAACCACGCCGCCAGCTGACCCAGGCCCCCACCCACGTCGAGCAGCGGCTGGCCACGGAGGTCGAGCATCTCCGGCAACAGGCGGTCGAGCAGCGCCAGGCGCAACTCGCCGCGCACGCCACCGTAGAGGCTGGCGGCAGAACTTGTCGGCCAGGCCGTCGAAGTGGCGATCGCCGTGGACGGAGAGCAGGGATGCGGGAGTGGTCATGGGGCTACCTTGAACAGAGATGCGGGCATTCTACCCGCAAGCCGCGCCGGGCTCATGCCCGTGATTGCTTCGGTCACGTGATAAAATCGCCGGCTAATCATTTCACCCCTCAATATTCGACCCTCACTTTTCACCACACCATGAGGACCGCCCATGCCTCTCTCACGCTGGCTCTCCGGCCAGGGCTTCGATCTCGAGCGGCTGCGCCTTCCCTGCGCACGGCCCCGGCCGCCTGCCTGGCCCTGGTCGTGGCCTGGGCGATCGGCCTGGAGCATCCCCAGTGGTCGGCGATGACGGTATGGGCCGCCTCCCAGCCGGTGCGTGAGCTGCTGGTCGAGAAAAGTCTCTACCGAGCCCTGGGCACCCTGGTGGGCACCGCGGTGGGCCTGCTGCTGCTGCTCGCCACCGCCGACAGCCTGCTCTGGCTGGTGATCGGCCTGGCACTCTGGGTCGGCCTGTGCGCCGGCATCGGCAACGCCCTGCACAGCATGATCGCCTACGCCACCCTGCTGTCGGGCTACTCCGCCGCCATGGTCGCCCTGCTCGGCACTGCCTCCGGCATGAATATTCTGGCGCTGGGTGCCGACCGCCTGCTGACCGTGCTGGTCGGGGTGATCATGGCGCTGGTGGTGGGGCTCGCGCTCACGCCCCGCGCCTCTCGCAGCGCGCTCGAGGAGCGCGGCCGGCGCAGCACCGCACGGGTCCTCCACCTGCTGGCCCAACGGCTGGGCCCTCAGCCACGCGGTACCCGCCTGGCCCCCAACGAGCTGCTCTCCGATATCGCCATCCTCGAGGCGGAGCTTGAGCCCAGCGCCGCCGGTTCGCGGCGAGCTCGCCATTCGGCGCGCTCCCAGCGGGCGATCCTCGCCGCCCTGACGGCAGCGTTGCTGTGGATTCGCCGTCGCGGGCACGGCCAGCGCCAGACCGCCGCCCATGAGGCCGGTAGCGGAGGCGGCACTCTGCCAGTGGACAACGCCGAGCCCCCTGCCCACCGTGCGCACACCTGCTCCGCCAGCCAGTTGGCCGCAGCGGAGGATCCGGCCCTGGGTGAGGTACTGGGGCGACTGGCCACCACCCTGACCCAGCGCCAGCAGTTTCGCGATACCGGCCGCACCGACCGCGATGCGAGTCGCCGCCAGGTGACCCGCCACCGCGACTGGATCCACGCCCGCCAGGCGATGCTGCGCACCACCGGCGTGCTGCTGGTGATCGGCCTGGCCTGGGTGGCCACCGGCTGGTCCGCCGGCGCCTACGTGATGCTGGGCACCTCGGTGATGGTGACCCTATTTTCCACCTTCGAGAACCCCGCCTGGATCATGCGCCGCATCCTGGCCTGGCAGGCGGTCGGCGCGCTGTGCGCGGTGGCCCTGCGCTGGCTGGCGTGGCCCTGGGCCAGCGCCGAGTGGCAGCTGATCGCCATGGCTGCCGCTGATCCTGGTGACGGTGGTGCCCTTCTCCCACCGGCGCACCCAGAACGGCTCCATGGACTATGTGATGATCCTGCTGCTGTTGTCGCAGCCGAGCCTGCCGCTCACCGGCACCTTCGCTCCACTCCCTGGCCCTGGCCCTGGCCGTGGTGGCCGGCCCGTTGCTGGCGCTGATCGCCTTCCGCTTGATCTTTCCGACCAATGCCCGGCGCCGCCAGCGCCACCTCGAGGCGATGATGCTCCACGAGCTGGAGACCCTCGCCTCCCGCGGCGACAGCCAGCGCGAAGCGCTATGGCAGGCACGCCTCTACCATCGGGTAATGCGCCTGGTGCACTGGGCCCACCTGCAGGGCGAGGCGACCCACCGGGTGGTCGACGCCAGCCTGGCGGCCCTGACGCTGGGCGAGACCCTCGAGGCACTGCGTCACTATAGTCAGGGTCAGGGCCAGAATCAGGCCGACCCGGGCACCCGGCGCCGCCTGGCGGCCAGCCTGCGCCAGTGTCGCCCGGCTGCGCCATGCCCCGCTGGAAGCCGCCGCGGCTCCTGGAGCGGCTGGCGCGCACCCTGGCACGCCGCCAGCAGGTCGAGTTGGCGCGCCAGGCCAGGCACGCGGCCACGCTGCTGCGCGAGAACCGCGCCTTCTTCCAGGGCGAAGCCTGAGTCGCGCCCTGCCTGGCGATAGTCGCCGCTGGCAAATAACGGCCTGTACAGCCCCCAACGCCAAGCGCCGCCAGCGATGACTGGCGGCGCTATTTAACGTGTATTCAGCAGGCTGAACGGCCCTAGAAGGCGTAGTCCACCGCCAGCCAGACACTGCGCCCCGGCTCGTTCAGCGGCAGCTCCGCGCTGTCCGGATCGCTGCTGAGGAAGGGGTCGCTGCTGGAGCGATTGCGGTTCAGGAAGTCGCTGTAGGTCTTGTCCAGCAGGTTGCTGACGCCGGTGCGCAGGGTCAGCGCCTGCCACTGCCAGGCGGCCTCGGCATCCAGCACCACGTAGCCGGAAGTGGCGACCTCATCCGGGCCCAGGCGGTCCTGGTCGTCGGAGAAGCGTGCGGTAAGGCCCGCTTCCCATGCATCCGCCACGTAGAACTGGGAGAGCTGGCCACGCAGCGGGGCGATATCCGACAGCGCGCCACCGTCGTCGAGGTTGTCGCCACGCACCCAGCTCAGCTGGCCGCGGGTCTCCCAATTGTGGGCCCAGCGCAGGTCGCCGGAGAGCTCCAGGCCGTAGAGGGTAGCGTCGATATTGCGATAGGTGCTGACCCCACTCGGCATCCGCTGACCGGAAGATGTAGTCGTCGCGACGCGATCGGCGAAGGCCACCACCTCGAAGCCGGCCATATCCAGGCGGCGCTCGAAGCCCAGGTCCAGCTGGTGGTGCACCTCAGGATCCAGCTCCGGATTGCCGACCCAATCATTCTTGGCGAAGTAACGCTCGGTGGCATCGGCATCGCGTTCGGCGCGACTGAGGCTGGCGAAGACGCTGTCGGACTCGTTGAGGCGCTGCTCGCCGCGCAGGAAGGCCCCCACCAGCCAGGCATCATGATCCAGATCGCCTTCAACGCCGTAGACCTTCTTGTAGAAGGCAGCTGCCGGCAACCCGCCATTCATTGGATTTTCGGATGGATCGTTGGCCCCGTCGGCGCTGGCCTCGGGTGAGTCGACCCGCAGGCCGCCGCTGACGATGGTGCGCTCGCCCAGGTAGTGATCCAGCTCGGCGAAGGCGCCGGCCTGGCGGGTAGTCACATCCGGCCAGGAGTTGAACATCAGCTTGTCGGTGGAATCATTGATGATGTCGGCGTCGCGCTCGTTCTGCAGCACATTGACCCCGTAGCGCAGGTCGCTGTCGGCCAGCTGCTGCGTGAACATGCTCTTCCAGGTGAAGGTGTCAGACTCGGTGGGCGAGCGCATCTTCATCATCGGCTCGGCACGCAGCGAGTAGTTGTCCATCACATGGTCGATGGTGGTGTACTGCAGCCGATTCTCCATGCTCAGAGTATCGGAGAAGGCATGGTCGAGGCGCAGGCGCACGGTGTCGTTGTCGCTCTCGGGGAGTCCATGCCGGCGCCGGCAAACTTGACGTCACGCTCACGCACCGCCTCATAGCCCAGGGCCAGCTCGGTATTCTCGCTGGGCGTCAGGCCCAGGGTGATGCCGCCGCTGGTGGTCTCGAAGCCGCTGTGGATGCGCTGTCCGTCGCCGTCCTCGTAGTCGCTGGCGTTCTGGTGCTCGCCGAACACCTGCAGGTAGCCCTGCTGGTTGCCGGCCTCCAGATTGGCGTACAGGCCGACACGCTCACCGTTGTCGTCATAGCTGGCGCCCACGCTGCCCTGCTGGCCGACGGCATCGCCCTCGAACTCCGGCGCGCTGCGCTCGAACAGTACGGTACCGCCACTGCCGCCGGCGCCATGCTGCAGGGTGGTCACGCCCTTGCTGACCGTCACGCGATCGATGCTGTGCAGCGGCGCATAGGCAGTAGGCGGATCCATGCGGTTGGGACAGCCACCGAACACATAGCCACCGTCGATCAGGATATTCAGGGCGTTGCCCTGCTGGCCGCGGATCACCGGGTCGAGGCCATGGCCCCCCATGCGAATGCCTTCGACGCCATTCAGGCGCCGCAGCCATTCACCGGCATCGGCCGCCGGTGCGGGTGAGGATTTGGGCGAGAGCGACAGCTCCCCGGGCACCTGCTGGGTGCCTTCCACCACGATGGTGGAGAGGGTATCGGTGCCCTGTGCCTGGGCAAGCGAGCCCCAGGCCGCGGCGGCAACAAGGGCCACCAGCGGCAGGCGGCGTGGCATTTGGCTAGTCATTGATCCCGAGCTCATCTTCTTTTAAGTGTGTGTATAAGCGCCGGGAATATTAAATGCATGTTATGTGATGAGGTATGGGGCACGTTGCCGCAGCAATAGGCTAACCGCCCAAACAGGGCTGTCGCCGGTACCACGGTTCCCCTCGGCGACGCATTTCCCTATAATGCGCCGCGTGCTGCCCCCATAGCTCAGCTGGATAGAGCGTCCCCCTCCTAAGGGGAAGGTCCCAGGTTCGAATCCTGGTGGGGGCGCCACCCCGCGCTCCCCCACCGGCATGTCACCCGAGACTCATCTCCTCGGCCATCACCACCCGATTACGCCCCAGCCGCTTGGCCCGATAGCTGGCCTGATCGGCACGTTCCATCAGCGCCTCCGGCGACTCATTCTCCGCCGTCAGCATGGCCACGCCAACGCTGGCCGAGACCACGTAACGCTCCCCGGCATGCTCGAATACCATTCGCGCCAGCGCCTCGCGGATACGCTCGGCGACGTGCAGGGAGGCGTCATGGGGTGCCGGTGCCAGCAGCACGGCGAACTCATCGCCGCCCAGCCGTGCCACGTGATCCTCCTCGCGCACCACCTCGCCCAGCACCCGCGCCACCTGCTGCAGCAGCGCATCGCCGACCGCATGGCCGGCACGGTCGTTGACCGTCTTGAAGTGATCCAGGTCGAGCATCACCAGCGCCCGGGGTGTCTCGTGCGCTGTACCCAGGCGGCAGGCATCCGCCAGCCGACGCAGGAAACCGCGGCGATTGAGGCTGCCGGTCAGGGCATCGTGCTCGGCCTCCCAGCGGTGGCGACGCTCACGCTCGTGGTGATCGGTGACATCGCGGATCAGGCCGACGAAGCCCAGCGGACACCCGCCCTGCACCACCCGGCTGGCCTGGACATCAAGCCTCCGCCAGTCTCCTGTCGGCCCGCGGAGCCGGTAGTTCTGCTGCAGGGCCGAGCCCCGGGCCAGTGCCTCGCGCCAGCCGGCCAGGAAGCCGGCACGATCCTCGGGGTGAATGCGTCGTAGCCAGCCCAGTGGCCGGTAGCTCGACAAGGAGACGCCGGTCAGGCGTTCCAGGGCGGGGTTGAGGTAGCTGACATGGCCCCGGGTATCGGCGATGAACATGCCCACCGGCGACGACGCCAGCACCGCGCGCAGGAAGGCCTCGCGCGCCTCCAGCGAGGCGTGCACCGCGCGGCGCTGCCCCTCCAGGCGGTTGAAGGCCTCCTCCAGCTGGCGCAACTCCTGCATGCCGGTGGCCAGTTCCAGGCGCTGCGACTCGCCACGCCCGATCCGGGCGATCTGACGCTCCAGGCGGCGCGGCGGCCGCAGCCCCAGGCCCAGCAGCCACCACAGCAGCGGCAGCATCAGCAGCACCGTGCCGATACCCACCCAGCGCAGCTCGGCGGCATAGCGCCGCAGCGGCGCCTTTACCTGGTCCAGGGGCAGATAGACCCCTACCACCCAGTCGGCGGCCCATATCTGGCGAAACGACGCCGGGGCCGGCTCGCCATCGAGGGTGAACGTGGCGCCGCCGCCCTGCCAGCCCAACAGGGCCTGGTCGAGCAGTGGCCGGTCTTCGAGATTCTCCAGCGGGAGCATCAGACGCTCAGGGTCCGGGTGGCTGATCACCTGGCCCTCGGCGGTCATCAGCAGCACATGGCCGGCCTCGCCCAGGTAGCGACCGCGCAGGTTGAGATAAGCCTCGCCGTCACGCAGCGCGGTGTTGCCGCCGAGAATACCCAGGAACTCACCCTGCTCACCGAGCAGCGGCTGCACCACCATCACCTGTTCGATGGCGGTCTCGCCGCCGCTATAGGGCTCGGTGACCAGCGGGCGCCGAAAGGCCCTGACCCTCTTGAAATAGGGCCGCTCGGCAATGGTCGGCCCACCCTCGGCAAAGGGCGGCCAGTGGGCCACCGGCTTACCCTCGGCATCGAACACCATCAACCGGTCGAACATCGCCAGCAGCGGATGCTGGCGGCGCAGCCGCTCGACCAGTTTGGGGTCGTCGAGATCGATCTCCTGGGCCAGGCGTGCCAGCAACCCCTGACGCTCAGACAGCTCCCGGGTCATCTGGTCGGCAACCAGCCGCGCCTCATACTCCAGGTGCACCAGGTTGTCGTGCCGGGTCAGCTTGCCACCGCTCAGGTGGCTGTAGGCCAGCAACGCCGCCACCAGCGCCAGCCAGCCCAGGCCGATGCCGAGCAGCAGGCGGGTACGCAGGGAGAGAGGAAGAAGGATGGGCAACGGGGGGCTCCGCGAGCGTCGTTCACTGGCGACATGATGCCACAGAGCCGAAACCCCGGAAGGTGAAACGGGCAGCAGCGGTCAACGCTGGAATAAGCGGCTACAGACAGCCAACCCAGTGGTCGTTGCGGACAGGAAAGTTCCTACAACTTTGGTCGCCTTGGGCATTCATGGCGTTGTCATCAACGCAGCGTCTCGCTACTTTCACCCTGACGTTTACGTCAGAAGCATGCCAATCCGCGATATCGGCATGCATCGCAGGACCAACACAATAACGCCGCCCCTGCGCGGCCAGACGATTCAAGGAACAACGCACGTGACCCAATACAACAAGCTCAAGCAGGCATCGATCTTTACCGCCTCCGCCCTGGCACTGGCGGTGGCCAGCGCCTCCCACGCAGTGGATTTCGAGGTCGGCGACACCAAGGCCAGCGTCTACGGCTACGCCAAGCTGGACATGATCTATGACGTCGACGACAAGCTGGGCAATGCACTTACCCACGAGAACATCAGCCTGGATGGTGCCGACGGCTCCGATGGCCACACCAACCTGCATGCCTACCAGAGCCGTATCGGCTTCAGCACCACGACTCCGGTGGCGGGTAGCACGCTGGAAACCAAGATCGAGGGTGACTTCTATGGCAGCGGCGGCGGTGAGCTGCGCCTGCGCCACGCCTACGGTTCCTGGAACGGCATCCTCGCCGGCCAGACCTGGACCAACCTCTACGGCTTCGTGGCCGGCACTCCGACCATCGACTTCACAGGCACCCACGGCACCGGCAACCAGGCGCGTCAGGCCCAGCTGCGCTACACAACCGGTAACTTCTCCGTCTCGCTGGAGGAGCCGGATGCACTGGGTGGCGTCGTTGACGCTGACTACACCTATGTGAAAGCCAATGACATCAACGGCACCAATGTGAACACCATCGCATCAGGTGATGCCGCCAAGAGCGAACTGCCCGACCTGATCGCTCGCTACACCGATACCTCGGGCCCCTTCAAGTACTCCATGTCCGGCGTGCTGCGTCACCTGGGATATGATGGGGATGGAATGACAGGGGCTCCTGCCAACTTATCAGGGGACGACACGACCACTGGCTGGGGTATCACCCTGGAGGGCGCCATGGACGTAACCGAGGCGCTGACCCTGCGAGGCGGTGTGATTCATGGTGAAGGCCTGGGTGATTACCAGAACGTCAGCCCGATGCCGTCGCCTGCCTACGTCAATGCCAACGGCGACCTGGAAGCCATTGAAGCCACCGGGGGCACTGTCGGTGCCAGCCTCAAGGCAGGCCCGGGTGCCATCAACGCCGCCTACAGCATCTCCACCGTCGACCTGGACGAGGAACAAGTCGCCGATACCGCCAACGACACCTTTGAGACCGTGCATCTGAACTATATCTGGTCACCGGCCGAGCGCGTCAGCTACGGCATCGAGACCAGCTGGGTCAGCCGCGAGACCAAGGGCGGCGCCGACGGCGATGCCACCCGTATCCAGGGCATGGTGATGTACAGCTTCTAAACAGCTGACCGATGGCGGGGCCCGCCCCGCCATGCTGGCGATAGCACCCGACAGTACAAGCAGAATGCTTCGATCCTTCTGCCCCGGCCACTGGCCGGGGCTTTTTGCGTCAAACCGGGGACTTCCCGTCGCAAGGATGACCCCGAACAAAGCGTTAATTCTTTCTTAATCGGATGTTTCAGCAGGATTATCTACCTAACTCGACTGAATCGCCGGATCCTTCTACGTCTTGACTCATATCAAGCTTTTCCTGCGCATTGGCGGTGGGCCCGGGCCGCCGGGGTGGTTAGCATGACAACCATCGGCGGCAAGCGGAATCATCAAGGGAACCCGCATGCGTCGCCGAGTCGCTTCCGCCCACTGGGCGTCCCGCAAGAAGGAAAAGCCAATGACTGCTCCCATCCGCCTCAAGCACGCCACGCTGCTCGCCGGCAGCACCCTGGCGCTGGCCATCGCCTCGGCCTCCCACGCCGTCGATTTCGAGGTCGGCGACACCAAGGCCAGCGTCTACGGCTACGCCAAGCTGGACATGATCTACGACGTCGACAATGAGCTCGGCGACCTGGCCGCCCGTCCGCGCATCCTGATCGACGGACAGGAAGGCAGCGACGGCCATACCACCATGCACGCCTACGAGAGCCGCCTGGGCTTCAAGACCGCCACTCCCATGGGCGGCAGCAACCTGACCACCATGGTCGAGGTGGACTGGTTCAACAACGCCCCGGAAGGCGGCGATCTGCGCCTGCGCCACGCCTTCGGCAGCTGGAACGGCATCACGGCGGGCAAGACCTGGACCAACTTCGGGAGCCTGCTGGGCAAGACCCCGACCATCGACCTGGCGCCCCAGCCGGGCCAGAGCAAAGTGGGCCGCAAGGCGCAGCTGCGCTATTCCTTCAACAACTGGCATATCGCCCTGGAAAATCCGGATCCTGAAGACTACCGGGACGGCGTCGCTTCCAGCTTCAACCCCAACCGCGGGATCTACACCGAGCATGAAGACGCCAAGACCGGCCTGCCCGATCTGACCCTGCGCTACCAGAACCAGGCCGCCGGCCTGCACTACTCTGCCTCCGCCATGGCCCGTCAGCTTGAAGTCGAAGAGGTCAATGGCGTCGATGACAGCGCCACCGGCTATGGCCTAAACCTGGCGGCCCGCTATCCCGCCAGCGAGGCTCTTACCCTGCGCGGTGCGCTGACCTGGGGCGATGGCATCGGCGAATATATGCAGAACAATCCCTCGGCGCCGGCCTACCTGGATGGCGACAGCGTCGAGACCATCGAGGCCTGGGGTGCCAACGTGGGCATGAGCCTGGCAGTCGGCCCCGGTGCCATCAACCTGGGCTACGGTATCGCCAAGGCGGATCTGGATGACGCCCGCGACGTCGGTATTGCCGGGGTGGAAGGGGCCAACGAGCAGTTCGAGGCGGTGCACCTGAACTACATCTGGTCACCGATCCAGCGCGTCAGCTACGGCATCGAGGCCGCCTACCATACCCGTGAGGTGGTCGACGGCCGCGACGGCGATGCGGTACGCCTGCAGGGGATGGTCAAGTATAGCTTCTGAGCCACCCGATGACGGACCGATGATAACGGCCTGAACAGAAGATAAAGTTCGATCGATTGCGCCCCGACCAGAGACTGGCCGGGGCGCTTTTTGGTGGTCCCGAGCGAATGATGGGATGCGGGACCCGAGGGCCGAGTCCTAGCGGCGATCCAGCTGCCGCACCTCGAGCTCGTAGTTGTTGACGCCACTCATCGCCGAGCCGAACTTCTGGCCGTTGACGCGGATGGTGTAACGCCCCGGCTCCAGCTCGGTGCGCAGGTCGACGTCACCGTCGAAGCCTTCACCTGCATCGCTTGCCACCACGCGGCCCTGATCGTCCACCACCTCGGCCTCGATGCGGTAGGTGCCCTCGTTACCGGGGAAGGTGGAGGTGGCGATGGCCACGGTACCCGCTTCCAGCACCTCGAAGCTCAGCACCTCGCCGCGGGCACGGATCTTCACATCGGTGACGATCCGCTCGAAGCCCTTGTCGGGCTCGGGCGCTGAGGCCGCGGAGGCATCGCTCTCGGCAGTGGTTGCCTGGCTATCGGAAGAGTCGGTAACCGGCGTAGCAGGCTCGGCTGCGGATGGCTGGGCATCCGCCTGGGCCGGCTGCGTCGCCTCGGCTGACTCGCTGGCCGCAGGCGCGGCGATGGCGGCCACCACGTCCGGGCGACGCACGAAGGCGCTACGGCCTCCTTCTCGGCCGGTACCGGTAAAGGCGATCCCCTCGCCGGCCGGAGACGCCCTCCTCGACATCCAGGCCGGAGACACTCACCGAGAAGCTGTTGCCGCCGCGCCGCACGGTGCCGAACTTGTTGGCCTGCACCTGCAGCACATAGTCGCCGGGCTCCAGGCGCTGCTCGAAGCTCAGCCCGCCATCCTGGCCCAACCCTTCACTGCGGGCCAGCACGTTGCCCTGCTTATCGAGCAGCAGCGCCTCGATGCGGTACTCCTCGGATTCACCGGTCGGCACGCGGCTCTCGAAGCGGTAGCTGCCGGCCTCCTTGACGGTGAAGTCGTGCTCCTGCACGCACCGCCATAGAGGAAGCTGCGGCTGCGGGCGTCGTTATCGGCCTGCAGGAAGCCGGTCAGGTCGAGCTGCTTGCCCGACTCGCGGAATCGGTCCTGCATCTCGCTGGCCAGCGCCTGGGAGCTGGCCAGGGCGAGCCCCAGGGTCAGCAGGCCTGCGGTCAAGATAGGCTTGTTCATGGAACCTCGCTGATCACATGGAAAATAAAAAAGCCGACCCCGGAGGATCGGCTTTCGGTGTCGAAACCCATCGGGGCAGGGTCAGGCCCTGCGACCGAGAAGTTTAGAACATGTAGACCGCGCCAACGGCAACGCCGTCGTCTTCGTCGTTCTCGCGATCGTACCAGGCACCCTCGATGAAGGTGTACATGGCATCGGAGACGTTGTAAGTGGCACCGAGGACCACCTCGTTGTAGCTCTCGCCTTCGCGCTCGTTGGGCCAGTCACCGCTGGTGAAGGCATCGTCGGCGGTATCAGGAAGGTGTCGCCGCCCACGTCGACGTACTGGTAGGCGCCGTAGATGTCGCCCATGCCGTAGCCGTAGCGAGCACCCAGACCATAGTAGTTGGTGTCTTCGAGGTACTCGTTGTCGGACTCGAAACGCTCCAGCTTCAGGGCGACACGCAGGGTGTCCATGGTGTACTGGGCGGTGATGCCGTACTGGTCACCGGCGTCAGAAGTCGCCAGACTCGATGGCATCACCATCTGCATTCAGTCAGCATGTGTAAGTCGCCATCGTTGTTGGCCAGGTCGTCGTAGACGGCCGCGATGGAGAAGGCGCCGGCGGTGTACTTCAAACCGGTAAAGAAGGAAGCGTTGCTACCGCTGGAATCGCTGACGGTAATTTCTGTAGAATCGATACCGTCTGCTTCAGCATCGGCATAAGACTCAGCATCGCCCTCGTACTGGGTACCCACGGCGAACTGGAAGCCATTCAGGGACGGAGAGGTGTAGGTAACCTTGTCACCCTCACGGCTCTCGGTGCCCACGATACGGCTGCTGGAATCGGAGACGTCGAAGAATTCGTTGTTGGTGATCGGGTCCTGGATCCAGTCGTCGATCAGCGGATCCCAGGAACCCACGCGCACGTCACCGAAGTTGCCTTTCAGGCCCATGTAGGCCTGGTCACCGGTGTCGAGGCCGCCAGCGGTCTTGGCTTCGTCGGCGTCATGCTCGAACTCGGCCTTGAAGTAGCCGGCCAGGCCTTCGCTGATCATGTGCTCGCCGGAGAAGCCAACGGTAGAACCGTTATCGGCCAGCTGATCTTCGCTGTCACCTGCCGCATCCTTGGTGCTGGAGTAGGCAATCTGGATGTTGCCGTACAGGTCCAGCTTGGTGCCGTCCTGGTTGTAGACGGTGGCGGCCTGGGCGCCAGTGGCGGCCATGGAGGCAGCAATAGCAGTCGCTAACAGTGTCTTTTTCATGATGACGTTCCTTTGACTAGCAGTCTGTTTCGATCGTTTTGTGCCGACCGCTCTGGGGCGATTCGGCGGGCTTTGCCGGTCTGCGCCGGTTCGTAGCGGCTGGACTCCTCGCGGAGGGCGCCGATGCGAGCCGACTTCGACGAAGCCTTGTTATAGTCCAATGCTCGCAAGAGGAACCTTATACCGGGTTCTGGGGGAACGCAAGAAGAAAAAACACTGTTTTCCTTCGCGATGAACCCATCCCATGGAACTTTCCCCTGCCTACGCAAACACTCGCCTCACGGCAGTTGCTGCATCATGCCTTGCCGATATGACGAACACAAGTCAACGCCCACCAACGTCCGTCGACGACGGCATGATGGAGCTTTAGGCGTAGAATAAACTGCTTTTCTGGCAGGGAGTTAGCGGCCGTTATGCTTGGCCAGCAGGGCCGAGAGTTTCTCTTCCATGGTGGCGGGTGGCGGCTCGGCACGCTCGAGGACGGGCCCGGCACTGGCGCCCTGCCCCTGCGACGATGGCCTGCCCTTCGCGCCATCCTTCGGCTTGCCGTGGGCTCGGTCCTGAGACGCTGCCTTGGCCGGCTTGCCGCGCCCCTTGTTCTGACGCCCCGGGTGCTTGCGGCCCTGACTGGCCCGTTTCTCGCCCTGCAGGCGGTCGAGTTTGCGGTGGGCGTGATCGGCCGACTGGGCATCCACCTTGCCGGCGGGCTGGCCGTCGAGATCGATGCGCTCGGCATCCTCGCGCACCGCCTTGAGATAGCGTGGCAGGTTGACGTAGCAGGCCAGCGCCCTGCGCACCAGCTTCTCGGGCCAGGGCTCGCGGCTGGCCAGCACCTCGTGGATGCCGACCATCAGCGGGCGGGTATGGCCCTTGAAGAAGGCGGCGGGATAGCGCGTATACCACTCGTCGAGCAGCGCCTGTGGCGAGGGGGCCTCGCCGATTGCCAGGGAATCCTGGCGAGCGCCCTGCGGCTCCTGGGGAGGCTCGGCCTCTGCGGGGGCCTGGTCATTGGATAAGGGCTCGGTGGCGTCCGGTGACGCCGCGGGTTCGGCCGCGGCCAGCGACGCGGCCTCCTCGCGGCGGCTTTCCGCTGGCGGGTCGGCGGGAACGGTATCGGCCGCCGCGGGACGCCAGCCGATCAGCGCCGAGAGCCCCTGGGAGCGGCGCCCGGGGCGGAAGCCGCCCTCGGCGAGGCTCGCCGCCGGCCAGGCGTTCGTGGAGATGGCGGTTGTGGGCTTCCAGCTCACTGTTCTGCTCGTCGAGCTCGCGGCACTCCTCGATGAGTTCCAGGCGTGTGGCCTCGGCCTCGGCCAGTTGCCGCTCCAGTTCGGCGAGGCGCTGGGCCAGCTCGCCTTGCACGGCCTCGGCGTGGCGGCGCGCCTCGCGCTCGAGGGTCAGGCGCTCCAGCAGCGATCGAGTGCGCCCATCCAGGGCGTCCAGCAGCGAGTGTACGCGTTGCTCGGCCAAACCGGTCTCCTCCCGCAAGCTCTGTGATACAGGCATCGCCTTCAAGTCTGTGCCAGATGCGTGCCCATGACAAATGTCTTCAGGCGCCGACACCCTGGCGGCGTTAACCCTCGCGACGACGATACTCGACGAAGTCGTAGGCGGGCTGCCCCTCGGCGGGAGTGCCCGGCACGCGCTGGACCTCCTCCCACTCCGCGGGATCGATCTCGGGGAAGCGGGCGTCGCCCTCCACCTCGATATCCACCTCGGTGAGATAGAGGCGGCTGGCGTGAGGCAGGGCCTGGGCGTAGATCTCGGCGCCGCCCATCACCATGATCTCCTCGACGCCATCGATGATCGCCTGCTGGTCGGCCAGGACCAGGGCGGATGACAGGTCGTGGCAGACCCGCACGCCGTCGTGGGCGAACTCGGTGTCGCGGGTGACCACGATATTGAGCCGCCCGGGCAGCGGCCGGCCGATGGACTGGAAGGTCTTGCGCCCCATCACCAGCGGCTTGGCCTGGGTCATGCGCTTGAAGAACTTGAGGTCCTCGGGCAGGTACCAGGGCAGCTGGTTGTCGACGCCGATCACCCGCCGACGATCCATGGCGGCGATCATGGCTACTGGAACGAGGGTGTCATCGCTCAAGGGATCGGAATGGTTCATACCGCCACCTCGGCCTTGATATGCGGATGGGGATCATAGCCTTCGATGGCGATATGCTCGATACGGAAGGCGAACAGGTCATCGATGCTCGGGTCGAGCACCAGCCGCGGCGCCGACGCGTGGGGTGCGAGACAGCTGCTCCTCGGCCTGCTCCAGGTGGTTCAGATAGAGGTGGGCATCGCCCAGGGTGTGGATGAATTCGCCGGGCTCGAGGCCCGCCACCTGGGCAATCATCTGGGTCAGCAACGCGTAGCTGGCGATATTGAAGGGCACCCCCAGGAAGATGTCGGCGCTGCGCTGGTAGAGCTGGCAGGAGAGCCGCCCCTCGGCCACGTAGAACTGGAACAGGCAGTGGCAAGGCGGTAACTGCATCTCATCGACCTGGGCGGGATTCCACGCGGAGACGATCAGCCGCCGCGAGCGGGGATTGAAGCGCAGCTGTTCGAGCAGGCCCGCGATCTGGTCGACGTGGCCGCCGCGCGGATCGGGCCAGCTGCGCCACTGGTAGCCGTAGATCGGGCCGAGGTCGCCGTTCTCGTCGGCCCACTCGTCCCAGATCCGTACGCCGTGCTCCTTGAGATAGCCGATATTGGTGTCGCCGGCCAGGAACCACAGCAGCTCGTGGAAGATCGAGCGGGTATGCAGCTTCTTGGTGGTCAGCAGCGGGAAGCCGCGGGCCAGGTCGAAGCGCATCTGGTGGCCGAAGATCGAGCGCGTGCCCACCCCGGTGCGGTCATCGCGCTCGACACCGTGGTCGAGCACCTGGCGCATCAGGTCGAGGTAGGGCTGTTCCAGGGCAGACAGGGTTGCGTCGGTCACGATGTTCTCTGGCTGATGAATGCAGGGACGAAATTCTACCGTATCGCGCGATAAATCGCGCTCCTACGGAGTGCCGATACGGGCATCGACGGGCTGGCGGCGCGACCAGGCGATCAGCGCCAGGCCACCGGCGATCATCGGCAGCGTCAGCAGCATGCCCATGGTGAACCAGCCGAAGGCCAGATAGCCGATATGGGCATCCGGCAGGCGGTAGAACTCGACCAGGAAGCGGAAGGCGCCGTAGAGCGCAAGGAAGAGTCCCGAGGCCAGGCCACGGCGGCGCGGAGTGGCGGTGACGAACCACAGCACCACGAACAGCACCGCGCCCTCGAGCAGCGCTTCGTAGAGCGAGCTGGGGTGACGCGGTTCGGGCCCGAGGCCGGGGAACGGCATGCCCCAGGGCATCTCGGTCACGCGGCCCGGCAGTTCGCGGTTGATGAAGTTGCCGATGCGCCCGGCGCCCAGGCCGATGGGCACCAGCGGGGCGACGAAGTCGGTAAGGGTCAGGAAGGCCAGCTGCTTCTTCCTGGCGAACCACCAGGCGGCGACCAGCACGCCGAGCAGGCCACCGTGGAAGCTCATGCCGCCATCCCAGACCCGCACGATCCACAGCGGGTCGGCCAGCCACTGGTCGAGGCCATAGAACAGCGCATAGCCCAGCCGACCGCCCAGCACCACGCCCAGGGCGGCGTAGAACAGCAGGTCACCGATATCATCGGGGGTAAGGCCGATGCGTGCGGCGCGACGACGCCCCAGGAACCAGGCGGCGACGAAGCCCACCACATACATCAGGCCATACCAGTGCACCTGGAAGGGGCCCAGGGAGATCGCCACGGGGTCAATATCAGGATACGAAAGCATGAAGGTCCTTTAGAGCTGGAAGCTTATAAAACGAAGGTCAGGCCGACACCGGCCAGCAGGCCGGCGAAGGCCAGCCGCAGCACCCTGGCCGGCAGGCGATGGGCGAAGCCATACCCCGAGGCGCGCACAGGGCACGCTGGCCAGCACGATACCCAGCAGGGCCGGCGACATCACGAAGCCCACGGCGCCGGCGGGCAGCAGGGCATTGCCCCAACCCAGCACCATGAAGGTGGCCGCCCCGAACAGGGCGATGGGGATGCCGCAGGCGGCGGAGGTACCCACCGCCTGGGTCAGCGACGCGCCGCAGCGGGTCAGCCAGGGCACGCAGAGGTGCCGCCGCCGATGCCGAACAGCGCCGAGACGCCGCCGATCACCCGCCGGCGGCGGCCATCACCGCCCGCCCCGGTGCCACGCTGCCGGGGCGCGGCCCGCGGGAAAGCGCCATGCGCACCGCCATCACCAGCACGAAGATACCGAACAGGGTGCCGAGACTGCCCGCGGAGAGCCCATCGGCGACGAACACCCCGGCCACGGCTCCCAGCAGCAGCCCGGGCAGCAGCGCCAGGAACCACTGGCGATGGATGCTGCCGCGGCGGTAATGGCCCCAGGCCGAGGAGGCTCCGGTGACCACGATGGTAGCAAGCGACGTGCCCACCGCCAGGTGCATGGTGACCTCCGCGGGCACGCCCTGCAGGCCGAAGGCGAAGACCAGCGCCGGCACGATGATCAACCCGCCACCCACGCCGAACAGGCCGGCCAGGGTCCCGGCGACGGCACCCAACGCCAGGTAGCCGATGAAGACCAGCAGCAGGCTCATGGGGTGCCGGCCTCCACCAGGCGCTCGGGCAGCCAGCGGGTGACCCGTTCGACCAACTCCTGGGGGCGATAGGGCTTGGCCAGGAAATCGTCCAGCCCGGCCTCGGCGAAGCGCCGGCGATCGGCGTCGCTGGCGTTGGCGGTCAGCGCCACCAGCACGCTGCCGTGGGTAACGTGGCGGGCACGCTCATGCTCGCGCCAGCGGCGGCTCGCCTCCATGCCGTCCATGCCCTCCATGAAGATATCCATCAGCACCAGATCGAAGTGTTCCTGCTCCTGAAGGGACAGCGCCTCGGCCCCGGAGGTCACGGTGGAGACATCGAGCCCCTCGCGCTCCAGCACCTGCCGGGCCAGCATCAGGTTGACCGGACCATCGTCGACGATCAGCACCCGCCCCTGGCGCGTGGCCGGAGGCAACGGCGGCGGCTCGGGTACGCCGGCCAGCCCCTCCAGGAGTTCCGTCAGGTCGGCGAGACGCTCGCGCAGTTCGGCAGCCATGGACTGGCCGGCCTCCGGACTCGACGCCTGCTCGCCGGAGAGCTCCTCGAGACGCAGGCGCAGGCGCTGCAGTTCGCGCCCCATCAGGGTCAGGTAGTCCGACTTGAGCCGCGACTCCTCGCGGGCCCGTTCACGGCCGGCCGCCAGACGGGAGAGCCGCTGGTCACGATGCACCACGGCATCTTCCAGGTCGCACACCTGGCGACGCAGGCGCTCCTCGGCCGCCGAATGCTCGGCAACCGGGTCCCGCGCCAGGTGGCGATGGTCGGGCGAATCGGCGGGCGGCTCGGCCTGCTGGCTGGCTGGCCAGGGCTGCAGCACCACCAGCATCAGGTTGAGGCTCGCTCCCAGCAGCAGGGCCATCAGCCAGGCTGCCGAGCCGCCGGGGCCAAACAGCAGGATAGCGCCACCGGCCAGCAGCAGGAGCAGCTGGAACAGTAGCGCCATGACGATGAGTGGTGGAAGGCGCCGGGGGCGCCGATAGGCGTCTCGCATCCGTCATCCCTGGCCGTTAACGAGGTATCGCACGAGTGTACGCCGGCCCGTGGGCGCTGTCATGGCGGACGCTTCCCCGGCCGGTGCCGAGCCGCTAAGCTGGCCGCATGTGCCTGATTGCCTTTGACCATCGACCGGGCAGCGACTGGCCCCTGCGCCTGGTCGCCAACCGCGACGAGTTCCACGCCCGCCCCGCCGCAGCGCTGGCCGCCTGGGAGGACGCCCCCGAGATCATCGGCGGACGTGACCTGGAGGCCGGCGGCACCTGGCTGGCGGTGCACCGCCGCGGCCGCTTCGCGGCGGTGACCAATGTGCGCGACCCGAGCCTGCACGTGCCCGATAGCGCGCCGAGCCGTGGCGGCCTGGTCTATGAAGCCCTGATCCACCCCGACCTGGGCGGCTGGATGGCGCGACTGGCACGTGGCGAGGCCCTGCGCTATGCCGGCTTCAACCTGCTGGCCGGCGATGGCGAGCGGCTGTGGCATCTGCACCGCGGCAGGCAAGGCGCCGTGCTCCGCGAGGTGGCGCCCGGCATCCACGGACTCTCCAACGCCGCCCTCGACACCCCCTGGCCGAAGCTGATCGACGCCCGCCAGGGCCTGGCCAGCACCGTGCGCCATGGCCGCTGGCCGGATGACGCCCTGGCGGCGATGGCCGACCCGCACCCCGCCGATGACCACGCCCTGCCGGATACCGGCGTGGGGCTCGAACTGGAGCGCACCCTCTCCTCGCCCTTTATCATCGGCGAGCAGTACGGCACCCGCGCCATGACCTGGGTAAGCTGGCACGCCAGCGGGAGTATCGAGATCGGCGAGCGGCGCTTCGGGCCGGGGAGTCGAGCTGGGGAGACACGGCTGACGCTGGAGCCGTAAGCCGTAAGCCGTAAGCCGTAAGCCGTAAGTCAGGAGGCGCCACCAACCTGGTTTTTCTTACAGCTTATAGCTTACGGCTCTGAGCCGGGCGAAGCCCGGCTCAATCGCGGGGTGGCAGGAGGTGGGCAAGATCCCACTCCCCCATGCGCTGGTCGAGATGGCGGCGCACCTCGCCGGGGGAGTCGAGGCGCAGGGTCTGGTCGACCAGCGTGCGGGCGTCTTTCAGCGATACGCGGCGAATGGCGGCACGCACCCGCGGCAGGCTGGGGGCGTTCATGGAGAGGGCGCCGAAGCCCATGCCCATCAGCAGCAACGCACCGGCCGGGTCACCGGCGAGCTCGCCGCACACCGAGATCGGCATCTCGAGGCGCCGCGATTCGCGGGCCAGGGTGGCCATGGCGGAGAGCACCGCCGGGTGGCAGGCGTCGTAGAGATCGGCGACCGCGGGTTGTTGCGGTCCACCGCCAGCAGGTACTGGGTCAGGTCGTTGCTGCCCACCGAGAAGAAGTCGGTCCGCGCGGCCAGGGCGTCGAGCTGGTAGAGCGTCGCCGGCACCTCGATCATCACCCCCACCTTGGGGCGCGGCACCACCACGCCCTCCTCGCCCAGCTCGACGATGGCGCGCTCGAGCAGGCGCTGGGCGGCGTCGACCTCGTCGACATTGGTGATCATGGGCAGCAGCACCTGCAGGTTATCGAGCCCCTGGGAGGCGCGCAGCATGGCGCGTAGCTGCACCATCAGCACCTCGGGGTGGTCGAGGGTCACGCGGATGCCACGCCAGCCGAGGAAGGGGTTGGCCTCCTCGATCGGGAAATAGGGCAGGTCCTTGTCGCCGCCAATATCCAGGGTGCGCATAACCACCGGCAGTGGCGCGAAGCTCTCGAGCTGGTCGCGGTAGAGGCGGGTCTGCTCCTGCTCGCCGGGGAAGCGCTCGGTGACCATGAAGGGCACCTCGGTGCGGTAGAGCCCCACCCCGCTGATGCGTGGCTTGAGCGAGGCCACCGCGTCCACCGCCAGGCCGGTGTTGACCATCAGCGGCATGTCGTGACCATCCGGGGTGCAGCTGGGCAGGTGCTGCTCGTGCTCGAGCACCTCGGCCAGCGCCTCCTCCTCGGCGATCATGCTGGCGTAGTGGGTCAGCAGCTCCTGGCCGGGGCGGATGAACAGCCGCCCGCGGTGGCCGTCGAGGATCAGCTGGGAACCGGAGAGCCGCGGCAGCGGCAGGTCGACCATGCCCAGCACCGTGGGGATGCCCATGGCCCGGGCCAGGATCGCCACGTGGGAGGTGCTGGAGCCACGCACCGAGACCAGGCCGACCAGCTTGTCGCGGGGCACTTCGCCGAGCAGCGCCACGCTCAGCTCGTCACCCACCAGGATGGTGCGCTCGGGATAGACACTGGGAGTCTGGGGCGTCTCCTCCTGGAGGTGGGCCAGCACCCGCCGCCCCAGGTCGCGCACATCGGCGGAGCGCTCGCGCAGGTAGTCGTCGTCGACCCGCTCCAGATACTGCACGTGGCGCTTGACCACGTCGGCCAGGGCTCCCGGGGCCCACTGCCCCTCGCGAATGCGCTTCTCCACTTCCTGGGAGAGCGCCGCCTCGCTGAGCATCTGCTGGTAGACCTCGAACAGCGCCAGCTCCTGGACCGAGATGCGATTGGCCAAGCGTGCACCAGCGGCTCGGATCTCCTCGCGCACGCGGCCAGATCGCCTCCTTGAGGCGGGTGATCTCGTAGTCGACATCGGTGGGAATCAGGTCGGGCACGCTGTCGAGATCGGCGGGCGGGGCGATCACCACCGCCTCGCCGATGGCCATGCCCGGCGAGGCGGCCACGCCCGTTGAACTGCACCTGACCCTCGAGGCTCGGCCGGGTCAGGTTGCCGGTAGCCAGGGCGTGGGCAAGCACGCCACCCAGCTGGGCCGCCATGGTCACCAGGAAGGCCTCGTCCTCCTCGCCGTAGCGGCGCTTCTCGGCCTGCTGCACCACCAGCACGCCGAGCATGCGGCGCTGGTGGATGATGGGCACGCCAAGGAAACTGGAGTAGCGCTCCTCGCCGGTGGACTCGAAGTAGCGAAACTGCGGGTGCGCCTGGGCGTCCTCGAGGTTGAGTGGTTCCTCGCGCCTGGCCACCAGGCCCACCAGGCCCTCACCGATGGGCAGGGTCACCTGCCCCACCGCCTGACTGCGCAGGCCGATGGTCTCCATCAGCACCAGGCGGTCGATCTCCTCGTCGAACAGGTAGAAGGAGCAGACGTCGGTCTGCATCGCCTTGCGAATGCGCCGCACCATGGTGGAGAGCGCCGCGTCCAGGCTGCGGGCCCCGTTGACTTCCTGGATGATGCGGCGCAAGACCTCGAGCATGTCGAGCGGGTATCCCTGTTATCGTTGGACGTTGTGGACGGGAGCTGTCGCCGGGAGCAGCCCTGGCGAGTGGCAGCGGCCACGGCCGTGAGACTCGCTCCCCGGCGCGTGGTTCAACACGGTCTATCCTCAAGCAGTCCCACAAGCGCACCCTCTACCGCCCCGCGGGCCTAACCGTGCCCCAGTGCCAGGCGCTGGGCGCGCGGCGAGAGCTCCTTCAGGGCCCGGCGGTAGACCTCACGCTTGAAGGGCACCACCTGGGCCAACGGATACCAGTAACTGACCCAGCGCCAGCCGTCGAACTCCGGCTTCTCGGAGATATCCATGCATATCTGGCTCTCCTGGCAGCGGATCCTCAACAGGAACCACTTCTGTTTCTGGCCGATACATACCGGCCGGGAATGCGTGCGAATCATGCGTCGCGGCAGGCGATAGCGCAGCCAACCCCGGGTGCAGGCTAGAACCTCGACGTCACCGGCCGTCAGGCCGATCTCCTCATGGAGCTCTCGAAATAGCGCCTGTTTGGGTGTCTCGTCAGCCTTGATGCCTCCCTGGGGAAACTGCCATGCATTCTGCCCTACCCGACGCGCCCAAAGCAGCTGCCCGTGGTCGTTGGCGATGATGATGCCAACGTTGGGGCGAAAGCCGTCTGCGTCGATCACGGACTTCACCTTGTTGAATCCAGTATTGCAGCCATTCTTCCACAAGGCCGTGAAGCGCATCAATACGCCTTCCGCCGCAGTGATGCAGGGGAACACACCATCTGCCATAATCGCCGGCTTTGAACCCACCTTGTCAGCTACCTGGGGAGTTTACGTGAGCCTGGCCATCTTCGACCTGGACAATACCCTGCTGTCGATCGACAGCGATCATGCCTGGGGCGAGTTCCTGCTCGAGCAGGGCGCCGTCGACGCGGTAGCCTACCGCGAGGCCAACGACCGTTTCCTGGCCGACTACGAGGCCGGCACTCTGGATATCCACGCCTTCCTGGAAGTCGCGCTCAGGCCCCTGGCCGAGAACAGCCCCGAGCAGCTCGCCGCCTGGCACCAGCAGTTCATGGCCAGCAAGATCGAGCCACATATCCTGGACAAGGGCGAGGAGCTGCTGGCCCGCCACCGCGCCCGCGGCGACACCCTGCTGATCGTCACCGCCACCAACCGCTTCATCACCGGCCCCATCGCCGAGCGGCTGGGCGTCGACGACCTGATCGCGGTGGAGCCCGAGATCGTCGACGGCCACTACACCGGCAAGGTCAACGGCACGCCCAGCTACCGCGAGGGCAAGGTGAAGCGCCTGGAGGAGTGGCTGGCCGACAAGGACCAGACCCTCGATGAGGCCTGGTTCTACAGTGACTCCCACAACGACCTGGCGCTGCTGGAGATCGTCGAGTACCCGGTGGCCGTCGACCCCGACCCCACCCTGCGCGAGGTAGCCGAGGCGCGCGGCTGGCGGATCATCAGCCTGCGCGACTAGCTGCAAACTGCAAGCTGCAAGCTGCAAGCTGCAAGCTGCAAGCTGCAAGCACCAGTCTTAACCCGACATGTAGAAAAACCCCGCAGGCGTGAGCCTTGCGGGGATCTTCTCATGGCGATCATTGTAGCTTGAAGCTACCGATCAGCCCAGCAGGTGCTCGACGGCGGCGCGCTCTTCGCGCAGCTCCTGCTCGGTGGCGTTCATCCGCTCACGGCTGAAGTCGTCGACGTCCAGGCCCTGGACGATCTCGTACTTGCCGCCCTGGCAGGTCACCGGGTAGGAGTAGATGATGCCCGGCTCGACGCCGTAGCTGCCGTCGGCAGGGATCGCCATGCTGACGATCTTGCCGTCGGTGCCAAGTGCCCAATCGCGCATATGGTCGATGGCGGAGGACGCCGCGGAGGCCGCGGAGGAGGCGCCGCGAGCCTTGATGATGGCCGCGCCGCGCTGCTGCACGTCGGGGATGAAGGTGTTCTCGTACCAGTCACGCTCGACCAGCTCGGCGGCGGGCTTGCCGTCCACCTTGCAGTGGGCGATGTCGGGGTACTGGGTAGCACTGTGGTTGCCCCAGATGATCATGCTCTCGACGTCGTTGACGTGCTTGCCGGTCTTCTGGGCCAGCTGGGTCAGGGCGCGGTTGTGGTCCAGGCGCGTCATGGCGGTGAACTGCTTGGCGTCCAGGTCGGGCGCGTTGCAGGAAGCGATCAGCGCGTTGGTGTTGGCCGGGTTGCCCACCACCAGCACCTTGACGTCACGGCTGGCGTTGTCGTTCAGCGCCTTGCCCTGCACGGAGAAGATCGCCGCGTTGGCTTCCAGCAGGTCCTTGCGCTCCATGCCCGGGCCGCGCGGACGGGCCCCCACCAGCAGGGCGAAATCGGCGTCCTTGAAGGCGACATTGGCATCGTCGGTGGCGACGATGTCCTGCACCAGCGGGAAGGCGCAGTCGTTGAGCTCCATGACCACGCCATTCAGGGCGTCCATGGCCGGGGTGATCTCGAGCAGCTGCAGGATGACCGGCTGGTCCTTGCCCAGCATGTCGCCAGAGGCGATGCGGAAGGCCAGGGAGTAGCTGATCTGGCCGGCGGCGCCGGTAATGGCAATGCGAACGGGTTCTTTCATGGTGGCTCCTTGGGTTGTCAACGCGCGGGTTGTCGCCGTGAGGACGAGCCGGGCGGGCACCGGGCCCGCACTGGCCTGAAAACAAACCGCCAAGATGGTATGCCTGCACCGCACAAAACTCAATGCGACGTAGGGTGGGAGTGAGTGGTGCGACAAACGGCTGTATGAGTGAGCCTCTCGAGAATAGTATGCTGGCGCCTTCATGCCGCTGATGGATCACCCGCATGCCCCGCCGTCGTCTGCCCCCTTCCCCGCCCTGCTGGCCATCGGGCTGGTCATCGCACTACTGGCCTGGCTGCTGCTGGGTGACATCCAGGGCTTTCGCGATGCCCCGCCGGAGGCCCAGCCGGCCGCCGAGGCCGACGCGCCGCGGGTCGAGGTGGAGAGCCGCGAGGCCGAGACCCATGCCCCCACCCTGATACTCCAGGGCGAGCTCGAGGCGTATCGCGAACTGGAGCTGCGCGCCCGCCAGTCCGGTCATGTGGAGGCTCTGCCGGTGGCGGAAGGCAGCCGGGTCGAGGCGGGCGAGCTCATGCTGGCGCTGGCCCGGGAGGAGCTGCCCGCCCGCCTGAGCCAGGCCGAGGATGACCTGGCACTGGCCCGGGCCGAGCTGGCCGGCGCCGAGTCGCTGCTCAGCCGCAAGCTGATCTCGCGCCCCGAATACCTGCGCCTGCAGGCCCGGGCGAGTCGCGCCACGGCGGAGCTTGCCGCGCTGCAGCGCCAGCTCGACGATACCCGCCTTGAGGCCCCCTTCCCCGGCACCCTGGATCGGCTCGACGTGGAGCTCGGCGAACTGGTGCAGGTGGGCGAGGCCTGGGGTCGGCTGGTGGACGACTCGCGGCTCGTTGCCGCGGCCTGGGCGCCCAGCGACGCCCTGGACCTCGCCGCCGGCCTGCCCGCCGAGCTGCGCCTGCTGGATGGCTCGCGGCTGACCGGCGAGGTCAGCATGGTGGCCCGCCGTGCCGAGGAGGCGACACGCAGCTTCCGGGTCGAGGTCAGCGCCGACAACCCCGAGGGGCGCCGCCTGGCCGGCGCCAGCGCCACCCTGGCGATCACCCTGCCCGAGCGCCGGGTCCAGCGCCTCTCGCCTGCCCTGCTGGCGCTCAATCCCGAGGGCGAGCTGGTGGTCAAGCACCTCGATGCCGACGACCGGGTGGTGCAGACCAGCGTCACGCTGGTCGATGCCGACCTCGAGGCCGCCCGGGTAGCCAGGCCTCCCCGATCAGTGCGGCTGATCACCCTGGGGGCCGGCCTGGTGGAGGTCGGCAGAGCGGGTCACGCCGGTGGCCCCGACAGCCTCGAGGGCGACACCAACGCACCCACCGCCGGCACGGGGGCCCGCTGAGACGCGCCCAGCTGATCGCGGCCGCTCAGAGAGCGCGCCCGCACCACCCTGCTGCTGCTGACCGCCCTGCTGCTGGCGGGCCTCGGCGCCTGGCAGGCGATCCCCAAGGAGGCCAATCCGGACGTCGCCATCCCCATGATCTACGTGGCCATGAGCCTGGAGGGGGTCAGTCCCGAAGACGGCGAACGGCTGCTGGTGCGCCCCATGGAGCAGGAGCTGCGCAGCATCGAGGGCCTGCGCAAGATGACCGCCCAATCAAGCGAGGGCCACGCCTCCATCACCCTGGAGTTCGATGCCGGCTTCGACGCCGACCAGGCGCTCTCCGACGTGCGCGAGAAGGTCGATATCGCCAAGGCCGAGCTGCCCTCCGAGGCCGACGAGCCGCGCGTCGTGGAGGTCAACGTCAGCGAGTTCCCGGTGCTCTCCATCGGCCTCTCCGGCAACGTGGAGGAGAGCCAGCGGGTGGCCATCGCGCGGCGCATCAAGGACGAGATCGAGGGCATCGCCGAGGTGCTGGAGGTGGATATCGGCGGCGACCGCGAGGAGCTGCTGGAGATCGTGGTCGATCCGCTGGTGCTCGAGAGCTACGGCATCGACTTCGCTACCCTGTTCAACCTGGTCAGCCGCAACAACCGCCTGGTGGCGGCCGGCAGCCTGGACAGCGGCGCGGGCCGCCTGGGCATGAAGGTGCCCGGGGTCATCGAGACCCTGGAGGATGTGATGGCCATGCCGGTAAAGGTGGACGGCGACCGGGTGGTGACCTTCGGCGACGTGGCGATCATCCGGCCGACCTTCAAGGACCCCGAGGGGTATGCGCGCATCGACGGCCAGCCGGCACTGGTGCTGGAGATCTCCAAGCGCGCCGGCGCCAATATCATCGCCACCGTGGAACAGGTCCAGGCACTCTTCGACGAGGCCGCCGGCATGCTCCCCGAAGGGCTCAAGGTCACCACCATCACCGACCAGTCCGAGTTCGTCGAGGACATGCTCTCGGAGCTGCTCAACAACGTGGTCACCGCGGTGGTGCTGGTGCTGATCGTGATCCTGGCGGCCATGGGAGGGCGCAGTGCCCTGATGGTGGGGCTGACCATCCCCGGCGCCTTCCTCAGCGGCATCCTGATGATCTGGGCGGTGGGCTACACCCTCAATATCGTGGTGCTCTTCGCGCTGATCCTGGTGGCCGGCATGCTGGTGGACGGTGCCATCGTGGTCAGCGAACTGGCCGATCGCTACCTGCACCAGGGCATGGCGCCGCGGGAGGCTTGGCTGGAGCGGCGACCCGCATGAGCTGGCCGGTGATCGCCTCCACCGCCACCACCCTGGCGGTATTCGTGCCGCTGCTTTCCTGGCCGGGCATGGTGGGCGAGTTCATGAAGTACCTGCCGGCCACGGTGATCCTCTGCCTGCTCGCCTCGCTGGCCATGGCGCTGGTCTTCCTGCCCACCCTGGGCAGCGTGTTCGGCGCTCGCGCAGCCTCTGCGGGCTCCGGCGCCAGTCAGGCGCCACGCCCGGCGGCCGGCTCTATCGCACAGGCGCTGTCACGGCTGCTCGCCCACCCGGTGCTGACCCTGCTGTTCGCGGTGCTGCTGATGGCGCTGATCTACACCGCCTATGCGCGCTTCAACCACGGCGTGGAGTTCTTCCCCAGCGTTGAGCCCGACACCGCCCAGGTGATGGTGCGCACCCGCGGTGACTTCTCCATCGAGGAGAAGGACGCCATGGTGCGCCGGGTCGAGGTGAGGCTGGGCGGAATGAGCGAGGTCGAGGCGCTCTATGCGCGCTCCTTCGCCAACCCCAACGAGCAGCTCGGCGCCGACGTCATCGGCGTGCTGCAGTTCCAGATGATCGACTGGCATCCAGCGCCGGCCGCTGACCGACATCTTCGACGAGATGCGCCAGCGGACCGCCGACCTGCCCGGCCTGACCCTGGAGTTCCGCGAGCAGCAGATGGGGCCCGGCGAGGGCAAGCCTATCGTGCTGGAGATCGGCGGCCGGACGCCCGAGCTCGCCGACCGGGCGGTGGACCGGCTGCGCGAGCTGATGGGCGGAGCTGGGCGGCTTCCGCGACATCGAGGACAACCGCAGCCTACCCGGGGTGGAGTGGCGGATCATCGTCGACCGCGAGGCCGCGGCCCGCTTCGGCACCGACGTGACCAGCGTGGGCAGCGCGGTGCAGCTGCTGACCACCGGGGTCCAGGTAGCCAGCTACCGCCCCGAGGGGGTCGACAACGAGGTGGACATCCGGGTGCGCCTGCCCGAGGGCGACCGCACCCTGGACCAGCTGGGCCGGCTGAGCCTCAACACCTCCCGGGGGCAGGTACCGCTATCGCACTTCGTGTCGGTGGAGCCGGCCCCCAAGGTCGGGCACCCTGCACCGCATCGATGGCCGCCGCGCCATTACCCTCGAGGCCGACGTGACCAGCGACGCCAGCGCCGACGAGCGCCTGCGCGCCCTGCTCGAGGCCGCCGGCGAGCCACCCGAGGGCGTGCAGGTAAGCGTGGCCGGCGAGCAGGAGGACCAGCAGGAGGCGAGCCGCTTCCTGGCCGGCGCCTTCATGGTGGCCATCGGGCTGATGGCGCTGATCCTGGTGACACAGTTCAACAGCTTCTACCAGGCGGGGCTGGTGCTCTCGGCGATCGTGTTCTCCACCGCGGGAGTACTGCTGGGGCTGCTGGCCAACGCCCAGCCTCTTCGGCATCGTGATGGTGGGCATGGGCATCATCGCCCTGGCGGGAATCGTGGTGAACAACAATATCGTGTTGATCGACACCTACAATGAACTGCGCGGGGAGGGCCTCAGCCCCTTCGAGGCGGCCCTGGAGGCGGGCAGCCTGCGCCTGCGGCCGGTGCTGCTCACCGCGGTGACCACGGTGCTGGGCCTGCTGCCCATGGTGCTGGGGATCAACGTCGATCTGCTCAGCCCCCAGCCTGGGGGTCGGCGCCCCCTCCACCCAGTGGTGGACCCAGCTCTCCAGTGCCATCGCCGGCGGCCTGACCTTCGCCACCGGGCTGACGCTGCTGCTGACGCCGTGCATGCTGGTGCTGGAGCCCCTGGGGAAAAAGCGTGAATCCAAGCAGTAGGAGGGAGACTTCGTCTCGCGACTGGAGGCCGATACAGCGGCGTTGGGCCGTGTAATCGCGCGATCAATCGCGCTCCTACGAGGTACGGCTGGCGGCTTCCGCCCGGGCGGCATCGGGCGCGTGGCGGGCGTGAATCCGTCCGATCAGCTCATCCTCCAGGGAGAAGCGCTCGGTGAGGCCATGGGCCAGGCGCTCCAGCCAGACAGGCAGGCGGGCGAGGTGCTGGCGCACGCGGCCGGGACTGGCGTACTCCGCATCGAAGTCGAGCACCAGCTCGGTGGACATCTCCAGGCGCTCCAGCAGGCGGTCGGCCAGGGTCAGGGCCGAGTCGTCCTCGAAGGCGCGGGCCTCCTCGCGCAGCTGGGGGTAGACCTCGAAGTGGCCGGCGCTGATGTAGTCCATCAGCAGTTCGCTGAAGCCGTCGATGCGCTCCTTGGTCACCGCTTCCAGCTCGGCGTCGCAGGCCTCCTTGAGCTCGACGAAGTTGACCAGCAGCTCGCGGCGCTCATCCAGCCAACGATCGATCAGCTTGTGTACGCCGCCCCAGCGCTCCAGGGCGCTCTTGCAGTCTTCCAGCATGGGGGCCTCCATTCGTTTGGTCGAGCAAGCTCGCGGGTACCGAGGGCGTCCAGCGCCCGGCCGGGTGAGCCTCAGAGTCGCGCTACCATCGACGGCTGTCAATCCTGCGGCCACAAACGTGGAGAGCCCATGGCGTCAAGAGGACCATCGCGGCCTTTTCGATTGCCTGGCGCCGGCGTTTACTTGGTAGTCTATGTCGACACCAACAACACCAAGCCACTGCTTAACAACAACACTCCCGAGGTTCTCCATGAAACAGCTTGCTCGCCTGGGTCTCGGCCTGCTCCTCGCCGGCGGCCTTGCCACCGCCCACGCCGAAGAGGTAAAGATCGGCATGATCACCACCCTCTCCGGGGGCGGCTCCCACCTGGGTGTCGACGTGCGCGACGCCTTCCTGCTGGCCATCGAGCAATCGGGCCGCGACGATGTCGAGGTGCTGGTCCAGGACGATGCCCGCAAGCCCGACCTGGCGCGCAACCTGGCCAACGAGTTCATGCAGCGCGACGACGTGGACATCATGACCGGCATCATCTGGTCAAACCTCGCCATGGCCGTGGTACCCTCGGTGGTGCGCCAGGGGACCTTCTACCTCTCACCCAACGCCGGCCCCTCGGACCTCGCCGGGCGCATGTGCCACGAGAACTACTTCAATGTCGCCTACCAGAACGACAACCTGCACGGTGCCATGGGCGCCTGGATGCGCGAGCAGGGCTACGAGAACCCCATCATCATGGCGCCCAACTACCCGGCGGGCACCGATGCCCTGGCCGGCTTCAAGCATCTCTACGAGGGCGAGGTGGCCGACGAGCTCTACACCCAGATGGGCCAGACCGACTACGCCGCCGAGATCGCCCAGATCCGCGCCAGCGACGCCGACAGCCTGTTCTTCTTCCTGCCCGGCGGCATGGGCATCTCCTTCATGAAGCAGTGGCAGAACGCGGGCGTGGAGATGCCGGTGTTCGGCGCCGCCTTCTCCTTCGACGAGATCCTGATCAAGGCAGTGGGCGAGGCCGCCATCGGCGCCAGGAACACCTCGCTGTGGGCCTACGACCTCGACAACGCCACCAATCGCGCCTTCGTCGAGAGCTTCCGCGAGGCCTATGGCCGCATGCCGACCCTGTATGCCGCCCAGGGCTTCGATACCGCCAACCTGATCCTCTCCGCCCTGGAGAAGGCCCACCCCGACGACCAGGACGCCTTCCGCGAGGCGCTGCGCGAGGCGGACTTCGACTCGGTGCGCGGCGAGTTCCGCTTCGGCCCCAACCAGCACCCCATCCAGGACATCTATGTACGCGAGGTGGTCGCAGGCGAGGATGGCGAACCCACCAACCGCCTGCTCGGCATCGCCGTGGAGGATATCCAGGACATCTACCATGTGGACTGCAAGATGTGAGAGGTGAGCGCCGCTGCGCGGCTGGTGAGGGGTGAGCGCGCTTCGCGCTTGTGAGGGGTAATTCCTCTCTCCTCACTCCTCACTCCTCTCTCCTAACCACTCACCACTCACCACTCACCACTCACCATTCATGGATCTCAGCGCTTGTCAGTCACCCTGCTTCTCGAACAACTGATCAACGGCCTGCAGCTGGGCACCATGCTGTTCCTGATGGCCAGTGGCCTGACCCTGGTGTTCGGGGTCATGGGGTTGATCAACCTGGCCCACGGCTCCTTCTTCATGGTAGGCGCCTACCTCACCGCCGCGGTGACCGCCGCCAGTGGCTCCTTCCTGCTGGGTGTTTCGGCGGGCCTGCTGGGCGCCGCCGCGGTGGGTGCCGTGGTGGAGCTGGTGGTGATCCGTCGCCTCTACCATCGCCCGCACCTGGACCAGGTGCTGGCCACCTTCGCACTGATCCTGATCTTCTCCGAGGGGACCCGCTGGCTGTTCGGTTCCTCGCCGCTGTGGCTGAACACGCCGACGTGGTTGTCGGGCTTCGTCACTCTGCCCGGCGACGCCCGCTACCCACTCTACCGGCTGGTGATCATCGGCGTGGGCATCAGCGTAGCGATCGGGCTCTACCTGCTGATCTCGCGGACCCGGCTGGGCATGCGCGTGCGCGCCGGGGAGAGCGACCGCGAGATGATCGGCGCCCTGGGCATCGACATCTCGCGCCTCTACACCGCGGTGTTCGCGCTGGGCGCGGGACTGGCCGGCCTGGCCGGGGCCATGGTCGGTGCGCTGCAGTCGGTGCAAGTGGGCATGGGCGAACCTGTTCTGATCCTTGCTTTCGTCGTGATCGTGATCGGCGGCATCGGCTCCATCAAGGGGGCGCTGTTCGGCGCCCTGCTGGTCGGCGTGGTAGATACCCTGGGGCGGGTCTTCCTGCCGCTGTTCTTCCGCGGTTTCCTGCCGCCCTCCGAGGCCACCGACGTGGGGGCCGCCCTGGCCTCGATGCTGATCTACATCCTCATGGCCGTGATCCTGGCCTTCAAGCCCAAGGGACTCTTCGCCGTCAATGACTGACCAGACGCCTTCCGGCACCTCCCCCGGCGACCTGCCCGCCCGTCCACCGCGCCGCCTCGGCCGCCGGGGCTCGGTGCAGCTCGTCATGCTCGCCCTGCTGCGCTGGTGCTGCCGGTGGCCGCCGACCTCACGGGGCACCCCTACTACGTGACGCTCGCCTCGCGGCTGACGCTGATCGCCATGGCCGCGGTAGGCCTCAATCTGGCACTGGGCTACGGCGGCATGGTCAGTTTTGGCCACGCCGCCTACTTCGGCCTGGGCGGCTATGTGGCCGGCATCGGCGCCTACCACGCCTTCGACACCACCGCCTTCATGGGCATGCTCCCCGGCAGCGACAACCTGCTGGTGCTGTGGCCGCTGGCGATGCTGGCCTGCGGCCTGCTGGCGCTGTTGATCGGTGCCGTCTCGCTGCGCACCAGCGGGGTCTACTTCATCATGATCACCCTGGCCTTCGCCCAGATGGTCTACTACTTCGCCAACTCCTGGCCCACCTACGGCGGCCAGGATGGCCTGCCGATCTATATTCGCAACACCCTGCCAGGCCTGGATACCCAGGACCCGCTGACCTTCTTCCTGATCTGCTTCGCCGGCCTGGTGCTGGCCATGGCGCTCACCTCGCGGCTGATGGGCTCGCGCTTCGGCGCGGCACTCACCATGGCGCGGCTCAACGACACCCGCCTGGCCACCGCCGGCATCAACCCCTATCCGGTGCGTCTGGTGAGCTTCGTCATCTCGGCGATGATCACCGGCCTGGCCGGTGCGCTGTATGCCGACCTCAACGGTTTCGTCAGCCCCAGCATGCTCAGCTGGCACATGTCCGGCGAGCTGATGGTGATCGTCATCCTGGGTGGCGTGGGCCGCCTCTACGGGCCCCTGGCCGGGGCCGTGCTGTATATCAGCATGGAGACCCTGCTCGGCGGGCTGACCGAGTACTGGCAGCTGTTCCTGGGCCTGGTGCTGCTCGGCGTGGTGCTGTTCGCCCGCCACGGCGTGATGGGCTGGCTGGCGGGGAGGGAGCCCCATGGCTGAAGCAGTGCTGGCCCTGGAGGGGGTCCACAAGCGCTTCGGCGCCCTGACGGCGACCGACGACGTCTCGCTGACCCTGAGGCCCGGCGAGATCCACGCCCTGATCGGTCCCAACGGCGCCGGCAAGTCGACGCTGATCGCCCAGATCGCCGGCAGCCTGCGTCCCGACGCCGGGCGCATCCTGCTCGGCGGCGAGGATATCACCCGGTTGAGCGTCGCCGCTCGCGCCCGACGCGGGCTGGGCCGCAGCTTCCAGGTGTCGTCGCTGGCCGAGCCGCCGCGCGATCCGCAACGTGATGATCGGCGTCCAGGCTCTGGCCGGGCACAGTTATCGCTTCTGGAAGCCGGCGGAGCGCGACCCGCGCCTGATCGAACCGGCGCTGGCGGCGCTTGCGCGCATGGGGCTGGCCGGGCGCGCCTGGACGCCGGTGGCGGAGCTCTCCCACGGCGAGCGCCGCGCACTGGAGGTGGCTTGTGCCCTGGCGATGAAGCCTCGTGCCCTGCTCCTCGACGAGCCCATGGCCGGTCTCGGCCCCGAGGGCTCGGCGCGACTCACCGAGCTGCTCGAATCATTGAGGCTCGAGGTGCCGATCCTGCTGATCGAGCACGACATGCAGGCGGTGTTCCGGCTGGCCGAGCGCATCTCGGTGCTGGTCGCCGGCCGGGTCATCGCCCACGGCGATGGCGACACCATCCGTCGCGACCCGCAGGTTCGCGACGCCTACCTGGGAGAGTGACCGTCATGCTCAAGGTGGAAGCCATCGAGACCCGCTACGGCCCTGCCCAGGCGCTGTTCGGGGTGGACCTGGCGGTGGCGGCGGGCCAGATGGTGGCGCTGATGGGACGCAACGGCATGGGCAAGACCACCACCATCCGGTCGATCTTCGGCCTGACCCCGCCCCACGCCGGGCGCATCACCTTCGAGGGGCGCGAGCTGCGCGGCCTGCCGCCCCACCGCATCGCCCGCCTGGGGCTGGGGCTGGTGCCGGAGGGGCGGCGCTGCTTCCCCAACCTGACGGTGCGCGAGAATCTGTTGGTGGCCGCACGCGCCGGCGATTGGACCCTCGAGGCGGTGGAGGCACTCTTTCCGCGCCTGGGCGAGCGCGACCGCCAGGCCGCGGCGACCCTCTCCGGCGGCGAACAGCAGATGCTGGCCATCGGCCGTGCGCTGATGACCAACCCGAGGCTACTGGTGCTCGACGAGGCCACCGAGGGGCTGGCACCGGTGATCCGTCAGGAGATCTGGCAGGCGATCCGACGCCTCAAGGCCCAGGGCCAGGCGATCCTGATCGTCGACAAGACGCTCTCGGAACTGCTGCCGCTGGCCGACCACTGCGTGCTGCTGGAGAAGGGCCGCAGCGCCTGGGCGAGGCCCCGCCGAGGCGCTCACCGAGTCGCTGCGCGACCGCTATCTGGGGGTGTGAAACCCCATGACGGTCCTGGCCAGGCGTCCACTATCGAGATAGTGCTCGAGGATCGAGAAGTGGTCGTCGCCGGGCAGCACGGTCTGCTCGACCGCGATGCCCTGCTCGCCCAGGTGGGTGGCGTAGTCCATCATCTGGCGGGAGAACTCGCCGGACTCCTCGCCACCCGCCACCAGGCTCACTTTGGCCGCTACCCGGCAGGCCAGGAAGGCTGGACTGAACTCGGCCACGTCGCGGCCGTCGAGCCGCAGCTTGGGCTGTAGCCAGGACCAGGGGAAGGGGCCCAGGTCATAGAGCCCACTGATGCAGAGCGCCCCGCGAATCGGATCGGCCGGCATGCCATAGTCGCCTTCCCAGTCGGTGGCCAGCAGCATGGCGCCGAGGTGCCCGCCGGCAGAGTGGCCGGAGACGCTGATGCTAGCCGGGTCGCAGCCCTCCTCGGAGGCGTGGCGATAGGCCCAGGCCACGGCGGCGCGGGCCTGGCGCACGATCTCGGCGAAGCGCACCGTCGGGCAAAGCGCATAGTTGACCACCCCCACCGAGATCCCGGCGGCCACCAGGTCGTCGACGATGAAGCCGAACTCCCGGTGGCCCAGCGAGCGCCAGTAGCCGCCGTGGAAGAAGAGATGCAGCGGCGCGGCTCGCCCTCCTTGCGACCCTCGGCGTGATAGAGGTCGAGGCGCTCGGCCAGACTGGGGCCGTAGGGCAGGTCGAGGACACACGGTGGCGGGAGCGAGGCGGCGTCGCTGCGCGCTTGCCAGTCGGCCACCAGCGCCGCCGGATCGCGGCCGATCATGGGGTCGTAGGCGCGGTCGATGGCTTCCTGGGTGGCGAAGTCGCGGTAGAGCACTCCAGCCACGCTCCCTGAAGGCCGAGAGCAGCATGCCCAGCGGGGCCAGCGCCAGCACGATGAAGCCCGCCAGCGTCCAGCCCGGCAGCGTGATGCCCAGGAACAGGAAGTCGATCTCGGCACACTCCCCGGAGCCGGAGAGCACCATGTTCACCACCTCCTGCAGCGGCAGGATATCCAGCATGTAGTCGAGGCCCGGGCCACAGCTGGGCACCTCGTCGGCGGGCAGCGACTGCAGCCACAGGTGACGGCCCGCCACGCCGATGCCGCCACCCACCGCGGCCAGGCCCAGCACGCCGTAGAGCCCTGCGCCGAGGCGGCCGGCGGGGTTATGGATGGCCGCCAGAGCGAACACCACGCCGGCACTTATCACCGCCACCCGCTGGAAGATGCACAGCGGGCAGGGCTCGAGGCCGACGATATGCTCAAGCCCAAGCGCCACCGCCATCATCAGTACACAGAAGGCCAGGCCGGCGAGGCTCCACTGGCGTACGGAGAGGCGAGACAGGGCGCTCACAGGCTGACCCCATCGGTTACCCGGGATTCCCGGGCACGGGCGAAGTAGTCGCTCGGGAAGTCGGCAAGGAAGCCCGAGTCGGCGGCCTCGATCTCCGCCTGCTGGCGATGGGAGGTCTCCACCAGCTCGTCGTAGAGCCTCTCGCGGCCGGGGTCCATGGACTCCTGGCGCAGCCGCTCGGCCTGCTCCCGGGCAATGCCCAGCATGACCTCGGAAAGCCCCTCGCCGCGCTCCTGCAGGCGCGCCAGCAGCTGGCCGGAGGGCGTCAGTGCGGGATCCTCCAGCCGCGGCAGCATGGCGGCCACGGCATCGGCGTGGGGCGTGCCCTCCTCGAGGCGGTCGAGCAGCTCGGCCACCCGGCGCATCTCACCGAGGATCTCGCCGCCCCAGTCGGCCACGCTACGAGGCGTGCCGGCGTGACACAGGCGCAGCTCGGGATCGCGGCCGCGCTCCACCACCAGGCGCCGGTTGTCGTCGAGGGTGTCGCACTCGGCATCGGGGATCCACGGGCTCTCGGACAGCAGGCACCACATCACGAAGGTGTCGATGAAGTGAATCTGGGGCTCGTCCACGCCCAGGGTCAGCAGCGGATTGAGATCGAGACAGCGCACCTCGATATACTCCACCCCGCGGGCCTCCAGGGCCTGGCTGGGGGTCTCGTCATGGCGGGCCACCCGCTTGGGCCGGATATCACTGTAGTACTCGTTCTCGATCTGCAGGATGTTGGCGTTGAGCTGGCGCCACTCGCCATCCTCGTTGACGCCCAGCGCCTCGTAGGCCGGCCACGGCGTGGAGATGGCGTGGCGCAGGGTATTGACGTAGTTGGAGAGCGAGTTGAAGCAGATCTTGAGCTGCTCCTGCACCTTGTTCTGGTAGCCGAGGTCCGACATGCGCAGGCTGGTGGCGTAGCGCGAAATCAATGTCTCCTCGCCGTGGGCCTCGAGCTTCTCGGGGATCCGGCCGTCGGGCAGGAAGCTGCGGTCGATGGCCGGCGAGGCGCCGAACAGATAGAGCAGCAGCCAGCTGTGGCGGCGGAAGTTGCGGATCAGGCCGAAATAGCGCGCCGAGCGGTAGTCATTCAGCGGCGTGTCCTGGGCACCATCGAGATCACGCAGCAGCGTCCACAGGTCGTCGGGCAGCGAGACGTTGTAATGCACCCCGGCGATGGCCTGCATGATGCGCCCGTAGCGCACGTCGAGCCCCTGGCGATAGACCCGCTTCATGGTGCCCACGTTGGAGCTGCCATAGTCGGCGATGGGGATGCTGTCGTTGCCGTCGAGGCGCGCCGGCATGCTGCCCGGCCAGATCAATTCATCACCCAGGTAGCGATAGCTGAAGCGGTGCAGGTCGCCGAGGAAGTCCAGGGCGTCGGCGGGCCGACAGGTGACCGGCGTGATGTACTCGAGCAGCGCCTCGGAGTAGTCGGTGGTGATATGCGGATGGGTCAGCTTGGAGCCCAGCGCATGGGGATGCAGCGTCTGGGCGACGCGCCCCTCGGGGTCGACGCGCAGCCCCTCCTTCTCGAGGCCGCGACGCAGTCGGCTGAACTCACCCTGGCGGGCATGGCCCTCCAGGCGGGAAACAAGACTGGCGAGTGTATCGGACAAGGTAACACCCCTTGTGTTGGAAAGGCGCGATGGTAGGCGCCGAGGCGGCACGCCTCGCTGATAGTGATACGGGCGCCAAAGCGGCGCCCGTAAAATATGCTGATTATGGTGCCTGATGCGCCGGATTCAAAGTTTAGCCGGCTATTTACCAGGACGATCGTAGATAGCCCTCACGCCGGGAAACTGCGATAGCCCTGGGCTATTGGCCAGTTGTTACTGCAGCTGTCCTTCAGCTTTTCTTCCTGGCCTTGAGCAACGCGGCCCCCAGGGCACCCATCTGCACGCCCTGGCCGGCATCGCTGCCGCGCTCGGCGCCCTTGCGCGGTGGCTTCTGGCCGCCGCGGGCCTGGCGTTCGCCACCACCACGGCGGGGCTTCTCGCCCTCCTCGCCCGGCTGGTCGTCGAGGCGCATGGTGAGCCCGATGCGGGCACGCTCCAGGTCGACGCTCATCACCTTGACCCTGACGATATCGCCGGCCTTGACCACCGAGCGCGGGTCCTCGACGAACTTGTCGGAGAGCGCCGAGATATGCACCAGGCCATCCTGGTGCACGCCGATATCGACGAAGGCGCCGAAGTGGGTGACGTTGGTGACGCTGCCCTCGAGGATCATCCCCGGCTCCAGGTCCTTGAGGGTCTCGACCCCCTCGCGGAACTCGGCGGCCTTGAACTCGGGGCGCGGGTCGCGGCCCGGCTTGTCGAGCTCGACCAGGATATCGGTGATCGTGGGCACCCCGAAGCGCTCGTCGGCGAACTCGGCGGGCTTGACCGCCTTGAGGGTGGCAGCTGTCGCCGATCAGGCTGGAAAGCGGACGGCCACTCGCTTTCCGCGATGCGCTCCACCAGGGGGTAGGCCTCGGGGTGCACGGCGCTGGCGTCGAGCGGGTTGTCGCCGTTCATGATGCGCAGGAAGCCGGCGCACTGCTCGAAGGTCTTGGGGCCCAGGCGGCTGACATCGAGCAGCTGCCGGCGACTGGCGAAGGCTCCCTCGGCGTTGCGCCGCGCGACGATGGCCTCGGCCAGCGCCGGCGAGAGGCCAGCCACCCGCGAGAGCAGCGCGCTGGAGGCGGTGTTGAGATCGACGCCGATGGCGTTCACGCAGTCCTCGATCACCGCCTCCAGGCTGCGCGACAGCTGCACCTGGGAGACGTCGTGCTGGTACTGGCCCACGCCGATGGACTTGGGCTCGATCTTGACCAGCTCGGCCAGCGGGTCCTGCAGGCGGCGGGCGATGGAGACCGCGCCGCGGATGGTGACATCGAGGTCGGGCAGCTCGCGGGAGGCATACTCCGAGGCGGAGTAGACCGAGGCACCGGCCTCGCTGACCATCACCTTGGAGAGCGAGCGCTTGCCAGCCAGCCGCTTGACCAGGTCGCCGGCGAGCTTGTCGGTCTCGCGACTGGCGGTGCCGTTGCCCACGGCGATCAGTGCCACGTCATGCTTCTCCACCAGCCTGGCCAGCTCGGCCAGCGAGGCTTCCCAGGCGTTACGCGGGGCGTGGGGGTAGATGGTCGCGTGCTCGAGGAACTGGCCGGTGGCGTCGACCACGGCAACCTTGCAGCCGGTGCGCAGGCCCGGGTCGATGGCAAGGGTCGCCTTCTGCCCCGCCGGGGCGGCCAGCAGCAGGTCCTTGAGGTTGGCGGCGAACACCTCGATGGCCTCGAGCTCGGCGCGCTCACGCAGCCGGCCCAGCAGTTCGGTCTCGAGATGGGTGTAGAGCTTGACCCGCCGGGTCCAGCGCACCACGTCGCGCAGCCACTTGTCGGCGGCGCGCCCCTCGTCAGCTCGTGAACCTCGAAGTGTCGGGCGATGGCCACCTGGGCCGGATGGATCGGCGCCTCCTCCTCGCCGGGCAGGCGGATGGCCAGGGTCAGCACACCCTCGTTGCGGCCGCGGAACATCGCCAGCGCCCGATGCGACGGCGCCTTGGCCAGCGCCTCGTCGTGCTCGAAGTAGTCAGAGAACTTGGCACCCTCGCGCTCCTTGCCGGGAATCACCCGGGCACTGAGCTCACCCTCGCTCCACAGCCGCTCGCGCAGTCGACCGACCAGCTCGGCGTCCTCGGCGAAGCGCTCCATCAGGATCTGGCGGGCGCCATCCAGGGCCGCCTTGGCGTCCTCCACCGCGGGGATATCACCTTCTTCGGGGCGCAGGTAGTTGGCCGCCTCGGCCTCCGGGTCCAGGGTGGGGTCGGCCAGCAGGGCGTCGGCCAGGGGCTCGAGACCCGCTTCGCGAGCGATCTGGGCCTTGGTGCGGCGCTTCTTCTTGTAGGGCAGGTAGAGGTCTTCCAGGCGCTGCTTGGTGTCGGCGGCCTGGATCAGCCCGGCCAGCTCGTCGGTCAGCTTGCCCTGCTCGTCGATGGCGGCGAGCACCGTGGCGCGGCGCTCCTCCAGCTCGCGCAGGTAGCCCAGACGCTCGTGGAGCTGGCGCAGCTGGGTGTCGTCGAGCCCGCCGGTCACCTCCTTGCGATAGCGGGCAATGAAGGGCACGGTCGCCCCGCCGTCGAGCAGCTCCAGCGTGGCCGAGACCTGCTGTGGACGAACGGAAAGCTCCTCGGCGAGGCGCGTGATGATGCGTTTGGTGGCGTCCATGTAACCCCTTCACTGATGCTCGAAAAACGATCGCGACAAGGTATCACAAACGCCGGGACGAGCCACGCACGGCCACCACCACCACGGAGCAGGCAACTTTAGTCCAAGCGTTCGCTTGGTTCTTGGACAGGCAGGCCAGAATCTGGCTAGAGTTTCTAGCCTCAGCATCTTTCACACCGTCGGGCAGCAACACGCTCGGCAGCACGAACAACACCACGCGCAGCAAGAACACGCTCGACAACGCTTTCAACCACGCTTTCAACAACAAGAAGGGATAGAACATGCCGACACCATCGAGTTCTCCGGCGCTGGAGCGCTTCCTCGCCGCCCGCGACTTCCTGCAGGCCAACCGCGAGGACTATGACACCGCCTATCGCGACTTCCGCTGGCCGACGTTCAGCGAGTTCAACTGGGCCCTGGACTACTTCGACGTCATGGCCCGGGACAACGACGCCCCTGCGCTGTGGATCGTCGAGGAGGATGGCCGGGAGGCGAAGCTCAGCTTCGCCGAGATGTCGCGGCGCTCCAACCAGGCCGCCAACTGGCTGCGTGCCCTGGGCGTGGCGCGGGGCGACCGCGTGCTGCTGATGCTGGGCAACGAGGTGCCGCTGTGGGAGGTGATGCTGGCCTCCATCAAGCTCGGTGCGGTGATCATTCCCGCGACCACCCTGCTGACCCCGGAGGATCTCGAGGATCGCATCACCCGCGGCCAGGTCCGCCACCTGGTGATCGGCCACGAGCACCTGGAGAAGTTTGCCGGCCGCCAGGACAGCCTGACGCGCATTGCCGTGGGAGGTGCCGCCGCAGGCTGGCACGACTTCGCCGAGTCCCACGAGGCCAGCGACGCCTTCACCCCCGACGGGCCGACCCCCGCCGATGACCCCATGCTGCTCTACTTCACCTCGGGCACCACTTCCCAGCCCAAGCTGGTCACCCATACCCATCAGTCCTACCCGGTGGGGCACCTCTCCACCCTCTACTGGATAGGCCTGCAAAAGGGGGACCGCCACCTCAACATCAGCTCGCCGGGCTGGGCCAAGCATGCCTGGAGCTGCTTCTTCGCCCCCTGGAACGCCGGCGCCTGCGTCTTCCTCTACAACTATTCACGCTTCGATGCCGCCGCCCTGCTGAAGGTGCTGACGGACTACGAGATCACCACCCTGTGCGCACCGCCCACGGTGTGGCGACTGCTGATCCAGCAGGACCTGGCCGCCCACCGGGTCGCCCTGCGCGAGGCGGTGGCCGCCGGCGAACCCCTCAACCCCGAGGTGATCGAGCAGGTGCGCCGCGCCTGGGGCATCACCATCCGCGACGGCTTCGGCCAGACCGAGACCACCGCCCAGATCGGCAACTCCCCGGGGCAGCCGCTCAAGGCGGGCTCCATGGGGCGCCCCCTGCCCGGCTACCGGGTGGCGATGCTGGATGCCGAGGGTCAGCCGGCAAGCGAAGGGGAGGTAGCCCTGGCCCTGGGTGAGGAGCGTCCCGCCGGCCTGATGGTGGGCTATGCCAACGACCCGGAGCGCACGGCGGCGGCCATGCAGGGCGGCTATTACCGCACCGGCGACGTGGCAAGCATCGATGACCAGGGCTACATCACCTACGTGGGCCGCGCCGACGATGTCTTCAAGGCGTCCGACTACCGCATCAGCCCCTTCGAGCTCGAGAGCGTGCTGATCGAGCACCCGGCGGTGGGTGAGGCGGCCATCGTGCCCAGCCCCGACCCGGTGCGCAGCTCGGTGCCCAAGGCCTATATCATTCCCGCCGCCGGCTACGAGCCCAGCGCCGAACTGGCCCGGGATATCCTCGCCTTCGCCCGGGAGCGCCTGGCGCCCTACAAGCGCATCCGCCGGCTGGAGTTCGCCGACCTGCCCAAGACCATCTCGGGCAAGATCCGCCGGGTGGAGTTGCGCCAGGCCGAGGTACACAAGGCCAGCGATGAGCGCGGCGAGCTGGAGTTCCGGGAGGAGGACTTTCCCGACCTGAAGGAATGAACCACTGCCCGGGCATACCCCATATGAAAGAACCCGGCACCGCCTAGGCGGTGCCGGTCGTAGTAGCTTTCCGGTCTCCTCTAGGCCCGCTCAGGCACCATGGGCCCGCCGCTCCCGGGCGTTACGGTAGAGCGCCAGCATGCGATAGAAGCCGTGCACGAACTTGCCATAGGGCATGGTCAGGAATAACGCCATCACGCAGCCCAAGTGCACCACCAGCATCACGCCCATGGCAGAGGTCTCACGCAGCAGCATCAGGGCAAGCCCGGTACTGCCGGTCAGCCATAGCAGCACGATAAAGGCGACATCCATGCCCAACTGACCCGTATCCGCGGTATCGGGATCGCGGACCAGCTTCAGGTACAGCAGGCCCCGCCGGTCCGACCAGCAGGCCGATGCCCCCCAGTGTGCCCAACAGTTTGGGCAGGCTCAGGAAGTCGTAGGGGGCAATCCAACCGAAGACGTAGTGGTAGACGGTGCCGGTCACGGTGGCGGCGAAGGCCAACATGAAACCGTAGAAAGTGAAGTGATGGAAGCGCGCCGCCAGTGGGAGTGGTAGGCATCCGGGTAGGTGCAGCCTTTCTCGCCATGGCCATGCAGGTGCTTCATGGAGAAGGCCTCCTTGAGCGCCTCCTTCCAACTTGGCCCCTCCCCCAGGGCACCAACAGGCTGCCCGCTTTCCTTCCAGAAGCGCGCCATGCCCATCACCATCGCCAACGCCACGAACAGCGCCACGCCACCGAAGGTCGTCACCAGGGTGTTGTGGGGCAGCAGAGCGTAGAAGTCGCCGTCATGCTCGCCGCTGAGCAAAGCCGAGCCTCCGCCGTTGAGGAAAATGGACAAAAACAGCAACAGCGTGACGCCGAAGGCCAGGGCCAGCGACGCAAAGAGGCCGTTGCGGTCGAACAGGCGGGCCAATGGTCCCGGCCAGGCGTACTGGCGGTAAGACTCTGCACGCAGCTTGGCCAGCGACTGCGGAACGTTGACACCGAACTCGTGGGGCGGAGCGTACTGGCAGGCGTAGTAGCACTCGCTGCAATTGTGGCAGAGGTTCGCCAGGTATTTCAGGTCCTCCGGGGTGAAGGTCTGGCGACGCTCCATGGCCGGGAAGACCGGACAAAACCCTTCGCAGTACCGGCAGGCATTGCAGATGGTCATGTTGTTGCGCGCCTCGTCTACGAGGGCATCATAGATCTCAATTCGCTGCATTTTTTGCCGCCTCCTCACCTGCGATACGTCCAAAAACCGTGCCGATGGTCATGCCGAATCCGGCGACATATCCCTGGCCGAGGATATTGCCGGCCATGATCTCGCCAGCCGGGGAAGACATTCTCAGCCTGACCGCCATCAGCCATGCTCAGACGGGCCTGCTGGTCTACCTCGCCGCCAAGGTACGTGAAGGTGATGCCGGTGCGCAGCGGGTAGCCGAAGAACGGCGGCTCGTCGATGCGCTGGGCCCAGTGGGTCTTCTCCGGTGTGGTGCCCTGGGTGCGGCAGTCATCCAGCACGCTGTGATCGAAGGTGCCGGGCTGCACGGCGGCATTGAAGGTATCGACGGTCTCGCGCAAGGTTTCCACCGTGAGTCAGGTCGACTCGAAGCCGCCAGCTCCTCCAGTGTGTCCGCGGCTTGCTCGGGAGGAAGACGGACGGCATGAAACGCCCCTGCGCCTTGGCATCGGTGATGGAGTACCCCACCTGACCGGGCTGCTTGGCGATCAGTCGGCCCCCAGACAGCACAGCGCTTTGTGCCAAGTCCCTCGCCCTCGTCGGCCGAAGCGGCTTGCCGTCACGATTGACCACGATGCCCAGCGAGACACAGTCGACACGAGTCACGATACCCCCGTCATACTTGGGAGCACGGGCATCGATGGCCACGGCATGGCCTTGGGTGGGATCACCTATCACCTTGGCGCCGTTGTCGATCAGCGAGCGCAGCATCTTGCCCTGATTGAAGCGGGTACCGCGGATCAGGAAGTTGCGCGACACTGGCCCCCAGGCCTCTTCAGAGCCCAGGCTTGGTTGGACTCGAAGCCCCCCGAGGCCACTACTACTGCCCTGGCACTGAACTTGCGCAGGGATCCGTTGATGTTGACCAGGGCATGATCAAAACGTGTCCCGTCGAAGACCAATCGCTCAGCCTCTGCCTCATAAAGGATGTTGACCCCCAGGCGTTCGGCTGCCTGGTAGTAGGTATTGACCAGTGCCTTCCCTCCCCCCAAGAAGAAGGCGTTGGTGCGACCAAGATGCAGGGTTCCCCCCAGCGAGGGTTGGAAACGTACCCCGTACCCTTTCATCCAGTCAGTACAACTCTCCGACGCGCGTATCACGTGACGTGCCAGGGCTTCGTTGGTCTGGCCGCCCGTCACACGCCATACATCCTCGAAGAACTCATCCCTCGAATGCACGCGCCTCGCTGAGTACGTCCGTCGGCTCGCGATGCATACAGCGCAGGTTGCGCGTATGGCTGCTGTTACCGCCCCGCCACTTGCGAGGCGCTTTCCAAGCAGAGCACTCTGGCCCGCTGCTCGCGAGCACTCAAGGCGGCGCATAGCGCCGCGTTGCCACACCTCCGATAACCAGCACGTCATGATTGAGCAGGTCATCATCCCTCAGTCGTTTGCCTGTCGATGAGAGCATCGTGGTCCACCTCTCCGCCTTGCCTGGGTTGTTCGCTATACGCGGCACTAATGAATCCTACAGGATCCCAATGTATCCAACTGCACTCTGAATGACAAGCAATGTTCCTTGAACTACCATGCAAGGCCTTAACGACGCGATCGAGGCCCAAACCCCATGTCAGAGCACAAGGTACGCAAAACCGCCTCCTCGGCGGCCAACGAACGTGGTGAGCCGCGCAGTGAGCAGGCATATCGCTATATCATCGACGCCATCAAGGAGGGCACCTTGCCGCCCGGCACGCGGGTGCGGGAAGTGGATCTCGCCGAGCGCACTGGTCTGAGCCGTACGCCGGTGCGCGAGGCACTCAATCGTCTGCAACTGGAAGGGCTGGTCGCCAACGACCCCGCTCGTGGCACGATCATCACCGAGCTAGATCACGGCATGATCAGCGAGCTGTATGCCATGCGAGAAGTACTGGAGGGCACCGCCGCGGGCCTCGCCGCCCGGCACGCTTCGGAGGTGGAAATCGCCTTCCTGCGCGAGATCAACGAGCGTGACGCCCAACTCACCGACACCCTGGACCTGGTCAGGAACAACAAGCTGTTTCACAGCACGCTGTACCGCTGTGCCCATAACCGTTACTTGCTCAAGATGCTGCACTCTCTTCAGGAATCAATGATGCTGCTAGGTCCCAGCACGCTGGCCAAGCCGGGACGCGCCGAAGCCGCGCGACGCGAGCACAACGCCATCATCGAATCGATGGAGAAGCGAGACTCCAAGGCTGCCGAGCAGCTAGCTCGACAGCATATTCGCGAAGCCTATAAAGAGGCTCGAGGCATTTTTTGGAGAGCACTCACCTGTAAACCAGGGCATCGTGTCCCGTAACAAACTAGGATGAGCGGTGCCGTTCGTCGCTAGCGGGCTCAAGGCGTGCCGAAGCGCTCGCGGGCAGGGCCTTCGTCGGACGACGGTGCCTTACCCTCCGCCGGCCGTAGCAGCGGCGGCGACCAAGCGTAATGCGCCACGAGATAGCCTTGCGGCCAATCCAGGTGGAAGACCTCCCTAGACCGAAGACCGCACCGGTCAATATCACGGCCCCCAACAGGGCAGCCCCCCAGCTCATCCTGCCCACCGCGCGGCTGAACGCGAGAGTAAACAGCGCCGCGGCGGGCAGCAGTCCCAGCAGGGCAATGGCCGCGTAGAGTCCCACCAGCCAGGCCAAGAAGGGCAGCATGCGTCTCCCCTTGCCACCCACGATGGGCTCCCCAGGGGGCTCTGCGGCCCGACGCTGACGACGCAACGTCAGCAGCAGTTCGACGACCAGCAGCACCAGAATGGCTCCCGCGACAACCTGCGGCATCAGCCTTGCCCTGAAGGGATAATCCGCGGCGGTGATCAACGCGGTTACCACCACCACCAACAGGGCACCCATGAACAGCACTTCTTCACGGAGTCGTTGTGACATCATTTTCTCCCCTTCCCTTGCTCTCCTGGATCTTGGCCCTGATGCCGGCCACCACCACGGCGACAGACAGCACGCCGATCAAAATAACGATGGGATCGCCAAGCCAGGACCAGCCATGGCGCGAGGCGGAAATGGTCAAGTAGCGTTCGATGCTGGGGGCCAGGACGAAGCCGATCAGAATGGGAGCCCGAGGCCAGTCATAGGTCTTTAGCAGCCAGCCGATCAAGCCCACCACCCCGAATGCCACCAGATCACCCCACTGCTGGGTATTCTGGTAGGCCCCCACCAGCATCACGATCAACAGGAAGGGGCAGGTGCTGGCCGGCACGGTGCTGAGGCGCGCGATGGGCCGGGAAAGGAGGAAGCACGCGATGGCGCCGACCACATTGGCCAGAGCCAGGGTCCAGACGATGGTCAGCGTCATGGAAAGGTCCTTGTCGAGCATCGACGGTCCCGGCTGGATACCCAGCAGGATCAGCCCCCCAAGCAGCACGGCGGTAGTGCCGCTGCCCGGTATGCCGAACAGCATGGTGGGGATCAGCGCACCCCCTTCCTTGGCATTGTTCGAGCTCTCAGGCGCGATCACGCCGCGAACATCACCCTTGCCGAATAAACTCTTGTCCTTGGCCGTGTGCATCGCCTGACCGTAGGAAAGCCAGTCGACCACGGAACCACCGGGCCCGGGATGGCGCCGATGGCGGCTTGCAGAGCGGATGAGCGCAGCACCAGCCAGCGGTGTCGCAAGGTATCGCTCACTCCCTCCTTCCAGCCGTGGGAGACCGCCTTGACCCGAGAGACAGCGGTTGTCAGGAGAGGAGGTCGATGATCTCGGGCACCGCGAACAGCCCCATCGCCAGTATCGCCAAGGGGATGCCATCCATCAGATAGATGCTGTCGCCGACGAAGCGAAAGGTGACCGTGGTGGGAGCCGAACCCAGCATCGCAATCCTTGATGCCGAACAGGGTTGCCAGGATGCCGCGCAGCGGATACTTGCCAGCCAGCAGGCCGACCACACAAAGACCCAGGATCGTCAGCATGAAGAGATGGGGGGACTGAAACGCCAGCACCAGCGGACGGGCCACCGGCGGTGGCGGTGGCACCAGCGCACCAGACAACCCCCAATCAGGGAGGCACTGAAGGCGGCACTCAGGGCGCGCCCGGCCTTGCCTTGCTGAGCCATCGGGTAACCGTCGAGCACGGTGGCCTGAGAGCCAGCCGACCCAGGCACCCCGATAAGCACGCTCGGGAAGGTGATCCGGCGGTCGCAATCACCGCTGCCATGCAGTCAGCATGGCAATGGCGGCATGGGGATCCATGCCATAGACGAAGGGCAACAAGAGTGACATGCCCACGACGCCCCCCAGCCCGGGGAGAACGCCGACGACCAGTCCAAGCCCTACGCCCATCAGCATGAAGATCAGGCGCGAGGGATCAAGGATCAGAGTCAGGGCTTCAAACGCAGCAGGTATCACGGTATGTCGCTCCTGTAGCGGGCAACCATGAACGGGGGCGGCACCCGTCGCCCCTCATGATGTTTCCGACCCCGTCAAAGGTCGACGTCGTAGCGAGCCTTGAAGGTATCGCGCAGGTAATCGAGCGCCTCATCGGAGACTTCCAGAGTGCCGCTCATGGCCGTGTAGGCCTCGTCACCCACCAGCCAGTCGTAGGGACCATTTGCCTCGACGGAGTCAGCCATGAACTCTTCGTCGTTGCGGGCCGTACGGAAGGCTTCGCGAAGGTCATTGAGGGAGGCCTCGGGCGCATCCGACTTGGCCCACAGCATCTTGAGGCTGCCGGCAGAGAGCACGGCCCGATAGGCATCCCAAGCGACTCCGGAAGGCGGCTCCCCCATGGCGTTCCTCGTAGACTTCAGCCACCGTGGGCAGGTCGGGGAAGGCCGGATTCGCGCACAAGCTCGCCATCGGTATCAATCACCCCCATGCTGAAGAGCGGCACCGCCACGCCCTCCTCGACCAGCGGCCTCGACATTGGCGGTGTAGGCGCTGGTGGTCTGGAAGTCGAGGTTGGTCTCTGCCCTGCTCCGGAGAGCCATCCGGTGGGGCCCTGGCTGCGATACCCGAAGATGGCATCGTGGGGAAGCTCCAGCAGCGCGAAGGCGGCCAGCGCCATGGAGCCGATCGCCTGGGCGAGACCTCACCGTAAGTCAGGTGCCCCGATCCCTGGCTCAGAGGTTCATCGACCCCCAGCTCGGCGCTGGCATAGACCACCCCGCCCTGCGCCATGGCCACGACCGGCTCATAGTCACGGAAGTCGTAGCGTACGGCGCCGGAGCCGTACATGAAGGCAAACACCTGTCCCGCACTCTGGAGAAGCACGGTCTTCCCGTCGCTTTTCGTACGCAGCTGGAACTCGTTGCTGCCCTGCACGCCCCCCGCACCGGGGCGGTTCACGACCTGCACCCCCACATCGTTGCCGAGGTAGGGGGCGATGGTCGCGGCGACATAGCGCCCCCAAGTATCGGCCCCTGCGGTGTCAGGGCGTCCAGGATTTCCGGTTTCTCCCTCCTTAAAACCTGTCAATTCATTATGGCATCAGCCATGGCTCCCACTACCTCCGGCCAGTGGTGACGGCCAGACCGAGTGCATATCGGACAAAAGGTAATGCATGGCGCCTTGAATTGTTCATGGAGAGACTCCTGTTTGGCTCCTGACTGGCAAGTGACTGAACCGGCAGTCACGGTGAAATAGATAAATGTATACTCAGGTATCCAATAGAGCTCATCGACATGCAAATTATAGAAAATGCGCAATGCCGGCCATGATGCAATAGTCGTAGACTGAGGACTCGAGAAACCATGTACGAAAAGACGACGGCGTCGGCTCATACGCCGGGCGCTATACGCAACCTGATACTGGTCTGCACGGGCAGGCTGAACCGAGCGCGCTTGACTGGCCCAGACCATGCTGCTTCTGGCCGTGCCGCTTCAGGCTCTGGAGATGGGAGCCAGCCCCTCGCTGCTGGGGAGCATAATGGCGGCCCTTACCTATTGCCTCTCGCCTTGGCGATTCCACTAGGGGGTATCGTGACGCGACTAGGGGCACAGAAGATGTTTATCACCGGTGCAGTGGGCATGATGCTGGCCCCGTGGCTGAGTCTTCTGGTGCCCACGCTCGGCGGCCTGTTGGCAACCCAGGTCACCTTGGGCCTAGCGCATCTGGTGATGGTGATCGCCGCGCAGTCGGTGGTGGCGGGGCTAGGCCAGGGCGCGGCCTTGGAACGATACTTCGGCTGGTACACCATGTGTCTTTCCGGCGGCCAGCTGGCGGGCCGCGCTGGCTGGACGCATGATCGACACCTCTCGATGAATTGGGTCTTCGCCACCATCGGCACGATCCAGCCCTCGGTCTGGCCAGCGCCTGCCAGCACTGTTGGGCAGCGCACGCCGCGGCCTTGGTGTTCCGCGATTAACAGCTGGTACGGCTACGGCGCTCACGGCACTACGCGACCTTAATATCGGCGTGCAGCTGTCGAGTCCGCCGTGACCGTCGCCGTGCTCTTCGCTCTCGGTGCTCATGCCGCCTTCCTGCCGATCTACCTCGAGGAGCTGACCTTCTCCGCAACGTTGATCGGCGTACTGGTTAGCCTGCGGGCACTGGCGGCCATGCTTATCCGGCTCATCATGCCGCAGGTCATCAGTGCACTCGGTGGACGCTCGAGAACCATGGTCGTCTCGGTTGCCGCCGTAGCCTTAGGACTTTCATGGACCGGCATGTCGGAAAGCGTATGGATGCTGTCGCTGCTCGCCATCTTGATCGGGCTGGGCTCGGGGATCTCTCAGCCACTGTCGATGGTGATCCTCACCGAGCACGTGCGACCGGAGCAGCGCTCCAGTGCATTGGGCATGCGACTCATGGGGAATCGCGGCGCTCAGGTGCTAGCCCCACTGCTGCTCGGTTTCATCGCCGAACTGGCGGGCTTCACTCTGACCTTCCTGCTGGCGGGAGCCATGCTGCTGGTGGTGCTAGTGGTCGTGGTTAGGCTGGGGGCTACCTACGCTCACACCGAGAGCGCCGGCACGCGGAGGGGCGATGGTGGGGCTACGCTTCATGTCGAGTTTGGGGCGGACGACGCCCAGGCCCGGTAGCAGCACCAAGACTCCCGCGCCAGCCAGGCCAGGAAGTGGCGTGGTTATATCAGTTCTCTCCGTCGGGGGGCAGACCAGCAGAACGGGAAGCGGCCCTGCCGCTCCCCCGTTCATACTGCCATGCCTGCAGTCAGTTACAGGGCCCTCCGGGGCCTATCTACTTGGCGGAGTGATCCCCTTGCAACGATGCGCGCTCAGGTCAGGCTGGGGCCCGCCTTGACGATTGCCTCGCTGACGCCGTCGAACTTCTTGAAGTTGTCGACGAACTTGGCAGCCAGCTCCTGGCGCTGACGGTCGTAGGCGTCCTTGTCTTCCCAGGTCTCGCGCGGGTCGAGCAGGCTGGAGTCGACACCCGGCACGGCGGTGGGCACGTCGAGGTTGAGGCCATCGAGGCGATGGGTCTCGACCTCGCGCAGCATGCCGGACTGGATGGCACTGATGATGGCGCGGGTGGTGGGGATGGAGAAGCGCGAACCGCCCTCGCCATAGGAACCACCGGTCCAGCCGGTGTTGACCAGGTAGACCTGGGCGTCCTTCTCCTCCACGCGCTTGATCAGCAGGTCGGCGTACTCACGCGCCGGACGCGGGAAGAACGGCGCGCCGAAACAGGTGGAGAAGGTGGCGGCCAGGCCCTCGGAGGAGCCCATCTCGGTGGAGCCCACCTTGGCGGTGTAGCCGGAGAGGAAGTGGTAGGCCGCGGCCTCCTTGGAGAGCACGGAGACCGGGGGCAGCACGCCGGACATGTCGCAGGTCAGGAAGACGATGGCGTTGGGCTCGCCGGCACGGTTCTCGGGAACGCGCTTCTCGACGTGCTCCAGCGGGTAGGCGGCTCGCGAGTTCTGGGTCAGGCTGTCATCGGCGTAGTCCGGCTCGCGGCGATCGTCGAGGACCACGTTCTCCAGCACGGTGCCGAACTTGATGGCGTTCCAGATGACCGGCTCGTTCTTCTCGGAGAGGTCGATGCACTTGGCGTAGCAGCCGCCCTCGATGTTGAAGACGGTGCCCGGCCCCCAGGCGTGCTCGTCGTCACCGATCAGGTAGCGCGCCTGGTCGGCGGAGAGGGTCGTCTTGCCGGTACCGGAGAGGCCGAAGAACAGGCGGGTCTCGCCGTCCTCGCCGACGTTGGCCGGAGCAGTGCATCGGCAGCACGTCGAACTCGGGCAGCAGGAAGTTCTGCACCGAGAACATCGCCTTCTTCATCTCGCCGGCGTAGCGCATGCCGGCGATCAGCACCTTCTTCTCGGCGAAGTTGATGATCACGGTGCCGTCGGAGTTGGTGCCGTCGCGGGACGGGTCACACTCGAAGCTGGCGGCGTTGAGGATGGTCCACTCCGCCTTGGCAGAGGGGTTGTAGGCCTCGGGGCGCACGAACATGGTGCGGCCGAACAGGTTCTGCCAGGCGGTCTCGGTCTGCACGCGTACCGGCAGGTAGTAGTCCGGGTCGCTGCCCACGTGCAGCTCGGAGACATAGTGCTCCTTGCCGGTCAGGTAGGCCTCGACGCGATCCCAGAGGGCCGCAAACTTCTCGGCGTCGAAGGGACGGTTGACGCTGCCCCAGTCGATCTTGGCGCTGGTGGAGGGCTCGTCGACGATATAGCGATCCTTGGGCGAGCGACCGGTACGCACGCCGGTGCTCACCACCAGGGCGCCGTTGGCGGCCAGGCGGCCTTCGCCGCTGGCCACTGACCGCTCGATCAGTTCGGCGCTGCTGAGATTGACGTGGGCGTGAGAAGCTTGGGGTGTGGTCATGTCGATTCCTGGGCCGTGGGCCGATTCTCTCGTGTGCCTGGCGTCGCCGAAGACGCGGAAAAGCCGGGGGAGGGATCGCGACCGGACGGACGGTGGGCCGTCCTCTGCGAGCGGTCGCGTCTGAAAGCGGCGCCATTATGGCAAAAAGGACCGGGGCGGGAAACGCCCTTTTTAGGCGGAATTCATGTAGTTTTTCTACAACATGAAGAATTTCGCCGCCGATTTTCTTGTGCAGCGCAATATCGGCGGCGGTAGCCAGGCTGGTGACTCTGCTGAGCCGGCCTGGCACAGGCGAGCAGGTGCTCAGTGCAGGGTCGCCGGCGGCTCGCTGGCACCGGCCAGCAGCGCCTCGACCTCCTCCACGGAGAAGGCATAGCGGGTGTGACAGAAATGGCACTGGGTCTCGATGCCGCCCTGCTCCGCCAGCACGTCACGCAGCTCCTCGGCCCCCAGCGTCACCAGGGCATCGGCGATGCGCTCCCGGGAGCAGGTACAGCCGAAACGCAGCGCCTTGGGCTCGAAGATTCGCACCGTCTCCTCGTGGTAGAGGCGCTGGAGCAGCTCCTGGGGGGCAAGACCCAGCAGCTCCTCCTCCTTGACGGTCGCCGCCAGGTGCACGCTGCGGTCCCAGGCGTCGAGATCCTGGTTCTGGGACTCATCGGGCATGCGCTGCAGGAGCAGGCCGCCGGCGCGTCGGCCATCGGCGGCCAGCCACAGTCGGGTGGGCAACTGCTCGGACTGGGCGAAGTAGTCGGCCAGGCAGTCGGCCAGGCTATCGCGGTCCAGGGCGACGATGCCCTGATAGCGGTGCCCCTCGCGGGGGTCCAGGGTGATCATGATCTGCCCCTCGCCCACCAGTTCACGGAAGCCGGCCTCCTCGCCGGGGATCGCCGCGTCCTCGGCCATGCGGGCGATGGCGCGCAGCTCGCCGCCGGGGTTGGATTCGGCCATCAGCAGGGCCAGGGCACCGCTTCCGCGCACCTCGATACTCAGGGTGCCGTCGAGCTTGACGGTGTCGGTGAGCAGGGCCACCGCGGCGAGCAGCTCGCCGAGCAGGTGATTCACCGCCGGGGGATAGGCGTGGCGATCGAGGACCTCGGAATAGGCCTGCTCGAGGGTTACGAGCTCGCCGCGCACGTTGGTGTTGTCGAACAGGAAGCGCTGGATCTGGTCGGTCATGGGACTCGTGTCTGGATATGAAGTTGGGCGCATTCTACCAAAAAACGTTCGAAGCTTTTCCGGCGGCAGGCCTCCGAAGAGGCGCTGTAAATCCCTCCCTGGAAGCTACCGACGCCATCCCTGGCGTAGGACCTCTTCTACAGCCTGCCCCCGGCGCTTCTCACTTCACTGGGAAACACTGCCCCTTATTCCCTGCCCCGGCAGGCGCTCGCGGTCGTGGGGGCGCGAAAGTTCGAGGATGGGACCATGCGGCACGATACGCGTGGGGTTGATGGTTTCGTGGCTGTAGTAGTAGTGGCGCTTGATATGGTCGAGGTCTACGGTCTCCTTCACTCCCGGCCACTGGTAGAGCTCGCGCAGGTAGTTCGAGAGGTTGGGGTAGTCCTCGATGCGCCGCAGGTTGCACTTGAAGTGGCCGTGATAGACGGCGTCGAAACGTACCAGAGTGGTGAACAGGCGAATATCCGCCTCGGTGAGCCACTCGCCGGCCAGGTAGCGGTGCTCGGCCAGGCGTGCCTCCATGCGGTCCAGCGCCGCGAACAGCGCCACCACATGCTTCTCGTAGACCGCCTGCTCGGTGGCAAAGCCCGACTTGTAGACACCGTTGTTGATGTGGTCATAGACATCGGCGTTGACCGCGTCGATGGTCTCGCGCAGGTCCTCGGGATAGAAGTCCAGGCGGTTGCCGGTGAGCTCGTCGAAGGCGCCATTGAACATGCGCAGCAGCTCGGCGGACTCGTTGTTGACGATGCGCCCTGCCCGCTTGTCCCACAGCGCCGGCACCGTGACCCGGCCGGTGTAGTGCGGGTCGGTCAGGGTGTAGAGCTCGCGGTGATAGGCCACGCCGTTGACGGGGTCACCGCTCGAGCCCTCGTCCTCATGGTAGGTCCAGCCCTGGTCGAGCATCAGCGGGCTGACGTGGGAAAGGCCGACAAGCCCATCCAGCCCCTTGAGCCTGCGCATGATCATCACGCGGTGAGCCCAGGGGCAGGCCAGCGAGACATAGAGGTGGTAGCGACCCGCCTCGGCGGGCAGTCCCGGCTGGCCATCGGGGCCGGCGCCGCCGTCACGGGTAATCCAGTCACGCAGCTGGGCGGACTCGCGCACGAACTCGCCACCGTGCTTGTCGGTGTCGTACCACTGGTCGTGCCACTTGCCGTCGATCAACAGGCCCATGGGGATCCTCCTCTGGTGGGCGACCTTCGCCGCCGGTGGGTCGGTATCCCCCTAGCGTAGTGCGAAACTATCGACGCTTCAGCGCATATTCTGGGCGCTTTCATTCGATAGCATCGAATTCAATCTCGCCAGGAACGCGCTGAACCTCCGTGGTCAGGGCTCCGGCCAGGAAGCGGGTCGCGGGTCCGGCGCGGTCGCGGTCGCGATGGATCAGCTGCACGGGGATCTCACGGATACCGCCGGGCGGTGAGCGGCAGCGGCTGGAGGCGCCCGCTATCGAGTGCCTGGCGAATCCGCGTCTCCGGCAGCCAGGCGAAGCCGAGGCCACGCTCCAGCATGTCGATGGAGGTCTCCAGGTGGCTCAGGGTCCAGCGCTGCTCGGCCTTGAGCCACCCCGCATCCATGGATTGCCGCAGCGCCGAGTCGCGCACCACCAGCTGGCGGTGCTGCACCAGGTCCCGCAGGTCCAGCGGCCGCCCCAGCCGATGCAGCGGATGCTGCGGATGGGCGACCGCCACGAAGCGCACGGTGGCCAGCGGCTCGCCCAGGAACCCCTGGGCGGAGAGCCCCGAGATCACCAGGTCGGCCCCGGCCGTCGTAGAGCATCTCGATGCCGCCGTTGAGCACCGTCTCGTGAAGCTGCACCCGCACATGGGGATAGGCCGCGGAGAAGGTGGCCAGGGCGCGGGCCAGGGCATCGGGGGGAAACACCTGATCCACCGCCAGCACCACTTCGGCCTCGAGGCCCTCGGCGAGGCTGCCTGCCACCTCTTCCAGCGCCGCGGCGCTCTCGATCAGCTGCCGTGCGCGGCGCAACAGCATCTCGCCCGCCTCGGTCAGCCGTACCTGGCGCCCGGCCGGCTCCAGGACACGCACTCCGAGCTGCTCTTCCAGCTTGTGCACCGCGTGGTTGAGGGTGGAGGGACTCTTGTGGATCGCCTCGGCGGCACGCGCGAAACCACCGTGATCGACGACCGCCGCCAACATCTGCCACTGGGCCAGGGTGACACGGGACATTTCGAACTCCTCGAACATACAAAGCGAAACTATGCGCTTAAGTTTCGAAAAAACCGACCTAAAATACCAGCATGACATCACTCACCACGAGGCAATTCCGCGAGCTCCTCCCGACTCCGCCAGGTCCAGCAGCTACAGCCGAGCCGGCCCAGCCAGGACGGCGACGGCGTCAAGATCCGCCGCATCCACGACTTCGGCGGCGGCCTGGACCCCTTCCTGATGCTCGACGAGCTGGGCTCCGAGCGGGCCGACGACTATATCGGCGGCTTCCCGCCGCATCCTCACCGCGGCATGCAGACCCTGACCTATGTGCTCCACGGCGGCCTGACTCACGAGGATCACCTGGGACACTCCAGCACCATCCGCGCCGGCGATGCCCAGTGGATGCACACCGGCCGCGGCATCATCCACTCCGAGATGCCGCTCACCGACAGCCAGGGCCTGCACGCCTTCCAGCTGTGGATCAACCTGGCCGCCAGCGAGAAAATGAGCGCCCCCACCTATCGTGACGTACGCGCCACCGAGATGCCGCGGCTGGGCAGCCTGACCGAGGACGCCCGAGGCAGCGAGCTGACCGCCCTGGGGGACGCTGGCAGCGCGACGATGGCGAGGCCATCGAGGGGCCGCTGGATGGCCTGGCCGGCCAGGCTGGCGTGGCCCATGTCCGCCTGGGGCCGGTAAGCGAGCTTGCGCTGCGCGTCGATGCCCCGACCCTGCTGGTCTACGTGTTCGCGGGCGAACTCGAGGTCGGCGAGACTCGGGTACCGGCCGGCCAGCTGGCGCGCCTGGGCAACGGCAACCGCCTCATGCTATCCAGCGCCGAGGGCGCCGACGCCCTGTTGCTGGCGGGCACTCCCCACGGCGAGCCCATCGCCCACTACGGGCCCTTCGTGATGAACCACCAGCATGAGCTGGATCAGGCGCTACGCGACTATCGCGATGGCAGCTTCGCCGACGGTACGGCCTGAGCACCACCCGAAGGTGGCCGGCCGGGGGTTGCAATCTCCGGCCGGCTTCGTTCCAATGGATACTTAGAAAACAGCGTTCACACCACCCTCTTCCACCCTGCGGATCGGCACGCTGGCTGCTCGGGGCGGCACAGCTGTGTATACATACAGCCTAGGCAGCACCCGCATCATGGGTTAAGGTTCAGAAGCCTTTTTCTACCTTTATCTATATTCACTGGCCTTTACCCATGCTGCGAGTCCTCCATTCGCTGCCCCGCACGCACAAGCTGTTGCTGTTACCGGTCGCCACCATGGTCACCGTGCTGGGCGCACAGAAGATCGTCACCACCTATCAGGATGTCCAGCGCGACTCCCGGTCGCTGGAAACCGTCGTGATTCCCCTCGACGCCGACGCCACCTCCCGCCTGCCCTCGCTGAGCCTTCAGCGCGGGCCCGTGGGTGACGCCATCGAACTGGCCAACCAGGCACTGGATGCCACGCGCCAGCGTGTGCCCATCACCCAGCTGAAGGTCAGCGAGGTAGTCGACCTCGAACTCATCGATGAGGCCGGTGCCGCCAGAGCAGGCACCGCGCCTCCGCTGCTGGCCCGCCCGCCGATGACGCCACCCCGGGTGGCGACACGCCACTGATGATGGCCCAGGCACCGACCAGCAATACCCTGGACGAGCACGCGGTGCGCATCGCCACCGAGATCGCGGCGCAGGATGCCCGCGGACTCGACCGCGGTGCCGTGCATATCGCCACGGTGATCGGCACCATCGGCAGCGGCATGCTCGACCATGATGGCAGCCTGGTGGCGGACGCCACCTCCTACGAGGAGATCCCCGAAGGCGAGCTGAGCATACTCGACGACGGACCGGTGCTGCTCGAGCAGGAGATCGCCGCGCGTGAGCCCTATGTCCCGGAGTGGGAGACCTATACGGTACAGTCGGGCGACGCCTTCGCGGTGATGGCCCAGAACCGCCTGGGCCTGGGCTACAGCGAGGTCCTGGCCTTGCTGGATCAGCTGCCCGACAGGAACATGCTCGAGCGCTGGCGGGTCGGCACTCGCCTCGACTACCAGCTGGACGAGGATGGCAGCCTGCTCTCGCTGCGCATGATGCGCGACGCCCGCAGCGGCTTCGTCGTCGAGCGCGAAGGCGAGGCCTTCGAGGTCGCCAGCATCGAGCGTACCGGCGAGGCCGCCCAGCGCCTGTTCGCCGGTACCGTCAGCGGCAGCTTCACCCGCTCGGCCCAGGCCACCGGTCTCTCCAGCACCGAGGTCTCGCGCCTGACCCACGTGCTGGGCAAGAAGCTCGACTTCCGCCGCGACACCCGTCGCGGCGATCGTTTTCAGGTGCTGGTCGAGTCCGACGTGATCGACGGTGAAAGCTTCGACCCGCGCATCCTGGCGGTCCAGTACGAAGGGGAGCGCACCGAGCTGACCCTGGTCCGCAACAGCTCCGACAACAACTTCTATACGCCGGAGGGCGAGAGCCTCGATCCCGCCTTCAACCGCTATCCCTTCGAGGGACGTTACCGGCTGAGCTCAAACTTCAACCCGCGCCGCAAGCACCCGGTGACCGGGCGCGTCAGCCCACACAAGGGTACCGATTTCGCCATGCCGATCGGCACGCCGATCACCGCTCCCTCGGACGGCGTGGTCGAGTCCGTGCGCAGCCACTACGCCGCCGGCCGCTACGTGGTGATCCGCCACGACAACGGCTACCGCACCCGCTACCTGCACCTCTCCAAGCCGCTGGTCAGCCGCGGCGAGCGCGTGAGCATGGGGCAGCGTATCGCCCTCTCCGGCAACACCGGCCGCAGCACCGGGCCCCACCTGCACTACGAGGTACTGGTCAACGACAACCAGGTCGACGCCATGCAGGTCAAGCTGCCCGAGAACAGGAGTCTCGCGGGCGATCGCCTGGTCGCCTTCCAGCGTGAGGCCAAGCCGCTGCTCGCCACCCTGAAGTCCGGCGAGGTCGGCCCGGTGGTGGCCAGCGCCCGCGAAGCGGAGTCCCGACGAGGAGGCCGACGAGGGCTGATCGCGCGTCGCACCATCCCTGCTGTTCCGCTGCGCCCCGCCATCGTGCGGGGCGCTCTCGCTTCTGCCCCGCCCCCGGAGAGCCCCGTGTCATCCCCCACCACGCGTTCGCCCCGCCCCGCCCCGCCACCCGAGCCGCCTGGCGGCCGCTTCCTCGGCGTGTTCCGCTACAGCCGCCGCGCCATGGTGCTGGTGTGGCAGACCTCGCGGGCGCTCACCGTGGGCCTGGCGATCGCCACCCTGGTAGCCGGGGTGCTGCCGGCGGTAGCCGCCTGGCTCGGCCAGCTGATCGTCGACGCCGTGGTCGCCGCCATGGAGCACCACGAGGCCACCGGTGAGGCCGACTGGTGGCCGGTGCTGCGCTACGTGCTGGCCGAGGCCGGTGTGATCGCCGCCATCGCCCTGGCCCAGCGGGCGCTCTCCGCCCAGCAGTCGCTGCTGCGCGCCCTGCTCGGCCAGAAGGTCAACGTGATGATCCTCGAGAAGGCCGGCACCCTGAGCCTCGCCCAGTTCGAGGATTCCGAGTTCTACGACAAGCTCACCCGGGCCCGCCGCGAGGCATCGGTCCGCCCCCTGGGGCTGGTCAACAAGACCTTCTCCCTGGCCCAGAACGGCATCTCGCTGATCAGCTTCGGGGTGCTGCTGGTGCAGTTCTCGCCCTGGGCACCGCTGGTGCTGGTGATCGGCGCCCTGCCGGTATTCATCTCCGAGGCCAAGTTCTCCGGCGACGCCTTCCGGCTGTTCCGCTGGCGCTCACCCCAGACCCGCATGCAGATGTATCTGGAGACCGTGCTGGCCCGCGAGGACAGCATCAAGGAGGTCAAGCTCTTCGGCCTGGAACCGCTGCTGCTCGACCGCTACCGCAAGATCTTCGACACCCTCTACGCCGAGGATCGCCGGCTCACGCTGCGCCGCGAGGGCTGGGGCTTCGTGCTGGGTCTGCTGGGCACCCTGGCCTTCTACGGCGCCTACGCCTGGGTGGTGGTGGAGACCATCACCGGCACCCTGAGCCTGGGCCAGATGACCATGTACCTGATGGTCTTCAAGCAGGGGCAGGCGGCGCTCTCGGCGAGCCTGACCTCGATCAGCGGCATGTACGAGGACAACCTCTACCTTTCCAACCTCTACGAGTACCTGAGCAGCCGGTGGCCCCGGAAGCGGGCAGCCTGACCGCGGGCTCTCGCCCCGGCGACGGCATCCGCTTCGAGAACGTGGGCTTCACCTACCCCGGCGCCGAGACGCCCGCCCTCACGGGCATCTCGCTACACCTCAGGCCCAGCGAGAGCCTGGCACTGGTGGGCGCCAACGGCTCGGGCAAGACCACCCTGATCAAGCTGCTGACCCGGCTCTCATGAGCCGAGCACGGGGCGCATCCTGCTCGACGGCAACGACCTGCGCGAGTGGGACGTCCAGGCGCTGCGCCGGCGCATCGGGGTGATCTTCCAGGACTTCGTGCGCTACCAGATGAAGGTCGGCGAGAACCTCGGCGCCGGTGACGTGGCCGCCTTCGAGGACGAGGCACGCTGGCGCGAGGCGGCCCGCCGCGGCCCTGGCCGACGACTTCATCGCCGAGATGCCGGGCGGCTACCACACCCAGCTGGGACGCTGGTTCAAGGGCGGCCAGGAGCTCTCCGGCGGCCAGTGGCAGAAGGTCGCCCTGTCGCGGGCCTATATGCGCGAGAGCGCCGATATCCTGGTCCTCGACGAGCCCACCGCGGCCATGGATGCCGCCGCCGAGGCGGCTGTCTACGCCGACTTCCGCGACCACAGCCAGGGCAAGATGACCATCCTGATCTCCCACCGCTTCTCCACGGTGCGCGCCGCCGACCAGATCCTGGTGATCGATGGCGGCGAGATCCTCGAGCAGGGCGACCACCAGAGCCTGATGGCCGCCAATGGCCGCTATGCGCGGCTGTTCCGCCTGCAGGCCAAGGGCTATGAGTGACTACAACGCTAGCGGCCGGTCCAGCGCGCGCAGCAGGACATCGTCGCGCTCGTAGATGTCCGGACGGAAGACCATCTGGCCGCCGGAATCCGGGTGAACCGTCCAGTAGTGCAGGATCACCGGCATCGTCTCGGCCAGGGGCACGTTACGCGTGCGCCCGTCCGCCAGCAGGGAGCGGAGGTCATGACCGCTGCCGGTATCGTCGAACAGCAGCTGGGCGAACTCCAGCACCCCCTGCACGCGGATGCAGCCCGAGCTGAAGGCCCGCTGTTCGCGGGCGAACAGGGACTGGGCCGGAGTGTCGTGCAGGTAGACCAGGTGGTCGTTGGGGAAACGCACCACCACCTGGCCCAGGGCGTTGCCGGGCCCGGCGGCCTGGCGAATCATCACGTTGCCCGGGTTCGACCAGTTGACCTGGCCGGGGCTGAGGCGCTGCCCCGAGGGCGACAGCACCTGCATGTTCTGGCGCGCCAGGTAGCCCGGATCGCGACGTACCTTGGGGATCACGTCCTCGCGCAGGATGGTCGGCGGCACCGTCCAGGTGGGGTTGACGGTGAGATGGGTAATCTCCGAGCGCAGCGACGGCGTGCGCCGATAGGGCTGGCCAACCACGATGCGCGAGCGCCACACTTCGCCGTTGGGGCGGAAGTAGCTGAGCCGGTAGCCGGCGATATCCACCAGCACGAAGGCCTCGGGCAGTCCGTGCATCAGCCAGCGGGCACGCTCCAGGTTGAGGCGAATCTGGTCGACTCGCTTGCCCACCGGCACATTGAGGGCCGCCCGGTACGGGGCCCGACGACACCATCCGTTTCCAGCGGGTGGCGGTTCTGGAAGCGCCTCACCGCCGCCTCCAGGTCAGCATCGAAGCGCCGCGGATCCGGCGCCTCCAGATCGGCCGCCGGCAGGATCGAGGGATCCGCCGCCATCACCTCCAGCTCGCCGTCCTGGGCCAGGCGTTCGCGCAGGAGCGCGACGTCGGGATGCGTCTCGCCCAGGCGCAGGGTCGGCCCGCCCTCGGGCAGCATCGGCCAGCCGCCCAGGCGCTGGATATGGCGATGGCGGGCCAGCCCCTGCCGCAGCCGCTCGTAGGGGGCATAGCTCGGGCGAACCGAATCGAGCAGCGCCGCGATCTCTCCCGTGTCCACCGCCCGCACGATCGCCCCCATGGGAGGCAACTGCGCGTTGATGGGCACTTTCCAGTCGGCATCGATGTTGTTGGGGTCGACCTTGCCATGGTGGAGGTGGCGCAGCGCCGTGAGCAGGATTCGGGTCGCCCGGGTATCGAAACGCCCCCTGGCCAGGTCGCCGCCGGCCTGGGCCTGGCGAAACTCTGGCAGCAGGCGATCGGCACCGTAGTCGGTGGGCTCCAGGCCATCCTCGGCCAGTTCCTTCAACGCCTCGACCAGCGCCTCCACGCGTGACTCGCGGGTCCAGGCGGCCTGATAATCTCGCACCGCATAGAAGGCCTCCAGAGTTCCATCACGCTGATCGAGGGCCTGCTCCACCGCGCTCACGGTGCGTTCCTGCGCTGCCGACTGCTGCGCCATGGCCATGCCGGACACCAGCATGATGCCCAACATCATCGCGCCTATCGCGACAGATCGCCGCATGTTCGCCTCCAGTATCGTTTATTGCTAACTTGGCCATCCCGGCTCGCCCCTACATAATAGCGAGAAACCAGGAGACACATGCGATGATGCGATCAATCCTTCCCGCCTGGCTGCTCTGTGCGGCCGGCCTGATGACCAGCGCCCCCACCCTCGCCGACACGACCCTCGCCCAGGCCCTGCACCCCAGGGTGCTGGACGGCGAACCCCTGGAGCAGACCCTGACACGCCTGGCGCCGGATGCCAGCCGCGAGGTGCTCCAACTGGCCGCCAGCGCCCTCTCCTGTGCCGACCCCGACGCCGAGCGCCTGGCGGTGATCGACTACTCGCTGCCCTCCAGCGAACCGCGCCTGTGGGTATTCGACCTGCGGCGCAAGACGCTGCTCTTCGAGGAGCTGGTCTCCCACGGCCGCGGCTCGGGCGATGCCCTGGCCTCGCGCTTCTCGAACACGCCGGAAAGCCACCAGTCGAGCCTGGGACTGTTCCGCACCATGAACACCTACTATGGACGCAACGGCTATTCGCTGCGCCTCGAGGGGCTCGAGCCGGGCGTCAACCACCTGGCCTATGAACGCGCCATCGTGATGCATGGCGCCGACTATGTCAGCGAGTCGTTCATCGAGCAGACCGGCCGCCTGGGCCGCAGCCAAGGTTGCCCGGCAGTGCGCCAGGAGGTCACCTACCCGCTGATCGATAGCCTCAAGGAGGAGCAGTACCTGTTCGCCTACTACCCCGACCCCGAGTGGCTGGCGAGCTCCGCCTACCTCGACTGCGACCGTGACGATGCCCAACTAGCCATGCGTTGAGCCGGAGACTCCGGGAGATGCCAGGCACTTCCTGGACCCGCCTCAAGGACAACAAAGCCCGAGTCACGGATAAGGTATGACCTCGTTAAGCATAAGGGGGTAAAAGGAAAGGGACGCCTTTCATACATAAGCATGAGGGAGTATCAATGAAGCATGCTTGGCACCAACACCATGCCCCCGATGCCACCTTAACGTTCCCGTACTGGCGGCGGCCGAACATATCACGCCTTGACGGAACTTCATCGACACTCCACAAGTGTTACCAAAAATCACTATAAAAAACTCATACTTTACAAATCTCACCTGAGAGACAAAACTTTCTCTGCTTTCCGCTTAACGTAGCCAGGACATTATCCATTGCGTCTCCTTGTCGCGACAGCTGTGCCTGACCATTCAACCAGTTCGTCGCACAATGAACCTGGCGAATACATGAATGATGCCACGCTTCATGTCTCGGCTAGCGCGGCAACAATCGCTTGGGGTTGGAAACAGGGATGATGGGAACTTCACGCCAGGCCCTGCTGATAGGAGACCCGCAACTTGCAGGCTTTGTAGCCCTGTCATTACAGCGGTTCTCATGGAGAATCTATCTCACCAGCTGTCTCGACGAGGCTGAGAAGTTACTCCAGATCAAGTCTCCGCTTTTGGGTATCATTCTGCTGGGGCCTCACCACGCCAGTTCCTCTTCCAAACTGGACAGACTTCTTACTCTGGTTCCGGCGACCCTTTGGGTGGCACTCCTCGACACGTCTCCCCCCCAAGACAAGAGACTGTTGGAGCTGATTTCCCGCTACTGCCACGCCTACCTGCCCCTACCCCTGCATCCCGAGCAGGCCAATCACGTTCTTGAAAACGCACTCACCATGGCGGGGCTACTGGCCACAAATTTCAGCTCCCTCACCAGGCTGCCGCAACCCGGCAGCATGCAGACATGATCGGCAGGTCCAAGGCTATTCAGACGCTGCTTAGGGATATCGAGAAGATCGCCCCGGTAGACGCCCCGGTGCTGATTACCGGGGAGTCCGGAACGGGCAAGGAGCTGACGGCGAGGCTGATCCATGAGCGCTCCACCAGGCAAAATGGGCCCTTCCATGCCGTGAACTGCGGTGCGCTACCCGCCGGCCTGATCCAGTCCGAACTCTTCGGCCATGAGAAGGGGGCCTTCACTGGCGCTGACCAGAGAAAGGTCGGCATCATCGAGTCAGCGGCGGGCGGCACCCTGTTCCTCGACGGAGATCGGTGACCTGCCCCTGGAACTCCAGGTCAACCTGCTTCGCTTCCTGGAGGGCCATCGCTTCTTCCGCCTGGGCAGCCTGCGGGAGACTGAAGTCGATGTCCGGGTGCTCGCCGCGACCCATGTCGACCTGGAAGAAGCCGTGAAGGCAGGGCGGTTCCGGGAGGACCTCTATCACCGACTCAACGTCCTGCAGGCCAGAACCCCGCCGCTGAAGGAAAGGCCCGAGGACATCGACGAGTTGGCCGGGCATTTCCTGGAGCAGTTTCGCACTGAGTCAGCCTGCCGGGTTCGCGGCTTCAGCCACGACAGCCTGGTTACCATGCGCCAGTATCACTGGCCGGGAAATATCAGGGAGCTCATCAACCGGGTGAGACGGGCCGTGGTGATGTGCGAACAGCGTCTCATCACCCCGGACAACCTCGGCCTTGAGAGGCGAAAGGATGTCGTCAGATGTCACTCGTCGCTGGACGAGATCCGGGACGGCGCGGAGCGCGATGCCGTGATAGCCGCTCTGGCACGCAACAAGCATCAGGTACTGCATGCGGCACGCGACCTCGGGGTATCCCGAGCGACCCTCTACCGCCTGATCGAGAAACACCGAGTTCACCGCTCGCTCTCGGGCCAGGCGTAACCAGCCACAGGAAATGCCACCATGACTCCATATCAGCGTTTGCTCATCGGCGTGACCGGCTTCGTGTCATTGGCCAGCGCCCCCGCCTTGCTCGCCCAGGAAACCATCCAGCCCGTCGGACAGGAGCCGCCGCCCAGCGAGCCGGAGTTCAACGTACAGTCGATGGCGGAGTATGGCGGCGTGCTGACCCCTCGGGGACGCCTGATGCTCGAACCGGAATTCCAGTACACCCACGAGAGCATCAACCGCATGACCTTCGAGGGCGTCGAGGTCCTCAGCACGCTGCTAATCGGCGTCTTCACCGCCCAGGATATCGACCGGGATAGCTACATGGCTGCCATGACCGGCCGGCTCGGGGTCACCGACCGGCTCGAGCTGGAAATGAAGGTGCCCTACGTCTACCGCGATGAGTCCTCTCGAGTCAGCGTGGCGGAGGTGGACCCAGCCTTCGACATCGACCGCGCCCTCTCCAACAACGGACTGGGCGATATCGAGGTCGCCGCCCACTATCAACTGAACAGGGCCAGAGAAGGGCGGCCCATCTATATCGGCAACCTGCGTTACAAGTCCACTACCGGCGACGGCCCCTTCGACATCGAGCGCAATAGTGCGGGAACACCAGGCGAACTGCCTACCGGAACCGGCTTCCATGCTATCGAGCCCAGCATCACCATGCTCTTCCCTTCGGCGCCGGCAGTGTATTTCGCCAATCTCGGCTACACCTACAACCTGAGCGACACCATCGACCGCCCCGTTGGCGACGAGATCTTCGTGGGCAAGGTCGACCCGGGGGATGCCGTCAGGGTCAGCTTCGGCATGGCCTATGCCATCAACCCGCGAACCTCCTTCACCCTCGGCTACAAGAACGACTTCATCGGCAAGACTCGCACCGAGTACTTCGACCCCACGACCGGCCGCTCGACCTCGCAGAACTCCAGCACCCTCAACGTGGGTGCCATGCTGCTCGGCTGGTCCTATCAGCTCAACCAGGACACGGCGATCAACCTGAACTTGGAGTTCGGCGTCACCGAGGACGCACCGGACACTGTCCTGACCCTGCGCATTCCCTTCGGCATGGACCTGTTCTGACTCGCCGTTGCCTGAAACAGACAAAAGAGGTCGCGCCCCTGGGCCAGGCCCATGCCGCGGCCTCTCTTGCTGTACCCCGATTCGCCTCCCCTTTCGTCCCTCCGAGCATCGCCGATCAGCGCAGCAATCCGGGAAAGGCGTCGACGATCGCCTGGCGCTGGCGAGCCATCTGCAGTTGACCCACATTGCTGGCCCGCACCTGGATATCGATCCGCTGGTCGATGGCGGTACCGGAGGCGTTGGTGACCACACCGCTCAGGATGGCATTGTTGGTAATCTGGTGAAGCGCCGCCGTAAAGCCCCGGGTATCCTCCAGGGCCACCCCGGAAAGCCGGCAAACCCGGTCAGGTCCACGCCATTGGGGGTCAGGTCGGTGATGCGGACTCCCGTTCCCTCCCCGACCAGGGCGGCCTTCCCCGTCGGATCGCTGAGGGTACGGGATACCAGGTCGATGCCGGTGGGTGTGATGTTCACCAGGGAGACCAACTGGACCTGCTCATCGATCCGGGTGGTGAGCTCGGCACCGAAGGCCAGCTCCATGCCGCCGATACGGAACCCGCCCCTCAAGGATGCCAGCTCCATCTCATCGATCACCTCGCCACGATGGAAGATATCGTGCTCGCCACGCGTTTCCGACCAGAACCGCTCGCTGCCCGACACCTCGAGGGAGGCCATGGCAAGGCAGCTCACCAGGACAGCGGCCGGCCATCGCCTGTAGAGGGCGACTCCGGCCCCGCCGCGCGCCTGACGGTCCAGGCAGGCTTCTCTCTTCACGCTCTCCAAGGTATTCGCCATGGTTCAACGCCCCAGTTCATTGACGGCAGGTAACGTCAGCAGACTGGCACCGATGCCCGTCCGGCTGACTCCCTGATCCACGGGTGAGCTGGGGCGAACGGCCCAGTCACGCTCGTCATTGAAGTGGCGCTGCGCCACCTCGAGGTCGGCGCGTGCGCCCAGCACGGAGCCGTTCCACAGCGCCTCGAAGTGATCCCGAGGCACCACCAGGGTGCCCGCTGCGGGATCCCCGACCAGGACATGCTGGCTGTCGATTCCCTTGACCACGACGAAATGCCGGTAGCCGGCCGTGTTGACCATGGTGATGGCGGGCACGCCGATGCGGATGAAGTCATCAAGGGAGATTCTGAAGCCGTCGGAGTCGAACCCCCGATGGTCCAGGTAGCGTTTCATGTCCAGCATAGAGAAGCCGTGCCGCTGGATCTGCTCCGGGTCACCGGCACGAATCATCCACTCGAAGACTTCGGCCTCCGAGGTGGGCCGCTCATAGTGATGGGTCAGCAGGGTCGCCACCGACGCCGAGCCGCAGCTGAAATCGTATTGCTGGGGCACCACGCGTTTCCATCCGATCTCCTGCAGGCTGCTGGCTGCGACCTGGAAAGTACCGAAGTGGCTGGAGATCACTCACTGGCCCCGAAGCCAGGCTCCCCGATGCGACGAGCCCACCGCCTGCCATCAGCAGCACGGTCAACAACCCGCGCAACAAGCCCCGACTCGTTGAATGCAGAACAGTGCCGAAAGGCATGGCCGCCCTCCATAAGCTTAAGCCTGTCGACATCCCGGTGAGATGTCGCCGAGTGACTCGTCTCGTGCTAGTCGGCCGAGATGAACACGCTGATTCCCACCGCATTGTTGATGGCATTACCGCTGCCAGTCACGGCACTGAAGATCCCCGTTCCGCTGTAGTTGCCCATGGCGTTGGCATCGAAGCGGATGTTGCCCGACACCATGTCACCATTCACCACCGAGATATGGGTATCGGTGACCACGGCCTGCATGTTCTGGATGCTCTGGGCCGACTGAAAATGGTTACCGCCCCCCTCTCGCGCCCGGGTGGAGGCCATCTCGCCCATCGACACCCGTTCCACCGCGGCAAAGCCGAGGCCCTGGGCACCTCCCACGCTATCGGCGCTCGCGGTGCCGCCCAATGCCAGCGGGAATAGCACCAAGGCCCCGGCCAGCCCGATGAAACCACGCCGCCCCGATCCCGAAATTCTGCCATCATGCCGCTTCATGACCTGTCTCCCCGTCCGCCAGGGTGCTTCGTAGTCCAATGGAAGCCGGCGGCACTGCGCCACCGGCTTCCCGTTCCATGCTTGACGATTGCCTCGACGGATCAGTTGCCGATGCTCACGTTGCTGTGTGCCGCCACGTTGGTACCGGCCACCTGGGCATTGTAGAGGCCGGTGGACGACGTTCATATTGCTGATGCCACCGAAAACGCCGGAGCCTACATTGACGTTGGCCGCACCAAGTCATCAGGCTGGCACCACCGCCGTTGCCGCCGTTGCCACCGGCACCGCCGTTGCCGGCCGTCGCCATGGCATCGCCGGTAGTACCGCTGCCGGCCCCGCCACCGCCACCAGCACCGTTGCCAGCCATTGCCGGCCACAGCGCTGGCATCACCACCACTACCACCAGCCCCGGCCGTCGCGGTTCCAGTTCCACTGCCGTCGCCGCTGCCTGTTCCTGTGCCATCACCACCGGTACCACCGGAAGCAGTAGCGTCAGAACCGGCATCGGAGGTTGCATCCTGAGAACCACCCGCGGCCAGGAGGCCACCATCACCGGCGTCATCATTGTCAGCTGTTGACGAGGCTGTCGAGGTCGCCGCAGCACCAGCCGCTCCCCTTCGCCACTAGCCAGACCCAGGCCCAGCCCAAGGCCGGTTCCGGTGGCAGCTCCGCCATCTTCGCCGCTACCTGCGTTGGCCACGGACTGACCGCCAGCTCCGCCGGTGCCACCACCGCCATCACCACCGGTACCGATGCCGAGGTTGATGGCGGCTGCGGTTCCGCCAGCACCGCCCGAGGCTCCAGCCGCACCGCCCCCACCGTTGATGGCGATGCCAGCGCCGTTGACCACGGAGCTCATCTCCTGGAGGGAGATGACGCTGGTGGAGGTGTTGTAGGACTCGCTCATGGCCCAGGCATCACCTCCGCGCCCGACGCTGCCGCCGTTGCCACCTGTTCCGGTCCCTGCACCATAGCCACCGGTTCCGGCACCGCCTGTCCCGCCAGCTCCGCCACCTCCGAGGAAGCCTTCATCGTCATTGCCGCCGTTGGCGTTACCACCAGTACCACCGCCCCCGACTCCAAGCCCCAGGCCAGCGCCGCCCCCTGCACTGCCACTGTTACCTCCAGTGGCCGTGGCGGTGGAGGTCACGTCCTGATCGACGCTGTCTGCCACGCCGGCACTCGGGTTCGCATGGGCAGTGGAAACAGCCAGCACCAACGCCACCAACGGGGTACCCGCAATCACTAGATACTTGTTCATGATCATGTCTCCGTGTGTTGTCTCTGCTGCAGCCTGCGAACTCGCGCCACCGTCCTGATCATTCCTTCCCGGACCCTTGAATGACGCATCCCGCCCGCAGTCACCGTATCGGGAGCAGTTTCCGTGCCACCTGACCATAGACGCCTCATAACACCCTGTAACACAAGGAAACTTTATAGGAATATCCGGCAACAACCTGGCTCACTCACGCGAGAGGCCGGATGAAAATTGTCCAGGGGATGAAACAGACCGGCACCGGAAACCAGGGGAGAAGATGGCGAAAGCCCCATACCGCGGGGTGCGGGAGAGGGTCGAGGATGTGCCGCAAAACTGGGACACACTGCCAAGGCTCGTACCGAAAGCCGTGTCGTCTCACCATATCGACTGTCCGGCCCCGGCGCCTCGTGGCCGCCTCCGCAGTTGCCGTTGCCACATGGCCTCCGGGCGCCCTGACCGTTATGCTGGTAGTGACGCAGTGCAGCACCCATCCAGCCAGGGGCCCCACATGAGCAGAACGAAACGTATCGACCTGGCCCTGCAGGGCGGCGGCGCCCATGGCGCCTTCACCTGGGGCGTGATGGACCGCCTGTTGGAGGACCCCCGAATCGAGATCGAGGGGATCAGCGGGACCAGCGCCGGGGCCATGAACGGCGTGGTGATGGCCGACGCCCTGACCCGCGGCGACCGCGACACCGCCCGCCAGGCCCTGCACGACTTCTGGCAGGCAGTCAGCCGCGCCGGCATGGCCAGCCCCATCCGGCGCAGCCCGCTGGACATGCTCACCGGCAACTGGAGCCTCGACCACTCGCCCGGCTACGTGGCCATGGACCTGATGAGCCGGCTGGTCTCGCCCTACCAGTTCAACCCCTTCGACCTCAATCCGCTGCGCGACATCGTCGCCGAACGGGTCGACTTCGAGCGGGTACGCCGCTGCCCCGACCTCAAGCTCTTCGTCACCGCCACCAACGTGCGCAGCGGCAAGCAGCGCGTCTTCACCCGGGAGGAGATGAGCGTCGACGCGGTGATGGCATCGGCCTGCCTGCCCACGGTGTTCAAGGCCGTGGAGATCGACGGCGAGGCCTACTGGGACGGCGGCTACACCGGCAACCCGGCGCTGATGCCGCTGATGGAGCACTGCGGCTCCCGGGACATCGTCATCGTGCAGATCAACCCCATCTACCGCGACGAGGTGCCCACCAGCGCCGCGGGGATCATGAACCGCCTCAACGAGATCACCTTCAATGCCTCGTTGATCAAGGAAGTGCGCATGATCGCCATGCTCCAGCGCCTGCTCGGCGACCACGGGGTCGATATTGGCTGCTATGCCGGCGCCCTGTTCCACCGCATCGCCGGCGACGAGGTGCTCGGTGAGCTCTCCGTCTCGAGCAAGATGAATGCCGAGTGGCCCTTCCTCTGTCACCTGCGTGACGCGGGGCGGCGCACCGCCGAGGCATGGCTGGGAGAGCACTTCGCGGCCCTGGGCAGCCACTCCACCCTGGATGTGGAGAGCGTCTACCGGGATACAGAATAGGCCTTGCGGCTTGCGTTGACCGTCCGCGAGACCCTCGCCTTGCCAGCCTGCGCCCCGCCAACCATGCTCGAGACAGCGGGGCACCCTGTTCCCCGCCGCTTGTCCAAGGCCACAGGAGGGATTTCCCAGCGCCGCTGACACCGTCAGGCCGCTGTCAGCTTCCTGACATCGTGCGCTGACAGTGTCGACATCGGGGCGTCACATGACGCCCCTCTCGCGACAATCAGGAGAGCTGCGCCGATGGTACGCATCGACAAGAAGGCCACCCGGCTGTACGTGCTGGACACCAACGTGCTGCTGCACGACCCCGCCGCCCTCTACCAGTTCGACGAGCATGAAGTGGTCATTCCCATGACCGTGCTCGAGGAGCTCGACAAGCACAAGAACGGCATCCGCGAGATCGCCCGCACCGCCCGCCAGGTCAGCCGCACCCTGTCCGACCTCACCGCCGACGTCGGCCTCGAGCAGATTCGCGATGGCATTCCCATTCCGCGCCTCAACGGCCCCGAGGGTCGCCTGCGCCTGCTCTGCTACCCCGACCTCGCCACACTGGAACCGCTGGACGACAGCCCCGACAACCGCATCCTCGCCGAGACCTGCCGGCTGCGCCGCGAGCGCGAAGACGCCTCGGTGATCCTGATCACCAAGGACATCAACCTGCGCGTCAAGGCCGCCGCCCTGGGCGTGCCGGTGGAGGACTACCTCACCGACCGCGCCTTCACCGACAGCGATGCCATGCTGGAGGGGGTGCGGGTCTACCCGGATGCCGGCAGCGAGCTGTGGAATGGCCTCGCCCTGGACGTCAGGGTCGAGCGTGACCACCACCGCGTGACCTACCATCTGGCCGGCGAGATCCCCGCCGACTGGCATCCAGGCATGCTGGTCGCCGACGGCGATGCCAGCTTCGAGGCCATCGTGCGTGAGGTGAGCGACCGGCGCGCCCGCCTGGAGCTGATCAGCAACTATCGTCACGGCGCCAGCGTGTGGGGGGTACACGCCAGCGACTGCCACCAGAACTTCGCCTTCAACCTGCTGATGGATGACGATATCGACCTGGTCACCATCGCCGGCAGCGCCGGCACCGGCAAGACCTTCATGACGCTGGCCGCGGCCTTCCAGCAGACCCTGGACAGCAAGCGTTTCGAGCGCATCGTCTTCACCCGGGCGCCCATCTCCATGAGCGAGGATATCGGCTTCCTGCCCGGCACCGAGGAGGAGAAGATGTCGCCCTGGATGGGCGCCTTCCACGACAACATGGACAACCTGCTGCGCAACGAGGACGGCGAGTCCAGCTGGGATAACGGCGCCACCCGCCAGCTGCTCGGCGCCCGGGTCCAGATCCGGGCTCCTGGCTTCATGCGCGGGCGGACCTTGAACGACACCTTCCTGATCATCGACGAGGCGCAGAACTTCACGCCCAAGCAGCTCAAGTCGCTGGTCACCCGGGCCGGGCGCAACACCAAGATCGTCTGCCTGGGCAACGTCGGCCAGATCGACACCCCCTACCTCACTGCCAACACCTGCGGCATGGCGGCACTGGTGCAACGCTTCCGCGACTGGCCCCACGCCGGCCACATCACCCTCAAGAGCGTCGAGCGCTCGCGCCTGGCGCTGGCTGGTGAGGAGCTGCTCTGACCCCTCCCCACCCGGCCTGTCCCGCTTGGCGGGTCAGGCCGGGAGTGGCAGCATCAACAGGAGCAAGCCCCTGGCGACTCCCATCATCAACACCGCCGCATGGCGGCAGCCACCCCTCGCCGCGGGCCAGGCCATCCAGCGTCCGGATGGCGTCGCGCTCCCGCGCCATCCACCAGGCCACCCAGGTCCCTTTCATCGCCGCCAGCCGCGCTTCCACGGCACTGGCCATAACCGCCGGGCGCCCCGCTCCCCGGGCCAGTGGCCGCCGGAGATCTCCCGGCGGCGGTCGCCAGGCCATCGCCACGCCCCGCCGGGCGAGGCCGGGCCGCCGGCAGCGCCCAGGCCAGGCCCGCCAGCACCGGCCACCAGAGGGCCAAACAGCTCCTCCGCGGCGGTGGGTTGCTTCGGGGCCGAGCAGCGGCAGCCACCACGGCAGCGTCAGCGCGCTTGCCGCAAGCAGCAGCCAGGCAAGCGGCATGGGGGCGGCAAGCGGCATCGAGCCGTCCTCGCGCGCCTGGCGCGCTCCTGCCACTGGCACCACAGGGTGCGTGCCATCAGCAGCGTGGTGCCCACCGCCGCCAGGGAGAGCCAGGTCACCAGCGTCTTGTGGCCTGCCTCGTAGAGCACCGACTTGAAGGCCCACTTGGTGACGAGACCCGAGGCCAGGGCGCCGCCGAGCGACAGCGCCGGCAGCGCCAGCAGTGCCCAGAGCAGCCAGGCCGGCAGTCGTGGCGGATGCTCGCCGATGCCCACGCCCAGGAAGAGCACTCCCTTGGTGAGCCCATGGTGGGCGGCGAAGAGCACCACCGCCGCCGACAGCGCCGGCCACAGCGCGGGTTCGGTCAGCCCCGTCCCCACCAGGGCGGCGAGCATGCCGAGCTGGCTGACGCTGGAGTAGGCCAGCACCGCCTTGGGGTGGCGCTGGCAGACGCCCATCAGGGCGGCAACGATGGCGCCGACAAGCCCCACCACCAGCATGGCCCGCCCCAGCCCGACAAAGCCTGCCTCGGCCGGCTCCCCCAGGGGCAGGGTCATCATCCAGCCCACGACCCCGGCCTTGACCATGGCGCCGCTCAGCACGGCGCTGGCCGGGGTGGGCGCCACCAGGTGGGCCAGGGGCAGCCACAGATGCAGCCCCACCACGCCCGCCTTGACGCCGAAGCCGAGCCACAGCAGCATGCCGACCCAGGCGCCGTGCTCCAGCGTGGCGAGCCCCTCCCTCAGTCCTCCCAGGGTCAGCGTTTCCAGGCTGCCGGCGCCCCACAGCAGGCCGCCCAGGATCAGCCCCTCCCCCAGCATCGCCATGATCAGGTAGGCGCGACCGCCAGTGAGGGCGCTCCGGGTTCCGGATTGGATCACCAGGCCGTAGGCGGAGAAGGTCATCACGGCGAACCCCAGATAGAAGCTGGCGATATCCTCCGCCACCAGGAGCAGCAGGTTGCCGGAGAGGGTCAGCGGCCAGAGCACCGCGAACCGGGCAAGGCGAGACGCCGCCCTGCCGTCGCCGGCCTGGGCCCGCGCGCCATCGCCCGCCAGGTAGCCCCGGGCATACCAGCCGGCGAGCAGCCACAGCAGCGCGGTGAAGACCAGCAGCACCCGGCGCGACTCATCCAGACGCCACTCGCCGCCCAGCAGCCAGGCCGACATGGCAGGGCTGCCGTCGCCGCCCAGCAGGGCCAGGGCAAGCGCGGGAAGCGGCGCCGTGGCCCACGGCGCGTCGAGGGGAAAGCGCACCTCGCCACGCCCGGCCAGGGACGCCATCAGCGGCTCGCGCAGCACCAGCAGCAGTGGCCAGAGGGGCGCGGCGATCATCAGGGCGGCGAAGACCTCCTGGCTCATGGCAGATACTCCAGGTTGGCCACCCGGGTCGCCCACTCCAGCGGAGCTGAAGGGCAACCCGGCCAGCAGCCCGGCCAGCACGCTGAACAGCGCCGTGGCAACGGCCGGCAACAGCAGCCAGGCGCTGGTCTCGAAGCGACCGAGGCGGCGCTCCTCAGGCCACTCGCCGACGCCGTGATCCGGGCCGACCCCGAACCACAGCCGATAGACGAGCGGCAGGAAATGAGCGGCGTTGAGCAGGCTGCTGGCTACCAGCACGGCGATGATCCAGGGCATGCCGGCCTGCACGGCCCCCATGCCCAGATACCACTTGCTCAGGAAACCCACCAGCGGCGGCAGGCCGATCATGCCGAAGGCGCCGACGGTAAAGGCCAGGCTGGTCAGCGGCATGCGCCGCCCCGCACCGTCTAGCTCGTCGATGCGGTGGATGCCGAGCTCCTCGGCGTAGTTGCCGGCGCAGAAGAACAGGGTGATCTTCATCAGTCCCTGATGAAGCAGATGGGAGAGCGCGGCGATGGTGCCCAGCGGGCCGAAGAGCCCGATGCCCAGCACGATGTAGCTCACCTGGCTCACCGTGGAGAAGGCGAGCCGAGGCTTGAGCTCCACCTGGGCCAGGGCACGCAGCGAGCCGTAGAGGATGGTCACGCTGGCGATGGCGGCGAGGCCGGTGAGCAGGCCCAGCGACTGGCTGAACTCGGCACCGTAGACGTCATAGACCAGGCGCACGATGCCGAAGGCGCCGGCCTTGACCACCGCCACCGCGTGCAGCAGCGCGCTGACCGGCGCCGGCGCCACCATGGCACGGGGCAGCCAGCCATGCAGGGGCACCAGAGCCGCCTTGACCCCGAAGCCGGCGATCAGCACCCAGAAGATAACGATCAGGGCACCCCGCTGCTCGCCACCGAGGCCGGCGAGGATCTCCCGCTGGCCGAAGCGGATATCCCCGGCCAGGACATGCAGTGCCACCAGGCCGATCATCAATACCAGCCCCGCGGTGAGGGTGAAGCGCAGGTAGAGGGTCGCCGCCGCCAACGACTTGCGCGTGCCACGGTGAGCCACCAGCGGATAGGTGGAGAGCGTCAGCAGCTCGTAGAAGATCAGCAGGGTGAAGAGGTTACCGGCCAGGCTGATCCCCAGGGTGCTGGCCACGCAGAGGCTGAAGAAGCCGAAGAAGCGCTTGCGGTTGGGGGAGTCCTCGAGATAGCCGATGGCGTAGACGGTGGTGAAGAGCCAGAGCAGCGAGGAGAGCCCGGCGAACATGATGCCCAGCGCATCGGCACGCAGCACGAAGGCCAGCCCCTCCAGCACCGGAAACTCGACCGCGTACTCACGACCCTGGCTGAGCCCCCAGACCATCCAGGCCACCAGACCCAGCTTGACCAGGGCCGCAGCGAGGTTGAGTCCGGTGCGGGCGCGGAAGGCACGCTCCGGCAGCAGGGAAGATGATCGCCGCCGCCAGCAGCGAGGTCGCCAGGGTCGCCACTGGAAAGAAGGCCGCGCTCATGGCATGCCCCCCTCGCAGCAGCCCCAGCGGCCACTCCGCCACCAGCCCCAGTCCCACGGCGGCCAGGGCCAGCAGCAGCGGCACCAGGTCCGTGCCCCGAGGCAGTGCCTGGAACTCCCGGCGGGGTGCCTCCCTCCACGAAAGAGAGCGGCGCAGCGCCCGGAACACATAGGCGGCGGTCAGCAGGGTACCCAGCGCCAGTACCGCCGCCCATAGCCACTGCCCCGAGGTGAGCGAGGCCTGCAGCAGCAGCCACTTGGCAGTGAAACCGGCGCTGGGCGGCAATCCCATCAGGGTCACCGCGGCGATGCCGAAGGTCATCAGCGCCAGGGGCAGCCGCCGACTGGCCCCGGCCAGCTCCTCCAGGCGGCTGGCCCCGGTGGAGAACATCAGGTTGCCGGCGGCCATGAACATGGCGGCCTTGGCCAGGGCATGCCCGGCCAGCTGCAGCCAGGTGGCCTGCCAGGCCAGAGCCGCCACGGAGGCCGAGGCGCCCGCCAGCAGCGGGAATGCCAGCATCAGGTAGCCCAGCTGGCCCAGCGTGGACCAGGACACCACCTGCTTGAGGGTATCGGCTCGCCACGCCTGGAGCCCACCCCACAGCACCGCCCCCGCACCGAGCAGGCCCAGCCCCCAGGCCGCCACCACCACCTCGGGAAGCAGCAGGCGCCACAGCAGGAGCAGGATGAAGAAGGAGGCCTTGACCACCAGGGCCCCGTGCAGGGCACTCACCGGTGTCCAGGCGCTGGCATGCACGGGCACCAACCAGCCGTGGAGCGGGAAGATCGCCGCCTTGAGCAGCAGGCCCGCGGCCAGCAGCGCCATGGCGATGCGGGTCGCCGCATCCGGCCTGGCCACGCTGCCGAGCTCGGCCAGGGAGAGCGCCCCCCAGGCACCCAGCAACAAGGCCACCCCCAGCAGCCAGGCCAGGGAGCCCACCAGCGCATAGAGCAGGTAGCGCATGCCTGCCGCCAGCGCTTCCGGCTTGCCGGGCAGCAGCATCATGCCCACCGCGGTGAGCCCCATCAGCTCCAGTGCCAGGTATAGGGTGAGCAGGTCGGCGGCCACCCAGATCACGCCAAGCGCCGCAGCCAGGCCGCCCAGCAGCGGCCAGAAGCCGGCGAAGGCCCGCTCGGTAAGCGCCGCGTCTCGACGATGGCCCACCGCATAGGTGGCACTGGCCAGCAGCACCAGTTGGGTGAGCAGCAGCAGCAGGCCCGCCAGGCCATCCAGGCGCCAGTGAAGTGACAGCCCGCCGGGGGCCCAGCTACCCGCGAAGGCACCGCCTGCCGGGAGACGCGACAACAGCCAGAGGGTCGTCAGCGGCAGCGGCACCCCCACCAGCAGCAGCGGCAGCATGCGTCGCGGCGGCAGGCGCCATGCCAGCAGGCCCAGCAGCGGCGGCGCCAGCGGTACCAGCCACAGCAGCGCTGCCTCGGGGAGCCGGAGCGGACGCCGACGACGCGCTCATGGCGACGCCTCGGGACCATCGCCCAGGGTCACCCGGCCATCCAGTGCATGCAGCCGACGCAGCAGCACGGCCCCGAGTACCGACCCGACCAGCGCCACCACCAGCCCCACCAGGATCAGTCCCTGGACCTCGCGGGCGGTGCCGGCCAGGCCGGCCAGCAGCAGGAAGATCCCGGAGCCCAGCACGTTGAAGGCCAGCAGGCGTCGCAGCAGGTGGAGGTGGTGGGCGAAGGCCCACAGGCCGAGGGTCATGATGGCGAGCCCGCGGCCAGCAACGGCCGGCGTGTGGCCTCACCCGAGGCGATGGAGACGGGATCCCCGCTCAGCCCCCATACCGCAATACCCGCCAGGGCGAGCCAGGCGCCACCGCCCAGCCAGCGTGCCGCGCCCTGGTGACGGGGACGACGGCAGTGATCATGGGAGGGGATGGGGGCCCGGGCAGCGAGGCGACCCAGGCCATGGAGCAGGGCCATGCCGGTGAGCAGCGCCCCCAGCACGGCCTCGGCGAGCGCCAGCCAGGGCGCCTCGAGCCGCCACCAGGACAGTGCCATCACCAGCGCGAAGGCGATGAAGGCCAGCCAGGCTCTCGGCAGTCGGCGGTCGAGCAGACAGGCCGCCGCCAGGAGCACCAGCAGGCCGGCCGGGAACAGGTCAGCCGACAACGTCACCGCCGACTCAGCGGGTGCGGTTGACCGCGGCCTCGATCAGCGCCTCGCTCTCGCTGCCGGGCCCCTGCCTGAGCACCGTCTGGGCCTCGTGCCACAGGCAGATCCTCTTGCCACAGGAGGCGCAGTGCACCGCGTCGTCGGGATTCTTCACCTGGGAGACCCGCATCAGGTGGCTGCCGCAACCCGGGCAGGCCACCGGCAGGCGAAAGTCTTCGGAGAGTCCGGACATGCTGATGTACTCCTTGTACTTGGGTAGAGTGCCAAGATCGTGACGGGGTGCGGAGTGAAATGCCAGCCCGCCCTCCTCACGAAGCCCCGGGATTCGGGTCCTGGACGAGCGCCTCGGGACCACACACCCGGTTGCGCCCGGCCCGCTTGGCGCAGTAGAGCGCGCGATCCGCCTGGGCGAGCCCCGACTCCAGCGTGCCCTCGCCCCCGAGCACTGCCAGCCCCAGGCTGACGGTGAAGCGCACCGTTTCTCCCTCCGACTCCAGCTCGATGGTGGCGACCGCCTGTCGCAGACGCTCCAGCACGCTCCAGGCCTCCTCGGGCCGGCTGTCCCACCAGCACCGCCACGAACTCCTCGCCACCGATACGCGCGAAGAGGTCGTAGGGCCGCAGGGATTCACGGCAGGTGGTGGCGAAAGCCTGCAGGGCCAGGTCGCCCACGGCATGGCCGTAGGTATCGTTGAGGGCCTTGAAGTGGTCGAGGTCGAGCATGGCCAGCGACAGCGACTCGCCGCGTCGAACGGCACGCGCCAGGGCCGCCTCGCCTTGCTCGAGAAGGCGCGACGGTTGAGGGCCCCGGTCAGCATGTCGGTCCCTACCAGCCGCTGGACACGCTGCTCGATCTGCTTGCGCTCATCGATGTCGATGAGCAGCCCATCCCACATCAGGTCACCCTGGTCCCGCGCCAGGGGCGTGGCGCGGGCCTCGACCCAGCGCAACCCCTCGGGCAGCGAGAGCCGGAACTCCAGCTGCCAGGGGTCAAGCGATACCGCGGACTGGGCCAGGCTGGCCTCGAAGCGCTGCCGGTCGTCGCCGGGCAGCCGGCCGAGCAGCGGCCTCGGGGTCATCCATGCACTGTTCCGGCGCCAGCCCGAAGAGCGAGCGCAGGGCCGGGCTGAGATAGAGGAATTCGAGGCGTCCGTCGCTGCCCTGGCGTAGCCGGAACAGCGCACCGGGCACCCGGGAGACGGTGCCCTCCAGGCGCCCCAGCAGCTGGCGGTCGCGCAGCTCGCGCTCGCGCATGCCGGTCACGTCATACTGCATCACGAGCAGCCGCAGCGGGCCATCATCACGCTGCAGCGGCTGGATCATGGTGGTCTGGTGACGCAGGGAGCCGTCGGCACGCCGGCACAGCAGCAGGCCCTGCCAGGGCCGCAGGGTGGCGACGCACTGCTCCAGGGCTCGGGCGAAGTCACCGCGCAGCGGGTCGATATCGAGCGTCACCACGCGCCTGCCCAGCAGCTGCTCGGGCGGATGGCCGGCATGGCGTTCGAAGGCGGGATTGACCCGGCGCACCACGCCCTGGTCATCGAGGAGCATCACGGTGCCGGGGTAGTGCTCGAGGAACAGCGCGTCGAGGCTCGGCTCTTCGGCCGACCCGCCACGCCACCAGCGTTGCCATCTCTCCCTGAGTGCTGCCATCTCCTCACCCCGAGGTTCCCTGTGCGGTAGGTGGGCCTCTCCGGACCCTGCTGCCACCCTACCCCAGTTCGCCCCGAGACACACCCCTCGGCACTGCCGGCGTACTCGTCACCGACACCACGGATCGGCACGCGACGTGGCCAACAGCCGGCCAGGTTTTCTCTGCTAGAGGCCCAGACGGCCGGCCACGTAGTCGGCATCCTTGTCGCCGCGGCCGGAGAGGTTGACCAGGATATGCTGGTCGGCGGGCAGTTTCGGCGCCTCGCGCATCGCCCAGGCCACGGCATGGGCACTCTCCAGCGCCGGGATGATGCCCTCGACCCGGGACAGGGTCAGGAAGGCCTCCAGGCACTCATTGTCGCTGGCGCTCTGGTAATCGACCCGGCCCAGCTCCTTGAGGTAGCTGTGCTGGGGCCCCACACCCGGGTAGTCGAGGCCCGAGGCGATGGAGTGCACCGGCATGGGATTGCCCTCTTCGTCTTCCAGCACGTAGCAGGCCATGCCATGGAGCTCGCCGGGCTTGCCGAGCGTCAGGGTCGCGGAGTGGCGCTGGGTGTCGAGGCCCTCGCCGGCGGGCTCCACGCCCACCAGGTGCACGCTCTCGTCTTCTAGGAAGGCGGTGAACATGCCCATGGCATTGGAGCCGCCGCCCACGCAGGCGGTGACGTGGTCCGGCAGGCGGCCGTGACGCGCCAGGAACTGCTCGCGCGCCTCGCGACCGATGATCGACTGGAAATCGCGCACCATCTTCGGGAAGGGGTGCGGCCCCACCACCGAGCCGATGGCGTAGATGAAGTGCTGCGGATCCTTGAGATACTCCTCGAAGGCGCTGTCCACGGCATCCTTGAGGGTCGCCGTGCCACGCGTCACCGGGATCAAGGTGGCCCCCAGGATCTTCATCTTGGTGACGTTGGGATGCTCCTTCTCGATATCCACCTGCCCCATGTGGATCTCGCAGGGGATGCCCACCAGCGCGCAGGCGGTGGCCAGGGCCACGCCGTGCTGGCCGGCACCGGTCTCGGCGATCACCTTGGTCTTGCCCATGAACTTGGCGAGCAGCGCCTCGCCCAGACAGTGATTGATCTTGTGGGCACCGGTGTGGTTCAGGTCCTCGCGCTTGAGGTGAATCTGGGCGCCGCCCAGCTTCTCGGAGAGCCGCCGGGCATGGAAGATCGGGCTGGGACGCCCCACGTAGTCGGCGAACAGCTCGGCCAGCTCCTGTCGGAAATCATCACGGCCGCGGATCTCCTCGTAGGCGGCGTCGATCTCGTCCATCACCGCCTTGAGCTCGGGGGGAATCAGCTGGCCGCCGAAGCGGCCGAAGTAGCCCCGGGCATCGGGGAGGTTGGCATAGGGGGAAGCACTCATGGTATCGAACCTGCAGGCAAGAAAATCGTGGCAGATATCCTGCCCGCAGGCGACGAGGCTGTCGAGGCGACCTTCGGCGACGCCCGCAAGGCGCGTCAGCGCGTCAGCGCGTCAGCGCGTCAGCGCGTCCAGCGCGCCAGGCGCTTGCCGAGCCAGTGACCGATGTCCGCCACCTGCTGGGGGCAGACCGCATGCGCCATGGGATACTGGCGATAGTGGGCCGGGTAGCCCAGGCGCTTGACCGTCTCGAAGCCCGCCTTGCCCAGTGCTTCTGGTACCACCGGGTCGAAGCTACCGTGGTGCACCTCGATTGGCAGCTCGCGGTTGGCCTCGGCCAGCTCGATGCTCTCGGCGGTGGCGAAGTAGGTGGAGAGCGCCAGCAGGCCGCCCAGGGGCTGGTCGAAGGAGAGTGCGGCCTGGTAGGCCACCGCACCGCCCTGGGAGAAACCGGCCAGGATGATGCGGCGACTGTCGATGCCGAGACCGACCTGTTCGCGTACCAGCGCCTGGATGCGCTGGGCCGAGGCCAGCAGCTGCGCCTCATCGACACGACGGTCGAGGCTCATCTCCTTGATGTCATACCAGGCCGGCATCACCATGCCACCGTTGATGGTCACCGGCAGGCGCGGCGCATGGGGCAGGATGAAGCGCACGCTGGCATCGCCCGGCAGCGACAGGGCCGGTATCAGCGGCTCGAAGTCGCGACCATCGGCGCCCAGGCCATGGAGGATGAACACGCAGGCGTCGGCGGGCTTGCTGCCCTTGGGGTCGATGATCAGCTCACCGGGTTCGCTCATGGGAATTCGTCTCCAGCGGGGAAAGGGCATCACCCTAGCGCAATGCGCCGAGGCTGGCCATCGTGGGCCAGGGGCCCAGACAGCAGAAAGGCCCGCCGTGGCGAGCCTTTCATCGACTGCAGGGCAGTCACATCATGATCGATCGACGTTCAGTCGATGAGCTTGATGTTGGAGGCCTGGAGGCCCTTCTTGCCCTGAGTGACCTCGAAGGAGACCTTCTGGCCGTCCTGCAGGGTCTTGAAGCCGTCGGCCTGGATCTCGGAGAAGTGCGCGAACAGGTCGTCGCCGTTATCGTCCGGAGAGATGAAGCCGTAGCCCTTGGTGTCATTGAACCACTTGACGGTACCGGTAGCCATTATCGAATTCCTCTAATAGCGTTTTGATTTTGCCGGGTAATACCCGAGTTGCAGTGGGTAAAACAAGAAACGTTCCCGGGAAAATCGAGGCGCTAGAGCGTTCGATGCCTACCTGGGGTGTTACGACTTGCTAACCAACTGCGCGCAGCATGCGCCCTCGGCGGGCGCACGTCAAACACTATTTGCCTCGCGTGACCGGAAAGTGACACGGCTCACTCCCCGGCCAGGATCCAGCGTGCCGCCTTCTCGGCGATCATCAGCGTCGGCGAGTTGGTATTGCCGCTGGTGATGGTGGGCATCACGCTGGCATCCACCACCCGCAGCCCCGCCACGCCACGCACCCGCAGGTGCGGATCCACCACCGCCAAGGGATCGTCGTCGCGCCCCATCCTGGCCGTGCCCACCGGATGGAAGATCGTCGTGCCGATATCGCCGGCCAGGCGCGCCAGGTCGTCGTCGCTCTGGTACTCGAGCCCGGGCTTGAACTCCTCGGGAGAGTACCTGGCGAAGGCCGGCTGGGAGGCGATACGCCGGGTGACGCGCAGCGAATCCGCTGCCACCTTGCGATCCTCGGGCGTGCTCAGGTAGTTGGGCGCGATGGCCGGTGCCTGGCGCGGGTCACGGCTCTTGATGCGCACCGTACCGCGGCTGGTGGGGTTGAGATTGCACACGCTGGCGGTGATCGCCGGGAAGTCATGCAGGGGCTGCCCGAACGCCGGGAGACTCAGCGGCTGCACGTGATACTCGATATTGGGATGGGTGAACTCGTCGCTGCTGCGGGTGAAGGCGCACAGCTGGGAGGGCGCCATGCTCATGGGGCCGGAGCGCTTGAGCAGATACTCCAGCCCGATCATCGCCTTGCCCACCAGGGAGTTGGCCATGGTGTTCAGCGTCTTGGCCCCCTTGACCTTGTAGACCGAGCGGATCTGCAGGTGGTCCTGCAGGTTCTCGCCCACCCCGGGCAGGTCCACCACCAGCGGAATCTCGTGCTCGGCCAGCAACCCGGCCGGGCCGATACCCGGAGAGCTGCAGCAGCTGGGGGCGAGCCGATCGCCCCGGCGGCCAGGGATAACCTCGCGCCCGGCGCGAGCCAGCGACTCCTTTCCACCGCGCAACACGCGCACCCCACTCGCCCTGGGCTCGCCGCCCTCGTCGGCGACCTCCAGCCCCAGCACCTGGGTGGAGTGCCACAAAGTCAGGTTGTCACGCTTCTCGGCCCCGCGCAGGAAGGCCTTGCTGGTGTTCCAGCGGAAGCCACGACGCTGGTTGACCTCGAAGTAGTCGACCCCTCGTTGTCGCCGCGGTTGAAGTCCCGGGTGCGTGGGATGCCGGCCTCCACTGCCGCGGTGGCGAAGTCATCCAGCACCTGCCAGTTGAGGCGCTGCTTCTCCACCCGCCACTCGCCGCCGTGGCCATGGAAGGCGGCGTGCTCGGGGTCGGCATCACCGTCCTCATCCAGGCGATGATGGTCCTCGTGGCGCTTGAAGTCCGGCAGGCAGTTTTCCCAGCGCCACTCGGGCTCGCCGGTCAGCTCGGCCCAGCCGTCATAGTCACGGGCCTGGCCGCGCAGATAGAGCATGCCGTTGATGCTCGAGCAGCCGCCCAGGGTCTTGCCCCGCGGGTAGATCAGCGAACGGCCGTTGAGGCCGGCATCCGGCTCGGTGCGAAACCGCCAGTCGGTGCGCGGGTTGTCGATGCAGTAGAGGTAGCCCACCGGAATATGGATCCAGTGGTAGTTGTCGCGGCTGCCCGCCTCGATCAGCAGCACCCGGTTGGCTGGGTCGGCACTGAGGCGGTTGGCCAGCAGGCAGCCGGCGGTGCCGGCGCCTACCACGATATAGTCGAATTCCTGTTCCGCCATGGCGTACTCTCGGTGATGACTTCACTCGAGGCTGTTCCGGAGACGACGTTGCGAGGAGGCGCTGTGAACCCATCCCTGGGCGCTACCGATGCCATCCCTGGCATAGGACCTCCTCTTCACGTCGTCCCCGGCGCCTCTCGTTCATTCGATGATCGGCAGCCTTACTTATGGGTCGGCATGGCGAACTCGGCGCCGGCATCGATGGAGTCGGACCAGCGCTGCATGATCGACTTCTGCTTGGTGTAGAAGCGTACACCCTCCTCGCCGTAGGCGTGGGTGTCGCCGAACAGCGAGCGCTTCCAGCCGCCGAAGCCGTGCCACGCCATGGGCACCGGAATCGGCACGTTGATCCCCACCATGCCCACCTGGATGCGCCGCCCGAACTCGCGGGCCACGCTGCCGCTCTCGGTGAAGCAGCTGACCCCGTTGCCGAACTCGTGGGCGTTGATCAGCTCGATGGCGGTGGCCACGTCCGGCACCCGCACGCAGACCAGCACCGGGCCGAAGATCTCCTCCCGGTAGATGGTCATCTCCGGGGTGACGTGGTCGAACAGGGTACCGCCCATCCAGAAGCCGTCGGCGCAGCCTTCACCGGTAGCCGAGGAGTCGAACTCGCGGCCATCGACCACCAGCTCGGCGCCTTCCTCCAGCCCCTTGGCGATGTAGCCGGTGATGCGTTCGTGGGCCTGGCGAGTGACGATGGGGCCCATCTCGGCATCCAGCTGCATGCCATCCTTCACCTTGAGCGCACGTGCGCGCTCGGCCAGGCGCGGCACCAGCTCATCGCCCACATCGCCCACCAGCACCGCCACGCTGATCGCCATGCAGCGCTCGCCGGCGGAGCCATAGGCCGCGCCGATCAGCGCATCCACCGCCTTGTCGAGGTCGGCGTCGGGCATCACCACCATATGGTTCTTGGCCCCGCCCAGCGCCTGGACGCGCTTGCCATGGCGCGCGCCACGCTCGTAGATCAGGTTGGCGATGGGCGTGGAGCCGACGAACGACAGCGCACGCACCTCGGGGTGGTCGATCAGCGCTTCCACGCTCTCCTTGTCGCCCTGCACCACGTTGAACACGCCATCCGGCAAGCCCGGCCTGCTTGAGCAGGTCGGCGATCATCAGCGAGGCGCTGGGGTCCAGCGGGCTGGGCTTGAGGATGAAGGTGTTGCCGGTGGCGATGGCGACGGGGAACATCCACATCGGCACCATGGCGGGGAAGTTGAATGGGGTGATGCCGGCCACCACGCCCAGCGGCTGGCGCATGGTCCAGTTGTCGATGCCGGTGCTCACCTGCTCGGTGTAGTCGCCCTTGAGCAGCTGCGGGATGCCGCAGGCGAACTCGACGATATCGATGCCCCGGGCCACCTCGCCCTGGGCGTCGGTGAAGACCTTGCCGTGCTCCCGGGTGATCGCCTCGGCCAGGGCGTCCTTGTTGGCATTGAGCAGCTCGAGGAACTTGAACAGCACCCGGGCACGGCGGATGGGCGGGGTGTCGGCCCAGGCCGGAAAGGCCGCGGCGGCGGCGGTGACGGCGGTGTCCACATCGGCGCCGCTGGCCAGCGCCACCTGGCCGGTGACCTCACCGGTAGCCGGGTTGGTGACCGGCTGGGTGCGGCCGGACTCCGCCGCCGGAGATTGCGCCGTTGATATAATGCTGGATGCTGACTGTACTCATGTCTCGCCTCGTCTTGTCGTGCGGGTATCCCCGGGGGATGGGACAGGGAGCCCGTATCATGGGGATGCAACCCTTCCAGACTAGCGTGCCGCCGGCCGGGATCAATTGAGAAATCCAAAAGCACAGTATAAGTTTTACTGATATCACTCGAGCCGGAGCACCCCATGGTGGACCTTCAGACCCTGCGCGCCTTCGTCAGCGTGGCCCGCGAGGGCAGCGTCTCCCGCGCCGCCGAGCATCTCCACCTGACCCAGCCCGCAATCAGCCTCAAGCTCAAGCAGCTCCAGCAGGAGGTCGGACTGCCCCTGTTCCGTCGCCGCCCCCAGGGGCTTACCCTCACCGAGGATGGCGAGGCGCTGCTGCCCGCCGCCGAAAAGGCGCTGGCCACCGCGGCTGCCTTCGAGCAGCAGGCCCGGGCGTTGCACAGTACCCTGCGCGGGCGACTGCGCATCGGCACCATCGTCGACCCCGAGTTCATCCGCCTGGGCGCCTTCCTGCACCGGCTGGTGGAGCGCGCCCCGCAACTGGAGACCGAACTGCACCACGGCATGAGCGGCAGCATGCTGGACGCGCCTGGGCCGCGACGAACTCGACGTCGGCTTCTACCTGGCGCCGCCGGGCGAGGGGCCCGGCGAGCAGGCCGACACCATCGCCCACCGCGAGCTGACCCACTTCGACTACCGCGTGATCGCCCCGGCGGGCTGGGGCAGTCGCCTGGCCAGGGGCGGACTGGATCCGGCTGGCCGGCCTGCCGTGGATCGTCACGCCTCCCGACTCGGTGCATCACCGCCTGCTGGCGGGGGTGCTTGCCCCCCGGGGCTCGCGCCGCGCGGGGTGGCGCGGGTCGACCAGGAGGCCTGCATGCTCGACCTGGTGCGCGCCGGCGTGGGGCTGAGCCTGGCGCGGGACACCCTGGCCATGACCGAGCGCCAGGGAGCGCGGCCTGGCGCTTGCCGAGGGGATCCACCTGCCCTGCGCGCTGTGCTTCCTGTGGCCCCGGGGCGCGCGAGAGGAGGAGCCGGTGATCGCCGAGGCCCTCTCGGCCCTGGAGGCGGTCTGGGGACGCCCCGGCACCTGAAGGCGCCTTCGACATCGCGTCGGCGGCGGCGCATCATGACGCCTTTCCGACTAACGACGCCGCGACCTCGACATGAGCCACGACACCACCCAACTGAATCGCCAGCGCAACCACTTCGCCGGCCACGACGCCATCTGGCTGTTCGGCTACGGCTCGCTGATCTGGAAGGCCGACTTTCCTTATCTCGAACGCCGCCCGGCGCATATCCATGGCTGGGTACGGCGCTTCTGGCAGGGCTCCCACGACCATCGCGGCACCCCGGAGGCCCCCGGTCGGGTCGTCACCCTGGTGCGCGAACCCGGAGCGGTCTGCCATGGCATGGCCTACCGCATCACCCCCGAGGTGCTGGCGCCGCTGGATGTGCGCGAGAAGAATGGCTATCTGCGCGAGGTGACCACCCTGTGCTTCGACGATGCCGCCGGCGGCTCACGCCGAGGGGCTGATTCTACCTGGCCAGCGCCGACAACGCCGCCTACCTCGGCGATGCGCCGCTGGACACCATCGCCGAGCAGATCGCCACCGCCCACGGCCCCAGCGGTCCCAACCGCGACTACCTGGTCAACCTGGCGGCGGCGCTGCGCGCCCTCGACGTCGAGGATGACCACGTCTTCGCCCTGACTGCGCGGCTGCCCGGGGAGCGCGACTGATGGCGGAGCTCGCGGCCTGGCAGTACCTGGCGATCGCCCTGATCTTCGTGTGGAGCGGCTTCGTGCGCACCAGCCTGGGCTTCGGCGGGGCGGTGCTGTCGTTGCCCTTCCTGCTGCTGGTCCTCGACCAACCGCTGGTATTCCTGCCGATCATCGCCATCCAGCTGCTGATCTTCTCCAGCTGGATCGCCTGGAGCGGCCACCGCCAGCTGGTGGCCGAGAACGGCGGCCGCCCGCCAGCCGAGGGCAACATCGACTGGGCCTACCTGTGGGGGGCCATGAAGGTGATGATCGTGCCCAAGTTGATCGGGGTGGTGGGCCTGCTGACCCTGCCCGGCCACATCATGACCGCTATCATCTTCGTGATCGTGATGGTCTACGCGGTGGGCTATGTGCTGGACAGGCCCTTTCGCAGCAACAGTCGCTGGGTCGATGCCCTGCTGCTGGCGCTGGGCGGCTACGTCAGCGGCACCTCGCTGATCGGCGCTCCCCTGATCGTGGCGGTATTCGCCACCCACGTAGCCACGCACCAGCTACGCGATACGCTCTTCGTGCTGTGGTTCATCCTGGTGCTGATCAAGATGGTCTCCTTCCTGATCGCCGGGGTCGACCTTCAGTTGATCCACCAGCTGTGGCTGCTGCCCTGCGCCCTGGTGGGGCACCTGCTCGGCGAGCGCGCCCACCGCTACCTGGTGGCAGCCGCGCCAACCTCTACTTCCGGGTGCTGGGTGCCGTGCTGATCCTGGTCAGCGTGATAGGGCTGCTCACCTCCCTGCGTTGAGCGCTAGACGGGAAGAGGGCCCGGCGCATCATGCGCCGGGCCCTCCTTATCTACTCTTGAGTCGCTGGCCGGGAGATGCCCCGGGAGCAGTTCAGTCGCGCTCGACCTCGAGCACCTCGCCGTCGCGGATCTTCACTTCCAGCTCACGGTCGTCGGCGTCGTAGCCCTCGATATCGATGCGGCCGTCACGCTCGGCCTGGAGCTCCTCGAACTCGGCCAGGCCCTCGGCCACGGCCAGCGCCATGGCGTCGCGCACCTCGGCCTCGGAGAGGCCCCAGGCACCGCCTTCGCGCTTCTTGCGCTCCTCCTTCAGGCTCTCGCCGCTGGCCAGGTCGAAGCTCACCTCGGCCTGCCACTCGTCGTCGAGCCAACCCTCGACCTCGACGCGGTCGTCGCGCTTCACCTCGATCTCCTCGAAGGTCTGGAAACCGAAATCACCGGCCTGGGCCAGCACCTCGTCGAGGCGCTCGGTGGCCAGGCGATCATCCGCGGCTTGGGCCAGGGTAGCAGCGCCCAGCAGGGCGGCCAGGGAAGCGGTCAGGATCATCTTGCGTTGCATGGGTCATTCCTCTTTCTGTGGGGTACGGAGCCATTACACGCCATGCGACCTTGCCCCAGGGTGACGCCAGCATTCATGCTCTGTTCATGTTCGGCCTGGCACCCTGTGAGCATGATGACAACCTCCCTGTTTTCCCGTCCGGGCCTGCCATCCCTGGCCGCCCTCCTCGCCCTGCTGACCGCCGCCCCCGCAGCGGCGGATGAGCACTGGCACGACCTCCACGAGGCGGTACGCGAGGAGCGGATCGTGCCGCTGCCCTCGCTGCTTGACTGGCTGGAGGCCCGCTTTGAAGGCCAGGTGCTCGAGGTGGAGCTGGAGCGCGATGACGGCCGCCTAGCCTACGAGGTCGAGATGCTCGGCCCCGACGGCCAGGTGGTGGAGTTCGAGTTCGACGCCGAGAGCGGTGAGCTGGTCGGCATGGAAGGGGTGAAGATCGATGCCATGCGCCGCCGCGAGGTGACACCATGAAGGTGCTGCTGGTGGAGGACGACCGCGCCCTGAGCGATGCGCTATGCGAGGCGCTGGGCGACGCCGGGCTGCTGATGGAGCGGGCCGAGAACGGCGGCGAGGCGGATTTCCTGGTGCGCACCGAGGCCTACGACGCGGTGATCCTCGACCTGGGCCTGCCCGATGGCGACGGCAGCCGCTGGCTCGCCGACTGGCGCGAGGACGGCATCGAGCTGCCGGTGCTGGTGCTTACCGCCCGCACCCGCTGGGCCGACAAGGCCGCCGGCTTCTCGGCCGGCGCCGACGACTACGTCACCAAGCCCTTCGAGACCGCCGAGGTGCTGTTCCGACTGCGCGCCCTGGTCAGGCGTACCCACGGCCACGCCCACCCGGTGCTGAGAATCGGCGAGCTCGCCTTCGACACCCACAGCGGCAGTGTCACCCTGGCCGGCCGCCCCATCAGCCTGACCGCCCAGGAGTCACGCCTGCTCGCCTACCTTGCCCACGCTGCCCCCCGGGTGGTCAGCCGCAGCGAACTGGCCGAGCACGTCTACGACCGCGACCACGAACCCGACTCCAACGTCATCGACGTACAGATCAGCCGCCTGCGCCGCAAGCTGGGCGCGGCACGCATCGAGACCCTGCGCGGCCAGGGCTATCGCCTGGTCGGCGACACCCCGGCGTCATGAAGACCCGGCGCCTCTCCCTGGCCACCCGGCTGATGCTGGCCAGCCTGCTGATCCTGGTGCTGTCGCTGCCGCTGGCCGGCATCGGACTCTCCCGCCACTTCCAGGCTACCGCCACCCAGGCCTTCGACCAGCGCCTCGAATCGCTGCTGCAGGTCGTCATCGCCGGCCTGGCCTGGGACGAGGTCGCGGGTGAACTGGTCCAGCAGCGCTCCCTGGGCGAACCGCGCTTCGCGCAGGTCTTCTCCGGCTGGTACTGGCAGGTCAGCGACGGCGGGGAACATACCCTCACCTCACGCTCGCTGTGGGACCAGCGCCTGGCCACCGCCGAGCATCGCGAGATCATCTTCCGCGATATCCCGGGACCGCGTGACACCCCGCTGCGCTCGATCGAGCGCGACATTCGCCTCGCCCCACTGGCGTCGCCGCTGCATATCGCCGTGGCCGTCTCGCGCGCCCCCTGGATGCCGAGCTGGCCCGCTTCGACCGGCTGGTGGCGCTGTCGCTGGCGGGCCTGGGCGCGCTGCTGCTGGCCGCCCTGGCACTGCAGATCCACTGGGGGCTGGCGCCGTTGCGCCGCCTCCAGGCGGGCCTCAAGTGCGTGGAGGATGGCGAGGCAGAGCGCCTCGATACCCGGCTACCCGCGGAGCTGGCCCGGCTGGCGACAGCCATGAACGGCGTGCTGGAGCGCGACCGACGGCTGATGACCCACGCCCGGCATGCCGCCGGCAACCTCGCCCATGCCCTCAAGACCCCGGTCAGCGTGCTGACCACCCTGGCCGACGGCATCGAGGAGCCACGCCGCCGCCGCATCCGTGACGAGCTGGCGCGCATCGACAGCGCGGTGCATCACCACCTGGCCCGTGCCACCGCGGCCGGCGACGCCGGCCTGGCGCCCCGCATCGCGGTGGGCGAGGTGCTGGCCCCGATCCTCGAGGGGCTGGGCCGGCTGGCCGAGCGCCGCGGCATCACCCTGCACGCCGAGCTGCCGGAACCGCTGTACCTGCGCATGGATGCCCAGGACCTCCAGGAGCTGGTCGGCAACCTGCTCGACAACGCCCTGCGCTGGGCCGCGGGTCAGGTTCGGCTGAACGGCGGGGAGGAAGCCGGCGGGGTGTGGCTGGCGGTGGAGGACGACGGCCCGGGCATGGATGCGGCCCAGCGCCAGGCCGCCATGGCCCGCGGCGCACGACTCGATGAGCAGCGTTCGGGAAGCGGCCTGGGGCTGGCCATCGTCAAGGACCTGACCGAGCTGCACGGCGGCCGCCTGAGCCTCGAAGAGGCCGCGACCGGCGGGCTGCGCGTCCGGCTCTGGCTGCCCGGCAGTGCGCTGCGCGAGCAGTCCTGAGCCGCCTCACTCCCGCTCGTCGGCGCAGTCGTTGCGGTCCTCGAGCTGGATGGTGGCGTGGCGGATGCCGTAGCGCTCCACCAGCAGCGCCTTCGATCGCCACCAGCACCGCCTGGCGATCCTCGCCGGTCTCCACCGCGGCGTGCAGCGAAACCAGGTGGCGCGCCGGGGTCAGCGACCAGACATGCACGTGGTGGACATCATGCACCGCCGGCAGCGCCTCGGGTATCTCCCGGCGCAGCTGCTCGCCGTCGGGGTCCTGGGGCGCCCCCTCGAGCAGGATATGCCCCGCCTCCCGGGTGAGCTTCCAGGCGCTCCTCAGGATCAGCCCCGCCACCAGCAGCGAGAGCAGCGGGTCGATGGGGGTCCAGCCGGTGGCCAGGATCACCAGGGCGGCGACGATGGCCGCCACCGAACCCAGCAGGTCACCCAGCACATGCAGGGCCGCGCCACGGATATTGAGGTTGTCGCGATCGCCGGCGTGGAGGATGGCGAAAACCACCAGATTGACCACCAGCCCCAGCGCGGCAATCACCAGCATCGGGGCTCCCATCACATCCACCGGCGACAGGAAACGGCGCACCGCCTCGATGGCAATCCACACCACGATGGCGATCAGCGTCAGGCCGTTGACGAAGGCGGCCAGGGTCTGCACCCGATGGTAGCCGTAGCTGCGCCTGCCGTCCGCCGGCCGGCGGCTGATCCAGGCGGCGAACCAGGCCAGGGCCAGGGCGGCCGCGTCGGTGAGCATATGCCCGGCATCGGCCAGCAGGGCCAGCGAGCCGGAGAGGATCCCGCCCACCACCTCGGCGAACATGAAGCCGGCGGTGAGCAGGATCGCCCAGAGAAGGCGACGCTGGCTGTCGTGGCTGCTCGAGTCATGCTGATGATGGGAGTGATCGTGGGACATGGGGCCCTCCTGTGGCGGGCCCCCAGCATGCATCGGTCCTGCCCCGGGGCTTACCTGGGGGCAGGCCTACGGGGAGGCGCTGTGAACCCCTCCCTGGGCGCTACCGACGCCCTGCTTCGCTCCCGCATCCTGCTCCGCTTGCAGGACCGGTGCTGGCCATCCATGGCCAGCCCGTTCGGAGCAGTGCTCCTCACCCCTGGCGTAGGACCTCCCCTTCGACCTGCCCCCAGCGCCCCTGCTATACACCTATACGCCGGCCACCCGTGCGGCCTCGCGGCGCCGCTTGAGCTCGTAAGCCGCCGCCAGCAGCACCGTCACCAGGATCAGGATCAGCCCCAGGGCGTTGACTGCCGGGGTCAGGCCGGTGCGTACCTTGGAGGCGATATACACGGTCAGGGTGGTGTCGTAGCCGACCACGAACAGCGTGGTGTTGTAGTTCTCGAAGGACTGCAGGAAGGCGATCACCGCCGCCGAGAGGATCGCCGGGCGCAGGTAGGGCAGCAGGATGCGCCGGAACATCTGCCACTGGCTGGCACCGAGGTCCAGGGCGGCGCGCTCCATGGTGCGATCGAAGCGCTGCAGCCGGGCGGTGACCATCAGCATCACGTAGGCGGCGATGAAGGTGGCCTGGCCCACCACGGTGAGGAAGATGCCGCCGCCCACGCCCCACTGGCGCCAGAAGATCAGCGTCGAGATGCCGATGATCACCCCCGGGGTCAGCAGCGGCGAGAGGATCAGCGCATAGAGGAAGGGCTTGGCGCGGCTCGAGACGGTATTGAGGAACAGCGCCGTGGCGATGCCGATGGGCACCGCCAGCAGCAGCACCCCCGTGGCCACGATGGCGCTGTTGGTCAGCGCCTGCCACATGGCGCCATCGGCGGCGAGCTCGCCGAACCACTTCAGGGTGGTGCCGTCCCAGGGCGTCACGGTGGGGAAGCGGCTGTCGTTGAAGGTCGCCGCGGCCATGACGACCAGCGGCAGGAAGAGGTAGGCGAAGAACACCACCACATAGCCGCGCAGGGCCCAGCCCAGCAGCCGTTGCGAACTCATTTGGCAATATCTCCCAGGCCCACCTTGAACACCCGCATGACCAGCGACATGAAGCCGATGCACAGCACCAGCAGCAGGAAGGCGTAGGCCGCTCCCTGGTTCCAGTTGCCGCCCTCGAAGAACCAGTTGTAGATGATCTGGGTGAACCAGCGGCTGCCCGGCGAGCCGAGCAGCGCCGGCACCGCATAGCTGCCGGCGGCCAGCATGAAGGTCATGATGCAGCCGGTGGCGATGCCCGGCTTGGCGTGGGGAATCACGATGCGCCGATGGGTGCGCAGCGTGCCGGCGCCCAGGTCCCGGGCCGCGCGCACCTGGTTGTCGTCGAGGCTCTCGATGGCGTTGTAGAGCGGGAACACCATGAACAGGATATAGGCGTAGACCATGCCCACCATCACCCCGCCATCGCCGCTGAGGAAGCGGATGGGACGGTCGATCAACCCCAGCATCAGCAGCAGCTCGTTGAGCGGCCCGCGGAAGGCCAGGATGATGAACCACGAGTAGGTGCGCAGGATCTCGTTGATCCAGAAGGGAATGATCAGCAGCAGGATACATAGCGCCGCCTGCCTGGCGGTAGCCACCTTGGCCAGGTACCAGGCCAGCGGGTAGCTCACGGCGAGGGTCAGCAGGGTCACCAGCACGCTGGACCACAGCGTCTTGAAGAAGATGGCGCGGTGGATGTCGTTGGCGAACAGGGTCGCGTAGTTGGCCAGTGTCCAGCCGTCCTCGGGGCCGCCGCGCTGGGCGGGCAGCAGGTTGGGGCGCAGCGAGTAGTCGATCATCTGCAGCTGCGGCAGGGTCACCATCACGATCAGCCAGATGCCCAGCAGCGCCAGGATGGCCGCCGACAGGGGGCCACCGAAGCGTGCGGCGAGCTGCCTAAACATCCGCTGCCTCCACCACCTCGCCGGTGGCCTCGTCCACCCGCGGGCTGCCATCCCGGGGCAGCACCACCGTCTCGGCGGGGTCATAGCCCAGGGTGATCGCCTCGCCGGGCACCAGTGCATCGGCGAAGCTTCGCGACACCTCGCTGCCCAGCTGCACCCGCAGCGCCTCGCCGGAGCCCGCGAGGCGCGCCTGCACCATCAGCCAGGCGCCCTCGAAGCTGACCGACTCGACCTCCGCGACCAGGGTCGAACCGCCCATGGAGGCGTCGCCGGAAGTGCCGGCGGCCACCGGGCGCAGCTGTTCGGGGCGCACATAGAGCGCCACCTCCGCGCCGCCGCCCAGGCTCGCCTCGTCACCCACACGGCCCTCCAGCTCACCCAGGGCTCCGGCATCCAGACGCACCCGCTCGCCCAGGCGGTCGATCACCCTGGCCTCGATGCGGTTGTTCTCGCCGACGAACGCCGCCACGAAGCCGGTGGCCGGCTGGCGATAGAGGGTCATGGGATCGGCTACCTGCTGCAGGCGGCCCGCCGACATCACCGCCACCCGGTCGGACATGGTCAAGGCCTCGCCCTGGTCATGGGTGATGTAGATGAAGGTGATGCCGGTCTTGCGCTGGATCGCCTTGAGCTCGCTGCGCATATGCTGGCGCAGCTTGAGGTCCAGCGCCGAGAGCGGCTCGTCGAGCAGCAGCACCCGGGGCTCCACGGCCAACGCGCGGGCGATGGCCACGCGCTGCTTCTGGCCGCCGGAGAGCTCGGTGACCCGGCGCTGCCCCACGCCCTCGAGTGCCACCAGTGCCAGCAGCCGCTCGGCGGTGGCACGCCGCGTGCGGCGATCGACCCCGCGCACCTCGAGGCCGAACTCGATGTTCTCGAACACCGTCATCAGCGGAAAGAGCGCCAGGTTCTGGAAGATCATCGCCGTGGGGCGGCGATTCACCGACACCCCGGCCATGGGCTCGCCACCGATCGATACCCGTCCCTCGCTGGGCGTCAGGAAGCCGCCGATCATGTTGAGCAGGGTGGTCTTGCCACAGCCCGAGGGGCCCAGGAAGCTGAAGAACTCCCCCGAGCCGATCTCGAGCGACATCTTGTCGATGGCGGTGAAGTCGCCGAAGCGCATCACCACTTCCTCCAGGCGGACACTGCCGTCCATGGTCACCTCGCGGTCAGGCATCCGTCAGGCGGACAGGTAGCGGTCCTGGTACTCGTTGCGCAGCGCCACGTACCAGGGCTCCTGGATCGGCCACCACCACAGGTTCTCGAGATCCTGCTCGGTGTAGGACTCGGTGAAGAAGTTGCGCGTCGCCTCGGGCAGCAGCTCGGTGGCCCCCTTGGAGGTGGAGTTGTAACCGGTGGCCTCGACGAACATGGCGCCGGCCTCGGGGGTGTAGTACCAGTTGATCAGCTCGTAGACGGCATCCGGGTTGCGGGCATTCTTGGGGATCACGAAGCCCTCCATCCACGCCAGGGCACCCTCCTTGGGCGCGCCGTAGGCGATGTCGTCGCCCTCCTGGATCAGGCGGAAGGCGGTGGAATCCCAGGTCTGGCCGATGATGGCCCCGTTGGTGCGGAAGGCGGCCTGGGCCTCGTTCTCGGTGTTCCAGAACTGCACCAGCAGCTCCTTGTGCTTGACCGCCTCCTTGAGGATGACATCGAAGTTGGCGCGCATCGCCTCCTCGTTCTTGTAGGAGTCGAGCAGCGGGTGGGGCAACCTGCCCTCGCGCTCCAGCCACAGGCCGATCCCCACCAGCGCCGAGTGGCCGCGTACCGTGACGCCCTGGCCGTGCTCGGGATTCCACAGGTCGGCATAGCTGAGGTTGGCACGATCGATGTCGGCGTAGCGGCGGTGCCAGGTGATCGCCTCGGTGCCCCAGTCGCTGGGCGCGAAGTAGCGCTTGCCATCCACCACCCCGCCGGTCTCGGAGCCCGAGATGGCGCTGTCCAGGGCGCCGCTCCAGTTGATGCGCGACTCGTCCAGCGGCTGGATGAGGTCGTAATCGAGATAGCCCGGCACCCGGTCCACGGTGGGCATGATCACGTCGAAGCCCTCGCCGGCACTGGCACGCAGCGAGTTCATCAGCTCGTCATTGGTGCCATAGGGGGTGAAGGTTGCCGGGATGCCGGTCTTGTCGGTGAAGTCGGCCAGCATGGCGTCGTTGAAGTAGCCCGCCCAGGCGTAGATGCGCAACGGCTCCTGCTGGGCCAGGGCCCGATTGATATAGAAGGGTGTCGGCAGCGTGGCGGCCGCACCGGCGGCCAGCGAGCCCTGCAGGAAGCGGCGACGGGTGATCGACATGGGAAGTTCTCCTCGAGCGGTGGGGTCCGAAGATGGCGCGACGTGCCGTACCCTTATGTCGCCCGGCCGTGACAGCCGGATGACGCCGACATGACGCCTGCATGACCATTCAATCTGAATCTCCAATGTAGGCGATTCCCCGCACCTCGCCAGTGGGACGCCTCAACGCGGCGCTTGCCGAGGTGCCTTGCATCGGCGAGGCTGGAACCTGTCGCCGCGAGACCGGTCTCGGGGAGACCCCAGGAAACCGCATGACGACCACATCCATGGAAGAGACCGCCCTCCCCCCGGTGCTCGCCGGCCCGCTGCTGCGCCGCCTGGCGCCAGACCGCCTGGTGCTGTGGCTGGCGGCCAGCCGCCCCTCGCGCTGACCCTCGCCCTCACCCCGAGCGACGAGACGACCCGGCGGGTGGCCATCGATGACGACCACTGCCGACGCGTGCCGGTGGGGCGCCACGCCTGGCTGCATCTGATCGACCTGCCCCTCGAGTCGCCGCTGCCGACCGACACCCTGATCGCCTATGATCTGCGTCTGCGTGACGCCGGACAGGCTGTCGAAGGGGAGCACGGCATCGCCGACTGGGGACCTCACCTGCTCGACGCGGACGGCGCGCTGCCCGCCTTCGTGCTGGCCGGCCGCCACCATCGGCTGCTGCACGGCTCCTGCCGCAAGCCCCACCACGACGGCGGCGACGGCCTGGTGCGCGCCGAGGCGTGGCTGGCCGAGCGCCGCACGAGCCCCGAGGAGCGCCCCGCCTGGCTGCTGATGACCGGCGACCAGATCTACGCCGACGACGTCGCCGGCCCCATGCTGGTCGCCATCCACGCCCTGATCCGCCGCCTGGAACTGTTCGACGAGCCGCTGGAGGGCACCGTGGTGGCCGACAGCCGGGCGCTGCATGGCGACGCCGCCCACTACTACGATCGCGAATCGCTGCTGCCCGACGTGAAGAGCAGCGAGAACCTGCGCGAGCGCTTCTTCGGCGGGGTACGCAAGCCGGTGTTCACCTCGGCCAACGCCCACAACCACCTGGCCACCTTCGCCGAGGTGGTGGCCATGTACCTGCTGGCGTGGTCACCCACGCTCTGGGAACTGATCGAGGTGGCAACGCCCGCACTGGATGACAAGCACGCCGCGCTGTTCGCCGAGCAACGCGCGGTGATCGAGCGCTTCGTGGCCGGCCTGTCGGCCGCCGCGCGGCTGCTGGCGCGGCTACCGACCCTGATGATCTTCGACGACCACGACATCACCGACGACTGGAACCTCACCGCCGACTGGGAGCGCACCGCCTACGGCCACCCCTTCTCGCGGCGCATCATCGGCAACGCCCTGCTCGGCTACCTGCTCTTCCAGGGCTGGGGCAATGCCCCGGAGCGCCTGGCCGAGCCGCTGGAGGAGGCGGCCAAGCTGCTAGGGCGGGCCGAGGCCGGCGACGCCTGGCTCGACGGAGAGGCCCTGGATGCCGTGATCCGGCGCCTGCTGCGCTTCGAGGGCTGGGAGTACCAGATCCCGGGAGACCCGCCGCTGGTGGTGCTCGACACCCGCACCCGGCGCTGGCGCAGCGAACGCCATCCCGGACGCCCCTCGGGGCTGATGGACTGGGAGGCGCTGAGCGACTTCCAGCAGGCACTGCTCGGCCACCCCTCGGTGATCATCGTGTCGCCGGCGCCGATGTTCGGCGTCAAGCTGATCGAGGTCATCCAGAAGCTGTTCACCCTGGCCGGCAGGCCGCTGCTGGTGGACGCCGAGAACTGGATGGCCCACCGCGGCGCGGCCAGCGTGCTGCTCAACATCTTCCGCCACTCGCGCACCCCGGGGAACTACGTCATCCTCTCCGGCGACGTGCACTACTCCTTCGCCTACGACATCCACATTCGCCAGCGCCTCCAGGGCCCGCGGCTGTGGCAGATCACCTCCAGCGGCATCAAGAACGCCTTCCCCGACACCCTGCTTGACTGGTTCGATCGCCTGAACCGCTGGCTCTATGCGCCCTGGTCACCGCTCAACTGGCTCACCAAGCGCCGTCGCCTGGCCATCACGCCCCGCGACCCCGACCGCGCCAGGGCCGGCGAGCGCCTCTGGAACGGCAGCGGGATCGGCCTGGTCGACTTCGACGCGCAGGGCCGCCCCCGCGAGATCCGCCAGCTCGACGCCCGGAGCTTCGATGTCACCTTCCCGGCCGGCGGCTCGGGGCGAGGCCGCCGCCGCCACAGCGCGAGGCCGCCGGCCATCACCAGCCAGGCCATGGCCGCGGCGATAAGGTCGTCGAGCACGATACCGGCACCGCCGGGCACCGCCTCGGCCAGGCTCACCGGCGGCGGCTTGGTGGCGTCGAATACCCGGTAGACCACGAAGGCGGAGGCTAACGCCCAGGGCTGGCGGGCCGCCGCCTGGCCCAGCACCGCCACCGGGAAGGCGACGATCTCGTCGAGCACGATGCGGCCATCATCCTTGCCGCCCAGCCCCTGCTCGGCCAGGTGGCACACCGGCACCGCGGCGAGCAGCAGCCCTAGCGTCACCGCGACCTGCACCCGCCGGGTGCGGCCCAGCAGCCACCAGGCCAGCGGCAGCCCCAGCAAAGAACCGACGGTGCCCGAGGCCCAGGGCGAGAGCCCCAGGCCGAAGCCGGTGGCCAGCGCCATCAAGGGCTCGACCATCAACCGGCCTCCCGGGCCTGGTACTCCAGTTCGGCGGTGACCTCGCCGGGCAGCGCCAGTGCGCGGCCCAGCTGGTCGAGCCAGGCGCGCTCCATGGCGTTCTGCTCGTCGACCACCGCTACGCTGATCAGGTACATCTCGCGGGCCGCCTGGGGCGAATCGACCCGGGCCGCCAGGGCCTCGGCGTCCAGTGGCGCCTGGAGCTGTCGCTCCACCCAGGCGTGCAGCTCGCGGTCCGCGCCCAGGGCGTCGATCTGGCCGGCGATCAGCTCCCGCTCCTGGTCATCGATATGGCCATCGGCGCGGGCCGCCATGATCATCGCCTGCAGCAGCTCCAGGCTGCGCTGCTCGCGGGCCTCGCCGCCCAGGCGCTCCACCGGCTCGCCCTCGGCGGGCGATTCGCCCTGCTGCCCACCGGCAGCGCCGCGGGAGTTCTGCCACGCCTTCCAGGCCAGCATCCCCACCCCGGCGATGGCGCCGTACTTGAGGGCCTTGCCCCCCAGCTTGCGACCGCGCTTGGAGCCCACCAGCAGCCCCAGGGCGCCACCACCCAGCAGGCTCTTGACGTCGAATCCGGAACCGCCGCCCTGGCCGGATGCGGTCCCGCTCCCACCGCCCAGCTGGCGGGAGAGCCCGTCGAGCATGCCCTTGATATCCAAGCCGGAACCGCCCTGGCTACCGCCGGAAGAGTTGCCGGACTGGCCGCCGGCCTGCTGCATCAACTGTTCCAGTATCTTGCTGGCGTTCATCGCGCTCTCCTCATGACCACACACAGGAATGTATCGAGAGGGACTCTATCCCAGGCGCCAGGGTTACGACATGGTTTCGACATGCGTCTCGCCATGCATTTCGACATCAACTCTGCGAACACGCATCATGAAAGCTGGACCAGAACAGGAGCCGCCCCGCCATGAGTGTGACCCTCGACGACATCCGTAGCGCCGCCGAACGCATTCGGGGCAGCGTGGAGCGCACGCCCTGCCTGCTGTCGCATACCCTGTCACGCATCACCGGCTGCGAGCTCTACATCAAGTTCGAGAACCACCAGTTCACCGCCGCCTTCAAGGAGCGCGGGGCGCTCAACCACCTGCTGGCACTCTCCCCCGAGGAGCGTGCCAGCGGCGTCATCGCCATGTCGGCCGGCAACCACGCCCAGGCGGTGGCCTACCACGCCGCCCGGCTGGGCATCCGCGCCACCATCGTCATGCCGCGCCATACCCCCAACCTCAAGGTACACAACACCCGTCGGCTCGGCGCCGAGGTGCATCTCGAGGGCGAAGGCGTCACCGAGGCCGGCGACTTTGCCCACCGCCTCGCCGCCGAGCGCGACCTCGTCTTCGTGCACCCCTATGACGACGAACGCATCATCGCCGGGCAAGGCACCATCGCCCTGGAGATGCTCGAGGACGCCCCGGACCTCGACGCCCTGGTGATCCCGATCGGCGGCGGCGGACTGATCAGCGGCAACGCCATCGCCGCCACCGAGCTCAAGCCCGGCATCGAGATCGTGGGTGTGCAGACCAAACGCTTCCCCGCCATGCAGCAGGCCCTGGCCGGTGAGGAGATCCACTGCGGGCTGGCCACCCTGGCCGAGGGCATCGCCGTCAAGCAGCCCGGCAAGCTGACCCTGCCCATCGTGCGCGAGCGGGTGCGCGACATCGTGCTGGTGGACGAGCCCGAGATCGAGCGCGCCATCCTGCTGCTGCTGGAGATCGAGAAGAGCGTGGCGGAAGGCGCCGGCGCCGCGGGCCTCGCCGCGGTGCTGGCCGACCCCGAACGCTACCGTGGGCGCAAGGTGGGGCTGATCCTGTGCGGCGGCAACATCGACATGCTGGCGCTCTCCTCGGTGATCCAGCGCGGCCTGGTGCGCAGCGGGCGCATCGTGCGCGTGCGCGTGGCGATTCCCGACGTGCCCGGCGCCCTGGCCGAGCTGACGCGGCAGCTCGCCGAGCAGCACGCCAACGTCATCCATATCGCCCACCACCGCACCTTCACCGACCTCTCGCTGCGCGCCACCGAGGTGGAGGCCACCCTGGAGACCCTCGGCAGCGACCACACCCGGGAGGTGATCGAGGCGCTGCGTCGGGATGGCTACGACCCGGTGCTGCCCGCCAACGAGGTCCATCCGGACGAGCGCTGGGCCGGCAGCGAGGGGTGAGCGGCCTTACCCCTTGGAGGCATGGCGCCCTTGGGCCTTCCGGCGTACCCTATGCGCACTTTCCAGCGGCAGCAGAAGAGAAGAGGCGATGAGCAGCAAGATCAGAGTCGAGGCCCCCCTGGTCATCCTCCACGGTGACGAGATGGCCCAGGTAGCCTTCGAGAAGATTCTCGACACCTTCGTGACCTCCCGACTGGAGATCCCCCTGGTCGAGATCGACCTCTCCGCCGAGAACCGCCTGGTGACCAACGGCCAGGTGGTGGTCGACGCCGTGGAGGCCCTGAAGCGCCACGGGGTGGGCATCAAGAACGCCGGCATGACGGTCAACCGCGCCCAGCTCGGCGAACTGCTCGCCAAGCACCCCGATCTCGACGGCACCCGGCTGCACCCGCTGGCCACCAAGTCTCCCAACGGCGCCATCCGCAAGGGCATCGGCGGCAACATCACCCGCGAGGACATCCAGTTCCGCAACCTGCTGGTCAAGCGCCCCGAGTGGGTCGACCGCGACATCGTCGTCGACACCATGGAGGTGGGCGGCATCAAGGAGAGCTTCAACGAGCTCTCGCGCGCCACCGGCATCGTCAAGCTGATGTTCGTGGGTGCCAGCGGCGACCCGGTGGAGCTGCACCGCCGCGAGGTCAAGAAGGGCGACCCCTGGCTGCTCGCCACCAACGACCTGGAGGACGTCAAGGCCTGGGCCCACCGCTTCTTCCAGCGCGCCATCGACGAGAAGCGCGACATCTACCTGGGCCTCAAGGACACCGTGATCTCCGGTTATGACGGGGTGATGCGTGCCGCCATCGAGGGCATCTATGACGCGCACTACCGCGAACAGGTCGAGGCCCTGGGGCTCAACTACTTCTACGAGCTGATCGACGCCCAGGCCGCACGGATCGTCGCCAATCCGCCCGAGCGCGCCATCTGGGGCGTGCCCGACAACACCACCGGACGCAAGCTCCACAAGCTGGTGGAGCAGCTCAAGCACTTCGGCATCCCCGACCGCAAGGCCCAGGTCTCCATCTCGCGCATGAGCGCCGGCGGTGGCGACCAGTACGGCAGCTTCAACGCCCCCGCCGACGAGGACGGCATCCTCAAGGTGATCGTCGACGGCGAGGAGAAGCATGCCCGCCACGTGCGCAAGGGCGACCCCATCCTGCTGATGTCCAACGACCACGAGGCGATCAAGGACTGGGTGCTGCAGGTGTTCCGCGACGCCTCGCGCAAGAGCAAGGAGGTCTACTTCGGCCTCAAGCGCGAGTACATGGAGTACGACGAGGTGTTCAGCACCGTGATCACCGACGTGCGCCGCGAGCTGGCCGAGAATGGCACCCCGCCGCCCTCGTTCATGATCATGCGGCCCTCCAGCCAGCTGATCAAGATGATCACCGACCCGCCCCGCAACGCCCTCTACCCGGCGCAGAACCTGGACGGCGACATCTTCTCGGACATCTCCGCCGCGCTCGGCGGCAGCCTGGCCACCGCCAGCTCGATCATCGAGAGCAAGGACGGCACCATGCTGTTCGAGGCACCCCACGGCACCGCCCACGACCTCTACCTGAAGTACCTGGAGAGCGACGGCAAGGAGGCCCACTTCAACTCCTCCGCCCTGCTCTTCGCCGTGGCCAACGCCCTGGAGACCCTGGGCGAGCGCGAGCAGAACGCGGCCCTGGTGGAGTACGCCCAGCGCCTCAAGGCAGCGCTGATCGACACCGTCGACGCCGGCTTCATCACCGGCGACCTCAAGGGCAAGACCGCCGACCCGGCAAGCGAGGCGCTGGTCGACATGCAAGGCTTCCTCGACGCCGTGGCCAGTCGGCTCTGACGGCCGGTCAGCAAGGTTCGACGCCGATGGGGCCTGCCTTTGCGCAGGCCCCATGGCGTTGGGCCACTCGCCTCGCGGGCCGAAAATGCCGATACTGCCTGTCACCACACCAGCCGGAGCCAACCCCATGAGCGAGCACGAACGCACCATCATGGCCTTCGATGATCAGGGCCGCGAGGTGATGATCGACATCCAGGTCAGCGTCAAGGAGCTCGGCGAACTGACCCACGCCGGTCCGGTCAGCGGCGACACCACCCTGCGCACCCGCGAGGGACACCCGGTCAGCTACCTGGGCGGCGGCGAGTTCTCGATCACCCTGCCCGGCGAGGAAGAAGCGACCTTCCGCACCGACGACCCCGACTTCGTCTGATACCCACCACTATCACCAGGAGGCCCCTATGGCCACGATTCTGCAGGTGCACTTCCCCTTCGATGGCCCCTTCGGCGAGGCCATGGTCGAGGCCATGACGCCACTCGCCCGCTCCATCAACGACGAGCCTGGCCTGCTGTGGAAGATCTGGACCGAGGACGAACAGGCCCGACGCGCCGGCGGCGTCTACCTGTTCGCCAGCCGCGAGGACGCCGAGGCCTATTGCCGAATGCACACCGCCCGCCTGGAAGGCATGGGCGTGACCGGCATCGAGGCCCAGATCCTCGAGGCCAACGAGGCGCTCTCGGCGGTCAACGGCGGGCCGCTGACTCAGTAACCCCTTGCCACGCTTCCTGCCACGGGAAACAGCCCCGCCGCGGGCTGTTTCCAATAGGAAAACCTGACACTCGCCAGCAACGCCTGCCGACCGGCATGGAGTCGGCAATTCTTGATCGCACCCATTGTTTCCAATAGGAAACATCGTCTACTCTAGGCACTATGCTGTCCGGTTGCCGCTATCCTTGAGGCACGCCACTTCGTTTTCCCTGTTATCGGAGGCCCCCATGAGCGAGCTGAAGCGTACCCCTCTCCATGACCTGCACGTCGAGCTCGGTGCCAAGCTGGTACCCTTCGCCGGCTATGAGATGCCGGTGCAATATCCACTGGGCGTGAAGAAGGAGCATGAGCACACGCGTACCGCCTGCGGGCTGTTCGACGTCTCGCACATGGGGCAGCTGCTGCTGCGTGGTCCCTCCCCGGCCGAGGCACTGGAGACCCTGGTACCGGCGGATATCGTCGGCCTGCCCGAGGGCATGCAGCGCTACGCCATCTTCACCAACGAGGCGGGCGGCATCCTCGACGACCTGATGGTGGTCAACGCCGGTGACCACCTCTACCTGGTGGTCAACGCCGCCTGCCGGGACCAGGACATCGCCCACCTGCGCGCCAACCTGCCGGCCGGACACGAGATCGAGGAGCTCGATCGCGGCCTGATCGCCATCCAGGGTCCGCAGACCGCCGAGATGATGAAGCGGCTGTGCCCGGAGGCCACCGAGATGGTCTTCATGCAGCATGGCCACTTCGAGATCGACGGCATTCCGGTGTGGGTCAGCCGCAGCGGCTATACCGGCGAGGACGGCTTCGAGATCTCGGTGGCCGCCGAGCAGACCGAGGCCCTGGCACGCCGCCTGCTGGCGGAACCGGAGGTCGAGGCGATTGGCCTGGGTGCCCGCGACTCCCTGCGCCTGGAAGCGGGCCTGTGCCTCTACGGCCACGATATCGACACCACCACCCTGCCGGTGGAGGCCGGGCTGATCTGGGCCATCGGCAAGCCGCGCCGCAACGGCGGCGAGCGTCCCGGCGGCTTCCCGGGTGCCGAGGCGATCCTCCATCAGGTCGATGCCAAGGATCATACCCGCAAGCGGGTCGGCCTGCTCGGCGAGGGGCGTGCCCCGGTGCGCGAAGGCGCCCCGCTGCTCGACGCTGAAGGCAACACCATTGGTGCGGTGACCTCCGGCGGCTTCGGTCCCAGCGTGGGCAAGCCGGTGGCCATGGGCTATGTGACCCTGGCGCACGCCGAGGTAGGCACCACCGTGTACGCCGAGGTGCGCGGCAAGCACCTGCCGATGACCGTCAGCAAGACCCCCTTCGTCGCTCCTGGCTACTACCGGGGGAAATGATCGGCACGGCAACTGACTGCCGCAAGTAGCCGACCGCCGAGGGCTGCAGCTGTTGCGTGAGGCAGCCGCCGCGGGCACATTTCGTCCGCGACAATGCAAGACCGTCCCCCTGGCGCTACCTCGCCGGGGGGCCTGCAAGGCCAGGGCCGCCTGATCCGGCCCGGGCACACAACAATCCTGCCAGCACCCAACCACCGAGAGATCCTCGATGACTTCCACGCTTAACACCCTCTTCGGCCCGCTGCTGCGTCTGGGCCTGATCACCCAGATCGCCATCGGCATCGTCTGCGGTATCCTGCTCGCCGTCGTGTCGCCCGACCTCGCCGCCTCGTTCTCGCTGCTCGGCGAGCTGTTCGTCTCTGCCCTCAAGGCCGTGGCCCCGATCCTGGTGTTCGTGCTGGTGGCGGCGGCCATCGCCGGGCACCGCAAGGGACAGCCCACCCATATTCGCGGCGTGCTGCTTCTCTATGTGATCGGCACCCTGGTGGCGGCACTGGTCGCCGTGCTGGCCAGCTTCACCTTTCCCACCACCCTGACGCTGGACATGCCCGAGGTCAGCGGCAACCCGCCGGGCGGCATCATCGAGATCCTGCGCAACCTGCTGCTCAATGCCGTTGCCAACCCGGTCAGCGCGCTGATGGAGGCCAACTTCATCGCCATCCTGGCCTGGGCCATCGGCCTGGGGCTGATGCTGCGCCATGCCAGCGAGACCACCCGCGGCGCGCTCAACGACCTCTCCGAGGCGATCTCAGGCATCGTGCGCGTGGTGATACGCTTCGCCCCGCTGGGCATCTTCGGTCTGGTCGCCAATACCCTGGCGGAGGCCGGACTGGGCGCACTGCTCGAGTATGGCCGGCTGCTGGGTGTGATCGTCGGCTGTATGCTGTTCGTTGCGCTGGTCACCAATCCGCTGATCGTCTTCTGGCAGACCCGCCGCAACCCCTACCCGCTGGTCTTCACCTGCCTGCGCGGCAGCGCCATCACCGCCTTCTTCACCCGCAGCTCGGCGGCCAATATCCCGGTCAACATGGCGCTATGCGAGAGGCTCGACCTCGACCCCGACACCTACGCGATCTCCATCCCGCTGGGCGCCACCATCAACATGGCCGGCGCGGCGATCACCATCTCGGTGATCACCCTGGCCGCGGCCAACACCCTGGGTATACCGGTCGACTTCCCCACCGCCCTGCTGCTCTGCGTGGTCTCGGCGCTGGCCGCCTGCGGCGTCTCGGGTGTGGCCGGCGGCTCGCTGCTGCTGATCCCCATGGCCGCCAGCCTGTTCGGCATCTCCACCGATGTGGCGATGCAGGTGGTGGCGATCGGCTTCGTGATCAGCGTGGTCCAAGACTCCACCGAGACGGCACTCAACTCCTCCACCGACGTACTGTTCACCGCGGCCGCCTGCCGCGCCGCCGAGGGCCGGCAGGCGCAAGCCGAGGCGCAGTAACAACATCAAGAGGTGAATGACCATGTCCATCAGCGTCTTCGACCTGTTCAAGATCGGCGTGGGGCCCTCGAGCTCGCACACCGTGGGCCCGATGCGGGCCGCCTACAACTTCGTCGGTGAGCTCAAGGAGCGCGACCTGTTGACCCGCGTGGCGCGGGTGGAGGTAGAGCTCTACGGCTCGCTCTCCGCCACCGGCATCGGCCACGGCACCGACCACGCGGTGCTCATGGGGCTGATGGGCGAGCGCCCCGATCACATCGACCCCGATATCATCGCCCCCTCCATCGAGGAGCTACAGGAGGCCGAGGCGCTGCGCCTGGATGGCCGTCACAGCGTTCCCTTCGTCTGGGCGCGCGACATGCGGCTGCTGGAGGAGAGCCTGCCGCACCACCCCAACGCCATGCGCCTGATCGCCCACGGTCACGCCGACGAGCTCTACCGCAACACTTACTACTCGGTAGGCGGTGGCTTCGTCATCGACGAGGCCCAGGCGGCCGAGGGGGCGCTGGATACCGATCACACCGCGCTGCCCTATGATTTCCAGACCGGTGACGAACTGCTGCGCATGTGCCGCGAGAACGACCTGCGCATCAGCGAGCTGATGCTGGAGAACGAGAAGGCCTGGCGCAGCGAAGAGGAGATTCGCGAGGGCCTGCTGGTGATCTGGGCGGCGATGCAGGAGTGCGTCAAGAAGGGCATGGAGGCCGAGGGCGTGCTGCCCGGCGGGCTCAACGTCAAGCGCCGCGCCAAGACCCTGTATCAGCGCATGCTGGCCAGCGAGGACGACCATTCGCTGATCGCCTCCACCATGTCGGCCATGGACTGGGTCAACCTCTACGCCCTGGCGGTCAACGAGGAGAATGCCGCCGGCAGGCGCATGGTCACCGCGCCCACCAACGGTGCGGCGGGCATCATCCCGGCGGTGCTCCACTACTACATGCAGTTCCGCAAGGGCGCCAGCGAGCGCGACGTGTTGGACTACCTGCTCACCGCCGGCGCGGTGGGCATCCTGTGCAAGAAGAACGCCTCCATCTCCGGCGCCGAGGTGGGCTGCCAGGGCGAGGTAGGCTCGGCCTGCGCCATGGCCGCCGCCGGCCTCACCGAGGTGATGGGCGGCTCCATCAGCCAGGTGGAGAACGCCGCCGAGATCGGCCTGGAGCACAACCTGGGCCTGACCTGCGACCCGGTAGGCGGCCTCGTCCAGGTGCCCTGCATCGAGCGCAACGCCATCGCCTCGGTGAAGGCGATCAACGCCGCCCAGATGGCCCTGCGTGGCGACGGCGAGCACTTCATCTCGCTGGACAAGGTGATCCGTACGATGCGCGACACCGGCGCCGACATGCAGGCGAAGTACAAGGAGACCTCGACAGGCGGGCTGGCCGTCAACGCCATCGAGTGCTGAGCAGACCAACCACAACAAGGCCGGCCCCATGGGGCCGGCGCTTGTTGTGTCATGCAGCGATGCGGCGTCATGCGCCAACAGCGGTGGGCGTCAGTTGGCCAGCCAGGCCAGCGCCCCCACCGCCAGCGCCTCGATGCCGGTACGCATCGTCACCTCGTTGCCGGGGAAGTAGTAGGGTGAGTGCGGCATCTCCAGGTGACGCATCTTCTGTGCCACGCCCTCCCCCGAGGTCTCGGCCCAGCGCTCGGCCGGCGTGGCACCGATGAACCAGTAGACGTAGGGAATATCCTCGCCACCGAAGCCTCCCGCCTCGGCGTTGCCGAAGAACGGGAAGTCCTCGCTGCCATTCAGGCGCGGCATGGCATAGAGATTCTCCTCGCCGAAGTGATCGCCATGGGCGTGGCGCACCCGCTCCACCGTGTCCGGATCGTTGTGCAGGGCGATGGTCTCGTTGAGCACCCGGAACTCCGGGGGCCTGGGCGAGCGACCCGCCTCGCACTCGGCGCGGATGATGCGCTCGATGGACGCCACCACCCGGCGATGCAGGGCGTTGTCGAAGCTGCGGATGTTGATCTCGAGCTCCGCGGAGTGCGGGATGATGTTGGCCTGGGTGCCGGCGGCGAGCTTGCCCACCGTGACCACCACTGTCTCCTCCGGCGGCACCTCCCGGGAGACGATGGTCTGCAACCGAGTGACCACGTGGGCGGCAATCACCACCGGATCCACCGTCTGGGCCGGCATGGAGCCGTGGCCACCGGCGCCATGGATCGTCACCGCCAGGTTGGTGCAGGCAGCCATGGCACTGCCGGCGATATGTCCGACGCTGCCGGCAAGCGCCGGCATGTTGTGCTGGCCGAGGACCACGTCGGGGCGGCCGAAACGCGCATAGAGGCCATCGTCGAGCATCGCCCGGGCGCCACCGAAGATCTCCTCGGCCGGCTGGCAGACCAGCACCAGGGTGCCGGACCAGCGCTCCCTGAGCCCGGCCATTACCGCGGCGCTGCCGACGATGCAACTACTGTGCAGATCGTGGCCGCAGGCGTGCATCAGCGGCACCGTGCCACTCTCGGTCTCGGCGGTCTCGCGGCTGGCGTAGTCCAGGCCGGTGTCCTCCTTGATCGGCAGGGCGTCCATGTCGCCACGCAGCATCGACCGTCGGCCCCTCGCCGTTCTTCAGCACGGCCACCACGCCGGTGCCGCCCACGCCGCGGGTCACCTCAAAGCCCAGACCCTCCAGGGCCTCGGCCAGGCGTGCACTGGTCTCATGCTCCTGGAAGGGCAGTTCGGGGTACTGGTGCAGCCGCCGGTAGAGCGCCTGCACGCCGGCGAAGGCGGACTCCACCTGGGCGCCGATGGCGGCGTGCAGATCATGGCCTTTCGCAATAGCAGTGTCGGTTTGCGTCGTCATTCGGGTCTCCTTGGCGAATCAGCGACTTGCCGGACGGGTGAGGGACACATCGCTATCGGGGCGTCCGAAGCGCTGCCAGGCAGCCACTACCACAATATTCAACAGCATGGCCCACACCCCGGCATGCCAGCCAAACGGGGAACTCCACACGAAATCCATCAGCAGATAGCCCAGGCTACCGACCAGCGCACCGGCCATGACGCTGGCACGGCGCAGCGTCGGCATGAACAGCGCACCGATCACCATGGGGAAGAGCTGAACGATCAGCCCGTAGGCGGTGAGCAGGATCATCACCAGCGATCCCGGATTGAGCAGGGCCAGGCCATAGGCCGCCAGCGACAACCCGAGCACGCTCCAGCGGGTGGCACCGATCGTGGCCTTCTCGCTGGCCCCCTTCATCACGGTGGGGCCCATGACATCGCGCACCAGCACCACGGCGGCGGTATGAGCCAGGTTGGCACCGGTGGACATCGCCGCCGCCAGGGCGCCGGAGAGCATCAGGCCGATCACCCAGGGCGAGAAGTTGGCCACATCCATCACCATGCGCAGCAGCACGGTGTCGGAACGCTCCAGGGGCGCGTCGGCGAAGGCCAGGATGCCGGCGAAGCCGATGAACAGCAGCGGCACCAGCAGGTAGGCGTAGAGCGGGTAGAAGACGCTCACCTTGCGCAGGGTCTTGCCGCTGTCGGCGGAGTAGAACTTCATGAACAGGTGGGGCCACATGGCGCCGCCGAAGGCGCTGACCAGCACCGCGGTGCTGAAGTAACCCCAGCCCATGCCGGTGGCACCGGGCATGGTCAGGTACTCCGGCGCCTGCTGCTGGAGCTGGCTGAACATCTCCCCCACCCCGCCATAGAGGCGCTCGGGAATGGCCAGGCCCAGGAACCAGGCGATGACGATCATCATCACGCCCTGCACCAGGTTGGTCCAGCCGATGCCGCTCAGGCCACTGGTGAAGACGTAGGCCGCCACCACCAGGAAGGCCAGCAGCCCACCCAGCCAGAAGGGTACCGCGCCGTCGGTGGCGGCCTGGAACAGCAGCCCGGCACCGGCGATCTGGATGGTCAGGTAGGGCACCAGCGCCACCACGCCGATCACCCCGGCCAGCATCCCCAGCGGCTTGCTGCGGTAGTGGTCCGCGATCATGTCGCCCTGGGTCAGGTAGCCACGCTCACGACCCAGCTTGGCTACCCGCGGTCCCAGCGCCCAGATGGTGATCGGCACCAGCGAGAGATAGGCGAGGATATAGAATGCCGGCGCCCCGTGCTGGTAGCTCCAGCCGGGCGTGCCCAGGAAGGCGAAGGCAGAGAAGATCTCGGCGCCGAGGATGAAGAACAGGATCACCACACCCACGTGGCGCCCGCCGGCGACATAGCCCTCCAGGCTCGAGCTCGCCTGGCCCCGGGCACGCAGGCCCACGGCCAGCACCATCACCAGGTAGACCAGGGTGATGCCGATGACGATCGCGGTATCACTCATGGTGGTTACCCCCGTGGCGGATCACGAAGGCCACCCACATGCCCACGAACAGCAGCAGCATCCACAGGGTGTACCAGAAGAACAGGAAGGGCAGGCCCAGCACGGTGGGCTCGATGCGATTGGCGATCAAGGCGCCGGGCCAGATCATGGCCAGGGTGCACAGCGCGAAGTGCAGCCCGGTCAGCAGGTGATAGGTCTTGGTCATGGGGTCGTTCCGGCTCGCACGGGGCGAGACTTGTTGTGGGTTGTCCTTCCACTATGGAACGCCGCAAGCGATAGCAAAAATATCGCTTTTGAATAGCTGACATGCCGTTATGGCATGGGTAAAGTCCCTCTTGACGCTCTCCTCCCAGGCCCAACCCCATGGAATTCCGCCAGCTCAGCTACTTCGTGGCCGTTGCCGAGACCGGCTCGATCTCCGCGGCCAGCCGCCGGGTGCACGTCGCCCAGCCGGCATTGACCCGCCAGGTTCGACTATTGGAGGAGGACCTTGGCACCCAACTGCTGGAACGCCACGCTCGCGGAGTGAGCCTGACCGTGGCCGGCGATGCCCTCTACGAGGAGGCCATACAGCTGCTGGATGCTCGCACCCGAATCCGCTCGCGGCTCTCGGCACTGGGCCAGGGGGTGATCGGCAAGGTCAGCCTGGGGGTGACGGTGACCCACCTGTGGGTACCCGAGGTGGCAGACCTGCTCAGACGCTACCGGGATCGCTACTCGCGGGTCGCCTTCGAGGTCTTCCCCCTGCTCTCGGGGCCCCAGCTGGAGAAGCTGCGCGAAGGCAGCCTGGATGCGGGCATCCTCTATCTGGATGACGGTGAGCAGCCCGGCCTCGAGACTCGCCAGTTGCAGCACGACCATCTGCTGCTGGCCGTACCGGAGTCATCGCCTTGGGCAGCAGAACCTCCCCGCAAGCTGGCAGAACTGGAGAAAGCCGACTTCGTATGGGGCTTCCGCAGCGTCTCGCCGGTCTACTTCGACCGTGTGGTGGCCCACTTCGAACGCCTGAACTTCACGCCGAGGGTGGTGCAGTATGGCGCCGACAACCTCACCATCCTCAGCATGGTTGCCGCCGGCCTCGGCATCGCCATCGTTCCCGCCGCCAGCCGCTGCCACCCCATGCCCGGCGTGCGCTACCTGGAAATGGCAGAGCTCAGCGGATGCGATATGCCGCTGTGGCTGGCCTGGCGCCGCGGCAACGACGCCCCGGCCCTGCACAACCTGGTGGCGCTGGCAGAGGCAAGCTTCACGCCGGCGAACGAATCTCGCCCAGGTGATCCCGCTTGAGGTAGCAGGTGGCGCCATCCGCCCCGGCGACCAGGGTGGGTGTATCGCCCGGGGGCAGGCGCAGCCAACTCCCCGCTCTCTAGCGGGCCTCGCCGTCGAGGCTGAGCTCGCCGGCCAGCACCAGCAGCTCTGCGCCCCGGGTTGCCTCGAGCGGCAGCGCCTGCCTGCCCAGCCGCCAGGCGCTCCAGGCAGACCCGCTCGGCGGCGGATTCGAACAGCGGGCAGACCTCGCGGCCCTCCGCCTCGCGATGCCACGCCTCGGCATCGCTGGTATCGACCCGCACGTGCCGGTCATCCTCCGCCGGCATCTGCCACAGCTTGACGAAGATGGTGGCGCCCGGCTCGCTGGAGGGACGGTGGGCGGAACCCGGCAGGTTGCGCACATACCAGCCTCGCCGGGAAGTCGCCGCTCTCGTCGGAGAAGGTGCCCGAGAGCACCAGGATCTCCTCGCCTCCGGGATGCTCGTGGGGCGGGAAGTGGGAGCCCTGGGCGTAGCGCACCAGGCTGGTGGCGCGGGCCTTCTCGGCCCCCACCCGGTCGAGCATCACCCGCTCGACCCCGCCCTGGGGCGAGGCCACCCACTCGTGCTGCTCCGGCGTGACGGCGGCACGCCGGGTAAAGTCTGCATTGATACGCATGGTAAATGGTCACTCCTGGAAAGCGGAAGTTGGGAGAATTATCCCCCATGGTGGTGGATTACGCCCCCCAGGCAAGGCTATGACTGCTGCTTGAGCCACTCGGCGGTGTCGGTGACCGCGGCGTAGGCGAAGGCCAGCCCGGCCATGAAGGACGCATGCACCTGGGCCGCCGGCACCGTCTCGCCGTTGAACGTCTGGTCGTGGGTGGCGCAGGCATCCTGAAGCACCGTGACCTGATAGCCGAGATCCGCGGCGGCACGAGTGGCGGCGTCGATGCACATATGGCTCATGGCGCCCACGACGACCAGCTTCTCGATGCCCTGTGCCTGCAGTTGCTCGTGCAGGTCGGTGCCGAGGAAGGCGTTGACGCTGTGCTTGAGGACCACCGACTCGTTGCCCGACTCCTGCGGCGCCATGGTGGCGTGAATGCGCGCCCCCTCGCTGCCCGGCGCGAAGAAGGGCGCCTCGGCGGAGGGAAACTCGTGGCGAATATGCACGACGGGCAGCGAGCGCTCGCGGAAGTGCCCGAGCACGGCAGCGGCCTGCTCGGCGGCCGGCTCGATGCCCACCAGCGGCCACTTGCCGTCGGGGAAGTAGTCGTTCTGCAGGTCGACGATCATCAGGGCGGTATCGCTCATCGGGGAGTTCTCCTTGGAAGATGAAGCCTGCATCATGGCAGAGAAAACTCGCTGGGTCGGCTGACCGGGGCAACTCAACGTCAACGTGCGCCTGCTTTGCCTCGGGCAATTGACAACTCCGCGGCACCGCCGTACCTTGAGTTCAGCGCCGATTTGAATCCAGCTTGCGGGCGCTCTACAAATCCAGCTAAAGCGACGCCAAGAGCCCGCTTTAGCATCTGCAAAGCGGGTTTTGTGTATCTGGCCCTCGGGCCACCGCCGATTTAAGCACCAACTTGCGGGCGGGATAGAAATGCAGCTAAAGCGGCGCACGGCTCCTCTCCCCTGGGTCGGCGCTTGCCGAACCACGACCTCCAGACAGGGGAAAAGGAGACCGACATGAGCCATCTCGCCCAGACCGCCAGCCGCCAACGGCCGGCCACCACCCTCGCCCGCCTCGCCGCGCTCGACCTGACCCAGGACGATATCGTGCGCCCGGAGCTGCGCGACGACGCCATCCTCGCCGACCGCACGCAGCGCGCACTCCGTCACCGGCCAGGCCAGCTTGATTCCGGGCCGCCAGGGATGGCGAACTGATAACAACACAATATCAACAAGCCCGGACGACTGGGCGTAGAGGAGCCCCCATGACACGCAAGGAAGCGAGCCCCCACCGCCTGGATCGGGCGCTGGTATGGGAGGGATTCAAGGCGCTGCTGCCGCTCTCGCTGTTCGTCATCGTCTTCGGAATTGCCTTCGGCCTGGCGGCGACCCAGGCCAGGCTCGGCGACCTGGAGATCGTGCTGATGAGCACCGTGGTCTTCGCCGGGGCCTCGCAGTTCGCCGCCCTGGAGCTGTGGGGGCCACAGGTGCCCTTCTTCACCCTGCTGGTGACGGTATTCGCCATCAATGCCCGCCACCTGCTGATGGGCGCCACCCTATATCCCTGGCTCGAACCGCTCTCGCCGGCCCGGCGCTACGGCATCATGCTGGTCGCCTCCGACGCCAACTGGGCCATGGCCATGCAGGCCTTCGGTCGTAGCCGACCGGGACTGGGGCTGCTGCTGGGCGGCGGCATCGCGCTGTGGGGCTTCTGGGTGTTCGGCACCTGGCTGGGCCTGCACGTCGGCGGCGCGGTGCAGGACCCGGCGAGCCTCGGGCTCGACATGGTCATGGGCTGCTTCCTTCTCGCCATGGTGGTGGGCGGCGAGAAGAACCTGCGCATGCTGCTGATCTGGACGGTGGCCGCCGGCGCCTCTCTGCTCGCGTTCTACTACCTGCCGGAGAACAGCCACGTGGTGGTGGGCGCCATCGCCGGCGGCCTGATCGGCCTGGCCTGGGGGAAGCGCGAATGAGCCTCGAGACGAGCGGCCTGGGGGCACTTTTCGTCATCCTGGCCATGGCGCTGGTGACACTGGCGACGCGCTGGGGCGGGGTCTTCGTGATGTCCTTCGTGCCCATCGGCTACCGGGTGCGGCAGTTCATCCACGCCATGTCCGGCTCGGTGCTGGTGGCGCTGCTCGCGCCCCTGGCGGTCACCGGCGACACCGGCGCCCGCCTGGCGCTGCTCACCACTGCCGTGATCATGCTGACGCTCAAGAAGCCGCTGCCGGCCATCGCCGGCGGCATCCCGGTGGCGGCACTGTGCCGCCAGTTCCTGCCCGGGGCGGTATAGCCGCGCGTGGCGCCGCTTGCCGCCCGGCACTATGCCACCGGCAGCCCCGCCGCCTTCCATTCCGGGTAACCCTCCTCGAAACGTCGAACTCGGTATCCGAGCTGACGCAGGCGCTGCACGGCCTCGTGGGAGAGGGCGCAATAGGGGCCACGGCAGTAGGCCACGATCTCCTTGTCACGAGGCAGGCGCTCCAGCATCTGCTCCAGCACCGGCAAGGGGATGTTGATCGCCTCCGGCAGGTGGCCGGCCGAATACTCATCTTCGGGGCGCACGTCCAGCAGAGCCACCTCTCCACGCTCCAGACCTGCCATCAGCTCGTCCCGGGTGACGGCTTCCAGGGCACCATGGGCGTCGTCATCGGCGAACAGCTGCCCGACCAGGCGCTCCATCTCCGCCAGGTTGGTCTCGGCGATCTCACGAAGCAGCCCCATCAGACTGACGATACGCTCGTCGGTCAGCCGGTAGATCATCTGCTTGCCCGCACGGCTGGCGGTGACCAGCCCGGCGCGACGCAGCTGCTGCAGGTGCTGTGAGGCATTGCCGACCGTGAGACCGGCGGTCGTCGCCAGGGTCTCCACCGGGGCCTCGCCCTGGGCCAGACGTTCCAGCAGTGCCAGGCGATGCCCATTGCCCAGCGCACGCCCCACTTGGGCCAGGGTATCCAGAAGCTGCTGTTGATCGCTCATGTTCACTCTCTTGAAGGTACGGTAACCATCGTGCCACTTGACACGCATTGGCATCCATCACCATCATTCTATCGTTTCATAGAATAATGGCAAAAGGAGCCTTCCAATGAATAGCCTCATCATCATCAACGACCCGCCCTACGGCACCGAGCGTCTCTACAACGGTCTGCGCCTGGCCCACGCCCTGATCAAGCGCGAGCACGAGGTGACGGTCTTCCTGATGGGCGATGCCGTCTCCGGCGCCAAGGCCGGCCAGAAGACGCCGGATGGCTTCTACAACGCCGAGCGCATGGTCAAGCGGGTCACCACCAAGGGCCGCGTGCTGCTGTGCGGTACCTGCATGGATGCCCGCGGCATCACCGAGGAGGAGGTGGTGAAGGGCGCCGAGCGCAGCACCATGGACGCCTTGGCTGAAGCCACCGAGCAGGCCGACAAGGTACTTGTGTTCTAGGTCCACCCAAATCACCTCATTCCTCACGACCCATGGAGAGCATCGCGATGGAGCCGGTACGCCGGGAAAAACAGAACGTCGCCATCCTGGTGACCAGCCAGATGATGTTCATGGTGGCGGCGATCACCGTGATGACCTTGAGTGGGGTGGTCGGCCAGCAGTTGAGCCCCGACCCTGGGCTGGCCACGCTGCCCATCGCCATGATGATGCTGGGCACCGTATTCTCGACCCTGCCGGCCTCGCTCTACATGAAGCGCGTAGGCCGCCGACATGGCTTCATCACCGGGGCAAGCTTGGGGGGCGTGGCCGGTGGCCTGCTGAGTTTCGGTGCCATTGCGCTGGGCTCTTTCTGGTTATTTTGCGCCGGCAACCTGCTACTGGGGCTCTACCAGGGCTTCGCCATGTACTACCGCTTCGCCGCTGCCGACGTGGCGAGCCCCGCCTTTCGTAGTCGAGCGATCTCCTTCGTCATGGCCGGCGGCGTGGCCGCCGCCTTCCTCGGTCCCTGGAACGCCAGCGCTGCCACCGGCCTCATCGCCGGCGTGCCTTCCGGAGGGCCTTATCTGGTGATTGCCATCCTCGCGTTGCTGGCCATCGGTCTGCTGACGCAACTGCGTGTGCCGCCCAGCGGCGAGCCGCAGCCCGGCGAGTCATCACGCCCCATGGCGGTCATCGCCACCCAGCCCAAATTCAGAGTGGCGGTACTGGCCGGTGCGGTGGGCTACGCCATCATGATTTTGGTGATGACCGCCACGCCACTGGCCATGCGCGCTCAAGGCTTCGAGATGAGCCAGGTCGCCTTCATCATGCAGTGGCACGGGCTGGGCATGTTTGCACCGTCGTTCGTGACCGGCAGCCTGATCGCCCGCTTCGGCGTGGAACGTATCCTGCTCACCGGAGCGATACTGCTCATCGGCACGGTACTGGTCGCCAACCTGGGTACCAGCCTGGCGCACTTCTGGGTGGCGCTGGTGGTGCTGGGCGTCGGCTGGAACTTCCTGTTCGTGGGTGGCAGCGCCATGCTTTCCACGGTTCATGGCGAGGCCGAGCGGGGCAAGGTGCAGGGCGTCAACGATCTGATCATCTTCACGCTGGTGGCCATCGGCTCGCTGATGGCCGGCCAGCTGCTGCACCATCTGGGGTGGGAAGTCCTCAACCTCACCATGCTGCCGCTGATCCTCCTGGTGGTCCTGGCCACCCTCTGGTTCAGCGTGAAAGCCAAATCACCGCTGGCCAGCCAAGTCTCTGGACCGCGTGAGCCATAGGGAGCCTTACGCCATGCCAGCCCCGATCTATCTGGATCATAACGCCACCACACCGGTCGCGCCGGAAGTGGCCGAGGCGATGGCCACCACGTTGCGCCACAGTTTCGGTAACCCCTCGTCTAGCTACGTGTTAGGGCGGGAAGCAGCGGCGCAGATCGCCACAGCACGAGACGCCATTGCCTCCCTCATCAGCGCACAGGCAGAGAGCCTGGTGTTCACCGGCTGCGCCACCGAAGCCAACAACCTGGCCCTGCTGGGCGTGGCCCGAGCCTGTGCCCCTGGCAAACGGCATCTGGTCATCAGCGCCGTCGAACATCCCGCCGTCATGGCCCCGGCTCGATATCTGGAAGCCCAGGGGTGGCGGCTGACCATCGTGCCAGTCGATGAAACGGGGCAGGCCTCAGCCGAGGCCGTGGTCGACGCCGTGCGTCCGGACACGGCCCTGGTCTCGATCATGTTGGCCAACAACGAGGTCGGCACCCTTCAGCCTGTTGCCGATATCGCCAGGCAGCTCGCCGGCCATGACGTCTTGCTGCATACCGATGCTGCCCAAGCGGTTGGCAAGATCGCCATCGATGTCGAGACATTGGGCATTGATCTGCTGACCATCGCCGGCCACAAGTTTCAGGCGAGCAAAGGGGTCGGCGCGCTCTACGTGCGGGAGGGGACCCCGATACGGTCGGTCCTGTTTGGGGCGGGTCATGAGAAGGGGCTGCGACCCGGCACCGAGAACGTCCCGGCCATCATCGGCCTGGGGGTGGCCGCCAATCTGGCGGCCCGACGCCTGGCCAAAAACGACACCACGTTGCACGATCGCCGCGACCAGTTGCATCAACGGCTCAGTACTGACATCCCCGGGCTATGCCTCAATGGACACGCCGAGGCGCGCCTGCCCAATACCCTGAACGTGTCCTTCCCCTCGGTCAGCGGCCAGGCATTGCTCGATGCTGCCCGTGACACGGTGATGGCCTCCGTCGGCTCGGCCTGCCATAGTGGAGCGTCCACGCCCAGCGGGGTGCTGGGCGCGATGGGGCTCGATACGGCACGCGCGCTCGGTGCCGTGCGGCTGTCAGTGGGCTGGGATACCACGGCGGAAGAGGTTGCGACCGCCGCCGCTGCGCTGGTCCACGCTTGGCGGCACCTCGTCGATGGCCGTTAGGCACCAAAAAGACAGTGCAATGGCGAAGGCTGTTCGTCGGCAAGCTCGCCTAGCGGGCCAGGTCTGCTGCCACCAGCAGGAAGGCACCGCCGTGCAGCCACGCAGGCCAAAATCCCTCGGTATGCCGGGCCAGCCAGCCGCCACCCGGCAGCCAGATGGCGCTGCTGACGCTGACCCCGGTGACAGGCAGGCCGTTGAACAGCGCCCGTGCATCGCGTGGCGTATGCCAGCGTGCGCCCCGGTAGGCGCCGCGACCGCCTTGCCGTCCCTTCTGCCACCACAGCAGGCTGTTTCGGTTCAGCAACCCCAGTACGACGCGCCGACGCGCTACCCTGACCATTTCCCTGACGGCCTGGCGCTCATCCTCGATGAAGCACAACGCGGTGATCGATACGACCAGGTCAACGCTCTTGTTCCCGAAGGGAAGGGCCTGAGCATCACCGACCAGCCAGTCGATATCGAGGTCATCCCGCTGTGTGGCGTAAGCCACCCAGGCCGGGTTGATATCGATGCCGGACACGGGCCCCTTTCGTTGCCTGGCAAGGCCACGGGTGAAATAGCCGGTACCGCAGCCGACGTCCAGCAGCGACTCACCAGTGTGGACCTCAAGCGAGTCCCGAACCAGGTCAAGCTCACGGCTGGCGATCCATCGCCCGCGTGGCGTTTCGTACCAAGCCTCATAAGCGCTCGCGTCCAACTCGACGCCTCCCTTTTCACCTCTGACACCACATAAGCTCGCCACAGCGATGGCTCGCGCCCAAGGAGGGCCAGATGGCATCCCCCGATTCGTCTCACGAACACTATAGGCACGGCATACGCGAGAATCTCCACCAGTTCAGCCATCAGTTAGGCCAGGTCTTTCTGGTCGGCCTGACCATCGGCATGATGCGCACCGTGGTGCCGGCGCTGGCAGAATCCGAGTTCGGCGTTGCCGAGGGCTCCTTCATGATGCTGACGTCATTCGTGGTGGCCTTCGGCTTCGTGAAGGGCGCCCTGAACTTCGTGGCGGGGCGGCTCGCCGAGCGCATCGGGCGCAGGAAGGTATTGCTGTTCGGCTGGCTATCGGCCATCCCGATTCCGTTCATGGTGCTGTACGCCCCCTCCTGGGGCTGGATCGTCGCCGCCACCGTGCTGCTGGGCATCAACCAGGGGCTCTGCTGGTCGATGACCCAGACCGCCAAGATGGATATCACCCGGGCCAACGAGCGCGGCTTCACCATGGGCATGAACGAGTTCTCGGGCTACGTAGGGGTCGCCGTGGCCGGGGTCGTGACGGTGCTGCACGGCCATGGGGCCTGCGGCCCACGCCTGGGGCTCTTCGTGTTCGGTGCAGTGGTGATCGCGCTGGCCATCGTGCTGACCCTGACCTCGATCCGCGAGACGCACGCCTGGGCCAAGGCGGAAAGCGCTCGCCACGCCAGCGGCAACCCCGACGGGCCGAGGGCCAGGATCTCGCGTCTGGTCTCGGACGCCCCGACCACCGGCGAGATGTTCGCACTGATGAGCTGGCGTGACCGGCGCATGGCGGCCTTCAGCCAGGCAGGCCTGGTGGAGAAGTTCGTCGACGCCCTGGTGTGGGTCTTCTACCCGGTCTTCCTCTACCAGCAGGGCCTTGGCCTCGATGCCATCGGCTGGGTGGTGGGGGTCTACGGCTTCGTGTGGGGCGGCTCCCAGTTCGTCACCGGCAGGCTGTCGGACCATGTCGGCCGCCTCAGGCCCATCGTCTGGGGCATGTGGATCTGCGGCGGCGGCGTGGCCCCGATGACCTGCTGGGCACCGGCGTGGCCTGGTGGTCCTTCGCGGCCGCCGTCACCGGCTTCGGCATGGCCCTGCTCTACCCCAACCTGAGCGCGGCGGTGGCGGATATCTCCCACCCCAACTGGCGCAGCTCCGCGATCGGCATCTACCGCTTCTGGCGCGACCTTGGCTACGGGATCGGCGCCCTGGGCTTCGGCCTGGTGGCCCACCTTACCGGCGCCGTTACCGCTGGCTTCTGGTTCGTGGTCATCGCCATGTTTCTCTCGAGCGCCTTGGTCATGGCCTGGGGAGAAGAGACCCACCCGCGGCTCAACCCGGAGACCTGATTCGTCCCCCTCCGATCGGCTATGCTCCCCTGTCACACGGCCGTCACCCCTCACCCGCAGGGTGACAGCCTTGCCACAGGCTTCAGGAGAGTGCCATGAGCGACGACCAGGCAACACCGGGCCGCCTCACGCGAGGTCTTCCGCGCCTTCCTGCTGCTCGGCCTGACCTCCTTCGGCGGCCCCATCGCCCACCTCGGCTACTTCCGCAGCGAGTTCGTGGAGCGGCGCCGCTGGTTGACCGAGCAGGCCTACGCCGACCTGGTGGCGCTGTGCCAGTTCCTGCCCGGCCCCGCCAGCAGCCAGGTGGGCTTCGCCCTGGGACTGATGCGCGGCGGCCCCTGGGGGGCGCTCGCGGCGTGGACGGCCTTCACCCTCCCCTCGGCGATCCTGCTGGCACTCTTCGCCATGGGCGCCGCCCTGTTCGAGGGACCCATCGGCCAGGGCCTGATCCACGGTCTCAAGGTCACCGCCGTGGCCATCGTCGCCCATGCGGTGTGGGGCATGGCACGCAACCTCTGCCCCGACCGGCGCCGCGCCGGAATCGCGCTGGCCGCGGTATTCACCGTGGTACTGGTGAGCGGCCCGCTGGGCCAGGTAGCGGCCATCGTCGTCGGCGCCGTTGCCGGCATGCTGCTCTGCCGCACCCACGCCGAGGCCGAGGTGCATCCCCTGACCCTGCCCGTCTCCCGCCGCGCCGGCCGCCTGGCGGGGGCCGGCTTCGGCGTGCTGCTGGTGGTCCTGCCGCTGCTGGCCTGGGCCACACCCTCGCATGACGCTGGCGGTAATGGACGCCTTCTACCGCGCCGGCGCCCTGGTGTTCGGCGGGGGCCATGTGGTGCTGCCGCTGCTCGAGGCCGAGGTGGTGCAGTCCGGCTGGGTGAGCCCGGATGACTTCCTGGCCGGCTACGGCGCCGCCCAGGCGATCCCCGGGCCGTTGTTCACCTTTGCGGCCTACCTGGGTGCCGTCATGGGGCCACTTGGCGGCAGCCTGTTCGGCGCCGCTCTGGCGCTGGCGATGATCTTCCTGCCCGGCATGCTGCTGCTGGTGGCGGTGCTTCCCCACTGGAACCGCTTCCGCCGCTGGGACAGCGCCCAGGCGCTGATGCGCGGCGCCAATGCCGCCGTGGTGGGCATCCTGGGCACCGCGCTCTACCAACCGGTGTGGACCAGCGCCATCCTCGGCCCCCGGGAGTTCGCCCTGGCGCTCACCGGCTTCCTGCTGCTCGGCGTATGGAAGCTGCCCGCCTGGGCAGTAGTCGCCTTGCTGGCGGGCGGCGGGGTGCTGATCTCGCTATGAGGCAAGCCCAGCCTTGAAGGGGCGAGTCATGTATCATGGCGGGCCGAATTATTGCCAAGGAGCAGGCCATGGCAGCCAGCAAGGGCCCCAAGTTCTATGTCGTCTGGGTCGGCCGTCAGACCGGCATCTTCACCTCCTGGGAGGAGTGCAGCCGCCAGGTGAAGGGCTACCCCAAGGCACGCTTCAAGTCCTTCCCCTCCCGGGAAGCGGCCGAAGCGGCCTTCTCGAAGGGCCCGGGTGGGGCCGCCCCCCGCCAGGCAGCGGAGAGGCCTCGGGCACGCCCGCGAAACGGCCGCCACGGCGCAAGGCGCCCACGCCTCGCCCGGCACCTCCGTCGCCGGGGGCAAGACCTACGACACGGAGATCTACTGCGACGGCGCCTGTGAGCCCAACCCCGGCGATGCCGGCTCCGGCATGGCGATCTATCGCGACGGCAAGCTCGCGGAGCTCTGGTATGGCCTCTACAACCCCGCGGGCACCAACAACACGGCGGAGCTGAACGCCTTGCGCCAGGCCCTGCTGGTCGCCCAGGAGGAGATCGCCCGGGACGCCTCCGTGCGCATCCACTGCGACTCCACCTACACCATCAATGCCATCACCAAGTGGGCCGGCGGCTGGAAGAAGCGCGGCTGGAAGAAGGCCGATGGCCAGCCGATCAAGAACCCCGAGATCATCCAGCCCACCTACGCACTCTACGAAAGCCTGAAATCGAAGGTGACCATCGCCCATGTGAAAGGCCATTCCGGCGTGGAAGGCAACGAACTGGCCGACCGCATGGCGATGTATGGCGCCGACCGGAAGGAGCGCGATTTCGTTCGCTACCCGGGCGACTACACCGTCGCGGATATCCTCAAGTTGAGAAGGGGCTGACGCCGCTGCTGATGGTACGGCGGCAAAGCTGCCTACAGCCTTCGCTCGCCTCGCTTTCTGGTCAATTAACTCGGCGCATATAAAACGAAATAGAATGGAGAAAACCACTCTTATCACCGCCGAGTTGCTTTTTATTTTTTCTAGGGTATGGTCATCTAAACCTGCCCTATAAAAGCAGGAAAATTCCCCAGCACCGCCATTATTTATTGTGAGGCATCCAATTGGCTCGCAGACATTTTATCCTGAAAAAATCAGGGTACCTTGACTACCTATTCACCAAGGGAATGCGCCACCCCTTCTTCTTCCGTGGACGACCCGTCGACTATGCCAGCGTCATCAGCCGCGTGGAGAACCTGGCGGTCGGCAGCGGCCTGACGCAGGCGGCTATCAACTGCACGATCCGGTATCTGGATCTCTCCTCGGGAAAGCGACAGGTCATCACCCTCACCAACCCTACCGAAGCCAACCCTTCGGCGGGGCTGGTCTCCATCCTCTCCCCATTGGGGTCCGCCCTGCTCTCATCTGCCGAGCAGGAGGTGGTCGGCGTCCGGATTCTCGGCATGGAGCGCAAGCTCCGCGTCCTCGACGTGCACCGCTGATACATACTTCAATTGCCGCACATGCTGGATAACAACCCAGCCTTGAAAGCTTGCCGGCAAAGGCGGCATTTTGCCGGAACCTGTACAGGAGGAGTGACCACATGAGCAAGGAAAAGGCCAAGAAGGCTCCCCAGAAGACGCTCAAGGAAAAGCGCAAGGAAAAGAAACAGAAGAAAGGGCGTGAAACCGATTGATAACCTTCGCCAATAACCCATCAAGATGGCCGCCCCTGGCGGCCATCTTTGCTTCCATGATTCACATAGTCATATTGTTTATACCACTCCATCGAACCATCAAGGTGAAGTGGTCCTCGATATTCGATGACACATTTTTAGTGGTACCTCTCGGCCGAAACTCAGACCAGGCCGTTGCGGCGCAGCGCCGCCATCACCTTGGTAGCCAGCTTCTCCAGTCGCTTGAGGTCACCGAAGCGCGGCATCTCGCCTTCCTCCAGGCGGCCCTCCCACTCCTCGAGTTCGGTATCGAGGAACTCCAGCAGCTTCTTCGAGCAGCCCCGGCAGGGCCCTCGACACAGGCTCGACCCGGGCGTGGCGAAGGGAACACGGGTACGGATCTCACGAATCAGAGCGTGCATGGCGGTGCCGGGATCGGGGCGCGTGGGGCGAGGCATGGGAAAGTCTCCTCTGACAGGGCATGTACCGGACCTGCGGCACGGTGGAACCGCACCGATGGCATCGCAGGCCAATAGCGCTGTGTCAGGGGAGGCAAGCTGAATCTTGTTATGGGAGGGCGTCAGCCGAACCGTCGCCTCTCCAGGGAGGGTCGCACGGCATGATAGGTAGCTTGCTAATAACAATTCTACTCTTCTGGTCTCGTCGCGGCCAGATGGCATTCATCGCCTCCGCTTAGCCCAGCCGCCCATGACCTGGGGCCATCGAGGCTGTTCTCCCTCCGGCGTGATGACTGAAGAAGAAAGTTACCGATATTTACAAACAGCGTTTTTCTACTAGCTTGTTCATAAGGGGACCATGCCGTCGGTGCGGGAAGGGTATTCACCATCGTGACCGGCGAAGCATCATCAAGAGCGGCCCCTGGAGTTTCGAGCAGTTGTCAGGGACCAATGATGAATCAGGTCTGGCGATTGCCTCCTTTCGCGAATCCGTCATGTCTCAGGTCGCGCCTCGTGCCCAACAAGGGATAGCTATCATGAACATCTCCTTTGGCGCCCCACTCACCTCCCATTGGCAGCATATCCATGCCGACTGGTGGCAGGACGATCAGGGCAACGACATACATCGTGTCGAGATCGACGACGACGACCTCTACCACTGCCACCTCGCCGGTTCGCCGCTGCCGTGGGATGCGGTGGCCACCAGCCTGGATGAGGCCATGGCCGTCTTCGACACCAGGCCACAAGAGCGCCGCGAGCCGGTACCGGGGCGCGTGCCGGGAAGCAGCACCCGATACCATCGGCGCTGATCCGGGACAATGGCATGCTCCTCGCACCCATGGCAGGCCGAGGCCGTCAGGTATCGAGGGGCTGGAGCGCCACGGATACGCGCCATCGTGCAGAGACATGAAGAAGAAAACGCGAACAGCCACTCGCAGGCGGCTGTTTCAGAAGATTGTCGGCGCTCGGACTCGAACCGACAAGGGCTTGCGCCCGGCCCAGATGAGCGGCGATGGCCCGAATCGAGTGCGTGGTGCGTATTCCGGGCCATCGTGACCGCCCGTTCCGATCTATCGTGACCGACCATTCCGGACCAACGTGACCGGCCATTCCATTTCATCGTGACCGATTTCGGCCTCTTTCCCGGAATCCGTGGTCACGATGCCGGATCATCGGTCACGTTCCCGGAATCTCACCTAACTCGCTGGAATGATTCCGGACTTTTACGGCATACCCTTCCTTTGCCTGCGCTCCAGGAGAGGGACATGCCAGCACCGAGGATTCCCATGCGAACCATCACCGAGGTGTTGCGCCTCAAGTACGACGCCGGCCTCAGCCACGAGAAGATTGCTCGGGCCTGCGGCCTCTCAAGGGCGTGGTCAGCAAGTACGTCAGCCTGGCCCAGGTGGCCGGCATCCGCTGGCCGCTGCCCGACGGCACCGACGAGGCGGCGCTGGAGGCGCGGCTGTTCCCGGCCAAGTCGCCGCCGGTGCGCTTCTCGGCACCGGACTACTTCCAGGTCCACCAGGCACTCAAGCGCAAGGGCGTCAACCTGCAGCTGCTGTGGGCGGAGTACGTCGAGGTCCACGGCGACAAGGCCTACCGCTACAGTCGATTCTGCGATCATTACCGCGCCTGGCGGGAACCGCCAGCGGCGCAGCATGCGCCAGGTCCACCGTGCCGGCGAGAAGCTGTTCATCGACTACTGCGGCCCGACCGTGCCGATCATCAACCAGGCCACCGGCGAGGTGCGACAGGCCCAGGTGTTCGTTGCCGTGCTGGGCGCCTCCAGCTACACCTACGCCGAGGCCACCTGGAGCCAGGCGCTGCCCGACTGGATCGCCTCTCACCAGCGTGCCTTCCAGTTCCTGGGCGGTGTCCCCGAGCTACTCGTCCCCGACAACCTGAAGAGCGCCGTGACGCGGGCGTGTCGCTACGAGAGCCAGCTCAACACGACCTATGCCGAGATGGCCCGGCACTACCAGGTCGCCGTACTGCCGGCGCGGCCTTACAAGCCCAAGGACAAGGCCAAGGCGGAAGCCGCGGTACTGCTGGTGGAGCGCTGGATCCCGGCCCGCCTGCGCCACCACACCTTCTTCACGCTGGCCTCGCTGAACCAGGCCATCCGCGAGCTCCTGGAGGATCTCAACTGCCGGCCCTTCCAAGGCCAGCGAGGAGAGCCGGCGCGACCTGTTCCAGGCCATCGACCGGCCGGTTTTGCGCCCGCTGCCGGAGACGCCTTACGAGTACGCCGAGTGGCGCAAGGCCAAGCCCGGCATCGACTACCACCTCGACCTCGACAAGCGACTGTACAGCGTCCCTCACAGCCTGGTCGGCCAGGTGCTGGAAGTACGGCTGACCCACGCCATGGTGGAGGTGTTCCACAAGGGGGCACCGAGTGACGGCGCACCCGCGCCATGCCCCGGGACGCTTCTCGACCCTGGCCGAGCATCATGCCCAAGCGCCACCAGGCGCACCGCGACTGGTCGCCAAGCCGCTTCCTGGCGTGGGCGAAGGACATTGGCGTCGCCACCCTTGAGATGACCCAGCGGCAGCTGCAGGACCGCCCCATCCCGAGCATGGCTACCGTGCCTGCCTGGGCCTGCTGCAGCTCAGCCGGCGCTACGGCAAGGCCCGGCTGGAGCAGGCCTGCGCGTATGCCCTGGCGATCCCACCACCCCGCTACGCCAGCATCGCCTCGATCCTCAAGCAGGGGCTGGATCAGCAGCCGATGCTGACGCTCCCCGAGGCGCTTGACGACCTGCCGCCCCACACCAACGTGCGCGGTGCCGAGTACTACCACTGACCCGAGGAGACGACCGATGATGACCCAGCCCCTGCTCGACACCCTGCGCCACCTCAAGCTGACCGGCATGCACGACGCCCTGGCTCACCAGCTCACCCAGCCGGACACCTACGACCTGCCGTTCGAGGATCGCCTGGGCATGCTGCTCGACCGAGAGGCCCTGCATCGCGATAACCGCCGACTCGACCGTCTACTGAAGGCCGCCAAGCTACGCGTCACGGCCTGCGTCGAGGACATCGACTACCGCCACCCCCGCGGCCTGGAGCGGGGCCGCATGGCACCGCTGACGAGCGGCGAGTGGATCGGCCAGTCACTCAACCTGTGCATCACCGGCCCCACCGGGTGCGGCAAGACCTGGCTGGCCTGCGCGCTGGGCAACCAGGGCCTGCCGGCAAGGTTACTCGGTGCGCTAGCCTGCGGGTGCCGAGGCTGTTCGAGCAGCTGCGCATCGCTCAAGGCGACGGCTCTTACGCCCGGCTGATGGGCCAGTTGCAGAAGACCGATCTGCTGATCCTCGATGACTGGGGCATGCAGAAGGTCAATGCCCAGCAACGACAGGATCTGATGGAGGTGATCGAGGACCGGCATGGCCGGGGCTCGACGCTGATTGCCAGCCAGCTGCCCATCGAGCACTGGCACGACTACATCGGTGCCGCGACGGTGGCCGACGCCATTCTGGACCAGCTGCTGCACAGCGCCCACCGCCTGACACTCAGAGGAGAATCGATGCGCAAGAGCGCCGCCCCGCAAGCGGCAGAAGTTGACCCATCGTGACCGGTCAGCTTACAAAACCAGAGCCAGCGAGAGAGCGGTGAGCAAATCGGTCACGATCCCCGGAATGACCGGTCACGTTCGTCGGAATACGCACGTGGCTCGCATCATCATGATGGCGGCTCGGTCTTCAGCAGTGAGATGGCTGTAGCAGTAGGTCATGGCAACACCGTACCTGATGGGTTACGTGTTGCACTTGGTCATTGAGACCGCCGACCTTATTCGGGAGGAGACAGTGCATCATCTGGCCTTCGCTATGGCTCCGCACCTGAGCCATTACCGCTTCGTAGCATTCGATACGGTCGGCGATGCCGTGGGCGAATTGCAGCTTCGCGGGATCGTGGAGCTCACCTGAGCGGACATAGCTGGCCGAGGTACGGCCGCAGTCCTCGCCGGCCATTTCCAGGCGCAGCCGTTCCGTCTCACGCTTGGTTGAGGCGGTAGTGGGGCAGTTGCAGCTCGCTGAAGTACTCCCATTTACGGACGTAACCGCCGGCCGTACCGGCCTTCCAGCCGTGTGCGGTCATGTCCTTGGAGATGACCCACTGGAGCTGAGCTTCCCTGCTATTCGCCATGTCACCCCTGCGCCTGGCGTAACTTGCGTAACAGCCTAGCGCCTTAGGGAGATAAGGAGAAGTCTACTTAGGCCAGTACATCACTGGGGGTATTAGGCGTCATCTCCGAAGGCTACCCAGCGCCTGCTCCAACAGCTCAAGTGACTGACGGTGCTTGTCTGGGTGCATCTTCTGGATGTTGGCGAGCTTCCAGCGCACGGCAGGCAGCCGTTCAACGCCCCGCAGCGGAAGCAGCGCCCAGTCAGGCGCTCCCTGCTTGAAAGACAGCAGGAAGCGAACATCCTCATCGGTCATTAGCTGCCCCAGCCGTGACAACAACTCATCACGGACGCTCTCCAACTCCTGCAAAGGAAGGTCAACCCTGGCCATCCCGACAAACTCCTGTCGATAGACGTCGCCCAACGGTTTCAGCCGTGGGTTGATCACTTCGTTCAAGGGCCTGGGATGCCCCAGCAGATAGACCAAGAAGCCTTCGAATACGCTCCGATCCAGGCCGCCCTGGTTCATAAGCAGCTTCACGTCGAAGAGATCTCTGGGATGCTGGCGATCCAGCGCGGCGCAGATCTTGCCGCCATAAAGGTCCGGCAATGACACCACCTGCACCGCAGCAAAGCCGTACTCGTCCTCCACGGCTTCAACGACATCGCGCTCCTGGGGCGGGTGCAGAGTGCCACGCAGTACTGGCGATACCTCCACCTTCACCTGACTACGCCTCCGGCGCACCAGGATCCTCAGCTCATCTCGGCGATTATCCTGAAGCTCGGCGCGCACGCCTGGCAGCCGCACACTGAAGGCCCCTGCCAGTCGCTGCAGCGCCTCGCGGGAGCGTCGCAGGGCCTCGTCACGGGGCTCCAACGGCAGGTAGGCCAAGTCGATATCGACCGATAGGCGAGGTAATTGCTGCACGAAGAGGTTAATGGCCGTGCCGCCCTTGAGGGCAAAGCACGGCTCGTCATTGAGAAATGGCAGCAGCGAGACCAGCAGCCTGACCTGTTCGTGGTAGCGAGCTTCAATCGGCATGCAGGAACGCCTCCGGCACCGTCACGTGATATTCCCTATCCAGCTTGCCGCCCTGGCAGAGCTGCCGCTTGCCTTTGCCGAGGTCCAGTCGGCGTGGTTCCAGACGACCGTACCAGGCATGTCCGGCGTGGCGAGCCAGCACCAGGAAGGCCCGCTTGGTTCTCACCGAACGGCATCCCTCCAGCAATGCCTGCAGCCGACGCGGACGCAGCGTATTGAGGCCGCCGAAGGTGTCCACCAGCTCACTGCTGAACAGCAGCTCATTCGGCGTCACGGCGATCCACTCCAGCACCGCTCGCTCGGGGGTCGATACCTGCAAGCTAAAGGCCCTGCCATCCGGCGTGTAGTCTGTGAAGCTGCCGGGAATGTGCGCTGGAAGGCCCTTTTCAGAGTGGAGCACTATCCGCCCTGCCCACTCGGCGTCACTCAACCACCGGGGCAGCCGAGCGGCCTCCTTGCCATACAGGTGCGTCGTGCGCTCTCCCATGGGCAGATAGTGGACAACGCCATGCAGTGTCAGGGCCGTCTGGCCACCCGGCCAAAGCGGTGGTAACCCCGTGTCGTCGCTCGGCTGCAGGGCGAAGACAGCGCTCTCCCAGGTAAGAGGCTCTCCCGCTTGGCAGTAGGCGCCGTGCCCACGCGGTCGCAGCCAGCCACTGCCGGCCAACTTACGCGCCTGATCTGAGGTGACGCCGTGTGATGCAAGCCAAGTGGTCGTAACGACGGCGCCATACGGGATCTTGTGCAGCAGCTGGTTTATTTTCAAAGCTAAAAGCGGCCTTTCATTCCGTCTTCAGAGTGAAGGATAAACCACATTGGTTTATCTTCAAGCACAAAATCGACATAAAAGTCCGCTTTTATCATAGAATTTAAACCGAAAGCTAAGTCTCCGGCCCTGCTTGAGTCCAAATTTAGCGGAAGGGATCTTGAGGGACGAAGCCAGACTAAGAAGGCCGCTGCAGAGGACGAAGCGGCCACACATCACATCAATCCTGATAGTGCGTGTACTTTTTCGCACTCCCCTTCACCTGATCGGCGGGATATTTCTCCGCGTTCTTCTCCACCTTCGTCCGGCATGCCGCTTCGATATCCACGTCCAGCTTGCCCGCCAGCCGGATCAGATAGAGTTGAACATCGGCAATCTCGTCGCGAACGGCGGCCAGTTGCTTCTCATCCAGCTCCCTGGACTGCGCCTCCGTCAGCCACTGGAAGCACTCCTGCAGCTCTGCCGCCTCCACCGTCAGCGCCATGGCCAGGTTCTTGGGCGAATGGAACTGGTCCCAGTCACGCTCGGTGGCGAACTGGTCCATGGCGTCGCGGAGCTGCTTGAACGGGTCTGACATCTAGGGCTCACCTGATTCTGCGGTATCGGATAGCGGTGAGCATGCCTGCTCTGCCTCTCGCTATCCAGCCAGCATCGGCATAGGCGACCATCCAGCCGCCCACTCACTCACAGCACGGAGAGGAATTCACCGATGACCTTCAGGTCCTCAAGTTCGTCCTCGAGCACGATGTCCTTGTAACCGAAAGCGTTGGTCTGGGGCTTGAGCACGATGCGCTGGTTCACGAACTCGCCGTATTCCTCGATCTTCTCGCTCTGATACAGCTTTACCGTGAAACTGCCACCGTGGTCCGGGTCCTCGATGGCGCGATGCTGCACCACGACGACCTTGCCCTGCCGCGTGCCGCCGGGGTTGGCACGGAACAGACACCAGGCGCCATTGGGGATGCGCCGGTTCATCGACTCCCCCACCACCCGGCTGACGAACAGGTCGGGGCTTATACGTACATGATCCGGTAGCTCGACCCAGTGCTCGGCGTCGGCGACCTGCATCTCGCTGAACTCACCGGCGGCGATGCTCAGGTCGTACACGGGCACATGGCGCTCGAACGGTACGGCCTCATCACGCGTCACGACGGGAAGGTGCAAGCCATCCAGCGTCTCGGCATCCTCAGGCACGTCCAGTCTCTCGGTCGCTTCTCGAGAGCGAGCATAGGCCGCGAAGTACTCGCGGGTCTCGGGGTCCGTGGCATAGACGTAACAGCCCTTCTGGCCCCGCGTCATCAGCGTGCGATAGGTGTTCTTGATGATCTGGCCGGCCAGGGCACGGGCATGCTCGGGCTGCTCCTTGAGCATCTTCTTGTAGCCATGCACCGAGCGATCCTGCCCAGCCCTCTTCCCCGCATCTGTCACCACGCGACCGTCACGAATCACGAAGTCGTCACCGATGATGACGCCGACGTAGTCGAACTCGAGCCCTTGGCAGGTGTGGATGCAGCCGACCTGCTCTGCTGATCCATCGGCGATCGCCCACAGCATCCCATCATCATCGAGGTTCCACTGGGCCGCGAAGCCATGTTCGGGAAACACGATGTCCATGGCCTGCTTGTCTTTCTTGCTCGCCCAGGGCCAGCAATAGCCCGCCACCATGCGTGCCTTGTTGGCCTTGCGGTTCTTTTCGAGAATCGCCCGGCGCATGGCACTCGGATCATCGAACACCTGGAAGTCATAGTCGATGCCATCCAGGTCGGTGTTGGCCGTGGTGCGAACCTGAAGGGCATAATCGAGCCAGGCCAGATAACCATCCGAGCCATTGCAGCGGAACTGCGAGGCCAGCTCGAGCTCGTGGACATCGGCACCGCACTCGGCTGCCCGCCGCCGGATCTCCTCGACCGTGCCCACGTCCTTCAGCGTCACGCGCTGCGCTTCATCGATGAAGAAGATCGAGAAGCGTGACGCGGCGATCACCTCCTTGATCTGGCTCTCGCCCAGGTTCTGATACATGCCGGACTTTTCATTGAGGCGATGCGCCTCGTCGACGATCAGCGCATGGAAGGTATCCGGCTCGGCGTTGACGTAGCTGCCCGAGCCCTTGAACAGGTTGTCGATGTGGGTCTTCTTGCGCGTTCCGGTCAGCTTCTTCTTGAAGACCTCCCGAGGGGCCGAGTTTCGCGACACGTACTGCGTCATCATCTCGCGCTTCGTCAGCTCCACCAGCAGGTTGATGGCCACCACCGACTTGCCGGTACCTGGCCCGCCCTTGACGATGAGGCACTGCTTATTGCCGCTGCCTGCGCGATGCGCAAGATCGATCGCGGTTTCATAGACCAGCTTCTGGTCGTCGATCATCAGGAACTCGGCGTTACCCTGCATCATCGATGCCAGGGCATCCGCCAGGTTCTTGCTCGGCTTGATTACACCATGCTCGATGCGATACATGATGTCGTTGCTGTCGCCGTACTTGATGTGCTGGCTCAGAAACTCCGAGAGCTTCAAGGCATCCTGCGAAATGAAGACTGGAGCACGGCGCGTATGATGCTCGTAGAAGGGGTCATTGATGGCGTCCCCTTGCTTCATGTTGTGCAGGTATGCGCAGGGCACCAGGCGGATTGACTCAGAGCGTACCGTCTCGTTGTAGTCCTCGATCAGCGCGCCATAGGACCATGCCTGATACGACGGATGGTTGGTCTCGCGTACGCCGCCGCCCAGTTGGGTGCGCACGATGGCGTCCTTCTTCGTCACCTCGACGGACTGCCACTGTTTCAGCTCCACAATGACCGCGGCATCGTCCCGCTGGTGATTCTTGCCGGTCAGGATGAAGTCCACGCGGCGATTGGTCAGCGGAATGTTGTACTCGATGGCCACCCCGGCCGACGCGGGAATCGCTTCGTCCAGCAGCGCGCTCATCATGAAGCGCAGGGAGTTCTCCCACGACGTCACTTCACTGCGCGGCGAGTTGCGGTTCAGTCTGCGTGCCACCTCGTTCTCGATGGCGTCGGTGATGACATTGGCTCGCACGTCATCGATGAACTGCTGTTTGGTGGCGTTGTAAACCAGCATGTCCTTGAAAGTCCCTTTTCGAATCAGCCGTTCAGGATTTTTCGCGTAGATGTATTTAATAATTATGCACACTGTACGCTGAAGCAGCATGGTTTGATGACGAGGAGAGCCGGAGACAGACTCTCAATTCGATCATTGTCCGGA
>JAGYKP010000087.1 GCA_018401555.1 Halomonas sp.
ATCCCGGCCGAGTGCCTGAGGAGCAGGCGGTCGAGATCTTCGACTGAGGCATTGAACCGGGGAGGGACAGCCCTCCCCGTGACTGGAAGCATTCATGAGTCTTATCGCCTTTCTGGGGGCCATCGAGCTTGGCCTCATCTTCGGTTTCGTGGCGCTCGGCGTCTATCTCTCCTTCCGCGTTCTGGATTTCCCCGACCTCACCGTTGACGGCAGCTTCCCGCTGGGCGGCCGTGGCGGCGGTGTGGATCGTCGGCGGCGGCAACCCTGGGTGGGTACCGCCCTGGCGGTGGTCGCCGGTGCCATGGCCGGCACGGTCACCGCCTGGATGGCGGTCAAGCTCAAGATCCTCAACCTGCTGGCCTCTATCCTGTCGATGATCGCGCTCTACTCGATCAACCTGCGGGTGATGGGGCGACCCAATATCGCGCTGCTGACCGACGACACCATCTTCACGCCGCTGGAGTCGCTGCCGGTCAGCCGCTATGTGATCTTTCCGCTGGCGATCGTCGTCGGCCTGGCGGTGGTCACCGCGCTGCTCAACCGCTTCCTCAACAGCGAGGTCGGCCTGGCCATGCGTGCCACCGGGAGAATGCGCGGATGGCCTCGGGCAACGGCATCAACACCTCGGTGATGGTGCTTTCCGGCATGGCGCTCTCCAATGCCCTGGTGGCCCTGGGTGGCGCTGTTCGCCCAGAGCCAGGGCAGTGCCGACGTGACCATGGGCGTGGGCACCATCGTGGTGGGCCTAGCGGCGGTCATCGGTGGCCGTCGCTGATTCCGGGACGCACCATTCTGGTGGCCACCCTGGCCTGCATCTTCGGTTCCATCCTCTATCGCCTGATGGTGGCGGTGGCGCTCAACGCCGACTTCATCGGCCTCCAGGCCCAGGACCTCAATCTGGTCACCGCCCTGCTGGTCGGCTTCGCGCTGGTGCTCCCGCGGCTCAAGCTCAGGAGGCGCAGCGCATGATCGAACTCCAGGATATCCACGTCACCTTCAATCCCGGCACGCCGCTCGAGAACCACGTGCTCAAGGGGATCGACCTGACCATCGCCGAGGGCGAGTTCGTCACCGTGATCGGCGGCAATGGCGCCGGCAAGTCGACGCTGCTCAACGTGCTGGCCGGGGAGATCATTGCCCAGCCGGGGCGGGGCGGCGACGGCAAGTGATGTCACCCGCCTGGCGGCCTTCAAGCGTGCCGACCTGGTGGCGCGGGTCTACCAGGACCCGCTGGCCGGCACCTGCAGCACCCTGACCCTCGAGGAGAACATGGCCCTGGCCTTCGCCCGCGGGCGGCGGCGGCGCCTGGGTCGGGCGCTCGACGCCAGCCTGCGCAGCCGCCTGCGCGACAACCTGGCGCGCCTGGGGCTGGGACTTGAGGATCGCCTCCACGACAGCATCGGGCTGCTCTCCGGCGGCCAGCGCCAGGCGGTCAGCCTGCTGATGGCGGCGCTGCAGCCCATGGAGATCCTGCTGCTGGATGAGCATACCGCGGCGCTGGACCCGCGCATCGCCAGCTTCGTGCTGGAGCTCTCCGCCGATATCATCCGCGAACAGCGCCTCACCGCCCTGATGGTGACCCACAGCATGCGCCAGGCACTGGATGTGGGGCATCGCACCATCATGATGGACCAGGGCGAGGTGGCCTTCGACGTCAAGGGCGAGGAGCGTGAGGGGCTCAGACGTGCTGGACTCTGCTCGCTCTGAGCGCCTCCGGCGAGCAGGTTGACGACGATTCGCTGCTGCTGGGCTGAAGGAGGTACACCATGCGCATCTATCACTCCGAGACCACCAAGGCACGTCGGGCACGCACGGAACTCGATGGCGGCCAGCTGGTGTCGCCGTGGGAGTGCCCGGAGCGGGTCGACATGATCCTCGCCGGCCTGTGCGAGGCGGAGGTCGGCGAGGTGTTCGCACCCGCCGAGCACGGCCTGGCGCCGGTGCTGGCGGTACATGACGCCGACTACGTCGACTTCCTGGCGAACTGCTGGGATGACTGGCGGGCGCTGGGGCGCGAGGGCGAGGCGATCGCCTGGGTCTGGCCTACCCGGACCATGCCGGGGCGGCGCATCCCCAGCTGCGTCGACGGGCGCCTGGGGCACTACGCCCTGGGGGCGGATACCTCGATCTGCGCGGGTACCTTCGAGGCGGCCATGGCCAGCAAGGATGTGGCGCTCTCGGCGCTGGACCATGTGCTGGCGAGTGGTGAGCCGGCCTTCGGACTGTGCCGCCCGCCGGGGCATCATGCCGCCGTGGACCAGTTCGGCGGCTACTGCTTCTTCAATAATGCCGCGGTCGCCGCCCAGCGGGCGCTGGATGCGGGCCTGTCACGGGTGGCGATCCTCGATGTGGACTTCCACCACGGCAACGGTACCCAGCAGATCTTCGAGCGGCGCAGCGATGTGCTGTTCGTGTCGATCCACGGCGACCCCATGACTTGCTTCCCCTACTTCATGGGCCATGCCGACGAGGTGGGCGAGGGCGACGGGGCGGGCTATACCGTCAACTATCCGCTGCCGGAGGGCAGCAGCGCCGAGGTCTGGTTCCACGTGCTGGAGGCCGCCAAGGAGCGCATCCGCGAGGCGGGCTGCGAGCTGCTGATCGTGTCGCTGGGGGTGGATACCTTCGCGGGCGACCCGATGAGTGCCTTTACCCTGGCCAGCGAGGACTTCACCGAGATGGGTCGCCGCCTGGCGGCTCTGGGCCTGCCTACCCTGATGCTGATGGAGGGCGGCTATGCGGTGGAGGAGATCGGCGTCAACGTGGCCAACGTGCTTGGCGGTTTCGAGCGGGTGGCCCGCGAAGGGAGTAGCGGCGGGCGGGACTAGTCCCGCTCGCCCTGGGTGCGCATGCCACGCTGGCGCTGCTGCACCTGCATGGCGTCCATGCGAGACTTGAGGGCGCTCTGGGTGGCCTGCAGCGCCTCGGCGCGAATCTCCGCCTTGGTGGCACGCTGGGCGGCTTCCTGGGCCTGCTTCTGCGCCTCCTGCTTGGCGCGTTCCACGGCATCCAGGCGCGCCTTCTGCTCGGCGCGCATCTCGGTGACCTCCTGGCGCTGACGGGCGCGCTCCTCCTGCATCTCGCGCTTGAGCTGGCCGATCTGCTCGGCCTTCTCGCGGGCCTGCTCCAGGGCGCCGTCGCGCTGGCTCTCCGCCACGGCCTGGGCGCGTTCGGCCTTGATTCGCTCCTCGTCCACGGCGCGCGTCTCGCGTTCGGCGCCCAGGCGCGCCTGCTGGGCCTCGTCCAGCTGCTCGCGCAGCATGGCCACCTGCTGGCGGTGCTGAACCAGTCCCTCCTGAGCCTCTCGGGCCAGCTGCCGCTCACGCTCCAGCTCGTCGCGCAGGTCGTCGCGTTCGGCCTGCAGGGCGCTGCAGCGCTCGCTGGCGGCGCGGGCCTCGCGCTCGGCCTGCTCGAGACGCCGCTCCAGTTCGAGGTTGCGCCGCTCCAGGGCCTCGCCGATCTCGGCCAGGGTGGTGGCATCGGCGCGCGCCTCGTCGGCCAGTCGCCGGCCCTCGCTCAGGCCGCTCTCGGCATGCGCCGCCAGCTCCTGCTCCAGGGCGTCGATCAGCCCCGCAGGCGAGGCGCGGGGCCGACGGCTCGGAGGCGGTACGAGCGTCACGCCACGGTGCTCAGGTGCCGCTGGGCGATGTTGGGCGAGCCGGTGCCGAGCAGCTCCAGCACCCGCTGCAGGGTAGGTTCGGCGCCACGCTGCTCCAGGTTCTCGGCGGCGGCGGCGACCATGTGCGTAGGTGAGCGATGCGGTGGCGTGGGCGGGGTCTTGGGGTTGGCTCATGGTGTCGTCGTCCCTGTAATGGCCAGTGGCGGCCAGACTAGCACAGCCGCGCGGCGGCGGGCATCGTGGCTCGCTTTCCGCGGCGTCCCCCGGGCGCTAGAATGAAGGCTTCATGCCGGCCTCGCCGGCTTTCGTTTTCCCGCAAGGATATCGCGCCGCATGAGCTATCAGGTTCTGGCCCGCAAGTGGCGACCGCGCACCTTCCATGAACTGGTCGGCCAGGAGCACGTCCAGCGGGCGCTGGTCAATGCGCTGGACCAGGGGCGGCTGCACCACGCCTACCTGTTCACCGGCACCCGCGGGGTGGGCAAGACGACCCTGGCGCGCATCCTCGCCAAGTGTCTCAACTGCACCGCTGGCGGGCGGGGTGACGAGGGTGTGACCTCCACCCCCTGCGGCGAGTGCGACAGTTGCCGGGCCATCGATGAGGGGCGCTTCGTCGACCTGATCGAGGTGGATGCCGCCTCGCGCACCAAGGTGGAGGACACCCGCGAACTGCTCGACAACGTGCAGTACGCGCCGACCCAGGGGCGTTACAAGGTGTACCTGATCGACGAGGTGCACATGCTCTCCACCAGCAGCTTCAACGCGCTGCTCAAGACCCTGGAGGAGCCACCGCCCCATGTGAAGTTCCTGCTGGCCACCACCGACCCGCAGAAGCTGCCCCCCACGGTGCTGTCCCGCTGCCTGCAGTTCACCCTCAAGCACATGCCGCCCGAGCGCATCGTCGAGCACCTCGCCAAGGTGCTCGAGGCCGAGTCGGTGCCCTTCGAGGAGAGCGCCCTGTGGCTGCTCGGGCGCGCCGCCGAGGGCTCCATGCGCGACGCCATGAGCCTGACCGACCAGGCCATCGCCTTCGGCCAGGGGCGCGTCGAGCATGCCGACGTGGCGGCCATGCTGGGCACCCTCGACCAGCGCCATGTGCTGGCGCTGGTCGAGGCCCTGGCCGAGGTGGGATGCCGCGCGGCTATTGGCCGAGGTATCGAATCTTGCCGAGCGAGCCCCGGACTTCGCCGGCGTGCTCGACGAGGTGACCGGCGTGCTGCACCGGCTGGCTATCGCCCAGATGGTGCCCGAGGCCCTGGACAACGCCCAGGGGGATCGCGAGGCGCTGCTGGCGCTCGCCTCGCGGTTTACCGCCGAGGACGTGCAGCTCTACTACCAGATCGGCATCCAGGGGCGTGGCGACATGGCCAGTGCCCCGGACCTGCGCACCGCACTCGAGATGACCCTGCTGCGCATGCTGGCCTTCCGCCCCCAGGGCGTACCGAGGCCGGCGACGACGCCCTGCCGCTGCGTGGCGCGCCCGGGAGGGCGGTTCGACGCCGGCCGCCGGTCAGGTTGGAGGGCCAGGCGGCTGGCGGGGCGCCCCGTCCGGGGCATCTGCAGAGCCGGCCAGCGAGGCGCGCTCCCGGGAGCCGTCGCCGCCGAGCGAACCTCCCGCCAGAGCTGGTCGCGCCGCCGTCCTGGGTCGAGGCCGAACCGGCAGCCGAGTCAGACCCAATGCCGGCGCCGGCAACATCATCGCCGCCAGAGCCAGAGCCAGAGCCAGAGCCAGAGCCAGAGCCAGAGCCTTCGGCATCCCAGCCACCCACGCCGCCCGTCGAACCGGTACCGCTCGAGCCTTCCGCACCCGTCGAGGGACTGCGCCCACCGCCTGCCAGGCCCCTGACGCCGCGGAACCCGTGCCCACGGCGGTGATCCAAATGCGGCGGATGGCCGCTTCAGCCACGCCGACTGGCTGGCCGGCTTCGAGGCGCTGGGTCTGGGTGGCCTGACCCGCAACCTGGCCGCCGGCTGTGTGGTGGAGGAGGATGATGGCGAGCGGCTGACGACTGCGTCTCGACCCGACGCTTTCCGCCATGCGCGCCGAGATCCATATCGAGCGCATGCAGCAGGCCCTGGCCGAGCACGGCGTCCCGCGCCGACTGGTGGTCGAGGAGGGCGAGATCCCGTCGGGCCTCGAGACTCCCCGTCAGCAGGCCGAACGTCTGGCGGCCCAGCGTCACGCCGCCGCGGTTGAGGCGCTGGGGAGTGACCCCCATGTACAGCAACTTCAGCAGGCCTTCGGCGCCCGGCTGATCGAGTCTACGGTGAAACCCGCCGGCGACCTACATTAGACGACCAGAGAGGACACACCATGTTCAACAAGGGTGGAATGGGCAACATCATGAAGCAGGCCCAGGAGATGCAGGAGAAGATGCAGCGCGTCCAGGAGGAGGTCGCCCGCGCCGAGGTGCTGGGCGAGGCGGGCGCGGGCATGGTCAAGGTGACCATGAATGGCCGCCACGATGTCAGCAAGGTGGATATCGACCCGAGCGTCATGGAGGAGGACAAGGAGCTGCTCGAGGACCTGCTGGCCGCCGCGGTGAATGATGCCGTGCGCAAGGTCGAGGCCAACTCCAAGGCCAAGATGGAAGAGGCGACCGCTGGCCTTAACCTGCCGCCCGGTTTCAAGATGCCGTTCTGACGATGAGCTTCTCCCCCCTCATCGAGAAACTGATGGAGTCGCTGCGGGTGCTGCCCGGCGTGGGCCCCAAGACCGCCCAGCGCATGGCCATGCACCTGCTGGAGCGCGACCGCGACGGTGGACGGCGACTGGCCGCGGTGCTCGAGGATGCCCTGGAGCGCGTCGGCTACTGCCGGCGCTGTCGCACCCTCACCGAGGATGAGGTGTGCGCATTGTGCGAGAGCGCCCGTCGCGACGACGGCCTGCTCTGCGTGGTGGAGTCGCCCGCCGACCAGCTGGCCATCGAAGAGGCCGGCGGCTATCGCGGCCGCTACTTCGTGCTGCACGGCCATCTCTCGCCCCTCGACGGCATCGGCCCCGAGGACCTGGGCCTCGACGCCCTCGAGTCGCGGGTCGCCGAGGAGGGGGTCGAGGAGGTGATTCTCGCTACCAACCCCACGGTCGAGGGCGAGGCCACCGCCCACTATATTGCCGCCCAGCTCACGGCCCACGGCGTACGCCTGTCGCGCCTCGCCTATGGCGTGCCCATGGGGGGCGAGCTGGAGTATGTCGACGGTGGCACCCTGAGCCGCGCCTTCAATGGCCGCCTGCCGTTCCGAGGCGACTGAGCCCACGCCCGCTCGCCTCCTTCCCCTTCAACACTGCCGGAACCCCGATGCCCCTGACCCCCGAGATTCACTGGATCGATACCCCCGAGGCCCTGGATGCCGCCTGCCAGGCGGTGATGGATGCCGACGTCATCGCCCTGGATACCGAGTTCTTCCGCGAGAACACCTTCTACCCGGTGCCGGCGCTGATCCAGTTCTCCGCCGGAGGCCCGGCCTGGCTGGTCGACCCCCAGGCCGTGGCCTGCACCGAGGCGTTTCGCCGCCTGCTGGCCGAGGGCCCGCTCAAGCTGCTGCACGCCGCCAGCGAGGACCTGGAAGTCTTCACGCGCTGGGCCGGGGTGACGCCGCGTCCGCTGGTGGATACCCAGGTCGCCCAGGGGCTGCTCGGCGACAACCCTGCCATGGGCTACCAGAAGCTGGTGGAGCACTGGGTCGGCGAGAGCCTGCCCAAGGACGAGACCCGCTCCGACTGGCTGGTGCGTCCGCTCTCCGAGACGCAGCGCCAGTACGCCGCCCTGGATGTGGTCTACCTGGTGCAGGTGTGGGAGCAGCAGTGCCGTGAGCTCGAGCGCCTGGGGCGCCGTGACTGGCTGGAGGCCGACGGCGAGGCGATGCTGGCCCAGGCCGAGCGCAGCGTGGCCGCCGACGGCCAGTGGTACTTGCGTCAGCGCCAGTTGTGGCGCCTGGCGCCACGCCAGATCGAGGCCTACCAGCGGCTGACCACCTGGCGCGAAGGCGAGGCGCGTGCCCGCAACCTGCCGCGGGGCTGGCTGGTTCACGATCGTGTGCTGTTCGCCATCGCCGAGGCGATGCCGGAGAACCGCTTCGAGCTCTCGCGGCTCGAGGGAGTCAAGCCGAGCCTGGTCAAGCGCGACGGCGATACCCTGCTGGCCCTGGTAGCCGAGGCGCGGCATTGCGACGCGGCCGAGTTGCCCGGTGAGCTGCCGTCCCCGATGGAGCCCGAGTTCAAGCGCGGCATCAAGGCGCTGAAGAAGGTGGTCAATGCCGAGGCCGAGGCGCTGGGGCTGGCCCCGGAGGTGCTGCTGCGTCGCCGCGACCTGGAAGCCCTGCTTACCGCCCACCTGGAGGGGGAAGCCCCACCGCTGCCGCAGGGGTGGCGCGGTGAGCGCCTGAATGCGGGCCTGGTGAAGGCCCTGGAGGAGTTGCCCCGATGAGTGACGACCGCATGTCCGGTAACCGGCTGCTGTGCCAGGTGTTCAAGAGTCCGCTCAAGGAGGAGATGTATCTCTACGTCGACAAGCGCGAGGGCGTGGAGCGCGTGCCCGAGCCGCTGCTTGCGCGCTTCGGCAAGCCGCAGCCGGCCATGACGCTGATCCTCAGTCCCGACAAGCGGCTGGGCCGTGCCAGCGCCGACGAGGTGATGCAGGCGATCCGCGACAAGGGGTTCTACCTGCAGATGCCCCCCGCCAAGGAGGAGTACCTGCTGGATCTCTACCGCACCCCCACCGAGGCGCGGTACTGATTTATCGCGCCCGACGCCGCGCGAAACCCGCGTTATCGCGCCTGATGCCGCGCGAAGCCCAATGAATCGCGCCCGACGCCGCGCGAACTCCGCTTAACCCAGGGGCGCGGGGGACAGGCCGAAGAGGAGGTCCTACGCCAGGGAAGGCGTCGGTAGCGTACAGGGAGGTATTCACAGCGCCTCCTCGCGGGCCTGCCGCCGGTTCAGCCCCGAGATGCCTGCTGTTCAGCAGGATGACTGGAAGGTGCCATGAGAGAACGTTTCTGGGAGCAGTACCCCCTCGAGGAGCTCACCACCGAGGAGTGGGAGGCGCTCTGCGACGGCTGTGGTCAGTGCTGCCTGCTCAAGTTCCAGGATGACGAGACCGGAGAGCTGGCGGTGCTCAACCTGGCCTGCGAGCTGCTGGATATCCACAGCTGCCGCTGCAGCGACTATCCCAATCGCCTGGCGCGAGTGCCGGAATGCACCCAGCTGACGCCGGAGCGGGTGGACGAGTTTCGCTGGCTGCCGCGCTCCTGCGCCTACCGTCGGGTCGCCGAGGGACGCAAGCTGGCCGCCTGGCATCCACTGCTCAGCGGCGACCCCGAGCGGGTCCATCGTAAGGGCGTCAGCGTGCGCAGCTTCGCCGTCTCCAGCCGCGGGGTCCCCGAGGAGCAATACGAGGACCATATCATCGCGGTGATCCCCATCGATTGATTGTCCCGGGGAGAGGCTGATCCGGGGGCAGCCCTCGGCTCCCCCTGTTGCGTAGCAGGCTAGGCTTCGAGATGCACCACGCCCAGCGCCCAGAGGATATAGGCGTCCTGGCGGGCGCCGTCGTGCCACGCCTTGAAGCGCCCCGAGGCACCGCCGTGGCCGGCGGCCATGTCGGTGCGCAGCAGTACCGGTCCGCGTGCGCTGCCCAGTTCGGTAAGCCGCGCATAGAGCTTGGCCGGCTCCCAGTAGGGCACCCGGGTGTCGTGCCAGCTGCCCTGCAGGAACAGCGTGGGGTAGGGGGCCTCGGCGAGGTTGTCCAGCGGTGAGTAGGCGCCGATGCGCCGCCGGGCATCGGGGTCGTCGGGATTGCCCCATTCGGTGTATTCGGCGGTGGTCAGCGGCAGGTCGGGGTTCTCCATGGTGCGCAGCACGTCCACGAAGGGCACGTCGAGCACCGCCGCACAGAAGGCCTCCGGCGCCAGGTTGAGGCTGGCACCCACCAGCAGGCCGCCGGCGCTGGCGCCGTAGGCCGCGATGCGCTCGCCATCGCTGATGCCGTGCTCCACCAGGGCGTCGCGTGCGGCCAGGAAGTCGCGGAAGCTGTTGGCCTTGTGCTCGAGCTTGCCCGCCAGGTACCAGGGCTCGCCACGGTCGCCACCGCCGCGCACGTGGGCCACGGCAAAGGCCACGCCGCGGGAGAGCAGCTCCAGGCGGGCCACCGAGAACCAGGGGTCGAGCACCTCGCCGTAGGCGCCGTAGCCATAGAGCAGGGTCGGCAGCGGGTGGCCGACCAGGTCGGCGCGCATCACCACCGACACAGGGATGCGCTCGCCGTCGTGGGAGGTCGCCCACAGCCGCTCGCAGGCGAGCTGCTCGGGCCTGAGGTCACCGTGGATCGGCTGCTGCTTGAGCAGGCGACGCTCTCCACTGTCCAGGTCGTGCTCGATCCAGCTGACCGGCAGCACGAAGGACTCTTCACGCAGGCGCAGGCGGCGGCTGTCGAAGTGGGGCTCGTCGCCCAGCGCCAGGCTGCAGGGCGTTTCCGGCAGCGGCAGGCGCTCGTTCCGGGTGACGGCGAGGTCGGGGTCGAACTCCATGACCCTCAGATGCACCTGGGCCTCGTCATGGTCGCGCTCGGTGATCACCAGCCCCCAGCTGAAGGCGTCGACGCCCTCCAGGGTATGGCTGTCGCGGTGGGCGATCAGCGGCTGCCAGCTTTCGGCGTCGGCGCCGCTGTCGAGGCGCGACTCCGCCAGCCGGTCGAGGCGGAAATGGGTCGCGCCGCGGTTATGCAGCAGGTAGAAGTGGCCGGGGCGATGGTCCAGGGCGAGCTCCACGCCGCTCTCCCGGGGACGGAAGCAGCGTGGTGGCGTGGCCGGGGCATGGGCCGGTATCAGGTGGCACTCGCTGGTGTCCTTGGAGGCGCTCTCCAGCACCAGCCACTCCCGGGAGCGGGTCTTGCCCAGGCCCAGCCAGAACTCCGGGTCCTCCTCGCGCAGCACCAGCACGGGTTCGTCCGCCTCGCCCTCGGTCAGCCCCAGGCGCCATACGCTCTCGGGGCGCTGGGTGGCGTCATAGCGGGTAAACAGCAGGGTGGCATCGTCCTCGGCCCAGCTCAGCTCGGCGCCGATGCCCTCCAGCAGGCGCACGGAGTCGCCGTCGGGGAGTCGAGCCAGGAAGAGGTCGAACATCTCGTCGCCGGTGGTGTCTTCGGTCCAGGCCAGCCAGCGCTCGTCAGGCGACAGGGCCATGTCGCCGAGCTCGAGGAAGTCGTGGGCCGCGGCACGGGCCTCCAGGTCGAGGAAGGGCGCGGCGCGGTCGGGCTTGCCATTGAGGTGGCGCCACCACACCGGATAGTCGGCGTCGGCGGCGGTCTCGCTCCAGTAGGTATAGTGGTCCAGCGGCGTGCGCAGGCCGTGGACGGCGAGTTCGCGCCGCGCCAGGTGACCGTGGTAGAGGCGCTCGACGAGCTCCTCCAGCGGTGCGAACCAGGCATCGCACTCGGTGTTGGCGGCCTCGAGGAAGCCGGCCACTTCCGGGTCCTCGCGCGCCTCCAGCCAGTGCCACTCGGGGTCGTCCGGACGGCGGAAGCGAGAAACCGGGGAGGAAAGGGAGCGGTCAGGGTGCTGCGGCGGCTGTGCTTTCATGGCGCGGGATGTACCATACTCGGATGAGAGAAAAGTGAGGTGGCAATGCCTATTACCGAATCGATGAGCCTACTATGGCTGAGCTACGGCGTATTGTCGCTGGTGGTGTTGCTCACCGGCTACCTGGGACTGGCCTTCCTGCCGCGACTGCTGCGGCTGCCGATCACCTGGCTGGTGGCGGGTGTGATGTGGATGCCGGCGCGCTTCCGCCTGCCGCTGCTCGAGGAGGGGGATTTCTACACCGGTCTCGCCCCGGCGGTGGTCGTGGCGACGGTGGCCTTCCTCGAACGCAACGCCGAGGCGCTGATGCCGGCCCTGACCCTGACGCTGCTGGGCGCGGGGCTGGGTGCTGTGTTCGGGCTGCTGCTGTGGTGGCTCGGCAGGCGGCGTGGCGGGGCGCAAGTCAGGCAGGAGCCCGAAGATGATGCAGGCGATCGGCGTGGTGCCGAGCGCCGGGAGCCGGTGATCGGCTAGGGGTGTTCGACCAGGGGTGATTGACTAAGGAGGCCAGGATGGCCAGCAGAGCCCGGGGCTTGGCAGGACGGCGCATCGGCGGCTGGCTGGTGCTTGTCTGCCTGTGTGCGCTGCTGGCACCTGCCGCATTGGCACAGGCGGTGGAGAGCCGGCCGGAAGTGCGCGTGATTATCGACGTCTCCGGCAGCATGCGCGCCAATGACCCCGAGCGGCTCAGCGCCAGCGCCCTGGAACTGCTGGTCTCGCTGCTGCCCGAGGGAACCACCGCCGGCGTATGGACCTTCGGCGAGACGGTGGCCAACCCGCTGTCGCCGGGCGCGGTGGATGACGACTGGCGCGCCCGGGCCCGGGCTCTGCGCCCCGCGCTGGCGGGCGTGCAGCCCTATACCGATATCGAGGCTGCGGTGCGCCGCGCCGCGGCCCCCGAGGCGGACGGCTGGCGTCATCTGGTGCTGCTTACCGACGGGGTGATCGACCTGTCGCCCTCCCGCGGCGCCAAGCCCGAGGTGGATGACGCCTCGCGCCGTCGGCTGCTCGACGAGCTGGCGCCGGGCCTGGCCGACGAGGGGGTGGTCGTCCACGCCATCGCCTTCTCCGACCAGGCCGACATGGCGCTGGTCGAATCACTCTCGCGAACTACCGGTGGCCTGCCGGCCCTGGTGGCCTCACCCGAGAGCCTGCTGGGTGCCTTCCTGGATATCGTCGAACGCATCTTCCCCGCCGACAGCATCCCCCTGGAGAGCGGGCAATTTCGCATCGAGCCGGGCATCGAGTCCTTCTCGGCGCTGCTCTTCCATGATCCCGGCGCCGAGCCGCTGGTACTGGTGGGCCCGGACGGCAGCGAGTATCGCGCCGCTACTCCGCCCCGGGCGGTCGCTGGCAGGTGGAGCCGCGCTTCGACCTGCTGCGGGTGCCCGAGCCCAGCCCCGGCGAGTGGCGTGTCGAGGGCGAGATCACCGGCGAGAGTCGCATCGGGGTCGCCTCGGCGCTGGCCCTGCGTACCGGCAAGTTGCCGGCCACGGCCTTCCTGGGTTTCCCGCTGCCGGTGGAGGCGTGGCTTACGCGCAATGGCCTGCCCTTCGATGGCGAACTCGAGGAGCTTGAGCTGCGCGCCGAACTCGTCGCCGACGACGGCGAGGTGCAGTCGGCGGGCGACCCTCGCGCGTGATGGCGAGCGCTTCCACGGGGTGCTGCCGCCTCCGTCGCTGCCAGGCACCGCCAGCCTGGTCATCAGCGCCGAGGCCGAGGGCTTTGTCCGACAGCGCGTCCAGGCGATCAACCTGCTGGCCCCCCTGGTGGCCAGCCATGAGCCCGAGTCGCAGCGGGTAGTGCTGGCGGCGCGCCACCCCGAGCTGGAGCACGCCAACACCCGTCCCTGGGCGGAGCTCGCCGGTGATCGCCTCGCCGTCGAACCGCTGGGCGAGCGGCGCTGGGCGATCGCGCTCCCCGAGCTGGACGACAGCGTCAGTCGTCCGCTGCTGCTGGGTGCCGAGGTGCGCCTGGGGGAGCAGACCCACGCGCTGCGCTTGCCACACCTGGTGCTGTTTGCCGAGTCGGCCACCGGCCTCGACCTGGCCGCCGTGGATGGCGAGCTCTCCGCCGAGCGTTTCCATCAGGACCTCACCACCGGGCACGGCGCCGACGAGGCGTCCGATGGTACCGTGGAACGCCTCGTCGCTACCCTCAATGAACTCGTTGCGGCCGGCATCGAGCGCTGGCGCACGAGCTGGCTTCCGCACCTCGCGGCACTGGCCGCTCGGCCGCTGGCCTGGGTCGTGGCCGGAGGCCTGCTGCTGGTGGCACTACTGCTGCTCATGCTGCGTGGCCGCCGCCGCCAGCGACGCCACGCCCATCGGGAGGATCCGCATGTGTGAACTGTTGGGCATGAGTGCCAACGTGCCGACCGACATCTGCTTCAGCTTCACCGGCTTCCTGCATCGCGGCGGGGGCACCGGGCCGCATCGCGACGGCTGGGGTATCGCCTTCTACGAGGAGGGCGGCTATCGCGACTTTCGCGACCCGCACCCCTCGGTGCGCTCGCCCATCGCCCGGCTGATCTGCGACTACCCGATCAAGTCGCATATCGTGATCAGCCATATTCGCCAGGCCAATGTCGGCCAGGTTCGCCTGGCCAATACCCATCCCTTCGTGCGCGAGATGTGGGGTCAGCCCTGGTGCTATGCCCACAATGGCCAGCTCGCCGGCTGGCAATCGCTGCCGCTGACCTTCTACCGGCCGGTGGGTGACACCGACAGCGAGCACGCCTTCTGCTGGCTGCTGGGCGAGCTGCGCCAGCGCTTCCCGGAGCGTCCGGAAAGTGCCGAGCAGCGCGAGGGACTGTGGCGGCTGCTGCACCAGCTCTGCGAGCGGCTGCGTGGCCTGGGCGTCTTCAACCTGCTGCTGGCCGACGGTGACTACCTCTACACCTTCTGCTCGACGAAGCTGGCGCATATCACCCGGCGGGCCCCCTTCGGCAGGGCGAGCCTGTCCGACGCCGAGTTGACGGTGAACTTCGCCGAGCACACCACCACCCACGACATTGTCTCGGTGATCGCCACCGAGCCGCTGACCGACAACGAGGCCTGGGAGCGCATGGCGCCCGGCGAGCTGCTGGTGTGGCGCGACGGCCAGATCTGCGCACGCTTCGGCAGTCACCCGGCGTCGGCCTAGTTGCCGACGAGCGCCGCAAACGGTAGTTTGAATCGATCGTTTTACAGCGCTCCAGGCGCGGTAGTAAGGTAGCCACGGGAAAACAACAAGCGTCGATGGCGCATCGGCGATATTGCGGAGACACGTCATGAGTGAACATGCCCACGCCCCCATTCTCGAAGGCCCCGAGCTCGAAGGCATGGAGGCGTACCGCTCGGTCACCGATATCTTCCACGCCGCGGTGGGCAAGTATGCCGACAAGCCGGCCTTCAGCTGCATGGGTCAGACGTTGAGCTTCGCCGACCTGGATCGCCTCTCCGGGGACTTCGCGGCCTGGCTGCAGCACGAGACCACCCTGCAGCCAGGCGACCGCATCGCCATCCAGCTGCCCAACGTGCTGCAGTTTCCGGTGGCGGTGTTCGGCGCCATGCGTGCCGGGCTGGTGGTGGTCAACACCAACCCGCTCTACACCGAGCGGGAGATGGCCCACCAGTTCAAGGACGCCGGCGCCAAGGCGATCGTGATCCTCGCCAACATGGCCGACAAGCTCGAGAAGATCCTCGAGCGCACCGATATCCAGCATGTGGTGGTGACCGAGCTGGCCGACCTGCATGACTTCCCCAGGCGGCCGCTGATCAACCTGGTGGTCAAGCACGTCAAGAAGCTGGTGCCGACCTTCCGGCTTCCCGGTCACACGCCGCTGCGCCGGGCCCTGAAGGAGGGCGCCGCCCGCCAGCACCACGACGTGGAGCGCGACCTCGATGACATCGCCGCGCTGCAGTACACCGGCGGTACCACGGGGCTGGCCAAGGGCACCATGCTCACCCATCGCAACCTGGTGGCCAACATGCTCCAGGCCGGCCAGGCCATCGGCCCCGGCCTCGATCACGGCCATGAGGTGGTAATCGCGCCGCTGCCCGTCTATCACATCTACACCTTCACGGTGAATTGCCTGTTCCTGATGGAAACCGGCAACCATTCGCTGCTGATCACCAATCCGCGTGACCTGCCGGGCTTCGTCAAGGAGCTGCGCAAGGTGCCCTTCACCGCCTTCATCGGCCTCAATACCCTGTTCAACGCGCTGTGCAACCGCGAGGACTTCCGTTCCCTGGACTTTTCCAGGCTGCACCTGACCATCTCCGGGGGCATGGCGCTGACCAAGCCGGTGGCCGAGCGCTGGAAGGAGGTCACCGGCTGCGACATCGCCGAGGGCTACGGGCTCACCGAGACCTCACCGGTGGTCAGCTTCAACCCGGTGGACGCCATCCGGCTGGGTACCATCGGCAAGCCGGTGGCCGGCACCCGGGTCAAGGTGGTGGATGCCGATGGCAACGACCTGGCCTTCGGCGAGGCGGGGGAGCTCTGCGTCCAGGGTCCCCAGGTGATGAAGGGCTACTGGAACCGCGATGACGAGACCGCCCAGGTGATCGACGAGGGAGGCTGGTTCCATACCGGCGATATCGCGGTGCTGGACGCGGACGGCTATATCCGCATCGTCGACCGCAAGAAGGACATGATCCTGGTCTCGGGTTTCAACGTCTATCCCAACGAGATCGAGGACGTGGTGGCCCAGCACCCCGACGTGCTCGAGTCGGCGGCGGTGGGCATACCCGACGAGGCCAGCGGCGAGGCGATCAAGCTGTTCGTGGTGCCCGCGGCAGCGCCGAGATCGACCCCGAGGCGCTGCGCGCCTGGTGCAAGAAGGAGCTCACCGGTTACAAGGTGCCGCGTACCGTCGAGGTGCGTGACGAGCTGCCCAAGACCAATGTGGGGAAGGTGCTGCGCCGCCAGCTCCGCGACGAGGAGCGCAAGAAGGCCAGCGCCGCCCCCTGATCCGCGATAGTCTTGCGCGCCGCGCACCATGCGCCAGTTTCAATGGCCGCGATTGGCCGCCGCCATGGCCGCGGCGTTACAATGAACCGCCCGCTCCGGAGCCTCCGGCGCGGGCGTTGTTGTCAGCCCTGACCGGAGTCGCCGTGTCCGACGAGACCCCTGCCGTTACCCCCCGCCACCTGTCCGATGCCGACCGCCTGCGCCAGCTGCGCCGAGGGCTGGATGGCGTGCTGCTGCGCGATCGCCCGACCCTCGAGAAGCGCCTCAAGGGGCTGTCGCGTCGCCTGAAGGAGGGCAAGCCGGTGGACCGCGGTCTGGCCGAGGTGGAAAGGCCATGGCGCGCTCTGCCGGCCTGGTGGCGCGGCGCACGGCGCGGCCGGTGACGCTGAACTACCCGCCCGAACTGCCGGTGGTGGAGCGCCGCGAGGATATCCTGGCGGCCCTGCGCGACCACCAGGTGGTGGTGGTGGCCGGCGAGACCGGCTCCGGCAAGACCACCCAGCTCCCCAAGCTCTGCCTGGAGCTGGGCCTGGGGCGGCGCGGGCTGATCGGCCATACTCAGCCACGGCGCCTGGCGGCCCGCTCGGTGGCCACGCGCCTGGCCGAGGAGCTCGAGACGCCGCTGGGTGAGCAGGTGGGCTACCAGGTGCGCTTCACCGACCAGAGCGGCGATGACACCCTGGTCAAGCTGATGACCGACGGCATCCTGCTGGCCGAGACGCGCCACGACCCGGACCTGCGCCGCTACGAGGCGATCATCATCGACGAGGCCCACGAGCGCAGCCTCAATATCGACTTCCTGCTCGGCTACCTGCGGCGCCTGCTGTCGCGCCGCCCCGACCTCAAGGTGATCATCACCTCGGCGACCATCGACGTGGAGCGTTTCGCCGCGCATTTCGCGTTGCCGGACAAGGGCGGCAAGGACGCGCCCGCGCCGGTGGTGGAGGTCTCCGGGCGTACCTATCCGGTGGAGGTGCACTACCGTCCGCTGGTGCGTGACGCCGACGATGAGGAGGACCGCACCCTGCAGGAGGGCATCCTGCATGCCGTGGAGGAGATCGAGCGCATCGAGCGCGACAAGGGCTGGCGCCATGGCCCCCGCGATGTGCTGGTATTCCTGCCCGGCGAACGCGAGATCCGCGAGACCGCCGATACCCTGCGCCGTGCCGAGCTGCGTGGCACCGAGATCCTGCCGCTCTACGCGCGACTCTCCAATGCCGAGCAGAATCGCGTCTTCGCCCCCCACACCGGGCGGCGCATCGTGCTCTCCACCAACGTCGCCGAGACCTCGCTTACCGTGCCGGGCATTCGCTACGTGATCGACCCGGGCCTGGTGCGCATCAGCCGTTACAGCTACCGCTCCAAGATCCAGCGACTGCCGGTGGAGCCGATCAGCCAGGCCAGCGCCAACCAGCGCAAGGGGCGCTGCGGGCGTATCGCCGAGGGCGTCTGCATTCGCCTGTATGACGAGGAGGACTTCCTCGCCCGCCCCGAGTTCACCGACCCCGAGATCCAGCGCACCAACCTGGCCTCGGTGATCCTCTCCATGCTGTCGCTCAAGCTCGGCAGCATCGAGGAGTTCCCCTTCGTCGACCCGCCGGACTCGCGCTTCGTCACCGACGGCTTCAAGCTGCTGTTCGAACTGGGCGCGGTGGATCAGGCCCAGCAGCTGACCGCCGTCGGGCGCAAGCTGGCCCACCTGCCCATCGACCCGCGCCTGGCGCGCATGGTGCTGGCAGGCGCCGAGCAGGGCGGGCTGCGCGAGGTGCTGATCGTGGTCGCGGGGCTGGCGGTACAGGATCCCCGCGAGCGCCCGGTGGAGAAGCGCCAGGCCGCCGACCAGGCCCATCGCCGCTGGCAGGATCCCGAGTCCGACTTCATGGCGCTGCTCAACCTGTGGCACGGTTTCGAGGCGGCCCGCGAGGCGCTCTCCGGCAACCAGCTCAGGCGCTGGTGCAAGGAGCGCTACATCAACTACCTGCGCATGCGTGAGTGGCACGACACCTTCCGCCAGCTGCGCCAGCTGCTGCGTGACATGCAGATCGAGGTGCCGCCGCCGGCCCCTCTCCCCGTGACCGAGGACGCGCGAGCCGACGGAGGCCGCCCGCGAGGCGCGACGGCAGAGTGGCGTGGCCCTGCATCGCGCGCTGCTGCCGGGGCTGCTCTCGCATCTCGGCCTGCTTACCGAGAATCGCGAGTACCTGGGGGCCCGCAACCGCAAGTTCGTCATCCATCCGGGCTCGGGGCTGGCCAAGAAGAACCCCAAGTGGCTGATGGCCTTCGAGCTGGTGGAGACCTCGCGACTCTTCGCGCGCAGCGTGGCCAGGATCGACCCGCGCTGGATCGAGCCCGTGGCCGGCCATCTGGTCAAGCGCAGCTACGCCGAGCCCCACTGGGAGATGAAGCGCGCCCAGGTGGTGGCCAGCGAACAGGTCACCCTGTTCGGCCTGCCCATCGTCAGCGGCCGTCGCGTGAACTATGGGGCGATCGCACCGGGCGAGGCCCGCGAGCTGTTCATCCGCCGGGCCCTGGTGGAGGGTGAGTTCCGGACCCGCGGCGAATTCTTCGCCCACAACCGGGCGCTGATCGAGGAGGTCGAGGACCTCGAGGATCGCGCCCGCAAGCGTGACATCCTGGTCGACGAGGAGACCCTCTTCGCCTTCTACGACGAGCGACTCCCCGAGGATATCCACAACGGCAAGGGCTTCGAGGCGTGGCGCAAGCAGGCCGAGGCCGAGAACCCCGATATCCTCAAGTTCGACCGTGCCGCCCTGCTGGCCCGGGAGGCCAGCGAGGTGACCCAGGCGGACTACCCCGACGCCATGACACTCAACGGGGTGCGCTATCCGCTCGCCTACCACTTCGAGCCCGGCGCGGTGGACGATGGCGTGACCCTCACCGTGCCGGCGGCGATGCTGCCCCAGCTACCTTTAGCCCGCCTGGAGTGGCTGGTGGCCGGGCCTGTTGCGCGAGAAGTGCATCGCCTTGATGAAGTCGCTGCCCAAGGCGATTCGCCGCCAGGTGGTGCCGATTCCCGACTGGGTCGACGCCGCCCTGGAGACCATGGTCCCCGATGACGTGCCGCTGACCGAGGCGCTGGGGGAGTTCCTGCGGCGCAGGACCGGGGTGCGCGTGCATCCCGATGACTGGCGCCTGGACCAGCTCGAGCCCCACCTGGTGATGAACCTGCGTGTGGTCGACCACGCCGGGCAGACGCTGGGGCAGGGCCGCGATGCCCGGGAGCTTGAGCGGCGCTTCGAGGCCGCCGCGGGGGAGGGGGCCCGGGCCCTGGCCCGTGAGGCGAGTGCGGCCGACGACCTGGAGACCCTGCCCGCGGAGGGGCTTCCCGAATCACGGGTGACCACCCAGGCGGGCATCCGGTCGAGGCCTTTCCGGCCCCTGGTACCCAGCGGCGAGGCCTTCCGGGTGGAGCTCTTCGACCACCCCGACAAGGCCCGCGAAGCGCACCGCGATGGCGTGGTGGCCCTGGCCATGCGCGAACTGCCCCAGGTCGTGCGCGAGATCGAGCGCCTCGCGGGGGTGGAGACCTGCGCGCTGCTGTTCGCCAAGGTGGGCAGCAGGCGCCAGCTTGCCGATGACCTGGTGCGCGCGGTGTTTGCCAGCACGCTGGCAGTGGATCCGCTGCCACGCGCCAGCGAGGAGCTCGCGGCCCGCCTGGCCGAGGGCCGAGCGGCTCTGGTGCCAGAGGCGCGTCGCCTGCTGGGCATCCTCGAGGAGGCCCTCAAGGGGCACCTGGCCGTGACCAAGGCGCTGAAGGGCAATCTCAATCTGGCCCTGGCGCTGGTCTACTCTGACCTCAAGTCGCAGATGGCGCGCCTGGTGCATCCCGGCTTCATCGGTGAGGCGGGAGAGTGGCTGGAGGCGTATCCTCGCTATATGGAGGCGGCCTTGATCCGCCTGGAGAAGGCGCCGCGGGAGCGCAATCGCGACCAGATGCATATGCAGGAGGTCCAGTCGTTCGAGGCCCGCCTCGAGGCTCGCCTGGCAAGCGAACGACGGGGCGGGGTGGTGCCGCCCGAACTGGCCGAGTTTCGCTGGTGGATCGAGGAGCTGCGCGTCTCGCTCTTCGCCCAGCAACTGGGCACGACATTTCCGGTCTCCGCCAAGCGTCTCGAGAAGCGCTGGGCGGAGATCACCGGGCGCGGCTGAGCACCCGGGAGCAACGGTCATCGCGACGACCAGGGTGGCAACGGCCGCCGCAAGGAGAATGGCATGAATCAAGTGGTGATCACCGGCACGGGACTCTTCACGCCGGAGCAGAGCATCGACAACGACGCCCTGGTGGCTTCGTTCAACGCCTGGGTGGATGCCGAGAACGCGCGCCATGCCGAGGCGATCGCGGCCGGAGAGCGTGAGCCCCTGGCGCACTCCAGCAGCGAGTTCATCGTCAAGGCGTCGGGCATTCACAGCCGCCATGTGCTCGATGCCGAGGGCATCCTCGACCCCGAGCGCATGCGTCCCCGGCTGCGCGAACGCAGCAACGACGAGCCCTCGATCCAGTGCGAGATGGGCGTCAGGGCCGCCGGCGGAGCGCTCGAGCGTGCCGGCGTGGCGGCCGCCGATATCGACTCGGTGATCGTCGGCTGCTCCAACCTGGAGCGCCCCTATCCGGCGCTGGCGGTGGAGCTGCAGGCCGAGCTCGGCGCCGGCGGCTACGCCTTCGACATGAACGTGGCCTGCTCCTCTGCCACCTTCGCCATCGAGACGGCGGCCAACGCCATCCGCGCCGGCAACGCCACCCGCGCACTGGTGGTCAACCCCGAGATCTGCTCGGCGCATCTCAACTTCCGTGATCGCGACAGCCACTTCATCTTCGGTGACGCCTGCACCGCCATCGTGCTGGAGCGCGATGACCTGGCCAGCGCCGAGTCGCGCTTCGAGATCCTCGGCACCCGTCTGGTGACGCGCTTCTCCAACGCCATCCGCAACAACTCAGGCTTCCTCAATCGGGTCACCGATGCCGATCCGCTGGCCGTGGACAAGCTGTTCGTGCAGGAGGGCAGGCGGGTCTTCAAGGAGGTATGCCCCATGGTGGCGTCGCTGATCGGCGACCATCTGCAGAGTCTGGGCCTCTCCGGCGATGACCTGACACGTCTGTGGCTGCACCAGGCCAACCGCCACATGAATGACCTGATCGCGCGTCGCGTGCTGGGGCGTGACCCCGACGAGCGCGAGGCGCCGGTGATCCTCGACCGCTACGCCAACACCAGTTCGGCGGGCTCGATCATCGCCTTCCACCTGCATCGCGATGACCTGGCCGCCGGCGACCGCGGGGTGATCTGCTCCTTCGGTGCCGGCTACAGTGCCGGCAGCGTGGTGGTGCGGCGCGCCTGACATGGACAACGCAAGGGAGATGACGATGAGTGATGGCAAGGCACAGGGAAAACGGCTGCTTGGCGGGGTCGCGGCACTGGCCGCGACGGCCATGCTGGCGGGCTGCGCGAGCGGTGGCGGGGTCGACCGGGAGCCTCACCCCGAGGACCCCTGGGAGGGCTTCAACCGCAAGGTATTCGCCTTCAACGAGGTGCTCGACCGCTACGCCCTGAAGCCGGTGGCGCGGGGCTACCGCTTCATCACGCCGGATCCGGTGGAGACCGGGGTGGGCAACTTCTTCTCCAACCTGGGTGAGCCGCGTACCGTCCTCAACAGCCTGCTGCAGGGCAAGGTGCGCAACGCCAGCATCGCCACGTCGCGCTTCCTGATCAACACCACGGTGGGTGTGGCGGGGCTCTGGGACGTGGCCAGCCGCATGGAGATCACCGGCCAGGAGGAGGACTTCGGCCAGACCCTGGGCGCCTGGGGCTGGGAGGAGTCACGCTATCTGGTGTTGCCGCTGCTGGGGCCGAGCACCCTGCGCGATACCGGCGGCCTGCCCGCAGACATGTACAGCTACCCGACGACCTACATCGAGGATGACGAGACACGCCTGGGCCTGACGGCACTGCGCGTGATCGACACTCGGGCGGGGCTGCTCGACCGGGAGGCGCTGATCCAGGGCGATCGCTACAGCTTCATCCGCGACGCCTGGCTGCAGCAGCGCCGCTTCGAGGTCAGCGACGGCGAGCTGGGTGACGACCCCTTCGCCAGCGACGAGTTCGACTTCGACGATGCCGACTTCGACGACGCTTTTGCCGACTGAGGCCTGACCATGGACCGTCCCAAGCAGCTGATCGGTGTGATCGACGAGCCCGGCCCGGCGCGTGATGCGCTGGCCGAGACCATCGCCCGGGACGGTCTGGCGGTGGTGGCGGTGAGCCGTGCCGAGGAGCTGCCGACCGGCATCGACCTGGTGGTGGCACACGTGCGGGCGGTACCCGCAAGCGACTGGCCAGAGCTCTGCGAGCGCCTGCCGACCCTGGTGGTCAGCGATACCCGCGACGCCCCCGACCTGCTCTCGGCGGTGGATGCGGGGCTGGTGGACTATATCGTCGAGCCATGCCGGCACGGCCAGCTGCTGCGCCGCATGATCCGCAAGGTGATCCGCCTGCGTGCCCTGGAGGAGGCACGCCGCCAGGACCAGGCGCGCCTGGAGGAGCTCAACGAGACCCTGGAGACCCACCTGGCGATGCTGCGCCTCGACCAGCAGGCCGGCGGCCAGATCCAGCGCAAGATGCTGCCGCCTCGGCCCCAGACCCTGGGCGGGGTGACCTGCGATTACTGGTTCGCCCCCTACCTCTATCTGTCGGGGGACTTCCTCGACTTCCACCTGCTTGACGAGCGCTTCCTGCTGTTCTATTTCGCCGATGTCTCGGGCCACGGGGCCTCCTCGGCGTTCGTTACCGTGCTGCTCAAGTACCTGGCGAATCGCTGGCAGACCGAGTGGGACGGCGAGCACCCCGAGGCGCTGCCGGCACGCTGGCTGGGGGATCTCAACCGCGAGCTGCTGGACACCGGCATCGGCAAGCACGCCACCCTGTTCGTGGGTATCATTGACCTCGAGCGTCGCTATCTGCACTATTCGCTGGGCGCGCAGCTGCCCATGCCCCTGCTGGTGGTGGATGGCAAGGTGACCACCCTGGCCGGCGAAGGCATGCCGGTGGGGCTGTTTCCGGGCGCCGAGTACCCCACGCTGGGCTGCTCGTTACCCGGGAATTTTCACCTGTGGCTGTGTTCGGATGGAGTATTGGAGTGCCTGCCGGGCGATACGCTCGACTCGCGGCTCAGGGAACTTGAGCAGCAGGTCCAGGCCAGCGCGACGCTGGCTGACCTGCGGGCCAATCTGGCCCTTGACCTCACGCCGGGCGAGGAAGCCTTGCCCGATGACCTGACGATCATGATGTTGAGCGGATTTGGCCATGCTGATTCCTGAAGGACGTATCAAGGCGGCATTCGATGCCGGCGTATTCGTCCTCAAGCTGTGCGGCGACGTGCGGCTCACCCTCTGTGCCACCCTGGACCGTCAGGCCCAGCAGCTGGCGCAGACGCCCGGTCTCGAGACGCTGATCATCGACCTGCGTGACGCCAGCAACGTGGACTCCACCGCACTGGGCTTTCTGGCCAAGGTGGCCATGGCCGTGCAGGGGCAGCTGGCCGAGCGGCCCACCATCGTCGCCGACAATCCCGATGTGCAGCGCATGCTGGACGTGATGGGCTTCGCGCGCTACTTCACCATGGTGGAGTCACCCATCACCGAGACCTGCGAGCTCTGCGACCTGCCGGAGATTCCCACTGACGTCGACGAGACACGTCGGCGTATCCTCGAGGCCCATCGCATCCTGATGCGCATGAACGAGCACAACCGCGAGGAGTTCCAGCCCCTCGTCGAGATGCTCGAGGCCCAGGAGGAGGACTCCTCCCACCACCATTGAGGGGCCTGGTTCCGCCGCTCAGGCCCCCAGGGGTCAGACTACGGCGGAAGTAACCTTCAGGCTCAGCCCCGACGCAGCTCCCCCAGCAGGCTCTCCAGCTTGCGCTGGTCGGCCATGAACTTGCGAATCCCCTCGGCCAGCTTCTCGGTGGCCATGGCGTCTCGTTGAACGCCCAGCGGAACTCCGCCTCGTCCAGCGGCTCCGGGGGGCGGGTCTCGGCGTCCTGGGGCGTCAGCCGGCGCTCGAGATGGCCGCGGGTCTCGGCGAGCTCCTCGAGCAGGGCGGGGGAGATGGTCAGGCGGTCGCAGCCGGCCAGGGCCTTGATCTCACCGCTGTTGCGGAAGCTGGCGCCCATCACGATGGTCTGGTAGCCGTGGCCCTTGTAGTGCTCGTAGATGCGCTTCACCGAGCGCACGCCGGGGTCGTTGTCGCCGCTGAAGTCGGCGTCGGGCTGCTGCGCCTTGTGCCAGTCGAGGATGCGCCCCACGAAGGGGGAGATCAGGGTGACGCCGGCATCGGCACAGGCCTGGGCCTGGGCGAAGCTGAACAGCAGGGTGAGGTTGGTGTGGATGCCGCTCGCGTTCCAGCTGACGGGCGGCGCGGATGCCCTCCCAGGTGGCGGCGACCTTGATCAGGATGCGTTCACGCTCCACGCCGTGGCGGGCGTAGCGCTCGATCAGCGAGTGGGCCCGGGCCAGGGTGGCGTCGGTATCGAAGGAGAGGCGTGCGCTCACCTCGGTGGAGACATAGCCCGGTACCAGGCCGCTGATCTCGCTGCCGATATCCACCGCCACGGCGTCCAGGGCGTCGTCGAGGTCGGTGGCCGACCGGGCGATCTCGGCCAGCCGGCTGCGGCGTGCCTCCTGCTGGGCCGCCTGCAGGATCAGCGAGGGGTTGGTGGTGGCATCGGTGGGCTGGAAGCGGCGAATCGCCTCGATGTCGCCGGTGTCGGCGACCACCGTGGTCATTGCCTTGAGTTGTGTCAGCAGGTCGTCGGCCATGATGGGCTCCTCCATGAATCGGCTTCCCACTCTAGCAAGCCGGCCGGGGAGCGAACAGCTCCCGGCAGGCGTGCGTATAATCGGTTATCATTTGCAGCCTATCAAAGTCTTTCATCTGCTCTGCGAGGAGTCGCCTTGACGCTCACTGCCCGCCGCCTGGCGCTGCTGGTTGCGGCCAATACCGCGCTTGCTCCCTTCGCCATTGATGCCTATCTGCCGGCCATGGCCGCCCTGGCGGATGACGTGGGCGCCAGCATCCACCACACCGAGCTGTCGCTCTCCACCTTCCTGGCCGGCTTCGCCCTGGGGCAGCTGGTGTTCGGCCCGATCTCCGACCGGGTCGGGCGCAAGCCGGTGCTGCTCGGCGGGCTGGTGGTCTTCCTGCTGGCCAGTCTTGCGATCACCACGGTGGGCTCATTGGGCGAGCTGCTGGCCTGGCGCTTCGTTCAGGCGCTGGGTGGTGGCGCCACGGTGGTCAATTCGGCGGCCATCGTGCGTGACTGCTTCAAGGGCAGCGAGGCCGCCAAGGTGATGTCGACCATGGCCATCATCATGCTGATGGCGCCGCTGGTGGCGCCGGTAGTGGGCAGCGGGTTGCTCTATCTCGCCGACTGGTGGCTGATCTTCGTGTTCCTGGCCGCCTACGCCGGCTTCCTGATGTGGCTGTTGGGCACCAAGCTGCCGGAGACGCGGCCCCCCGGCGACTCCGCGGCGACGCTTGTCACGGTACTGGCCAACTACGTCAGTGTGCTGCGAGACCGGCACGCCATGGGCTTCATTGCCGCCGCCTCGATGTCGTTTGCCGGGCTGTTCGCCTTCGTCACCGCCTCGCCGTTTCTCTACCTGGAGCACTTCGGCCTGACGCCATCGCTCTACCCGCTGGTGTTCGGCGTCAATGTGGTGGTCATGGTTGCCGCCAACCGTCTCAATATCCGCCTGCTGCGCTGGCGCACGCCACTCCAGAACCTGCGCCTGGGGCTGGGGATCCAGCTGGGTGCCGGCCTCGGGCTGACCTTCATGGTGGCCAGTGGGCTGGAGTCGCTGTACACCATGGTGCCGCTGATCATGCTGTTTGCCGGCACCATCGGGCTGGTGGCGCCCAACGCCATTACCTCGCTGCTCGATCGTTTTCCGCACATGAGTGCCACCGCGGCGCCACTACTGGCGCGAGGTGCGCCTGGCCGAGGTCGGCATGGCCCTGGTCGGGCGGGTTCCCGGCAATGCCCTGGGGCTATGGCTGCTGCTCGCCGCCCCCATGGCGGTGCTGGAAAAGCTGATCGCCGGCAGCGTGCTGTTCGCGGTAGCGGTGACCCTGTTCCGCTTCCGGCTGCCGGTCAACCGCACCACCCTGTTCGGGGCGGGCATTCTCTCGGGGATCTTCGGCACCGTGGCCGCGTTGAGCGGGCCGCCCATGGTGCTGCTGTTGCACGGCTTTTCGCCGGCGCGTCTGCGCGGCACGCTCTCGGCCTTCTTCGTGGTCACGGCACTGATGACGCTGGTCACCCTGGCGCCGGCGGGACTGATCCATTCCTGGCATTTCGGCATGGCGCTGAGCCTCGCCCCGGGCGTGCTGGCCGGCAGTTGGCTGGCCGGCCGCGTCGCCCATCGCCTCGACCGACGCCTGCTGCAGGGGGCGTCGCTGTCGCTCTGCACCCTCGCAGCCCTGGGGCTGCTGCTGTGACCCGAATTGCCTGTTGTCGCGGATTTTCTCGCCTCCGTGGCCTAGAGTGTCATGGAGCTGTCATCTGCCTGCGGCAAGGTGTGCCCTGCAGCGGGGTCGACCTGTCCCAGCGATCATGATGGCGATGTCATAAAGCTGTCATCTGGCTGGGGCAAGGTGTCACCCGTAAAGGTTGCACACTGTCCTCATCAGGAGATCGCTCCATGAATCGCATCCTCAAGACCACTGCCATTGCCGCCGCCGTCATGGGTGTGGCCACCGTGGCCCACGCCCGTGACCAGATCCGCATCGTCGGTTCCAGCACCGTCTACCCGTTCGCCAGCTACGTGACCGAAGAGTTCGGCGCGGTGAGCGGCAACCCGACACCGGTCATCGAGTCCACCGGTTCCGGCGGCGGCCTGCGCCTGTTCTGCAACGGCGTGGGTGAGGGCACTCCGGACATCACCAACGCCTCGCGTCGCATCAAGGTCTCCGAGCTGGAGCGCTGCATCGAGAACGGCGTGACCGACGTCACCGAGGTCAAGATCGGTTCCGACGGCATCGTCTTCGCCCAGTCCAGCGAGAACGAGGCGATCGACCTGACCCTGGAGCAGCTGTTCCTGGCCGTGGCTGCCAAGGTGCCGGTGGATGGTGAACTGGTCGACAACCCCTACCAGAAGTGGAGCGACATCGACGCCTCCCTGCCGGACCGCGAGATCTCCATCTACGGCCCGCCCAGCACCTCCGGCACCCGTGATGCCTTCGAGGAGCTGGCCATGGAGGTCCCCTCCGAGGAGATGGAAGCCTACGACGGTGAGGCCTACACCGAGATCCGCTCCGACGGTGCCTACATCGACGCCGGCGAGAACGACAACCTGATCGTCCAGCGCCTCACCGAGGACACCGGTGCCTTCGGCATCTTCGGCTACTCCTTCCTGGTCGAGAATCCCGACTCACTGATCGCCGCCAGCATCGACGGCGTCGCGGCCGAGCCCGAGGCGATCAGCGCCGGTGACTACCCGATCGCGCGTTCGCTGTGGTTCTATGTCAAGAACCAGCACGCCGAAGAGGTGCCGCCGCTGTATGACTATGTCGACATGTTTGCCTCCGAGACCATGATCGGTGAAGGCGGCTACCTGGCCGATATCGGCCTGATCCCGCTGCCCGAGGCCGAGCGTGAGCAGGCTCGCGAGAAGGTCGCCAACCGCGCCAAACTGCAGGTCTCCGATCTGTAAGGGATCTTCTTCGGGCAAGGACGCCTGACCCGGCCGGCAGCCCAGGCTGCCGGCCGTCTCACGTTCCGGCAGCCACGGCTGCCGTCGACAGTCACCGAGAGAGCCCTATGCAGACCGACCAACTCCTCACACTGTTCAGCGGCGTCCTGCTGCTGCTGGGTCTGATAGCCTTCTTCCTGGGTCGTGCCAAGGCCGCGCGAGTGCGCGCCTCCGGCACGGCCATGTATGCCCAACCCGATCAGTACGCCTGGTTCGCCGTGCTCGCCACCGCCGGGCCCGCCATCGTGGTCAGCGCCGTTGGCGCCTTCGTGCTGCTGCTGCTGGGTGCCGAGATCCCCACTCCCTATCTGCTCGCCGGAAGCCTGGTCATGGCCGCCGTGGGCCTGATGGTGGGCATGCGCCAGGTGAGGCCCGACTTCCACGCCCGCCAGGCCATCGAACGGGTGATTCGCTGGGTGCTGGTCACCGCGGCCATGATCTCGATCCTGACCACCTTCGGCATCCTGGTGTCGATCGTCTTCGAGGCGCTGCGCTTCTTCCAGATGCACAGCTTCTGGGACTTCATTACCGGCACCGTCTGGAACCCGGGTGCCAGCTTCCTGGCCGCCGCCGGGCGTGCCGAGGAGGGCGCAACCGGCGCCCAGTTCGGTTCCGTGCCGCTGTTCGCCGGCACCTTCATGATCACTGCCATCGCCATGCTGGTGGCAATTCCCGTCGGTCTGCTGTCGGCCATCTACATGGCCGAGTTCGCGCCCACGCGGGTGCGCACCCTGGCCAAGCCGACCCTCGAGGTGCTGGCGGGCATTCCCACCGTGGTCTATGGCTTCTTCGCCGCCATCACGGTGGCGCCGCTGATCGTCGATATCGCCGGCTTCTTCGGCGTGGACGCTGCCTACAACAACGCCGTGGCACCGGGTGTGGTGATGGGCATCATGATCATCCCCTTCATCTCCTCGCTTTCCGACGACGTGATCAACTCGGTACCCGACAGCATGCGTCAGGGTTCACTGGCGCTGGGCATGACCAAGAGTGAGACCATTCGCGACGTGGTCATCCCCGCCGCGCTCCCGGGCATCATCTCCGCCTCGCTGCTGGCGGTCTCCCGGGCGCTGGGCGAGACCATGATCGTGGTGATGGCCGCGGGCATGCGCCCCAACCTCACCGCTAACCCCTTCGAGGACATGACCACGGTGACGGTGCGCATCGTGGCGGCGCTGACCGGGGACCTGGAGTTCGAGAGTGCCGAGACGCTGTCCGCCTTCGCGCTGGGCCTGGTGCTCTTCGCCGTGACCCTGAGTCTGAACCTGGTCTCGGTGCTGATGATCCGTCGCTTCCGCGAGAAGTATCGCGTCAATAACCTGTAACGCCGAGGAATCGCCGAGATGAGTCAAACCTTCGACGAGATCAGCACCCAGTTGCGCAAGCGCCATCGCCGCTCGGCGCGGCTGAAGTGGATCTCCATGGGCGCCCTGGGGCTGGCCGGCCTGTTCCTCCTGTGGTTCTTCTCCGACATGCTGGGCAAGGGCCTGCCGGCTTTCCAGCAGGCGCAGATCCAGGTGGAGATCGACTACAACGAGGATGCAAGCCGCATGGGGCGTGCCGCCCTGGATCCCGACCTGTCGCGCCTGGTCAGCCGCACCTTCGAGCGCATGATCCCGGTGCAGATGCGCGAGAATCCCGAGCTGCTGGGCACCAGCGAGAGCCGCTGGGTGCTCGCCGACGCCCAGGTCGATCAGTACCTCAAGGGGCATCGCCACAAGCTGAATGACCAGCAGGTGGAGCGGGTCGACGAGCTGCTGGCCGAAGGGCGCGTCGAGCTCAGGTTCAACACCAACTTCTTCACCACCGGCGACTCCAAGATGCCGGAGGCCTCGGGCATCCTCTCCGCCGCGGTGGGCACGGTGATGACCATGCTGGTGACCCTGGCCATCGCCTTCCCCATCGGGGTGATGACCGCGGTCTATCTGGAGGAGTTTGCTCCGGACAACCGCTTCACCCAGCTGATCGAGATCAACATCAACAACCTGGCGGCGATCCCCTCGATCCTGTTCGGCCTGCTGGGTCTGGCGATCTTCATCAACTTCTTCGGGGTGTCCGCGCTCCTCGCCGCTGGTGGGTGGCATGACCCTGGCGCTGATGACCCTGCCGGTGATCATCATCGCCACCCGCACGGCCCTGCGCAGCGTGCCGGACTCCATCCGCCACGCCGCCTTCGGGGTGGGTTGCTCGCGCTGGCAGGTGGTGCGCGACCACGTGCTGCCGCTGGCGATGCCCGGCATCTTGACCGGCTCCATCATCGGCCTGGCCCAGGCCATGGGCGAGACCGCGCCGCTGATCATCGTCGGTATGGTGGCCTTCATTCCCGATGTCTCGGCCTCCTTCACCGAGGCGGCCACCGTGCTGCCGGCGCAGGTCTTCACCTGGGCGGGGGAGCCCGACAAGGCATTTGTCGAGAAGACCGCCGGGGGCATCCTGGTCCTGTTGACCATCCTGATCTTCCTGAACGCGACCGCCGTCATCCTGCGCAAGAAATTCGAGCGTCGCTGGTAAGTCCGGCACGCCACAGAGGAATCCGACATGAACATGCAAGCCGCTCCCCGTCATACCGCCAGCGCCGCGCCCGAGGTGGGCCAGCCCCATACCCGCAACGAGTCGGCGTGCCACGACCTGAGCATCCGCGTGCGCGACCTCAACCTCTGGTACGGCGAGAGCCAGGCCCTCAAGGGCCTGAATATCGACCTGTTCCAGAAGAATGTCACCGCGCTTATCGGCCCCTCCGGCTGCGGCAAGTCGACCTTCCTGCGTTGCCTCAACCGCATGAATGACCTGATCCCCAGCGTGCGTATCGAGGGGCTGGTGGAGATGGATGGTCGTGACGTCAACCAGGTGAAGATGGACGAGGTGGCGCTACGCCGCCGGGTGGGGATGGTGTTCCAGAAGCCCAACCCCTTCCCCAAGTCGATCTACGAGAACATCGCCTACGCCCCGCGCATGCACGACCTGGTGAGCCGCAAGCCGGAGCAGGACGAGCTGGTGGAGAAGGCGCTGCGTGACGCCGGCCTGTGGGAGGAGGTCAAGGACAAGCTGCACCAGCCCGGCACCTCGCTCTCTGGCGGCCAGCAGCAGCGCCTGTGCATCGCCCGGGCCATCGCCGTGCAGCCCGACGTGATCCTGATGGACGAGCCGACCTCGGCGCTGGATCCGATCTCCACGGCCACCATCGAGGACCTGATGGACCGTCTCAAGGAGCAGTTCACCATCATCACGGTGACCCACAACATGCAGCAGGCGGCGCGGGTGGCGGACTACACCGCCTTCTTCCACCTGGGCGAGATCATCGAGTACAACGACACCAAGACGATGTTCTCCAACCCGGCCACCAAGAAGGCCGAGGACTACATCACCGGGCGCTACGGTTGATGGCAAGGCGATGACCAGGCGATTCAGACGGGGAGGCTTCGGCCTCCCCGTCGTCGTCTGCTGGCTGTCATGCGATTGACATCCGTTGGCTTTATATATGAAATTCCATATGTCATCAGAGGCCACTTCCCATGGACAAGCAGCGCGTGCTCTTCCTGTGCAATGCCAACTCCGCCCGCTCGCTGATGGGCGAGGCCCTGCTGCGCCACCTGGCCGGCGATCGCTTTGAGGCCTTCAGCGCGGGCAGCGCGCCCGATACGCCCCATGCCATGACCCTGGCGGCCCTGGAGAAGCAGGGTATCGCCACGGCGGGGCTGGCCAGCAAGTCGCTTGATGACTATCGCCGGCGAGCACTTCGCGGCGGTGATCGTGCTCTGCGACAAGGCCCAGCAGGCATGTCGTGACTGGCAGGGCCACAGCGACGAGCACCTCTACTGGGATATTCGCGACCCGCGCCTGATCGGGCGCGCCGACGCCTACGAGCAGGCCCTCAACGAGATTCGTCATCGCCTATCGCTGTGGTTGCAGATCAAGGCACGCGACGTTCCGAACTGAGACTCGAGACAGGCAAGCTCACACAACGGGATTTCCAACGGGAGACGATCATGACCCTATCCATCGGCATCAACGGCTTCGGGCGCATCGGGCGCCTGGTGCTGCGCAGTCTCTGGCCCCGCGTCGCGGCCGGCGAGGTGGCGCTTTCGCGCATCAACGACCCGGGCGGCGATGCCGCCACCTTCGCCCACCTGCTGGAGTTCGACTCCGTCCACGGCCAGTGGTCGCCGGGGCAGGGCATCCGGGCCGAGGATGACGCCATTGTGATCGACGGTCAGCGAATCGCCTTCAGTGCCAACCGGGCCCTGGAAGAGAGCGACTGGTCCGACTGCCGTGTGGTCATCGAGTGTTCCGGCAAGTTGAAGACCCGCGATAGCCTTCAGGCCTATCTCGACCAGGGCGTCGAGCGGGTGGTGGTCAGCGCGCCGGTGAAGGAGGAGGGCGTGCTCAACGTGGTGGTGGGCGTCAACGACGACAAGTACGACCCCGATGTCCATCGCATCGTCACCGCGGCGAGCTGCACCACCAACTGCCTGGCGCCGGTGGTCAAGGTGATCCACGAGACCTTCGGCATCCGCCACGGCTCCATGACCACGGTGCACGACATCACCAACACCCAGACCATCCTCGACGCCCCGAGCCTCCACAGGAAACCGTCCTGCCGACGCCCGCGGGCCTGCGGCATGAGCCTGATCCCCACCACCACCGGCTCCGCCAAGGCGATCACCGCCATCTTCCCGGAGCTCGAGGGCAAGCTGAACGGCCACGCCATCGCGCGTGCCGCTGGCCAACGCCTCGCTCACCGACATGGTCTTCGAGCTTGCGCGCGAGGTGACGGTGGAGGAGGTCAACGCAGCGCTCAAGGCCGCCGCCGAGGGCGAGCTCGCCGGCATCCTGGGCTACGAGGAGCGCCCGCTGGTCTCCATCGACTACCGCACCGACCCGCGCAGCTCGATCATCGATGCGCTATCGACCATGGTCATCAACGGCACCCAGCTGAAGCTCTACGCCTGGTACGACAACGAGTGGGGCTACGCCAACCGCACCGCCGAGCTGGCCCTGAAGGTAGGGAACGAGCAGGTGGGGAGCGAGCGGGTGGGACGTGGCTGAATCGCTCGCTTCCCGCGTCAAGGCACTGCCCTACGAGGTGCGCCAGTACCTGCTGATCACCGGCAACTACTGGGCCTTCACTCCTCACCGACGGCGCCCTGCGCATGCTGGTGGTGCTCTATTTCCACCAGCTGGGCTACTCGCCGCTGGAAGTGGCGCTGCTGTTCCTCTTCTACGAGGCCTTCGGGGTGGTCACCAACCTGGTGGGGGGCTGGCTGGGCGCACGCCTGGGACTCAACCGCACCATGAACGTCGGGCTCGGGTTGCAGATCGTGGCGCTGGCCATGCTGATGGTGCCCGCCGGCGGCGCTGAGCGTGCCCTGGGTGATGGCGGCCCAGGCGCTCTCGGGGATCGCCAAGGACCTCAACAAGATGAGCGCCAAGAGCGCGGTCAAGGTGCTGGTGCCGAAGGACAGCCCCAGTGCCGGCAGCGCCCTCTACCGCTGGGTGGCGATCCTCACCGGTTCCAAGAACGCCCTGAAGGGCGCCGGCTTCTTCCTCGGCGGGCTGCTGCTGTCGCTGATCGGCTTCCGTGGGGCGGTGATCGCCATGGCGGTGATGCTGGTGGCGGTGCTCGCCCTGTCGCTGGCCCGGCTCAAGGCCGACCTGGGTCGCCAGAAGCGCAAGCCGAAGTTCTCCGAGGTGTTCTCCAAGTCCCGGGCCATCAACGTGCTCTCCGCGGCGCGGCTCTGCCTGTTCGCCTCCCGGGATGTCTGGTTCGTGGTGGCGCTGCCGGTGTTCCTCTATGACCAGCATGGCTGGAGCCACTGGACGGTGGGTGGCCTGCTGGCGGTGTGGGTGATCGGCTACGGCGGGGTGCAGACCCAGGCGCCGCGCATCACCGGCACCTGGTAGTCAAGGGCGGGGCGCGGGGCATCACCGTGTTCTGGGCCCTGATGCTGGCGGGCCTGCCGGCGCCGCTGGCCTTGCGCGCCGCTGGCCGAGGTGGGCTGGCTGGTGGCGGACTGCTGGCCTTCGGGGTGCTCTTCGCCATCAATTCCAGCTGGCACAGCTATCTGATCGTTCACTACGCGCGCGCCGACGGCGTCTCCATGGACGTGGGCTTCTACTACATGGCCAATGCCATGGGGCGACTCGCCGGCACGCTGCTCTCCGGCTGGGTCTATCAGGAGTACGGGCTGGCCGCCTGTCTGTGGATCTCGTCCGCCCTGGTGGCGGCCAGTGCGCTGATGGCCCTGGCGCTGCCCAGGGAGGTCCGGGCCTGAACTTCGCCCGCCCAGGACAGTGGCGTAGAATGAGGACGAGCCCCGTTCAAGGAAACCTCCGATGTCGCTGGATCCGTTGCGCCTGTTCAAGTGCCTGAGTGACGAGACGCGCCTGATGCTTACCCTGCTGATACTGAGCGAGGGGGAGCTGTGCGTCTGCGAGATGACTCACGCCCTGGAGGTTTCCCAGCCCAAGGTATCGCGTCACCTCGCCCAACTGCGCAACTGCGGGTTGCTCAGCGACCGGCGCGAAGGGCAGTGGGTCTACTACGGCCTGGTGTCGGCGCTACCGGACTGGGCTGAGGACGTTCTGAAGGCCGCCCGGCAGAGTCGGGCCGGAGCACCTTGGCCTGCTGCAGAATCGCCTGGCCAGCATGGGCAATCGGCCGGACCGTCGCCTGTCGATGTGCTGAGGCGTACCGGGTCTTCCGCCTTTCCCCCTCAACCGTTCCACTCCCACCGGTCACCTGTCCTCGAGCATTTTCGACTAGTCTGGGGACTAGTGGCTGGATCCTTTCAGGAGTGGGGCCTGTGGCATCGTGCTTCAGGATGGCAATTGCCCCTTGCCGGAGCTGCAACACGTGGAATTCAAGGATTACTACCAGGTGCTCGGGGTGGCAAAGACCGCGACGGCCGAGGAGATCAAGAAGGCCTACCGCAAGCTGGCGCGCAAGTTTCATCCCGATATCAGCAAGGAACCCGACGCTGCCCAGCGCATGCAGGAGATCAACGAGGCCAAGGCGGTGCTCTCCGATCCGGAGAAGCGGCTCGCCTATGACCAGCTGGCCCAGCAGTATCGGTCGGGCCAGGATTTCCAGCCGCCCCCGGACTGGGATGCCGGCTTCGAATACAGCGGCCGCGGCTTCGAGGAGGACGACCTCGGCGAGTTCAGCGATTTCTTCGCCAACCTGTTCGGTCAGGGTGGCCGGGCAGGGCGAGGAGGGCGTGGCTATCAAATGCGCGGCGAGGATCGCCACGCCAAGATCAACATCGACCTGCTGGATGCCTTTCAGGGGGCGACCCGCGAGATCGTCCTGCACGTGCCCGAGGTCGACTCACAGGGGCGCGTGGTCTCCCGGGAGCACACCCTGAGCGTGCGCATCCCCAAGGGAGTGAAGGAGGGCCAGCATATACGCCTCGCTGGCCAGGGGAGTCCCGGCCTCGGCGGTGGCCCGGCGGGTGACCTCTATCTGGAGATCCACTTCAGGCCGGATTCCCAGTATCGGGTGGAGGGGCGAGACGTGTATCAAAGGGTTCCAGTGACGCCCTGGGAGGCCGCCCTGGGGGCCAGCATCGAAACCCCGACACCCTCGGGGCCGGTGAAGCTCAAGGTGCCCGGCGGTTCACAGACCGGTCGCCGGTTACGCCTCAAGGGGCGGGGTATCCCGGGGCCGGAGCCGGGTGATCTGTATGTGGAACTCGAGGTCGTGCTGCCACCGGCCGATACCGACAGGGCTCGGGAGCTCTATGCCACCATGGCGGATGAGCTGGCTTTCAATCCGCGCCAACGCAGGGGAGGCTAGGTCATGGCCCAGCAGCATATTGTCAGCGGTGAACTGGTCGATGAGGTGACCCTGACCCTCGAGGATCTGGCCCGTGCCTGCTCGGTAGACACCGACTGGGTCATCGAGCGCATCGAGAGCGGCCTGCTGGCCGATGGCTCGCCCTATGTGGCGAGCTGGCGTTTCACCAGTCATGACCTGACTCGTGCCCGCCGAATGTGTCAGCTGGAGCGCGACTTCGAGGCAGCGCCCGAGCTCGCCGCCCTGGCCGCCGACCTGATCGAGGAGAACCAGCGCCTGAGGGAGCGGCTGCGAGCCGCGGGACTGATGGATGACCCAGCACCGCCTGGAAGCTGAGGTCACGCCGCCGCCGGGTTCACCAATCCTCGAAGGCTGTCGTGCTCAGGCCTTCAGCAGTGCCTCGAGCTCCTCGGGGCTTGCCACCTTGCCTTCGAGTACCACCTCGCCGTCGATGCCCAGTGCCGGGGTGCGCATCACCCCCTTGTCGATGATGGCGTTCATGTCGGTGACCTTCTCGATCTCGACGGTGAGGCCCAGGGTCTCGGCGGCCTGCTGGGCGTTGGCGGTCAGCTGCTCGCACTTCTTGCAGCCCTTGCCGTAGATGCTCAGTTTCATGGTGTGCTCCTCTTGCAATCGTCGGGTTCGGAATGCTGGGCGTCATGGCCACAGCTGTCCGTAGAGATAGCCGGTCAGGGTCGCCATGACCACCACCAGCGTGCAGTAGACCACGGTCTTCTGGGTACCCATGATGGTGCGGATCACCAGCATGTTGGGTAGCGACAGTGCAGGGCCGGCCAGCAGCAGCGCTAACGCCGGGCCCTTGCCCATGCCGTTGCCGATCAGGCCCTGGACGATGGGCACCTCTGTCAGCGTCGAGAAGTACATGAAGCCGCCCAGCAGCGAGGCCAGGAAGGTGGACTGGAAACCATTGTCGCCCACCGCCATCACCACCCACTCGGAGGGGATCAGCCCCTCCTCGCCGGGCCGCCCCAGCAGCAGCCCGGCCACGAAGACCCCGGCCAGCAGCAGCGGCATGATCTGCTTGGTGAAGTCCCAGCTCTGCTCGGCCCACTCACGATCATCCTCGCGCAGGGTGGCGATCAGCATGATGCCGATGATGCCCACCGCGAAGGCCAGCTCCGGTACGCCCGGCACCAGCAGGGCGGCCAGCACCACGGCACCGGCCAGCATCGCCACCTGGCGCAGCGGCCAACCCCAGCGGCGCATCAGCAGCAGGGCGAAGAGCCCGGCGAGCACGGCGGTGATCTGCCACTTCCAGGCGTGGATGGCCATCCAGGTGGGGCTGTCGGCCGCGGCCCAGTTGGCGAACACCAGGATGCCGATCATCAGGCCGAAGAAGGCCGCTATCTGGCCCAGCGGTCGGCCGTCGTCATCGGCGCCGAAGCCGCGAGCACTCTGCTGGCTGCGTGCCAGCTCCTCGCGGCGATAGATCAGGTGCATGATCACGCCGATCACCACCGCGAAGACGATGGCGCCGATGGCCCGCGCCAGGCCCAGCTCCAGGCCCAGTACCTTGGCGGTGACCACCACCGCCATGACGTTGATCGCCGGCCCCGAGTAGAGGAAGGCCACCGCCGGCCCTGAGCCCGCGCCGCGCTTAGTAGATGCCGCCGAACAGCGGCAGCACGGTGCAGGAGCAGACCGCCAGCAGCATCCCCGACACCGAGGCCATGCCGAAGGCTACCGGCTAGGCGCCGCCGGGCCCAGGTAGCGCATCACCGCGCCCTGGCTCAGGTAGGCGGCCATGGCGCCGGCGATCAGGAAGGCCGGCGAGCAGGCAGAGGATCACATGCTCTCTGGGCGTACCAGTGGGTCAGGCGGATGCCCTCCAGCACGGCGTTGTCGAATCGTGCGGTACCGGCCGGAAGGAAGTAGATCAGCAGAAAGATGCCCACCACGGCGCCGATCCAGCGGACCTGGTCGGGGTTCTCCTGCGCCAGCGACAGCAGTCGCCTGGCAAAGGGGACGGCGGGTTGAGTGTCCGACATGGGATGCCTCGTGTCGTAGGCGGCGAGCAGTACCTTCAATATATATGTCTATGCATATATTTAAAAGCGGGACTTGTTGCCGCCTTGACCAGAATGCGCGGCATGCCCCGTACTTCTAGTGCGGGGAAGGATGAGCCGCCGAGTAGCGCGGCGAAGGCGTCCCTATAATACTGGATATAGTTACAGTCACTGGATCACCATGCAACGCCTCCAAGCCTTCAAATACGAACTGATGCCCAACGGGGAGCAGGTGCGGAAAATGCGCCAGTTCGCCGGCATGGCCCGCTTCGTGTTCAACCGGGGGCTGGCGTTGCAAAAGGAACGGTATGAAGCCGGTGACAAGAAGCTCAGCTATGCCGCCTTGTGCAAGCAGCTCACCGGCTGGCGCAATAGCGCCGAGACACCTTGGCTCCGGGATGGCCCGATCCACCCGCTCCAGCAATCGCTGAAGGATCTGGATCGCGCCTACGCTAACTTCTTCGCCAAGCGGGCCGACTTCCCGCGGTTCAAGAAGAAGGGGCAGCGCGACAGCTTCCGCTATCCCGATCCCAAGCAGATCCGGCTCGACCAGGGCAACCGGCGGCTCTACCTGCCCAAGCTCGGCTGGTTACGCTTCCGCAAGAGCCGTGAGGTGCTGGGGACGGTCAAGAACGTCACCGTCAGCCAGTCAGCGGGGCGATGGTTCGTCTCGATCCAGACCGAGCGCGAGGTCGCAGTGCCGACGCCGACTGGCGGTGCCGTGGGCATCGACATGGGCGTGGCGCGGTTCGCTACGCTCTCCGATGGCAGCTACCTGGCACCACTCAATAGCTTCAAGAAACACCAGACGGCACTGCGCAAGGCGCAGCAAGCCATGAGCCGCAAGGTCAAGTTCAGCAACAATTGGAAGAAGGCCAAGGGCCGCGTCCAGAAAATCCAGGCTCGCATCGCCAATGCCCGGCGCGACTACCTGCACAAGGCTTCCGCCACGATCAGCCAAAACCACGCGCTCGTGGTGCTGGAAGACCTGCAGGTAGGCAACATGTCGCGCTCGGCCAGAGGCAGTGTCGAGCAGCCAGGCCGCCAGATCCGGCAGAAGTCTGGCCTCAACCGCTCGATCCTCGACCAGGGGTGGTACGAGTTCCGGCGCCAGCTCGACTACAAGCTGGCCTGGCGCGGGGCGCATCTGGTCGTTGTGCCACCGCACAACACCAGCCGCACCTGCCCCGAAGTGCGGTCATGTCGCCGCCGAGAACCGGCGCAGTCAGGCCCGGTTTGCTTGCGTCGAATGCGGCTTTGCGGCCAATGCCGATCATGTCGGCGCCATCAATGTATTAAGGGCGGGGCACGCCCGGTTAGCCTGTGAAGTGAGTGGTGCAGTAAGGCCGCCAGCAGCAGGAACCCACCGAAGCGACTCAGGAGCGGCTCAATGCCGCGCCTGAGCGCCGTAGGAATCCCCTTCCTTTCCGCCGTAGGCGGCAGCTGCCTAAGCAGCTGAGGGAGGGGAGGACGTCAACCGCGTCAAGAGGGAGAGGTGCCGTCCACGAAGAGGTGGCGAAGGCCCAGGAAGCCCTCGACATCCAGCCTGAGGCCCTGGTCGACCAGCGTCGGGTCGATGTGCACGACCACATCCCCCAGCTCGAGGCGGATATAGCGCTCGGGCGCATCGGGCGGCCTGGCCTCGGCCACGGCGATCTCGGCTCCGCCGCCGCAGCAACCGTGTCGGGGCGAGAGGCGCACCGTGGCTACGCCTCCCTTCTTCTTCAACCACTCGCGGGCCCGGTCACTGACCTCGATGGCCATGGCTCAGCCCTTCGCCGGTGTGGCGGCCGGAAAGTGATGGCGAGTGCTGTTGGCGATGCGCACCAGGGCCAGCATCAGTGGCACCTCCACCAGTACCCCGACCACCGTCGCCAGTGCCGCGCCGGACTGCAGGCCGAAAAGGGCGATGGCGGCGGCCACGGCCAGCTCGAAGAAGTTGCTGGCGCCGATCATGGCACCGGGAGCCGCCACGTTGTGGGGTACCTTCCACGCCTTGGCCCAGCCGTAGGCGATGAAGAAGATCAGGAAGGTCTGGATGATCAGCGGGATGGCGATCAGCACGATATGCAGCGGCGCCTCGAGGATCACCTCGCCCTGGAAGGCGAACAGCAGCACCAGGGTGATGATCAGCCCGATGGGGGTGATCGGCCCCACCTTCTTCATGAAGACGTTGTCGTACCACTCGCTGCCGCGGCGGGCGATCAGGATGCGCCGGGTCAAGTAGCCGGCGGTCAGCGGGATGACGATATAGAGCACCACCGACAGCGCCACGGTATCCCAGGGGATCGGGATGTTGGAGACGCCGAGCAGGAAGACCACGATGGGGGCGAAGGCGAACAGCATGATCAGGTCGTTGAGGGCGACCTGCACCAGGGTGTAGGCGGCATCGCCGCGAGTCAGGGTGCTCCACACGAAGACCATGGCGGTGCAGGGCGCGGCGCCGAGCAGGATGGCGCCGGCCAGGTACTGGCTGGCCAGCGGCTCGGGAATCAGCGGGGCGAACACCACCATCAGGAAGAACCAGGCGATGGCGAACATGGTGAAGGGCTTGATCAGCCAGTTCACCGTGGTGGTGATGATCAGCCCCTTGGGTTGGCGGCGCACGCCGAGCACGGCGGAGAAGTCGATCTGCGCCATCATCGGGAAGATCATCGCCCAGATCAGGATCGCCACCGGGATCGACACCTGGGCATATTCGAAGCGCGATAGCGTCTCGGGCACCGCGGGGGCGAACTGGCCGAGCAGCACCCCGGCGACGATGGCCAGCGCCACCCACACCGAGAGGAAGCGCTCGAAGAGCCCCATGCCCTCCGAGGTGCTGGGTGACTGGGATTCCTGATGTGCGGTCATGGTGTGACTCCTGTCAGATGGCGCGCTGATTGACCCGGGTGGAGAGCTCGGTGGCCGACTCCTTGCGTTCGGAGTAGCGGTCGGTGAGCGCCTCGCTGCGGCCGCGGACCAGCAGAGTGAATTTCACCAGCTCCTCCATGACGTCGACGATGCGGTCATAGAAGGGCGAGGGCTTCATGCGGTCGTTGTCGTCGAACTCCATGAAGGCCCTGGGCACCGAGGACTGGTTGGGGATGGTCACCATGCGCATCCAGCGCCCCAGCACGCGCAGCTGGTTGACCGTGTTGAACGACTGGGAGCCGCCGCACACCTGCATCACCGCCAGGGTCTTGCCCTGGGTGGGGCGAACCGCGCCCAGCGCCAGGGGGATCCAGTCGATCTGCGCCTTCATGATGCCGGTCATGGCGCCGTGGCGTTCCGGCGAGCACCACACCATGCCTTCGGCCCACTCGGCCAGCGTGCGCAGCTCCGCCACCTTGGGGTGGGTCGACTCCTCGGCGTCGGGCAGCGGCAGGCCGCGCGGGTCGAAGATGCGGGTCTCGGCGCCCATGGCGCGCAGCAGCCTGGCGGCTTCCTCCACCGCCAGGCGGCTGAAGGCGCGCTGCCTGAGCGAGCCGTAGAGCAGCAGGATGCGCGGCGCATGCTCGCGGTCCACGGGTATGCCCAGGCTGGCCGCGTCGGGCACCCGGAACAGTTCTTGGTCGATGTTGGGCAGGTCGTCGAGGGGATGGGTCGTCACGCGGTGTCTCCTTGTGGGGCCTCTTCCCGGAAGGCGCGCTGGTGGATCTCCTCCAGGTTTTGTCGCAGGGCATCGTCGGACAGCCGATCCAGCGGCAGGGCCAGCATGGCCTCAATGCGCCGGCGCAGGGCGCCGAAGGTGCCGGTGAAGGCGGCTTCGATCTCGGTCTCGCTGCCCTCGGCCCTCGAAGGGTCTGGCACGCCCCAGTGGGCCTTTACCGCCTTGCCGAGGAAGAGCGGGCAGGCCTCGCCGGCGGCATCATCGCAGACGGTGATGACGACGTCCGGCGTCACCTCGAGATCGTCCCAGGACTTGCTGGTGAGCCCACGGGTGGAGATACCCGCCTTCTCCAGCCAGATCAGCGTCAGCGGGTTGACCTCGCCGGCCGGATGGCTGCCACCGCTCCAGGCACGATGCCGGGTCTCGGTCAGGTGGTTGAACAGCGCCTCGGCGTAGATGGACCGGCAGGAGTTGCCGGTGCACAGAAACAGTACGTTCATGGTGTCTCCATCGAGACAGTCGTCGGGGGCGGGGTATCAGGCCATTGTGCTTCTCATCATATGTGGAAATTCATATATGCTCAATGCCATCACCCTGACGCCGGCGCGTTGCGCTGGTCCGGGGCGCGGTGGAAGGCCGGGGAGACCACGCTGGGGTCCCGGATGTCGCGGTGCTTGGCGGCGGCCTCGGCCCACCACCCGAGTTGGCCCAGGGTGCGGCCGAAGTAGCCGGCCCAGCGCTCCGGGTCCTCGCGGAAGGCTCCCTCCTCGTCGAGGGCCTGCTGGGCCTTCGGCACGTGGATCATCGCCGAGACCGGCAGGCAGCCCAGAAAGACCAGGAAGTGAGCCATGACAATCGCTCCTCGGTGGGGTTGCAGGAGCGTCAGCTGTCAGTCTCCGGCGGCCAGGAACTCCGCCACGATGGCGGCGAGTTTCTCCGGGCACTCGCGATGGGGGACGTGGCCACAGGGCAGGATTCGCGACTCGCCGGGCCCCGCGGCTGCGCGCGGCAATATGGTGGGCCTGCTCTGGTGAGCCGAACTCGTCTTGTTCGCCATGAATCGCCAGGGTGGGGCAGTGCACGCGGGACAGTGTCGGGCTGAGGTCCCAGCGTGAGAAGGCCTCGGTCTGCCAGGTATCGACCCAGGCGCGCAGCACCCACTGCGCCTTGTCGCCGTGGTAGCGGGCCAGGCGTGCCAACTGGTCGGGGTCGCGGAAGGCCGCCTCGGCTTCGCGGATGCCGGCCAGGATGCGTGGCTCCATATAGGCCTGGGCCGCCACTGTCACCAGCGCCTCACAGGCAGCGGGGTGCTGGCCAGCCGCCTCGATGGCCATGCCGCCACCGACGCTGTGGCCGAGCAGCACGAAGCGGTCCAGGCCAAGCCCCTCGCGCACCGCGGCGAAGGTGGTGCGTGCCTCGTCGGCGACAAAGCTGGGCGGCAGTGTGCCGGGGTAGGGCGCGGAACGGCCGAAGCCCTGGCGGTCGTAGGCGATCACCTGGCGGCCGCTGGCCTCGGCGAGCAGGGCAGGGAAGTCGCGCCACAGGGCGATACAGCCCAGCGAGTCGTGGAGCAGGACGATGGGGCTGCCTGTCGGCGTTGCCTTCACTGGCCACCAGCGGGCGACATGGATGTCGCCCGCCGGGGTCTCCAGGGTGAAGGCCTCCATCAGTCGACCAGCTCGACCGCCACCGCGGTGGCCTCGCCGCCGCCGATGCACAGGCTGGCGATGCCGCGCTTGCCGCCCCTGGTGCGCAGGGCGTGGATCAGGGTGGCGATGATCCGCGAGCCGGTGGAGCCGATGGGGTGGCCCTGGGCGCAGGCACCGCCGAAGACGTTGACCTTGTCGTGGGGGATGTCAGAGCCCGTCCATGGCCAGCAGGGTGACCACCGCGAAGGCCTCGTTGATCTCGAACAGATCGACGTCGTCCACCGTCCAGTCGAGCTTCTTCATCAGCTTGTCGATGGCGCCCACCGGGGCGATGGTGAACTCGCTGGGGTGCTGGGAGTGGGTGCTGTGGCCCAGCATGCGCGCCAGCGGCTTGGCGCCCAGGCGCTCGGCGGCGGCGCCACTGGCCAGGATCAGCGCCGAGGCACCGTCGGAGATGGAGCTTGCGTTGGCCGCGGTGATGGTGCCCTCCTTGGCGAAGGCGGGGCGCAGCGAACGGATCTTGTCGAGCCTGGCCTGGAAGGGCTGCTCGTCGTGGCTGACGATGGTCTCGCCCTTGCGGTCGGTGACGGTGACCGGGGCCATCTCGGCATCCAGGTGGCCGGCGTTGGTGGCCTCCATGGCGCGCTCGAGCGACGCGATGGCGAAGTCGTCCAGGCGCTCGCGGCTGTAGTCACGGGCCGTGGCGATGTCCTGGGCAAAGACGCCCATCAGCTTGCCGGTCTCGGCGTCCTCCAGGCCATCGAGGAACATGTGGTCCTTGAGCTCGCCGTGGCCCAGGCGGTAGCCGGTGCGCGCCTTGGTGAGCACGTGGGGGGCGTTGGACATGGACTCCATGCCGCCGGCCAGCACCACCTCGCCACTGCCCGCGCGGATCAGGTCGTGGGCCAGCATGGTGGCCTTCATGCCCGAACCGCACAGCTTGTTGATGGTGGTGGCGCCTATGGCGTCGGGGATACCGGCCTGGCGCATGGCCTGGCGGCCCGGGCCCTGCTTGACGCCGCCGGGCAGCACGCAGCCCATGATGCCCTCATCGATGCTGTCGGCACTGATGCCGGCGCGCTCGATGGCGGCACGGATGGCCACCGCACCGAGTTCGGGGGCGGTAAGACTCGACAGGCTGCCGAGCATGCCGCCCATGGGGGTGCGGGCGGCGGAAAGAAAGACGATGTCGTTGGCGTGGCTCATGAGGGTTCTCCCGGTGTGGCGTGCGACTCCCGATGGAGCCGCGTTGTGATTGTAGGTCGAGGTCGCAGCTTGCCCCGTGCCGCGTTGACCCACCGGCGGGGCTGTGCTTTTCTCAGGGTCAACCAAGCAAGCGCTAGTGTAAATGTCGATGAATGTAATGAATGCATCCCCACGCCGCAAGGAGCTGACCCGCCTGGCCGCCCAGCTGTTCGTCCAGGAGGGCTTCGATCGCACCACGGTGCGCATGCTGGCCCAGGAGATGGGCATCAAGTCCGGCAGCCTCTTCCATCACTTCCGCGACAAGCAGGAGATCCTGGCCGCGGTGATCGAGGAGGGCACCGAGAATGCCCTGGTCATCGCCCGGGAGGCCCTTGATCGCTGTGACAGCAGCGCCTCGGCGCGGTTGCACGCCATGGCCCGCGCTCACCTCGAGACCCTGCTCACCGACCGCAACGCCCACGTGGTCGCCCTCTACGAATGGCGTCGCCTGGACCCCGAGGCGCGTGCTCACCTGAGCCACCTGCGCGACGCCTACGAGGCGCTGTGGGAGGAGGTGATCGACGAGGCCCTGGCCGAGGGGCTGGTCCATGGCGACCGCTTCCTGGTCTCGCGCTTCGTGATGGGAGCGCTCAACTGGACGGTGCGCTGGTATGACCCCAAAGGGCCGCGCACCCCGACGAGCTGGCCGATGAGCTGGTCGCCATGATCACTCGCTCCGCCCCGACCGGCTGAAACCGGCGCATCCCGCGCCGGCTCGACCAACGTCTAGTCGCTTCTCCTGCTCTCTGCCCTTGCCCTGTGCGGTCCGACTCGCTAGCGTAAACCTAGCGCTTGATAGGTTTACGCTTACGTTAACTGCAATCCATAACAACCACAAACCTTCCAACGAGGACAGCCCATGAGCACGCAAGCCCACATGCCAGAGTACCGTGACTATCTGGAGCGTTTCTCCATCGATGACGTCATCGCCCGGCTCGACGATCATCAGGACGGCAAGGCCAACGCCTTCGAATCCTGCTGCGGCCGCCACCTGCGCGCCGGACGCGGCGAGGTGCTGGCCCTGGTCCAGGAGGACACCCATGGCAACGTCAACCGGATGACCTACGCCGAGCTCGAGGCCGAGAGTGCCCGACTCGCCGGCTGGTTCGCCGAGCGCGGCCTGGGCGTGGGCGACCGCATCGCCTGCATGCTGCCGCGCTCGCCCCAGCTGCTGGTGGCGATCCTGGCCACCTGGCGCATCGGTGCCGTCTACCAGCCGCTGTTTACCGCCTTCGGCCCCGATGCCGTGGACTATCGCCTGGGCCGCGCCGACACCCGGCTGGTGATCACCGATCATGCCAACCGCTTCAAGTTCGATGGCCTCTCCCAGTGCCCGCCGGTGCTGGCGGTGGGCGGGCCCAGCGCCGACCACGGCGACGACCTCGACTGGGCCGATGCCCTGGCGCATGCGCCCATCGAGGCCACGCCGCCGCGCCTGGGTCGCGACGCCCCCTTCCTGCAGATGTTCACCTCCGGCACCGTGGGCAAGCCCAAAGGGGTGGCCGTGCCGCTCGCCGCCATGCCGGCCTTCGCCCTCTATATGGAGCTGGCCGTCGACCTGCGCGACAGCGACCGCTTCTGGAACATGGCCGATCCGGGCTGGGCCTACGGTCTCTACTACGCCATCACCGGGCCGCTGCTGCTGGGCGTGACCACCCACTTCTGCGAGGCGGGCTTCAGCGCCGAAGGGGCGCTTGGTTTCATGAAGCGCCATCGCATCACCAACTTTGCCGCCGCGCCCACCGCCTATCGCCTGATGAAGGCCTCGGGCCTCTTCGACGACGCCCACCGGACCCTGGAGCTGCGTGCGGCGAGCTCCGCCGGCGAGCCGCTCAACAGCGAGGTGGTCACCTGGGTGGAGCGCTCGCTGGGCTGTCCGGTCATGGACCACTACGGCCAGACCGAGACCGGCATGACCTGCAACAACCACCATGCGCTGGCCCATCCCAAGCACGTCGGCGGCATGGGCGTGCCGATGCCCGGCTACCGCCTGGCGATCCTCGACGCCGAGTACAACGAGCTGCCCCCGGGTGAACCGGGCGTGCTCGCCGTGGATATCGCGAACTCCCCGGCGCACTTCTTCGCCGGCTACACCTGGCAGGAGAAGCACCCCTTCGCCGAGGGCTACTACCTGACCGGCGACGTGGTGATCCGCAACGAGGACGGTACCTTCCAGTTTGCCGGCCGTGACGACGACATCATCACCACCGCCGGCTACCGGGTGGGCCCCACCGACGTGGAGAACAGCGTGATGACCCATCCGGCGGTGGCCGAATCTGCCGCCGTGGGCCAGCCCGACGAGATCCGCGGCGAGATCATCAAGTCCTATGTGGTACTTCGCGAGGGCTACGAGGCCAGCGACGAGCTGGCCGAGGCGATCCGCAAGCAGGTCCGCGAGCGGCTCTCCACCCACGCCTTCCCGCGGGTGATCGAATTCGTCGAGGAGCTGCCCAAGACCCCGAGCGGCAAGATCCAGCGCTTCAAGCTGCGCGCCGATGCCGTCGACAAGGCCGAGGCGCCGACCCAGTAATCCCGAGGAACCCGATATGCAAGTCAAGGACAATACCTTCCTGATCACCGGTGCCGCCTCCGGACTGGGGGCGGCCACCGCGGAGCGCCTGGCTGCCGCCGGCGGCCGGGTGGTGCTCTGCGATCTCAGCGATGCCGTGGAGGCCCACGCCGAGCGCCTGGGTGACGCCGCCCGGGCGGTGCGCGGCGACGTCACCTCCGGCGACGACATCCAGGCCGCCGTGGACGCCGCCGTCGAGCTCGGTGGCGAGCGCGGCCTCTCCGGGGTGGTGCACTGCGCCGGCGTGGTCAGCGTGGCCAAGCTGGTCGACCGCGAGGGCAACCCCGCCGATCTCGAGGCCTACAACCGCACCATCCAGATCAACCTGGTGGGCACCTTCAACGTGATGCGCCTGGCCGCCGCCGCCATGGCGAAGAACCCCCCGGGCGAGGATGGCGAACGCGGGGTGATCATCAACACCGCCTCCATCGCCGCCATGGACGGCCAGGTGGGGCAGTGCGCCTACAGCGCCTCCAAGGCCGGGGTGGTGGGCATGAGCCTGCCGGCGGCACGTGAGCTCTCGCGCCACGGCGTGCGGGTGATGGCCATCGCCCCCGGGGTGTTCGAGACCCCGATGATGAGCGAGATCCCCGACGAGGCCGCCCAGGCCCTGGCCGCCGCGGTGCCCTTTCCCAAGCGGCTCGGCAAGCCCGACGAGTACGCCCGCCTGGCCGAGCAGATCATCACCAATCCGATGCTCAACGGTGAGGTGATCCGCCTGGACGGCGGGATTCGCATGCAGTAACGCCCTTCGGGCAGCCGCAAGCCACAAGGAGCAAGCTTCAAGGAACCCCTTGGCTTGCTCCTTTTTCATTCTGCGCAAGTGGGGCACCCCTTGTGGCTTTCAGCTTGAAGCTCGGCGCTGGGGTAAAACGAACGCTTGACTCGCCATTCTCTCGCGCGTAATTTCAAACACATGTTTGAAAGTGGCCGCCGCCACTTTTCGTGACTGACTGCTGGCGACACTTCTCGTGGCCAGGCGTGGAATTGGAGAGTTCGAGATGCCCGACTATCAGGCCCCCCTGCGCGATATCCGCTTCGTCATGGACGAGCTGCTGGACTACCCGGCCCACTACGCCGGCCTGCCCGGTGGCGAGGAGGCCAGCCCCGACGTGGTGGCGGCCATCCTGGAGGAGGGTGGGCGCTTCGCCCGCGAGGTGCTGCTGCCCCTGAACCAGAGCGGTGACCAGGAGGGTTGCCTGCTGGAGGGCGGTGAGGTGAAGGCGCCCAAGGGCTTCAAGGAGGCCTATGCCCAGTTCGTGGAGGGCGGCTGGCCGAGCCTGGCCGCGGACCCCGCCCACGGCGGCCAGGGCCTGCCGCATTCGCTAGCCATGGTGCTCAACGAGATGATCTGCTCCACCAACCTGGCCTGGGGCATGTATCCGGGGCTCTCCCACGGCGCCGCCGACGCCCTGCGCCACCACGGCACCGAGGAGCAGCAGGCCACCTACCTGACCAAGCTGGTGGAGGGCACCTGGACCGGCACCATGTGCCTGACCGAGCCCCACTGTGGCACCGACCTCGGCCTGATCAAGACCCGTGCGGTGCCCACCGATGACGGCGCCTACGACATCACCGGCACCAAGATCTTCATCTCGGCGGGCGAGCATGACCTGGCCGAGAACATCGTCCACCTGGTACTGGCCAAGCTGCCCGACGCCCCCGAGGGCTCCAGGGGCATCTCGCTGTTCGTGGTACCCAAGTTCCTGCCCGATGCCGACGGCAACCCGGGCGAACGCAACGGCGTGGTGTGCGGGTCGCTGGAGCACAAGATGGGCATCCACGGCAACGCCACCTGCGTGATGAACTTCGATGCAGCGAAAGGCTTCCTGGTGGGCGCGCCCAACAAGGGCCTGGCCTGCATGTTCACCATGATGAACGCTGCCCGCATCGGCGTCGGCATCCAGGGCCTGGGCCTCACCGAGGCGAGCTTCCAGAACGCCCTGGCCTATGCCCGTGACCGCCTGCAGATGCGTGCGCTCTCCGGCCCCAAGGCGCCGGAGAAGGCCGCCGACCCGATCATCGTCCACCCGGACGTGCGCCGCATGCTGCTGACCCAGAAGGCCTTCGCCGAGGGCGGCCGGATGCTGGTGCTCTACACCGCGCAGATGATCGATATCGTCGAGCACGGCACGGACGCCGCCGAGAAGGAGCGCGCCGAGACCCTGCTGGGCCTGCTGACTCCCATCGTCAAGGCGTTCCTCACCGAGGTGGGCTTCGAGGCGACCAACGAGGGCGTGCAGGTCTTCGGCGGCCACGGCTTCATCCAGGAGTGGGGCATGGAGCAGCTGGTGCGCGATGCGCGCATCACCCGCCTCTACGAGGGCACCACCGGCATCCAGGCCCTCGACCTGCTGGGCCGCAAGGTGCTGATGAGCCAGGGCGAGAGCCTCAAGGTCTTCACCAAGGAGATCCACAAGTTCTGCCAGGCCGAGGAGGGCTCAAGCGAGCTGGCCGAGTTCGTGCGTCCGCTGGCCAAGCTCAACGCCGAGTGGGGCGAGATGACCATGGCCATCGGCATGAAGGCCATGACCGACCGCGAGGAGGTGGGCGCAGCCAGCGTCGACTACTTGATGTACTCAGGCTACGTGACCCTGGCCTATCTGTTCGCTCGCGCGGCGAAGCAGGCCCGGGCGGCGCTGGCCGAAGGCACCGAGGAGGCCGCCTTCTACCGTGCCAAGCTCGATACTGCCCGCTTCTTCTACCAGCGCCTGCTGCCGCGCACCCGCGCCCACAAGGGAGCCATCGAGGCCGGTGCCGAGCCGCTGATGGCGATCAGCGCCGAGGACTTCGGCCTGGGGTTTGAAATCTGAGTCGAGTTATAGGCTTGCGTTCATAGCGACGAACGACAGGCGGCGGGGGCTTTCCTCGCCGCCTTGTTATTTCGTGTTGAGCAAGGCGTTTCGGGTCGGGAAGAACGTTACACGTTGAGAGGGGAGTTTGCTCGGCTGCCGCGTAAGGAGGACGATGAGCGATAGAGCCTTGGGCCATCTGCCTTGCGGTAACTGCGGAGTGACTGCCTCATGCGTGTCTTTGCCAACCCGGTCGGTGCCGGGTCCCTCTGGTTCGATAACCTCGCCACCGCCCAGGGAACGCCCGTCGCCTATGACCCTCAGGCCAGGGCCTTCTTGCCCATGCCGCCGTTCTGTGTGAATCGTGAGGTCATCGGCTGCAACTGGATCGCCCCCAGGCAGGGTGCCTTCTGCCGCTCCTGTGCCATGACCGCACTGGCGCCGGACCCTTCCATTCCCGATGCCATGCCCAACTGGGCGCAGACCGAGGCCGCCAAGCGCTGGGTGCTCGACAACCTGGGGCGCTGGAATTGGTTCCGCCCCGAGGACCCCGGCGCGCCACCGGTGTTTCATATGCTGGCCGAGGGCCCGACCCCGGTGGCCATGGGCCATGCTGGTGGCGTGGTGACGATCAGCGTGGCCGAGGCGGATACGGTCCTGCGCACCACCCGTCGGGAAGCTCTGGAAGAGCCCTACCGCACCATGATCGGCCATATGCGCCATGAGATCTCGCATATGCTGTGGTGGCGTCTCAGCCTGCGGGAGGACTTCCTCGAGGCCTTCAGGGCCATGTTCGGTGATGAGCGGGAGGACTATCCCAGTGCGCTCCAGCAGTACTTCCACGACGGTCCGCCCCCCGGCTGGCAGTCGAGCTTCCTGACCTCCTATGCCTCCGCGCATCCCCACGAGGACTGGGCCGAGACTGCCGCCCACCTGCTGCACCTGACCGATATCACCGATAGCTTTGTGGCGGCGAGTCTCTCCTCGCCGGAGCTGCCGAGCCCCAACTGGGATCCCTACATGGAACCCGACGCCGAGCGCCTGATCCATGTCGCGGCCAGCCTGGTGGCGAGGGTCAACCATGTGAATCGCTCCATGGGGCTTTCCGACCTCTATCCCTTCGTGCTCTCGGATGCCGCCCGGCAGAAGCTGGCCTTCGTGCATGACTGGCTGCGTCGCGGCGCCCAGGGTCTGTGAACCGACACCGGTCCGAGGCATGCTGATCGTTGCGACGCTCCGCTGCATGTCGCCCACTTCCAGGAGGAATCGTCCATGTCTCGAACCATCCGCCTGCAGCAGCTGATTCGTCTGCTGCGCCACCGCCAGGAGCCCATGCCCGGTCCCGAGCTTGCCGAGGCGCTGGGCATCTCGCTGCGCACGCTTTACCAGGAGATCGCCGTGCTGCGCGCGGTGGGTATCGAGGTGGTCAACCAGCCTGGCGAGGGGTATGTGCTGCCGCCCGAAGTCACCCTGCCGCCGCTGGCCCTGGGGGAGCCCGAGGGGAGCCAGCACACCGAGGGCGCCTCGCCCGAGGCGGCGCCCGCCGAGCTGGTCTTCTACACTAACCCACTCTCGCGGGGCGGCATCGTCCACTGGATGCTGGAGGAGCTCGGCGTCAACTACCGCCTGGTGACCCTCGAGTACGGCGCCGCCATGAAGGCTCCTGACTATCTGGCGATCAATCCGCTGGGCAAGGTGCCCGCCATCCGCCACGGCGACAGCGTGGTCACCGAGGCCGCGGCGATCTGCGCCTACCTGGCCGACGCCTTCCCCGAGGCGGGGCTGGCTCCGCCACCCGCCGCGAGAGGCGACTATTATCGCTGGCTGTTCTTTGCGGCCGGGCCGCTGGAGAGCGCCATTGCCCTCAATGACCTGGGTGTGCAGCCCACCGCGGAGCAGAAGATGCGGCTGGGCTGCGGTGACTACTGGGCACTGGTGGAGACCCTGGCCGGCGCCGTGGCGGGCAGGTCCTGCATTGCCGGGGATGCCTTCAGCGCTGCCGATGTCTACGTCGGCTCGCACATCGGCTGGGGCATGCGGTTCGGCACCCTGCCGCGGCGCCCCGAGTTCGAGGCCTACTGGGCGGGCCTGGCCGAGCGGCCTGCCCAGCGGCGCTGCGCGGCGTTTATCGAGCAGGCGCGGGTCACCGGCTGAAGCGTGTCCCGGCAGCGAGTCGAGGGGGAAGGAGCCGAATGACGCGATGGCTGTTGTGGGCAGGGCTGGTCGCCGGGGTCGGTATGATCGTCGTGGGGAGCGTGGCCGACCCCTTCAGCTTGCCTTTCCCGGATTACGAAGACCTGCCGGAGGCCACCCGCCAGGCCTATGAGGCCCGGGCCGAGGCCATGCGCCGCCTGCGTTGGGGCGGCGCCGGGGTCGTCGCGTTCGCCCTGATGGCGATGCTGGCGCGACGCTTGCGGCGTTAGGCTCCGTGCAGGCGTCGGTGCAGCGTTCGGATGCGTTCGGCGAAGGCCGGTACGGGACCCTCGACTATTGCATCGGGCACCACCTGCTGGATCGGCAGCGGCGCCACCGGTGCCGAAGGAATTCCCATCTCCTCGAGCCAGCCGATCAGCTGTGCCGAGGAGCTGGCGTAGACGATGCGCCCCAGCCCCACCCAGCCATGGGCCGCTGCGCACATGGGGCAATGCTCGCCGGAGGTATAGACGGTGGCTCGCGCCCGTTGCTCGGGCGTCATATGCTCCGCCGCCCAGCGCGCCAGGAAGAACTCCGGATGCTGGGTGGCATCCCCGCCGGCCACGTGGTTGTGGTCCTCCGCCAGCACCTCGCCTGCCTCACTCACCAGCACCGAGCCGAAGGGCTCGTCGCCTGCCTCGAGGCCCTTCTCCGCCAGTGCCACGCAGCGCTCCAGGTGGGTCATGTCCGTGTCGTCGATCATGGTCAGGGCTCCTTGGGTGTCCGTGTGAGCCACCAGCATACGCCATGCGCTCCGCTGGCCAAGCCGGGTCCCGGTTCGGCAGGGCCGCCTGCGGATGCCACACTGTGGCCACCCCCTTCTCGAGGAGCCAATCATGAGCAATGGACCCTATGGGCAACTCGCCTGCGACTGCGGCGCCGTCACGCTGCTGGTGTGCGGCAGTCCCCTCGGCCACGGCCGGGATGCCGAGGGTGAGCCCGTGAGTTTCTGGCCCCAGGAGGCCATCCAGCTCGGCCAGGGCGCCAGCGAGCTAGAGGTATCGACGGAGGGGAGCGACTTTGATGTCTGGCGGTGCCGGCACTGCGGCGAGCACCTTCTGCACGCCGATGATGAGGCCGGCGTGGCGGTGCTGGCGGACTCTCGTGAAGAGGACGACGAGGCCGGCCTGGCTCTGACGGCGGCGCAGCAACGCCGGCTCGCGGCACTGGGCTATCAGGTCGACCCCGAACCTAGCGGCGGGGCATCGCGGGCGAAAGGGTAGGGGAGGCGGTAATGCCTCCCCTGTGGGGTCAGGTGCTGCGCAGATCGCAGCTGACTGCCGGGTTGAAGGGCTCCAGGTTGCCGCTCGGATTCTCGCGGAACCAGACGTGCTGGTCGTAGTGGGGTTCGAAGCCGTGGGCCTGGTCGCCGGGGATGGCCGGGTCATCGGCCATGTAGTCCCAGCGGCGGCCCAGCAAGCTCGGCAGCTCGCTGTGGCCGGCCTCCTGCCAGGCCCGCGCGAAAACCAGGTTCTCGATACCCACCAGCACCATGGAACCGTCCGCCTGGGGCTCGTAGAGCAGGATGGCGGGGTTGGTAAAGTCAGTATGGGTGCCGTTGCCGTTTACGCGTGGCTCGGTGGTGGTGAGGCCCAGCAGGTCAGGGCGCAGGTAGTGAATGCCCATGTGCCCGAGTTCTGGCGGCAGGCCATGCGCTCCGGCTTTCACGCACTCGCCGGAGGGATCAGGCACATAGCCTTCCGCCAGGGCTACGTTCACATCCTCGAAGCGCTGCATCGTGGCGCGCAGCTCCTCGATCATCGTTTCGGTGTCGTCGGCCATCAGTGGTGCATTCGACAGAGCTGATGCCGAAAGCCCGATGGCGATGACGCCGCCCCACAGGATGCCACTCATTTCGTGATCCTCCAGGTGAGCCGGGCAGACCTGCTTGCTGCTGGCGCCCGGCACGGATGCGCTGCCTGCCGGTGAGGCAGGCCGAGCGCGAAGGGCGGTCCATCCTTATCAATATAGCCAGCGCGGACCCCGTGTGCCGGTGCTCATTGAGGACCCTGGTTCGTGGACAGGGCAGGCGTGGCAGCCCGAAGCCCCCTGAGCTAGGCTGGAGTAGCAGTCAGGAGAGAAAGGCCAGCAACAGGCCGGCGCAGGGGCAGGGACGCAGGACGATGACGAGACTCAGCAGACGCAACGCTTCACCGGCGTTTTCTCGGAGCAGGGGCGACGCCCCCGGTTCGGAAAAACGCCGGCTTTTATTTTGGGCTCCTTATGTCCGGTTTCGACCCAAAATGTCCGGTTTCGACCCTAAGCGGAGTGCGCCAGGACAAGCTGGCAAAGGATAGGAGGTGGAAGTCCTCTACGCGGAAAAGTCTAGCCAACAACCGCGGCCCCGAGTGATGCGCGGCTGCTCGTGAGGGTAATCGTGAAGCGTTCACAGGGGAGACCATGGGCTGGGTATTGAGCTGCGAAATGGGTCAAACTTCAAGGTGCCGATCTCGTTCTGCTGAAGAGAAGGCAACACTGTCTCATGCGTCACGTGGCGAGTGTGAGGCAGACCTTGCGCAGTCGGAGACCCCATGCACGTGGAGAAGTCCTTTGTACGGAACCTGGGAGGTCTCATTCGCGCCCGGTAGGCATGCCGGGACGATTCATGAAGGTAGAAACCGAACGGTGAATATGTACGCGGATGAGAAGTCGGACAAGGTCATAGTACCGCAGAAGCAGCCGAACAATGGGGGTTGTCCCTCAGCGGAGGCCGTGGAGGGAAGGGCCTTGCCCAAGGGGAACACTGGTCAGGCGACCGCAGTCCGAACGCTGAGTCGGGTAGCTGCGTCGAGCGGATTGGCTGGTGTGCGCCAAGCGGCGCGACAAAGAAAGGATGTTCAGTTTACAGCGCTACTGCATCACATCACGGTGCCTCTCCTGGCTGACAGTTACTACGCTCTCAAGCGAGGATCGGCGCCGGGAATTGATGGGATAACGTGGCAAGCCTACGGAAATAACCTCTACGGGAAGCTGATAGAACTACACTCTCGGATACATACGGGATGCTACAAGGCCAGACCTGCCCGACGGACGATGATTCCAAAGGCTGACGGTTCCGAGCGTCCCCTTAATATCCTGTGTCTAGAGGACAAGATAGTCCAACAGGCGGTAGTGTATGTATTGGAGGCCATCTATGAGGCTGACTTTATGGGCTTTTCCTACGGTTTCCGACCGGGCCGCGGCCAGCATGATGCGCTGGATGCGGTCAGTGTGGGGATCATAAGGAAGCAAATAAACTGGGTGCTGGATGCCGATATCCAACAGTTCTTCGATGCCATGGACCACGATTGGATTATGACATTTCTCCAGCACCGCATCGGTGACAAGCGCCTCCTTCGCCTGATTCGAAAGTGGCTGAAGGTGGGTGTCATGAATGGCGACCATGCCGAGCGTAATGAGGTGGGAAGCCCGCAAGGGGCGGTGGTATCACCAATCCTGGCGAATATCTACCTACATTATGCCTTCGATCTATGGGCCAACACATGGCGCAAGAGACGTGCATGTGGTGACATTATCATCATCCGCTACGCGGATGATGTAGTGCTCGGCTTTGAGCATGAAAGTGATGCTCAACTATTTCAGCAGCATCTGCACCAGCGTCTTAAGGCGTTTGATCTCAATTTACACCCTGATAAAACCCGCCTGATAAGGTTTGGTCGCTATGCGATCAGAGACAGAAAGCGATTGGGGTTGGGAAAGCCAGAAACCTTTGACTTTCTTGGCTTCACTCACTACTGCAGCAATGCCCGTTGGAGCGGAAATTTTATCATTGTTCGTAAAACCATCAAGAAACGGCTGAGGGCAACACTGAAGAGAATCAAGGCAGAACTGCGCCGACGGTTGCACGATAGTGTTGTCGATACTGGAAAGTGGCTATCAAGAGTGCTACAAGGACACTTAAACTACTTTTCTGTATCGGGTAACTCGCCCAGCATATGGCTTTTCTTCACCGAGGTGCGCAAGCTATGGCTGAAGTCGCTGAGGCGTCGCAGCCAGAAAGCGTACATAAATTGGGAGAACTTTGTGCGAATTACAAACCGCTTCTTTCCGAGAATCCGATTGCTGCATCCACATCCTTGCTACCGCTTCGACGCCAGAACCCGAGGGAGGAGCCCAGTGCGTTAGTAGCGCACGCTGGGATCTGCGCGGGGGGTGCCGGGTAACTGGCATTTCTACCGCGACCATGCCGGCAAAGTCAGCGAGCACGTTCATTGGGGATATGCGGCATGTGCGATGATTGGTATTATGTGGCCGAGCTATACTTGGTTTCCAGTATCTTCAATAAGATAAGAGGCGGGCGAGCGCGCAGCATAACATTCTTGAACGCGCATGCGCGTTCAAGTGGAATATCAAGCGCGCGGTCTAATACCTGTTAGAGGTGTCTGAGCCTGGAGATTGGTGTGTCGAAAATATGCATTTATTGTAATACTGAAAAACCTGAGAGTGCGTTTTCACTGGAACATCTATTTCCGCAGTCTTTGGGGGGAGCCCAAGTCTCTGATCTTTTTAAAACACGTCATGTTTGTCAGCGATGCAACTCCATAATGGGGATGTTCGTTGATGCTCCTTTAGTAAAGAACTTCTTTAGCCAGAATGATATGGCCGAGACTGCTTTATATTATATCGACTTAAACAAGCCAAGGCCTCTGCCGCTTCGCTACATGGGGGTTCACCAAAGTTTGGTATCGGACCCTAAGTTGACGTGTGAATTATGGATGGGGCCGCATGGTGGACTGGTATACCATCGAAGGCTCAAAGCCGACTCTAGGTACGATACGATTGCTGGCGGAAATCCGATTGACAATAAAAAATTTGGCGGCGAGGTATATGTATTTGCTCAACATTCAGATGAATATTGGAACCTTGTGTTGCTCCAGTCTGTCATGAAGAGCTTTAAATATGCCAAGAGAATATCGGGGAATATTGATCTTCCAAATGACGACAATTACTTCCATGAGACTACTGCGGATGAGGATGAGTTCCTTTCAAACCTCAAAGACGCTCAAGGCAAAGTACACAAGGGAAGTCTGGCGGTCCAAATTGGATTTGAGCAAAGGTTTTATGTAAATTTGCTTTGGGTGTAGGGGCGAATAGGCTTGGAGAGCTCTATTTAGAGAGTAGAGAAGCGACAGAGCTTAGGAATGCTCTTTGGGCTAAAACCCCAGATGAAAGAGACTCATATGATGTGGATTTTTCTGACTTCTTTCAGAATCGAGAGCCTGAAGAAGCAAGGCTTTTAGCATGGCCCGGCGTGCACACAATTATGCTCTATCCCGTTCATGGATGGTTGGTAGCAATAATTTACCTCTATGGGAAAAGCAGGATGATGGTCACGATATCCAAGGACGAGAGTTTGTGGTCAGCCTCAATCGACCGGCCTGAGGTGTACGTCCTTTGTCCGTCTCTCGAGAAGTTCTCTGGTCCTATCCTTGTGGAAGATCTGTTGGCGCACCGTCTCGGTCATCGCCAAATAAGCGACTTGGCTGAAATAGAGGAGAAACGCTTTAACCCTAGCACTTTGCCGAAAATTACGGACCTCTAACAAATTGCTGCACGCGGACAAATTGCTCGCTACGCTCCCAATTTTCCGGTGAGCACTGCGTTATACATAAGAATATCTTCAATGGCCGCTTTTGGCCGAAATCGGATAGGGCAGGCCCCGTGGCCATGTTGCCAACGGGGTGCCCTATATCCTCTGGTCTTTTAACCACTAGTTGATCGGTAATCTCTCTGATTTTTTAGTCGGATGGTTTCAACTTCACAATCCTGAGGCGCAGGGCATTGGCGATCACACTTACCGAGGAGAGTGACATCGCCGCGGCGGCGATGATCGGCGACAGCAGCATGCCGGTGAAGGGATAGAGGATGCCGGCGGCGATCGGCACTCCCGCGGCGTTGTAGACGAAGGCGAAAAAGAGGTTCTGGCGGATGTTGCGCATGGTGGCCCGCGACAGCCGGTGCGCCTCGACGATGCCGGTCAGGTCGCCGCGCAGCAGGGTCACGCCGGCGCTCTCGATGGCCACGTCGGTGCCGGTGCCCATGGCGATGCCGACGTCGGCGGTCGCCAGGGCGGGGGCATCGTTGACGCCGTCGCCAGCCATCACCACCACGCGCCCCTCGTCACGCAGGCGCTGCACCACGCGCCCCTTGTCCTCGGGGAGCACCTCGGCCTCCACCTCGTCGATGCCCAGGCGGCGCGCCACCGCCTCGGCGGAGGTGCGGTTGTCGCCGGTGAGCATGACCACCCGGATGCCGTCCGCCTGCAGGGCCTGGATGGCCGCCTCGGTGGTCTCCTTGACCGGGTCTGCAATGGCGAGCAGGCCCGCCAGGCGGCCGTCCACCGCGGCGAAGATCACGGTGGCGCCATCGCCACGCAGCCGCTCGGCCTCGTCTTCCAGCTCGGCCAGATCCACCGCCTCGTCCTCCATCAGCAGGCGATTGCCGAGCGCGATGCGCCGGTCGTCGATCCGGCCCGTCACGCCCTTGCCATTGGGGGCGTCGAACTCGGTGGCCTCGGAGAGCGTCACACCATCGTCCTTGGCCTTCTCCACAATGGCTTGCGCCAAGGGGTGTTCGCTGCCGCGTTCAAGCCCCGCGGCCAGCCGTAGTAGCTCCTGCTTCTCGAAGCCCTCGGCCGGGCGCAGTTCGGTCACCCGCGGCTTGCCCTCGGTCAGGGTGCCAGTCTTGTCGACCACCACGGTATCGACCTTCTCAAGACGCTCCAGCGCCTCGGCATCGCGGATCAGCACGCCAGCCTGGGCACCGCGGCCCACGCCCACCATGATCGACATCGGCGTCGCCAGCCCCAGCGCACAGGGGCAGGCGATGATCAGCACGCTGACCGCGGCGATCAGGCCGAAGGCCATGGGCGGCGCCGGCCCCCATAGCGACCAGGCGATGAAGGCCATCACGGCCACCAGGATCACCGCGGGCACGAAGACCCCGGCCACCTTGTCGGCCAGCCCCTGGATGGGTGCCCGGCTACGCTGGGCGCTGGCCACCATCTGCACGATCTGCGAGAGCATGGTGTCGCGGCCCACCTTGTCGGCACGCATGATGAACGAGCCCTGGCCGTTGATGCTGCCGCCGATCACGCCGTCGCCGGCCTCCTTGCGCACCGCCAGCGGCTCACCGGTGACCATCGACTCGTCGATGTTGGAGCGCCCCTCCAGCACCTCGCCGTCCAGCGGCACCTTGTCTCCGGGGCGCACGCGCAGGCGATCGCCCACCTGGACTCGGTCGAGGGAGACCTCTTCCTCCTGGCCATCGTCATCGAGGCGGCGCGCGGTGGCCGGTGCCAGATCGAGCAGCGCACGGATCGCCCCGGAGGTCTTCTCCCGGGCACGTAGTTCGAGGACCTGCCCCAGCAGCACCAGCACGACGATCACCGCCGCCGCCTCGAAGTAGACCGCCACCGAACCGTCGGCCTGACGGAAGGTCTCGGGAAAGATGCCCGGCACGAGGGTCGCCAGCAGGCTGTAGGTCAGTGCCGCCCCGGTGCCGATGGCGATCAGAGTGAACATGTTGAGGCTGCGCCGCACGATGGAACGCCAGCCGCGCACGAAGAAGGGCCTGCCGGCCCAGAGGACCACTGGCGTGGCGAGCAGCAGCTGGATCCAGTTGGAGACCTGAGGGGCGATCAGGTGATCGAGCCTGAAGAGGTGGCCACCCATCTCCAGCACCAGTACCGGCAGCGCCAATACCAGCCCGATCCAGAAGCGCCGGGTCATGTCTTTCAATTCTTCGGAGGGCCCGGTATCGGCGGAGACCGTCTCGGGCTCCAGGGCCATGCCACAGATCGGGCAGTCGCCCGGCCCCTCCTGGCGGATCTCGGGGTGCATCGGACAGGTGTAGATCGTGCCGGGCGGTGCCGGCTCGGAGGGTATGTCGTCGCCTTGCAAGTACGTGTCAGGGTCTCCTTCGAACTTCTGCCGGCACCTGGCCGAACAGAAGTACCAGGTCTTTCCTGCGTGAGAGGCACGATGTTCCGTCGTGTGGGGGTCGACATCCATGCCACACACGGGGTCCTTCACGTGATGCGAGTGATCATGAGCCATTCTTCATTCTCCCTGTATGGCGACGACACACCCTGTGCTTCATGAGATGGAGGGTTGTTTGCATCGGGAGTGCGTCACGGAGGAAACCAAGGTGCCACTGTCTACCATCCTAGAACCCATGTGTTACCCAATGGTCAATGGGCGGCACTCGTTATCACCGGGATCAGTGACAGCTCCAGGGTTTCTGCTTGGCCTCGTAGGCGAGGTAGAGTTTGCGGTGGTCCGGGTCTCGGCGCTGGGCCGCGAGCAGCAGGAGCAGTCCGGCCGCCACCATCGGCAGGGTCAGCAGCTGCCCCATGGTGAGCCAGTCGAAGGCGATAAAGCCCAATTGGGGGTCGGGCAGGCGCACGAACTCGACCGCGAAGCGAAAGGTGCCGTAGAGCACCAGGAAGAGCCCCGAGACGATGCCGTGTCGCCGCGGTCGGGCAGAGACCCACCACAGCACGATGAACAGCACCACGCCCTCCAGGGCAAACTCGTAGAGAGCGGACGGATGGCGGGGCGCCGAACCCAGCCCCATCATGGGCGGAAAGACCATCGCCCAGGGGACGTCGCTCACGCGTCCGGGCAGTTCGTGGTTGATGAAATTGCCCAGTCGCCCGGCCGCCAGGCCGATCGGTACCAGCGGCGCGATGAAGTCGGTCAGCTGCAGGAAGGCGAGGCGATGGCGGCGAGCAAACCACCAGGCGGCGACCAGCACGCCGGCAAGGCCACCGTGAAAGCTCATGCCGCCTTCCCAGAACATGAACAGCCACAGTGGATCGGCTGATAGCTGATCGAGACCGTAGAAGAGCACGTACCCCAGTCGACCGCCGAGGATGATCCCCACCGCGCCGTAGAAGATCAGGTCGCCGATATCGTCATGGGTGAGGCCGAGCCGGTGGGCGCGCCGCCTGCCCAGCCACCATGCCGCGGCCAATCCGACCACGTACATCAGTCCATACCAGTGGATGCGCAGGGGGCCGACCGCCAGTGCCACCGGGTCGATCTGAGGGTAGGGGATCATGCAACGCTCCTGAGGTGACTTACCGTCCATCGTCGATAGCACGTTGGGCCAGCGGCGGGTCAGAACATCAGCCTGACACCAGCGACGACGCCGGTATCTTCGGTGGGGTCGCCATGGTGGCGGGCGATGTCGGCGGTATCGCCGTATTGTTTCTGCCAGTAGGCGCCGATATAAGGGGCGAAACGGCGGGTCACCTCGTAGCCCAGGCGCATGCCGACGCGTACCGAGTTGAGCCCCTCGCCGACGCCGAATGCCTCGGCCTCGCTGGCGGCCACGGCGATCTCGGTACGCGGCTGCAGGTAAAGCCGCTGAGTCAGACGCAGGTCGTATTCGCCCTCCAGGCTCGCCGAGACGTCACCCTCGTCGCTGACCTGCAGCGCCAGGTCGGTCTCGATGCCGTATGGCATCACCCCCTGCAGGCCAATCACCCCGTAGCCGCGCTCGGCGTGGTCATCGGAGAAGACGCCGCCCTGGTAGCCGACACCGCCCTGCAGCTCCCAGAAGTCGGCGATCAGCCGGCTGTAGAGCATCTCCAGGGATTCGAACTCGGCATCCTTGCCATCGCCCTGGACGTTCTCGCCCTCGGACTTCAGGTAGACCCGGTTGACGTCGCCGCCGTACCAGGCCTGGAAGTCCCAGGCCAGCTCCTCGTGACCCTTGTCGGGCACGGCATATTCGAGCCGGTCGAACAGTGCCATCGCCATGTCGTGTTCGGTCATGGGGGCGGGCCAGTCCGCCGGGGCATCGTAGCCGTCCTCGGCCTGGGCGACGGAGAGCGGCGTCGTGACCAGCAGGGCACCGGCCGCGATCATCGGGATTCTGGTATTCATGCCTTCTCCTTACGAGACCTTGACGACCCGGAACATGCCGGCATCCATGTGATAGAGCAGATGGCAGTGGAAGGCCCAGCTGCCCTCGGCATCGGCGGTGATCAGCGCCGAGACGCGCTCGCCGGGCTTGACGTTCAGGGTGTGCTTGCGCGGAATCAGCTCACCCTGGCCGTTCTCCAGCTCCATCCACATGCCGTGAAGGTGGATGGGGTGCTCCATCATCGTCTCGTTGACCAGGATCAGGCGCAGGCGCTCGTCCTTCTCGAAGTGGATGGGGCCGGTCACCTCGCTGAACTTCTTGCCGTCGAAGGACCACATGTAGCGTTCCATGTTGCCGGTCAGGCGCAGCTGCAGCTCGCGGCCCGGAGGGCGACGATCCGGCCAGGGGGTGAAGGCCTTGAGGTCCCGGTAGACCAGGGTGCGACGCGCGTCCGGGTCGATGCCGATTCCGGCCTGGCCATAGCGAGAGCCTGGCTGGGCCTTGCCGGGGGCGAGCATGCCCGCCGCGTTGCTACCACCCGGCTGCATGTCGGAATGGTCCATGCCCTCCATCTCGGCATGATCCATGCTCCCCATGTCATCAGCGTCGTTCATGTCCTCCATGCCTGCGTGATCCATGTCCCCCATGTCATGGGCGCCCATGGCCTCCATGCCGCGGTCGGCGATCTTGCGACGCTCGGGAATCTCGGCCGCCATGCCCTCGCGCGGCGCCAGGGTGGCACGCGCGTAGCCGCTGCGACCCATTGACTCGGCGAAGATCGTGTAGGCCGTGTCGTCCTCGGGGGCGACCAGCACGTCGTAGGTCTCGGCCACCGCGATGCGGAATTCGTCGACCGGCACCGGCTGCACCGGCTGGCCGTCGGCTGCCACCACGGTCATCTTCAGGCCGGGGATGCGCAGGTCGAAGTAGCTCATCGCCGAGCCGTTGATCACCCGCAGGCGGATCCGCTCGCCGGCCTTGAACAGCGCCGTCCAGTTCTCCTCGGGAGAGTGTCCATTGAGCAGGTAGGTGTAGGTGCTGCCGGTGACGTCGGCGATGTCGCGAGAGCTCATGCGCATCTTCGCCCACATGCCGCGCATCTCCGCCGTCGCCGCGAAGCCCTTCTCGCGCACGTCGGCGAAGAAGTCGGCGATGGTGCGCTCCTGGAAGTTGTAGTACCCCTCGGCGGTCTTGAGGTTGCGGAACACCGTCATGGGATCCTCGAAGGTCCAGTCGGTGAGCAGCAGCACGTGCTCGCGGTCGAAGCGGAAGGGCTCGCGCTCGGCGGCATCGATGATCAGCGGACCGGCGTGGCCGAGCTGCTCCTGCAGGCCGGAGTGGCTGTGGTACCAGTAGGTGCCGTTCTGGCGCACCGGGAAGCGGTAGGTGAAGGTCTCGCCGGGGGCGATGCCGGCGAAGCTGACGCCAGGCACGCCATCCTGGTCGGGCGGCAGGATCAGGCCATGCCAGTGGATGGAGGTCGGCTCGTCGAGCAGGTTGGTCACCTTGAGCACGGCATCCTGGCCCTCCTTGAGCCGAATCATCGGCCCGGGACTCTCGCCGTTGATGGTGAACGGCCGCGCCGCCTGGCCATCGATGTCAAGCGACTCGCGACGGATGGCCAGGGCAACCTCCGGGCCTTCCTCGACCCCCTTGGCGTAAACGTTGGTCTGCCCCCATGGGTCGGCCCAGGCCGGGCGCAGGCCAAGGGCGGCCGCCGAGCCGATGCCCAGGGCGGCCCCGCCCTTGAGCAGCCGCCGGCGCGACAGCGGATGCGTGATGACGCTGGAACTTGCCATCTGTGACTCCCGTCGATGTCTGAAGGCGATATCATGACGGGACAAGCTGAATCGGGGCTGAAAAGGCCGGGTTACAAAGCGTCCTGCGCGAAGGGCACGTGAATCTCCACGTGCAGACCGCCCAGTGTGCTATGCCCGAAGCGGACCTTCCCGGCATAGCGCCTCAAGAGCTGGCTCAGGATCGACAGGCCCAATCCATAGCCGGGATGCGACTCGTCCAGGCGCCAACCGCGCTCACCGAGACGAGAGAGGTCATCACCTGCTACCCCGGGACCGTCATCCTCGACCCGCAGGCTGAGGCTACCCTCCAGGACAATCTCGCAGTGAACCTCCTTCGTCGCCCATTTGCCGGCGTTGTCCAGCACGATACCGATCATCTCCGAGAGGTCCTGGGACTCGACGGGAATGCGCTGTCCGGTGCACTCGGGCATCTTCAGGTTGAAGCGCTTGTTCGGGTAAAGGGTCCGGAACATGTCGACCAGTCGGCTGGCGTCGCGACACGGATCGGCGAGGCGACCTGCATTGGGACCCGCGATGCGCGAGCGTCTGAGCTCAACATCGAGCTGGGCATGAATCTCCTCCAGGCGCTCCACCAGACGTTGGCGACGCGACTCATCGATGGGGCGAGAACCGCGCAGTACCTGAATGACCGCGGCCAGGGGCGTCTTCAGCGCGTGAGAGAGGTTGGCGACCGACTCCCGGGAGCGCTGCAGGCGGCCATCGATCTCGTCCATGAAGCGGTTGAGCTGCCCGACCAGGCTGTCGAGCTCGGAGGGGACGTCCAGAGAGAGGCGATCGCGCTTGCCGGCCTGCAACTCACCGAGCTGGTCGCGCAGCCGCGATAGCGGCACCATGCCCCGGCTGACGGCCAGCAGGTTGAGTACCACCAGCAGCAGCAGCAGGCTGGCGGCGATGCCGCCGACCCACCAGTGCAGACGATGAAGGCCCGCCTCCACCTGGGAGAAATCCTCCCCGATCAGCAGCACTCCCCGTTGGTTGTCGAGGGTGAACGGCTGGCGAAAGACCAGCAGGTGCTGACCTGCCTCACGCACCTCGACCAGCGACTCATCACTGTCCAGCAGTGGTAGCAGCGCTTCCTGCCAGCGTGGATGAGAGGCCGAGACCTCATCGCCCAGACGCAGCACATAGAGATGATGGAAAATTTCGAAACCGCGGCTGGCGGAATCCAGGACTCGCGCAGTAGCCAGGTGGTCGCGGCGCAGCTGCTCGATGGCGTGATCGGCCTCGCGTTCGAGCCGCTCCCCCAGGAAATCCCGCGCCAGGTCGTTGAGCAGGATGCCGTGCAGCAGCCAGGTCAGCCCGGTGACCAGCAGGGCGATACTCGACAGCCAGGCCAGTAACCGGAGGCGCAGGCTGCGACGCTCAATCCGCAACGAAGACATAACCCTGGCCGCGACGGGTCTGGATACTCGACTTGCCCAGGTAGCGGCGCAGCCGCGCGATGTAGACCTCGATGAGGTTGGGTGCCGCGGCGTCCTGCTCCAAGGCGTAGAGCTGGTTGAGGAGGTGCTCCTTGGATAGCACCCGCCCAGGGTGATGCATGAAGTAGCGCAGCAGCACGAACTCGGTGCCCGTCAGGGGGTGCCAGGGACGGTCGGCCACCCGTACGCACTGGTTGGCCTCGTCCAGCGAGACACCACCCAGCGTCAGCTCACCGGAGAGTCGCCCCGACTGGCGGCGTAGCAGTGCCTTGACCCGGGCGATGAGCTCGGCTTCGTGAAAGGGTTTGGTCAGGTAGTCATCCGCGCCACCTTCGAGCCCGACGACCTTGTCCTCCCAGGTATCCCGAGCCGTCAGGATCAGCACCGGGAGGTTGCGACCCGATTGGCGCCACCGCTTGAGCAAGTCGAGACCCGAGCCATCGGGAAGGCCAAGGTCCATGATCGCCAGCGAGTAGGTCTCGGTGGCGGTGAACGCCTCGGCGGCGCACAGGGACGTGGCCAGGTCGACGCGGTAACCGTTGTCCTTGAGGGATTCGGCGAGGCTCTCGGCCAGCAAGTCGTCATCTTCGAGCAGCAAGAGTTTCATGCGTCAGGCTCACTTGCCAAGCTGGATCTCCCCGACCATGCCGGATTCGAAGTGCCCTGGTATGTTGCAGGCATAGACGAGGGTATCCACGTCAGTGGGAGCGGTCCACACCAGCTCTGCGGTTTCGCCGGGGGCGATGGTCACCGCCGGCATTTCGCCACCGTGCGCGCCTTCCGCCATGGCATGCCCGCCATGACCGTCGTGGCCAGCGCCGTGACCGCCCGCCATCTCCTGCATCATCTCGCGGTGCGCTTCCTGGGCTTCGGCATCGCCTATCACGAACTCGTGCTGCAGGTTGCCGGTGTTGACCACCTTGAAGCGCACGGTCTCTCCAGCGGAGATGCTGAGCTCCTCGGGCTCAAACCACATGTCACCTGCCTCGACCTGGATGGTGCGGTCGACCTCAGCATCTGGCGTTGTAGCGTGGGAGCCACCATGTTCACCGGCAGCAAGGGCGGAAGCGGTGGTCAGGCTCAGTGTCAGGGCCAGCAGCGACTTGCGCATCATGAAACCTCTTTGGGTCGTATCAGGGGAGCCTTGGTTATACCGCAGCAACCTGAAATGAGGCTGAACTCGAAACATCTTGACCCTTGGGTTGGGCGTAGGTTGCATGATCGAAACGCGTGAACAAGATCACGCTTATCCCTTGCTCTGGATCATGTCGCAGGCTACCCCGACTTGGGCAGAATGGGGCCTCGACCATGAGGATGACCGCATGACCGGCAATGTTCGCTACCTGCAGATCACCCGAGGCACACGCCTGATGGCGCTGCTGCTCGCGTTGCTGCTGCTGGTCGTCAGCCTGCCTGGCCATGCGGCCATGGACGACTGCGCCGTCGACTGTGGCACATCCCAGGTCGAGATGCTCGATCATACAGGTGCCGACTGTGGTGTCTGCGCGGCCCTGACCGCATCCCCACGCCTCCCCGACGTTCCTCCGGATGCTATTGCCTCCCTGGCCGACCCGGCCGTGATCGAGTTCATCGCTCCGCCACCCCGAGAACCTCCCAAGTCCTGACGACGCCAGGTTTCCCGGTAACGACGTAACTGCTCGTTATCGGCTCTTCCACGTTTCGTCAGGAGTCACACCATGTACGCCAACGATTGCTTTGCCCTGATGGGTTCGATGGGCTGGATGGGCTGGCTGATGCCTCTGAGCGTCATACTTCTGTTCGGTCTCGGCATCATCGCCCTCGTCAAGTATCTCTTCACGTCTCGTCGGTCCCGGGAGGATCGCTCATGAAACGCTTTGCCCCCACTCTGATTGTCTCCGCTGCGCTGCTGATTGGTACCGGCACCGTCCAGGCCGCTTTGCCCGAAGAGGCGACCCTCTACAAGAATCCCCAGTGCGGCTGCTGCGATGAATATGCCCGCCAACTCGAAGCGCTTGGCGTCGAGGTCACCATCGTCGACGACGTGCCGATCGGCCAGGTCAAGGAACGTGCCGGGCTTCCCTACGGTCTGGGCTCCTGCCACACCATCGAGATGGGTGAGTACATCATCGAAGGCCATGTGCCCTTCGAGGCAGTGGAGCGGCTCTTCGAGGAGTACCCCGATACCGACGGCATCGGCCTGGCGGGCATGCCCATCGGGACCCCGGGTATGCCTGGGCCAAAGCAGGATGACTGGAATGTCTACCAGTTTCGCACCGGAGAAGCCCAGCCATACATGACGCTGTAACGTCTTTAGGTAATGGTAATTGCCCGGGTGATGTCTCACCCGGGCAGAAACTCATGGTGATTCTATGAATCCAGGGACCGAAAACCTCGATACCACCGCCTACTCCTGACCAGAATGCGCGGCATGCCCCGTACTTCTAGTGCGGGGAAGGGTAGCGCGGACGCCGAAGGCGTCCTATAATACTGGATATAGTTACAGTAACCGGATCACCATGCAACGCCTCCAAGCCTTCAAATACGAACTGATGCCCAACGGGGAGCAGGTGCGGAAAATGCGCCAGTTCGCCGGCATGGCCCGCTTCGTGTTCAACCGGGGGCTGGCGTTGCAAAAGGAACGGTATGAAGCCGGTGACAAGAAGCTCAGCTATGCCGCCTTGTGCAAGCAGCTCACCGGCTGGCGCAATAGCGCCGAGACACCTTGGCTCCGGGATGGCCCGATCCACCCGCTCCAGCAATCGCTGAAGGATCTGGATCGCGCCTACGCTAACTTCTTCGCCAAGCGGGCCGACTTCCCGCGGTTCAAGAAGAAGGGGCAGCGCGACAGCTTCCGCTATCCCGATCCCAAGCAGATCCGGCTCGACCAGGGCAACCGGCGGCTCTACCTGCCCAAGCTCGGCTGGTTACGCTTCCGCAAGAGCCGTGAGGTGCTGGGGACGGTCAAGAACGTCACCGTCAGCCAGTCAGCGGGGCGATGGTTCGTCTCGATCCAGACCGAGCGCGAGGTCGCAGTGCCGACGCCGACTGGCGGTGCCGTGGGCATCGACATGGGCGTGGCGCGGTTCGCTACGCTCTCCGATGGCAGCTACCTGGCACCACTCAATAGCTTCAAGAAACACCAGACGGCACTGCGCAAGGCGCAGCAAGCCATGAGCCGCAAGGTCAAGTTCAGCAACAATTGGAAGAAGGCCAAGGGCCGCGTCCAGAAAATCCAGGCTCGCATCGCCAATGCCCGGCGCGACTACCTGCACAAGGCTTCCGCCACGATCAGCCAAAACCACGCGCTCGTGGTGCTGGAAGACCTGCAGGTAGGCAACATGTCGCGCTCGGCCAGAGGCAGTGTCGAGCAGCCAGAACCGCCAGATCCGGCAGAAGTCTGGCCTCAACCGCTCGATCCTCGATCAGGGGTGGTACGAGTTCCGGCGCCAGCTTGACTACAAGTTGGCCTGGCGCGGGGCGCATCTTGTCGTTGTGCCACCGCACAACACCAGCCGCACCTGCCCCAAGTGCGGTCATGTCGCCGCCGAGAACCGGCGCAGTCAGGCCCGGTTTGCTTGCGTCGAATGCGGCTTTGCGGCCAATGCCGATCATGTCGGCGCCATCAATGTATTAAGGGCGGGGCACGCCCGGTTAGCCTGTGAAGTGAGTGGTGCAGTAAGGCCGCCAGCAACAGGAACCCACCGAAGCGACTCAGGAGCGGCTCAATGCCGCGCCTGAGCGCCGTAGGAATCCCCTTCCTTTCCGCCGCAGGCGGCAGCTGCCTAAGCAGCTGAGGGAGGGGAGGACGTCAAATTCCGCGCAGCGGGCAGGCCACCTGTGTGCAGTGGTCTTGTATCACCATCGACGGCGGGACCACCTCGACGCTAACGGCCAGCGCCGAGGTGGTCCTGTCTCCCTTCTGGTGAGCGCGATTTTGGCCTTGCACTCGCTGCTGTACTGCCGACGTTTTGCCATGTCCCTCTGGTCGGCCTAAGCCGGAGCGTAGCGCTTGATCCGAAATTCGAAAGACTTCTTTACGGCTGCGGCGGGATCAGAACTCATCGCGACGCCACCCCTTTTCATATCTTTCGACGCAATCGAATGGTTAATGCTATTCAAGTCTCTTTTGTTCTAAATAGTTAGTCTATTAACATGCTCATCATCAACCCAAGAGCTTCTCTCTTCATCGAAGCAAAGGAGACACATCATGAAACTCAAGCTGACCCTTCCAGCCCTGATGATCGCTACTATCCCGATGAATGCACAGGCCGGGCAGGCATCTGTACTCACCATGCAGTTGAACGACCCCCTGGCCACTTCCCACCAGACAACAAGCCAGGGTAACGAAGCGCATGTCCCGATGATGGATGTTTCCGGCGCTATCGGGAATGACGGAAACAGCACTGCCATGGCGAAAGCCCGCGCTATCCTGAACGCGAAACATCATCACGCAACAGTCATCGAAGTGGCGGGTGACCCTTTGAAGCCGGCCCGGGAAGCTACCAACTCATAATGAAATTATCAGCCGCTATATTGACAACGAGTTGATCGGCATATCCGTTCATTTGGTATCAGAACTTCGCCAGCCCTTAAATCAGTCTAGCTTTACAGTATTGCTACTGGGGAAATCGTGGAAATAACTGGAATAAAGTCATGCATAGTTCCGCTATTAAAAAAGGTTCTTCGTCACTTCACGTGGATTTGGCCTGATCGAACAGGCGGCCCACTGGGCTACCAATCAGGTAGATCATGGCGATGAAGTTGGCCTCGTTCCGGTAGCCGCGTGCGCGTGACCGAGCCGCCTGGAACAAGCCGTTCATCCCTTCCAGTCGCGCGTTCGTCAGCCCCGAGATCCAGCGCCTGACCACCGCGTCGGTGTGCCGCTCCAGCGTCTCCAGAGCTTTTCCCATGGGCTTCAGCAGTGGCTTCTCCGAGACCGCCGCCTTCATGACCTTGAGGTAGTTCGTGATACGCCACCGGGCCGCTCGCGGTGTCGGGGCCTTCTGGATCCAGCGCAGCTTCTCCTTGATCACCCAGGCATCGGACGTGGCGCTCTGGTCGGCCACCAGCTCCTGGAGCGCCACCAGCTGCTTGGGCGTCAGGTTCTCGTTGTCCAGGCTCTTCAGCAGGGCCCAGCGCAGCGACTTGGGGTGTCCCTGCTCCCGGCGCTCCTTCTTGCGCACCTCGTCCAGCCGCTTGGTGAAGGTCTGCACAATATGGAACCAGTCGACCGTGACGTCGGCCTTGGGAAGATGCTCGGCCACGCCGCTGAGGAAGGCTTGTGACATGTCGCAGACGACCTCGACCACGTTGTCCGGATCGCCGCCATGGGCCGCCAGGAAGGCGCTGAAGGCCTTGATGGTGTCCTTGCCGTGGCCGGGGACGGCGAAGATCACCGGCTCCGCTTGCGCTGCATGTCGAGGAACACCGTCACGTAACGCTGGCCGCGCCGAGAGGCGGTCTCGTCGACGCCGACGGTGGCCACGTTGCTCAGATCCAGTTCCCCCAGCATCCGGCCGACGTAGTGGTGCACGATGCGCCACAGCCGCTTGTCGGAGATCTCCAGCTGCCGGGAGACGGCTAGTACCGGCATCTCCTTGACCAACGACATGGCGGCTTGCTCGAACAGCAGGGTGAAGTCGCTGCCTGGCCGGGCCCAGGGCACCTCGATGCGCTTGACGCCATGCTCAGGGCACTTGGTGCGAGGCACGCGGGCGTGCAGGTAGCAGTGATGTTGGAAGAAGTTCAGGTGTCGCCAAGTCTTGTCGGCAAAGTCGTGAGCCGGGCAGGCCTTGCCGCAGTCAGGACAGGGGTAGAGGCTGCCTCGTTCGGCCTCGACGTAGAGGTCCAACCGGTGGGGCGACACGGCGGTATCCAGGTGCTGGTCCTTGAGGATCCAGGGCGCTTCCAGGCCCAGGCCGAGGGTCAGAATCTGGGTGCCGTCCATGCCATGCCTCCTGTCATCGTGGAGGTCATATCCCGGCTCCAGCCTCAGGGTGCGAATTCCACACCCAACGACGAAGAGCCTTAAAAAAGCATTCGCAACGAATGGGAGCCTCGCTCCTCTGGCGCTGCGTATCCCCGCCGGCATCATCTTCATGGCTCATGGCGCCCAGAAACTCTTTGGCTGGTTTGGCGGCTATGGTCTGGAGGGGACCGGGCAGTGGCTGGCTTCCATCGGTCTGGCCCCGGCTACCTGATGGCCCTCGCGGCAGGCAGCGCCGAATTCTTTGGCGGCATCGCGCTGTTGATCGGCCTGTTGATCCGCCCGGCGGCTTTGGCCCTGGCCGTTACCATGCTGGTGGCGATCTTCAGCGTCCATGTCGCCAATGGCCTGTTCATGAGCAACAACGGCTATGAATTTGCCCTCTCGCCGCTGGCCATCACGGTATCACTAGCCATCAGTGGTGCGGGGCGAGCCTCGCTGGATCGATATCTGGCGCGCCAGATGCAATAAGCCTCACGGATTCACAGGAGACGCTCCATGGCATCACTGACCGAGGCAATTGCCCGTTTGTTTGGAAGACAGAAAGCCCGCAACACCACTCAGGAGGTACAACCCATGACCAAGGTACTGGTTCTCTATTACTCCATGTACGGCCATATCGAGACGATGGCGAACAGCATTGCCGACGGCGCACGCCAGGTGGACGGCGTCGAGGTGACGATGAAGCGCGTACCGGAAACCATGGACCCGGAAGCGCTGAAGGCCGCCGGCGGCAAGTCCGACCAGCAGGCCCCGGTGGCCTCTCCCAAGGAGCTGGCCGACTACGACGCGATCATCTTCGGCACGCCCACGCGTTTCGGCAACATGGCCGGCCAGATGCGCACCTTCCTCGACCAGACCGGTGGCTTATGGGCCAACGGTGGCCTGGTGGGCAAGGTGGCCAGCGTCTTTACCTCCACCGGGACGGGAGGTGGCGAGGAAATGACCATTGCCTCGACCTGGACCACCCTGGCGCACCACGGGATGATCATCGTACCGATCGGCTATGCCACGCCGGAACTGTTTGATATTTCCCAGGTGGGTGGTGGTACGCCCTATGGGGCATCCACCATCGCCGGAGGTGATGGCTCTCGCCAGCCCGATGATCGTGAACTGACCATTGCCCGCTTCCAGGGCGAGACCGTGGCCAAGGCGGCAGCGCGACTCAAGGCCAACGGTTGAGGCTCAGCATAACGTGCCGATAAGTACCTAAAGGAATGCGTCGGCAAGGTCCTGTTCAGGGAGGGGGGCCTTGCCGATTTTCATGAATACCAACCCACCCACCACAGACCGAGTTGTCTCGTAGTGACAAGACGTTTCCCGCTCTCGGGAAAGGAGGAACACATGATCCTGCGACGTGCCAATGATCGAGGCTATGCCGATCACGGCTGGCTGCGCTCCCGACACACCTTCTCGTTCGCCGATTACTTCGACCCCGAGCATATGGGTTTCAGGAAGCTGCGTGTCATCAACGAAGACCGCGTTCAAGGCGGTGCGGGCTTTGGTGCCCACCCGCATCGGAATATGGAGATCATTTCCTATGTTCTGTCGGGCGCCATGGCCCACAAGGACAGCATGGGGAACGGGGCGGTCATGCGCCCTGGCGATGTACAGCGCATGTCGGCCGGTACTGGCGTACTGCACAGCGAATTCAATCACTCCTCCAGCGAGGAACTCCACTTCCTGCAGGTCTGGATCGAGCCGCAGCAACGCGGCATCGCCCCCAGTTACGAACAGAAGACCTTTCCTGCGCAGGAACGACAGGGCCAATGGCGCCTGGTCGTCTCCCAGGAGGGGCGTGACGGCGCTGTCAGCGTGAACCAGGACGTCAACCTCTATGCAGGGCTGTTCGATGCCGGTGAGCAGGTGAAGACGCCGGCCCTCCGTCATGCCTGGCTGCACATGGTGCGGGGAGAGGCCGAGGTCAATGGCCAGCAGCTTTCGACCGGCGATGCCGCCGCCTTCCAGCCGGGCGAACCCATCGAGGTGATTGGCATCGAGGCCTCGGAGATTCTCCTGTTTGATCTGGCGTAACCCCCTGTCGTGAAGATCTAGGGTCTGCCCTGGTCGGCAAGGGTGAGAGCTGGGCGCTTGTCGATCACGAGCAGGATGTCGTGGTCGCCGTACTCCACCACCACCACGTCGTCGTGGGCGATCATCACCTCCTTGCCGCGCACGATGGCGCCGATGGTGTTCGGCCAGGGTGCCGCCGACCTGGCCGGCGCCGAGAATGATGATCTTCATGACTGGGGCTCCCGGTCGTGGGGGCAGGGGCGTCGGCATCATCCGGCTCGATCATCAGCCGATACCCGATGCCCGCCTCGGTCTGCAGCAGACTCTGGGCGTCGGGGTCGTCACCGAGCTTCTGGCGCAACTTGCTGACCACGATACGCAGGTAGTGGGTGTCATCGACGTGGCTCGGCCCCCATACCTCGCGCAGCAGCTGACGCTGGGTGACCACCTGGCCACCATGCCGGCACAGGCGTTCGAGCACGGCATACTCCTTGGGCGTCAGGCGCACGACCTCGCCGTCGCGCCACACGCGGCGCTGGCCCGTGTCGATCACCAGGTTGCCGCGCCGGTAACGGGCGGTGGCAGGCGTCGTCTCGGTGCCGTCCCTGAGCCGCAGCAGAGCCCGTACCCGGGCCAGCAGCTCGCGAATGCCGAAGGGCTTGGTGACATAGTCATTGGCACCGTGGTCCAGGGCGCGCACCTTCTCGCCCTCCTGGCCGCGCACCGAGACCACGATGATCGGCACCTGGCTGCGTGCCCGCAGCCGGTCGAGTACCACCTGTCCATCCAGGTCGGGCAGGCCCAGGTCCAGCAGGACCAGGTCCGGGGCCTCCGTCTCCGCCATGGCCAGCCCCTCCTTGCCGCCCTCGGCCTCGTAGACGACAAAGCCCTGGGAGGCCAGGCTGATGCGCAGGAAGCGGCGAATCTGGGGCTCGTCGTCGATGATCAACAAGCGCTTGGGTTCAGTCACCATGGGGCAGCTCCTCCTGCGGGTGCGCGTCGGGCAGGGGCAGCTGCATGACGATGCGCGTGCCGCGTCCGTCGGGGCCCGGCTGAGCGGCGATGCTGCCGGCATGGGCACCCAGCATGCCGCGACAGATCGCCAGGCCGAGCCCACTGCCATGGCGGCCGCGATCCCCTTCACCGCCGGTGGTGAACATGTCGAAGACGCGTTCGCGCAGTTCGGGAGGGATGCCGGGGCCCTGGTCCGTGACGGCCAGCCACAGCCGGTCGCCCTCGGTGCCGGCCTCAAGACGCAGCCGTCCCCCGGGGGGCGAGAAACGCGCGGCGTTCTCGATGACGTTGACCAGTGCCTGCTCGATCAGCGCCGGATGCACATGCAGCAGCGGCAGTTCGTCCGGCCACTGGCGCTCGACCCTGAGCCCCTTCAGGGCGGGCGTCAGGCGTCGCAGGGCGCTGGCCACCAGTTCCTCCAGCGAGATCCAGTCGCGCTCGAGCTTGAGGCCGCCCTGGCCAAGCCGGGTCATGTCGAGCAGGTTCTGGATGTAGCGGTCGAGCCGTTCGCTCTCGCCGAGGATGCCGTCGAGCAGCTCGCCGCGGTCGGCATCGTCGAGCTGCTCGGACAGGTCACGCAGGGTGCTGGCAGCGCCGATGATCGAGGCGAGCGGCGTTCTCAGGTCATGGGACACCGAGGAGAGCAGCGCCGAACGCAGGCGTTCGTTCTCTTCCGAGAGGCGCGACACCTCCAGATCGGCCACCAGCCGTGTTCGCTCCAGGGCCAGCGTCAACAGGCGCAGCATGGCATCGATGCGATCTTCTTCGCCCGGGGCTGCGGTCACTTCTCGTTGGCCCAGGGCCAGACCGACCAGCGCCACCAGGCGGTCCTTCTCCCGCAGTGGGATGATCTGCCAGTCGGTCTCCATGGGTTGGTCGGTCCCCCTGCCACTGGGGCGGTGGTGCAGGCGGCTCCAGGCCACCGCCGAGGCGGCGCCCGCATCCAGCGTGGCCGAGCGGGGAGCGGCGCAGGTCACACTGGGGGTATCCTGCGCCTCGCCAACGTCGATCATCACCACCGGGCAGCCGAGCCAGCGCATCAGGGTGGTGACCCCGACCGTCTCGACCTGGGTGCGGTCGGTGGCCACCGCCAGACGGCGTGAGAAGTCGAGCAATTGGTAAGTCTGCTCGCGGCTGGCCCGCAGCGCGAGCAGGCGCTGTCGGGCATTGCCCGCCAGCTGGCCCACCACCACGGCCACCAACAGGTAGACCACCACCGTGACCAATTGCTCTTTCTCCACCATGGCCAGGGTGTAGCGAGGCTCGGTCAAGAAGAAATTGAAGCCAACAAATCCCAGCAGGGCAGCGAGCATGGCGGAGCGAGTGCCGGCCAGGGTGGCACTGGCCAGCACGCCACCGAGAAAGATCAGCGAGAGGTTGCCCAGTGCCAGCCAGGAGGTGAGCGCGGTCGCGACGCCCAGCGCCGTCAGCGACGCACCCAGGGCGATGGCGACCTCGTGCCAGCGCCACTGGCGATAGTGGCGGCACGGACGAAAGCGAGGGCGCTGTCGCGCCTCGGCCACTACCACCAGATCAAAGGGGCCACCCAGGCGCGCCAGACGCTCGGCCAGGGGACGCCGCCAGATCCGCCACCCCGAGGGTCGCCCGTGCCCGATCAGCAGCGTGGCGATCTTGAGCTCGTTGGCCAATGCCACCAGCTCGTGCGCCCGGTCGTGGCCGGAGATCATGCGAATTTCCCCGCCCAGGCGCTGCACCTGAGCGAAGGCGCGTTCCAGCCCTAGTCGTCGCTGGGTGTCGCTGTCGCGTTCGACATAGACGGCACACCAGTGGACGCCGTCGCGGGTGGCGATCCGTTTGGCGGTTCGGATCAGCGCCGGGTCGCCGGGGCCGCCGCCGAGGGCGACCAGCAGACGCACCGGGGCGTGGTCGACGGGCGGTTCGGCGCCGTCGGGCGTGGGATCCGGAAGGGTATCGGGATGTGACGTCGTCATGAGGCACCTATCGCTGCCAGAACATCGGGGTCAGAAGGACCAGTACCGTCAGGATCTCCAGCCTACCCAGTAGCATGCCAGCGCACAGCAGCCATTTGGCGGCATCGGGCAGGGTGGTGAAGTTGCCGGCCGGGCCGATGGTGTCGCCGAGTCCCGGGCCGACGTTGGCCAGCGCAGTGGCAGCCCCGACAGGGCCGTGACGATGTCCAGCCCCATCATCGATAGCGCCAGGGCCAGGGCCGCGATGGTCAGGAAGAAAAAGAACGAGAAGGCTACCACTCCGCGGGTGATCTCGTCGGTCAGCGGCTGGCCGTTGTAGCGATTGGGGAACACGCCGCTGGCGTGGATCAGGTAGCGTAGCTGGTTGCGCAGCAGGATGGCCGCCACCTGAAAGCGGAAGATCTTCATGCCGCCGCTGGTCGAGCCGCTGCAGCCGCCGACGAAGGTGAGGTAGAAGAACGCCACGACCGCCATGGCACCCCAGGCGGTGTAGTCTTCCGAGGCGTAGCCGGTGGTGGTCACCACTGAAACCACGTTGAAGGTGGCATGGGTCAGAGCCTCGAAGGGGCCCGTTCCCTGCCACATGCGCCACAGCGCCAGGCCCAGGGAGACGCTGGCCAGCAGCAACAGCAGCCCTGGACCTGCTGATCCCGCCACAGAGCGAGACGCGAGCCGCGCAGGAAGCGGATGTAGAGGACAAAGGGCACCGATCCCAGCAACATGAACAGCGAGCCCAGCCACAGCAGGTGGGGCTGCCCGACATAGGCGCCGAAGGAGGCGTCGGAGTTGGCGAAGCCGCCGGTGGCCAGCGAGGTCATGGCGTGCACGATGGCGTCCAGTGGTGTCATGCCGCCCAGCCAGTAGGCCAGCATGGCCAGCAGGGTGAATCCCACATAGACCGAGAGTGTCGCCTTGGCAATCCCGCCGGTGCGCGGCATCACCTTGTCGGACCAGTCGGATGACTCGGTATGGAACAGGCGCATGCCGCCCACCTTGAGGAAGGGCAGAATCGCGATGCCCATGACGATGATGCCGATCCCTCCCAGCCACTGCATGATGCCGCGCCACAGCTTGAGACCGTCCGACAGGTGCTCGATGCCGGTGAGCACGGTAGACCCCGTGGTGGTGATGGCCGAGACCGACTCGAATACCGCGTTGGTGAAGGAGAGTTGCGGGGCGCCCAATACCAGCGGCAGGCTGGCGAAGGTACTGATGGTGACCCAGCTGAGGGTGGTTACCAGGAACATCTGCCACGGCTTGAGCTCGACCGTGACCCGTAGCGTTGCCAGCCAGGTGATTGACACTGCCGCCAGCACGATGGCGATCGAAAAGGCGAAGGCCTGCGCATCGGGCTCCTCCTCGATGAGCAGCACCAGCCAGGGGATGGCCATGAAGGCGGCGAGGACCAGCCACAGCACGGCGAGCACCTTGAAGATCGGTGCCCAGTGAAACCACTGCTCACGAAGCCCGCTTGCGTGCATGTCCGCCTCCCCGCCCCGGTTCGTGTCTCTCGCCTGGCATGAGGGCCAGGTTTGCATGGCACCACAGGGCTTCCTAAAAAATCCGTAAAAACTGATGCCGATGGCGTTCGGCAATCCTCAGGCGTCAGACTCGCAGAAGCTTCAAGCGGTTATCCGACGGGGAACTCGGTGGTGGCGTATTGCACATGGGATTTGCGGCGAACCGTCAGGGTGTATCCCGGAGTCATGAATATGGTGCCATGCCGATCGTCGCCATGGGCTTGTCTCGGATGGGGTGCCCCGACTGGGCCCTCTAACAAAATTCACCGTCGGTTTGCAGACCGGCTTGCCCACCTCTGGCTATTCATCCACCATTCGCTATATTGACAGGCGACAAAGGACGTCGCTTAACCAGCCAGAGACATGGACATGGAGCGGTTGAAGTGCTTGATGAGTTGGCCCTGATGGAGGCGCAGCAGGAGGTTCACGAGCGGATCGCTCAGCAGGTCCCGCTCGAGGAGACCCTGGACGCCATCGCACGCTGGATCGAGGTGTTGCTGCCGGATGGCGTGCCCGCCTTCATGCGCTTCGATACCAAGCGTCAGGTGCTCAGCCTCATTCCCAGCCAGCGCTTCTCGCAAGCCTACCAGGACTGTCTTCAGGCGGTGCCCATTGGCCCCGATGTGGGCTCGTTCGGCTGTGCGGCCTACTGTCGCGAGCCGGTCAACACCGAGGACATCCTCACCGACTCGCGCTGGGCGGCGTTCCGCGATGCCGCCCAGCGCGAGGGACTGCGCGCCTGTTGGTCGACCCCGGTTCTGACCGCCGAAGGTGAGCTGCTGGGCACCTTCGGTATCTACTTTCGCGATCCCAATCACCCTACCGAGGCGAGTCGCCGACGCATGAAGCAGGCCGCGGCGCTGGTAGCCCTGGCGATCCTGCGCGACCGTGATGCCAGCAACCATCGCGCCTTGGCCGAATGGCACCGCTCGCTGTTCGTGAACCACCCCGATGGGGTCTATGAGTTCGACCTGGAGGGGCGCTTCCAGCGGGGCAATGCGGCGCTGACGCGCATTACGGGATATCCCGAGGAAGCGCTGATCGGCCGACACTTCAATGAGTTCATCGAGCCGACCTACCGGGAACATACCCAGGCGGGATTCGATATCGCCAGGGAGGGGGGAGCACACCAATACGAAACCATCGGCGTCCATCGTGACGGCCACTCCTATCGACTGGAGGTTCTGAACTTTCCCGTCTCGGTGGATGGTGAGGTGGTCGGGGTCTACGGCATCTGCCGCGACATCACCGCGCGCAAGCGAGAGGAAGAGGCGCGCCGGCTGCTGGAGCGTGGCGTACAGGCCACGCCCAACGGTGTGGTCATGGCCGATGCGGCTGAGCCCGACATACCTCTGGTATATGCCAATGACGCCTTCTATCGACTCACCGGCTATGCTCCCGAGGAGGTGCTGGGCCGCAACTGCCGCTTCCTGCAGGGACCGGGCTCCGACGCCGATGCCATCACCGCCATCCATCGGGCCATCACCGAGCAGCAGCCTGTGGATGTCCCGCTGCTCAACTACCGCAAGGATGGCTCGCCCTTCTGGAACCACATCTCGTTGAGCCCAGTGTTCGATGAGGAGGGAAACTGCACCCACTACATCGGCATCCAGCAGGACATCACCCAGCATCGTGAGCAGGAAGCCCGGCTCGCTTATCAGGCGATGTATGACCAGCTGACCGGCCTGCCCAACCGTGCGGTATTCGATGAGCGCTTGGAGGCATCTTTCGAGCAGATCCAGGAGACATCGGGGCTATTGGTGGTAATGCACCTCGACCTGGATGGTTTCAAGACCATCAATGATGGGCTGGGTTACCACATCGGCAACCAGCTGCTGGTGGCTGTCGGCGAGCGTCTGCGTCAGCTGGTGGGGGCTGACGATACCCTGGCACGCGTGACCGGTGACGAGTTCGCCCTGCTGCTACCCGATCTCGACGGCCGCCAGGCCGGTATCGAGATGGCCGAGCGGGTGTTGAACAGGATTGCTCAACCTTTCATGGTCGACGGCAGGCCGTTGCACATCAGTGCCAGCATTGGTATCGCCTGCAACTGCCAGCGCGTGGACTACGCCTACCAACTGATGCAGCGCGCCGATCTGGCGGTGGCAGACGCCAAGCAGCAGGGGCGCAACACCTGGCACTGGTATGAAGGTGACCAGCAACGGATCACCAAGGAGACTGTGCTGTTACGCCATGACCTGCACACGGCGTTGCGGCATGACCAGTTCGAGCTCTATTACCAGCCCATCGTGGAAGCGGTGAACGGTCGTATCCGCGGGCTGGAGGCACTGATCCGCTGGCACCACCCAGAACGCGGGATGATCTCGCCCGGGGTATTCATACCGCTGGCCGAGCAGACCGGTCAGATCATCCCTCTGGGACGCTGGATCCTGCGTCGCGCCTGTCAGGACGCCGCGGCCATGCGTGACGAAGGTGGGCTTGGGGGGCCGATTGCCGTGAACATCTCCTCGCTGCAGTTCCGTCGAGCTGGCTTCCTGGAGGACGTTCGGGCGGCGCTTGACGACGCCGGCCTCCCGCCCGAGCTGCTGGAACTGGAGGTCACCGAGAGCGTGCTGATCGATGGCGCCGAGCCGGCCATCGAGCTGATCAACGAGCTCAAGGCGATGGGTATCCGGGTCGCGTTGGATGACTTCGGCACCGGCTTTTCCAGCCTCAGCTACCTGCGTGACCTGCCGATCCACAAGCTCAAGCTCGACCGTGCCTTCATCAAGGATATCGGGACCAATCGCAGCGACGCCGCGATCGTGCAGGGGATCATCACCATGGCGCACCACCTGGACCTGGTAGTGGTCGCCGAGGGCATTGAGGCGTGGGACCAGCAGCAGGACCTGGTCCGCCGCAACTGCGACCTGCTGCAGGGCTACTACTTCGCCAAGCCGATGCCCCGAGAAGCTGTCCTGAAACTGCCGGGGTATCTACCTGCAGCCACGGGGCGCTGAAACAGGCCCCGGGCATCCCTTGCTCCACGACAACCCACGCTTCGTGGTCATGGGCCGCGCCAGGCCGGGTAAGGCGCCTCTCCTTATTACGTCAACCTCGAATCAGGCGTGCGCCGGGGGGAACCTGGTAACGGAGCTCGTCGCAGTCTCCGGGCGGTGGCTGCTGCCCGTCCGGCCGCTCCGGATACCAGATACGGCATTCACCGGGAGGTGGCAGGTGACCGCTCGGCACTTCCTGACTGCGCTCGTAGCCGGTGCGATAACTGTAGCCATCGGCGTAGACCGCACAGCCCGAGAGGGCGGTGACCGCCAGCAGTGCGGCGGCAGCTCGGTACAGGGGGTTCATGCACATCTCCTTGTGAATGGGTAGGAGGGCCGTTGGTCCTATCGACAGGATGGGTGAAATCGCCTCCGCTTGCCCAGCATCAATTGTCCTTTACATGACCGGAAACTAGGCTATCCATATCCCCCAGGGAGGATATGAGTGGACATGTCTGCGGATGGTCGTTGGCCACCCCGCGCCAGGAGGTTACGCATGGAACTGTTTCGCGATCGGCGCTACCGCCATCTTTTCTCCGCGCAGGTGATTGCCCTTATCGGCACCGGGCTGACCACGGTCGGTCTGGCGCTGCTGGCGAGCGAACTGGCCGGGGAGCGTGCCGGCGAGGTGCTGGGCACGGCGCTAGCCATCAAGATGATCGCCTACGTGGGTATCGCGCCGGTGGTGGGTGCCTACGCTACTCGGCTGCCACGGCGAGCCCTGCTGGTCACCCTCGACCTGCTGCGCGCCGCGGTGGTGGTGAGCCTGCCGTTCGTCACCGCGGTGTGGCAGATCTACGTGCTGATCTTCCTGCTCAACGCCTGCTCGGCCGGCTTCACTCCGGTCTTCCAGGCCACGATCCCCGATATCTTCGAGGACGAGCGGCGCTACACCCGGGCGCTCTCCCTGTCGCGCCTGGCCTATGACCTGGAGAACCTGCTGAGCCCGCTGCTCGCTGCGCTGCTGCTGGTGGTGATGTCCTTCAGCCTGCTGTTCGTATTGAATGCGATGGCTTTCCTGCTCTCGGCGCTGCTGGTGGTCAGCGTGTCGCTGCCTTCGCCGCATCCTCAACCGACCGGCGGCGGGGTCTGGGCCAGGCTGACCCGGGGCATGAGTCGCTATCTCGGCACCCCGCGGCTGCGCGGACTGCTGGCCCTCAACATGGCGGTGGCCGCGGCTGGCGCCATGCAGATCGTCAATACCGTGGTCTACGTGCGTCATGGGTTGGGCCTGGGGGAGACCCAGGTGGCCATCGCCTTCGCGGCGGCGGGCGGCGGCTCCATGGTCATCGCGCTCAGCCTGCCCCGGCTGCTGGAGCGCCTGGACCAGCGGCGGGTGATGCTGGCGGGTGGACTGCTGATGAGTGCCAGCCTGCTGGTGGGGCTGACGGCGCCCGGCTTCGCGGCGTTGCTGCTGCTGTGGTTTGTGCTGGGCGCCGGGGCCTCGATGGTGATGACACCCACCGGCCGGCTGCTCAAGCAGTCCTGCGAGCCACAAGAGCGCCCGGCGCTGTTCGCCGCCCAGTTCTCGCTCTCCCACGCCTGCTGGCTGGTGGCCTATCCCTTGGCCGGCTGGCTGGGGAGCGCCCTGGGCATGATGGTCGCCTTCGCGGTCCTGGCGATCCTGGCCCTGATCGCCACCCTGCTGGCCGCGGGTCTATGGCCGGCGGAAACGCCGCGCTACAGGTAGCGGACGATGGCCTTGAACTCCTCGACATGGGCCTGCTGGTCCCGGGTGCCGTCGCCGATGGCTGCGTCCAGGCAGTGGTCGATGTGGTCCTGCACCAGGGTGCGCTTGGCCTGCTGAATCGCTTTCTCCACGGCGTGCAGCTGCTGGGCGATGTCGAGGCAGGGGCGGCCCTCCTCGAGCATCCGGGTAACGCTCTTCAGGTGGCCCCGGGCGCGATTGAGCCGCTTGATGATGTCGGGATGGCTCTGGTGGGCTGGTGTCGGCATGCTCGGCTCCCTGTGGTGGTTTCTATCCCCCTGTGGGGGATGGTAGGCGCTAGGCGGCAGGGTGCCAATGACCTGGCTGCCAGCGTGGCGCCATACCGCATATGGCGGCAGCGCCGTCTTGCTTCTGGTGCCGGGCTCCGCGCTGGTGGCGCGAGCGCCCGCCCAGCGAATTGACGCCCTCCCACCGGATTGCTAGTTTACGCGCACTCTCAGGTGCCGATGGATGACGCTCCATCGGGTAAACGGGAAGTCGGTGCGCGGTGTTATTCACAACAGCCCGCCACTCCGACGCTGCCCCCGCAACGGTGATCGAGATACGAACCGCCACTACGCCACTGTGCCAGCCGGCATGGGAAGGCGGCGGTTCCGAAGCGGGCCCAGGCCGCAAGCCTGCCCCTTCGCTCGTCAGCCCGGAGACCGGCCCGAGAGCTCATGCCGGATCGCGGAGGGCGGTCGTGGGGCTGGGCAAGCGTCGACATTTCCTCTCGCCGACTTCCTCCCTTCCTCGCCTCTTCTCGCCGGCTCCATAAAAGAATGAGCGCCGTGCGGGTGAGCACGGCGAGCAAGGGACAGAACATGAACACTTCGCATGCTTTCCGTGGCCTGACGGGTTTTGCCCTGGCCGCACTGCCGCTGGCCGTCATCTCCCATGCTGCCTCGGCACAGGACGAGGCGGCCGACCGTGCCGACTCTCCCCAGACCCTGAACCCCATGGTAGTCACCGCCGCCCTGGCGCCGCGCACTGCCGACGAGAGCCTCGCCTCGGTCACCCTGCTGGATGAAGCCACCCTGCGCCGCCAGGACCCCACCAGCCTTACCGATCTGCTGCGTGGCCAGCCGGGGGTGGACGTGACCACCCAGGGCAGCTTCGGCAAGCAGAGCAGCGTCTTTATGCGTGGCACCGGCAGCAACGCCAATGTGTTGCTGATCGACGGTATTCGCCTGCGCTCCGCCACCAGTGGCGGGGCGGCTTGGGAGTTCCTCGACCCGCGCATGTTCGAGCGCGCCGAGATCGTGCGCGGCCCCGTGGCAGCCTCTATGGCGCCGATGCCGTAGGTGGAGTGATCCAGCTCTTCACGCCGGAAGGGGAGGGCGAGACCACGCCGCGATTCTCCTTCGGCGGCGGCTCCTTCTGACTCCCAGCGCTACAGTGCCAGCCTCTCCGGCGCCGAGGGCGGTACCCGCTACCACTTCGCCGCCAGCCGCTTCGATACCGAGGGACAACCGGTACGCCGCGACGGTGACGACAAGGGCTATGACAACACCACCGGGCTGGTGCGGCTCTCGCATACCTTCGACGGCGGCGCCGAGGTGGGCATGCTGGCGCTCTGCGGGCGCAGGGCAGCACCGAGTCTGATAGCTTCGGGGCTCCAGCGGAAGACGACTTCGTGCAGCAGGTGGCGGCGGTCTACGCGCGAAGCTTCCTGTGCACAGAGATATGGTCAGAGCCGCGTGACTCTGAGCGAGGCTCGCGATGAGCGTGATACCACCGGCTCCTACGGGTTTTCCGTCTTCGATACACGAACTCAGACTGCCGCGCTGGGAAAACACCCTTGGCTTCGGCGCTCACGAGCTGGTGGCGGGTGTCAGAACAACAGTGAAGATCGTGTCACGTGGCACGACGGAGCTATGAAGAAGACACTCGTGACAACACGGCGGTCTTCGCCCAGGGACTCCTGGACTTCTCACCGTTTACCCTTCAAGCCAGCCTTCGTCATGACGATAACGAAGCTTATGGCGAAGAGATGACAGGAAGCTTGGCGCTGGGCTATGAACTGGATGATAGACATGTCCTGCGTGCCAGTTACGGGTCATCTTTCCGCGCGCCGACCTTCAATGATCTCTACAACCCAAGTGCTCCAAATTTCGAAGTATCTCCTGAAAAGTCTGACAGTCTCGAGGTGGGTGTTCGAGCAAGTTATGCCAGTACGTTCTGGGATTTTGCAGTTTACCAGTCCGATGTCGACGACCTTATACAGCTCGATCCCTCTGATGGTTACCGTGCCCAGAATATCAAAGATGCTCGGATTCGCGGGGCTGAACTTTCAGCTGGCTTTGACATAAATAACTGGACGCTAGCAACGGCGCTGACCTGGACCGACCCCGAGGATCGTAGCACCGGTAATCAGCTTGAGAGGCGAGCTACTCAGAGCCTACGCTTCGATGTCGATCGTGAGCTTGGCGACTGGTCGCTGGGCGCATCTTGGGTCGCCCAGAATCATCGTTATGATGATGCGGAGAATGATGATCGCTTGCCTGGGTATGGCCTCGCCAACCTACGCGCTGGCTGGGAGTTTGCCCCGATGTGGTCCGCCCGTCTGACAGTCGATAACGCGCTGGACAAGGAGTACGAGACCGCGAAGGACTACATCAACGCCGGTCGCAGCGCCTTCCTTAGCGTGCACTTCGGGCAGTGATGATAAATCGGCTCTCTCTGCTGTTCCTGGCCGGCCTGGCGCTGCTGCCCTTGGCGGCGGCCCAGGCCCGGGACGAGGTGTGTGCGGTGGATGCCCTGGAGCGCGAGGTGTGCCTGGATGGGCCCGCCTCGCGCATCGCCGCGCTCTCGCCGGGGGCGACCGAGCTCACCTTCGCCGCAGGCGCGGGTGAGCGCATCGTGGCGGTGGTGGATCACAGCGACTATCCCCCGAGGCCGGCGAGATTCCCCGGGTCGGCAGCCACAGCCGGCTCGACCTGGAGCGCCTGCTGGCGCTCAAGCCCGACCTGGTGATCGGCTGGGTCACCGGCAATCCCGCCGAGCAGCTCGAGCGTCTCGACACGCTGGGCATGCCGGTCTTCTATATCGAGCCGCGCACCTTCGCCGAGGTGATCGGTTCCATCGAGCAACTGGCGCACCTGGCCGGTACCCGGCAGGCGGGCGAGGCCGAAGCCGAGCGCTTCCGGAAGGGCATGGCGGCGCTTGCCGAGCGCTACGCCGAGGCCACGCCGGTGTCGGTTTTCTACCAGGTGTGGGACCAGCCGTTGATGACCATCAACGACGAGCACTGGATCGGCCAGGTGCTGCGGCTGTGCGGTGGCCTCAACGTGTTCGGCGGGCTCGAGCGCCTGGCGCCTCGCCTGGACGAGGAGGCCCTGCTGGCGGCTAACCCGGAGGTGATCCTCGCCGGTGGCCGGGGCGAGGACAATCGCGACTGGCTGGACCGCTGGCGTGGCTATCCGGGTCTCACCGCGGTCGCCCGCGACAACCTCTTCTTCGTGCCGCCGTCGCTGATCCAGCGGCCCACTCCGCGACTGCTGGAGGGCAGTCGGCGGGTCTGCGACTGCTCGACGAGGCCCGTGAACGGCGCGGGGAGGCGGTCGAGTGATGGCGCTGCTTCGCCCCCTCGGGCTGCTGGTGCTGGCCGCGCTGGTGGCGCTGGTGCTTTCCGTTGCGCTGGGCAGCGTGAGCCTGGCGCCCGGGGAGATTCTGGCCGCCCTGGGCGGCGGAGGCGAAGGGCTCTCGCGTACCCTGATCCTGGAGCTGCGCCTGCCACGCTCGCTTGCCGCCTTCGCGGTGGGCGGGCTGCTTGCCGTGGCCGGGGCGCTGATGCAGGTGCTGCTGCGCAACCCGCTGGCCGACCCCTACGTGCTGGGGCTTTCCGGGGGTGCCGCGGTGGGGGCGCTGATGGCCATGCTGGCGGGAGTCGGTGGGCTCGTGATCTCGGGCTCGGCCTTCGTCGGCGCCCTGGTCTCGACCCTGCTGGTGTTCGGCCTGGCCCACGGGCGTGGCGGCTGGACGCCGTCGCGGCTGCTGCTTACCGGGGTGGTGGTGGCGGCCGGCTGGGGCGCGCTGATCACCCTGATGCTGTCGGTGAGCCCCGTCGAGCGCCTGCCGGGCATGCTCTACTGGCTGATGGGCGATCTCGCCCATGCCGGATCCCCCTGGCCGCTGCTGGCGCTGCTGCTTGGTGCCTGCCTGCTGGTGGTGCCCCTGGGACGCCACCTCAACGTGCTGGCGCGGGGTCCGCTGCAGGCCGCCGCCCTCGGCGTGTCGGTGCGGCGGCTGGAGTGGAGCCTCTACCTGGCGGCCAGCCTGCTCACCGCCGCGGCGGTCACCGGCGCCGGCAGCATCGGCTTCGTCGGTCTGGTGGTGCCGCATATGCTGCGCCTGGCGCTAGGCAACGACCAGCGCCTGATCCTGCCTCCCGCCTGTGCCCTGGCCGGTGGCACCCTGCTGCTGCTCGCCGATACCCTGGCGCGCACCGTGATCGCACCAGAACAGCTCCCAGTGGGAGTGATCACCGCGCTGCTCGGTGTGCCGACCTTCCTCTATCTGCTCTATCGGGGATCCTGATGGGTGATCTTGCCAAGTCGACGTCAGCCCTGGCGGCCCGTGAGCTGGTGATCGACGTGCCCGGCCGAGAGGATGGCAGCGCATTGAACCTGGGTGTCGAGGCGGGGCAGGTATGGGGCGTGCTGGGACCCAACGGTGCCGGCAAGACCACCCTGCTGCATACCCTGGCCGGACTGCGCCCGCCGCGTCGCGGTGAGGTGCGCCTCGATGGACGACCGCTGGCTGCGCTGCGCCGCCGCGAGGTGGCGAGGCGCCTGGGGCTGGTGTTCCAGGAGCGCCATGATGGCTTCCCCGCCACGGTGCGCGAGACGGCGCTGATCGGGCGTCACCCCTGGCTTTCTCCCTGGCAGATGGAGGGCGCCGAGGAGCTGCGCCTGGCCGAGGCAGCGCTGGAGCGGCTCGACGTGGCCCACCTGGCCGAGCGCCTGGTGAGCACCCTGTCGGGCGGCGAGCGTCAGCGCCTGGCGATTGCCACGGTGCTGACCCAGGCGCCGGCGATCTGGCTCGCCGACGAGCCTACCAACCACCTCGACCTGCATCATCAGACATCGGTGATGGCGCTGCTCAGGGAGCAGGCAGCAGAGGGGCGGGCGGTGATGATGTGTCTGCACGACCTCAACCTGGCGGCGCGCTGGTGCGACCATCTGCTGCTGCTCTATCCGGATGGCGAGGCGTGCTGGGGGCCGGCGGAGGAGATGCTGGTGCCCGAGGCGCTCGAGCGCCTCTACGGCCAGCGCCTGGCCACCGCCTGGGTGGATGGCGCACCGGTGTTCGTGCCGGCGCGCTGAGGGGGCGTGGCGGCCGAGTCAGTCCCAGCTTGGGGCGAAGTCGGGGTTGGCGATGCGCTCGCCGCGGTCGAGCTCGGCGATGCGGGCCATCTCCTCTTCGCTCAGGGTGATGTCGAAAGCCGCGAGGTTGCTGCGGATATGCTCGGCCTTGGTGGAGGAGGGGATGGTCACCAGGCCGCGGGCCTTGATCCAGGCCAGGGCGATCTGGGCCGGGTTGGCGTCGTGCTCGGTGGCGATCGCCTTGAGGGTCTCGTCCTGCATCACCTTGCCCACCGCCAGGGGCATGTAGGCGGTAACCTCGATGCCACGCTCCTGGCAGTGCGCCACCAACTCGCGGTTCTGAAGGTAGGGGTGCACCTCCACCTGGTTGGTGAGCAGTGAGCCCTCGCCGAGGATGTCCACCGCCTGGTCGATCTGGGCGCGGGTAAAGTTCGAGACGCCGATGTGTTTCGCCTTGCCGGCATCCTGCAGCGACTTGAGCGCGTTCAGGTAGTCGTCCATCTGCACCTCACCGTCGGGTGAGGGCCAGTGGATCAGCAGCAGGTCGACGTAGGGGGTGTCGAGCCGGGCCAGGCTCTCGTCAACGCTGGCTTCCAGGTCCCCTGGGCGCAGGCGGTCATGCCACACCTTGGTGGTGAGGAAGATCTCCTCGCGTGGTATGCCGCTCTCGTGTAGTGCCTCGCCGACCTCGGCCTCGTTGCCGTAGAACTGGGCGGTGTCGACATGCCGATAGCCTGCCGCCAGGGCGCTCTTCACGCTCTCCTTGAGGACCTCGCCTTCCAGGCGGAAGGTGCCGAAACCGGGATTGGGAATGCGCGTCATGGGCGACTCCTTGTCGATGAGTGAGGAGGCCCGCCGTGACGGGCCTTTGCCTTCTCACCTTGGGGCTCGGTCCCGCTCCTTCAAGGCCGCATCGCTGCCACGTCCCACCAGGCTAGAGTGTGACCTGATCGATGAAGCGGCGGAAGTACATCTCGACGCGCAGGGTCAGTGCCCAGCGCGGGTCACGGTCTGCCTCGCGGGGGAAGTGCAGGGCCGGGGCGACGTCCAGGAAGGTGAAACCCTTGTGGATATCACGGCGGAAGCGCAGCTGCAGGTAGCTGTCCTCGATGGTGGAGTGTGAGAGGCTCTCGCCCAGCACCACGGCGGAGTAGCGCAGCACGCTGCGGTTGTTGATGCGCTGGTTGAGTTCGGCGGCCTGGCTGAACTCCAGGGTGTCCACCTCCTCACGCCACTGTACGTTGCTGATGAAGCGCAGGTGACGCTTCTCGTCCACCGGGCGGCCCAGATCCCAGCGGGTGCGCGCCGAGTAGCCATCCTCGTTGAACCAGGAGAAGCGGTTGTCGCTGTGCAGCTGCCAGGGGCCGTCATCCAGCGTCCAGAGTCGCTGGGTAGTGATGCGAGCATAGGGGTCGAGAGGCAGGCGCACTTTCACGCCGGCACCCAGCTCGGTGTCCCACTCCCGGGTCCGGTCGCCATCCCCCAGGCGGCGCAGGCCCACCAGCACGTCCTCGATGCTGTCGACGCGGTCGTCGGTCAGCGACGACTCCTGTTCGCCGAGGGTGCCGCGGGTCTCGTCTGGCTCGCTCTCGATGATCAGGCGCAGGCGCTCTTCGGTGGTGGGCAGGTCGAGGCGGAAGCGGGCGCCCAGGTCCTGGTCGAACGCCTCGCCCTCCTTCCAGGCGAACTCCTGGCTGATACGCAGGTAGGAGTCGGAGTCCACGGTCAGGGCGTCGGTGGTACCGAAGAAGCCGTCGATGCTGCGTGACGTGCCATCCACCCAGTCGGTCATGGTGGCGTGAAAGGGGCCGATACGTTTTTCCGCCCACTCGGGCAGGTCGCTATCGTCATGGGGCATCTGGGTGTCGGCCTGGGCATGGCTCATCAGGCTCAGCGATGCGGCAAGGGCGATGAGCGCCTTTCTCATCTCGAAGATCTCGCGTGAATTCGTTTACGGCAGTCTATCCGAACCAGCCCTTCATGACCTCGGTAATTCGGCGCATTTCCTGTGCCGAAGTGATATAGGCCGGCATGGTGTAGAGCCAGCGGCCGATGGGGCGCAGCCAGACGCCTCGCTCCCGTGCCCAGTCATCTACTCCGACGAGGTCCGCCGCGTCATGGGTCTCGATCACCGCGGTGGCACCCAGCACGCGTATGTCCGTGATTGCCGGGTGTTCGGCCAGGCCTGTGTCGTCGAGCAGCTCGTTGCGTAGTACCTCGTTGAGCGCGGCGATGCGGCCCAGGTAGTCCTCCTCCTCGAACACCGCCAGGCTCTCCAGGGCCACGGCGCAGGCCAGCGGGTTGCCCATGAAGGTGGGGCCGTGCATGAAGGCATGTGCAGGGAGTCGCCGACGAAGGCATCATGCACCCGGCCGGTGGCCAGCGTCGCGGCGTGGCCGAGATAGCCGCCGGTAAGCCCCTTGGAGAGCACCATGATATCGGGCGTGACATCGGCATGGTCGGCGGCGAACATCCGCCCGGTCCGTCCGAAGCCGGTGGCCACCTCGTCGAAGACCAGCAGCACGTCAAATTCGTCGCACAGCTTCCGAGCTCCACGCAGGTAGTGGGGCGAGGTCATGTTGAGCCCGCCGGCGGCCTGCAGCAGCGGTTCCATCAGCAGGGCGGCGATCTCGTGGTGGTGGCGTTCCAGCACCCTGCGCAGGGCGGCGAGGTCCTGCTCCACCGCCCCGGGCTCGGCATCGAAAGGGGCGGTGGGCGCCGGGGCGAAGTGGTGGCGCGGCAGGTAGCCGGCAAACAGCGAGTGCATTCCCTCCTCGGGGTCGCACACCGCCATGCAGCCGGCGGTATCGCCGTGGTAGGCCTTCATCAGCGAGAGCAGTCGGTGCTTGCCGGGCCGGCCGTGCAGCTGGTGGTACTGCACGGCCATCTTCATGGCCACCTCCATGCCCACCGAGCCGCTGTCGGAGAAGAAGACGTGGTCGAGCCCCGCCGGCGTGATGCGCACCAGTTCCCGGGCCAGCCGGTCGGCGGGCTCGTGGGTGAGGCCGCCGAGCATCACGTGGCAGAGCGTGTCGGCCTGCTGCTGGATGGCGCGCACCAGCCGCGGGTGGCGATAGCCATGGATCATGCACCACCAGGAGCAGGTGGCGTCGAGCAGCGTCTCGCCGCCTTCCAGGGTGAAGCTTGCCCCTTCTCCGCCGACCACCCTGGGTGCCGGCCGTTGGGTCTTGAGGTGGGCATAGGGATGCCAGACAGGGGATGGACTCAGCAAGGAAGGCATCGGCTGGCTCCGTGGTCGTGAGGAGGGCAAATGACGGACACGCCAAGGCGCCGCCCATCTCGTTGGAGATGACGGACAATATCGCGTCGCAAGCAGGAGAGGTCGTAACGGGAAACTGAGATGGTGCGGATGAGAGGACTTGAACCTCCACGCCCGAAGGCACCAGGACCTAAACCTGGCGTGTCTACCAATTCCACCACATCCGCAAGGGTAGGCAGGCGTTGTATTTTACGGACGCCTTCCGGCAAGTCAATCGCCATCGGGCAGCTCCAGGTGATCCGCGGCGGACGCGGCCAGGGTTTGCGGATCGCCGGCCGGCAAGTGCGGCACGACGCCCAGGCAGGGGGCGTCGAGGGTTCTCGCCAGAGTCGCCAGGTTGTCGCGATAGAGCGCCTCGTCTGCAGCGAATGCCGGGTCCACCAGGCTGCCGACCCAGCCGGCCAGGTGCAGCCTATCCGCGGCGATGGCATCACAGGTGAGTCGTGCATGGCTGATGCAGCCCAGGCGCAGTCCCACCACCAGTATCACCGGCAGACTCAGTGCCATGGCCAGGCCGGGCGAGGTCCTCGTGGTCGTTCAGCGGCACCCGCCAGCCGCCCGGCGCCCTCCACCAGGGTCAGCTCGCGCCCCAGGTTCAGCCCGCCACGGACACTCGCGGCCAGGGTCTCGAGCGTCACGCTCACACCCGCCTCGCGTGCGGCCAGGTGAGGGGCGATGGCCGGCAGGAAGGCGTGGGGATTGACCGTGGCATAGGGCACCGGCGGATGGCTCTGGGCCTGCAGCGCCAGGGGCATCGGGGTTACGCGGCCCCTCGGCGGTTGACTCGCTGCCCGAGGCGACGGGCTTGAGTCCCAGGGTGGATAGCCCCCGGCGGCGGGCCAGGGCCAGCAGGCCGGAGGTGATCAGGGTCTTGCCGGCATCGGTGTCCGTACCGGTCACGAAGTAGGCGGGCATCTCAGCGAACGAGCTCCAGCGTCAGCAGGTGGTAGGTGACAGGCAGCCCTGTGGGTTCGCGCAGGGACTCGTACCGCCGCCTGGCGCGAGCGAGGTCGGCGCGAGTCAGGTGTCCCGCAGGGCGCGAGACCTGGGCGCCGATGCCCTTGATGGAGGCCATCACCGCGACCAGGTCGGCATAGTGGAAACGTGGCCGGCTGGCAGCCACCGCCACACGGCGGAAGCCGGCCAGGTGCGCCGCCTCCAGGTATCGTTCGCGCTGGCGAAAGTCGAGCAGGGCAGCGGGGTGATCGGGGCGTTGCCAGGCGTGACTGACCTCGGCCAGGGTGCCTGGCCCCAGGGTATTGATCAGCGCTTGGCCACCGGGGCGCAGCACGCGATGCAGTTCCGCCATCACGGCATCGAGGTCGGGGCACCATTGCAGGGCGAGGTTGGAGAACACCAGTTCCAGGCGGCCATCGGCAAGTGGCAGGGCGGTGGCATTGCCACACACCCACTGCACCCGGTCGTCGTGATCACGACGGGCGACCTCCAGCATCCCCCGGGCGAGATCCAGGCCCACGATGCGGGCATCGGGAGCGAAGTGCTCGGCCAGTCGCTGGCTCCACTGGCCCGGGCCGCAGCCAAGGTCGAGCACCGACGCCGCCCTGGGCGGGAGTCGGGCCCAGAGTGTTTCGCCCATGGCCTGCTGGGCCGTCGCCAGGCGTTCGTAGTTGTCGGCGGCACGCGAGAAGGCGTGGGCCACGCGGCGCTGCCAGTCGTCGCTCGCCGCCGCATGGGGCAGGGCAGGCGTGTTCATGCGTGGGTACCCTCCGGGCGTGAGCTAGCGCCATTGGTAAGGCACTCACGGGCCAGCACGACCAGGCCCTCGGCCAGCTCAGCGGGGCGCGAGAGCATCGGGCAATGGCCGGCGCCGTGGATGCGCCGGTCAGCACCCTGGCGCAGCGTCTCGGCCATCAGCGGGTCGTCAGCGCCGGCCAGGGTGCGCACCGGACAGGGTGGTGCGGCCAGGGTGTCGCCGATCTCCAGGGTGGACAGCCAGTGGAGACCCACGGCGAGACTCTCTGCGTCGGGGCTCGGGTCGTCATGGAGAAGGTCGCGCAGGAGGCGGTGGGTGTGGCCAGGGGATGCTTCGCCGCCGAGCATCCAGCGTCGGAAGTGGGCCAGGGCGGCTGCGGGATCACGGGCGAAGGCGTGATGGAAGGCGGCCAGTTCCCGCGAGCCGACGCCTCCGGGGTGGCAGAAGGTCGGACCCATGCCCAGCAGGATCAGTCCTCGGGGCGGTACCAGGCTTGTCGGCAGGCGCCTGAGCAGGCTGGCCGCCAGCAGCCCACCCAGCGACCAGCCCACCCAGACCGCATCGGGGTGAAGCTCATCGGCCATGGTGGCGGCCGAGGGCGTCGAGGTCGGTGGGGATGCCAGCGGCGGCCGGCCGCCATACCCCGGCCAGTCGGGCGCAGCGATGGTGACTCCCGCCGGCCAGTGGCGCGCCAGTGGCCGCCAGACTCGGGCGTCGACGCCCCAGCCGGAAAGCAGCACCAGGCGGGTCATGTCAGCATCTCTCCACCGGTTACGGTGTGCCGGGCCCGGCAGTCGGCCAGGCCCTCGAGCAGGGCGTTCAGGTCGTCGTCGGTATGGGCGGCGGAAAGGGTGATGCGCAGTCGCGCCTGGCCGCGTGGCACCGTGGGCTCGCGGATGGCGCCCACCTGGATGCCGCGCTCGGCGAGGCGTGCGGCCCAGGCCATGACCGTTGCGTCATCGCCCAGCACCACCGGCTGGATCGGCGTGGAACTGGCCATCAGTGGCAGCCCCAGCGTCGCCGCTTCGCGGCGGAAGCGGGCGATCAGCGCGTGCAGCCGGGTGCGGCGTTGCGGCTCGGAGGCAGGATCTCCAGCGCGGCGAGCGTGGCCGCCGCCACTCCCGGCGGCTGGGCCGTGGTGTAGATGTAGGGGCGGGCGAACTGGACCAGGTGCTCGACCAGTGCCTCGCTTCCCGCCACGAAGGCGCCGGCGGTGCCCAGCGCCTTGCTGAGCGTACCCACCAGCACCGGCACCTCGTCCATGCCGTGGGTGTGGCCGACGCTGCCATCGCCGCGCTCGCCGAGTACGCCCAGGCCGTGGGCATCGTCGATCATCAGCCAGGCCCCGTGGCGGCGCGCCGTCGTGGCAAGCCCGGGGATGTCGGCGATGTCGCCATCCATGCTGAAGACGCCGTCGCTCACCACCAGCCGCAGGGCCCCTGTCGCGCTGCGCTCCAGCAGCCGGTCGAGGTCGGCCAGATCAGCATGATGGAAGCGTCGCGAACGGGCACCGGCAAGTCGGGCGCCATCGATCAGTGAGGCGTGGTTGAGGCGATCCTGGAAGACCCGGGTCTCCTCGTCGCAGAGCGCCTGCAGTACGCCCAGGTTGGCCATGTAGCCGGTGGAGAAGAGTAGCGCCCGTGGGCGACCGGTGAGATCGGCAAGGCGGCCCTCGAGTGCCTCGTGAACCGCGAGGTGGCCATTGACCAGGTGCGAGGCACGGGCCCCGGCACCATGGCGCCTGGCACCCTCGGCCATCGCCTCGGCAAGGCGCGGGTCCCGTGCCAGGCCCAGGTAGTCGTTACCGGCGAAGTCGCGCAGCTTGCTTGTTGGCTGCCCGATGTGACGGTGTCGCCACCGGCCAGCCGATCGGCGGGCCTGGGTGCGTGCGGCGAGCCGGTCTGCCCAATCGTGGACGGCCATGGCTCAGCTCTGGCTGGCGTCGTAGGTCAGCTCGCTGGCCCGGGCGGCGGCTTTCCGCGCCGCCTGGCGGGCCAGGTCGGCCTCGACGCTGGCGGCCGCTCGCCTGAACCTGGTCGTCATCGACGCAGGTGTCTCTCCGCTCGGGATGCAGGCCGAGCCTGGTGAACAGCGCCCGGTCGCGCTCCGCCTGGGGGTTGGCGGTGGTCAGCAGTTGCTCGCCATAGAAGATCGAGTTGGCCCCGGCCAGGAAGGCCAGTGCCTGGGTCGCATCATCCATCTGCTCGCGGCCGGCGGAGAGTCTCACGTGGCTCTTCGGCATCAGGATGCGTGCCACGGCGATGGCGCGGATGAACTCGATGGGGTCGAGGTCGGGGGCGTTCTCGAGCGGCGTGCCCGGCACCTTGACCAGCATGTTGATGGGCACCGACTCCGGGTGCGGTTCGAGGCGCGCCAGCTGCTGGAGGAGGGCGGCGCGGTCGCGGGGTGCCTCGCCCATGCCGAGAATCCCGCCGGAACACACCTTCATGCCCGCCTCGCGCACGTGGTCCAGGGTCGCCAGGCGGTCGGCGTAGGTGCGGGTGGTGATGATCTCGCCGTAGTACTCCGGTGAGGTGTCGAGGTTGTGGTTGTAGTAGTCGAGGCCGGCCTCGGCCAGGCGCCCGGCCTGGTCACCATCGACCATGCCCAGGGTCATGCAGGTCTCGAGCCCCAGCGCCTTGACCCGACGTACCATCTCCAGCACTACGTCGAGGTCGCGCTCGCGGGGACTCTTCCAGGCCGCTCCCATGCAGAAGCGGCTGGCGCCGGCCTCGCGTGCCGCCCGGGCCTGCTCCACCACCTTCTCGACCTCCAGCAGCTTCTCCCGGCCCAGGCCGGTGTTGTAGTGGCCGGATTGCGGGCAGTACTTGCAGTCCTCGGGGCAGGCGCCGGTCTTGATCGAGAGCAGGGTCGAGACCTGCACGGCGTTGGGGTCGAAGTGGGCGCGGTGCACCCGCTGGGCCTGGAACAGCAGGTCGTTGAAGGGCAGCGCGAAGAGTGCCTCGATCTCGTCGAGGTGCCAGTCGTGGCGCACCTCGTCCGGGGTGGCTAGGTTCTGGGTATCGGCTGCACAAGACGGCGACGTCGGGGGCATGGGGGAAGTGCCTATGGTCAACTTTAGGAAGGTAATAAGTTGACGGATAGCTTACGGCCCGGGCTGGTTATGTCAACCCGAGCTGGGACGTTGGTTGACAGATTCCTGCGCCGGGCCCTGCCGGGCTCGCTGCGCCTTCTGCCTGGCGCCGGCCCTCGTCGAGCGGCCCTGGTGCCAGGCCTGCTTCGAGAGATTGCCCTGGAACCTGCCCGCTTGCCCCGTGTGTGGTGAGCCGCAGCCCGGGGCATGGCAGGGCCGGGCGTGTGGAGCCTGCCTGCGACGGCCACCGGCCTTCGTGCGCGCGCGGACGCCGCTGCGCTACAGCGACGAGGTCGCCTGGCTGGTGCGGCGCTTCAAGTTCCAGGCCTCGCCGCGAGCCGGAACGGTACTGCTGGCGCTGATGGAAACGGCGCTGAGCGAGCAGGAGAGCACCTGGCCCCAGGCGCTGGTGCCGGTACCGCTGCATGCGCATCGCGCCCGCGGGCGTGGCTTCGACCAGGCCGAGTGGCTGGCGACACGGTTGGCCAGGCGGCTGGGAGTGCCGCTGCTGCGCGGCCGACGCCTGCACGACACGCCCAGCCAGCGTGGGCTCGACCGCAGCGAGCGGCGGGCCAACCTGCGTGGAGGCTTCCGGGTGGAGGTCGCCTTGCCGGCCCGAGTGGCGCTGCTCGACGATGTCATGACCACCGGGGCGACCCTGGATGCCCTGGCTCGCGCCTGTCTGGCCGCCGGGGCGGAGGAGGTCGAGGCCTGGGCGGTGGCGCGCACGCCGCTGGGGGAAATATGAGCGAAGCCTGGTAGAGTGGGGCTTTCCCTGGAGGATGGACCATGGACGCCGATCTGCACCCCTTCTCCACGCTGTCGCCCGCCCGAGTCGTGGCGGCCATCGAGTCGCTGGGTTTCTGGCTGCCCGGCGAGCCCTTCGCGTTGAACAGCTATGAGAACCGTGTCTACCTGGTCCACGACGACGAGCGTCGTCGCTGGGTGGCCAAGTTCTATCGCCCCGAGCGCTGGAGCGATGCGCGCATCCAGGAGGAGCACGATTTCCTCGCCGAACTCGCGCAGGCGGACGTGGCGGTGGCAGCACCCTGGCGCGACGCCGAAGGGCGCAGCCTGCAGCATGCCGAGGGCTTTCGCTTCGCGCTGTTTCCGCAACTGCCGGGCCAGGCGCCGGAGCTGGAGAACCCCGCCCACCTGTTTGCCCTGGGCGAGCTGATCGGCAGCGTGCATGCGGTGGGCGAGCGGGAGTCCTTCCGGCAGCGCGGCGCCATGGATCTGGACGGCATGGTGCTCGAGGCCCGCGAGCGGGTACTGGCCGGCCCCTGGCTGGGTCGCCTTCAGCGCCAGGCCTATGAGCGTGTCACGACGGCGCTGCATGAGGCGCTGGTGGCATATCGCTGGCGCCCCGAGCAGGCGATCCGCGTGCATGGGGACTGCCATATCGGCAATATCCTGGGCCGTGACGAGCACTTCGCCCTGGTGGACTTCGACGACTGCCTGATGGCCCCGGCGGTACAGGACCTGTGGATGCTGATCACCGCACAGGCCCCGGAGGAGCGGCATATGCAGCTCTCGGAGGTGATCGAAGGCTACGAGCAGCACCGCGAGTTCGACCGCCGCGAACTGGCCCTGGCCGAGCCGTTGCGCACCCTTCGCCTGCTGCGCCACAGCGCCTGGCTGGTGTCACGCTGGGAGGACCCGGCCTTTCCGGTGGCCTTTCCCTGGCTGGCCGATGCGGGTTACTGGGATGGGCACATCAGGACGCTGGAGCAGCAGCGCCAGGCGCTCGAGAGGGCGCCGCGCTGGCTGGCATGGAAACAACCACGCCCCCGGGCAGGGGGCGTGGTGGCGGTTCCCGGCGGGGTGGGTCAGTCGGCGTCGGGATCGGGCTGCTCGGCGGGGATCGGGTTGGCGACGCCGTCGCCCTCGGCCTGGCGGCGCTCGATATTGATCTGCTCGGACGGATTCTCCTGCTCCTCGATGGCCAGCTCGCTGGCCAGCTGGAGCTCGAAGCCGTGCTCCGGGGAGAGCTCGCAGCGGCCATCCTGACAGGCATTGATGCCGAACTCGCCGTCGCTGTCGTAGGCCGCGGCGGAGATCTCGCCACTGTAGATATGGCTGTCGTTGCCTTCGGTGTCGATGCAGGTGACGCTGGAGGTGGTGATACGGATGCGCTCGCCATCGAGCTGTGCATCGCCGACCATCACGCAGTAGTCGGGCACCTGGTGGCTACCGCTGCCATCGGCCACCGGACGCAGCAGGATGTCGTCCTGGCGCGGGGTGTCGGCGCCGAGGCTCAATGACTCGACCACCTGCACTTCCAGGCGTGCATCGGCGGGGAGCTCAAGGGTGGCGGCGGATGCCAGGGAGAGGGGCCAGCAGGAGGCCCAGCAGCAGGGGTGTCTTGGTCATGTCGGGCTCTCGCGGAAAGATCTGCACAGCATGAAAGACTGCATAATATCACAGCCTGAGGTATCGGCTCACCGCCCCCTTTCGGGTGCGGCGGGATGTCGCGAGTCGAGGCAAGGCGAGAAAGCGCCGCGGGAATGCCGAACGGGGTCGGCAGGCTGCTAGACTATGGGCTTGGAGCGACAGCATCTTGTACAAAACTAAGATTCTGTATATATAGTGTATATGATAACTGGTAACCAGTGACGACCTGACGGGGCCCCCATGACAGAAGAGCTCGCCAACCACTATCGGCAGATCATCCTCGCGCTGGGCGAGGATCCCGAGCGGGAGGGCCTGCGTGACACGCCCAAGCGCGCCGCCAAGGCCATGCAGTTCCTGAACCGCGGCTATCTTCAGTCGCTGGAGGAGATCGTCAATGGCGCCGTGTTCGAGTCGGAGACCGACGAGATGGTGCTGGTCAAGGACATCGAACTCTATTCCATGTGCGAGCACCACCTGCTGCCCTTCATCGGCAAGTGCCATATCGCCTACCTGCCCGATGGCAAGGTGCTGGGGCTCTCCAAGTTCGCGCGCATCGTCGACATGTTCGCCCGGCGCATGCAGATCCAGGAGAACCTCACCCGGCAGATCGCCGAGGCCGTTCAGGAGGTGACTGGTGCTCGTGGCGTGGCGGTGGTGATCGAGGCCCGCCATCTGTGCATGATGATGCGCGGTGTCGAGAAGCAGAACTCCAGCATGACCTCCTCGGTGATGCTTGGCGCCTTCCGCCAGAATCAGTCGACCCGCCAGGAGTTCCTGACGCTGATCAACGGACGCTGAGCCCCCCAGGCTCACTACCCAGGTGCACTACCCAGGAGAGCCGGCCATGCCGCTGCACGCCATCGACGACCAGCACTTCGACCATGATCTGGCGACCATTCGCATCAAGAACCTCCGCCTGCGCACGCATATCGGCATCAAGGAGGAGGAGATCAAGAACCGCCAGGACGTGGTGATCAACGCGGTGATCCGCTATCGCGCCGACAAGGCGGTGGCGTTCAATCATATCGAGCAGGCGTTGAACTATCGCACCATCACCAAGCAGGTGATCGCCCATGTCGAGGAGAACCGCTTCCTGCTGCTCGAGCGCATGACCCGCGAGGTGCTCGACCTGATCATGGCCCACGAACAGGTGCTGACCGCCCAGGTCGAGATCGACAAGCCCCATGCCCTGCGCTTCGCCGACTCGGTCTCCATCACCCTCTCCGAGAGCCGCAAGCCGCGTTGATGCCGGTATGCGAAAAGGTGTGCAGCGTCGCTTGGAGTGGCGGGGCCTTTGCGCTTAGCATGAGGGCAAACCGACGAATGCCGCGATGCGGCGGGAGAACAGGATGGAAGCCCTCAAGGAAACGCAGCTCTACTGTCCCTTTGCCTATATCGATGGCAGCTGGGTAGCCGCCGACAGCGGCGAGCAGATCAAGGTGGTGAATCCGGCGACCGGCGAGCCCATGGGCGATGTGCCGCGCCTGGGTCGCGCCGAGACCGAACGCGCCATCGAGGCCGCCCATGCCGCCCTGCCGGCCTGGAAGGGCCTGACCGCCCTGGAACGCGCCGACATCCTGATGAAGTGGTACGAGCTGATGCTCGAGCACCAGGATGATCTGGCGATGATCATGACCTTCGAGCAGGGCAAGCCACTCAAGGAAGCCGCCGGCGAGATCGCCTACGCGGCCAGCTTCCTGCGCTGGTTCGCCGAGGAGGCGCGCCGCGTCTACGGCGACACCGTCCCCGCTGCCAAGGCCAACCAGCGCATCGTGGTCACCAAGCAGCCGGTAGGTGTGGTCGGGGCCATCACCCCGTGGAACTTTCCTGCCGCCATGATCACCCGCAAGGCGGGTGCGGCGCTGGCCGCCGGCTGTACCATCGTCTGCAAGCCGGCTAGCCAGACGCCGTTCTCGGCCACTGCCCTGGCGCTGCTGGCCGAGCGCGCCGGCGTGCCGCGCGGCGTGTTCAACGTGGTCCCCGGGCGTGCCAGCGAGATCGCTGCGGCCATGACCGAGTCGCCGCTGGTGCGCAAGATCACCTTCACCGGCTCCACCGAGGTGGGGCGTGAACTGATGGCCAACGCCTCCCGGCATATCCAGAAGATCTCCCTGGAACTGGGCGGCAACGCCCCCTTCATCGTCTTCGAGGATGCCGACCTGGACGCCGCGGTGGAGGGCGCCATGGCGGCCAAGTTCCGCAATGCCGGCCAGACCTGTGTGTGCACCAACCGCTTCCTGGTGCAGTCCAGCGTGGTCAATGCCTTCTGCGAGAAGCTCGCCGTGGCCATGAACAGCGAGCTCAAGGTCGGCGATGGTACCCAGGAGGGCATCAACATCGGCCCGCTGATCGACGAGAACGCCGTGTCCAAGGTCAGCGAGCACGTCCAGGACGCCGTCAACCACGGTGCCGAACTGCTGCTGGGCGGCCACCCGCACCCGCTGGGCGGCAACTTCTTCTCTCCCACCCTGATCAGCTTCGCCACCGACCAGATGAAGGTGGCCCGGGAGGAGACCTTCGGCCCGCTGGCCGCGGTGTTCCCCTTCGACGACGAGGAGAGCGCGGTGGCGATGGCCAACGACACCGAGTACGGCCTCGCGGCCTACTTCTACTCCCGTGACCTGGGCCGCGTGTGGCGCGTCGCCGATGCCCTGGAGTACGGCATGGTGGGCATCAACACCGGCATGCTCTCCACGCCAGCCGCCCCCTTCGGCGGGGTCAAGGAATCGGGCCTCGGCCGCGAAGGCGGTCACCAGGGGCTGGACGAGTTCCTCGAGACCAAGTATCTCTGTATCGATCTGGGGTAACAGCGGCAAGGCTCAAGGAAAAAGGGGCAAGCGGCTGGTCGACGGGCCGCAGTGGTTCCCACGAAAAACCCCACTCAACCATCAGGTCGAGTGGGGTTTTTTATCGACAACGGTCAGAGATCAGGATGCCTGCAAGGAGCCACGGTATATCATCGCTTGCTCCTTGCTCCTTGCTCCTTGCTCCTTGCTCCTTGCTCCTTGCTCCTTGCTCCTTGCTCCTCGCCGCAGGCGTCAGTGGCGGAAGTGGCGCATGCCGGTGAACACCATGGCGATGCCGGCCTCGTTGGCGGCGTCGATCACCTCCTGGTCGCGCATGGAGCCGCCGGGCTGGATCACCGCGGCGATGCCTGCGGCGGCGGCGGCGTCGATGCCATCGCGGAACGGGAAGAAGGCGTCACTGGCCATCACCGAGCCGGGCACCGAGAGGCCCTCGTCGGCGGCCTTGATGCCGGCGATCCTGGCGGAGTAGACGCGGCTCATCTGGCCGGCGCCCACGCCGATGGTCTGGCCATCCTTGGCGTAGACGATGGCGTTGGACTTGACGTACTTGGCCACCTTCCAGGCGAAGGCCAGGTCGCGCAGCTCCTGCTCGGTGGGGACTCGCTCGCTGACCACGGTGAGTTCGTCGCGGCCGACCATGCCAAGGTCACGGTCCTGGACCAGCAGCCCGCCGGTGACGCGCTTGAAGTCGTGGGCATGGCCACGGCTGCCGGGCCAGTGGGCACCGACGTCGAGCAGGCGCACGTTCTGCTTCTCGGCGACGATCTCGGCGGCTTCGGGGGCCACCCCGGGGGCGATGATCACCTCCACGAACTGGCGGTCGATGATGGCGCGGGCGGTGTCGGCATCCAGTGGCACGTTGAAGGCGATGATGCCGCCGAAGGCGCTGGTGGGGTCGGTGGCGAAGGCCTTGTCGTAGGCCTCCAGCGCGCTGGCGCCCACCGCCACGCCACAGGGGTTGGCGTGCTTGACGATCACGCAGGCGGTATCGGTGAACGCCTTGACGCACTCGAAGGCGGCATCGGTATCGGCGACATTGTTGAAGGAGAGCGCCTTGCCGTTGAGCTGCACGGCGGTGGCCACGCTGGGCTCGCTGGCATCGGCCTCCACGTAGAAGGCGGCGCTCTGGTGCGGGTTCTCGCCGTAGCGCATGGCCTGCTTCTTCTCGAACTGCAGGTTGTAGGTGCGCGGGAAGCCGTCCTCGCCGCCGGGGACCCGCTGGCCGAGGTAGTCGGCAATGGCGGCGTCATAGCCGGCGGTGTGCTCGAAGGCCTTTACCGCCAGGTCGAAGCGGGTGGCGTCAGACACTGCGCCGTCCTGGGCGGCAATCTCGCCCAGCACCCGGGCGTAGTCACCGGCATCCACCACGATGGTGGTGTGGGCATGGTTCTTGGCACAGGCGCGCACCATGGTGGGGCCGCCGATATCGATGTTCTCGATGGCATCCTCGAGGGTGCAGTCCGGCTTGGCCACGGTCTGGGCGAAGGGGTAGAGGTTGACCACCACCATGTCGATGGGTGCGATATCGTGCTCCGCCATCACCGCGTCGTCCTGGCCGCGGCGGCCGAGGATGCCGCCGTGGATCTTCGGGTGCAGCGTCTTGACGCGACCGTCCATGATCTCGGGGAAGCCGGTGTGCTCGGAGACCTCGGTCACCGCGATGCCGTTCTCCTGGAGCAGGCGGAAGGTGCCACCGGTGGAGAGCAGTTCGACGCCGCGCTCACTGAGCCCGCGGGCGAAGTCGACGATGCCTGTCTTGTCGGAGACGCTGATCAGGGCGCGGCGAACCGGGGTGGGGGAGGTTTGGGCCATGGGGGTACTCTCTTGACGGCTGGGCGATGGAAAGGGGCGGTGACGGGTCGGGCGACGCGCCGAAGGGAGCCCGTGGGCTCCCTTCTCGAATCGGGTCAGATCAGATCATACTGCTTGAGCTTCTTGCGCAGGGTGCCGCGATTGAGGCCGAGCATCTCGGCGGCGCGGGTCTGGTTGCCCTGGGTATGCTCGAGCACCGAGGCGAGCAGGGGGGCCTCGACCTCGGCCATTACCATGGCATAGAGCCCGGTGACTTCACCGCCATCGAGATGGGCAAAGTAGCGGCGCATGGAGAGGTCCACCGCTTCGCGAAGCGGCTGCTGGCCACCCTCCTGCACGGAGAGGTCAGGCGTCGCATCGCCCAGTTGGCGGCCTGTCGAAAGCTCTGGATCGGATGGAAGGGCTTGGCTGGTCATGCGGCTCGTGTTCCTTTCGCGGTCGCACCCGGCTCGTCAGGCGCAGTGGCCGACGAATGGGCATGACCAAAGAGGTCATCGATGAAACGGTGCTGGTCGGCAGTGCTCTCGAGGCGGTTGAAGCGTCCCCTCAGCTCGCGCCGCTGGGCCTCACGGAAGCGATCGTCGCCGGCCAGGTACCAGCCGACGTGCTTGCGCGCGATACGCACGCCCATGAAGTCACCGTAGAAGTCGTGGAGCGAGTCCAGGTGGTCGCGCAGCACGCCAGCACGCTCGCTGTCACTCGGCGGCAACAGGGGTTCGCCATGGCGCAGATAGTGGTTGATCTCGCGGAAGATCCAGGGGTTGCCCTGGGCGCCACGCCCGACCATCACCGCATCCGCTCCAGTATAGTCGAGGACCTCGGCGGCCTTCTCGGGTGAGTCGATATCGCCGTTGGCGAACACCGGAATCTTCACCGCCGCCTTGATGGCGGCGATGGTGTCGTACTCGGCGTGACCGGAGTAGCGCTGCTGGCGGTGACGACCGTGCACCGCCAGGGCCTGGATGCCGGCGTCTTCGGCCAGGCGTGCCACGCGCAGGCCATTGTTGCTCTCGGCACACCAGCCGGTGCGGATCTTCAGGGTCACCGGCACGTCGACTGCCGCCACCACCGCCTCGAGGATCTCGGCCACCAGCGCCTCGTCGCGCAGCAGCGCGGAGCCGGCCGCCTTGTTGCAGACCTTCTTGGCCGGGCAGCCCATGTTGATGTCGATGATCTCGGCCCCCTGGTCGGCGTTGAGGCGGGCGGCCTCGGCCAGCATCGCGGCATCGCCGCCAGCGATCTGCACGCTGCGCGGTCCCGGCTCGCCGCGGTGGTCCATGCGCAGCCGCGACTTGCGGGTGTGCCACAGGCTGGGATCCGAGGTGACCATCTCGCCAACCACCAGTCCGGCACCCAGGCGGCGACACAGCTGCCGGAAGGGGCGATCGGTGACGCCGGCCATCGGCGCCAGGATGGCCCGATTGGGCAGGGTATGGTCACCGATGCGGGGCAATGGCTGGCTGGAGTCGGACATGGCTCGGGGCAGTGGCGGCAAGAGGGGGCATATCATACGCCCCCCACCGGACAGGGTGAAGTGGCAGTCGGGGCGTGGCTAGCTCGGTCGACGACCGGTGAGGCGAACCCACCCCTCGCGGGTGACCGGCTCGTCCATGCGCAGGCCCTGTTCGCGATAGGCCTGGAGTACCTCCTCGGCCTGGGCCGCGAGGATGCCGGACAGCGCCAGGCGTCCGCCGGGGGCGACGTGTCCGGCGATCATCGGCGCCATCTCGACCAGCGGTCCGGCGAGAATGTTGGCAACAACGATGGGGAAGGTCTCGCCGTCGTCGAGCTGCTCCGGGTAGCAGAGGCGCAGTGCGTCCTCGGCCACCTCGTTGCGTTCGGCGTTGTCGCGGCTCGCGGTGAGCGCCTGGGGTCGATATCGGTGCCCGTCGCGCTGGCTGCCCCGAGCTGAGGGCGGCGATGGCCAGTATCCCCGAGCCGGTGCCTATATCGAGGATCGCCTGGCCGTCGAGGGCCTCGCTTATCGACAGGCCGTCGAGCCAGGCCAGGCAGAGCGCGGTGGTGGGGTGGGTGCCGGTACCGAAGGCGAGGCCCGGATCCAGGTGCAGGTTGACCGCGCCCGGCTCCGGGGGCTCGTGCCAGCTGGGCACGATCCACAGCCGTTCACCCATCTGCAGCGGCGTGAAGTCATCCATCCACTCGCGCTCCCAGTCGCGGTCGGCGAGCAGCTCGACCTCGATCTCGGGGCAGGGCTCCTCGGGCTGCTCGGCAGCCCAGGCCTGGTGCACCCGTTCGAGCATGGCCTCGACCCCCTCGAGGTCGTCGTAGAGCCCGGTGAGTACCGTCTCGTGCCACAGCGGGGTACTGCCGCGCTCGGGCTCGAACACCGGGTCGTCATGGGCGTCCTGGAGGGTGATGGCGGTGGCCCCCTCGGCGAGCAGCAGCTCCTCGAGGGTCTCGGCCTGCTCCGGGGCGATGTGGGCCTTGAGTTGCAGCCAGGGCATGGGATCTCCGATTGGCAAAGGGGCAGTAACGCAAGCGGGGCGGCCGAGGCCGCCCCTGCTGCAATGAAGCCGGGCCGGTTAGATGCCCAGCTTCTTCTCCAGGTAGTGGATATTGACGCCACCCTGCCGGAAGTAGCCGTCACGCACCAGATCCTTGTGCAGTTCGGTGTTGGTCTTGATGCCCTCCACCAGCAGCTCGTCCAGGGCGACCCGCATGCGGGTCAGCGCCGTCTCACGGTCGGCACCCCAGGTGATCAGCTTGCCGATCAGCGAGTCGTAGTGGGGCGGCACGGTGTAGCCGGTGTAGAGGTGGGAGTCCATGCGCACGCCCAGGCCGCCCGGCGGGTGATAGAGGGTGACCTTGCCGGGGGAGGGCATGAAGGTGCGCGGATCCTCGGCATTGATGCGGCACTCGAAGGCGTGGCCGCTGAGCTCCACATCCTCCTGGCGGATGGAGAGCGGCAGGCCGGAGGCGATGCGCAGCTGCTCCCGGACGATATCCACGCCGGTGACCATCTCGGTGACCGGGTGCTCCACCTGCACGCGGGTGTTCATCTCGATGAAGAAGAACTGGCCGTCCTCGTAGAGGAACTCGAAGGTGCCGGCGCCGCGATAGCCGATGGTGATGCAGGCCGCGGCACGCCTCGAGCACCTCGGCGCGGGCCTCGGGGTCGAGCATCGGCGCGGGGCCTTCTGATCAGCACTTTCTGGTGGCGGCGCTGCAGCGAGCAGTCGCGGTCATAGAGGTGGATGGCATTGCCCTGGCCGTCGGCGAGTACCTGCACCTCCACGTGGCGCGGATTCTCGAGGAACTTCTCCATGTAGACGGTGCCGTCGCCGAAGGAGGTGTGGGCCTCGGTGCGGGTCACGTTGACCGCGGAGAGCAGGTGCGCCTCGGTGTGCACCACGCGCATGCCACGCCCGCCGCCACCGGCGGCGGCCTTGATGATCACCGGGTAGCCGATGCGGCGTGCGGTGGCCAGGATCTCGCCTTCCTCACCGTCACCTTCGGGCAGCGGGCCGTCGGAACCGGGTACCGTGGGTACGCCGGCCTTCTTCATCGACTCGATGGCGCTGACCTTGTCGCCCATCAGGCGGATGGTCTCGGCCTTGGGCCCGATGAAGGTGAAGCCGGAGCGCTCCACCTGCTCGGCGAAGTTGGCATTCTCGGAGAGGAAGCCGTAGCCGGGGTGGATGGCGCTGCTGTCGGTGACCTCGGCGGCACTGATCAGCGCCGGGATGTTGAGGTAGGACTGGGCCGAGGGGGCCGGCCCGATGCATACGGCCTCGTCGGCCAGGCGCACGTGCATCAGCTCGCGGTCGGCCTTGGAGTGGACCGCCACTGTCCTGATGCCCAGCTCCTTGCAGGCGCGCAGGATGCGCAGGGCGATCTCGCCGCGGTTGGCGATAAGAACCTTGTCCAGCATGATGGGTCCGCCAGTATCGGGTGAATGAAGAGGTAAGCGATGCTCAGGCGATGACGACCAGCGGCTGATCGAACTCTACCGGCTCGCCGTCCTCGACCAGGATGGCCTCGATCACGCCGTCACGGTCGGCCTCGATCTGGTTCATCATCTTCATCGCCTCGACGATGCACACCGTCTCGCCCTTCTTGACGTGGGAGCCGATCTCGACAAAGGCCTTGGCGCCCGGGGCCGGTGAGCGATAGAAGGTGCCCACCATGGGAGAGGTGATGGCCTGGCCCTGGAAGCTGGGACCTTCGGCGGCGGCCGGCTCGGCGCTTTCGGCGGGTGCCGGAGCCGCGGCGGGAGCCGGGTGGGGTGCCGGGGCGTAGCCCTGGGGCATGCTGGGGCCTGCCAGTTCACGCCGTTGGGGTGGCGACTGATGCGAACCGACTCCTCGCCTTCCTGGATCTCGATTTCGCTGATGTTCGACTCTTCGAGCAGCTCGATCAGCTTCTTGACCTTGCGGATATCCATGACGTTCGTCCCGATCGGTTGGGTGCGGTGAGTGGCCGTTGGCCCGGTGCTGTCAACCATGGCCAAGTTTCATTAGATCGCGGCAAGATAGCGACTCTTCCGCCTCTACAGGCCGTTAAAAGAGGGTAGCGCAGGAGTTTGCCGAAAAACCGGGATGATGTCCAGCGCAGACGAAAACGCCGTTCACGCGCCATTCAGCGGCGCGTGAACGGCGTCATGATGCGTGTTTCAGGCGTTACCGGCGGTGCGCTCCTCGAGCCAGCCGAGCACGCCTTTCAGGTGTTCCGCCAGTGGCTCGGCACGGGTCTCGCCCTGGATGCGAGCCGAGCGAATCTCCTCGCCGCCGTGGAAGAACAGCAGGCTGGGCGGCCCGAACAGCTCGTAGCGGTCGAGCAGTTCGCGACTGGCGGCATCGGTGTCGGTCACATCGACGTTGATGCGGGCAAAGGCGGCCAGGGGTTCGGCGACCCGGGGGTCGGGATAGACCTGACGCTCGAGCTGCTTGCAGGAGATGCACCAGTCGGCGGTGAAGTGGACGAAGGCAGCCTGACCCTCGGGTACCGAGGCGAGTGCCTGTTGCAGTCCGTCGAGCTCGTCAACGGTGGTTACCTCGGCAGCGGGCTGGGTGCCACCTGACGCCGGCCCGGTGCCGGCGGTCAGCGGTGCCAGCGGACGCAGCGGATCGCTGGCACCACTGGCTGCGCCGAGCACCAGGGCCACGCCCCAGGCCAGCAGCAGCAGCCCGAGCGCCTGGCGGGCCCGTGCCCATCCCTGGGGCAGGTTGGTGGACATGGCGCCGAGTGCCAGGGCGGTACCGACTGCCAGGGCGGCCCACAGCAGCAGCACGGCAGTCGCGGGCAGCAGGCGTTCGACCAGCCAGATCGCCACCCCCAGCAGCAGGATGCCGAAGGCGATCTTGACACCGTTCATCCAGGCGCCACTGCGCGGCAGCAGGGTGGTGCCGAAGGTGCCCACCAGCAGCAGTGGCACGCCCATGCCCAGGCCCAGGGCGAGCAGGGCGCCACCGCCCATCAGGGCGTCGCCGGTGGTGGAGATGAATACCAGGGCACCGGCCAGCGGCGCCGAGACGCAGGGCGAGACCACCAGTACCGACAGTGCGCCGGCCAGGGCCAGACCGGCGGGGCCGCTCTGCTGGGCGCGCGCCCGCCAGCCGTCGATGCGGCCGGCCAGCCGGGGCGAGAGGCGCATCTCGAAGGCGCCGAACATGGCCAGGGCGAATAGGGTAAATAGTACCGCGAAGGTGATCAGTACCGGCGCCGACTGCAGGCGCGCCTGGAGGTTGAGCCCGGCCCCGAACAGGCCCATCAGCACGCCGACCAAGGCGTAGGTGAGCGCCATGCCGGCCACATAGCTGGCGGAGAGGGCGAAGGCGCGTGGCCTGCTGGGGTTCTGGCCGACGATGATCGACGACAGGATCGGCACCATGGGCAGTACGCAGGGGGTGAAGGTCAGCCCCAGGCCGGCGAGGAAGAAGAGCCCCAGTGCCAGCGGCAGGCTGGCCTCGGCCATCAGCGACTGGAAGCGGCCATCCTCACTCTGCGGCGCCGCGAAGTCTCCGGGAGAGCCAGCGGCACCCGCCTGCTCCCCGCCGCCGCCCGCGGCGGAATCGCTGTCCGCATCCGTCGGCTGCCAGCCGGCGAAGGCCGCCGGTGCCTGCTGCTCGGCGGCTTCCAGGTCGACCCTCTCGGGGGGGTAGCAGAGCCCGGCGTCGGCGCAGCCCTGGAAGGTCAGGGTCAGCGGCAGCACACCGTTCTGCGGCTCCTCTAGCGGGACCTCGAAGACCACGCGGTCGCGAAAGATGTAGACGTCGCCGAGGAACTCGTCGCTGGTGAAGCTGCCCTCGGGGAGCTCGGGCTCGCCCAGGGCGACCTCGGACGCCACCTCGAACTGGTGGCGGTAGAGGTAGTGCTCCTCCTCCACGTCGACGCCGACATAGAGGGTCTCGCCATCATGCCAGGCGCTGGGCTGGAAGGCCTCCAGCACCGGCAGGAACTCCTTGTCGTCGTTACCGAACCACTGGGCCTGGGCGGCGATCGGCAGCAGCAACAGCAGTAGGGCCGTCAGGGCAGTTCGTCGAAGGCTGATCACGGAAATCCTGTCCTTGGTTGGGGTGTGGCTGGCGATCAGACTCCACCTGTTGCGCAGGGTTCCGGTGCCTGTCCGGCAGCGGCCCTCTGGCAGGGGAGGGAGGATGAGCTGACCGCTCGCGCTGGTCGGGTGCTAGGATAACGCAGAGGAGGGCGTGTCTTCACCGAGGGACGTGGCAAGAGGTGTGCCACGTTGTCGCACGCTCCCATGTCTCGTATCGGAAAGGAACCTGCACATGGCTTGGATGGGCAAGGGCGGCGCCAGGCGTCGCGAGAGAGTCGAAGCACTGGAGCGCCCCGGAATACGGCTGGATCTGAAGCCGTTGCTGACGCTGCTGGTGATCTATCTGGTAGTGACGCTGGCCCTCGGAATCTGGTGGAGCCGCACGCCGGCGCCGCACAGTGTCGAGCAGGTACCCATGGAGCGGCGTGGGGATGCCGGAGGTGAACCCGCCGCGCGAGGCGCGGTGACGGTGGCGACCCTGGCCTCCATCGTCGAGACCCTCTACGACAAGCCCGGCGGCTACCTGCGCAACGACCGGCTGCCGCCGGGGCTGTGGCTGGACAACATGCCGAGCTGGGAGCAAGGCGTGCTGAACCAGGCCAGGGGATCTGGCGCGGGCCCTGCCTTCGATGAACCCGAGTGAAGTGGAGCTCCTGGAAGAGGCGGTCCGCGGTCTGGCCGGAGATGGCCTCGACTGGTACCGGCCCGCCACCGAGACCCATCTGGCAGCGGCGGTGGCCGCCCTGGATAGTCAGCTGGCGGCGCTGGGCGGCATGCAGGCCGAAGGCTTCGTTCCCGGGGCCGGGCTACGCCGCTGGCTGGCCGATGTCGGCGTGCGCCTCGACGACCTCTCCCTGCGTCTGGCCTCGGGCGCCGGAGGACACCAGCTGCTGCGTGAGCTGGCCATCGACCGTGAGGCCCTTCCCGAGGGCACTCCCTGGTATCGGGTCGACAACGTCTTCTTCGAGGCGCGCGGCACCGGCTGGGCGCTGGTCCAGATGCTCGAGGGAGTGCAGCGCGACCAGGCCGATATTCTGGATAGAGCCGGGGTGACCGAGCGCTGGGAGCGCCTGCGTGCCGAGCTGGCCATGACCCAGCGACGCCTGTGGAGTCCGGTGGTGATGAGCGGCTCCGGCTTCGGTCCCTTCGCCAACCATACGCTGGTGATGGCGCTTCACATCAGCCGAGCCCGTGACCTGGTCGAGGAGATTGCCACGGCGCTTGGCGAGAATGCCGCCCAGACTTCTTCTGGCGATGGCGTGACCCAGGCACCGGCCAGCGAGCCCGAGGTGGTCGAGGTGGAGCGTGAGACCCAGGCCGAGCCGGAAGCAGCTGATCAGCAGGAGGCCAGTCAAGAAGAGGCCGGTCAGGAAGAGGCCGGTCAAGAAGAGGCTGGCCAGGAAGAGGCCGGTCAGGAAAAGGCCGGTCAGGAAGAGCCGGCACCGAAGGCAAGCGAGTAGCCGGCATCAACCGGGTCGGCGTTCGGCGGGGCCCGGTTGAGCAGGCAGCAAATGCAGCGGGCCGCCCTAGGGCGGCCCGCTTCACGTCTGGCTCGAGTCCAGAGGCGGCCGCGGGCCGCAGTCGGACGCGACTTCAGGCCTTCTCGTAGGCGGAGACCGCCTTTTCGATCGCCTTGCGGGCGGCCTCGACGCCTTCCCAGGACTCCACCTTGACCCACTTGCCCTTCTCGAGATCCTTGTAGTTCTCGAAGAAGTGGGCGATCTGCTGGCGCAGCAGCTCGGGCAGGTCGGTCACTTCCTGGACATCATCGTAGAGGCTGGAGAGCTTTTGATGCGGTACGCAGACCAGCTTGGCGTCCTCGCCGGCCTCGTCGGTCATGTTGAGGATGCCCACCGGGCGGGCGCGGATGATGCTGCCGGGCTGCACCGGGTAGGGCGTGACCACCAGAGCATCCAGTGCGTCGCCGTCGTCGGCCAGGGTGTGCGGGATGAAGCCGTAGTTGGCCGGATAGAACATCGGAGTGGCCATGAAGCGGTCGACCAGCAGGGCACCCATGTCCTTGTCGATCTCGTACTTGATCGGGGAGTGGTTGGCCGGGATCTCGATCGCCACGTAGACGTCGTTCGGGAGGTCCTTGCCGGCAGGGATGTTGTCGAAGTTCATCGTCGCTTCCTTGGGGTTGGAAATGGCGGTTGGCAGAAGTTCTAGGCGAATCGTCGGATGAAAAATTTGCAGAATTATACGGGCCCACCGGTTTGAATACCAATTCGACCTAGGTGCCGTCGCCACGGCAGGGCGGCACCTTCGGAGGGGCACCGTCGCGGCGTGCTCCCGTGTATGATGGGCGCCGCCCCGGAGCGCGGCTTCGGGCAGGTAACCATCGGGCAAGGAGGGGCGAGTGACTCCCGCGCAGCTGTCATTGAGTTTTGGTCAAGCCTTCGTGGCGCCGGATCGTCGGCGGCATCGCAGCTCCATGTCGGTACGCCTGCCCGAGACTCCCCAGCTCAACGCCAAGGGGGCCTGTGCGCTGATCAGCGATGCCACCCTGCGCAACAGCATGGCCAAGCAGGCCGGGGACCTCAGCGTGCGCAGCTTTCTTGCCGACTACTACTCCACCCCCGATCACTGGGACGTCAAGACATCGGCGACCCGGGTGCTGCGTGCCCTCAACGCCTGGACCTACAGCCAGAGCCGCCAGGTGGCGGAGGGCAGTTACGTCACCTCGCTGTCGGCACTGGTGCTGCGCGGCACCGAGGGGCATCTGTTCCATATGGGCGATACCCTGGTGTTTCGACTGCGCGGGGCGGAGTTCGAGCAGCTGACCCGTGACCACGTCACCGACCTGGGGGGCTATCGCTACCCTTCCCGGGCCCTGGGCATGGATAACAGTATCGATATCGACTATGCCCGTTTTCCGGCCAAGCAGGGGGATCTGTTCCTGTTTACCACCCAGGCGGTGCTGGGCACCCTGATGCCGTCGGAGTACGTGCAGCTGATTCGCCAGGACGCCAGCGACCTCGATGCCGCCTGTGATCGCCTGGCCGAGGCGGCGGTGCAGCGCGCCCAGTCCCGCGGTTACGGGGCCGACCAGTTCTGCTTCCAGCTGGTGCGCATCGATGAGCTGCCCGACGCCCAGTCAGACAGCCCGGCCAAGGTATACGGCGAGCTGCCGATCCCCCGGAACTCTCGCCGGGCGATCGCCTCGACGGCCTGGAGGTGCAGGCCGTGCTGTCACGCACCGCCCAGTCGCGGGTCTACCGGGTGAGTGACCTGCAGAGCGGGCGCGTGATGGTGATGAAGGCGCCGAGCCCCGAGCTCTCCCATCGCAATATCTATCTGGAGCACTTCCTGCTCCAGCAGTGGGTGGTGGAGCGCGTCAAGTCACCCTTCGTGGTGCGCGTGATGGAGCCGTCGCGGCCACGGCGCTACCTCTACTACCTGATGGCCCATGTCGAGGGAGAGTCCCTGGTCGAGTGGGCGCGGCGCCATCCCCAGGCAACCTTCGCCCAGCGCCTGGATATCGCCAACCAGCTGGGCAAGGCGGTACAGGCCCTGCACCATCGGGAGCTGCTGCACCAGCAGATCCATCCCGGCAACGTGCTGATCGATACCCATGGGCAGGTCGTGCTCACCGACTTCAGTGCCTGTCGAATGCGTGACGGAAGCGGGCTCAAGGATGCCCGCGAGCTGCTGCGATCGGTGGGGCTCACCGAACACAGCGCTCCGGAGTATGCCCTGGACGACGAGATTGGCCGGCGCAGCGACCAGTACTCCTATGCCTCCACGGTCTACTGGCTGTTGACCGGCGAGCTGCCCTACGAGGTGCCGCCCAACCGACTGCTGCGCCATACCGATCTCGAGCAGTTGGTCTACCGCAGCGCACGTCAGCGCAACCCCGAGGTGCCCCAGGCCCTGGACGAGGCTCTGCGCCGGGCGCTGGATCCCCAGCGGGCGCTGCGCTACCGGCGCATGTCGGAGTTCCTGCGCGAGCTGCGCCAGCCGCTGGCATCACGCCATGGATCTGCGGCGCGCATCACTCCAAGGCGATTCCGTGATTCCGGCCACTTCTGGCAGGGCATCGCCGCCATCCTGCTGCTGCTGCTGGTGCTTTCCTGGTTGCTGCGTTAGGCCTGCGGCCAGCCACAAGCTACAAGGGACGAGCTACAAGGAACGAGCTGCAAGGAGCAAGCTACAAGGAAACCCCTTAGGCTTGCTCCTTTTGTTTCAGGTCCACACCATCCTTGCAGCTTGCAGCTTGCAGCTTGCAGCTGCTTGGCCGCTTGGCCGCTTGGCCGCTTGGCCGCTTGGCCGCTTGGCCGCTTGGCCGCTTGGCCGCTTGGCCGCTTGGCCGCTTAGAGCTTGAACTCCGGCAGCTTGCGCTCGACGCGGTGCTTGGCCAGCTTTGCCACCCGGGGCAGGCCGTTGTCGAACGGCGGGAAGTCCTCGCCCTGGATCAGCGGTGACAGGTACTGGCGGCAGGCTGCGGTGATGCCGAAGCCATCCTCGCTGATGAAGTCGCGGGGCATGAATTTCTCGCGGTTGGCAACCTCGGCCAGCGGGGCGGCCTCGATGCGCCACTCGTAGGGCGTGTCGGAGACACGCTTGATCGCCGGCATCATCGCGTTCTTGCCCTCGATGGCCAGCTCCACCGCCTTCTCGCCCACCGCATAGGCCTGCTCCACGTCGGTCTTCGAGGCCAGGTGGCGGGCGGCGCGCTGCAGGTAGTCGGCCACCGCCCAGTGGTACTTGTAGCCCAGGTCCTGCTTGACCATGCCGGCCAGGGTCGGCGCCACGCCGCCCAGTTGGCGGTGGCCGAAGGCATCGGTGTTGCCGGCGTCGGCGAGGAAGGTGCCATCCTCGTAGCGGGCGCCCTCGGAGACCACGATCACGCAGTAGCCGTACTTCTTCACCGCCTCGTCGACGCGGGCCATGACCGCTTCGCGGTCGAAGGCTATCTCGGGGAAGATCACCAGGTGGGGCGGCTCGCCCTCGCCCTGGCCGGCAAGGGCCCCGGCGGCGGCGATCCAGCCGGCGTGGCGGCCCATCACCTCGAGCACGAACACCTTGGTGGAGGTGGCGCACATGGAGGCGATGTCCAGTGAGGCCTCCAGGGTGGAGGTGGCGATATACTTGGCCACGCTGCCGAAGCCCGGTGAGTTGTCGGTGATCGGCAGGTCGTTGTCCACGGTCTTGGGCACGTGGATGGCAGTCAGCGGATAGCCGAGCTTCTCGGAGAGCTGGGAGACCTTCAGGCAGGTGTCGGCGCTGTCGCCGCCACCGTTGTAGAAGAAGTAGCGGATGTCGTGGGCGCGGAAGACTTCGATCAGCCGCTCGTACTGGGCGCGGTGGGTCTCGATATCCTTGAGCTTGTAGCGGCACGAGCCGAAGGCGCCGCCCGGGGTGTGGCGCAGCGCGGCGATCGCCTCGTCCGATTCCTGGCTGACGTCGATCAGCTCCTCGGTGAGGGCGCCGATGATACCGTTGTGGCCGGCATAGACCTTGCCGATATGCTCGGGATGGCGGCGGCAGGCCTCGATCACGCCGCAGGCGCTGGCGTTGATCACGGCGGTGACGCCGCCGGACTGGGCGTAGAAGGCATTATGGGCCATGGGGCTTGTCTGCTCCTGGTCGTCGCTGCTGTTCGGGTTGAATGGGGCGAAAGTCGAAGGATTCTAGCCGAAAGCCCCTCGCGCTGCACCCGGGTGAGCTGGAGGGCCTCGTCGGGGCCATGCTAGTCTCGCCACTCTCCGCGCCATGCCGGCGCGGCCACCGGACCCATGCTGGAGCGAGCCCCATGCACCTTCACATCCTCGGAATCTGCGGCACCTTCATGGGCAGCCTGGCACTGCTGGCCCGGGAGCTGGGCCATACGGTCAGCGGCTCGGATGCGGGTGTCTATCCGCCCATGAGTACCCAGCTCGAGGAGGCCGGCATCGCCCTGTGCGAGGGATACTTGCCCACCAACCTCGAGCCGCGTCCCGACCTGGTGGTGATCGGCAACGCGCTGTCACGCGGCAACCCCGAGGTGGAGGCGGTACTCGATGCGGGCCTGCCCTACGTCTCCGGCCCCCAGTGGCTGGCCGAGCATGTGCTTCCGGGCCGGCGGGTGATCGCCGTGGCCGGCACCCACGGCAAGACAACCACGGCGAGCCTGGTCGCCTGGCTGCTGGAGTCGGCAGGCCTCGCGCCGGGCTTCCTGATCGGTGGTGTACCGCGCAACTTCGGCGTCTCGGCACGCCTGGGCGCCGCGGATGCGCCCTTCGTGGTGGAGGCCGACGAGTACGACACGGCCTTCTTCGACAAGCGCTCCAAGTTCGTTCACTACCGCCCCGAGATCGCCGTGCTGGGCAACCTGGAGTTCGACCACGCCGATATCTTCGAGGACCTGGCCGCCATCGAGCGCCAGTTCCACCATCTGGTGCGTACCGTGCCGGGCAAGGGGCTGCTGCTGGTGGCCGACGACGAGCCGGCGCTGGAGCGCGTGCTGGCCATGGGGACCTGGTCCCCGGTGGAGCGCTTCGGCGAGGCCCCCGCGAGCCCCTGGCGGGTCGAACTGGAGCGCGACGACGCCTCACGCTTCCGGGTGATCCATCAGGATGGCGAGGCCAACGAGGATGCGGTGGTCGACTGGCCGCTGACCGGTAGCTACAACGCCCGCAACGCCCTGGTGGCGCTGGCCGCCGCCCACGCCTGTGGAGTGGACCCGGCCCGCGGTGCCGCAGCCCTGGCACGCTTCGAGTCGCCGCGGCGGCGTCAGGAGCTGCGCGGGGAGGTGGCCAATATCCAGGTGATCGACGACTTCGCCCACCACCCCACGGCCATCGCTGCCACCCTCGAGGGGCTGCGTGCCGCCACCGCCCGGGGCCGGCTGCTGGCGGTGGTCGAACCACGTTCCAATACCATGCGCCTGGGCACCCTGCGCGGCGCCTGGCGGCGAGCGTGGCCGCCGCCGATGTCGCGTTCTGGTATCGCCCCGAGGGACTGGACTGGCCGCTGGAGCCGGTCATCGCGGCGAGCCCGGTACCGGCACGTCTGGAGGAGGACCTGGACGCCCTGGTGGCGGCCCTGGTGGAAGAGGCCAGGCCCTATGACCGGATCGTGGTGATGTCCAACGGTGGCTTCGGCGGCATCCACGAGAAGCTGCTGGTGGCGCTGGAGGCTGCCCATGGCTGAGGGCCTTGCATCCCCGGTGACGGTGGCGCTGACCGGTGCCTCCGGTGCCCAGTACGGGCTGCGCCTGATCGAGGCGCTGGTGGCGGCGGACCATGAAGTGTGGGTGATGATCTCCAAGGCGGCCCATCTGGTGATCGCCACCGAGACCGACGGCGAACTGCCGGCCCGCCCCGAGCGACTGGCCGCGGCCCTCACGGAACGCAGCGGGGCCCGGCCGGGCCAGATCCGCTGCTTCGGACGTGAGGAGTGGATGGCACCGGTGGCCCTCCGGCTCCGGGGCGCCGTCCGCCATGGTGATCTGCCCGTGCTCCACCGGCACCCTCTCGGCGGTGGCGACGGGGGCCAGCAACAACCTGATCGAGCGTGCCGCCGACGTGGCGCTGAAGGAGAGGCGTACCCTGATCCTGGTGCCGCGAGAGACGCCGCTCTCGGCGATCCACCTCGAACACATGCTCAACCTGACGCGCCTGGGGGCGGTGATCCTGCCCGCCGCGCCGGGGTTCTATCACAAGCCCGCATCGATAGACGACCTGGTCGACTTTATCGTGGCGCGGATCCTCAATCAGCTGGGCATCGAGCATCGCCTGGTGCCGCGCTGGGGCGAGGGCGCGTAAGCGGAGCGTCACCTTATCCCTCCACCCTGGACTCCTGCCGCTACCCCAAGGATTTGGCATGCTTAACCTCTCGCTGCTCTCGGTCTTCGTGCCGACCTTCTTCCTCGTCTCCCTCACCCCCGGGATGTGCATGACCCTGGCGATGGTGCTGGGCATGACCCAGGGGGTGCGCCGCAGCCTGTGGATGATGGCCGGGGAGCTGGTCGGGGTAGGGCTGGTGGCCGCCGCGGCAGGCGCAGGCGTGGCGGCCCCTGATGCTTCGCCAGCCGGAGCTCTTCGCGCTGTTCAAGTGGCTGGGCGGGGCCTACCTGGCCTATCTGGGCATCATGATGTGGCGTTCCCGGGGGCGCATGGCGATCCCCGAGGAGGGACTGGAGGTGGCGCCAGCCGGGCGCGTGCAGCTGGCCACCCAGGGCTTTGTCACCGCGGTGGCCAACCCCAAGGGGTGGGCCTTCTTCGTGGCGCTGCTGCCTCCTTCCTCGATGCCGAACGGGCGCTGGCCGGCCAGCTCGTCGTGCTGGTGGCGCTGATCCTGGCCATCGAGTTCAGCTGCCTGCTGCTCTACGCCACCGGCGGCAGCCGGCTGCGCCGCCTGCTGTCGCGAGGCGGAAGCGTGCGTCTGCTCAACCCGCATCGCCGGCACCCTGATGATCGGTGTCGGCCTGTGGTTGGCCCTGGGCTGGACCGGCGGCAGCCAGGCGATGCGTGCCGCCACCAGGCCCAGCGAAGCCGCCGTCAGCCAGGGCCAGGGGCAGGGGGCGAGCCGGGGCCGCGGCCGTGCCTGCCAGGCCAGCTGCACCAGGGCGCAGACCACCAGTCCCAGCAGGGCGCCGCCGACAAGGTCGCTGAACCAGTGGACGCCGATCACCAGGCGTGACAGCGCCATGAGGGTGGCGGCGAGGATGGCCGCCCAGTAGGCCCAGTGGCGCCAGGTCGGGGTGAGCTCCCGGGCGGCGAAGGCCGCCGCCAGGCCGAACAGGACCACCGCACTGGAGGCGTGGGCGCTGGGGTAGGAGAAGGAGTCCGCCAGGTGGGCGGGGATATCGGGCCGCGGCCGCGCGAACAGCGCCTTGCCCAGGGTGTTGAGCGCCGCGATCCCCAGCAGCCCGGCGGTGATGTGCCAGAAGGCATCCAGGCGCCGCCGCCACACCAGCCAGACGCCCCAAGGGAGGCTCAGCGCCAACACGCCGAGCAGGTCGCCGATGCGTGCCAGTCCCTCGCTGGCCAGGGTCAGGGCCGGCAGGGCGAGTCTCCTCGAACAGCCCCTGGACCTGCTGGTCCAGGGGCAACGGGCCATGCAGGTCATGCTGCATCACCAGCAGGGTCCAGCCCGATACCCCGCCCAGCGCCAGGATCAGCAGCATCAGGCTGGCCAGCGGGACCTCGCCGCTGCCGCTCTGGCGCAGCCACAGGTTGCGCAGCAGGGGGTGACGCCGGGCCAGGCCGACGGTCAAGCGGTAGACGCGTCCGCGCCTGCCGGCGTGATGGCGCAGCCAGGAGAAGGTCACCGCCAGCACCAGCAGCATCACGACCAGCACCGCCAACGGCTTCTTGAGCGCCGGGGGGACCTCGAGCAGCTGCTCCCAGGTGCGTCCCAGCAGGTAGCCTGGCAGCACATAGGCGGGGGCCCACAGCGACGCGGAGGCGAGGTTGGCCCAGGTGAAGGTGCGCGGCGACATGTGCAGCATGCCGGCGATCAGCGGCACCATGGGTCGCACCGGCCCCACGAAGCGTCCCAGGAACACCGACAGCACGCCGTAGCGCTGGAAGAAGCGGGCGCCGCGGGCCAGGAACTCCGGGTGGCGCGACAGCGGCCAGTGCCGAGTGACGCGCTCGCGCTGGGTGTAGCCGAGTATGAAGCTGGCGCCGTCGCCCACCACCGCGCCGAGGAAGGCGGCGAACAGGGTTGCCGGGAGGGCCAGCTCCTGGTGCCCGGCCATGGAGGCGGCGGCGGTGATCAGCAGCACGCCGGGCACCAGGACCCCACCAGCGCCAGGGACTCCAGCATGGCGATGCAGGCGATGATCAGCAGCAGCAGCCCCGGCGAGGGGGTGAGCTGATAGAGCAGCTGGGCAAGGTTCATGACAGGCCTCCCGGGGCCGGAACGGGCGTGGCGTCAGCCATCTGCGAGGCGTCGTGTGGTGGCATCCAGGCGGCGCTTGAGTGCCATGAAGGTATGCCCCGGGGAGTGGGCACAGATGGCGCCGCGTACCTCCAGGCCTCCGATCTCGTCCAGCATGGCGCCGGCCGCCGCTTCCTCGATGCGCTGACGTACCAGCAGGGCCCCGCTCTCGCTGGTATCGGGAAGCACCAGCCAGAAGTCGGCTCCGCCGATGCGGCCCAGCAGGTCGTGGTCGCGGCTGTACTCCGCCACCGTCCTGCAGAAGGCGTCCAGCAGGGCCAGCCGTGCGGGGGCTCCGAACTGTTCATCGGCCATCTCCAGCTGCGGCAGGTGCATCACCACCACGGCGAGTCGCTGGTCCAGCAGCCCGGCACGCTCCACCTCGCTCTCCAGGCGCTCGAGCAGCGGCGCCGACTTCAGGGCGGCACACTCCTCGTCGCGGGGTCGGTGGCCATCAACAGGGCCCGCTGGTGGCGTATTCCCCACGGGGCGAGGCCGGCGGCGAACACCAGCGTCAGGTAGGCGAGTGACAGGGGCAATGACAGGCCACCGTCGGCCAGCAGCAGCCAGATCGGCGCCAGGGTCAGGTTGAGCAGCGTGGCCGGTCCCAGCGGCAGCAGCAGCAGGGTCAACACCGCCGGGAGCCCCAGCCACAGCAGTGCCAGATGGCCTTCTCCCGGCAGGGTGGTGGCGACCATCAGGTAGCCGCAGATGAGTACCAGGTAGGCCGAGAGGCGTGCCGTCTCCTGCTGGCCCAGGCGCATCAGCGCGGCGGTCAGCAGCAACGGGGCGAGCAGGGCCGGCAGCAGGATCCGCGTGTAGTCGCCGACCAGGTAGTGCCACAGCGCCTGACCGAGGAGCAGTACTGTGCCCAGCGCATAGAGCCCTGCCAGCAGACGTGGGGTCTCAGGTATCGGCATCGGGCGTCGCTCCCTGCGTCGCGCTGCGCGTGGTGGCCTGCTGCTCCAGAGCGCGGAACTCCTCGGCCAGCGAGTGGGTGGTTGCCAGCGGCACTGCCCGCACTCGCTCCACTTCGCCCAGGCGCTGCAGCAGAGTCGCGCGCCGGCTGTCCGCCTGGGCGGCGTCGCGACAGACCAGCAGGGCCGCCAGGGTGCGGCCATCGAGTCGATAGCAGTGCTCGAAGCGTCGGGTCATCTCGCACAGTTGTCGTGCCACACGCCAGAGATGGCGCCGTCGGGTGCGCACCAGCAGCAGCTCGCTGTGGGTGCCGTCGCGCCCGCCGCGGCCACGCTCCCGGGCCAGGTCACGGGCCAGGCTGGCGCGAGGCCAGAGGCGCAGCCCCGGCTCCAGGCTGACGCGGCTCCTGGCCTGGGCCATGCCGTGGTATCAGCCGTCGCGCCCGGGCGAGGCCGAGCGCCAGCAGCAGGGCGAGCACCAGGCCGGCGGCCAGCGCCTGTTCGGCGGGTAACAGGCGTGCCACCCAGGCCCAGGAGAGGGTGGCCAGCAGCACGTTGAGGGCGGCCATCCAGGCGGGCTGGGGCAGCATCACCAGGGCGGCCCAGCCCCATAGCCAGAAGGGGTAGTGCTCGGCGGATGTCCACAGCAGGGCACCGAGCAGCAGGCTCGGCAGCAGTTGCCAGGGCACCAGAGGAGGGCGGCGGTGGCTGAACTCGACCAGACCGGCACTGATGCCCAGCCAGGCCGCCGCCAGGCCGAGCAGCATGCCCTCGGAGACATCGCGGGCTGTCGGCACCATCAGTGCCGGAAGCAGGGCCGCCAGCAGCAGGTTGAGGCGCAGCAGGCTGACTTTGTACTTGCTCTGCATGGTGGCTTACTATGACTCCCTTTCCGCAACGTGCCCACTCGGCGCCAGTATAGCGCCGTTCCGGCACGTTCAGGCCACGCCCACAGGAGACACCCTCTGGCATGACAGCTCAAGTCCAGCGCGACGGCGCCGCCGCGGCAGGCGCCGAGGAGATCCGCGATATCGATGCCTACATGACCGGCCTCGGGCAGGCGGCGCGGCAAGCCGCCGCGGTCCTGCGTCGCACCCCTACCGGGCCCAAGAACGCCGCGTTGCTGGCCATGGCCGAGGCCCTCGAGGCGGCGCGGGGCGAGGTGCTGGCCGCCAATGCCCGCGACCTCGCCCGCGGGCGTGAGAACGGCCTGGATGCCGCCCTGCTCGACCGCCTCGCCCTGGATGACGGCCGAGTCGATGCGATGATCGAGGGGCTCTCCCAGGTGGCGGCCCTGCCCGATCCGGTGGGCGAGGTCGATGGCCTGCGCGCGCGACCCAGCGGCATCCAGGTCGGCCAGATGCGCGTGCCCCTGGGGGTGATCGGCATCATCTACGAGTCGCGCCCCAACGTCACCCTCGAGGCGGCCAGCCTGTGCCTCAAGTCGGGCAATGCCGCCATCCTGCGCGGCGGCTCCGAGGCGCGCGACTCCAATGCCGCCATCGCCGCCTGCATCCGCGAGGGCCTGGCCACCGCGGGGCTCCCCGAGGGGGCCGTGCAGGTGGTGGCGACCACCGATCGCGCCGCCGTGGGCCGCCTGATCGCCATGCCCGAGTTTGTCGACGTGATCATCCCGCGGGGCGGCAAGTCACTGATCGAGCGCATCTCCCGCGAGGCCCGGGTGCCGGTGATCAAGCATCTCGATGGCGTCTGCCACGTCTATCTGGACGCCACCGCCGATCCCGACAAGGCGCTGGCCATTGCGGTGAATGCCAAGACCCACCGCTACGGCACCTGCAACACCATGGAGACGTTGCTGGTGGATGCGCCGCTGGCCGAGTCGCTGCTGCCGAAGCTGGCCGCGGCCTACGCCGAGCATGGCGTCGAGCTGCGCGGCTGCGAGCGCACCCGGGAAATCCTCCCGGATGTGGTGGCGGCCGGCGAGGAGGACTGGCACGCCGAGTACCTGGCCCCGGTGCTGGCGATCCGCGTGGTGGACGGTATCGAGGCCGCCATGGCGCATATCGAGCGCTACGGTTCCCACCATACCGACGCCATCGTCACCGAGTCCTGGACCCTGGCCCGGCGCTTCATGGCCGAGGTGGATTCCAGTTCGGTGATGGTCAACGCCTCGACGCGTTTCGCCGACGGCTTCGAGTACGGCCTGGGCGCCGAGATCGGCATCTCCACCGACAAGCTGCACGCCCGCGGGCCGGTGGGACTCGAGGGCCTCACCACCCGCAAGTACGTGGTGATGGGCGACGGCCAGGTTCGCCAGTGAGCGAGCCGTATCCTCCGGGGCAGGGCACATGTCCGGCCCGTATCGCCATGTTCGGCGGCACCTTCGACCCGGTGCACCTGGGCCATCTGCGCAGCGCCGTGGAGCTTCGCGAGGCGCTGGCCCTCGATCGGGTCCACCTGATTCCTGCCAAGGCCCCGCCACTGCGCGGGGAACCTCGGGTGGCGCCGGAGGAGCGCCTCGCGCTGCTGCGCCTGGGAATCGGCGATACCCCGGGGCTGGTAGCCGACGACCGCGAACTCTCGCGAGAGGGCCCTTCGTTCAGTGCCGACACCCTGGCTTCCCTGCGCGAGGAACTGGGTCCCGATGCGCGGCTGGTGATGGCGCTGGGCCATGATGCCTTCCTGCGCCTGGCCGAGTGGCACGAGCCGCAGCGGTTGTTCGCGCTGGCTCACCTGGTGGTGGTGGACCGCCCCGACTTCGAGTCCCCGCTGCCGGCGGCGCTGTGCGAGCTGATCGCCGGGCGCGAGTGCGACGACGCCGAGGCGCTGATGGCGCGCCCCGCCGGTGGCCTGCTGCGCCTGAAGCTGCCTTCGCGGATGGCGATCTCGGCGACCGAACTGCGTCGGCGCCTCGCCACCGGTCGCAGCGTACGCTACCTGCTGCCCGAGGCGGTGGAGCGCCACCTGCTCGAGCACAGGCTCTATCGATACTGACCCCGCTTGGTCACCGCGTGGGCGCTTGGCCGCCGGGACTGCCCGGATGGCAGAAAGGCCTGGAACGGGTCCTGTCAGATGGCGGTCAAGGCGTTACAATGCCCATTCAACGACAGCCTGACAGAAGACCCTATGCATAACGACGCTCTCAAGACTCTGGCGGTGGACGCGCTGGAAGAACTCAAGGCCAAGGATATCGTCCAGCTGGACGTTGCACGGCTGACCAGCGTGACCGATCTGATGATCATCGCCAGCGGCACCTCGACCCGCCATGTGGCGGCACTGGCCCAGCGGGTGGTGGAGCGGGCCAAGGAGCAGGGCCTGCAGCCGCGTGGCGTCGAAGGCGAGGCCGGTTCGGACTGGGTGCTGGTCGATCTGGGCAGCGTGGTGGTCCACGTGATGTTGCCCGAGACCCGCCAGCTCTACGATCTGGAGCGGCTCTGGGCCGATCTGCCCAGCGACCTGGAACGTGAAAACGAGCTGTCCGGCGCATGAAGGTGCGCCTGCTGGCGGTGGGCACTCGCATGCCCGCCTGGGTCACCGAAGGCGTCGAGGAGTACCGCAAGCGCCTGCCCCGTGACTTCGCCCTGCAGGTGGAGGAGATCGCCCCCGGGCAACGTGGCAAGAACGCCGATCTTTCCCGCGCCATGGCCAGCGAGGCCGAGCGGATACGCGCCAGGCTGCGCGGCGACGAGCACGTGGTCGCCCTGGAAGTGGGGGGCAAGGCCTGGAGTACCGAGCGGCTCGCCGAGCAGGCTGAAGGCTGGCGGCTGGCCGGCCGTGATGTGGTGCCGCTGGTCGGCGGTCCCGACGGCCTGGCGCCGGAGCTCTCCGCCGCCGCCGACCAGCGCTGGTCGCTGTCGCCACTGACGCTGCCCCACCCGCTGGTGCGAATACTGCTTGCCGAACAGCTCTATCGCGCCTGGACGCTGATGGTCGGCCACCCCTACCACCGCTGAGTCGCCGCCTCGCTGCTCTCTCGTCACACCGGGAACCCGATGCGCAAGTCACGTCATAACCTCAAGAGCCCCGAGCAGGAGCTGCGCATCTTCCGGGTGCGTGCACTGCTTGCGCTGGTGGTGGTGTTCAGCCTCACCGGCCTGCTGATGGGGCGTCTGGCCTACCTTCAGGTGGTTCAGCACGAGGTCTACACCACTCGCTCGGAGAAGAACCGGGTGCGTGTCGAGCCGCTGCCACCTACCCGCGGCCTGATCTACGATCGCAACGGTGAGTTGCTGGCCGAGAATCGACCCACCTACAACCTGACCCTGGTGCGTGAGCGGGTCGAGGATCTCGACGCCACCCTGACGCGGCTGGTGCAGATCCTCGAGCTGTCCGACGAGGAGGCGGAGGCCTTCCGCGTGCGCTCGCGTCAGCGTCAGCGCCCCTTCCAGCCGGCGCTGCTGATGAGTGATCTCGACGAGGGGCAGATCGCGCGCCTGGCGGTGAACCGCCACCTGCTGCCGGGAGTCGAGGTGGAGGCCCAACTGCTGCGCTATTACCCCGATGCCGAGGTGATGGCTCACGCCCTGGGTTACGTGGGGCGCATCAATGCCGAGGAGCTCGAGCGACTCGACCCCGGCCGCTATGCCGGCACCCACTTCATCGGCAAGACCGGCGTCGAACGCTACTACGAGGAGGCGCTGCACGGCGAGGCCGGACTGCGCAAGGTGGAGACCAACGCCCGCGGTCGGGTGCTGCGCGAGCTGGGGCGCACCGACCCCGTACCCGGCAAGGACCTGACCCTGACCCTGGACAAGGAGCTGCAGCACCTGGCCTACGAGCTGCTCGATGGCCGGCGCGGCGCCATCGTCGCCATCGAACCCGCCACCGGCGGCATCCTGGCGATGGTCTCGGCCCCCGGCTACGACACCAACCAGTTCGTCACCGGTATCGATGTGGCCTCCTATCAAGGGCTGCAGGAGGACCTCGATCTGCCGCTCTACAACCGGGCGATCCGCGGCCACTATCCTCCCGGTTCCACCATCAAGCCCTTCCTGGCCCTGGCGGGGCTGGTCGAGGGCGTGATCACGCCCGACAAGACCATCTATGACCCCGGCTATTTTCAGCTGCCCAACGATAGCCGCCGCTACCGCAACTGGCTGCGCTGGGGGCACGGACGAGTCGATCTCGAGCGCTCCATCGCCGTCTCCAACAACACCTACTACTACACCCTGGCGCACGATCTGGGCATCGATCGCATCCATGCCAACATGACCAACTTCGGCTTCGGCACCCGGGTCGGCCACGATATCTTCGGCGAGAGCAACGCCCTGATGCCGTCCCGGGACTGGAAGCGCGAGCGCTACAATCAGTCGTGGTATCCCGGCGAGACGCTCTCGGTGGGTATCGGCCAGGGCTACTGGCAGGTCACCCCGCTGCAGCTGGCCACCGCCACCGCGGTGCTGGCCAATCGCGGTGACTGGGTCAAGCCGCGCCTGGCCAGGACTCTCGGCGACGAGGCGTTGCCGGAGCCTCTGCCCGATACCCCCGACGCCATCGAGCTGGTCAACGAGAGCTGGTGGGACCGGGTCTTCTCCGGCATGGAGAAGGTGATCTCAGGCCACGAAGGCACCGCGCGGCGCACCGGGGTGGGGCTCGAGTACCGCATGGGCGGCAAGTCGGGCACCGCCCAGGTCTTCTCGCTGGGGCAGGACCAGAAGTACAACGCCGATGAGCTGGCCGAGCGCCTGCGTGACCACGCCCTGTTCATGGCCTTCGCGCCGATCGAGGAACCACAGATCGCGGTGGCGGTGATCGTCGAGAACGCCGGCGGGGGCAGTACCCATGCCGCCCATCTGGCGCGGGCGATGACCGACGCCTGGCTGCTGGATGACGAGGAGCCCGATGTCGAGGAGATTCGCGAAGAGATGGATGAAGACGATGCACGCCTGGCGGGGAACTGACCCATGGCACTGAGTGATCTCTCGCGTCCCTGGCGGCCGTATCCGGTCAAGGCGCCGGCCAGCGGCATGTCGCGGCGCCGGGGTTTCTGGGAGCGGGTGCACCTGGACCCCTGGCTGCTGGGCCTGCTGCTGCTGTTGATGGGCGCGGGCCTGGTGGTGATGTATAGCGCAAGCGGCCAGCGCATCGATACGGTGATTTCCCAGGGCATACGCTTCGGCGTGGCGCTGGGGGTGATGGTGGTGATCGCCCAGTTCGCCCCGGCCACCCTGATCCGCTGGGCACTGCCGGCCTACCTGCTGGGGGTGGCGATGCTGGTAGCGGTGGAGTTGGTGGGCGACATGGGCATGGGGGCCCAGCGCTGGCTGGTGATTCCCGGTGTCATCCGCTTCCAGCCCTCGGAGCTGATGAAGCTGGCGATGCCGCTGATGGTGGCCGCCTATCTGAGCCGTCGGGAGCTGCCCCCCCGGGCCCGGGATCTTGCCGTGTGTGCGCTGATCGTCGGGGTGCCGGTGGTGCTGATCGCCAAGCAGCCCGACCTCGGCACCTCGCTGCTGGTGGGTTCCTCGGCGGTTTTCGTGGTGCTGCTGGCGGGCCTCTCCTGGCGCATCATCGGCCTGCTTGGTGCCCTGGCGGCGGCGGCGCTGCCGCTGTTGTGGATGAACATGCACGACTACCAGCGCCGCCGCGTGCTGACCTTCCTCGACCCCAACAGCGATCCGCTGGGGGCGGGCTGGAATATCATCCAGTCCACCACCGCCATCGGCAGCGGCGGGGTGCTGGGCAAGGGCTGGATGGAGGGTACCCAGTCGCAGCTCGAGTTCCTGCCCGAGCGACATACCGACTTCATCGTCGCGGTGCTCGGCGAGGAGTTTGGCCTGGTGGGGATGCTGGCCTTCCTGCTGCTCTACCTGCTGATCGTCTGCCGCGGGCTATGGCTCGCCGCCGAAGCCCAGGAGACCTTCGGGCGTCTGCTGGCCGGCAGTATCATCCTGACCTTCTTCATCTACGTGTTCGTCAACGTCGGCATGGTCAGCGGCATCCTGCCGGTGGTCGGCGTGCCGCTGCCGCTGGTCAGCTATGGCGGCACCTCCAGCGTGACCTTGATGGCCGGTTTCGGTATTCTCATGGCCATTCATGCCCACCGCCGTCTGCTGCCGAGATAGCGCGGTAGGGCGGGTGCCGACAGGGGGAGGCCGCACATGACGCCGTCATGCATTCAGGGAAGGAAGGGGCGCCTGGTCACACTGGCCTGTGCCGCCCTGCTGGCCAGCTCGCCGCTGGCCGCTCAGGAGTTTGCCCCGGACCGCCACGACGGGGCTCGGGCCCTGGTCAATGAGCTGACCGATGCGGGGATCGAGCGCGCCTGGCTGGAAAGCGCCATGCAGCAGGCGCGTTATCGTCAAGAGGTGCTCGACGCCATGTCCGGCGCCGCCGAGCGCCGCCTGCGCTGGGACGAATACCGCAACATCTTCCTCGACGCCGAGCGCATCCACGCCGGGGTGGCCTTTCTGGAGGCCCACGCCGATGCCTTTGCCCGCGCCGAGGCGGAGTACGGCGTTCCCGAGGAGATCATCGCCGCCATCCTCGGCGTGGAGACGCGCTACGGGCGCATCACCGGCAAGCATCGGGTGATCGATTCGCTGGCGACGCTGGCCTTCCATCATCCCCGCCGCGGCGACTTCTTCCGCGGCGAGTTGGGCGCCTTCCTGGAGATCGCCTACGAACAGCAGGTCGCGGCGGATGAGCCGCTGGGCTCCTACGCCGGCGCCATGGGCTACCCGCAGTTCATCCCCACCAGCTATCGCGCCTATGCCGTGGACTTCGACGACGATGGCCTGCGCGACCTCTGGACCAACCCGGTGGATGCCATCGGCAGTGTGGCGAACTACTTCGCCGAGCATGGCTGGCGTGGCGGCGAGGCGATCCTGCATGAGGTCGAGGGGCCCGCGACGCCCCCCGACACCATCGATTTCAACCGTGCGGCGCGAAAGCCCGCGGTGAGCGCCGGGTCCCTGCGCGACGCCGGATTCGAGGTGCCCGCCGCGCTGGCCGACGAGCACCGCCTGCTGCCGGTGGCACTCGAGGATGGCGAGGACAACTGGCGCTACGTGCTGGGCGACTTCAACTTCTATGTGATCACCCGCTATAACCACAGCCATCTCTACGCCATGGCTGCGGTCGAGCTGGCCGAGGCGATCGCCGCGGCGCGCGACCTCGATGCCCACTGGTTGCAGGCGGTGGATGCCGATGACGAGGAGGCACGTCCATGATGCTGCGCTGGCTGCCCATCGCCCTTGCGGTCGCCCTGGCCGGCTGCGCCGGTAGCGGGGACCCGCACCATCCGATTCCGGCCAGGCCGCCACGGTCTCTTCCGGCGGGCGCTATGCCATGTCCGGCGACGCCTACCCCGAAGAGCCGCCGGACGTCAGCCGGGTGCCCGATGCGGTCCCCCGCCACGAACCGCACTCGCGGGGCGGCAACCGCTCCAGCTACGAGGTGTGGGGCAAGACCTACCATGTGCTGCCGGACGCCAGCGGCTACGCCAAGCAGGGCACGGCCTCCTGGTATGGCGAGAAGTTCCACGGCTACGCCACCTCCAACGGCGAGATCTACGACATGTACAAGATGTCGGCGGCCCACCGCTCGCTGCCGCTGCCGACCTTTGCCCGGGTCACCAGCCTGGATAACGGCCGCTCGGTGATCGTGCGGGTCAACGATCGCGGCCCCTTCCACAGCGACCGCGAGATCGACCTCTCCTATGCCGCGGCGGCGCGCCTGGATATCCTCGACAACGGCACCGGACGGGTGCGGGTCGAGGCCATCGATGTCGACCGTTGGCTCGCCGAGAACGGCGGGTCGAACCCCGTTGCCGGCGCCGATCGTCGGGGCGTGAGTCAGCAGGCTGCTGCCGCGACGACGTCCGTGGCCCGCGAGGCTCCTGCCGCCGCGGTCCGCCCGGCGGAGGAGCGCTCTGCCGAAGCCCGCCCCGCGGATCGCCGCCCGACGGAAGGCCGCCCGACGGAAGGCCGCCCCTCTACCTGCAGGTGGCGGCGCTGGGTTCCGCCGACAGCGCCCGCGCCCTGCGTTCCCGCCTGGAGAGCGAGCTGGCCCAGCCGGTGCGGGTGGCCGAGGCCGCGGGCGCACATCGCGTCCAGGTGGGCCCCATCTCCGGCGCCGATCAGGTCGAGCCACTACGCGAGGCCTTGCAGCGTGCCGGCTTCGCCGAGAGTTTCATCGTCAAGGAGGCCGAGTGATCGGCCTCGACCCCCTTCCCAGATTGACCTGACGAGAGTCGTCCAATGAAAGAGCTGTTTTCCCTACGTTGTGGCCGTCTGCTGCCGGTACTGCTGGCTTGTCTGGCGCTGTTCGTTGCGGTGCCTGCCGCGGCTCAGGAGGTCCCGGTTCCCCAGCCCCAGACCCTGATTCCCTCGCCGCCTCAGCTGGCGGCGAGTGGCTGGATCCTGATGGATGCCGACAGCGGCCGCGTGCTGGCCGAGCACAACTCCGACGAGCGCCTGCCGCCCGCCAGCCTCACCAAGCTGATGACCGCCTACCTGGTGGAGCGCGAGCTCGATCGCGGCAATATCACCATGGACGACACGGTGCCGGTGAGCGAGAACGCCTGGCGCACCGGCGGCTCGAAGATGTTCATCGAGGTGGGCACCGAGGTCTCCATCCGCGACCTGCTCTACGGCATCATCATCCAGTCCGGCAACGATGCCAGCGTGGCCGTGGCCGAGCATCTGGCCGGCGGCGAGGCGCCCTTCGCCGACCTGATGAACCAGCACGCCGATCGCCTGGGGCTGACCAATACCAACTTCCTCAATGCCACCGGCCTGCCGGCCGAGAATCACTACTCCACGGCCCGCGACATGGCCCAGCTGTCGCGCCATATCATCCAGGATTACCCCGAGCACTATAAGATCTACGCCGAGAAGTACTTCACCTACAGCGACATCCGCCAGCCCAACCGTAACCGCCTGCTGTGGCGCGACCCCAGCGTGGATGGCCTCAAGACAGGTCATACCGAGGCGGCGGGTTACTGCCTGGTGGCCTCGGCCAAGCGCGACGACATGCGCCTGATCTCGGTGGTGATGGGTGCCAACTCCGAGGAGGCGCGTGCCCAGGAGACCCAGAAGCTGCTCAGCTACGGCTTCCGCTACTTCGAGACCCTCAAGCTCTACGATCGTGGTTCGGTGCTCAATACCCCCCGGGTGTGGGGCGGCGATATCAACGAGCTGCGCGTCGGTGTCGACAGCGATGTGGTGATGACCGTGCCGCGTGCACGCAACGAGGAGCTGACCGCGCAACTGGATGTCCAGGCCGATCTCGAGGCGCCGATCCAGCAGGGCGACCGCGTCGGCACCCTGCAGGTGAGTCTCGGTGATGAGGTCGTCGGCGAGCGTCCCCTGGTGGCCCTGGAGACGGTCGAGGAGGGCGGTTTCATCAAGAAGCTGATCGACCAGGTGCAGCGCTTCTTCTCCAACCTGATCGGCGGCTGGTTCGATTGATCGCCATCGGCCAGGTGTGACCATGAGGAGCAAGTCGTTGAGGCTTGCTCCTCTTCGTTCGGGGGCGCATTGGTCACTAGGCCTGACCTTGAGTAAAATGGTCGCCTATTCACGAATATCTGGATCAAGCATGAACGACAAGTCGCTGCGTGACCTGCGGCGCCCCAGCCGTCCGGTCTCCGGCAAGCCGCCGAAGATCACCTTCCCGTGCCGCTACCCGCTCAAGGTGGTCGGGGACGCCGCCGAAGACTTCGCCGCGGTGGTGTGCCAGATCGTCAGCCGCCACGACCCCGAGTTCGATGCCGCCGCCATGCAGGTGGTCGACAGCCGCAATGGCCGCTTCCAGTCGGTTCGGCTCACCATCCTCGCCACCGGCGAGGCCCAGCTACAGGCGCTGTTCGTCGAGCTCAAGGCCACCGGCCGTGTGCACATGGTGGTGTGATGGGCCGCTGACTCCACACAGCCTCCCATCGAGCTGCATCGCCTCGGGCGCCGCCCCTACGAGCCCGTGTGGCAGGCGTGCGTGCGCTCACCGATGAGCGCGATGCCGAGACACCCGACCAGTTCTGGCTGGTCGAGCACGACCCCGTCTTTACCCAGGGGCAGGCGGGCAAGCCCGAGCACCTGCTGATGCCCGGCGATATTCCGGTGGTGCAGACCGACCGCGGCGGTCAGGTCACCTACCACGGCCCCGGCCAGGTGGTGCTCTATCCGCTGATCGATGTGCGCCGCGCCGGACTGGGCGTGCGCGAACTGGTCACCGCCCTGGAAAACGCTGTGATCGCCATGCTCGCCGAGCACGGGGTCGCGGCGCGGGCGCGCCCCGATGCACCGGGCGTCTATGTGGAGCAGGCGGGTGGGGGAGAAGCCAAGATCGCCTCGCTGGGACTGCGTATCCGCCGTGGCGGCAGTTTCCACGGCGTGGCACTCAACATCGACGGTGACCTGTCACCCTTTCAGCGCATCAACCCTTGCGGCTATGCAGGCATGGAAATGACGCGCCTGGCCGATCTCGTCGACGACTGTCCCGATGTCGAGAGGGCAGGGGAGCGCCTGGCCGAGTGCCTGGCGCGGGAGCTGGGGCGGAAGTTGGCAGCGCGAAGCTGAAAGCCGCGAGTGGCAAGGGGCGACTAACCAGTGGAAAGAGGTAGAAGTAAAAAGTAGCAAGAGATGATGTGCTACTTTCTACTTTCTACTTTCTACTTTCTACTTTCTACTCGACCTTCCGCTTGGCCGCTTGGCCGCTTGGCCGCTTGGCCGCTTGGCCGCTTGGCCGCTTGGCGTCAACCCACGTTGATGGCGTCGATGCGGTCGGGGATCGGGCTCCTGGCCAGGCACCTCGGCGGGGGCGGCCAGTCCCAGGTTGTTCTTCTCGAACACCCGGTCGGCGCGATAGCTGGAGCGCACCAGCGGACCCGCTGCGACCTCCATGAAGCCCTTCTCGAGCCCCAGGCGACGATAGCGGTCGAACTCCTCGGGGCTGACCCAGCGCTCCACCGGCAGGTGATTGCGGGTGGGGCGCAGGTACTGGCCCAGGGTGACGATATCCACACCGATGGCGCGCAGGTCGTCGAAGGTGGTCAGGATCTCCTCGTCGGTCTCGCCGAGGCCGAGCATCAGGCTGGTCTTGGTCAGCACCTTCGGGTTGTGGGCCTTGGCGTGGGCGAGTACATCCAGGGTCTTGCGGTAGCCGGCGCGGGGGTCGCGGACCCGTTCGGTCAGGCGCTCGACGGTCTCGACGTTCTGGGCGAATACCTCGAGGCCGGAGTCGACGACCCTCTCGATGGCGGAGTGGGCGCCGTCGAAGTCAGGGGTCAGCGCCTCGACCACTACCTCGGGGGTGTTGCTCTTGATGGCGCTGATGCACGCGGCGTAGTGGGCGGCACCACCGTCGTCGAGGTCGTCACGGTCCACCGAGGTGAGCACCACGTAGCGCAGGCCCATCAGTTCCACCGACTTGGCGGTGTTGGCCGGCTCCTCGGCATCCAGCCAGCCGCCGGGGTTGCCGGTGTCCACGGCGCAGAAGCGGCAGGCGCGGGTGCACACCGAACCCATCAGCATGATGGTGGCGGTGCCGTTGCTCCAGCACTCGCCCATGTTGGGGCAGTGCGACTCGGCACAGACCGTGCTCAGGCGATGCTCGCTGACGTTGCGCTTGACGGCTTCGAAGCGCTCGCCGCCAGGGATCTGGGCGCGCAGCCACTTGGGCTTGCGGCCGGAGACGCCGCCGCCCTCGTCCTGCTGGGAACGCTGCTTGATGCCGTCCTTGATGGCGGCGAAGCCGTGTTCGGTGCGGAACTTCTTGCCGCTGGCGATGGTGGTTTTCGGGGTGCTTTCGCTCATTGGGTGTGAGCCCCTCCGCTCGGCGTCTTTTGGGCCTGCCCGGCAACAGTGCTGCCCGTCTCGGCAGGGCATTGGCCCGGCCTGGCCCGCCTCGGCGCTATTGGGTTGCTGGTAACAGGCGCCAATTTACCATAGCTGCGCGCGCTCGGCATGGTATCGAGAGGTGGCCGGAGCTGTGCCGTAGCCGCCTTGAATCACACCGAAAACGAGTTGGGGCTCGTCTGTGGCAATAAACTGCGCTATATTGCAATGCAGCAAACGCCGGATTGACGAACCGTGCTCACTCTTCCCTGACCGCCAACACCAGGAGGTCACCATGATGACCCTTCCCATGCCGACCCCGTCGGCCGATGCGCTTTCCCTTGTCGATCCCTTCGGCTTCGGGCGCGCCGCAGGGCGCTACTGGCTCGATGCCATGGAGCGCAGCGTGCTCTACCTGGACGTGATGCGCATTCGCGGCAACCAGTACCTGGAGCATATCGAGCAGACCAAGCCCAGCGTGCTGGGTTTCGATGTTGAAGTGCTGATGGACGGTCGCGACCTGCCGCGCCCGGTCAATTATGAGCTGCTGCGTGTCGTGCCTCCCGCCGGACAGCCCACCGACCTGCAGATGCGCCCCTTCGTGGTGGTCGATCCGCGGGCCGGCCATGGCCCCGGCATCGGCGGCTTCAAGCCCGACAGCGAGATCGGTGTGGCACTGCGCGCCGGGCACCCCTGCTACTTCATCGGCTTTCTGCCCTATCCGGTACCCGGTCAGCAGGTCGAGGACGTGGTGGAGGCCGAGGTGGCCTTCCTGCGCCATATCAACGAGCGCCATACCGAGCTCTCCGAGAAGCCCATGGTGGTGGGCAACTGCCAGGCAGGCTGGCAGGTGATGATGGCCGCCTCCCTGGAGCCTGAGCTGTTCGGTCCGATCCTGATCGCCGGGGCGCCGCTCTCCTACTGGGCGGGCGAGCGCGGCAAGGCGCCCATGCGCTACACCGGCGGGATGACCGGCGGCAGCTGGATGACCTCGCTGTTCAGCGACCTGGGTGACGGGACCTTCGACGGTGCCTGGCTGGTGCAGAACTTCGAGAACCTCAACCCGGCCAATACCTTCTGGACCAAGCAGTATCGCCTCTACTCCCAGGTGGATACCGAGGCGGAGCGCTACCTCGAGTTCGAACGCTGGTGGGGTGGCCATGTGGTTCTGGCTGGTGACGAGATCCAGTACATCGTCGACAACCTGTTCGTCGGCAACCGGCTCTCCACCGCCCAGCTGGTGACCTCCGATGGGCGGCGCATCGACCTGCGCAACGTGCGCTCGCCGGTAGTGGTGTTCTGCTCTCATGGCGACGACATCACCCCGCCGCCCCAGGCGCTGGGGTGGGTGCGCGACCTCTACGAAGGCAGTGACGACATCGTCGCCAACGAGCAGACCATCGTCTATTGCGTCCACGACACCACGGGCCACCTGGGCATCTTTGTCTCGGGCAGCGTGTCGCGCAAGGAACACACCGAGTTCACCGCCAACATGGACTATATCGATGTGCTGCCGCCCGGCCTCTACGAGACCACGATCTCGGAGGCCGAGGAGCATGACGACAGTGAGCTGATCGAGCGCGATTACCTGCTGGAGTTCACCCCGCGCAGCGTCGACGAACTCGACGAGGTGGTGCAGCACAGTCCCGAGGATGACACCCGCTTTGCCACAGTGGCACGTCTCTCCGAGATCAACCTGGGGCTCTATCGCCTCTTTGTGCAGCCCTGGGTGCGCTCCCTGGCCACCCCCGAGTCGGCCCACTGGATGCGCCGCATGCACCCCAATCGCCTCGGTTATCGGTTGCTCTCGGATCGCAACCCGCTGATGGCCTCGATCCCGGTGCTGGCCGAGCGTATCCGCGCCGATCGCCACCCCCTGGGTGAGGACAACCTCTTCCGGGTGCTGGAGTCGATCGCCTCGGATCAGATCACCCGCAGCTTCAACGCCTGGCGCGACCTGCGTGACGGCAGCGTCGAGCGGCTGTTCCTGGATACCTATGGCCAGCCGCTGCTGCAGTCCCTGGTGGGACTGGGTGGCGATGCCCATGTCCATCGTCGCCGTCCCGGTGCCGAACCCGAGCATCGCCGCTTTATCGAGCGCCGCCGGGCGGAGCTGGGCGAGCGGGTCGCCGAGGGGGGCAGCCATGAGGCGGTCGTCCGCGCGCTGATCTTCGTGCTCGGCGGGGCTCCCCTCCACCGACGAGCGCAACTTCAAGCGCCTGCGCGCCTCGCATGCCGAGCTAGAGCCCCAGCTCTCGCTGGCCGACTTCAAGCGCTTGATGCGCGAGCAGTTCTTTATCCTCAAGCTGGATCGCGAGGCGGCCGTGGAAGCCCTGCCGGCACTGCTCAAGGGGCAGAGTGCCGAGCAGATTGGCGCTCACCTCGAGCATATCGAGCATGTGCTGGCGGCCAGTGGCGAGCTCTCCGATAACTCCGCCGAGCGCCTGACGCGGGTGCGTGACCTCTTCGAGCAGGCCATCGACCAGGCACCGCTCATCGAGGCCCAGGCTCGTGCCGAGGCCGAGGAGTGGGTCGGCAGCCAGGCGGAGGCGCAGCGCCTGGCCTACAGCGAGCTGGAGGGGCTGATGGAGACCTCCGTCGCGTCCGCCACCGGAGCACAGGGCGAGAGCGAGAACGCCAACAAGGCCGAGTCCGTGAAAGCCGAGTCCGCGAAAGTCGAGCAGGCCGCGCCCGAGCAGGCCGCGCCCGAGGCTGAGCAAGCCCTGGCACGAGCCAAGCCCCAGAGCGAGGCAAGCTCAGAGGCGAGCAAGCCCCGAAGAGCGAAGCCCCGAAGAGCGAGCGCCGCGAAGGGCGAGCAAGCCCCGAAGAGCGGCAGCGCGAAGAGCGACGCCCGAAGAGCGAGCAAGCCCCGAAGAGCAAGCAAGCCTCCGAGGCCGAGCCGGCGAATGGCAGGGCAGCCAAGGCTGAGCCCGGAGCCGAGCGCTGCCGGCAGCCAAGGCCACGCCAGCACGGGCGTCGCGGCACCGCTACCGCCGCAAACCGCGGGGCGGCAACAACTCGCGCTGATCGCTTACCCAGCGCTATCCGGCGCCCCCGTCGCCCGTGCGGCGGGGGCGCCTTCGTGAGATGGGCGCTTGCCCAGGCTGGATACGCGGTCTAGGAGTCAGTAGGCCAAAGCCAGATCTGGTGCGCGCACTGGCGTGACGCCTTGCGCTAGGGTAGGGGTAAGCGCGAGCTGCCACCCGCCCGAGCAGGGCGGCAGGAATTCGCCAGGCACGGCACCGGGCTCGTGTCACCGACACTTAGTGGAGCACTATGGGCAAGTCACTGGTCATCGTCGAGTCGCCGGCCAAGGCGAAGACGATCAACAAGTATCTCGGCAGCGACTTCATCGTGAAGTCCAGCGTGGAATCATATCCAGCAGACCCATGCCGACCAGCGGCTTCCGGTGCAGCGCAGCCTCCGATCCCAAGGAGCGTGCCCGGCAGGCCGCGGCGACGCGCAAGATGTCGCCGGAAGAGAAGGCCGAGCATCGCCGGCAGAAGGCCCAGGATCAGCTGATCCGCCGCATGGGCATCGACCCCGAGCACGGCTGGAAGGCCAACTACGAGATCCTGCCCGGCAAGGAGAAGGTCGTTGCCGAGCTCAAGAAGCTCGCCGAGAAGGCCGATGCCATCTATCTCGCCACCGACCTTGACCGCGAGGGGGAGGCCATCGCCTGGCACCTGCGCGAAGACCATCGGCGGCGACGACGGCCCGCTACAAGCGCGTGGTGTTCAACGAGATCACCAAGAATGCCATCCAGGAGGCCTTCCAGGACCCCGGCAGCCTCAATATCCCGCGCGTCGAGGCCCAGCAGGCGCGGCGCTTCCTCGACCGGGTGGTGGGCTTCATGCTCTCGCCGCTGCTGTGGGCCAAGGTTGCCCGCGGGCTCTCGGCAGGGCGCGTACAGTCGGTGGCGATGCGCCTGATCGTCGAGCGCGAGCGCGAGATACGCGCCTTCGTCCCCGAGGAGTTCTGGGACGTCCACGCCGACCTGGTCGCCGACAGCGGCGAGCCGGTGCGCTTCGAACTGGTGCGCCAGGACGGCAAGGCCTTCCGGCCCACCTCCGAGGCCGAGACCCTGGAGCGCATCGCCGCGCTACGCAAGGCGAGCCTGGCGATCACCGCGCGGGAAGACAAGCCGACCCGCTCCAAGCCCAATGCCCCCTTCATCACCTCGACCCTGCAGCAGGCCGCCAGCGGCCGGCTGGGCTTCTCGGTGAAGAAGACCATGACCCTGGCCCAGCGCCTCTACGAGGCCGGCTATATCACCTACATGCGTACTGACTCCACCAACCTTTCGAAGGATGCCGTGGAGAGCGTGCGTGACTTCATCGGTGAGGAGTTCGGTCCGCGCTATCTGCCCGAATCGCCCCTGCGCTACTCCAGCAAGGAGGGTGCCCAGGAGGCCCACGAGGCGATCCGGCCCTCCGAGGTGGGGCGGCGTGCCACCGACCTGGCGGGCATGGAGCGCGACGCCGAGCGCCTATATGAGCTGATCTGGCGTCAGTTCGTGGCCTGCCAGATGACCCCGGCCGAGTATCTCTCCACCGTCCTGACCGTCGAGGCCGATGGCTATGAGCTGCGTGCCAAGGGGCGGGTGCTCAAGTTCGACGGCTATACCCGGGTGATGAAGCCCATGGGCCGCAAGGACGAGGACCAGTCGCTGCCGGACCTCGCCGAGGGCACCGCCATGGCGCTGGAGGCACTGGATCCCCGGCAGCACTTCACCAAGCCGCCGGCGCGCTATACCGAGGCGAGCCTGGTCAAGGAGCTGGAGAAGCGCGGCATCGGCCGCCCCTCCACCTACGCCTCGATCATCTCCACCATCCAGGATCGCGGCTACGTCAAGCTGGAGAATCGGCGCTTCTACGCCGAAAAGCTCGGCGATATCGTCACCGAGCGCCTCAAGGAGTCCTTCCCCGACCTGATGGACTACTCCTTCACGGCGCGCATGGAGGATGGACTCGACGAGGTGGCCGACGGCGAGCGCAACTGGCGCGCGCTGCTCGATGCCTTCTATGCCGAATTCAGCAAGGAGCTTGACGCGGCCCAGGAGCGAGGAGGGCATGCGCCCCAACCAGCCGGTGCCCACCGACATCGACTGCCCCTCCTGCGGGCGCAAGATGCAGATCCGTACCGCCTCCACCGGGGTCTTCCTGGGCTGCTCCGGCTACAACCTGCCGCCCAAGGAGCGCTGCAAGACCACCATCGACCTGCTGCCCGGCGAGGAGGCGGTGGCCGCCGACGCCGACGAGGAGGCCGAGACCGATGCGCTGCTGCGCAGCAAGCACCGCTGCCCGAAATGTGGCACCGCCATGGACAGCTACCTGATCGACGAGACGCGCAAGCTGCACATCTGCGGCAACAGCCCGGACTGCGATGGCTACGAGGTGGAACACGGCAAGTTCCGCATCAAGGGCTATGACGGTCCCACCATCGAGTGCGACAAGTGCGGCAGCGAGATGCAGCTCAAGAGCGGGCGCTTCGGCAAGTACTTCGGCTGCACCAACAGCGAGTGCAAGAACACCCGCAAGCTGCTGCGCAGTGGTGAGGTGGCGCCACCCAAGATGGATCCCATCGACATGCCGGAGCTGGCCTGCCAGAAGGTCGACGACCACTACGTGCTGCGTGACGGTGCCAGCGGCCTGTTCCTGGCGGCCAGCAAGTTCCCCAAGAACCGCGAGACCCGCCCGCCGCTGGTCAAGGAGCTCAAGGCCCATGCCGAGGAGCTGCCCGACAAGTATCGCTACCTGCTCGACGCGCCCAGCGAGGACCCGGACGGGCGCCCCGCGCAGATCCGCTTCTCGCGCAAGGCCAAGGAGCAGTTCGTGATGAGCGACGAGAACGGCAAGGCCACCGGCTGGAAGGCCACCTATGATGGTAAGAGGTGGCAGGTGGAGGACAAGCGCAAGTGACGCCACGCTCCCGCACCAACCAGCTGCTCTACCAGGCCGAGCTGCTGCTCGACATCTCACCGGGCGACGACGAGCACGCCGAGGCGCGGCGCATGGCGGCCGAGGAGGGCGCCCTGGCGCTCACCGAGCTGGCACTTGAGTCGCTGCTGCGCGGGGTCACCGAGCATGCGAGCCTGCCCGGCCATGACTGGCGTGAGCTGCTGGGCCCCGAAGGTGCCGGCATCGCCGAGCTGCAGCGCCTGCGTGAGCTGGCTGTCCGGGAGGGCAGCTGGCTGTACTGGCTGATCGCCAGGCTCGCGGCGCTGCACGGCGACGACGGCGCCGCCCGACGGCGAGGTGGGGCCGCCGCCGGCCTGATCGCCGTGGGCGGCGGTGCCGAAACTGAGCAGTGAGCTTGGCGACTGCCTGCGCCAGGCCAAGGCCGAGATTGCCGCCCTGCGCGAGACCAGTCAGGAGTGGTAGGCCACCTGCAGCGCCTTGCCATCTTCGTCGACGTCCAGAACGTCTACTACACCTCCCGCCAGGCCTTCGGCCGACATTTCGACTACCACGCCTTCTGGGCGCGTTTCGCGTCCGGCCGCGAGGTCGTGGTGGCCAATGCCTACGCCGTGGATCGCGGCGACCCTCGCCAGCGCCACTTCCAGGACATCCTGCGTGGCATCGGCTTCAGCGTGAAGCTCAAGCCCTTCATCCAGCGTGCGGATGGCTCCGCCAAAGGCGACTGGGATGTCGGCATTACCCTGGACGCCATGGAGGCGGGGCCGCAGGTCGATCATGTGGTGCTGGTCTCCGGTGACGGTGACTTCGATCTGCTGGTGACCCGCTTGCGCGAGCGCTTCGGCGTCACGGTCACCGTCGTTGGGGTGGCGTCCCTTACCGCAGACTCCCTGGTTCGTGTGGCCAGCGACTTCGTACCCATTGAGGGTCCTCTGCTCCTCTAGTCTTTCGGCTCCGGCTGTATCGTCTTTGGTTGATGCACATCAAGCGCTAGGCTGCCAGCTTGTCTACGCTGAAGGTATAAGCGCGCCGCCGGACAGGCGACATGATTGTCAGTCAGTGACATCAGAGAGAAGGGGATACGCCATGCGGTTTCATCAGGTGAAGGAGCTGGTCGACTGGGCGGCCGGTTACCATCGGCGTCTCGCCGAACAGTATGCGGCGCTGGCCGGTGGCGAGGTGGGCGAGCGGGTGCAGATGGCCCTCGAGTATCTGGCCGAGCACGAGCGGAAGATGGAGCAGGATCTCACCGAGTATCGCCAGGACGGTAGCGATCACAGAGCCGTGCTCGAGGCGTGGTTCGATGACCCGGCCGACTTCCCTCACCCGCCGGTGCTCGAGCGCCTGCCCGAGTGCATCGACTGCAGCAATGTACAGACCGTGCTCTCCACGGCGTTGACGGCGCATCGCACCCTGCAGGACCTCTACGATCATCGTGCCGAGCATGCCGCCGGCAGTGACGAGCGCGAATTCTTCGAGGCCCTCTCCCGCGGCCACGAGGGAGAGGTGCGGCGCATCGCCCGTGACATGCAACGACTCGAGGACTACTGAGGAGATCGCCATGAACGACCAGATTCTCTCCCCCAAGATGCTGGGCTTCTGGAGCGATGCGGACATTGCGCAGGCGACCGATGAGCCCGGGATCTACTGCGTCTACCGTGCCGCCAATGATCCGGAAACCGGTGTCATGGAGGCTCAGGAACTGCTCTACGTCGGCGAGAGCGGCAGCGCCCATTACGGCATCCAGCATGATGAGTCTCGCCCGCGCTGGGAGGCGTGCGTGCAGCCGGACGAGGCGCTGTGGTACTCCATCGGCCCCTGCGGCAAGGCCAACCGTGAACGCCTCAAGGCGGCCATGATTCATGCCCACAAGCCTCGCCTCAACCAGGATAGCCCCTACCTGGAGCGCTTCCCCTTCGACCGCACCACCGTCCATCTCTACGGCAGGAAGGACAAGCTGCAGGCCATCTTCACCGTCGAGCGCCAGGGGAACGTGCACCCTGGCTGGCGATAGGCGGCCCCGGCGGATCATCCTGCCGGGGCCGCGGTGCTTCAGGCCAGGCCAGGGCGGCCGCCGTTATCCACAGCGTGGGGCCTGGAACCGCCTCGAGAGACTTCCTACGGTGTGAAGGGGACCCATAACCGGTACAATCTCGCCCCCTCCATGTACCGACCGGACCCTCTCCTTGATCTCCACCGCCAACATCACCATGCAGTTCGGGGCCAGGCCCCTGTTCGAGAACGTCTCCATCAAGTTCGGCAACGGTCACCGCTACGGCCTGATCGGTGCCAACGGCTGCGGCAAGTCCACCTTCATGAAGATCCTCGGCGGTGACCTGGAGCCCTCCTCGGGCCAGGTGATGGTCGAGTCCGGTGCCCGCCTCGGCAAGCTGCGCCAGGACCAGTTTGCCTTCGAGGAGGAGCGGGTCATCGACACCGTGATCATGGGCAATGCCGAACTGTGGCAGGTGGCCGCCGAGCGTGAGCGCATCTACTCGCTGCCCGAGATGAGCGAGGCGGACGGCATGGCCGTGGCCGACCTCGAGGTGCGCTTCGCCGAGCTCGACGGCTACACCGCCGAGTCCCGGGCCGGCGAACTGCTGCTGGGGCTGGGTATCCCGCTGCACCAGCATACAGGCCCCATGAGCGAGATCGCCCCGGGCTGGAAGCTGCGCGTGCTGCTCGCCCAGGCGCTGTTCGCCGACCCCGACGTGCTGCTCCTCGACGAGCCCACCAACCACCTGGATATCAACACCATCCGCTGGCTGGAGGGCATGCTCACGGCGCGCAACAGCACCATGATCATCATTTCCCACGACCGCCACTTCCTCAACAGTGTCTGCACCCACATGGCGGACCTGGACTATGGCGAGATCCGGCTCTTCCCGGGCAACTACGACGAGTACATGACCGCCGCCACCGCCGCCCGCGAACGCCAGCATGCCGACAACGCCAAGAAGAAGGCGCAGATCGCCGACCTGCAGGCCTTCGTCAGCCGCTTCTCGGCCAACGCCTCCAAGGCCAAGCAGGCGACCTCCCGGGCGCGCCAGATCGAGAAGATCAAGCTCGAGGAGATCAAGCCCTCGAGCCGGGTCAGCCCGTTCATCCGCTTCGAGCAGGCCAGGAAGATCCATCGCAACGCGGTCAACGTCGAGGGGCTCAGCCAGGGCTTCGGCAGCGAGCCAGCGCTGTTCGAGGGGTTCGGCATGACCGTCGAGGCCGGCGAGCGTATCGCCATCATCGGCCCCAACGGCATCGGCAAGACCACCTTGCTGCGTACCCTGGCCGGTGAACTGGCGCCGCTTTCCGGCAGCGTGAAGTGGACCGACAGCGCCGATCTCGGCGTCTTCGCCCAGGACCACGCCGACGACTTCGCCAACGACGCTACCCTCTACGAGTGGATGGCCCAGTGGACCGATGGCGGCGAGCAGGAGGTGCGTGGCGCCCTGGGCAGGATGCTGTTCTCCAGCGACGATATCGGCAAGTCGGTCAGGGTGATCTCCGGCGGCGAGCAGGGCCGCATGCTGTTCGGCAAGCTGGCCCTGACCCGCCCCAATGTGCTGCTGATGGACGAGCCCACCAACCACCTGGACATGGAGTCCATCGAGGCGCTCAACCTGGCCCTGGAGAACTACCCCGGGACCCTGATCTTCGTCAGTCACGACCGCGAGTTCGTCTCCTCGCTGGCGACCCGGATCCTCGACATGAGCGCAGAGGGGATCACCGACTTCAGCGGCGGCTATGACGATTACCTGCGCAGCTGGGTCTGTGCCTGGCGACCCGATGCGGGCGCGGCGGCGCGGCGGCGTGGGGGCTGGTGCAGGTGGGGGACGGAAAGCGGCCTGAGCTGGAAGGTGTTGCTGCACCTGCCCGGGTGCCCGGACAACGACGGACGCCACATGCTCTGCCGGGCTGCGCACCGAGTATCCTCGCCGCGCTCTCGCTGCCCCCGCCTGCGGTCGCTGTTCGAGGACGCGCCCGTCCCGGGCGACGAGCAACTCGAGGCCCACGCCCTGCTGGATGATGCCCTGCGGGCCCGGGCCAGCGACATTCACCTCGACCCCCATCAGGAGACGCTGCGCATCCGCCTGCGCATCGATGGCCGGGTAGTGGAGGCGATGTCGGTCGATGCGGCCATCGGTGCGCGCCTGATCAACCAGTTCAAGGTGCTGGCGCGCCTCAACCCGGTGCCCTCCCTCGGCGCCATGGAGGGCAGCTTCAGCTGGCCACCCGATGAGGAGCGCGAGGAGACCTTCCTGCGTGTCACGGCGGTGACCACCGTCGGGGGCGAGAAGCTGGCCATCCGCTTCCTGGCGCCACCCGAGACCTTCCGCGATACCCTGTCCCTGGGGATAGGCGAGCAGGGGGCTCGCGGCATCCGGCGCTGGATGGACGCCACCGGCGGCAGCTGCTGCTGGTGGCGGGGCCCACCGGCGCAGGCAAGACCACGACCCTCTATACCCTGCTCAATCAGCTGCGCCTCGAGGAGAGCCACGTGGTGACCCTGGAGGACCCGGTAGAGTACGAGATTCCGGGGATCAACCAGGTTCAGGTGAATTCCGAGAGCGGCCTGGATTTCGCCACCGGTACGCGATCCCTGCTGCGCCTGGATCCCGACTATGTGCTGATCGGCGAGATCCGTGATCCCGATTCCGCCCAGGCGGCGCTCAACGTGGCCGGCAGCGGCCGCTCGCTGATGGGGACCCTGCACAGTCGTGATGCGGTCGGCGTGGTGTCCACGCTGCGTCACCTGGGGCTGGGAGATGCCGAGATCAGTGGTACTCTCCCGGCCTGGTGGTCGCCCAGCGCCTGGTGCGCCGTCTCTGCCCGCACTGCCGCGAGCGTCGCCCGCTGCCGGAGCGCGAGGCGCAGTGGCTGGCCGCCATGGGCGTCGCGGTGCCCGATGACTCCTGGCAGGCGGTGGGCTGTGAACGCTGCGATGGGCTGGGCTACCGTGGGCGTACCGGGGTCTTCGAGGTGTGGCAGCCCAGCGCGGATGATCATGGCCTGATCCTGCGCCAGGCCGACGAGACGCGGCTGCGTAGCGCCCTGGTGGAGCGTGGCGAGGTGCTGATGCTGCAGGATGGTCTCGACAAGGCCGAGGAGGGCATCACGTCGCTGCGCGAGGTGCTGCGCATGGGGGCGATACTGCCGGCCTGACAGATGGCCCAGAAATACGCTATAAACCACCAGGCCGCGTTTCGCGACGCGCTTGATATCAGTACATAAGAGTTTCTATACGATGCCTTCACTCTCCCGCCGTCGCTTCAGCCGACTCGTCCTTGCCACTCCGCTGGCGCTGCTGGGTATCGGCTCGGCCCGGGCAAATCTGATCGAGACGCAGCTCACCCGGGCGCACCTGCCGCGGCACGCCGACGAGGTCTGGGTGCTGGTGGACGACAGCCAGGCCACGCTCACCGTCTACCGCGGCAACCGCGAGCTGGAGCGTTACGCGCCCATTTCGCTGGGTCGCGGCGGCGCCCGGCCCATGCGCCTGCAGGGCAGCGGTGCCACCCCCAAGGGCGAGTTTCGCGTCAATCGCTTCAACCACGAGAGTGACTGGCACCTGTTCGTCGGGCTCGATTACCCGACCCCGACCCATGCACGCGTCGCCCTGGACGAGGGGATCTTCAGCCAGCAGGACTATGACGACTATTTCCGCTACTACCGAACCCATGGCTATCCCCCCCAGGATACCGCCCTGGGTGGCTTCATCGGCCTGCATGGCGTGGGCAAGGGAGATCCCGAGATTCACCGCCAGTTTCACTGGACCCAGGGGTGTGTCGCGGTGACCGATGACCAGATCGAGCGGTTGGCGGCGATGATCGATATTGGCACACGCGTCGTGATCCGCTAGGCTGGTACATGCGCAAGGGACGTTGAAAGCGATGGACAAGCGCCGTTGCGTATAATAAAACAGCGTTTGACTCCTGTGCTTTGGCACAAGTCGCTGCAGACGCGCCTGCAGTCGCAGGCAAGACGCCTGATTTTCAGGCTTCTTTCAACGCAGTACCAAGGAAGACCCAAGGAGAACACCATGACTCTGAAGACCACCCTGAAGCTGACCGCCGCCGCTGCCTCACTGGCCATCCTGGCTGGCTGTGCTTCCACCAGTGCACTGGAAGAGGTTCGCATGACCGCTGAGTCTGCACAGGCCGACGCTGCAGAAGCTCGCAGCATCGCTGTTCAGGCGCAGAACACCGCCAACCAGGCACAGCGTGACGCCCAGGCGGCTCTGCAGATGTCCGAGCAGAACCGCGACGAAATGAACCGTATGTTCCAGCGCTCCATGCAGAAGTAATTCTGCTGGAGCGCCGGCATCGCCCTCGGGCGATGGCGGTTCTGCAGGAACAGAAGACCCCGCCTCGGCGGGGTCTTCTTGTATCCGGCTTGCGGTTACTGATGCTCAGCGCTCGGCGATGGCGATGGACTCATAGAGGTTGCGGGGTTCGGTCGGCGCCGGCGTAGGCTCTTCCTCGGCCGTCTTGAGCAGCGAGATGGCCTGACCATCGGGGGCCTCCACCAGCTCGCGCAGGCGCTTGTAGTCCACCGGAGGCTGCTCCTCGCCGAAGACCTGGGCCACCTTGTCCATGGCGAACATCAGCGGCTCGAAGCCTTCGCGATTCTCTTCCAGTGCCGGGTAGGACTGGGCCAGCAGCTCGCCATCCGCCGTCCAGCCGGCCTTGAACGGCTGGTCGATGATGTTGACCCGGGTGCCGCTGGGGACTCGCTCGTAGAGCGATTCGATATCCTCGGGGAACATGCGGATGCAGCCGCGACTCACGCGCATGCCGACCCCTTCGGGCTTGTTGGTACCGTGGATCAGGTAGCTGGGGATGCCCAGCAGGATGGCGTGGCGGCCCAGCGGGTTGTCGGGACCGGCAGGGACCACCGACGGCGCCGGCTCGCCGCGGGCGGCGGCCTCGCGGCGCATCGAGGCGGGCGGGTGACCACGCGGGGTCCTTGACCTTGATGGTGGTCTTGGTCACCCCGACCGGCGTGGAAAACTCCTCGCGGCCTACGCTGATCGGGTAGGTCTCCACCACGCCGGGCTCCGAGAAGTAGTAGAGGCGCAGTTCCGAGAGGTTGATCACGATGCCGTCCCGCTTGGCATCGGGCAGCACCCGGCGGGCCGGGATGGTGACCTCGGTATCGGCGAAGGGGGCCCAAAGGCTGACATCCGGATTGGCCATCCGGATCTCCTCGTAGCCGACGTTGTGCTTGCGGGCGATGTCGATCAGGGTGTCGCCCTCCTCGACGGTAACTTTATAGGGTTCGCCTATCACGCTGCCCTCTTCGGGCAACGCGTAATGGCCGCGCGGCAGCTCATGGACGTCGTCATAGTCAGGAGTGGCAGCCTGCGCACCGGAGGCGAGCAGGGCGCCGAATCCTATTGCCATGGCGCGGCGCAGGCCGCGTCGGGTGAATGTCAGGGTATTCATCAGGTCTTTCAACTCCGGGAGGCTGGAGAGGCACCGGTGATTCCCTTGACCGGTGCCGGTGGTCGGTGCGATGAGACGTTCGATAACAGTATAGAGTGCAGGGAAAGTCGGCGGTTCGCCAGTTCTGCTAGGCCTTCGGCCAGCCACAAGCCACAAGGAGCAAGTTTCAAGGAAACCCTTGGGCCTTCGGTCAGCTACAAGCTACAAGGAGCAAGTTTCAAGGAAAACCTGTTGCTTCCAGCGATGTGAGCAACATCATCCTGGCTTGCAGCTTGCAGCTTGCAGCTTGCAGCTTGCAGCTTGCAGCTTGCAGCTTGCAGCTTGCAGCTTGCAGCTTGCAGCTTGCAGCTTCAGGCGGCTTCTGCCTTGCGGTTCAGGAGTTCGAGCAGCTGCTCCACGGCCTGGAAGCGCGCCTCCTCGTTCTCCATGGCGGCCTCGAAGCGCAGGGTGTCGGCGCCATCCAGGCGATAGCGGCCCGGCTCGCGCTGGATAAGCTCCACCAGGGTCAAGGGGTCGACGCTGGTGTGGGCGCCGAAGATGACGCGGCCGCGCTCGGGGCCCGCCTCGAGGCGGGTGATGCCCAGGCGTTCGGCACGCTGGCGCAGTCGGGTCTGGCGCAGCAGGGTCTTCACCGGGCCCGGCAGCAGGCCGAAGCGGTCGATCATCTCCACCTGAAGCTCCTTGAGCTCGGCCTCGTCGGCGGCGCTGCTGATGCGCTTGTACATCACCAGGCGCTGCTGGACATCGTGCAGGTAGTCGTCCGGGATCAGGGCCGGCAGGTTGAGGCTGATCTCCACCCCCTCGTCGAGTGGTGCCTCGATATTGGGCGTCTTGCCGGCGCGGATGGCCGCAACCGCGCGGTCGAGCATCTCCATGTAGAGGCCATAGCCGATCGCCTCCATCTGCCCGCTCTGTTCGTCGCCGAGCAGCTCGCCGGCGCCGCGAATCTCCATGTCGTGACTGGCCAGGGTGAAGCCGGCGCCGAGGTCCTCGGCGGCACCGATCGCCTCCAGGCGCTTGATCGCGTCACGGGTCATCGCCTGGGGCGGTGGAGTCAGCAGGTAGGCATAGGCCTGGTGGTGACTGCGCCCGACCCGGCCGCGCAGCTGATGGAGCTGGGCGAGGCCGAAGCGGTCGGCACGCTCGATCAGGATGGTGTTGGCGCTGGGTACGTCGATACCGGTCTCGATGATGGTGGAGCACACCAGCACGTTGAAGCGCTTGTGGTAGAAGTCCGACATCACCCGCTCCAGCGCGCGTTCGGGCAGCTGGCCATGGGCCACCCCGACGCGGGCCTCGGGGACCAGTTCGCGCACCGTCTCGGCGGCGGTCTCGATGGTCTTGACCTCGTTGTGCAGGAAGTAGACCTGCCCGCCGCGCAGGATCTCGCGCAGGATCGCCTCCTTGAGCACGGCCTCCTCGCGGCGCTGCACGAAGGTCTTGACCGACAGCCGGCGCGCCGGCGGCGTGGCGATGATCGAGAGGTCGCGGATGCCGCTCATCGCCATGTTCAGCGTGCGGGGAATCGGCGTGGCGGTCATGGTGAGGATGTCCACCTCGGCGCGCAGGCTCTTCAGGCGCTCCTTCTGGGCCACCCCGAAACGGTGCTCCTCGTCGATGATCAGCAGGCCCATCTTGGGCAGCTGCATGGACTTCGACAGCAGCTTGTGGGTGCCGATGACGATATCCGCCTGTCCCTCCGCGATACGCTTGAGGGAGGCGGCCTGCCCCTTGCCGGCGGTGAAGCGCGAGATCAGCTCGATATTGACCGCGGTGTCGGCGAAGCGGTCGCGGAAGTTCTCGTAGTGCTGGCGGGCTAGCAGGGTGGTGGGTACCAGCACCACCACCTGGCGACCGGAATGCACCGCCAGGAAGGCGGCACGCATGGCCACTTCGGTCTTGCCGAAGCCCACGTCGCCGCACACCACCCGGTCCATGGGGCGCGGGGCGCTCATGTCGGCGATCACCGCCTCGATGGCGGCGCGCTGGTCGGGGGTCTCCTCGAAGGGGAAGGCGGCGGCGAAGCGCGAGTATTCGGCGTCCGGCGGCGCACAGGCGAAGCCCTCGCGGGCCTCGCGGCGCGCATAGATATCGAGCAGCTCGGCGGCGGTGTCGCGGATCTTCTCGGCGGCCTTCTTCCTGGCCTTCTCCCAGTGGTCAGAGCCCAGCCGGTGCAGCGGGGCGAGCTCGTCGTCGGCGCCGGCGTAGCGCGAGATCAGGTGCAGGTTCTCCACCGGCACATAGAGCCGGGCGCCATTGGCGTACTCCAGGGTGACGAACTCGGCGGCCTGGCCCCGGCCTCGAGCGTCTCGAGCCCCTTGTAGCGGCCCACGCCGTGGGCCTGGTGGACCACCGGGGCACCGGGGCGCAGCTCGGAGAGGTGGCGCACGGCCAGCTCGTCGGCATCGGTGGCCTTCTCGCGCCGCCGGCTCTGGCGCACCACCTCACCGTAGAGTTCGGACTCGCTGATCACCGCCAGGCCGGGCTCGGTCAACCACAGCCCGGCCTCGATATCGCCCTCGGTAATGGCGATGGGGGCGTCGGCAGTGAGGAAGTCGGCAAAGTCCTCGACATGGGGCAGCGCCAGGCGCAGCGGCGCCAGTGCCTCCTCCAGGGCTTCCCGGCGGCCGCGCGACTCGGCCACGAACAGCACCCGGGTGTCGCCGCGGGTCTCCAGGAAGTGTGACAGGGTGGCCAGGGGTTCCCGGGCACGCGCGTTGATGCCCACGCTGGGCGGCGCCTGGGTTGCCGGCTCCAGGGCGTGGCGGTGCTCGCCCGCCTCGGTCAGCTCGACCCGGGGGTGGCGCTTGATCGCCGCGAACAGTTCGGCCACCGGCACGAAGGCGCGATGGGGCGGCAGTAGCGGCCGGGTGGGGTCGAACCCGAGGTTATCAAAGCGGCTCTCGATGGAGGCCCAATGGTGCTCGGCGGCGGCCAGGCACTCCGGCAACAGCGCCACCCGGGTACCTTCGGCGAGGTGCTCGAAGAGGGTGGCCGTCTCCTCGAAGAACAGCGGCAGGTACTGCTCGAGGCCGGGGGAGGGGATGCCCTTGAGGGCGTCCACATAGAGCGGGCACTGGCGCGGGTCGACATCGAACAGGGTCTCGAAGCCTTCGCGGAAGCAGGCGATGGCGCTGCGCGACAGGGAATACGTCAGGGCCGGCAGCAGCTCGATCCGCTCGACCTTCTCGGCGCTGCGCTGGGTGTCGGGGTCGAAGGTGCGCAGGGTGTCGATCTCGTCATCGAACAGGTCGATGCGCAGCGGCGCCTCCACGCCCATCGGGAAGAGGTCGATAAGGGCACCGCGCAGGGCGTATTCGCCGGGCTCGTAGACCGTCTCCACTGCCCGGTAGCCGGCGCGGGAGAGGGCGTCGCGGAAGCCTTCGCGATCCAGGGTCTGGCCCACCTCCAGGGTGAGCACCCGGCCGGCGATGTACTCGACCGGTGCCAGGCGCTGCATCAGGGTGTTGATCGGCACCAGCACGATGCCGTGCTCGCCGTCCTGCAGCCGGCGCAGGGTGCGCAGCCGGGCGGAGACGATGTCCTGATGGGGGGAGAAGCTGTCGTAGGGCAGGGTCTCCCAGTCGGGGAAGGGCAGCACCGGCACCCGGCTGAAGAAATTCAGCTCGTTCTCCAGGCGCAGGGCCTGGGCGGTATCGGCGGTGATCACCAGCAGCGGGGCATCGCTGGCCAGGTGCGCCAGGGCCAGCGACACAGCGCTGCCCGGCAGCATCTGCCAGTAGAGCGTCTCGCGCAGCCCCTGGGGGCGCGGTGGGTCGAGCGGAGAGAATGTTGGCATGGTCTCGTATTGGGCTGTCGACGGGCGCGGCCCGACGGATCCTGTGTGGTCCTCGCGGTCGCCCATCATACCAGCCCGTCGGATTCTTGTAGTCAAACGCCCGTTCCTGTAATCCACCTACAGCGGGTGCGACCAACCAGCGATTGCCGCCGCACCCCGGGCCCGGGATAATGTCCGGGAACCCTTTGATCCCATCAGTGAGGCCTCACGTGAGTCAGCAACCCTCCGATACCGTCTTCCAGGAATGGCACGACAACCAGGCGCTTGCCGAGCAGATGATCCCGATGATCGGTAGCCTCTACCGTCACAACAACGTGGTCACCACCCTCTACGGGCGCTCGCTGTTCAATCGCAGCGTGATCCGCATCCTGAAGGATCATCGCTTCGTGCGGAAGGTAGAGGGAACCGAGCTCTCCGTGCAGGATACCTACCCGCTGGTCAAGGCGATGACCGAGCTCAACCTGGGGCCGGCCCACGTCGACGTTGGCAAGCTGGGCGTGGCCTTCAAGAAGCGCGGCGGCGGCGATGCGCTGGCCTTCCTGCGCGAGGAGCTCGCCGAGATCGTCGATGCCCATGACCCGAATGGCAATAACGGCGAGCCCAAGGACGTGGTCCTCTACGGCTTCGGGCGCATCGGCCGCATCCTCGCTCGGGTGCTGGTCGAGAAGGCCGGTGGCGGCAACCCGCTGCGCCTGCGCGCCATCGTGGTGCGCGGCCGCGGTGATATCGCGAAGGACCTCGAGAAGCGCGCCAGCCTGCTGCGCCGCGACTCCGTGCACGGCCCCTTCGACGGCACCATCAGCGTCGATGCCGAGGCGCGCACCATCACCGCCAACGGTAACGTCATTCAGGTGATCTACGCCGACTCCCCGACCGATGTCGACTACACCACCTATGGCATCAACAACGCCGTGGTGGTCGACAACACCGGCATCTGGCGCGACGAGGCCGGCCTCGGCCAGCACCTGCAGTGCAAGGGGGTGGCCAAGGCGCTGCTCACCGCACCGGGCAAGGGTGACATCAAGAACATCGTCTATGGCATCAACCATGATGACCTGAGTGATGATGACCGCATCATCTCCGCGGCCTCCTGTACCACCAATGCCATCGTCCCGGTGCTCAAGGTGCTCAACGACGAGTTCGGCGTCGAGCATGGCCACGTGGAAACCGTGCACGCCTACACCAACGACCAGAACCTGATCGACAACTACCACAAGGGCGACCGCCGCGGCCGCAGCGCGCCGCTCAACATGGTGATCACCGAGACCGGCGCCGCCAAGGCCGTCGCCAAGGCGCTGCCGGAGCTGGAGGGCAAGCTGACCGGCAACGCGATCCGCGTGCCGACGCCCAACGTCTCCATGGCCATCCTCAACCTGCGCCTGGAGAAGGAGACCGACGCCGAGGACGAAGTCAACGAGTACCTGCGCCACATGGCGCTGCACTCCCCGTTCCAGAAGCAGATCGACTATGTCGACTCGCCGGAAGTGGTCTCCACCGACTTCGTCGGCTCGCCGCCACGCCGGCATCGTCGACGCCCAGGCGACCATCGCCAACGGCAAGAACGCCGTGCTGTACGTCTGGTACGACAACGAGTTCGGCTACAGCTGCCAGGTGATCCGCATCCTGCAGCACATGTCCAACGTCAGCTTCCTCAAGCTGCCGCGCGCTAGCGCTTAAGGCCTGCGGCCAGCCTCAAGCCTCAAGGAGCAAGCTACAAGGAAACCCCTTGGGCTTGCTCCTTTCTTTTATGCGTCATACTGACTTGCAGCTTGCAGCTTGCAGCTTGCAGCTTGCAGCTTGCCCCCTGCGACAATCTTTCCCTTGCCACAAGTCACCCCTTGCGACCTTTGCTCAGGTGGCCATCCCCTTGTCTTCTCTTTATAATCGTGTGGATTTTTCGGGGTGGGCCGGGTGTGCCTCGTGGCCCTTTCCTTACCGTTTTCCGATCCATCAACTGGGCGAGACTATGATCGAAGTCAAGAAAGGCCTGGATCTCCCCATCACGGGAGCGCCCGAGCAGCGTATCGAGGATGCGCGGCCGGTGCGTCACGTGGCGGTCCTGGGCACCGACTACGTCGGCATGAAGCCGACCATGGAGGTCAAGGAGGGAGATACCGTCAAGCTTGGCCAGCTTCTGTTTACCGACAAGAAGATCGACGGTGTGCGCTTCACGGCGCCGGCCGCCGGTGAGGTGGTGGCCATCAACCGCGGGGAGAAGCGCCGTCTGCTCTCGGTGGTGATCCAGGTCGCCGACTCCGAGGAGGCCGTCGAGTTTACCGCCCACGGCCGCGACAAGCTGGCCGGCCTGGAGCGCCAGGTGGTGGTTGACCAGCTGGTCGAGTCGGGCCTGTGGACCGCCCTGCGCACCCGTCCCTACTCGCGCACTCCGGCCATCGATGGTGTGCCCACCGATATCTTCGTCACCGCCATCGACACCCATCCGCTGGCCGGTGATCCCGCCAAGGTGATCAACGAGCAGACCCAGGCCTTCGAGGATGGCCTGAAGGTGCTGACCCGCCTCACCGAAGGCAATGTCTACCTGTGCAGCGGCCCCGACAGCAGCATTCCCGGTGGCAACATCGACGGCGTCCAGGCCCAGACCTTCGCCGGCCCGCACCCGGCCGGCCTGGTGGGCACCCATATCCACCATCTCTCGCCCGTCGGCCCTGCACAAGCGTGTCTGGCACATCGGCTACCAGGACGTCATCGCCTTCGGCAAGCTGTTCGTCGAGGGCCAGCCTGGACGTCAGCCGGGTGCTGGCCGTAGGCGGTCCCCGCGCCGAGAAGCCGCGCCTGCTGCGCACTCGCCTGGGTGCCAGCACCGAAGAGCTGCTCGCCGGTGAGATCATCGAGCCCGATGATACCCGCGTCATCTCTGGCTCGGTCTTTGCCGGCTTCACCTGCGAGGGCAGCCTGCGCTACCTCGGTCGTTTCCATAATCAGGTCAGTCTGCTCGAGGAGGGCAACAAGCGTGCCTTCATGGGCTGGCTCTCCGCAGGCAAGAACCGCCACTCGGTGCTCGGCATCTATCTCTCGAAGCTGACCGGCCTCAAGGATTATGCGCCGACCACCTCGACCAACGGCTCCGAGCGCGCCATGGTGCCGGTGGGTGCCTACGAGCAGGTGATGCCCCTGGACATCCTGCCCACCCAGCTGCTGCGCTCGCTGATCGTCGGTGACATCGAGACCGCCATGCAGCTCGGCTGTCTGGAGCTGGACGAGGAGGACCTCGCGCTGTGCACCTACGTGTGCCCCGGCAAGTACGAGTACGGTCCCATCCTGCGTGACAACCTCACCACGCATCGAGAAGGAGGGTTGATGACCGTGGGTATTGCGACAAGACACTCGACGGTCGTCGAGCCGCACTTCCACAAGGGCGGCAAGTACGAGAAATTCTATCCGCTCTATGAAGCGGTAGACACCATCTTCTATGCGCCCCCGGATGTCGCCAAGACCACCGCCCACGTGCGTGACGGCGTCGACCTCAAGCGCATCATGATCACCGTCTGGCTGTGCACCTTCCCGGCGATGTTCTTCGGCATGTGGAATGCCGGCTGGCAGGCCAACGTGGCCATCGCCGAGGGCTACGGCTCCATGGCCGGCTGGCGCGAGGCGATCATGATGGTGCTGGCTTCGGGCCACAACCCGGACAGCCTGTGGGCCAACTTCGTGCTCGGTGCCACCTACTTCCTGCCCATCTACGCGATCGACCTTCGTGGTCGGCGGCTTCTGGGAGGTGCTGTTCGCCATCAAGCGCGGCCATGAGGTCAACGAGGGCTTCTTCGTCACCTCCGTGCTCTACGCGCTGATCCTGCCCGCCACCATCCCGCTGTGGCAGGTGGCACTGGGCATCACCTTCGGCGTGGTGATCGGCAAGGAGATCTTCGGTGGTACCGGCAAGAACTTCCTCAACCCGGCCCTGACCGGTCGTGCCTTCCTCTACTTCGCCTATCCGGCGCAGATCTCCGGTGACGCGGTGTGGGTGGCGGCCGACGGCTACACCGGCGCGACCGCGCTCTCCATCGCCTTCCAGGACGGCATGGCCGCACTCACCGAGCAGTTCAGCTGGTGGGACGCCTTCCTCGGCTTCATCCCCGGTTCGGTGGGTGAGACCTCGACCCTGGCGATCCTGATCGGCGCCGCGGTGCTGCTGTGGACCGGTATCGCCTCCTGGCGAATCATGCTCGGCGTCTTCCTGGGCATGGTGGCGACCAGCGCGCTGTTCAACCTGGTCGGCTCCGACAGCAACCCGATGTTCGCCATGTCCGTGCTACTGGCACCTGGTGCTGGGCGGCTTCGCCTTCGGCATGGTGTTCATGGCCACCGACCCGGTCTCCGCCTCCATGACCAACCAGGGACGACTGATCTTCGGCGCCCTGATCGGCGTGATGACCGTGCTGATCCGCGTCGTGAACCCGGCCTTCCCCGAGGGCATCATGCTGGCGATCCTGTTCGCCAACCTGTTCGCGCCGCTCATCGACCATATCTTTGTTCAGGCCAACATCAAGCGCCGACTCAAGCGCACCGGTGTGCCGGCCGAGGAGACAGCCTGATGGCACAGAGCAACAACTCCATCAAGAAGATCCTGACGGTGGCGTTCGCACTCTGCATCGTGTGTTCGGTCATCGTCTCTACCGCCGCGGTGGCACTGCGCTCGAAGCAGCAGTTCAACCAGGAGCTGGATCGCAAGACCAACATCCTCAACGTCGCCGATCTCTACGAGTCCGGCATGGACGTGAACGAGACCTTCGAGTCCAGCATCACGCCGCGGGTGGTCAACCTGGATACCGGCGAGTACTCCGAGGAGCACGACCCGGCCACCTACAACGCCTTCGAGTCGCGCCGCGACCCGGCTGCCTCGCGCACCCTCTCGGGCGAGCAGGACCCGGCAGGGTTGACCCGTGTCGAGAACTTCTCGACCGTCTATCTGGTGGGCGACCCGGATGATCCCGAGCAGATCATCCTGCCGATCCGTGGCCAGGGCCTGTGGGGCCTGATGCGTGGCTTCCTCGCGGTGGAGGGTGACGGCAACACTATCGTCGGCATCACCTACTACGAGCATGCCGAGACCCCGGGGCTGGGCGGCGAGGTCAACAACCCGCGCTGGCAGGCCCAGTGGTCTGGCAAGGAGATCTATGGCGGCGAGGATGCGCTCGCCCCGGCGATCCACCTGACCAAGGGCGGGGCCAGCGGCGAGAACGAGGTTGATGCCCTCTCCGGCGCGACCCTGACCAGCAACGGCGTCACCAACATGCTGCAGTTCTGGCTGAGCCCGGAAGGCTTCGGTGACTACCTGGCCAAGTTCCGCACTGGCTTGAGCCAGGACGAGGCCCAGGATGCCGACGTCGAACTCGAAGCGGAAGGAGCCTGATCATGGCGGATGCAACTCCGAAAGGCGTCCTGACGACGCCGCTGTTCAAGAACAACCCCATCGCGCTGCAGGTGCTGGGCATCTGTTCGGCCCTGGCGGTGACGACCAGCATGAGCGTGTCGCTGGTCATGACCTGCGCGGTGATCTTCGTGACGGCCTTCTCGAACCTGTTCGTGTCGCTGATCCGTCACCACATTCCGTCCTCCATCCGTATCATCGTGCAGATGACCATCATCGCCTCGCTGGTGATCGTGGTGGATCAGATCCTCAAGGCCTATGCCTACGAGATGTCCAAGCAGCTGTCGGTGTTCGTCGGTCTGATCATCACCAACTGTATCGTGATGGGGCGTGCCGAAGGCTTCGCCATGCAGAACAGCCCGAAGCTCTCCTTCCTGGATGGCATCGGCAACGGTCTCGGCTACGGCTTCATCCTGATGACCGTGGGCTTCATCCGTGAACTGCTCGGTTCCGGCAGCGTGTTCGGCTTCACCGTGCTGCAGCCGGTGCAGGATGGTGGCTGGTACGTGCCCAACGGCCTGCTGCTGCTGCCGCCCTCTGCGTTCTTCATCATCGGCATGATCATCTGGGTGCTGCGTAGCCTGAACCCGGAGCAGGTCGAGGAGAACGAGTTCAAGATGAAGGCCAATACCGAACCGAAGGAGGCCGTGTAACATGGAACACTATATTAGCCTTTTCGTTGCCTCGGTCTTCGTCGAGAACCTGGCCCTGGCATTCTTCCTCGGCATGTGCACCTTCATCGCCGTGTCCAAGAAGGTCTCCGCGGCCTTCGGCCTGGGCATCGCCGTGATCGTGGTGCTCTCCATCTCCGTGCCAGTCAACAACCTGGTCTACACCTTCCTGCTCTCGGAAGGTGCGCTCTCCTGGACCGGTATCAGTGGTGCCGAGAATATCGACCTCTCCTTCCTGGGCCTGCTCAGCTACATCGGCGTCATCGCCGCCCTGGTGCAGATCCTGGAGATGTTCCTCGACAAGTATGTGCCGGCACTCTACAACGCCCTGGGCGTGTTCCTGCCGCTGATCACCGTGAACTGCGCCATCCTGGGTGGTGTGCTGTTCATGGTCGAGCGTAACTACAACTTCGGTGAATCGGTGGTTTATGGTTTCGGCTCCGGCGTTGGCTGGGCACTGGCCATCACCGCCCTGGCCGGTATCCGCGAGAAGCTGAAGTACAGCGACGTGCCCGGCTCCCTGCAGGGCCTGGGCATCACCTTCATCACGGTGGGCCTGATGTCGCTGGGCTTCATGTCCTTCTCCGGCATCCAGCTCTGAAGCAGGTCGTCCTTGCCCGGCGCCGCGGCGCCGGGTGCCAGGCAACGCAAGCAATAGGAAACCGACATGGTTGATACATCACTTATCTTGCTCGGTGTGGTCATGTTCACCCTGGTCGTCATCGGCCTGGTGCTGATCATCCTGGCCGCCCGCAGCAGGCTGGTCAGCACCGGTGACGTGCAGATCGAGGTCAACGGTGATCCCGAGCACACCCTCACCACCCAGGCCGGGGGCAAGCTGCTCAACACCCTGGCCGCCAATGGCATCTTCCTCTCCTCCGCCTGCGGTGGCGGTGGCTCCTGTGCCCAGTGCAAGTGTCGCGTGGAGGAGGGCGGTGGCTCCATCCTGCCCACCGAAGAGCAGCACTTCACCATGCGCGAGAAGAAGGAGGGCTGGCGACTCTCCTGCCAGGTGCCGGTTAAGCAGGACATGAAGATCGAGGTCCCCGAGGAGGTCTTCGGCGTCAAGAAGTGGGAATGCGAGGTCATCGAGAACCCCAACGTCGCCACCTTCATCAAGGAGCTCAACCTCAAGCTGCCCGAGGGCGAGGAAGTCGCCTTCCGCGCCGGTGGCTACGTGCAGCTGGTGGCACCGCCGTACGACATCGCCTTCAAGGATTTCGACATCGAGGAGGAGTACCGGGGTGACTGGGAGAAGTTTGGTCTGTTCAACATCTCCCACAAGAACAACGAGGAGGTCATCCGCGCCTACTCCATGGCGAACTACCCGGAAGAGAAGGGCATCCTCAAGTTCAACATCCGTATCGCCACTCCGCCGCCCAACACCGACCACCCCCCGGGCCTGATGTCCACCTACGTCTTCAGCCTGAAGCCGGGTGACAAGGTCACCGTGATGGGGCCCTTCGGCGAGTTCTTCGCCAAGGACACCGATGCCGAGATGGTCTTCGTCGGTGGTGGTGCCGGCATGGCGCCGATGCGCAGCCATATCTTCGACCAGCTCAAGCGCCTCAACTCCAAGCGCAAGATCTCCTTCTGGTACGGCGCGCGCTCCTGGCGCGAGACCTTCTACAACGAGGAGTACGACAAGCTGGCCGAGGAGCACGACAACTTCGAGTGGCACCTGGCGCTGTCCGACCCGCAGCCCGAGGACAACTGGGAAGGCCCCACCGGCTTCATCCACAACGTCCTCTACGAGAACTACCTCAAGGACCATCCGGCCCCCGAGGACTGCGAGTACTACATGTGCGGGCCGCCCATGATGAACGCCTCCGTGATCAAGCTGCTGCTCGATCTCGGGGTGGAGCCCGAGAACATCCTGCTGGATGATTTCGGCGGATGATCCCACTCGCCGTCAGGCGGCAACGGGGGCCGGCCAAGAGGCCGGCCCTCGCTGTATGGGGCATATCGGTCGTATCGCTCGGCCATCTCCCGGAACGCGAAGCACCCTGCATTGTCCCTAGTACATGGTAATTGAACCTAGTGCATAGGAAGAGACGAATCCGGGAATTCGCCCCGCGCATGCCGGGGCACCCACTCAAGGGGAGATTCTGATGACTATCTGGCTTATTGCCTTCGCCTTCATGCTGCTGATCATGGCCGCCATGGCCGTCGGCGTGATCATGGGCCGCAAGCCCATCGCCGGCTCCTGCGGCGGCCTCAACCAGCTCGGCCTGAAGGATGGCTGCGAGATCTGCGGCGGCAAGGACGAGGTGTGCGAGGAGGAGAATCGCAAGGCTGGCAGTGCGCGTCGCCGCAGCGACGAGAGCCGCGGCGCCGACCTGGGGTATGACGCCACTCGGCGTTAGTCATTACCACAGGCATGCTCCTCCAGCACAGCCCCGTCAGCGCAGAGCTGACGGGGGCTGTCTCTTTGGCTTGAGTAGCTTCGAACTTCCTTCCCTGTCCTCTGGCTCCATGTCCCCATCACCTCCTGTCATGCCTTGCCATTTTCTGGACTACTAAACCTAGTTCGATGGAATGAAGATTTTCAGCCTCGCTACGCTTGAAATATGAGGTCCTGAATCACTGCAGGATTGTTAAATCATGTAATAATGTGTTTCAGGAGTCATGCGCTTCATATCACTCAGTTGAACTGGATGGCATCAGTTTGTCAGCTTGATGCAAGTGCTAACAGCAATGTTTTTGTTGCTGACGGAAAGGCTTTATCAAAAATAATACCCAGTCATGGAGTATTGATAATTCAGCAGCGTGGGGGTGGAGGTGTGATGAATTTTCATCGACGAGCAGCGCCATTTTTCCTGGTTTGTGGGACGGCATTGATGACCGGGTGTTCATTGGCTCCTGGTGGGCATATCGATTATCAGGCAGAAGCCGTGTCTATCGATCATCTGGTAGATATTCAAGCAATTACTCCGACACTGGTATCTACCTATCGTCAGGAGGTCAGTTCCGCAAGACCAATGCCACAACATGTAAGTTCAGCGCTTTCGGAGTATGAATATCGTGTAGGTGTAGGCGATATTCTCAGCATTACAGTCTATGACCATCCTGAATTGACAATTCCCGCAGGGGGAGAGAGAAGTGCAGCTGAGGCTGGGCATGAAGTTCAGAAGGATGGCACCATCTTTTATCCTTATATCGGCCGTATTGAAGTGTCAGGGAGAACCGTTCCGGCCATAAGAAGGGATATGGCACGTCGGCTCGCAACCTACATAACGGATCCTCAGGTTGATGTAAGAGTAGCAGCTTACAACTCTCAGAAAGTCTATGTCAGCGGCTCGGTAAGTGAGCCAGGCACCTTGCCCATTACATCCAAGCCCATGACTCTTGTAGATGCGGTTAGCCTGGCTGGTGGAGCCCTTGAAGATGCTAACTGGCATGAAGTCATTCTCAACCGTGATGGTCGTGAAGAGAAACTTTCCCTGTTTGCCCTGCTACGTGAGGGAGACATGACCCAGAACCGTCTACTGCAAAATGGGGATGTTGTTCACGTGCCTAGTGCCGAGAATCAGGCAGTGGCCGTCATGGGGCAGGTTCGCCGCCCCGGCAATCTGACCCTGGGCAACGAGCGTATCTCGCTGACCGACGCGATCGCCAGGGCTGGAGGTATCAGCGAAGAGACTGCCGAGCCTTCTGGCATTTTCGTCATTCGTGGTCAAGGTGCTGATAGCAATAAAGTTGCGACGGTGTATCAGCTGGATGTCAGCAATGCAGCCGCATTCAGCATGGGAAGCCAGTTCCCTCTCGAGCCGCAAGACGTCATCTACGTTACCACGGCACCGCTGGCTCGCTGGAATCGTGTGATCAGCCAACTCCTGCCGTCACTGGTTCTCCCCGGGAACGTCGCAGAAAGTGCTACGGATGTAAGCGACCTTTGACGTCGAAATGGTATGAACAGCTGCATAGGGAAGAGACATGAATACGGGCGCGATAACCAGACATACCATGGATTCCCTCGACCTTCGCAGGCTACTTGGGCTGTTGCTCGACCATAAGTGGCTGATCATTTTTCTGACACTGATTTTCACGCTGGTAGGCATTGCCTATGCATTGCTGGCAACGCCAATCTATCGTGGGGATGCACTGGTGCAAGTCGAGCGGCGATCTTCAGTTAGTCCGCTCGGAGACCTTGCCAACGTCATGGGCGATACGGGGTATGCCGCCGATAGCAGCACCGCTGCCGAGGTCCAGATCCTTCAGTCCCGAATGGTATTGAGCCAGGTGGTTGAGCGCACGGGCCTGGATACAGCGGTGGTTCCCAACTCGCTGCCACTGGTCGGCAACTTCGTGCAGAGAAAGGAGATCCCCCGGCCCGGGTTTGCCACCGAAACCTTCAGGATGAGTGAATGGCTGCCCTCTACCATCGCATTGCCGGAGGCGGTCCGGTCACACCCAGCAACGCCAGAAGCGCTGAAAGGGGGCATATCACTTCCCGAATCCCTGACCGAATGGCTCTCCTTGCCGGCGTTCCTGCGCGGATATTCTGCAGTATGGGGCGGTGAGTCCTTGCGGCTGGGCCGATTCGAGGTTGCCGACAGCCTTCGCGGGATACCGCTTGTCCTGAAGGTCCTGTCGGACAATACCTACGCCGTGACTCAGCTGGGAGAAGAGCCACAGGAACTTGGCGAAGGTGTCGTGGGCGAGCTGGGTAGCTTCAGCGATGGTGAGCTCTTGCTTCGCGTTGCTGACCTGCGGGCTGCGCCAGGCGCCGAGTTTTCCCTGATCAAGCATACCCTCCCCACAGCGGTGAGAAGCCTCAGCCAGCGGCTGTCGGTGAATGAGGTCAGCAGTGCTCGGACTGCCAGCACAGGCATGCTGCGTCTCAGTCTGACCGGTACCAACCCAGAGGAGATAAGGAGCACGCTGGACTCGGTGGCGGAGATATTCCTGACCCAGAACGTTCAACGGCAGTCAGCCGAGGCAGAAAAGAGTCTGGCATTTCTCGAGGATCAGGCGCCTGAACTGCGAACTCAACTGGCCGCCGCCGAAGAGAGCCTGAACCAGTATCGTGTCGAGCAGGATAGCGTTGACCTCACCTCCGAGGCCCAGGCAACCGTTCAACAGTTCATCGATCTTGAGAGTCGACTCAGCGAACTTCAACTGGAAGAGGAAGCTCTGGCCCAGCGCTATACCACCAATCATCCGAGCTATCAGTCACTACTGCGCCAGAAGCGCCAGTTGCAAGAAGAGCGTGAACGACTCAACGCTCGAGTCGATGAGCTGCCGGCCGCTCAGCAGGAGGTTGTGCGTCGCACACGTGATGTCGAAGTCACTCAGGCGATCTATCTGAACGTCTTGAACAAGATGCAGGAGCTTGAAGTCGCCAGGGCGGGTACTGTCGGCAATGTTCGCATCATCGACAGTGCACTCGTTGAGGAGTTTCCGATCGAGCCTCGCAAACCACTCGTGGTGTTACTAGCCATGATCCTTGGCGCATTGGTCTCTGTCGCTATTGTGCTCCTGCGCGGCTTTCTCAATCGCGGTATCGAGGCGCCCGAACAACTCGAAGACGCTGGCTTGCCAGTGTACGCCACTATTCCTCTATCCAGCGAGCAGAAGAAACTGGTCAAGCGAGTCAAGCATCGTCGCGAGCGCCATTCCCGTGAGGTAACCGCGGATGTACTGATGGCCAGAGCGCCGAGCGATACTACTGCCGAGGCGGTACGAGGACTACGAACTAGCTTGCACTTCGCGATGCTCGACTCGGCAGACAATCGTCTGATGATCACCGGACCAAGCCCCGGGATCGGAAAGAGCTTCATTGCAGTGAACCTGGGAGCTGCCTGTGCCCAGGCTGGTCAGAAGGTGTTAGTGATCGATGCCGATATGCGCAAGGGGCATCTGCACCATGCCTTCGCCGGCAGCAGCAGCCCGGGGCTGTCGGAATTGCTCGGTGGTGGGCATGACAGGCATGAAGTGATCCGTGCCAGTGGTATCGAAGGATTGGATTACGTGTCACGGGGTACTGCACCACCGAATCCCTCCGAACTGCTCATGACCTCCGGCTTCAGCCTCTTTCTTGAACAGGTCAGTGAGAGTTATGACTTGGTCATCCTCGATACTCCTCCCGTACTGGCAGTAACGGATGCAAGCATCATCAGTGCTCAGTGCGGAACTTCGCTTCTGGTAGCTCGGCATAGGCAGAATCCAGTGCGAGAACTTATCAATGCCAGTCGTCGACTTGAGAGTGGTGGTGGAAAGGTCAAGGGAGTCATCCTCAATGCCATGGAGAAAACGGCTGTCGCTAACTACGGCTATGGATACTACCAGTACTCCTACTAGTGATTTTTTGGCAACACCTCGAAGGGCAGTGCGATCCGGATTAAGGAGGGCATGATGAAAGGAATTGTTCTGGCTGGTGGCAGTGGTACCAGACTGTATCCCAGCACTCTGGGAGTATCCAAGCAGCTACTTCCCATCTATGACAAGCCGATGATTTATTATCCACTCTCGGTGCTGATGTTGGCAGGTATAAGAGATATCCTGGTAATTACTACGCCAGATGACTGCAAGGCATTTCAGCGACTTCTGGGTGATGGAAGTCAATTCGGGGTCCATCTCAGCTACAGTGAGCAGCCAAGTCCTGATGGACTGGCTCAAGCATTTATAATAGGCGAAAAGTTTATTGGCGATGATAGCGTGTGCCTCGTTCTCGGAGACAATATTTTTTATGGCCACGCTTTCAGTCCCAAACTTATAAAGGCCGCAAGGCGCAGTCAAGGGGCTACGGTATTCGGGTACCAGGTCAAGGATCCTGAGCGATTCGGTGTCGTGGAGTTTGACGAGGAGAGGCGTGCGGTATCAATTGAGGAGAAGCCGGAAACCCCGAAATCCGATTATGCAGTCACCGGGCTCTACTTCTACGACAACGATGTCATTGAAATAGCAAAGTCGGTAAAACCTTCTGGCCGTGGGGAGCTCGAAATAACAAGCATAAATCAGGTATATCTTAAGCGTGGTGATCTACATGTCGAGCTGCTTGGTCGTGGCTATGCCTGGTTGGATACCGGAACTCATGAAAGTCTGCTTGAGGCGGCACAGTTTGTCGAGATCATAGAGAGGCGACAGGGGTACAAGATTGCCTGCCTGGAAGAGATCGGTTGGCGAAAGGGCTGGTTGCAGCGGGAGCAGGTCATGGAGAGGGCCGAGGCATTGGCCAAGAATTGTTATGGCAAGTACCTGCTAAGTGTGATGTCCACATGATTGCGGTTACACGCCCCTACCTGCCCGATATCGACAAGGTCAAGGCGTACCTTGATGGCATTTATGAGCGCCAGTGGCTGACGAACCAAGGGCCGCTTCATCAGGCCTTGACGACCCGGCTGGAAGACTACCTCGGGGTCAGCAATCTGGTTCTTGTCGCCAATGGAACGTTAGCGCTTCAGATAGCATTTCGGGTTCTTGGTATTGGCCCATCTGTCGACCGGAAGTCGCAGGCAATAACGACACCTTTTACGTTCATCGCTACTGCCAGTGCACTGAAATGGGAAGGGGTTCACCTCCGATTTGTCGATATTGATCCAGAAAGCTGGTGCCTGGATCCATATCGTATGAAAACTATGACCCCGGTTACACGCAGGCAATAGTTCCGGTACATGTCTTTGGCAACCCTTGTGATGTAAACGCCATCGAGAAGATTGCCACCAGAAACGATCTGAAGGTAATTTATGATGGCGCTCATGCGTTCGGTGTAAAGGGGGCCAACAAGAGTCTGTTGAGCAACGGAGACGCCACAACATTGAGTTTTCATGCCACCAAGGTATTCCATTGTGTTGAGGGTGGGGCAATCATCTTTCGTAATCCGGATCATGCCGAAAGGGCCAGGCGAATCATCAATTTCGGTATCGATGGCCAAGGCGAGATACGGGAAGTGGGAATCAATGCCAAAATGAATGAATTCCAATGTGCCATGGGGTTGGCGGTTCTTGATGAGATGGAAGAGAATATGGCCAGCAGGGCTCTTGCCTGGAATACTTATCATGATCTCCTGAAAGGAGTTGTAGGATTACAAGGGCGGAGCAGAGAGTATACGAATAACTACAGTTATTTTCCCATCTTGCTAAAGGATGAGGTACAGCTCTCAAGAACGCTCGCAGCGCTGGGCTGTGAAGATATTGGAGCGCGACGCTACTTTTACCCTTCGCTCAATCGTGTGTCATGTCTTGGTACTGACGAGGATTCTGACTTGAGTGTCGCTGAGTCTGTGGCAAGCAGGGTCCTCTGTCTGCCACTCTACTCTGGAGTCCCCGCTCGCCATGTGGCAGAAATCTTGCTGAGTTCTATCATGCATAAAGAGAACGAATGTATATGATTTTTACCGTGGTGATCGCTATGTTGCGGATTTTTTCTTTAGGGGGTCTCAGTGAAAAATGAAAACGAGATCACTCGGGAGTGGAGGAAATACCCCGGTGGTACAGTCGTATCGATCCAGTGTACGACATTCAATAATGCGGCCAATATTGCCCAGGCACTCGAAGGTATGCTGGCGCAGAAGACACCTTTTCCCTATGAGATCATTATCCATGACGATGCATCCAGAGATGGTACCGCTGATATAATTCGGTTCTATCATCTTCGTTACCCAAATATAATAAATCCGATCCTTCAGAAAAGTAACCAGCTTTCTCAAGGGAACTCTCCCGATATCTTCACGTTTCCTCTGTGTCGCGGAAAATATATCGCACTCTGCGAAGGAGATGACTACTGGAGTGACGATTACAAGCTAGCAAAGCAGGTGGTAGTGCTAGAAGAAAATCCCGAGTGTGACCTCTGTTTTCATGGGACCTATAAACTCGATGTCACTACAGGAGTCAATCATCCGGTCGCCAACTATGGCAGTATTCCTCGGCTTGTTACGGTTGAAGAGGTAATAGAAAAGCGGTTCGGTACTATTGCAACCGCCTCCGTCATGGCACGACGAAGTGTGATGAAAAGCTATCAGGATTTTATGTCAGAGCAGGAAGACAAGATCGTAGGCGATGTCTACTTTCATATTCTTGCCTCCCTGCGTGGTGGAGCATACTACCTTCCGGAACATATGTCGGTGTATAGATTCAAGGTTCCCGGTTCATGGTCTGAACGCCATGCGAATCACTCGAAGAGGAGAATGGAGTATCTGGAAAGAAGAGTGCGTTCCTATGAAAGGATGAATAGTATGACTGATTTAAAATTTGACCGAAGTTTTCGGATTGCCAGCCAGGTTCTTGTCATGAAAGGCATCAAGGAAGAGAGCGCATTGATCAGTGAAAGGCGGTTTTTCTATCGCGATAATGCTCACTATCTAAACTGGAAGCAACGGATACTAGCCTTGTCAATTATGTGCCTGCCTGGTTCGATATCCCTGCTTCGCCGGGCCAGAAAAATACTGAGTTCCAGTCAAGTCGTTTCTCAGTGATGGTGATTCGCGCCGGTTACTTCCTTCTGGAGGTCGTATGTCAATCTATTTCCTGATGATCGTCGCTCTTGCGGGAAGCTACTTTCTTTTCAAGAATCGCCCTCTTGACTTTTTTACCATTGCCTTCTTCTCGTCGGTTATTTACTTCTTTCCGGCTTTTTTTGGTCTTGTATCCGTGCCGGGTTTCACAGGGGTGACGCGTGAGATTGAGCCCCTTGCTTACTTGCCTTATATTCTTGTTCCACTGTTGCTGCTGGTCTTTGCATTTGTCCATGATCATATTCCACGTCATCATGATCATTCTGAGCATTCCAGGATGCTAAGTCCGGCAGTCATGTCCGTGTTGTCGGAGCGCCAACCCTTCATGACGACAGCAGAGCTTGTTCTCTATACGGCGGCCTTCATTGCGACTGTTGGCTTCCTGTTTCTGGGATGGTCAGAAATTGTCACGCCAGGAAAGCCTATCTACGGCAGGGAGCATGCGATATACGCAACGATCGTGCCTATTGCATTTGCCTGCTCCGTCATGATGCGGCGTTATGGTCTGGCGACCCTCTTTCTGGTTGCGCTTGCTGTGGATGTCATAGCTGGTAACAGGGAGGCCATCGTTTTTGCAGTGGGGGCCGCAATCCTGATTCGGTATCTTTCCGGAAGGCCGGTTCGGCTCAGTGAGAGCTGGAAGGCTTTGCTCAGTGGATTATTACTACTGTCAGCCCTCATTGTTTACAAGGAAATCAATGCGGCCTTCATGTCCGGTAACTATGACCTGGTTTCGTCGAGGTTGACCAGCCCTGATTGGTATCGAATGATACTGATGCGATTCGAACCTTTCACGACGCAGGCTATTCTGACGGACTCCGTTCGTACAGACCTTATCTACGATGGGCCATATTTCTACAATCTAATTCACTCTGTCGTCCCCATGGCCCAGAACTTCGGGTTCAATGTCGAGGACAATATCGGACAGTTCTATGATCATGTACTATATCCGTTCGCTGATTTTGGAGTTGCCGGTAATATCTGGGCCGAAGGGTACATGATTGGTGGCTGGCCGCTGATGACGGCGTATATCGTGCTCTATGCACTCTCCCCCTGGTGGATCAACGCGCTCTTTCATCGTGCCTCTCTGGCATTTAGACCCATCATTGCAGTATCTGCAATTGCATTCCTGTTCTTCATTCATCGCACAGGGCTTGAATATAATCTCACCCTTCAGGTTCGCATATGGGCCATGGGCGTTTTCCTGCTTGTCTTCCTTCCATGTCTGCTGCCCCGGAAATACCTCCCCATCAGTATGATGGAGCGGCGAGGGGCTGCTTCATCCGATAGGGAACGGCCTGAAATCAGCCCCACAAGGAGTCTGCCAGATGAATCTTGAGGAGCCGAGGCGCCCCATCGCCCTGTTCGTTCCCTCACTGAACGGTGGGGGGGCTGAGCGCGTTTTTGTCACTCTGGCGAATGAGTTTTCACGGCTGGTGGCGAGGCCTGTTCACCTGGTGCTTGCCCGAGGAGGGGGTGTTTTGAAGATGAGGTCGATCCCCGCGTGCAGATCATCGACCTCGGCCAGTCCTCCGTGCTGAGGTCGCTGCTGCCCCTGTCGCGCTACTTACGGGAGACCATGCCCTGTGTGATGCTTTCCACCATGTGGGAAGCCAATCTGGTGGCCCTGATGGCGCGTCGGCTTGCTCGCACCGACGTGCGAGTGGTCATTCGGGAGGCCAATGTATTCCGTTCGGACCGCGCCAGGCAGATCGGCTGGCTCACCATACGGTCTCGCAGCAACTCATGCGCCACTTCTATCCACGCGCCGACGCGACGGTCATCATCGCCAGCGATGTCCTGCTGTCACTAGAAGCGGCCGGCATCAGGGTCTGTCGCGAGCGTGCTTTCATCGGTAACCCCGTGCGTGTGTCGCCATCCTCCGAGGCCCCTGCGTTACCGTCCCCTCTGGGGAAGCTTGTCACTCGTCCCTTCATCTGCGCCATGGGGCGTCTCGTGGAACAGAAGGGATTCGACCTGCTGCTGCAGGCCATATCATCTCTTGGCCCAGCGGCGCCTGATCTCGTCATCCTGGGGGAGGGGCCTGGCCGCATTGCCCTAGAGGACCAATCTCGGCGGCTGGGCATAGCCGATAGGGTTCACCTTCCCGGCTTCATTGCCTCGCCTGCCAGCGTTCTCCGCCATGCCCGGCTGTTCGTCTCCTCGTCACGCTGGGAGGGCTTCCCGAACGCGATCATGGATGCCCTCGCCGCAGGCGTTCCGGTGGTGGCTACCCGTTGCCCCGGGGCTTCTGCCGATATTCTCGAACAGGGGCGCTATGGGCATCTGGTCGACTCCGAGAATGTAGCCGCCCTGGCCGAAGGCATCCAACTGGGGCTAGCCGACCCGCTGCCACATCAAGCCAGCGGCGGTCGCAGAGTCTTGAATTCCTGCCATCGTATATCGCCCGTCGCTATCTACATGAGGTTATGCAGATCGATAAAGCGGAGGTCCTACAGCCTGTACAGGCCTGCGAGGTGTCTGCATGAGAGTCGCACACATCATCTCCGGTCTTACCGGAGGCGGCGCAGAGACCACCCTCTATCGACTCTGCCAGGCCGACAGCGACGACCAGCACACCGTTATCAGCATGATGGACGATGGCGTATACGGTGAACGGCTGCGGACCGGCATGTTCTGCCTCAATATGCACCCGGGTCGGCTGAGCCTTTCGGGCCTGAACCACCTCTGGCGGCTCCTCAGGCGTGAGCGCTACGACGTGGTGCAGACCTGGATGTACCACGCCGACCTCGTCGGTGGGCTCCTGGCGCGGTTGGCCGGCGTCAAGAGTGTCTTCTGGGGCATCCGCCACTCGACCCTGGAAGCGGGCAAGAACTCCCGCAGCAGCATCCTGGTGGCTAAACTCTGTGCGCGCCTCTCATCCTGGTTGCCGACAGCGATCATCTGCTGTGCGGAGAATGCTGCAGAAGCTCATAGCCAGATGGGGTACAGCGCAGCAAAGCTTCAAGTGATACCCAATGGTTACGATCTGGAGGTCTTATCTCCGGATCCTGTCAGGGGGAATGCTTTGCGGAAGTCTCTGGCCATTGGCGACGACGCCATCCTTATAGGCCTGATCGGTCGCTTCGATCCCCTGAAGGATCACCGCAACTTCCTGGCCGGTCTCGCCAGTCTATGTGACTCCGGCTGGGATGTTCAGGGCGTTCTTGTCGGGAGTGGACTGGATCATAACAACATGACGCTGATGACTTGGGTGCATGAACTCGGACTCGAAAAGCGTCTGTACCTGCTCGGCCAGCGTAACGACATTCCCGAAATTCTCAACGCCCTGGACCTGCATGTGCTCTCCAGCAGCGGCGAGGGCTTCCCCAACGTGGTGGCCGAAGCCATGGCCTGTGGGACGCCCTGCGTAGCCACCGATGTGGGGACGCCCGCCTGATAATCGGGGAAACGGGCTGGATCGTGCCCCCCCGAGATAGTGCGGCTCTGGGCGACGCCATGATCCAGGCGCTGAATGAGGCCGCCAACGCCCCACAGGCCTGGGAGAGGCGACAGCGAGCGTGTCGCGAGCGCATCGCCTCCCGCTTCAGCATTGAACGGATGGCCGAGGCCTATCATCGTGCCTGGAGCGTTCGGGCCGGCGAGCGCTAAAACGTATGATGGCACTACTCCTCGGATACCAGATGTTCTGGTCAAGTCGTAGCGGACACTTTTATTAAGCTGCTTCCGCGATTTTCTCGATCTCCCTCGGCGCGTGGTAGCCAAGGGTCGAGTGGAGCCGGCAGCTGTTGTACTCCATCTCGATATAGGTCACGACGTCGCGCCTCGCTGACTGGCGGGTCCAGTACCGCTGCCCCTCCAGCCATTCGCTCTTCAGAGAGCCGAAGAAGCGCTCCATGACCGCATTGTCCCAACAGTTCCCCTTGCGGCTCATGGAGGCCAGGAACCCGTGTTTAACCAGTCGTTCGCGATACGCACGAGAGGCGTACTGGCTGCCGCGATCCGAGTGGTGGAGCACGCCTCGGGGAGGTCGCCGGCGGCCAATTGCCATCTCCAGGGCGTCCAGGGTGAGTGACGTCTTCATGTGGTCGGCCATGGCCCAGCCGATGACCTGTCGGTCGTAGAGGTCCAGCACGGCCGCCAGGTACAACCAGCCTTCCAGGGTCCAGATGGCGGTGATGTCGGCCACCCACGCCTGATTGGGCTCAGGCACCGTGAACTGCCGCTTGAGCAGGTTGGGAGCCACTGGCAACCCGTGGTCGCTGTCCGTCGTATGTCGGTAGCGGCGACGCTGTCGGCAGGCGACTCCGGCTTCCTGCATCAGGCTACGCGCCTGATAACGACCGACCGTATGACCTCTGCGACGGAGTTCCTTGGCCATTCATAAGCTCCCATAGCTACCACGTTTCTGACCGTGGATGTCCTTGACCTCCCGGTGCAGGCACTGGCGCTGCTCATCGGGTTCACGCTGACGCCAGGCATAGAAGCCACTGCGGCTGACGTCCATGACACGGCACAGCACCGCCACTGGGAAGGAGGCCTTCTCCGACTCGATGAACCGGTATCTCAGCTCGACTCTCTCGCGAAGAAGGCCGTTGCCTTTTTTAAAACTTCCTTTCAATCCACCCAACTTGAACTTCTTCATGACTTCCTGATCTCGGCATCCCGCTCATCCGCCTGGTCGTCAGTCACACCATCCTCCCGGTCACGTTGCTGGCGACACCAGCGATCCAGCAGGCTGCGATCAATATCCAGCCGCCTGGCAGCCTCGGAGATGGCATAACCCTCTCCTCGAACCATGTTGACTGCCTCAGCCTTAAATTCGTCGGAGTACCGACGTCGCGTCTTCTTGGTCATGAACACCTCCAATGCCTGCAGTATGAGGCTTACCGGGGTGTCCGCTCCAATTAGACCAGTTCAAGATCATTCGGAGCGGGCTGTGCACGTAAATGGTCAAGTCTTCCTCGTTTGCGCTGGAGTATGAGCATACTTTCTTCCAGTGACATTCCGTATGCCGACTTGAGTATGACTCTGCTTAGTAGCCTGAAGGGAAGGGTGTAATGCATCAAACAAGTCACCGGGTGACGCAATCACCCTCAATAACCGAGGAAAGGTAGTCCCACCGAGGCCAGGAAAATCAACATAACATTTCGTTACATTACTGTCAGACTGGAGGTGTAGATAACAACAATCCTGTAACTATTCGTTATAGGATGCTTCGGCAGGGACTCGGGGAGCAAGCATGACCAAGGTGCTGACAGATAGCGAGCTTAAGTGGGACAAGGCGCAGCCGCCAGCCGGCCATATCGAGACGCTGACCCAATGGGCCGACAAGAAAGAAGCAGTGCCGCCCGACACGCGCACACAATCGCGCTTTCGCCAGGTGCCACCCAGCGCACATGCCGAGGCCTTTGAATTCCACCGACGCCATACCCGCTTCCACGAGCGGCTGCTGCACAGCAGCGGCCTGCAGCAGCTGCTGGGCCTGCTGCTCACCGTAAGCATGCCGGCTCTGGTCAGTTGGCAGTGGGGCTTCTGGCACCAGGCGACCCAGGCACACTGGATCACCCTGTTGGCAGCAGGCATGGCCTACCTGATGGCGGTGAAGGCAGTGCAGCAACTGGCCAGCCTGCCGCGCACCCATGCCACCCTGCTGGTCATGCCTCTGCTCACCCTGTGCTACGGCCTGGTATGGCTCGGCGTCAACCTGCTGGGTATTGCCCACTTCCCCTCGCTGCTGGTCGCCAGCTACGTCACAGGCATTGTGCTGTTCACTGCAGGCTACCTGCTCTCGTCACCCTATCGCCGCCTGCGCTTCGCCGTGCTGCCCTTTGGCAGGGTCGCTGAGCTGTGTAGCGATCCGCGCGTCGACTGGCATGTCCTTGAGAATCCCGAGCTGACGGGTATCCAGGTTGACGGCGTGGTTGCGGACCTGCGCGCGGATCTGTCCGAGTCCTGGCAGCGTTTCCTGGCGGATTGCACCCTGCACCGCATTCCCGTCCATCACGCCACCAGCGTGTTCGAACGGGTGACCGGGCGCGTCTACCTCCATGACAATCGCCTGGGCAGCATGCAGCCCGATGAGCGCTACGAGGTGATCAAGCGATGCCTGGATGTGTTCGGCACTCTGCTGATCATGCCGCTGGCCTTGCCGCTGATGGCAATTGCCGCCGCACTGATTCGCCTCGAGAGTCCGGGGCCGGCGCTGTTTACCCAGCCGCGCATGGGGCAGCACTGCCGACCCTTCATCGTCTACAAGTTTCGCAGCATGTACGTCGGCCGGCAGGGCACAGGCTTCACCCAGAACGGCCAGGATCCGCGCATCACCCGCGTGGGGCGCTTCCTGCGCAAGTACCGCATCGATGAGTTGCCCCAGCTGTTCAACGTGCTCAAGGGTGACATGAGTCTTATCGGACCCAGGCCTGAATCCATGGACCTCTCCCAGTGGTACTGCGACGACGTGCCCTTCTTCCACTATCGCCACGTAGTGCGCCCGGGGATCTCCGGCTGGGCCCAGGTGGAGCAGGGCTACGCCGCCGAGGTGGATGGCATGAGCCGTAAGCTCGAGTACGACTTCTATTACATCAAGCACTTCTCGTTCTGGCTCGATCTGCTGATTGTGCTGCGCACCGTTCGCACCGTGCTGACTGGTTTCGGCTCACGCTGAAGGCCATTTCGAGTCGGTTTGCCACATTCGTCCTTCGTCACGAGAGCGCCGCCATGCCCACTTCATGCTCCATGCCCAGGACCCTTCTTGTCACCGGCGGCGCCGGCTTTATCGGCTCCGCAGTGATCCGTCACCTGCTGACCAGCACCCGGGCCAGGGTGGTCAACGTCGACAAGCTGACCTATGCGGGCAACCTGGCATCGCTGGTAGAAGTGGCGGGGAACCCGCGCTACGCCTTCGAGAGGCTCGACATCTGCCACCGGCAGGGCCTCGATCGCGTGTTCGCGTGCTATCAGCCGGATGCCGTGATGCATCTGGCGGCCGAGAGCCACGTGGACCGCTCCATCGATGGTCCGGCGGACTTTATCCAGACCAATATCGTTGGCACCTACACGCTGCTGGAGGCCGCGCGGGCCTACTGGAACGGTCTGGACACCGAGCGCCGCGATGCCTTCCGTTTCCACCACATCAGCACGGATGAAGTGTATGGCGATCTGGGCGCGCCGGTGGCGGGTGCCAGCAAACTCGAGCCCCATTCCTCGAACCTGTTCACCGAACAGACCCCCTACTCTCCCAGCTCACCGTATTCGGCCAGCAAGGCCAGTGCGGATCATCTGGTGCGCGCCTGGCAGCACACCTACGGGCTGCCCACGCTGATCACCAACTGCTCCAACAACTACGGACCCTACCACTTTCCCGAGAAGCTGATCCCGCTGGTGATCCTCAACGCCCTTGAGGGCAAGCCGCTGCCAGTTTACGGCAGGCGGCGAGCAGGTGCGTGACTGGCTCTACGTGGAGGACCATGCTCGCGCCCTGCACGCCGTGGTGACCCGTGGACGGGTAGGGGAGACCTACAACATCGGTGGCCACAACGAGAAACGTAATATCGACGTCGTCCGTATGATCTGTGAACTGCTCGACGAAGTCGTGCCCTCGCCCCTGGGGCCGCGTAGCTCGCTGATCACCTTCGTCCCCGACCGCCCGGGCCATGACCTCCGCTATGCCATCGATGCCAGCAAGATCGAGGGTGAGCTCGGCTGGCGCCCACAGGAAACCTTCGAGAGCGGCCTGCGCAAGACCGTGGCCTGGTACCTGGCGAATCGGGCCTGGTGCCGTCGGGTTCAGGAAGGACGCTACCAGCGCGAACGCCTGGGTCTCCAAGCCGCAGGTTGAGAGGTAAGGCCAAGGGGTGGGGCAGAAAGGCCGCAGAAGCACGACATCAACAGAATGGCATCGAAAGTAGGGCATTTAGAGAAAGGCATCCCACAGGAAATACGCCCATGCTAGGTAACCTCAAGGAACTCTATACCCTGCTCAATCGCCAGCAGCGACGCACCCTGCTGCGACTGCAGGTGCTGGTGGTACTGACGGCCTTTGCCGAGGTGGGCGGGGTACTGGCGATCGGCCCCTTCATGGCGGTGGTGGGTGATATCAGCCTGCTGCAGGGGGAGGGCATGCTGGCGCGGCTGTACGCCGTGAGTGGTGCCGACAGTGCCAGCCAATTCCTGTTCTGGTGTGGCGCCGCGGTGCTGGTCATCCTGGCGTTGGCGGCGGCCATCTCCATGTACACCGTATGGCGCCTCTCGATGTATGGGCATCAGCTGGGGGCAGAGCTAAGCATTCGTCTCTACAACCACTATATGCACCAGCCCTGGCTGTTTCATGCGGCCGGGAGCAGCGCCGACCTGACCAACAAGATCGTCCAGGAGTGCACCCGGGTGACCGATGCGCTTATCTCACCGCTGATGCAGATGAACGCCAAGGCCGGCCTGGCACTCTGCATGGTGGCGGTGATCGTGGTGCTCAATCCCCTCGTTGCCCTGGTGGGAGGTAGCCTGTTCCTGGGCGCCTACCTGCTGCTATATCGCACCGTTCGGCGGCGCCTGCAGGAGAACGGCAACGCGATTTCGACGACCCAGCAACAGCGCTTCAAGCTGATGGCAGAAGGCTTCGGCGGCATCAAGGATGTATTGCTGACCGACCGGCAGCCGTTGTTCATGAACCGTTTTGAGGCCGCCAGTCGTCGCTTCGGCCGCGCCAAGGGCATGACCAAGGCCCTCTCCCAGGCGCCGCGCTATGCCATGGAGCTGGTGGCCTATGCGGCGGTCATCATGCTGGTTCTGTTCCTGCTGGTGAGCCACCAGGGGCGCCTGGGCACCATCCTGCCTTTGCTCTCCGTGTATGCCATGGCAGGGTTCAAGCTGCTGCCCGCTCTCCAACAGATCTACGCCAGCCTCTCGATCATCCGTGGCAACCTCTCGGCGTTTGATGTTGTGCGTGAAGACCTTCACGCCAGCCGCGAAGCGCCCACTGCGCCCGTTGCTACACCCAGCCAACCAAGGTCCACCCTGGTACCTCGGCGTGAAATCGAACTTCGCGGCGTGACCTTTCGATACCGGGCTGATGCCGCAGCGGCGCTCGATGAGGTCTCACTGTGCATTCCGGCTCAGCGGGTGGTGGGTCTGGTAGGCGCCTCCGGCTCCGGCAAGTCGACTGCCATCGACCTGCTGCTGGGGCTGATCGAGCCCGAACGGGGCGAGCTCATCGTGGACGGGCAGTCCATCACAGCGGCGAATCGGCGCGCCTGGCAGAACAGCCTGGGATTTGTGCCTCAGGCCATCTTCCTGGCCGATGCCAGCATCCTCGAGAACATTGCCTTCGGGCTGCCGCAGAACCAGATAGATGAAGGTCGGGTGCGGCGCGCGGCGCGCATGGCCCATCTCGATGAACTGCTGGAGCGCCTGCCCGCTGGGCTCGATACTCGAGTAGGCGAGCGGGGTATCCAACTCTCCGGCGGGCAGCGCCAGCGTATCGGTATCGCCCGTGCCCTCTATGACGATGCCGAGGTGTTGATCCTGGATGAAGCCACCAGCGCCCTAGACGGTATCACCGAGAAGCAGGTGATGGATGCCATTCACGAGTTTACCGGCACCAAGACCATCGTCCTGATCGCCCACCGCCTGGCCACCGTGCGCCACTGCGACCGGATCTACATGATGGAGGCCGGACGTATCGTGGACCACGGTACCTACGATGAGCTGGCAGGTCGCAACCTCACCTTCCAGCGCATGGCGCGCCACGCCTGAGCCGCCCACGACGATGCCCACCTTGCGCCTCCAGGCCAGACAGTGGTTCAAGCACTGGCTGGCCAGGGCAGGATACGAGCTGCGCCGTCTGCCCAACCTGGCGGATAGGGTGGAGGAAGTCCGGCCCAGTGCGGGACGGGTGGTGGAGTTCATCGGCCCTTCGGGCGTCGGAAAGTCGACCCTGTTCGCTCAGCTTGCCCTGTGCCGCCAGGACTGGATGGTGAGAAGCGAAATCGAGCGTGACGCCAACCTCAGCGCGAGATTCCTGGCCAGGCCCGGTGTGCCCGCCTGGGTGTATGAGCGGCTGATGTTTGCCAAGTTCGAGGAGATACGTGAGTTACCGCTGAGCAGCGCCACCAAGGCCGCCCAGGTACGCTATGCCCTCAACAAGCTGCTGGCAGATCTCGCCATGCGCACCCGGCCACCCGCGCGGGGCGTGATAACGGACGACGGTATCTGCCATAACTTCTCCCTGCAGATAACCCAGATGGCGGAGCACTTCCAGAGTCCGGAAGCCGAGGCCGAGCTGGCTCGCTTCCTGGCGGGGCGCGCCCTGATACGTCTTGCGGCCACCCCCGAGCGGGTGATGCACCAGTTGCGCCTGCGCCATCAGGCAACGCCCGGCGCGGGCAACGACTGGCTGGGGCACCTGGGCGAGGCCCAGGCCCGCAGAGCTGATGATGAGGTCACTGCAGGCCGAGCAGGGGGTGGCGGCGCTGTTCGAACGCTTCCAGTTGCCGACCCTGCAACTGGATGTAGAGTCTTCTCCCCACGAGAACCAGCGCCGCATCGAGCGCTTCCTGGCCGTTCTGGCGCAAGAAGCACTGCGGCATGAGCCGCTTAGAAGCGGTAAGTGATACCCGCGCCGACGGTCAACGGATCGAGACGCACCTCGTCGATGGTCTGGCCGGCCTGCTCGAACTCGGCGTCGACTTCGGTGTAGCGGGCGATGGCGGTGGCACTGAGATTGTCGGTGATCACCAGGTCCATGCCCAGCTGGCCGGCGAAGCCGTAGTCGTCATCCACATCCATGTCGGCGCCGCTCACGCTGGAGAAGCGGGTGTAGTTCACCCCAACGCCCATGAACGGCTGCAACCCGGCCGCCGCCACGCCACCCAGCGGATAGTACTGCAGCAGCAGGTTGGCCGGCATGCGGTCGAGCTCGCCGGCCTGGTCGGTCTCGAGCTGGTAGTCGTGCTCGACGTCCTCGCCGATGCCCAGCTCCACGCCCAGCTTGTCGTGGAGCAGATAGCCACCGGCCAGGCCGAAGGCGTTCTCGCGGGAAAGCTCCTCGGCGCCGATATCGGCCTTGACGAACTCGCCACGCACATAGACGTCACCCGCCTGGTAGGCCAGTGCCTGGCCAGCAGCCAGTGAAAGCGTCAGGGCAGCGGTAGCGGCAATTACGGGATTGAAACGCATGATGTCTTCTCCTTCAGGGGTGGTCCATCCTGGAACGCTGAGTTTAGTGTAAGGAAGCCGAACGCTGTTTGCCAATTCTTCTGCTAGCTACAAGCCACAAGGGGCAAGCTACAAGGAACCCCAAGCGGTCTGGCCCCACCTGTAGGAGGGAGGCTCCGCCTCGCGAATGGAGGCCGAAGGCCTCCTGGCAGCAAGCTTCGAGCCGCAAGGAACAAGCTACAAGGAACCCCAAGCAGTCTGGCCCCGCCTGTGGGAGGGCGGCTTCGCCGCGCGAATGGAGGCCGAAGGCCTCCCGGAAATGCCTCTAAAGCCCTTGGGGTCTGACCCCCACGTTGTTGGTTGCTCAGCTATGTCAGAGTGTTGGCGCAACATGCAGCAGCGGGGTCAGACCCCAAGGGCGCGATTCCACTAGGCCGCTTTCTACTTTCTACTTTCTACTTTCTACTCGCAGCTCGCAGCTCGCAGCTCGCAGCTCGCAGCTCGCAGCTCGCAGCTTGCTCACTCCCACGCCCCCTCATGCTCCTCCCAATACCTCCCCAGGTCCCGCTCCTCGGTCAGGTCGTAGAGCGTGTAACGGCGGTTGAGGGTGGCGCCGCCGTCGCGGGTCAGCGGCTGCCAGGCGATATCGGCGCGATCGCGGCTGGAGCGGGTGAACATGGCGTCGAAGGGAATCGACAGGTAGAGCCCCTTGTCGAAGCCGCCTTCGCCGAAGGCATCATCGGCGTCGGTCCAGGTGCCCCAGGCGCCGACCCGCACGCCAGAGTCGAACTCCCGCGACAGGTCAAGCGTGGTGCCCACGTCGCCGGCCAGGTAGCGGCCCACGCTCAGCTTGGCCAGCACATCCTCGATGCCGGTCTCGAGATAGCCGGTGAGGTGGCCGGTCCACTCGTCGTAGTCGCGCAGCTCGAAGCGCTGCTCGAAGTCGCGTTGTCGCACCCAGTTCACGTCCAGGCCCACCGCCAGCGGGCTGTTGAACGGGCGGTAGAGCAGCTCGCCGCCGGCGCCGGCGTACATCATCTCCAGCAGGCCGCCGTAGCCCATGGCGTACCAGTCATCGCCGAGCTTGGCGGTGCGCGTGTACTGCAGATTCTCGATGCCGATGCTGGACTCGCTCAGATAGTCGCCGATATAGGTGCGCACGCGGGGCAACTCGGAGTCGGCGATGTACTCGTATTCATCCAGGTTGTCGAAGGCGGTCCAGGCCAGCTGCCCGGAGAACCAGCCATTGCGGTCGGTGCGATATTCGGCGTCGAGTACCGCCATCAGCCGGTAGAGATAGCCGTCCGGGCCACCGAAGTTCTGGTCCAGGCGCGGAGCCAGGCTCCAGGTGAAGCGCTGGGGTTGCGCCGCGTATAGCACCTCGCCGTCGGGCTCGCCCAGCTCGGCATGGGCGTAGATGCCGTAGAGATGGTCACCCGCGTGCTCGGCGGAGCGGGTTGTCGCGACCAGCGCCTCGCGCCGATGCACGTCCTCGCGGAGCGCGAGGCCGCGGTTCTCCCAGCGGAAGCGGAAGCGCTCGACCTCGTCGTCGGCCTGGGCGTTGAGGATGCGCCCGGCACGCACCTCGCTGTGCATCAGCGAAGGGTAGGTCACTGGCTCGCCGGTCACGGAAAGGTCGCGACCCTCTCTCGTGATGCGTGATACCGCAATGCCGGCGTTCTGCTCGAGCTCCCGGCTTACCGTGGCCCAGTCGTCGCGGGCCGGGGCTGTCGGGTCGGCGGCGGGGGATCGCGCTTGACCTGGCTGAGCCCGGCCAGGTCGAGGTTCCAGCTGACCCCCGCCATGGCGGTGTTGCCGCGCTGCCAGCCGGCGCGCAGCTCCAGGTTGTTGGTCAATGCCAGTCGTGCACCGTAGTTGATGCGGCTATCCTGTTCCTGGTTGCTGGACTGGGGCTCGCTGCCGTAGTCGTTACCCTCGTACTCGAGCTGCAGTACCAGCGGGTCCCAGGGAGTCTGGTACTCCACGCCGCCGAATACCGCCATGGGGCCACGGAACAGGGCATCGACGGCGAATTCACCGCCCTGATCGCCGCCGGCATCGTCAGGGCGCTCATCGAAGCGGTCGTGCAGCCAGCCGAGCGGAGAGTCCACGTCAGAGGCGTTACCCAGATAACCCCAGCCCAGCCCCAGGGTGAAGTCGAGGTCGTACCAGCGCTTGCTGGCCACCAGGTACTCCGAGCCAAACAGCGTGGTGCCGCCCACATCGCGAAAGCCCAGCGCCAGCTTGTGGCCAGGCACCGGCTCTTCCTCGAGCAGGCGCAGCTTCATGTCGAAGCCCTTGTCGAGGTTAGGGCGCTCCTCCTCGGAGGCTGCGTACTGGCGGTTCTCGATCTCCACATAGCGGAAGCCGCCCTCGAGCCACTCGGCAGGCTGAAAGAACACGTTGTAGCGACGGTACGGTGCGGTACGGCTCCAGCTCGCGCTCATGGTGCCCAGCGGCGCCATCGCGGGCCGTCGGCGTCTGCATCAGGCCCATCGCCGCCGAAGTCGCTCTGGCCGGTGCCGAGCTTCGCCGGCCAGGCCAGCGGCGAGGGCGGGGAAGCCGCAAGCCACAAGCTACAAGCTGTTTTAGCTACAAGCCTCAAGCTGCAAGCTACAAGTAACCCCTTGGAGCTGAGTACCTTGCAGCAGCCGTAGCACGCGGCTGTAGCTCCTTGCTGGCATCACTCTTCTCCCCTTGCTTCATGCACGGTGCACTCCTCACCCGGCAACCGCGTGGCCAGATACGTGGGCAGCCGCTCATTGATCAGCTCCCTGATCCCGCCAGTGTCGCCAAGGTTGGCAGGCAGCTTGAGCATTACCCGGCTACCCGGGGTGAGCGGGGTGGCCTGGTGATTCCAGGAGGCAATGCCGCGAGGGTGCTGCTCGCCGCTTGGGGTGATCAGCACCGCCTGCTCCGCATCTCGGGTGGCCGACGCCCGGCAGGCCAGAAAGTGCCTGTTTCAGGTCGAGTCCCGCTCGCCACGTCACGCGCAAGACACCCCCCAGGTGCCACACCTCTACCCAGTCCGGCACCGCACAGTAGCCCCACAGCTGGATACGCGAAAGCGCCGGGTCGTGACGCTGGTTGGCCCCCAGCCAGGGAAGGTCGCGCGGCCCGGGGAGCGGGCGGGCAGGGCGAGTTCACTCTCTAGCGTATCGCGCCATTGAGTGAGCCCCGCAGCCAGATCCGCTTGACCATTGGCCAGGGCACTGAGTATCAGAGGCGCCAGCTCGGCGGCCAGGCGCCGGCGCTGGGCTTGAAGCCCCTCGGCGCTCTCCTGGCCCAGGGCAAAGGCGTGGCTCCAGGCCACACGCTGCTCGGTCTGGCTGCAGGGTGTCGAGCCAGGCGTCGGAAAGACGCGGCTCTGGCGCTGGGCTGGCCTGTTGGGCAGAGGCTGAGAGCGGGGCCAGCAGCAGCGTGAGCGCAAGGGCAGCGCGTGCGGGGGTTACCACCATTGTCTTGCCACCTCCCAGCGGATCGTGGGGCCATCGGGCCAGGCCTGCTCCTCACCGCCCACAGCCGCCGGCTCTGGGGCTCGCGCCACAGCTGCCCCTCGGTGGTCTTGCCGTTCTCCCAGCGCAGCGTCATCTCGCACGGCTCCAGATTCAGCGTGGCCAGCGGCAGCTCGAAGGGTTCGGCCTCGCCGCAGTGCAGACTGCCGCGGGCGGACATGCGTCGCGGCAGTCCCTCGGCATCCTGCCAGGTACGTGTGATATCGAACGCGTTGGGAGTACCCTCCCGCCAGGGGCTTCGGCTTCTGCCAAACCACTGTAAGTGGGTATCCAGCAGGTCCGCGGCGAGGCCGGCGGTAACGTGAAGCCCCTCGTGGCGCAGGGTGACAAGACCGACGTTGCCGGTGGGCCAGTAGGTCTCGGCGTTGGCCTGGGCGCCCAGCACCACCAGGCCGCGGCGATCGCCGGCATCCAGCGCAAGGCTGGCAAACGGAGATCTCGGCGGCTCGGGTGGCGAGATCTCCCTGACCACCCAGCGCATCGCCGAGGATCGCCGCGGCCGGGGAGGCCCACCGCTGGCGCAGCCCGCCAGCGTTACGGCACAGCCCACCGCCATGCCCAGGCGTGTGAAACCTCGGGACAGACGCGAGAAAGCCGCCCGGGGGCGGCTCTGCGAAGCGCTACTGCCTTGTAAGGAAGGCGACGTCATGCGGGCTCCGGCGCCATTGGTGGATACCGAGATCAGTTGGTGCCGGAGGAAGAGGAGCCGCCGCCGGACGCCGCAACGCCAACCGCCACGGCGATGGCGGCACCGATACCCACGGTCAGGGCGACGTTGCTGACCCCCAGGGCATTGGCCAGGCCGGAAGCGCCCCCGCTTGCCGGGGCAGACTGCGGTGCCTGAGCGGCGGACGGCGGCACGTCATCCTGGGCCATGGCCAGCGGGGTGGTCAGCATTCCTGCGATTGCAACCAGTGCAATACCTTTCTTCATCCTGAGGATCCTCCCGAATTTGGTGTCTGCCGGTGCCGAACCCGGCCGGTCGGCGGCACTTTCACGCCAAGCATAATCGCTTTAGTCCGTGCTGTCTTGCCATCCAGGTGCACTCCGGGCGCTGATTGGACTTAAGGAGGATCCTCAAGCCGCAAAGGATGTAGGAGATATCGTACAAAGCGCGTCTTCCGCCCATGACCTTCTGGAGGTGTCACCGGTTGGTCATGTATAGTCGCGACCCTTGCAGGGCGCAAAGCGCTTTTACAGCAGTCAGTTACATTATGCCGATCTTACCAATCGCGACCGGGCCTCGGGGATGTGCCATGACACCTCGGGGCGGTAGCGTGGCAGAATGTCATATCCCTTCAGTCTACAGGCACCACGCCATGCCCCATTCAACGCCGATCAAGCTTCTGCTGGCCATGGCCACCACGGCACTCCTCGCCGGGTGCTCCTTCGCCCCCGGCAGCCATATGGAGTACCAGACCGAGACGGCGCCCATCGACGAACTGGTGGATATCGAGCCGATCACACCGGGACTGATTGCGAGCTGGCAGGCCCCAGACGGTGGCCAGCCGATGAGCGACGAGCTTCGGTCCCTGATCGCGGAGTATGAGTATCGCGTCGGCCCCGGCGACGTACTCAGTATCATCGTCTACGATCACCCCGAGCTCACCAACCCCGGCGGCACCGAGCGCAGCGCCGCCGAAGTGGGTAACCGCGTGCAGGCCGATGGCACCTTCTTCTACCCCTACATCGGCCGGGTCAAGGCCGAGGGCAAGACCATCGGTGAGATCCGTACTGAGCTTACCCAGCGGTTAGCCTCCTACGTCACCGAGCCGCAGGTCGAAGTCAACGTGGCCACCTTCAATGCCAAGAAGGTCTATCTCAGCGGTGAGGTCAGCGAGCCCAGGACACTGCCCATCACCAGCGTGCCGCTGACCCTGGTCGACGCCATCAGCCAGGTGGGCAGTGCCAATCCCGACGCCGACTGGCACGCGGTCTATCTCAACCGTAATGGGCGTCAGGAGCGCATCTCGTTGTTCGACCTGATGCGCAACGGCGATATGACCCAGAATCGCTTGCTGCAGCCCGGCGACATCCTTCACGTGCCCAGTGCCGAGAACCAGGCGGTGGCGGTGATGGGCCAGGTCAATCGCCCCGGCAGCATTCCGCTGGGTAACGAGCGCATGACACTGACCGACGCCATCTCACGCAGCGGCGGCATCGACGAGCGCAGCGCCGATCCCTCCGGTGTCTTCGTCATCCGCGGCCAGGAGCAGGGCAACAAGCTCGCCACCGTCTATCAGCTCGATATCCGCAATGCCGCCTCCTTTACCCTGGGTAACCGCTTCACCCTCCAGCCACAGGACGTGGTGTACGTCACCACCGCGCCCATCGCACGCTGGAACCGCGTGATCAGCCTGCTACTGCCCTCCATCAGCCTGCCGGGCACCGCAGCCAGCACGGTTGATGATGTAAGAGACGTTAACAACTGATGTTCAGCCGCATCCTGGTCGTCTGCACCGGCAATATCTGTCGCAGCCCGGTGGCCGAAGCCATGCTGCGCCAGGCGCTGCCGGCAAAGCAGTTCAGCTCCGCCGGCCTCGGCGCCCTGGTTGGCCACGGCGTCGAACCCACCGCCCGCGCGCTCGCCGAAGCCGACGGCCTGAACGTTACCGACCACCAGGCCCGCCAGCTCACCCGGGAGATGCTCACCGACGCCGATCTGGTACTCGTCATGAGCGCCGGCCAACGCCGCGCCGTCGGCGAACTCGCCCCGGAAGCCCTGGGCAAGACCATGCCACTCGGCAAGTGGCTCCCCGGCGAACCCGATATTCCCGATCCGTATCGGAAGAGCCGCGAGGTGTTTGAGCATGTGCATGAGCTCCTGAAGGCTGCGGTGGGGGAATGGGCTAGGCGGCTTTAGATACCTCAAGGAACAAGGCGTCAAGGAAGCAAGGGTGTGGCTCCCCTTGACCCCTTTAGTCCTTGCTCCCTTGGTTCCTCGCGCTTTGCATCAACGCATACAGCATCCGGGATAGCTCGCGGGATTCTTCGAGCCACTGCTTGCCTTGGGTCTTCCCGATGTAGCCAATATCCATGCCGATGTAGATCTGGGTTCGAAGTTCACCGCAGGATCCCTTGGCATAGCTGAGAAAACGTGACTTTTCCTTCATGCTGTCACGTTCGTAGCCTTCGGCGATGTTGCTGGCTATTGACAATGACGATCTTGTGATCTGGTCACGAAAACCATAGTCACGAGAACCTTGGAAAGCCCGATAAATATCAGCACTGAGCCGCGCAGCCCGTTTCCAGGCATTCAAATCTTCAAACTTCATTCTCGACACCGGTCAGCCCCTGCAGTCTCAAGATAGCACTCCTTGACCCCTTGACCCCTTGACCCCTTGATCCTCTAAGTAGCGCACCCATGACCGACCCCACACAGACACCTTCCCGTACCGCCGCACCTGCGGATGATGAGATAGACCTCGGCCGCCTTTTCGGCCTGCTCCTCGACCACAAGTGGCTGATCCTTTCCATCACCTTCGTCTTCGCCTTGGTGGGGGTGGCCTACGCATTGCTGGCGACCCCCATCTATCAAAGCGATGCCCTGGTACAGGTGGAGCGCCGCTCCTCGGTGAGCCCACTGGGTGATCTGGCTAACGTGATGGGCGAGGTCGGCGGTGGCGGCGAAAGCAGCAGCACGGCGGCCGAGGTACAGATTCTGCAGTCGCGCATGGTGCTCGGTCAGGTGGTCGATCGCACCGGGCTGGAGACCGTGGTGGTGCCGCATAGCCTGCCGCTGATCGGCGAAGCCATCCGTCGCCGTGGAATCGAGCGCCCCGGTTTCATGGCGGGTTTTCCTCATGTCTGGGGGGGGGAGCGCCTGGAGCTGGGACGACTCGAAGTGACCGAAAGCCTGCGTGGCGTACCGCTGATCGTCACGGCAGGAGAGAACGGTAGCTACCACGTTACCCTGGACAGCGAGAAGCCGCGTGAGCTGGGCGAAGGGCGCGTGGGCGAGCTGGTCAGTCTGGCCGAGGGTGATATCCAGCTGCGCATCGCCGAGCTGGAGGCGGCTCCCGGGGCAGAGTTCCGCGTGATCAAGCGCACCCGGCCCGCCGCCATCGGCTCCACTGGCCAACCGCCTCAGCGTGAGCGAAGTGGGCGGCGGGCGTAGCAGCAGCACCGGGATGCTGCGCCTTACGCTGACCGGCCCGGATCCTCAGGAGCTGCGCCGTTCGCTGGATGCCGTTGCCGAGACCTTCCTTACCCAGAACGTCGAGCGGCAGTCCGCCGAGGCCGAACAGAGCCTGGCCTTCTTGCGCGAGCAGGCCCCCGAGCTGCGCGACAAGTTGTCCACCGCTGAGAACAGCCTCAACCAGTATCGCGTCGAGCAGGACAGCGTCGACCTCAGCTCCGAGGCGGAGGCGGCCATCCAGCAGTATATCCAGCTCGAGAGCCGGCTCAACGAACTGGAGTTCCAGGAGGCAGAGCTGTCCCAGCGCTATACCACCGGCCACCCCAGCTACCAGGCACTGCTCCGCCAGAAGCGTCAGATAGAGGCGGATCTCTCCCGGCTGAACGAGCGCATCAACGAACTGCCTGCTGCCCAGCAGGAAGTGGTGCGCCGCACCCGTGACGTGGAAGTGACCCAGGCGATCTATGTCAACGTGCTGAACAAGATGCAGGAGCTGGAAGTGGCCCGCGCGGGCACCGTGGGCAACGTGCGCATCATCGACGAAGCCCTGGTGGGGAGCGCGCCCATCGAGCCCAAGAAGCCCCTGATCGTGGTGCTGGCCACCCTGTTGGGCGGCATGCTTAGTGTGGGTTTGGTGCTGGTACGTGGCCTGCTCAACCGCGGCGTGGAAAGTCCCGAGCAGATCGAGGAAGCCGGCCTGCCGGTGTATGCCACCGTGCCGCTCTCCGATGAGCAGCAGAAGCTGGTACGCCGGGTGAAGCACAAGCATGACCGCCACGCACACGAGATCTCCACCGCGGTGCTTGCCGAACGTGCGCCCGCCGACAACTCGGTGGAAGCCCTGCGTGGCCTGCGTACCAGCCTGCACTTCGCCATGCTGGAAGCGGCGGACAACCGCCTGGTGATCACCGGCTCCAGCCCCTCCGTCGGCAAGAGCTTCGTCTCGGTGAACCTGGCCGCCGTGTGTGCCCAGGCCGGCCAGCGTGTGCTGGTGGTGGATGCCGACATGCGCAAGGGCCACATTCATAATGCCTTCGGCGGGCAGAGCAAGCAGGGCCTCTCGGAACTGCTCGCCGGCAAGCTCGGCCTGGACGAGGTGATACGCCACAGCAACCTGGAAGGGCTCGACTATCTTGCCCGCGGCGAATCACCACCCAACCCCTCCGAGTTGTTGATGCATGCCCGCTTCAGTCAGTTCCTGGAAACTGCCAGCGAGCGCTACGACCTGGTGATCATCGATACCCCGCCGATTCTGGCCGTGACCGATGCCGCCGTAGTTGGCCGCCAGTGCGGCACTACCCTGATGGTCGCTCGCTTCCAGCAGAACCCGGTGAAAGAGATCCAGATCGCCATCCGCCGCCTGGAAACCGCCGGCGTCAGCGTCAAGGGCGCGATCCTCAACGCCATGCAGCGAAAGGCCGCCACCTACTACGGTTACGGCTACTACAACTACTCCTACAAGTAGTAGGAGGGATGCTCCGGATCGCGACGGGAGGCCGTAGGCCTCCTGGCGGTGCCGCCGCCCTCTCACCGCGCCGGGTCAGACACCGGCCAGGGATGGCCGGGGTCTGACCCAAGCGGGCCACATCAAGGCCCTAACTTTCAGCTTGTAGCTTGTAGCTCAAAGCCGGCAACGCCTCCTCCACGCCGCCGTAAAAATCCCCGGCATGGTCCTCGAACGCATCGCTACGCCGGATGTAGCGCTCGAAGGTGCTCTGGGAGCGGTGACCGCTGACGCGCTTGATATCCACCGCCGCCTTGCCGCGACGATGCGCCTCGGTGATGAAGCCGGCCCGAAAGCTGTGCGGCGAGAAGCCGCGATCGGCTATGCCGGCGGCTTCCAGGTGGTGCGCCAAGCGCTGGGCCACCACACAACCGGTGAGCCGCCCGGCCCCCAGCTTCCCGCTCAGGCTGATGCTGCGAAACACCGCCCCGCGCCGAATGCCCGAGGCCGCCAGCCAGGCTCTCAAGCAGCCGCACGGGGCAGTAGGGTGAGCGCAGCAGGCGCGCGGAGGATCGCCTTGGTCTCCTCGGCACCCTCCTGGTTGGTCTTGCTGCGTCGCAGGCCTACCAGAATGCCGCGAGCCTCCCACTGGATATCCTCCAGGTAGAGCGCCACCACCTCGCTGCGCCGAAAGGCACCGTGGAAGCTCAACGCGAAAAGGGCGCTATCGCGCTTGCCACGCAGGACGGTGCGGTCGATGTGATCCAGCAGACGATGCAGATCCTCGAGCAGCAGCGGCGGCGCCTCCTTTGGCGGGTACCGGCGGCGCGGCGAATGCCACGCATCACCGCGCGCACCGGCATGCTCCTCACCGGCGAGGGCAGGTTCATGTAGCGGTGCCACATATGCAGGGAGTTGAGGTAGCGCTCGAGGGTGGCGGGTTTCTTGCCCAGGGCGCGCTGGTCGGCGATGAAGTTGGCGATATCGAACTCATCCGCCGGCAGCAGGCCGCCCGCTCGCTGGTAGACGCGCAGGTCGGCCCGCATGCCGCGGATGGTGTTCTTCGAGACGCTGTTGGCGATATGCCGGCGCGCCCGGGCCGACAGGCGCTTCACCACCTGGGGAAGGCGCTCGAACTCCACCACCGCCTCATCGGCTTGAATGAGCTCGCCGGGTCGGCTATGACGGCTCATGGCACCCCCGCTCTTGTCAGGCTGGACCGTGTTCAGACTATAAATAGCTGGATAGATAGCCAGTATAGCTGCCGCGAGGGCAACCGCCATTGTCTACTATGTCGGCATCGGGGGAAAGGGCATACTGCTGCGAGGAAAAATGCATCTATCCCAGTCTGACATTGATGCGATCAAGGTGGTGGTTAGCGAAAACTGTGGCGAAAGGGCCGTCGTGCGGCTCTTCGGCTCCCGACTCGATGACACCGCGAAGGGCGGCGACATCGACCTTATGGTGGAACTCGATGACGCGGTTGAGCATCCAGCGCGTCTCTCGTCCTGGCTCAGCGTCAAGATCATGCGCGCCACGCAGGGCGCCACCCAACCTCGATGAGTTGCCGATTCACCGCATTGCTCGAGAACAGGGGGTGATATTGACCTATGAGTAATGTGCGGAAAAACCTTTAGGTTTAAATGTTTAAATAATATTTTCACCTTTAAAATATAAAAAATATGCCAACAATATCTTCTTTTTTCGGTATCTTGATCCGTATGTACTACGATGATCATAATCCACCTCACTTTCATGCTTACTATGGTGATCATGAAGCAATCATCGCAATCCAAACGCTCGAGATGATGGAAGGTTGGTTACCGAAGCGTGCGATGGCGATGGTTATTGAATGGGCTGTTGAGCATCGCGAAGAACTGATGGAAGATTGGGATTTGGCTGGGCTGCATTATCCGCTCAAAAAGATTGAGCCATTGGAGTAATAGATATGTACAAAGTTACTTATGTAGAAGCACTTCCCGGTTACCGGTTGCATGTAGTCTTTGCAGATGGCTCCAGTGGTGTTGTTTCGGTCAAGGATAGGTTGTTCGGACCAGTATTCGAGCCATTGAGAGATCCTGCTTTTTTTTCCTTGGTATCCATTGATGAATTTGGAGTTGTCTGTTGGCCTAATGGTGCAGATCTGGCTCCGGATGCACTTTATAAGGATATAGAAAAGGCTGCATGAGTTAGCCGGTTGGCAGTCTTCCTTATCGCGAAACGTCAGCAGAAGCCGACCTAGCTGCGCGAAACCGGTGTTACCAAGTCATCACCGCGCCGGGTCACCGGCACTTCTGCCGCCACTTGACCCTCGCCCCTGGCAATCAACGCATCGATCGGCGAGTATATACGTCGACTGCCCAGCGCCTCAGGCAATACGAACCAATAGGGTCTTTCCTATGCCCATGCACCAGCGCTGGACCCTGCATGTCGAGCAGTTCGCCAGGTTCCAGCAAGCCGACATCGAGCTACGCCCGCTGACGCTCTTCGTCGGGGAGAATAACAGCGGCAAGAGCTATATGGCCACGCTGCTCTGGGGCCTACTGGCGCTTGGTCGAACGGTTTTTCCCACGGCGACGCCCACCACCAAGGCCTACAAGACCTGCCAGAGCCGGCTAATGGGATTGATGGGCGCTGCGGTGCAGAAACTGCATCAGGGCAGCCGTCAGCCCGAGGCGGTACTTTCCACGCAAGATCAGCAGTGCTTTATCGACTGGTTCAATGAGCTGCTGCAGCAGAATCGTAACAAGCTGGCCGCTCGGCTATTCGGCGATGATGCCATCACCATCGGCCGCCTGAGCCTCGACAACTACCACCGCCACAAAGCGCTGCGCATCAAGCTGGAAACCAGCAGCACGCCGGCACGCATGAGTGCCCGCGCCGAGCACAGTGTGCGCCTTCCCCTGTTGGAAGAGGGTAACCTGCTCAAAGGGCCCGACCAGTATCGCGCTGTGTGCATGATCACCTGGAAGCTGGTGGCTGGCGACATCAGCGTACCCCTGTTCGGGCCGCGCAGTGCGACGCGCCGCAGTGATGGCGAACCGCTGTTCCTGCCCGCCTCGCGCACGGGCTTCATGTTGGCCTACCGCTCCTTGGTGGGAGATGCTTTCAGCCTATTTGACGCGGGCCTTGGTGATGATGAAGAGGCAAGCGCCAGCGAGTTTACGCTGCCGGTGGTGCGCTTTCTGCAGGCGCTCGCCGAGCCAGGCAATAAGCAGGGCGCCAGGTATACGGCGCTGGCGCAGTGGCTCGAGCATGAGCTGCTCAAGGGCCAGGTGGAGCAGACCACGGCAGGGCCACTGCCTAGCTATCACTATCTGCCCGAAGGTGCTGGCAGCCGGCGCCTGCCCATGTACCTCACCTCGTCTCTGTGGCCGAGCTGACGCCCATCGTGCACTTCCTCAAGCACAAGCCGGGCTATCGCTCCATTGTGATCGAGGAGCCCGAGGCCCACCTGCACCCCAAGGCGCAGCGCCTCATGGCCCGGGCCGTTGTCAGGCTCGTGAATGCCGGCTTGCCGGTCATCGCGACCACCCATGGTGATACGCTCTTCCAGCAACTCAACAACCTCGCTGCGCTTCACGCCCACCCGCAGCGGGCGGCGCTGATGCAAAGGCTCGGCTATGTGGATGACGAGCTGCTGGCGCCTGAGCACGTTGTGGCGTACCAGTTCCGGCGTGAGGCGGCGGCCACTCGGGTGCTACCGCTGGAACAGACGGAACTGGGTATCGCCGTACCCACGTTCAACGAGCCGCTGGCCGAGCTGTTGGACGAGGTGATGCTTTTGCAGGAAGCGGAAGACGATGAGCAGGAGGCGCCTGCGGATGGAAATGCTTGAGCAGCGGCTTGCCTGGATCGAGCCCGATCACTATGAGAGAGGCAGTGCCGTCAGCGTCATCGAACGACAGAAGGGGGGAGAAGGCACCGCCACCTTCACCTCGCCCCGTAATAACCAGCTGCTGCGCTTCAACCTGAGCGAGGACAATCGCCTACGGCTCCTCAAGCAGCGCAAGGTTGCCGACGGCATCCTGCTGGAGCTTGAACAGGACGGGCATCCGGCTCGACTGCACCTGGTGGAGCTCAAGGGCAATGTCACTACCGGGAAGTGGCGGGAGGTCAAGGCTCAGCTTCTTGGCGCCCTGCACAACGCCCATGCCCTGATGGGCCTGCTTGGCCTTCCCATGCCTGAGACTGTCGAGTGCCACACCTGCTATACCAAGGACCGCATCAGTCCCCAGGAAAGCGCTCAGCCGGCATTGTTTAAGCCTGGCGTTGGGGTAAGGTTGGCTCCCCGCCAAGGGCAAGATTGGATGGAAGGCTATTGTGAACTCAGCCCGGAGTTTTCGCGCTTTCGGCATCACAAACACCGACGTGATGAGAGGGGCGATGTGGCAGTGACGGTTTGATTAAATCGATTGGCAGCTTCCGCTTATCGCTAATGCAATTGAAAATCAATAGGTTAGCGAGTTAAGCCAAAACGTGAAATCGCATTTTCGGCATTTTTGCCGCGGATTTTGCGAAACGCGATAGTCGGCAGAAATGCCGATTCGGGCACTCAGGCGGCCAGCAGGGCAGGGCAGCAAAACGGCAAAATTTCCGGCCCAGTGGCAAAAATGGGCTCTTCGTCGTTGGGTGTGGAATTCGCCCCCTGAGCTGGGCCAGGATATGACCTCCACGACGACAGGAGGCATGGCATGGACGGCACCCAGATTCTGACCCTCGGCCTGGGCCTGGAAGCGCCCTGGATCCTCAAGGACCAGCACCTGGATACCTCCGTGTCACCCCATCGCCTGGACCTCTACGTCGAGGCCGAGCGAGGCAGCCTCTACCCCTGTCCTGAGTGCGGCAAGGCCTGCCCGGCTCACGACTTCGCCGACAAGACCTGGCGGCACCTCAATTTCTTCCAGCACCACTGCTACCTGCATGCCCGCGTGCCTCGCACTAAGTGCCCCGTACATGGCGTCAAGCGCATTGAGGTGCCTTGGGCGCGGCCAGGCAGCGACTTCACCCTGCTGTTCGAGCAAGCCGCCATGTCGCTGGTCAAGGAGATGCCGGTACTGGCCGTCTCCCGGCAGCTGGAGATCTCCGACAAGCGGCTGTGGCGCATCGTGCACCACTACGTCGGCCGCATGCTGGGGGAGCTGGATTTGAGCAACGTGGCCACCGTCGGCGTCGACGAAACCGCCTCTCGGCGCGGCCAGCGTTACGTGACGGTATTCCTCGACATGCAGCGCAAGCAGGAGCCGGTGATCTTCGCCGTCCCCGGCCACGGCAAGGACGCCATCAAGGCCTTCAGCGCCTTCCTGGCAGCCCATGGCGGCAATCCGGACAACGTGATCGAGGTCGTCTGTGACATGTCACAGGCCTTCTTGAGCGGCGTGGCCGAGCATCTTCCCAAGGCCGACGTCACGGTCGACTGGTTCCATATCGTGCAGACCTTTACCAAGCGGCTGGACGAGGTACGCAAGAAGGAGCGCCGGGAGCAGGAACACCCCAAGTCGCTGCGCTGGGCCCTGCTGAAGAGCCTGGAAAACGAGAATCTGACGCCCAAGCAGCTGGCGGCGCTCCAGGAGCTGGTGGCCGACCAGAGCGCCACGTCCGACGCCTGGGTGATCAAGGAGAAGCTGCGCTGGATCCAGAAGGCCCCGACGCCGCGGGCGGCTCGGTGGCGTATCACGAACTACCTCAAGGTCATGAAGGCGGCGGTCTCGGAGAAGCCACTGCTGAAGCCGATGGGGAAAGCCCTGGCGACGCTGGAGCGGCATGCCGACGCGGTGGTCAGGCGGTGGATCTCGGGACTGACCAACGCACGACTGGAAGGCATGAACGGCCTGTTCCAGGCGGCTCGTTCACGCGCACGCGGCTACCGAAACCAGGCCAACTTCATCGCCATGATTTACCTGATTGGCAGCCCGGTAGGCCGCCTGTTCGATCACGCCAAATCCACGTGAAGTGACGAAGAACCCAAAAATGCCGCCGATCACGAAATAGCGTTTTCGGCAAAAGTGCCTGAATTAGTTGGCAGTACATAAACTCACAACACTTCACGACGACCCCCCACAAGTGCCAAACCCTAAAGACCAACTTTTCAACGCCGATCATCTCAAGACTGGCATGAAAGAACGCGCTGTAAAAAGTGCAGGCATTACCTTGGCTGCCCAAGGTATCAAGCTGACACTGCAGCTAGGCTCCATTGCCATCCTGGCTCGACTGCTGCAACCGTCAGACTTTGGTCTGATTGCTATGGTCACGGTGTTTACAGGATTAGCACTCCAGTTCATGGAAGGTGGCCTCTCAATGGCAACCATCCAGCGCGACCACATTACCCATGCCCAAGTGTCCAATCTGTTCTGGGTGAATGGTGCCTTGGGCGCTGGCATGTGCTTGCTTGGCATCGTGGTTTCGCCCCTTGTTGCCACAGTTTATGGAGAGCCACGCCTGACACTGGTGATGGCTGCCATGAGTTTGACCTTCCTCATTGGAGGGCTCTCCGTTCAGCACGATGCCCTGCTGCGTCGACAGATGCGGTTCAAAGCCATATCGCTGATCGACATTGTCTCCATGGCAGCAGGGATAGTCGCCGGTATAGCGGCAGCCTTGGGTGGCCTTGGGTATTGGGCGCTTGTGATCAGCCCCATTACGACCTTCGCAACTAAAACAGTCATGCGTTGGCTGAGCGCCCGCTGGGTTCCTTCAAGGTTGAGCCGTGGTTCCGGTGTGCGGCCCCTTTTGGGTTTTGGTGCGAATTTGACTGGAGCGAATTTTATTGGGTATTTGGCGAGCAACGTTACCCCCTTTACAATTGGTTATATCGGCGGGTCTCAGCCACTGGGTCTTTACAACAGAGCGAATATGCTGACATCGATACCATCGTCCCAGCTATTGCCCCCAATTATTAATGTGCTTCAGCCCACTGTCTCTCGGATAGCTGATAATCCAGAGAAGCTAAATAGGACAATGAGGTCTTTGATGGGCAAGCTGGCGTTGGTGTCGACGCTCATTACTGTGACCATGGCGCTCTTTGCTGAATGGATAGTTTTTCTTTTTTTGGGACCCTCATGGACTGAAGCCATTCCCTTTTTCAGATTTCTGGCGGTTTACTCCTTTATTCAGCCACTTGCTGGCTTGATTGCCGTAGCGTTGATAGCTGCAGGAGAGGCTAGAGCAATGATGGTGTCAAAGTTCCATAGTCTGGTCATTACTGTGGGCGCATTGCTAATCGGAAGTTATTGGGGTGTGTTCGGAATCGTGCTCGCCTTTTCTCTTTCCGGATTGCTGATTAGGCTCCCCGTCTTTTTGTATTACTCAAGCCGATTTCTTCCACTGTCGTTCTGGGAGTTCAGTAAGCCGATTTTTCCCGCATTGGGCTGCGCCATATTGACGATGGCTGTAATGATTTTGGCTAGAAGCTTTATTGAAATAGCTAATCCTATAATAGGCCTTCTTACCTTTGTGCCTGCGTGTGTAGTTGTATATTTGTGTGTGTGCCTAACAATCAAGCCCTCAAGGGTGGATCTAGTTGAACTATTTGCAAGCCTTCGCTTGATCTTCAATAGAAAACTTAAGATAAATTGATATACGGGCCGTAGAGTGAACTTGATCAAAAGAGTAATACTGGCAGTTGTTGGTCGTACTAAACCTCTGCTCGTTGAGTGGGTTTCGGCAGTAAAGAGTTTTAATCTTCACGCACGAAATTCTTTCAGCGAACGAAATCCTGACAGGGATCTCGCACAACTAAGGTATTACCTTATCAAGCACTGTCATATTGTCGAGAAAGGGATGGCGTTGCCTAAACCGAGAGAGGCGTTCGGCCAGCCTAAGATAAAAGACCTCATAGCTAGAACCAAAACCTACGAGTCACTTGGTGGGCAGGAAGTGGGGCAGATCGTTCGCGATACGCTGAGAAAGTACCGGGAATTACATCGCGGAAAGGAAGAGCTTTTTGAGCCGGGCTTTATTAACGAGATGGATGCATTCGTTGATGTGACTGGCCCACAAGGAAAAGGCGGCTTAAAGTGGCTCGCTAAAAGTCAATGGGATGATTGGTCGGTTGAGAAGTATGATGAGTTCTTGTCGTTCCGGCATAGTGTTAGAGATTTTGATAGCACGCCGGTTGAGTCAAGGTTATTGAAATCTGCGATTGCGGCAAGCCTCAAGGCGCCTTCTGTATGTAACAGGCAAGGCTGGTTCATACACTATTATGATGATAAGGCCAAAATAGCAGAGCTGCTATCATACCAGAATGGCAACGCGGGCTTCACAGAATGCATAGACAAACTGATTATCGTCACAGGTAACCTGAAAGCCTTTACTCGGCACGAGCATAACCAATTGTTTGTAGATGGTGGGCTAGTTTCAATGAATTTGATGCTGGCAATTCATGCCGCCGGTCTTGGTTCGTGTCCTTTAAATACATGCATGCCCTACACTAAAGAGCAAAGGCTGATGGCAGCTGGGGGTATTCCTGAAAATGAGCGGTTGATTATGATGATTGCTGTAGGAAACCTTAAAGATGAATTTTCGGTAGCGCAATCTGAAAAGTACAGTTTAGATGACGTGTTGATACAGCACTGAAGTATGCGCGTTGCTCCAGCTGTTCAGCGCAAATTGGGCTCCGCCGCGTTCAAGATTTGTGATTTTTGTGACGATTTTTTTTCTAAAACGGCAGATGTCGCATTGGACGAGGCCTGGTTACCCGAGTATGTGCAGGACAGTTATGGCACTAACGTGGTGGTCACCAGAAATCAGGAGATCCGTCAGTTGATTGTGAATGCCCGAATTGAGGGGCGTTTAAAGATGGATGATCTAGGTGTTGAGCAAGCTGTGCAGTCTCAGGATGCAGGGTTGCGGCATAGGAAGGTTGCGATAGGGTATAGAATTCACTGTGAACAAAACGACAAGGTTTGGGTTCCAACTAAAAGAACAGAGCCGACCAATACGTTGTATCCGCGCTACGAGATGAAGCGGCAGCGTTTAAGAACCAAGCTGAGGGTACTGTCGCATGAGTCTTTTTTGAAGGCAAAAACGACGGGTGAGCTGTCAGATTATTTAGGGGCGATGAAGCCGACTCATTTACGGTACTCACGCCAGGGGCATTCGTTTGTTCGCAGGGTGCTTTCTTTTGGGAAGCGTAAGGTCAAAGAAATTGTAAAGCTTTAAAGCGGCTTGGTGCTGATTCGACCTATATTTATAAGTGTTAAATTAAAAAAGGCATGTTAAATTGCCAACCCTTGACATAAAACTCCGGTGCTGTGCTAAAAGCCACGGCGCTGCTTGGGGAGCAGTTGATTATGAAAGTGGCAATCTTGACGCAGCCCCTATCAACTAATTATGGTGGGATCCTTCAAGCTTGGGCGCTGCAAAAAGTTCTCCAGGAAATGGGACATGAACCAATTACCGTGGATCGCCATTACTCCACAAACGGGTCCCTATTAAGGCGTCGTGCGAGCAGAGTCAAGCGTTCATTACAGAGCATGATCTATAAATTAGGGGGGCGTACGCTCTATTCTGAGCACTTGAAGTATATTCGACGACACCAAACTAAATTCATTGACAGCAATATTGTTAGAACGCAGCCTGTGCGTGAAGAAAAGTTCTTGCACGATTTCTTTTCCACAACAGCCATCGATGCATTGATCGTCGGGAGTGATCAAGTCTGGCGTCCGAGATATTCTCCAAAGCTAGAAAATTACTATTTAGACTTTCTGGAGGATAGCCCACAAAAAATACCAGTGAAAATTTCATATGCAGCTTCTTTTGGTGTTGATGAATGGGAGTATTCGGAGAGACAAGAAGTTCGATGCAAAGAGCTAATAAAAAAATTCGAAGGAATTTCTGTTCGTGAGTTGTCGGCGGTTGAGTTGTGTCGAGATAAATTCAATGTCGAAGCATCATTAGTGCTTGACCCCGCTCTTTTAGTCGACAGATCTGATTATGTTTCAGAATTTTGTAAAGGTGCGGAGGGGAAGAGCAAAGGAGTCTTGACATACATTCTTGACCCTACTGACTTTAAAGATCATATTGTTGACAGAAATTTCCAGCACTTTAGATGAGAATACCTTTCAAGACAGCCCTTACCAGCAGACCCGACTATCGAATATAAGAATTTAGAAAGCTATTGCTTTCCGCCAACAAATGAATGGGTAAAAGCCTTTTTTGAGTCAAAGTTTGTTGTAACGGATTCTTTTCACGGAGTTGTCTTTTCAATAATTTTTGAAAAGCCATTCATAGCAATTGCTAACCGTGGCCGTGGCGCTGCTAGATTTGAATCTATTCTGGATTTGCTTGGGCTAAAAAATAGATTGATGTATCCTAGTGAAGATTTTGAAATCACGGATGCATTAAAACCAATTGATTTTGAAGTTGTGGCTAAACGATTAGGCCCTCTTCGAGAATCTTCGATCAATTTTCTAAAGCAATATTTATGAATCCTCAATTTTCAGTTGTTATCCCAGCGTACAACTCTGAAGCTTACATTGCTTCATGTCTTGATAGTGTTGTCAGTGCTGCGGATGGCTATAATGTTGAGGTTGTTTTGATCGACGATGGCTCAACCGATGGTTCAGGTAAAATAATAAAAGACTATGTTAAACAGTATGATTGGTTTGTTTTTATAAGCCAAGAAATAAAGGCCCCTCTGCTGCCCGCAATGCAGGGTTGGCAATAGCTAAAGGCGATTATATTGTATTTTTAGATAGCGATGATCAGCTTTCAAAAAGCTACTTTTCTGTTCTCGATCCGTATTGCAGAAAAAAACCTGATATTATTGTTTTTGGGTATGAGCGAGTCTTTGTAGGCAAGGAGAGCAAGAAATTTTCACCGAAACCGAGAGAACACAAGGGCTCGAGTGATGACTTGCTAAAAAGTGTTTCTAAGGATCGTGAGCTCTTTTGGTTCTCATGTACAAAAGTCTTTAGTAGGAAGTCCGTGAGTGGTATCCGTTTTAGTGAAGAGATACGGCTCGGCGAAGATACCATATTCAATATAGAGGCGGTTAGTAGGTCATCCCATATTATAAGAGTTCCGCATGTGCTTTATCGTTATTACGAGGTTGAGGGGTCGCTATCAAGTGCACGGTATAAGCCTGGTTTATTAAAAAACATGGAGAGACACTTTGAAGCTCGTGTTAACCTCCACTCTCGCTCGGGGGGGGTAGGGAGCGAAGTTATAAAAGATATCTGCGATTACTACCTCCTTCATATAGTGCCATGGCTCATATCTAACGCAATGCAAATTCCCGATATAAAGGATAAGGTCTTGGAGTTGAAGGCTGCTAGAGCTTCGTTCCTTGTGAAAACATGTTTGGCATGGGGTGGGGCTACACCTCCGTCAAAAGGCTTGAAGATTGTCTATGCCATGTTCCGCGCTAGGATGTTTCTAGCCTTGATAGCTTGATTATCTCTTCGAAACCGTAGGTCGCTTAAAAAAGTGTTGGAGCAAGTTGATGGGGAGGGTGAGAAAAATAATTACGAAATTCTTACCAAGGAAGGTGAAGGTTTTCGTGTCTTCCTTTTTGAGAATGAAAAACATAACATTGCCTGAAGGGAATCGCGCATTCCTTTTCCTTGCCGCAGATTACGGCAACATCGGCGACCTGGCAATCACTGCAGCACAACAGGCTTTCCTAGAAAAATTTGTACCTACCCACCAGGTTGTGCTGATCCCAATAAGTTCTACGCGGCAGGTGCTCCGCTCCATTCGTAAGCAGGTACGGCCAGAAGATATAGTAACCACGGTTGGCGGCGGAAATATGGGATCGCTGTACCCTGATATAGAAGAACTGCGGCAGCTGGTAATCCGCTCTTTCCCTGATAATCGTATCATCTGTTTTCCACAAACGCTGGATTGGGGTGAATCGAGTGAATCTAAGCGCGCACTCGGAAAAATAGTTCGTATATATTCACGTCATAAAGATCTGCACCTATTTGCTCGCGAGTCGGTAACCTTCGAGAAATTGTGTGAACTGTTCAAGGAGCGACCGTCCGTCAAAGTTGGGTTCTCTCCAGATATTGTGCTCAGCGCTACCGCTGAGTCGCTTGGGGCCAATGGCGGCACTGAGAAGCGAGGTGCGCTATTGTGCTTGCGAGATGACCGTGAGCGCTCTCTGAGTGACGGCCATCGTCAAGTGCTATCGAAGGCGTTAACTAATCTCGGTTTAGACATCGAGGTAACCGACACTCACGCTGGTGGCTCCCGGCTCCCTCCTGAGCGCTGCGCTCAGCTGCTTGCAGATAAGCTCTCTCAGTTCCAGAGTGCAGAACTGGTCGTCACAGACCGCCTCCACGGTATGATTCTGGCTGCTCTCGCTGGAACACCTTGCCTAGTGTTGCCGAACTCGAATCACAAGATCCAGCAGACCTGGGAGGATTGGCTAGCCAATGTTCCGCAGGTGTGCTTCCTGAAATTGGACGAGTTGGCTGGAATAGAAACTATCGTTCGTCAACTTCTGGATACGCCAAGACGTGATTCCGCGCAGCATACTATAGATATTGCACATTACGAAGAACTACGCATGGCCATAGCTCGTATATGAATACTCAGAAACGCCCTTTGGTGTCGGTGATTGTTCCCGTTTACAACGTGGAGCGTTATATCGATGAATGCCTTGATTCGATTCGCGGCCAGACGTACGAGCGGCTGGAAATCCTCGTCGTCGAGGACTGCTCAACCGATGGTTCATTAGCCAAGCTTGAGCCTCATTTAGCGGATTCACGCGTACGTTTGCTGCGGCACGAACAAAACTCCGGTCTTTCCGCGGCTCGCAATACTGGCATAGAAGCGGCAACAGGTGATTTTGTACTGTTCGTGGATTCGGATGATGCGATTGCTCCTGCGCTAGTCGAGGCCTCTCTCACCCAAGCTCAGGAAACTGGTGCAGATGTGGTGGTGTTCGATTTCATTGCGTTCAAGGATGGTGAAGAGCTTCCCAAGCTTAGCCAGATTGCTGATAACCGAAGTTCGAAGTCACTTGATAGGGTAGAGTATTTCAAGCTTCCGCATTTTGCTTGGCTAAAATTTATCCGTGCTGAACTATTACGTGATCAGAGGCTGCGCTTTCCAGTAGGGCTCTACTATGAGGATTGGCCATTTCATTGGGAGCTCGGCTTCTCAAGTGCATTAATACATCACTTGGACAGGCAATGGTATTGCTACAGACAGCGTGGCACGTCGATTACTGCATCTATGGGCAGAAAGCTCCTTGACCAATTTGCAGTGCAGCAGATGGTGCTGGAGTCCGTACGTCAACGTGGCGGTGACGCCGAGTTAACGGCACTATCTTCAAAAGTATATGTAACGTTTTGGACCGTATTGACTAGGATTGACTCCAGTTTGGTTTCCGAAGCTATTGGGCACGCGAAGCACCTGCAGTCCGAACTTCGCTCTTTGGGCTCAGTCTACCCTCAGTGTGTGAAAGCGGCATTCATGGGTGCAATTGTAAGTCTGCCTTATACATTCACAAAACTGGGCGTGTGCTCAGTTCGCGGAATTAAGGCTCTCCGTATCTTTAAGAAAAAGGTTCTTCGAAAACACCATTCTCCGGAAGTGTCATGAATAGCGCTGACCACACCACTCCAGTACGTGTTCTCCACATCGTCGGCCGTATGGACCGAGCCGGCGCTGAAACCATGATCATGAATCTTTACCGGGAAATAGATCGCTCCCAGTACCAGTTTGACTTCGTTTATTTTACCAACGATCGCTGCGATTTCGACGACGAAATTGAAGCAAGGGGCGGGCGCATTGTACGTCTGAAAGGCGGTAACCCACTTCAGCGTTTCTTCAGCCTGTTTAAGGCGCTGCGTAGGGGGCATTGGAAAATTGTGCAGTCGCACACACTGTTCAGCATCGGTTTGAACCTTTTAGCTGCCAAGCTAGCGGGCGTGCCGGTACGCATTGCACATTCCCATAGCACAAGTGATAGGAATTCTTCGTCTACTGTTGGTCGTGTGTACCAAAGTACGATGCGGTGGCTTATGTCTTGGGTGCCCACACGTTATGTAGCCTGCGGAGTGGCTGCAGCTGAGCATCTTTTTCCTGACCGTAAGGATGTTGAGATTATTCCTAATGCGGTAGATGTCAATTCCTTCACATCGGCAGATGGCGTTGGTATTCGAGAGGAATTGAATATACCAGATGGCTGCCTAATAGTTCTGTAAGTAGGGCGGCTAATGCCTGTGAAGAATCATCTTTGGTCTTTACAGGTGGCCGCTGCACTTCGTGAAAGAGATGCAGATTTTAGAATGCTATTCGTAGGAAGCGGCCCTGAACGAGACAAGATTGTGACCAAAATTGCCGAGCTTGGGCTAGAGAAGAATATTAAGTTATTGGGTTTGCGGGAGGAAATTCCCGAATTGATGGCTGCAGCAGATGTGATATTCATGCCCTCGCTACACGAAGGGTTCCCGGTGGTACTTGTCGAATCCCAGGCAGCGGGACGGTCTGCAGTGATTTCTAGTACAATATCGCCGGAGGTTGACCTTGGGTTGGGGTTGATTGATTTTGTTGGGTTGGAGCAGTCCGCTGAATTCTGGTCTCAACGTATTGTGTCTTCTTCTCAGCTACCCTTTGTTGATAAAAATATTCGGAAAGAAACGCTTGAAAAGCACGGGTTTTCTGCAAAGGCCGGTGCCCAACGGTTGGCTGAACTTTTTCAAAATTAAATTTCGCGCCTCTTTCTAATCTTTTTTTTGTTTGTGACCTGTAAAGGTATAAAGTTTGCTGTCGTACGCCCTGTTGCTAACTATCTCTATGTTGCTGGCTGTATTTGCCGGAAAGTATAGGGGCTCTAACCCCTCCTTTAATGGTGCTATTTGTGAAAATAAGACAGGGTCATTAATCGTAATTTTTATCGCAACGATGCCTATGGTTTTGTTTTCAGGGTTGCGAGGTAGGCACAACGACACAGGTGCCTATGTTGATACCTATGCAAGGCATTCATTAGACTCCTTAGCGGGGTTGATTAGTTTGGATGTTTCTAATTACCCTGCTTACAATGCCACACTTTATGCCCTTAAATTGTTTGGGGTCGGTCCGCAAGAGCTTTTGCTAGTCACCTCTTTTTTTTACATTTTCGCTGTGTTTTATTTTTACTATAAAAACTCTGATAGATTTAGTGACGCCGTTTTTTTCTTTATTGTAGTAGGCCTTTTTTCTTTTGGGATGGCAGGCTTAAAGCAATCTATAGGGATTGGTTTTTCTTTAGTCTCACTCCACTTTTTTTGCGTAGAAAGTACTGTTTGAGTTTCGCATGGATGCTCTTGGCAGGCCTTTTTCATCCATTCGTTTATGTTTTAGTCCTTCTGCCAGTCCTTAGTTTTTCAGTTTGGAGGTTGCGATCAATTATTGTGTTGGTCGCTTTTTCGGTGTTGGCAATTTTTTATGGGTTTGCTACCAGCCACATGGAAACTATTTTAAGGGGCATAGGTCTTGAATATAGTGATGATATTTTATATGAAGCTGCGAGTATAAATCCGCTCAGGGTTGCCTTTTTTGCCATTGTGCCTGCTGTATCTTTTTTCCTGAGAAAAAAAATAAATAGAGATAATGATCCACTAACTAATATAGCCTTTAATGCTTCTATAGTTTGCTTTGCCGTGTTGCTTCCTGCTCTCTTTAGTGGTGCCAATATGTTTGGCAGAATGGCATATAATTTTATGCCTCTTCATGTGATAGCTGCTTCCTGGATATGCTTGTATGGTTTTAAAAGGGACGATCACTTAAGCCCTGTGCTTTTCAGGCTTCTCTACTTACTTTTCTTTGCGTATATGATGAAGGATACAGGGCTTTTCTTCTCGTTCTTGTGTTTAAAGTTTTTAGGAGATGTTTATGCCGGAAGTTTCGTTTATAATGGGTGCCTATAACTGTGAGTGCTATATAAAAGAGAGCATGGACTCAATGCTTTCTCAGGATTTCGAAGACTTTGAAATAGTTGTGTGCGATGATGGATCTAAAGATAGCACCTTTGAAATATTAGCGCGCTATAAGGAAAAGTGGCCGGATAAAATAGTTATTATCCAAAATAAAGATAATAAAGGCTTGAATGCAACGCTAAACAGCTGTATTGGCGCTGCAAGAGGGGAGTATCTAGCGAGGCAAGATGCAGATGACATGTCTTGCCCTAACAGAATTCGAATGCAGTTAGATTTTCTTCAGAAAAATCCGGAAATCGATTTTGTAAGTAGTGATATGCTCTTTTTTGATGCCGGTGATACTTGGGGGGGTACCGCTGTTAAAGAGTTTCCTGTGGCGCGTGATTTTTTGAAATCGTCGCCATTTTGCCACGCACCAACTATGTTTCGCCGTGGCTGCTTAATTTCTGTGAATGGTTATCTGGAAAAGAAAAGGTTGTTGAGAGTCGAGGACTATGATCTGTTTTCACGCCTCTATGCCGCCGGGTTTGTTGGAGCAAATATAAAAAAGCCACTTTATAGTATGCGGGACGGCCGTGAAGCAGAGCAGCGTCGAGCCTATAAGTTTAGGGTCAATGCTGCAGTTGCAAGGTTGGTGGCTTATTCATCATTAAATTTCCCTTTTTATCTATATCCTTATGCTTTCAGACCATTGATTGTCGGTGCTTTGCCAAAACCTGTTTATCGTTTTCTTAGAGGAAAACGGCTTGCAAGATAATAGAATTAACAAAAAATTAATTTTAATAGCTGCCGGCAACTCCCGCTCTCTAATTGCCAACCGGGGCGACCTGATTCGCGATATGCGTGCCGCCGGGCTGGAAGTGGCCGCGGCGGTGCCTACCGCCGATTACCTGCCGGAGGTCGAGGAGCTGGGCATCACCATCTACCCGGTGGAGATGGGGCGTACCGGCATCAATCCGCTGCACGACCTGAAGTACCTGCTGGCCCTGCGCCGGCTGCTGCGCGAGGTACGTCCGCAGGTGGTATTCGGCTACACCATCAAGCCGGTAGTCTACGGTAGCCTGGCCGCCCGGCTTGCCGGGGTGCCGCGCATCTACTCCATGATCACCGGCCTGGGCCATGTGTTCACCACCGATAACGCCCGCAATCGGCGGCTGCAGAAGGTCATCGGCGTGCTCTACCGAATGGGGCTTTCCGCCAACCGCCGGGTGTTCTTCCAGAACCCCGATGATCTTCAGGAGTTTCTGGTTCGCGGCATGCTCAAAGATCGAAGCAAGGCGGTGCGCACCTACGGCTCCGGGGTGGATATGCAGCGCTTCTCCCGGGAGCCGCTGCCCCAAGGGCCTACCACCTTTCTCTTTATCGGCCGGCTGCTCACCGAGAAGGGGATCGCCGAGTTCTGCGAGGCGGCCCGTCAGGTGCGCAGCGACTACCCTGAGGCGCGCTTTATCGCCGTAGGCCCCCACGACCCCAACCTGCCGCACTCCTGCGCGGCCGAGGATCTCGAGCGCTGGAAGGCCGAAGGCGTGGTGGTGTTTGTGGGCGGAGTGAAGGACGTGCGCCCCTGGATCACCCGGAGCTCGGTGTTCGTGCTTCCCTCCTACCGGGAAGGCACGCCGCGCTCGGTTCTGGAGGCCATGAGCATGGGCCGGCCCATCATCACCAGCGATGCCCCCGGCTGCCGTGAAACCGTGGAGGAGGGCGTCAACGGCTTTCTCGTCGCTCCGCGCAGCGTGGCCCCCCTGGCCGAGGCCATGGCGCGCTTCTTGGCCCAGTCCGAGCTGATTGCCGAGATGGGCGAATCCTCCTGGCAGCGGGTGGAATGCTACTACGATGTTCACAAGGTCAACCGCGTCATTCTCGACGCCATGGAGCTGAACCCCGCATGAAGGATCTGGCCAAACGCCTCTTCGATATCATCTCCAGCGCTGCAGTGCTGCTGGTCATCCTGCCCCTGCTGCTGGCGGTGGCGCTATGGATCAAGCTCGACAGCCGAGGGCCAGTGTTCTTCCTGCAGCAGAGGGCCGGCCTGGGTGGCCGGCCCTTTCGTATTCTCAAGTTCCGCACCATGGTGCATCGCGCCCCGGAGCAGATCGACCAGCACAACGAACAGGTGGTCAGCGCCGGGCGCGACCCGCGCATCACCCGGGCCGGGCGCTTGATTCGCGCCACTAGCATCGATGAGCTTCCGCAGCTGATCAATATCCTCAGGGGGGATATGAGCGTGGTGGGCCCGCGGCCGGTTCTGATGGAGCAGAAGGAGGTGGTACCCCCGGGCTACATGAAGCGCTTTGCCGTGCGCCCCGGGCTCACAGGCCTGGCCCAGGTGCGCGGCCGGCGCAGCCTGGGCTGGCTCAAGCAGCTGGCCTTCGATGCCGACTATGTAGAAAAGCGCGGCTTTTTCTACGACCTGGACATCATTTTCACCACCATCAAGGTGGTGCTGCTGGGCAGCGGCCTCTACGGTGGTGAAGGGCTCAACTGGCGTGCCTACCGCGACAGCCTCAACGGCCGCAATCCGCAAGACAAGGACGTTGAGGAGGCCTTTCGATGAGTCTCCCCGACAAGCACTTGCCGTTTCCGGTCCGGCGTATTCTCTATCTGCAGAAGGCCGAAGTGCTCGATGAGCAGCGCGAGCCGGTCATTGAGAAGTTGACCGCCGCCATCCACGGGGTGGCCATCACCTTTGCGGGTAGCCCTGAGGAAGTACCCTGAGCAGGCTGACTTCGATGCTGTGATCACCCCCACCCTACCGTGGCTATCCGAAGCCCTGGCCCGGCTGGCGGACTACCGCTGGATCCACTTCCTCTCCGCCGGGGTGGAGAAGATCTGGGCCATGGACTTCGACAAGACTCGCCCGCTGATGACCAAGAGCAGCGGGGTGCACGGCGCCCCCATGAGCGAGTACGCCATCGGCGCCATGCTCTACTTCACCAAGCTAATTCGGCCGCTTCCACGACCAGTCCAAACGCGCCGAGCGGCAGCGCTCCTGGCTGGATGAACTTACCGGCAAGCAGCTGACTGTGTTGGGCCTGGGGCATATTGGGCAGAGCCTGGCCAAACGGGCCAAGGCCTTCGATATGGAAGTGGCCGGCACCCTGAAGCATCTGCGCCCGGTAGAGCAGGTCGACCGGGTGGTGCCGCTGGAAGCGATCGATGACGAACTGGCTACCACCGACTTTTCTGGTCTGCTGCCTGCCGCTGACCGACGAGACACTGGGCTTGGTCGACGCGGAGTTTCTGGCCAGGCTCAAGCCCGGCGCCGTGCTGATCAGATATCTCCAGGGGGGCGTGGTCCGAGGCGAGGCGGTCATCCAGGCCCCTCGATGCCGGGATACTCAAGGGCGCGGCCCTGGATGTCTTCGAGCAGCAGCCCCTGCCCGCGGATTCACCGCTGTGGCAGCGTGACGATGTGTTGATCACCCCACACGTTTCCGGCACCACGCCGCACTATCTGGAGCGGGCGCTGGGGGTATTCCTATCTAATTATCTGGCCATAGGCTCTGAGGTAAAAGCCATCACCTACGTTGACCCGAAAGCAGGTTATTAATTCTATGGGAAATTGGGGTTGGAAATGAGTCAAGGTTTAAACTTTTCCTCTATGCTTTTTGCTCGTGGCTTTGCGCTTTATCCTCGGTCGATAGATATTCCGCGAAACCTTAAAGAAGAGCTTTGGAATGGGGTGTTAGAAAGGTTGGGGACTACGTTCTGATGTCTCACCCGGATGCTTCCGTGTACTTTTCAGAAGGCTTTTCAAGCTCCGTTGTATTGCTGGGAAACGCGGTTGATCCGTTCGGCTTGCAAACTGAGACAGGCATTGTCGAAAATCTAACCAAACTGTTGGCATCTTGTGATGCTAAAGAACGGTTAAGCGATAGTTTTCTTGACTACGTCGATAAGATTACGGGAAGATTTCAGATTCTGGTCGTTCGCGAAAGTGGTACCTTTGCGTTCTGTGACGCCATTGGCATGGTGCCGCTTTATGTTTATGAAGGGAATGGAGAGGTAAGCTATTCCTCGCATTCGCAGCTTCTTGCTGAGCTCATGGTATCTGATAAAGACCCGCTGATTGAGCGTATTGTCGAGTCGCCATTTTACTTGGTTGGAAGGCGGCATTTGCCTGGCTACAAAAGCCCATATAAAAATATTGAAATGGTGGGGGCTAATGTCTATTACAGTTCAGCTCTGGGTCGTAGGGTTAGGATTTTTCCACGAGAAAGACACGTGGAGGAACTTAGGGTAAACCAAGAGAAGAATCTTTCTGAGAAGGTTGGTTTTGTCTCTTCGGCGCTCAAGTCTAGCGCAGAGCTATATGTGAAAAGCAGGGAAGTTCGTGTCAGCTTGTCGCTAGGCCAAGATAGCCGAATGAACCTGGCAGCACTCCACGATTACCGCGATCATTTCTCGGCTTATTCCTACTGCGGTGACTCAGCAGAAAGCGCAGAGGCTGAGAAAGCTCATGAGTTCGCACTCAGCTTAGGCGTGAGGCATGACATTATAAGAACCGATGGCATCTCAGAAGATGCCAGGGAGAAGATGAGGCAGCTTTTGGATAGAAATTCTGCCTTTATAAGAAAGCACAAGGATAGTGAAGTGGATAAGCTGGTTGCCCTTTCCAACTGGTTTCCAAAGAATGCTATTGAATTGAAAGGTGAAGCCTCGAGGTCGGAAGAGCAACGTACAGCAAGCGAACAGGAATAAAAAACTTCCCGCCGTTAACAAGCAGAGGGATGACTAATCTCTACAAAAGAATTTTATTCCCGAGAAGCTTGATTAGAGAGGTCGATACTTGTTTTGATGAGTTTTTAGAAGACAGTGGCATGAGGGGGGGAGGGGCAAGTCTTGGGTACGATGATTATGACATTTTCTTCTGGGAGCACCGCAATGCATGCTGTGCCTCTTTAGGCATGCAGGATCATGATATCTATCATGATACATCGGCGCTCATGAACAATAGAGAGATCTTGAGCTGTTTTCTTTCGGTTGATTTTGAAGGCAGGTTTGAGGATACGCTTCATCAAGCTGTATGCGAAAACATGTGGCCGGGTATTCTGTCGGTGCCTACATCTAGCAGAAGCTCACTTAAATCCAAGGGCAAGGTCCTTGCAGAGGCCGTATTTTTCAATATAAACAGGTTCTGATTTGAGACTATGTTACTAGATAACTGCCCATACACTGTTCTGGTCACCGGCGGCGCCGGCTATATCGGCTCCCACACGGTGCTGGCCCTGCTGGAGGCGGGGCATGAGGTGGTGGTGCTGGACAACCTCTGCAACGCCTCCCGGGAATCGCTGCGGCGGGTAGAGCGATTGACCGAACGCACCCTGACCTTTATCGAGGGCGATATTCGCGACCGCGGCCTGCTGGATCAGCTGTTCCGCGAGCATGCGGTCGGCGCCGTGGTTCATTTCGCCGGGCTCAAGGCGGTAGGGGAGAGCGTCCAGCAGCCGCTTGCCTACTACGAGCAACAACGTCGCCGGCACCCTGGTGCTCTGCCAGGCCATGCAGGCGGCCGGAGTCACGCGGCTGGTCTTCAGCTCCTCGGCCACGGTGTATGGTGATGGGCACCCCATGCCGCTGCATGAAGGCCTGCCCACCGGGCAGCCTACCAACCCCTACGGCCGCTCCAAGCTGATGGTGGAGGAGGTGCTGCGCGATCTGGCCGTGTCGGACAGCGCCTGGTCCATCGCGCTGCTGCGCTACTTCAACCCCGTGGGTGCCCATTCGAGCGGGCAGATCGGCGAGGACCCCCAGGGCATCCCCAACAACTTGCTGCCCTATGTGGCTCAGGTGGCCGTGGGGCGCCGCGAATGCCTGGCGGTCTACGGCAACGACTACTCCACGCCCGATGGCACCGGCGTTCGCGACTACATCCATGTGATGGACCTGGCGGAAGGGCACCTCTGCGCCCTGAATGCCTTGGCAGAACGCCAGGGCGTGCATACATGGAACCTGGGCACCGGCCAGGGGCACTCGGTACTCGAAGTGGTGGAAGCCTTCGAACAGGCCTCGGGGCAGGCGGTGCCCTACCGCATCGAGCCGCGCCGCCCCGGCGACGTGGCCGCCTGCTGGGCCGATGCATCCCTTGCCGAACGTGAACTGGGCTGGAAGGCCTGCCGCAGCCTGGCCGATATGATGGCCGATACTTGGCGCTGGCAGAAGCAGAATCCTCAGGGGTATCTATGAACGTTTTGAAGAACGTATCTGTTTTGATATTCCCTGGGCCGATGTCTCTGTAATTGGGTTTGCTTCATTAACTGTGAAGTGACCCCCTCCGATGCTGCACTTTTTATTGCGATGTAGCAGCCCCGCTGTGCGACCTGTTGCCGTTATTCCGGCGAATTGATGGTGCCTTTTTGCATGAACACATCCACCTGGTCGAACACTGCCGAAGGCGAGGCTATGAACCGCATCGAGCCCATGATGATTACCGCCAGCCCTGAGGTGGCGGCCTTTATCGAACAGCATGGCGTGGCGCGCATCTTCATGGACCAGGAGGTGCTGGGCAAGGCCGAGCGCCAGGGGCACCTGGATACCCAGCAAGGCGGCGCACACCCTGGAAGAGGTGGCGGCGGTGGGCCGCGGCGCTGCGCCGGGCCGAGCTGATGGTACGCCTCAACCCGCTGAACCTGCATACCCATGAGGAGATCCGCGGGGCGCTGGACAGCGGAGCCCAGCGCTTGATGCTGCCGATGTTCACCACCCGCCATGACGTGGCCATGTTCCTCGAACTGGTGGGGGGCGAGGTGCCGGTCTCCTTCCTGGTGGAGACGCCCCAGGCGCTGGTGCGCATGCCCAACTGGCTGCCGCTGCTGAGCCCGGGGCGTGACGAGGTCCACATCGGCCTCAATGACCTTTCCCTGGGCATGGGGCTCAACTTCCTGTTCGAGCCCTTGGCCAGCCGGTTGCTGGACCCCAGCGCCGAGCTGCTCAACGCTGCGGGGATCGCCTGGGGGATCGGCGGCGTGGCGCGGGTCGGGCAGGGCGAACTGCCGGCGGAACGGGTGATCGGTGAGCATGTTCGGCTGGGCTCGCGGCGCGTGATCCTGTCGCGAGCCTTCCACGGGGGCGCCGCCTCATCCGCGGAGCTGCTCGAGACACTCGATTTCCCCGCCGAGCTGGCGAAGCTTCGCCAGGTGGAAGCCGAGTGGCGTAAGGCCGATATTGCCGCGCCGCTGGACAACCAGTCTGAACTGGGCCGCTGCGCCTACCGCTTGGCCTTCAAGCTGGATACCCAGACCTCGCCGGCACCCGCGCCGATGGCCAAGCCCGCCACGGCCGAAGGTGCCGGTACCGACCAGCCGGCTATTGCGGCGGATCGGTCGGATGCCATTGCCGGCCCTGCCGAAGTGCGGGAGCGCATCGCCCGGGAGCACCGCCTTCCTGGTTCGGTGCTGTTCTTGCCGGGCGCCGAGCCTCCGCTGTCGCCTCGCTGGCTTGCCTTCTGGCCCGGCTACCGCCCGGCCGTTAGAGAGTCGCTGCAGGGCCTGCCCGCATCGGGCGGCACAGCACCGGCGGAGGGGCACCATGGCCGTGAGTTCGAGCGGGATTTCGCACGATTCGCCAACTGCGAGCACGCCCTGGGGGTTGTCGATTTCCCCACCGCGTTGGCAATCGCGCTGTCCGGCCTGGGCATCGGCCAGGAAACCGGTGAGCGCCATGAGGTGATCGTCAGCGGCCTGGCCTCCTGCGCGCTTATCCTGAACCTGGAAAACGCAGGGGCGTTGCCGGTGTTCGCGGATGTCGATCCCGTGACTCGGCAGCTCACAGCCGAGACGGTCAGCTCACGCCTGACCCCGCAGACCCAGGCGGTGCTGGTCACCCACGAGGCTGGCATGCCTGGTGACATGGATGGCCTGATGGCATTGGCCGCGCAGCGGGGCTTGCGGGTGATCGAGGACTGCAGCCAGGCAGCGGGCGCACGTGACAAGGGTCGCAGCGTCGGCAGCCTTGGCCATGTGGCCTGCTGGTCCTTGGGTCAGGACTCGATCCTGGCGACCGGGGACGAGAGTGGCGCCATGCTGACCACTCGCGACCCGGCGCTCCATGAGCGGATGGACAGACTCCGGGGGGAGCGCGCCGAGAGCCGTCTGTCGGAGATTCGCGCCGCCATTGCGCGCTTCCAGTTGGGCCGACTACCCAGCTGGCAGGTGGCCCGCCAGGTGCACTCCGAGCGGCTATGGCAGGTAGCCCGGTCGTGTCGGGCCCTCCAGGTACCGTCCACCCCGCTGTATGTGACCCATGCGGCCAGCCTGGCCACGGTTTTCGTCGACACCGAACGGTTAAAGACCGGCTGGGATCGCGACCGCATCCTGACCGAAATCGTTGCCCGAGGGGTGTACTGTTACTCGCAACCCGGGATGGGACCCACCTTGCGGGGCGTCAGCACGGCATTAGTGGAATCGCTACCGGTGGCTTTTCAGGTCGCCGCGACTCGCCTGATGTTCCCGTGCCACCCCACAATGACCGAGGCCGAGATCACCAGAATGTGTACCGTGCTGACCGAGGTCATGGCCGAATGTACCGAACGGCGTATCACCAGCTATCGACTGCTCACGGAAGCCGAGAAGGCTAAGGCAACCAAAGCGAGCCCCGAGCCTCAGTTGTATGCGCCTGACACTCCGTGACCGACACCCCCACATCATGCCCGCGTACTCAATCGCCCATTGGCTTGGGGCGAGCAACTCCTTCAGTCTTCGAGCACGTACCAAGGGCTGATCGAGCAGGCACTCCATGAATCAGGTCCCGGTAACCTGGAGGTTATCTCAATGAATCACCATGCATCTTCGGCCTGGCCCTGCGTCGGCCCGGAGGAGACTCGGGCGCAGCTGAAGGTATTGGCGTCGGGCAACCTGACCTACTGGGATGGCTATGAAGGTCGCGATTTTGAGCGGGACTTCGCGCAATTTGCCGACTGCGAGTATGCCCTGGGAATCCGCGACTTCGATACGGCACTGGAACTGGCCCTGACGGGGCTGGGTATCGGCGATGAGCGGGATGCCCGCCACGAGGTGATCGTGAGCGGATTGGCGACCCCCGCGCTGATGGCGGGGATTGTCAGGCGCGGAGCGGTACCGGTGCTGGCCGATATCGACCGCGAGACTCGCAATATCACCGCCGCCAGTGTGGCAGAGAGGATGACATCACGAACCCGGGCGGTGGTGGCGGTTCATGAAGCAGGGCTACCCTGCGAGATGGACGGCCTGATGGCGCTGGCCGAGCGTCATGGCCTGGCCGTGATCGAGGAGTGCTCCCAGGCGTTCGGAGCGGCCTACAAGGGGCGCAGTGTCGGCAGTTCCGGGCATGTGGCCTGTTGGGCATTCGACCCGGATGGATTCATGACCACCGGCACTCTTGATGGCGCCATGCTGACCACCAATGATCAGACACTGTATCAGCGGATGTTCGCCTACAAGGATCAGGACAAACGCTGGAGCGTGGTCTCTGAATCCGCAGACCCTGAGGGCCTTCGCTTGAAGCCTGAGGGGCCACATCCGGATTGGCGCCTGACCGAAGTGCAGGCGGCCGTTGGCCGAATCCAGCTGGGCCGTCTGCCTGAGTGGAAGGTGGCTCGCCAGACGAACGCCGAGCGGCTTTGGCAGACGGCGCGGGCGTGCCCGAGCCTGCGCGTTACGTCCATTCCGGCGTATATATCACATGGGGCCGCCATGGCCACAATATTCGTCGAGCCCGAGGGGCTAAGGCCCGGCTGGGATCGAGACCGTATCCTGGCCGAGATCAATGCTCGCGGCGTGCCTTGCTTTTCTGGTAGCGGTTCGACGGCGCCTCGCGACAGGGCGTTCGAGGGGTCGCCTTGGCGGCCGGGGACGCCGCTGCCGGTGGCCCGTGAACTCATCGAGACCAGCCTGATGTTCCCGTGTCACCCCGCCCTGACCGACGCCGAGATCGATCGAACATGCGAGGTTCTGCGCGAGGTGATGGCCGAGAGTGCCGAGCGGCGCGAGGCACACTACCGGTTGCCGGACCAGCAGAGTGTGGCACATACGCCCCAGACAGCGGGCCGGGAGATACCCGCGGCAAGCGACAAGGAGTTGGAATAACGTTCCCGCTACCAGCTTGATGTTTTTCTGCACCCGACGCTGGGCGTGGCGGAGATCGATAAGTCTTGCCGGGTGCTGCGGGAGGTGATGGGGCTGGCTACTGAAACCGCTTAGGTTGTGGCTCTGTATGCGCTGGCGAAGCCCCTTGGGTCAGACCCCGGTTGGTTTCAGGCCAGTGTTGATGGCTGTAGTTGGCGGGGTGCTCACCGCCGGGAGTCTGACCCGGCGGGACGCGGTGTTGGCTCTCATGGCCAGCGTTGGCGTAGCCCCCTTGGGTCAGACCCCTAAATTCGATTAAGGGTCTGACCCGGCGGGTTCGCGGCGTTGGCGATTGGTTCTGGTTGTCTTTTTCTGTTTAGGGATCTCTTTCGATGTTGGACATGGATAACGTGCGTCTGGGCGTGATTGGCCTGGGCTATGTGGGGCTGCCGCTGGCGGTGGAGTTCGGCAAGGTGCTGCCCACGGTGGGCTTCGATATCAACACCAAGCGCATCGCCGAGCTGCGCGACGGCGTGGACCATACCCTGGAGGTGGAGCCGGAGCTGCTGGCCGAGGCGAGCCAGCTGAGCTTCGAGAGTGAGATCGAGGCGCTCAGGGCCTGCAACGTCTATATCGTGACCGTGCCGACCCCGATCGATGCCAGCCGCCGGCCGGATCTGACGCCGCTGATCAAGGCCAGCGAGACCCTGGGCCAGGTGGTGGGGCAGGGCGATGTGGTGATCTACGAGTCCACCGTCTACCCGGGGGCCACCGAGGAGGCGTGCATCCCGGTGGTGGAGCGGGTCTCCGCCTGACCTACAACCGCGACTTCTTCGCCGGTTACAGCCCGGAGCGCATCAACCCGGGCGACAAGGAGCACCGCGTCACCAGCATCATGAAGGTGACCTCGGGCTCCACCCCGGAGATCGCCGAGTTCGTCGATGCGCTCTATCGCCGCGTGATCACCGCCGGCACCCACAAGGCGAGCTCCATCGCCGTGGCCGAGGCGGCCAAGGTGATCGAGAACACCCAGCGCGACGTCAACATCGCCCTGATCAACGAGCTGGCGGTGATCTTCAACCGCTTGGGGATCGATACCGAGGAGGTGCTCCAGGCCGCGGGCACCAAGTGGAACTTCCTGCCCTTCCGCCCGGGGCTGGTGGGCGGCCACTGCATCGGCGTGGACCCCTACTACCTTACCCACCGCGCCCAGCAGGTGGGCTACCACCCGGAGATGATCCTCGCCGGGAGACGCCTCAACGACGGCATGGGTGCCTATGTGGCCAGCCAGCTGATCAAGCAGATGATCAAGCGCCGCATCCATGTGGAGGGCGCCCGGGTGCTGGTGATGGGCCTCACCTTCAAGGAGAACTGCCCGGACCTGCGCAACACCCGTGTGGTGGATATCATCAATGAGCTCGCTGACTACAACGTGGCGGTGGATGTCTATGATCCCCAGGTGAACAAGGACGAAGCCGAGGCGGAGTACGGCATCCGTCCGGTGGACACCCCCTGCCGCCGGTGGTTATGACGCCATGATCCTCGCCGTCGCCCACCGCGAGTTCAAGGCGCTGGGCTGTGATGGTATCCGCGCCTGGGGCAAGCCCGAGCATGTGCTCTATGATCTCAAGTACGTCCTCGACAAGCAGCAGGTCGACCTGCGGCTGTAACTAGACAATGGGCGTTTCGTCTCTCCTCGCTCCTCGAACCTCGCCCCTTAATCCTGAAGGATGACTATGAAGATTCTCGTGACCGGCAACGCCGGCTTTATCGGCTTCCATACCGCCAAGCGTCTGCTGGAACGTGGCGATAGCGTGATCGGCGTCGACGTGGTCAATGACTATTACGACCCGGCGATCAAGGAAGCCCGCCTGAAGCTGCTGGAGGAGACTGCGGATCGCACCGGCAGCGAATATGTGTTCGTACGCGAGGATCTGGCCGACCTGGCGGCGGTGAACGCGGCGTTCGAGGCCCACAGGCCGGAGCGGGTGATCCATCTGGCCGCCCAGGCGGGGGTGCGCTACTCGCTGGAGAACCCCCACGCCTACGTGCAGAGCAACCTGGTGGCCTTCACCAACATCCTGGAGGCGTGCCGGCATCACCAGGTCGAGCATCTGACCTATGCCAGCACCAGCAGTGTGTATGGCGCCAACACCAGGATGCCGTTCTCCGAGCACGAGGGGGTCAACCACCCGCTGCAGTTCTACGCCGCCACCAAGAAGGCCAACGAGCTGATGGCGCACAGCTACAGTCACCTGTTCGGACTGCCCACCACGGGGCTGCGTTTCTTTACCGTCTACGGCCCCTGGGGCCGCCCGGACATGGCGCTGTTCCTGTTCACCAAAAAGACCCTGGACGGCGAGCCGATCCCGGTGTTCAACCATGGCAACCACACCCGCGACTTCACCTATGTGGACGACATCGTCGAGGGGGTGATACGCGCCAGTGACGACGTGGCAGCACCCAACCCCGAGTGGAACAGCGACGCGCCAGACCCGGCCACCAGCAACGCCCCCTATCGAATCTTCAACATCGGCAACAACGACCCGGTCAAGCTCTCGGCCTATATCGAGGCCATCGAGCAGGCGCTGGGCAAGGAGGCGATCAAGGAGCTGCTGCCCCTGCAGCCCGGCGATGTACCGGATACCTACGCCGACTCCAGCGAGCTCGAGCGGGCCGTGGGCTACAAGCCCGCCACGCCGGTGAAGGAGGGCGTGGCCAACTTCGTCGCCTGGTATCGGGAGTTCTATGGGGTGTGACACCTTGAGCTCGAAATCAGGATGTAGGCGATCGCTTACACGGCGTGCCGGCGATGGCTTGCATAAAGTTCGCTGAAGCGCCGCCGGCTGACTGTTAGAATCACCCGATTTTCTGATATTTCTCAGCTCATCAAGGATGAGAGGCTTACCCGTGCCGCTTCGCTACTTGCACTTCCTGTTCCGGCTGCCGCGCCGGCAGAAACGCCTGGTCCAGCTGCTGGCCGATGTGCTGCTGATCACTTTCAGCTTCCTGATGGCGATGCTGCTGCGCCTGGACAGCTGGGACTTCGTGTCGAACCCGCATGTCTGGGGCGTGCTGCCTGTGATGGTGCCGGTAAGCCTGGTGATCTTCATTCGCCTGGGGTTCTACCGCGCGGTGATCCGCTACATGAACCAGAAGGCAGTTCAGGTGGTAGTGGCCGGCGTGGCGGGCTCGGCCGGAGTGCTGATGGTGGTCAACTACCTGTTCAGCCTGCCGGTGCCGCGCTCGGTGCCGTTTATCTACGCCATGCTGGCGATGCTGACCATCGGCGGGGTGCGCTTCGCGCTGCGCGCGATCTACCTGCGTGGCCAGATTCGCCACAAGACCCGCGTGCTGGTCTACGGCGCCGGCGAGGCGGGGCGCCAGCTGGTGGGCTCGCTGCGCCAGGGCCAGGAGCATGAGCCCATCGCCTTCATCGACGATGCCCCGGCCCTGCAGGGTGCCTATATCCAGGGCGCCAAGGTTTATCCCGCCGAGGAGATTCCGCGCCTGATCGAGGATTACGGCGTGGATAAGCTGCTGCTGGCCATTCCCAGCGCCAGTCGCGGGCGTCGCCGTGAGATCCTGGCCACGCTGGAACCGCTGCACGTGCCGGTGCAGTCGATTCCCGGCATGGCCGATGTGGTGAGCGGGCGTGCCCGGGTCAACGAGATCCGCGACGTGGCGGTGGAGGATCTGCTGGGGCGGGATCCGGTGCCACCCGACCCTGCGCTGATGGGCGCCAACATTACCGGCAAGGTAGTGATGGTGACCGGTGCCGGAGGCTCCATCGGCAGCGAGCTGTGCCGACAGATCCTGCGCCTGGCGCCCCGTGAGTTGTTACTGCTGGAGGTCTCGGAATTCAACCTCTACCGAATCGAGCAGGACCTGCTGCGCCTGAGCGCCAGCGAGGGGCTTGTGGTGACGCTGCGGCCCCTGCTCGGCTCGGTGCAGCACCGCAGCCGGCTTGAGGCGGTGATGAGCCGTTTCGGGGTGCAGACGGTCTACCATGCCGCCGCCTACAAACACGTGCCGTTGGTGGAGCACAACATGGTGGAGGGGTTGCGCAACAACGTGCTGGGCACCCAGTGCTGCGCCGAGGCGGCCATCGTCAGCGGTGTGGAGTCGTTCGTGCTGGTCTCCACGGATAAGGCGGTGCGCCCGACCAACGTGATGGGTGCCAGCAAGCGCCTGGCCGAGTTGGTGTGCCAGGCGTTGGGTGCCGAGCAGCAGGCCACGGTGTTCTCCATGGTGCGCTTCGGCAATGTACTCGGCTCCAGCGGCTCGGTGGTGCCGCTGTTTCGTCGCCAGATCAAGGCGGGTGGCCCGATTACCGTGACCCACCCGGAGATCACCCGCTACTTCATGACCATTCCCGAGGCGGCCCAGCTGGTGATCCAGGCGGGGGCCATGGCCCGCGGCGGCGACGTGTTCGTGCTCGACATGGGCGAGCCTGTGAAGATCATCGAGCTGGCCCGGCATATGGTGCGCCTCTCCGGCCTGGAGCCGGGCTTTCCCAGGGCTGCCGCGCCAGAAGGAGGCAGCATCGGCAGAGGACGTCGCGCCGCAGCCCCGGGGCGATATCGATATCGTCTTCACCGGCCTGCGCCCCGGCGAGAGCTTTACGAGGAGCTGCTGATCGGCGACGATCCGGAGCCCACCCGCCACCGCCGTATCATGACCGCCAACGAGGTTTCGCTGACCTGGAGTGAGCTGCGTGGCCTGCTGGAACGGCTGGTGCGTGCTCTGCGAGCGCTTCGACTATCCCGCCCTGCGCCAGCTGCTGCTGGACGCGCCTACCGGCTATCGGCCGAGCGGCGAGATCGTCGATCTGATGTGGGAGTTGCCACCGCCTCGGGAGGCGAGCGCTCGGCAGAAGCCACTGACGAGCTGAAGCCGCCACCCGCAGCTTTTTACTCACAAGTACGATCACGACACCCGGCCAGGGAGACCTGCGCCGGGTGTCTTGCGTTCTGGCCCCCGGTCAGCATGAGGAAAATGGGCCGATGCCGGGAATCCCGTGTGGAATACTGGGTCGCAACGGGAGTGACGGCTGGCAGCCTGGCTCGCGGAGGCGACGATGAGGCGCGCGAGACGAGAGCGACAGGGGATGCCGAGCGATCGGGAGGGATATCAAGGCGCGAGGGCTGCTTCTGGGCGCCGGTGGTTCCTGAGCCGCCTGGGCCAGGGCCGCTGGGGTCGGCCATGGTAGGCGCACTGTGGGACGCGATACCGCCGGCCCGGGGGCAGAGCGGGCGGGTGATACACGCCGTGGATCACGGCCTGGGCACCAGCCAGGGGCGTGAGGACGATACGGCTGGCCTGCAGCGGCTGATCGACGAGCAACTGCGTGACGGCGACACCCTGGTATTGGGGCCGCGCCACCGGCTCGGGCCGCGTCTGGGCATCCGGCGGGGCTTCCAGGCGCGCAGCACCTCTACTTCAGCGGGCTCGAGGGTATCACCCTGGATGCCCGCCACAGCGAGCTCTTCGAGGAGGGGATCACGGGCACTGCCCAGGGCGTCTTCACCTTCAAGGAGTGCCGGGACGTGAGCGTGCTGGTCAACCGCTTCCGTGGGGAGGTGGACATGCCTGGTGAGGCCTTCTATTCGGGCTTTCTGGTTGCCTGCGACCGGGGTGTCTCGAACCTGCGGCTGCAGGCCCGTGAGGTGAGCCATTGCCACGGAGGACTGGCGACCCTGCATCGGGCCGGGGTCGAGAATGTCCGGGTCGAGATCGACCAGCTACGCCGCTGCAACTACGGCGTGACCCTGCGCGCCGAGCATCGGCAGGTGAGGGCGCGCTTCGCGATCGACGGCTGCCGGCGTGCCTGCTTCATTCATGGCGATTCCCGCGAGGTGGATATCGACTATCGCGTGGCCAACGCATACCTTACTGCGCTGCGGCTGGGCGAGGGGAGCGGCTCGGGCCCGATTCGTGAGGCGCATATTCGTTGCCGCGTGGTACAGGGCGAGGCCAGCCATCGCCCCTTCGCTCGCGACCGCATCGAGGCCAAGGGCCCGGGTAACCAGCTCCTGGATAGCCGCATCGAGGTGGTGGCGGAACGGCCGGTCTCGGTGATCAACCTGGGCGATGACGTGGGGTTTCGGATGCGCAACGTTACGCTGCTCCTCTCCGGTGCCCGAGACCAGCAGCGCCTCCAGCGTGGCGCCCTTCACCATCGGTGGGGTCAAGGCCGAACCGTTTGAAGCGCTTCGCATCGAGGTCGATGCCGGCATCCAGGCGGTGGCAGGGCAGCCGCAGCGCAGAACCCTGCAAGTGCGAACCGGCCGCGACCTGGAGCTGACCGGCAACCTGAGTTGCGCAGCCGGTGTGAGCGCGCCACTGCTGATCGATGATGTGAGCAACGCCAGCCTGTCGCTCTCGACTTACCATGCGGGGGGCGGCCCGGGGGCGGTGCTGCGCGACTGCCAGCAGGTGCGCGGGCGGCTGGTCAGTAACGGCCGCCTCGAGGTTCACGATAGCCAGGCGGTGCGGGTGGAATTGGAACGGCGCGGACAACACGATCAAGGATGAGAGCATGACGATAATGCAGGCCGCGACGGGTAGTGCGGTAATGGTGACACTGATGCTGCCGGTGCTGGTGCCGGGCGGCTACTGGTGGGGCCCTGTGGCCCTGGCTGTGCTGGGAGTAGCGGCCCTGCTAGCGAGGCCGTGGCCGCGTGGACCGGTTGCCCATGCGTTGGGCCGACGCGGCTGGGTGCTGGTGATCATGCTGCTTGGCGTCATGCTCACCCAACTGCTGATGGCGGCGTGGCATGGTGAGGCTCTCGATGTGCTGCCGCGCCTGCTGGCACTACCGTTGGCGGTGCTGGGCCTGGTGGCGCTGCATACCTGGCGCCCCTCCCTGGCCTGTCTGTGGGCAGGGCTGGCGGCGGGAGGCCTGCTGGTCGGAACCTGGGCCCTGTGGCAGCGGCTTCTGAAGGCATGGGCCGCGCCAGCGGTCATGACCCGCTGCATGCGATCCTGTTCGGCAACGTCAGCCTGTTGACCGGCGGGCTCTGTCTGACCGGCGTGGCTTGGGCACTGGGCCGACCCCGCCGCCCGCTTTGGGCCCTGTGCCTGCTGGTGGGCGCCCTGGGTGGGGTGATGGCATCGGTGCTCTCGGGAACACGCGGCGGATGGATCGCACTGCCACTGCTGCTGCTGCTGTTCCAGCGCGGCTTTATCGGCTGGCTGTCCGGCCGCCATCGCGCGGCCGTATGGCTTGTGATCGCAGGGCTGCTGGTGGGGCTCTACGCATTGCCGCAGACCGGCGTGCAGCACCGTGTGGCGTTGGCCGTTACCGAGCTTACCCATTACCTGCAGGGGGAGAGTGCGCCTACGGCGTCGGTGACCACCCGCCTGGAGATGTGGCGCGGTGCCTTGCGGCTGATCCTGGAGCGGCCGCTGCTTGGCCACGGCAGCGAGGGGTATCGCGAGGGCATGCGCGAGCTGGTGGAGGCCGGGCGCATCGCCCCTGCGGTGCTGTCTCACGGCCATGCGCACAACGATCTGCTTGAGGCCTGGGTGAAGCGTGGCTTGCCGGCGCTGCTGGGTCTGCTCGCGCTCTACCTGCTGCCGGTGTGGATGTTTCGCTCGGGCCTTGCGCACCCGGACCTCTCTCATCGCGCCCTGGCGGTGGCTGGCTTGCTGCTGCCAGTGGCGTTTATGGACTTCGGCCTTACCTATAGCTTTTTTGCGTATTCGGTGGGGGTGGCCGTATATGCGAGCTGGCTGGTGATCCTCTGGACCCTCTATCGACATGGGCCACTGGCCCCTTCGCAAGCCATTCCCGACCCTGCTGGGGAGGGGCGGGAAAGCTGAGGGGATAGTGGAGGAGGAGATCAGGCGGCTCATCCACGACGATCAGGAATTTGGGCCCATGGCAGCGGAGCGCAGCCTGTAAGGTTGTGTTGTTGAATGTAACGCCAGGTACCATGCCGACGCTGCCGGGAGTCCCGTATGAAGGTCGCGGTAATGCAACCTTACCTGTTTCCTGCCCTGAGCTACTTCCAGTTGGTGGGAGCAGTAGATCGCTTCGTACTCTACGACGATGTCAACTTCATCAAGCGTGGCTTCATCAATCGCAATAGCCTGCTGGATCACGGGCAGGTGCGGCGCTTTAGCGTGCCGGTGCCGGGGGCCTCGATCCATCGCCGGATCGAGGAACTCGCCTTCTCCCCCGAGGTGGCGGATATCGTCGAGGGCATCCGTCACGCCTACGCGCGTGCGCCCTATTTCGAGGAGGTATTTCCTCGAGTGAGGGAGGTCTTCACCGATCCCCAGCGGGATATCACCCATGTCTGCGGCCGGGCGCTCGAGATGGTGTTCGACTACCTGGAGCGGCCCGTGACCCTGCTGCGGGCCTCGCAACTGGCATACGATCGCCAGCAGCCCGCAGCCCGGCGACTGATGGAGATCACCCGTTCGCTCGGTGCCGACCATTACCTCAACAGCCTGGGGGGGCAGTCCCTCTATGCCAGGGACGAGTTTGCCGAGCACGGGATCACGCTCTCCTTCCTCCAGCCCCGCGAGATCGCCTACGACCAGGGGCAGCCGGCCTTCGAACCGAGGTTATCGATGATCGATGTGCTGATGTGGTGTTCACCCCGGTGTGCCCGGGAACTGCTGGATGCCTACGACCTGATCTAGAAGGTGAAGATTATTCATCCACTTTCGCTAGTGGGGATCAGGAAATCTAAGCGCTAACGGGTAAGTCGTTGTTATCTAGGTCAGCTTAGGAAGTATTAGAAATCTAGTTAATTAGCTGACCAAAAAATACACTCTGTAACAGATCTTTACGGAATGCAGGATGCCTACCATACTTCCTTCCGGTTGCTCGTAGTCGTTTGAGCACAAAAGTTGGAGTTCGGCCACAAGGGAGATGAGCATGGACCTAAGGAGGGAGGGGGTAGTGTTTGTGACAGAACACAGCCCACAGTCGACACTTTTCGTCCAGTACATCAGGGATCACATTCAGTGCGAGGTGACGTTGGCTTCGCCGGATGACACGGTGACCAGCCTCGCCAGTGATTGGCCGCTGCTGATTCTGGACGCCGATCACCTGAGCGAAGGCCAGATGCAGCAATGGCAGGAAGCTCTTGCCGAGCAGCAGCTTCAAGCCGAAAAGGATGATCCTGGAAGCTGCCTGGCGGCGCTCAACATGCGCGATGAGGTCCATGCCGCCGAAGTGCTGACTTTCATGCACCTTTCCGGTGTGTTCTACCGACATGACTCCCTGGAAATGATCTGCAAGGGTATCGATCGACTGTTAGATGGACATCTGTGGATGTCCAGAACACTGATGACCCGTCTGATCGAGTTTTTCCGGAAGCAGTCCATCAACTCCTATCGCCCCGCCTGCGGCCTGACCCAGCGAGAGCTCGAGATTATCGGAATGCTGGGGTCGGGGGCTTCCAACATGCAGATCGCCGATCGCCTCTTCGTCAGTGAACATACGGTCAAGTCCCACCTCTACAACATCTTCAAGAAGATCGATGTGCATAACCGCACACAGGCGGTGAACTGGGCCCGACAGAACCTGGGTGCCCCTCCGCCACTGATGAACCTGCATGGACGCAAAGGAGGGAACGGATGCAACCGCGATCCCGTGTAGACACGACCCGCCTGCTGGTTGTGCCCTTGTTCTCCCTGGTGCTGGCTGTGGGGTCACCCGCCTGGGCACAGAACGGCCTTTCGACCGAAGCCCTGGTGCCGGATTCGCCAGTGGTGGATGGCGAAAGCATCGTCGATCAGGCGCCCGAAGGTATCGAGGAAGCGCCTGGCCAGGCGGAAGAGGAGCTGGACCGTCAGTTTCACCTCGGTGAACCCGGTATCTCGGGCGTTCTGGTCGATCGCACCGTGACCATGACTGGCAAGACCTTCTTCCGACAGTTCAGTCAGCTGAGCCTTGAGCGTCCGGTGATAGGCGAAGCCAACCTGGCGATCTACGAACGGCCCTCAGCCCGCTGGGGAAGCCAGATCTGGGTCACGCTGGATAACCAGCCGGTCTTCGAGGCGACCATGCCTCCCCGGCTCAGCGAAATCGACCGCTATGTGAGCGTCGCCGTGGAGCAAGTCGAACAGCGCATCATCCGGCAGACGATCCTGGAGGCGCTCGAAAATGATCCTGACCTGGCCGATAAAGAATTCTAGAAGCACAACAAGGAGAAGGACGATGAGGAAACGTATCGCTGCCATGGCTTTCGCTTCAGGCATGATGATCTCCTCGGGATTGGCGTTGGCTGGTGAGCTTATCTACGAGCCTATCAACCCGTCGTTCGGCGGTGACCCTCTCGTGGGTAACTACCTGCTGAACAAGGCGCAATCCCAGGACGACAATGAGGACCCAGATGCACCGGATTTCGGCAGCTTCTCCGAGACCGACCTGTTCCTGCAGGACTTGAGGGCCGGGCTCGTGGAGGATGCCATCCAGGATGCGGTAGATGGGGAGCCGGGGCGTACCAGCCGGATCGATAGCTCCACCTTGCGCATCGACATACGCAGCCTGGGAGGGGGCGGTTTCGTGATGAACATTCTTGATCGCACAACCGGGGAGCAGACGACGGTCAACTTCGGCCAGTCTGCCGGGCAGTTCTGAACAAGAATCGGCCCGAAGCAATAATTCATGACAATCAAGTATCAAAAGGGCAGGGAGCTGAATCATGAAGTTGATCGCGACTCTTGTGGCGGCTGGATGTCTGACCTTGAGTGGGTGCGCCAGTGTGGTGACCTCACCCGAAGGGCTGCAGGGAGCACCCGCCACCTTGACCCCGCGTACCGGGACCTACAAGGAACTGACTCGGCTGCCGAAGCCGAGCGCACCGATACTGGCCGCTGTCTATGACTTCCGAGACCAGACCGGTCAGTACCGTCCTCAGCCGGCGAGTACCTTCTCCACGGCAGTGACCCAGGGAGGGGCGGCGATGCTGAGTTCGGCTCTGGCCGATTCGGGCTGGTTCATTCCTCTCGAACGAGTGGGGCTTCAGAACCTGCTTACCGAACGGCGGATCATTCGCGCCAACCTGGAGCGAGCGGGGCGCGAGGACGAGCTGTCATCGTTGAATGCCGCCAGGGTCCTGCTTGAGGGGGGGATCATCGCCTACGACTCGAATATGAAAACTGGGGGGGCTGGTGCCGAATACTTTGGCATTGGTGCTTCCGGCGAGTATCAGGTCGATCAGGTCACGGTCAACCTGCGTGCCGTTGACATTGCCACGGGGGAAGTTCTGGGCAACGTGACGACCAGCAAGACCATCTACTCCCATGAACTGCGAGCTGGGGTGTATCGGTTCATCAGTTTCCAGCGCTTGCTGGAGATGGAGACTGGTTATACGCATAACGAACCGGTTCAGATGGCGGTGATGTCGGCAATCGAATCCGCAGTCATCCACCTTGTGACACAGGGTGTCGACAAGGGGCTGTGGCGATTGGCTAATCCTGCGGATACTGACCATGAGGTGTTTGCTGCTTACCGAGACTCGCCCGTTCCTATGCTGTGAGATCGTTAGCGCATGAGTGCTGGGCTTTTACGCCCTGAGTGTGTCCTCCTTGATTTCCGGCCTGAATGGCCGGTTTTTTTTATTCTATTTTTATAAAAAAACAGATACTAATGTTTATCTACTTCTCTTGATGAGGAGACTCATAATATAAGAAATTTTGTGATGATTTTTCTCATGAAGAAGAATAATGAAAACATATGATTGTGGTATTTGTCCGTTTTGTAAATACTTGTAAACATCGTAAAGGCAGTCAGTACTCAAATGGAGCTTCCGATGACAACCCAAATGACAGTGGCACCAAGTATGGATGCACCGGGAGCAGCAACAATTCCTTCAGTTGTGACGCCAACTGCGGCAACGATGTTGCCTGCAGTATCTGAAGTAACATCTGCAGTATCTCAAATAAAAAAAGTGGCAAGAGGTCTGGGCGGTCGAAAAAAGGTGCTGCCCGTATCGGCCCATTTTCCGGGCAGGGCACTGTTTGTTAATGCCCTATGCCTCGCGATGCTCGGCGTTGTCATGCCGACGCTCGCCGCGGACATCCATCAGGTCTCCGAGTTGCCCCAGGAGGTGGCGCCAGGATCCAGTGCCAGCAGGGCAGTCATCGAACAGTACGGGGTCGGGAATGACGGTGCTGTCGTTCAGTCAGGTTCACTCCACGACTCGTATACGTTCCAGGCTGGCACAAGAAATAGTGCCTTGACCACCCAGGCAGGACAAGGCCATGACGCCAGGATCTTGCAGTCGGGAGGGTATCTCCAAGGCACCATTCTCCAGTACGGATACGGCCATGAGGCAACCCTGGTTCAGCAAGGGTACGGCAAGGAAGCCAATATCATCCAAGGTGGCATTCGCGGACAGGTGGATGTCATGCAGCTTAACGGTTCACGCGGAACGCCTGTCGAAGTCAGGCAATTCTCGCGTGGACAGGCAGCAATTCAGGTAATCCAGCACTGACCGAATGGTCATGGGTTACCTGATTGAATGGGGTCGTCCCGATAATGGACTTCCTCATAAACCAACCTGGTGAAGTCCAACAGTGATTGCGACGCCAGGGTAACGTGAGAAGGGGATCGATCATGAAATTCAAGATGACTCTGCTGGCTGCTGCGGTTGCCATGTCTAGCGGTTACGCCGTTGCCAGTGACAACAATAACGCCATCGTCGATCAATCCGGTTGGAGTAACAGCGCCGAGGTTGACCAGCAGTATGGTGCCGGCAACCAGCAGGCAGCGGTGACCCAGATGGGACTGGGTAACACTGCCGATGTGTTACAGACAGGAAGCAGCCAGCAAGCGACTCACTATCAGGAAGGCTGGGGTAATGAGAGCAATAGCTATCAGACCGGCTATCTCAACGAACTTGAGGTGACCCAGACTGGGGCCTTCAACACCTCCAGCGTGAATCAGTGGGACCGCTATAACGATGCAAGCGTAGAGCAGTATGGCTGGGGTAACGACTCAAGCGTCGAGCAGCATGGCAAGCATCAGGATGCGAACGTGCTGCAGACTAACAGGTCGAACGACTCCAGCGTGCTGCAGACCGGCAACAACCAGACGGCCAACGTATCCCAGACCGGCTCGTTCAACGAGTCATCGGTGGACCAGAGCAACCATTCCATGACGGGGTTCTTCAAGGGATATAACAATGCAGATGTTTCCCAAACAGGAAACTTCGGCAAATCAGATGTCCGCCAATCCGGCTTCGCCAACAACGCCCAGGTCGATCAGGGCGGCATGATGAACGATGCCGATATCAATCAGCTTGGTAGCGGAAACTATTCCGATATCAGCCAGAGTGGCATCGGTGATATGGCCGCGACCGAGCAAGTCGGTTGGGGCAATATCTCCCTGGTTGATCAGAGTGGCTTCTATAACGATGCCGAGGTAGACCAGGATGGTATTGGTAACTACTCGACCGTAACCCAGACCGGTGCCTTCGGCATGGTAGCCGTGAACCAGGAGGGTGCGTTCAACAGCTCCGCCATCACCCAGGGCGGGGGTATGCTCAACAGTGCATCACACACCCAGAGTGGTGCCTTCAACTCGGCAACTACCAACCAGTCTGGAAGCTTCAACAGCTCTAGCATAATTCAGTAGATCCAACACTGATTATGGCTATACGACCGGCTCCTGAGGGGCCGGTCGCTTGTTGTTCCATGCCACTGTATTGATCGTGGAGGGGCTACCGTGTTGTCAGCCTGATACGGCTTCCCTTTCCTGATACCCGGGTGCTGCTGCGGTTACCCCCCTTGGTGAGTTCAACTTCCAGGCTTCCCCCGCTACTCTGGATAAGTTCGAGTTCGATACCTTCTGCTTCCCATGACAGCCGAGCAGGTACGCTCCCTTCCAACGTTTCCTGAATGATGTTGCTGTCATGATGAAGAGTTACATTGCCACTGAATTGAGTGCCTTTATCTCCGGTGATATCGAGTACGATCATGGGGTTATCTTTCACCTCTTGAGGAGCGTATGGTGCAGTGCCGCCAGATGAGTATGCCACCTGAGAAGCTAGTGGAATCGTGATCATGGCAAGCCAAAGCGTGCGTTTCATTTCAGCCTCCTTGTTGGGGTTTTTGTAAACGATATTTCATATTGGTTCCTCTCGATTCTTGTATCATCTTAATGGCCAACTGTCGGGAATGTCTGGATGATTTTCGGCAGTCAAAACTATGAAAAATCACTTGGATACCGCTAGACTGCGGTCGACAGGGGAGACCAGACAGGAGCTATTGATGAGGATCACGATTTTTGGCACCGGTTACGTGGGTCTGGTGACGGGGACCTGTCTGGCCGATGTTGGTCACGATGTCATGTGCATGGACGTCGACGAAGCCAAGATCGAGCGTCTGGCCCACGGGGAAGTTCCTATCTTCGAACCTGGCCTCGAGGCCATGGTCAGCGCCAATGTAGCAGCAGGGAGGCTGCGCTTCACCACGGATCCGCTCGAGGCTGTGGCTTTCGGAACGCTGCAGTTCATCGCGGTGGGAACTCCGCCCGACGAGGATGGCAGCGCTGATCTGCAGTATGTGCTGGCAGTGGCAGAGACCATCGGACAGCATATGAATGACTACAAGGTCGTGGTAGACAAGTCCACCGTGCCGGTGGGCACGGCAGATCGTGTTCATGCGACAGTGTCAGCTGCCCTGGCGGGGCGTGGTGCCGAGATCGAGTTTGATGTCTGCTCGAACCCCGAGTTCCTCAAGGAAGGTGCCGCCATCGATGACTTCACCCATGGGGCGCGAATCGTGCTGGGCACCGACTCGGAGCGTGTGAAGCAGCTGATGCGAGAGTGCTATGGCCCCTATATTCGTCTGCACGACAAGTTGATGTTCATGGACGTGCGTGCCGCCGAGCTGACCAAGTATGCCGCCAATGCCATGCTTGCCACCAAGATCAGCTTCATGAACGAGGTCGCCAACCTGGCCGAGCGACTGGGGGCCGACGTGGAACAGGTGCGCCGCGGCATCGGTTCGGACCCGCGTATCGGCTACCAGTTCATCTACCCCGGCTGCGGATACGGCGGCTCCTGTTTTCCCAAGGATGTCCAGGCCCTGGCTCGTACTGCCCTTGAGGTCGAGTATCAGCCTGAACTGCTCACTGCGGTGGAGGCAGTCAACCAGCGCCAGAAGCAGACCCTGTTCCACAAGCTGGCCCAGGCATTCGACGGTGACCTGAAGGGGCTCACCATCGCCGTCTGGGGGCTCTCGTTCAAGCCCAATACCGACGACATGCGCGACGCTCCCAGCCGTACCTTGATGGAATCGCTGTGGCAGGCCGGTGCTCGTGTCCAGGCCTTTGATCCGGAGGCGATGAAGGAGTGTCGACGTCTCTATGGTGAACGAGATGACCTGGTTCTGGTGGCTGACCGCATACAGGCCGTCAAGGGTGCCGATGCCCTGGTAATCTGCACCGAATGGAAAGATTTTCGTGCCGTCGATTTCGCCTGGCTCAAGTCCCAGCTCGCCTCGCCGGTGGTTGTCGACGGCCGTAACCTTTACGAGCCGGAGGCGGTACGCGAGGCTGGATTACTCTACTACGCGGTCGGCAGGGGGGACTCACTTGGCTGTTGGGGGCGCTCCTCGCCGTCGTCGGCGGCGAATGAAGGCCATCACAGCAACCTGGATTCTTGATCTGCCAGGAGCTGGGGGAGGGCTGGCAGGGCACAACGGGCAGAGGAATGGAAAGATGCATCGGACTAATAGGTCAGGGGATGCCGCGTGAAGGTGGTGCTGGTGGCGAACAGTGCCTGGTACATCGATAATTTTCGTACCTCCACCGTTGAGGCGCTCAGCGCACACGTAGCCGTTAACTGTCTCCACCCGCATCGGCAGACGCTACGTCTGGCCAGTGCGCAGGGGGCGGTGACCTCACGCCCCTTCTACCTCGATGCAGCGAGCCAGAACCTTGTCAAGGAGGCGTGGGCGCTGCTTAGCTTGACTTGGCAACTGGTCCGCGTGCGGCCGACGATAGTTTTCTCCTTCAACCCGAAGACCAATCTCTATGCCTTGGTGGCCTGCTTTCTGCTGCGCGTTCCCTGCGTCCCTAATGTATCCGGGGTTGGGGTCGCATCTCAGCTCAAGGGGCTGCGTGGGATCATCTATCGGCGTCTCGTCGGTTACTTTTTCCAACGCGCCCCACATACCTTCTTCCAGAACGCGGATGATTATCGTACCTTCGTGAAGGCTGGCTGGGTTCGTCCCGAGCGTGCTGAGGTGTTGCCCGGTTCCGGTGTGGACCTGAAGCGGTTCCAGCCCACCCCTCGTACTGGCCAGCGTATCTGCTTTCTCATGGCCTCGCGGCTGATTACACCCAAGGGGGTGGTCGAATATCTCGAGGCCGCTCGGCGAGTGTTGGCAGAGGGAGGGGGGTGCCGCTTCCTGCTGGCAGGGGTGCCGGACACTTCCTCTCGGGCGGTCGATCAGCGCCTGCTGGCCGACCTCGTGGCGCATCCGCATATCCAGTTTCTCGGGCACGTTGAGAACATGCCGTCGCTGCTGAAGGAAGTCGACTGTGTGGTATTACCTTCCTACTATCCAGAAGGGGTGCCGCGGAGCCTGATTGAAGCGGCCGCAGCGGGCAAGATCCTGATCACCACCGATACACCGGGTTGTCGCGACGTGGTGGTGGAGGGACATAATGGTCTTTTCGTGGCCCCGCGAAGCGTCGAGAGTCTGGCGGACGCAATGCTCAGGGTGCTGGCCCTATCCGAACAGACACGCGCAGAGATGGGACATCACTCCCGTGCCCTGGCAGAAGCCCGGTTCGATGAGCGCCTGGTGGTGCGTCGTTATCTGGAACTGGTAGAGCAATTCACCAATGAGTCTTAGTGTCTTCCCCCCGTTACTTAGTGATGTCAGCCGCGAAGGTTAGAAAAATCAGTCACGCAGCCTGAGGCTCCGTGCGCGATATTGAGTGTGTAACGAAAGGTATCTAGCACCTGGTTCATCAAAGTAAGGGGAAGGACATGTCCAGAGTCGTGATATTCGGCGTTGGTCAGATCGCTGAAGTGGCGCATTTCTACCTCACCCATGATAGCGAGCATGAGGTGGTAGCGTTCACGGTCGATCAGGCCTATATCGAGAGTGAAACGTTTCACGGGTTGCCCGTGATTCCTTACGAACACCTGACTGACAGCTATCCACCCGATCAGTTTCAGGCCTTCGTGCCGATCAGCTACAAGCAGGTGAACCTGCTGCGCAAGGAGCGCTATCTCGATTTCAAGCGGCGAGGCTATACACTGGTCAGCTATATCAGCTCGAGGGCTTCCTATTATGGAACTCCAGTTGGCGAGAATTGCTTTATCTTCGAGAACAACGTGATTCAGCCTTTTACCCGAATTGGCAACAACTGCATCTTGTGGAGTGGCAACCATATCGGCCACCACACCATTATCGAGGATCACTGTTTCCTGGCCTCCCATGTGGTGGTGTCGGGAAGCGTGGTTATCGGTGAGCGCAGCTTCCTGGGGGTGAATGCCACGCTCAGGGACAACATCACTCTGGGCCAGGAGAATGTGATCGGCGCCGGGGCCGTGATACTCAAGAGTACCGACGACAAGGCCGTTTACGGCGCCACGCCGACAGAGAAGCATGCGTTGCCGAGTGATCGTCTCCGCGGAATCTGATCACTGTTCCTTATCATGCCGAAGCTCATGGGCGAAGCAGGGCGGCGAGGCGGGTTCGATATCGGCGGCGTCCCTCCTCGCGCAGCACGAAGAGCAGCCAGTCGCGCAGGATCGGCAGGGGGTGAGGCCTCGATGTCGCGTTCGCCGGTCAGCAGGGTCAGCGAGCCGCGACGGGCCAGGCGCATCAGCGGCACCAGCAGCTCGGGATGGTCGCGCAGTTCGCCGCGGTAGCGCACGGCGAAAACACCTTCGCTGATCTCGCCCTGGCGGTACTGGCGATGCAGCGCGGGACTTGGCGAGGCGTCCCGATACCAGTCATCGAGCGCCAGCGCCTCGCGGCGTCGCCCGCGAGGCCACAGGCGGTCGACCAGCACTCGCGCACCATCCTCCTCTTCTACCGACTGATAGACTCGTTTCAGTCCGATTCGGTAGCTCATGACGACTTCCCTTCCACACGTGCAAGCGCCTCGTGGCTGCGTTCCTGCCAGCGCCCGGGCAGCGCCGCGGCACGCTCGAGAGCTTCCAGGGCCTCGTCTCTGCGCTCTGCCGAGTCCAGGGCGAGACCCAGGTTGAGCCAGGCCGGGGCGAGGGTGGCATCCGCCGCTACCGCATCCCGGAAGGCGCTAATGGCGCCCTCGAGATCCGCGGCGGTGTGGCGCGCGTTACCCAGGGCAAAGTGGGCCATGGCGTGGTCGGGGAAGCGTCGGGAGAGCGCCTCCCAGGCGGGCAGCGCCGCCTCGGCTCCGCGGACTCCCTCGAAGTCGCCGATGGCCTGCAGGGCGGCCTGGGGGGAGATGGTGGCCGGCAGCTGCCCCGGTGACAGCGCCACGAAGGCCCAGCGGTCACTGCGCGCCCAGGTGGCGTCGAAGGGGCGGAAGGACTCCACCCGCTGCGCCTCCATGCCGCTATGCAGGATCATCTCCCGGGCTTCCAGGTCGTAGCCGATGGCCACGGCATAGTGCCACACGGGCCAGGCAGGCAGTGAGAGGTTCTGCATCACCACCACCGGGTGGCCGGCATCGAGTTCGGTCAACAGGGCATCCAGGCGGCCTTCGATCACGAAGGGAATCCGCCCGTGACGGCGTACCGTGGCCAGCATCTCGGGCTGTACGCTGCCTTCGCGACCGGGGGTGAAGACCTGGGGAATCAGGGTGTCGACGTCGGTTTCGACGCCGTCGTGCTGCAGCGTCATGGCCAGGGAGGCCGGCCCGCACTGGTAGTCGCGCTGGCCATGGAAGGGGACATCGTCGAGCAGCACTCGGGGTGCTACGGCCTGTTGGGTGGTGTCATCGAGCCGGGGTGCCGAGGCACAGCCGGCGAGCAACAGCAGCATCAGCACCAACGCAAGAACGCCCGCTGGGCGGGCGTTCCTGTCGCTGGTCGGCTGCCGTTCGGGGCAGTCGATCATGCTGGCACCCATTCAGCGAGTGAAGGGGAAGACGTTGGTCAGGCCGAGGATATCGGTCACCAGCAGGATCACGAAGACGGCGAACAGTGCGCCGACCACGCTGGCACCGGCGGGGAGCTCCTCGAGCTGGTCGGCCATCTGGGCGGCTTCGGCGTCGGAGAGGGCAGCGACACGGGCCTCGACTTCGGCGGGGTCCACGCCCTGGGCGACCAGCTGGTCGCGAACGTCATCCCGTGCCAGTACGGTGTGAATCCGCTCGCGATCGGACTGGGCGCGCTCTGCGGAGAGGGCGTCCTGGGTAGTGATCATGCCGCCGGCGGGTGAGGGGGCGGCGGCGACCGGCAGGCTGCCCAGCACCAGGGCGGCGATCAGCAGCGGGCTGAGGAAACGGCAGATCTTCTTCATCATGTCGGTGTTCCTTCTTCTTTGAGTGGGCTTCCGGCTCCAGGATGATCCACGCGTCGCGTCCTGGCGACTGTGTGTGGCGTCACGATGATGCCTGCCCAGTATAGGACGAAATGGCGTTCGATTTCATACTCTTGTCATCACGATCCAAGGCCATTGCATATAGCAAGCATTGCTCGGAGCTGTTCCGTCGACAAGCCTGCGGGGAGGCGCTGTGAATACTTCCCTGTACGCTACCGACGCCATCCCTGGCGTAGGACCTCCCCTGCGGCTTGTCCCCGGTGCTCCTCGCTCTTGGTAGTAGCCATATTAACTATCAGGCATCAGCCAATGCGGTAGGAGGAGGGCAGTTCGGCGAGCAGGCCGCGGCCGCCGGCCAGCGTCAGCGCCAGGTCATGGAGACCGTCCTGCAGGGGCAGGGCGGCGGCGCCCTTGATGGAGAGGTCCAGGCGCTGGGCGAACAGCAGCAGCTTGTGCAGGCGCTTCACCGGCAGGCGGCCGAGGGCCTGCTGGTAGGCGGGGCGGCGTTTCTCGAAGATGCTGGGTTTCTGGGCCTTGCAGGCGTGGTCGAAGCTCTGGCCCTGGTCGAGATGCTGATGCAGCGAGAGCAGGGTGCGCAGTTCCCGAGTCAGGGCCCACAGCACGATAGGGGGCTCCACTCCTTCGCCGGCGAGGCCGGCCATGATGCGAGCGACCCGCGAGCGTTCGCCCTTGAGGCAGGCATCCACCAGGGTGAAGACGTCGAAGCGGGCGCTGTCCTCCACGCCGCCGGCGACGTCCCGGGGCGCGACACGGCTGCCCTGGGGCAGCAGCAGGGCAAGCTTCTGCAGCTCCTGGTCGGCGGCCAGCAGGTTGCCTTCGGTACGCTCGCCCAGCAGGCGGGCGGCGTCCAGATCGAGGTTGAGACCGTGGCGAGTGGCCCGGTCGCGCAGCCAGAATCCCAGTCGCGAGACGTCCACCGGCCACACCGGCACGAAGAGTCCGGCCTTGTCGAGGGCCTGGAACCAGGCGCTCTTCTGCTGGCGGAAGTCGAGCTTGCCCATGGCCAGCAGCAGCACGTTGTCGCTGCCCTTCATCTCCTCGGCGTAGGCCTTCAGGGCCTTGGCGCCCTCCTGGCCCAGGTTGCTGCCGGATAAGCGCAGCTCGATCAGCTTGGCGCTGGCGAACAGCGACAGGCTGGCCGAGGTCTCGTGCAGGCGTCCCCAGGCGAAGTTGCCCTCCACATGCAGGACCTCGCGTTCCTCGATGCCGCGCTCGCGGGCAGCGGCGCGCACGGCATCGCAGGCTTCCATATGCTGCAGCGGTTCTTCGCCGGCAACGATCACCACCGGGGGCAGCTTCTTCGCCAGGGCATCGGCCAGTTTGTCGGGAAAGATCTTCATGGGAGACCGCGCAGCCGTTCCATCAGCTGACGCACGGCCTCATCGAGCAGCACCTCCCGAGCCTCGTCGCGGCGCTCCTCGCGGCCCAGCAGGTCGCCATCATCCACGCTGTAGCCGCGGCTGACCTCGAGGCGCTGCTGGTCGAGCAGATAGGCGCCGTCGGCGCGCTGCACCGAGAAGGGGGCGACCAGGCGCATCTCCTCGTCGCGGGGGCCGGAGTCCAGCACGCTCAGGCGGCGTTGGCGGAACTCGGGTTCGCCCAGGTTGAGGGTCAGCGCGGCGCCGGCATGCACCCGGGTGCCGGCGGCCGTCAGGCGCCGTTCGGCGAGCCGCGCCAGGTCGCTGTCGGGCCCCGCCAGGGCGAGCTCGCTCAGCGGGGCCGAGGGCTGTCGAGGCCGCGCAGACGAAAGCCGCAGCCGGCGAGGGCCAGGCCGGCACCGCCGACCAGGCTCAGGGTAAGGAAGGTGCGTCGCTGCATGGGTCGCTCCCTGTGTCGCGGCGGGGTCAGCCCACCACGATATTGACCAGCTTGCCCGGCACCACGATCACCTTGCGGACCGTCTTGCCCTCGGTGTGGCGCTGGACGTTCTCGGCGGCGAAGGCCTCGGCCTCGGCCGCGGCCTTGTCGGCATCGGCAGGTACCTCGATGCGCGCCCGCAGCTTGCCGTTGACCTGCACCACCAGCTCGATGGTGTCGCGGGTCAGGGCGCTCTCGTCAACCTCCGGCCAGCGGGCGTCGATCGCCGGTTCCGCATGGCCCAGCGCCGACCACAGTGCATGGCAGGCATGCGGTGTGATGGGGGCGAGCAGCAGTACGCAGGCCTCCACCGCCTCGCGGGCCACGGCCAGGTCCAGGGGCGAGGGGCTGGTGCTCTGCTTGTGGAAGTGCCCGATGGCGTTGGTCAGCTCCATCACCGCGGCGATGGCGGTATTGAAGGTGGTGCGCCGGCCGATGTCGTCGCCGGCCTTCTTGATGGTCTCGTGGGTCTTGCGGCGCAGTTCGCGCTGGGCGTCGTCGAGGGCATCGACCTCGAGCTGGCCGGGCTCGCCCGCCTCGAGGTGCTCGCCAACCAGGCGCCACAGGCGCTTGAGGAAGCGGTGGGCGCCCTCGACGCCGGCGTCGGACCACTCCAGTGACTGCTCCGGGGGGGCGGCAAACATCATGAACAGGCGCACGGTGTCGGCGCCGAAGCGGTCGATCATCGACTGCGGGTCGACGCCGTTGTTCTTCGACTTGGACATCTTCTCGATGCCGCCCATCTCCACCGGCTGGCCATCCTCGATGAGCACGGCGCTCACCGGGCGGCCCTTGTCGTCACGCTTGACCTCGACGTCGGCGGGGTTGAACCACTGCTTGGCACCGTTGGGCGCCTCCCGGTAGAAGGTCTCGGCGATCACCATGCCCTGGGTGAGCAGGCGCTGGAAGGGCTCATCGACGTTGACCAGGCCCAGGTCGCGCATCAGCTTGGTGAAGAAGCGCGCGTAGAGCAGGTGCAGGATGGCGTGCTCGATGCCGCCGATGTACAGGTCCACCGGCAGCCAGTAGTCGGCGCGCTCGTCGAGCATCGCCTCCTGGTTGTCGGCACAGCAGAAGCGCGCGAAGTACCAGGACGACTCCATGAAGGTGTCGAAGGTGTCGGTCTCGCGCACCCAGCCGTCGCCCAGCTCGGAGAACTCCGGCATGCGCTTGAGCGGCGAGCCGGTGGCATCCACGGTGACCTCCATGGGCAGGGCCACCGGCAGCTCCGCGTCGGAGAGCGGTGCGGTCTGCCCCTCGGGGCCATATTTCACCGGGATTGGTGCCCCCCAGTAGCGCTGGCGAGCCACACCCCAGTCGCGCAGGCGGTAGTTGGTCTTGACCTCGCCGCGGCCGAGTTCAGCGAGTCGGGCGGCGATGGCATCGAAGGCCGCCTCGAAGTCCAGGCCGTCGAATTCGCCGGAGTTGATCAGGATGCCGTGCTCGTCATGGGCGCCCGCGGAGAGGTCTGGGGCCTGGCCGCTGGCATCGGCGATCACCGGTTCGATGGGGATGCCGTACCTGGTGGCGAACTCCCAGTCGCGCTGGTCGTGGGCGGGCACCGCCATCACCGCACCGGTGCCGAACTCCATCAGTACGAAGTTGGCCACATACACCGGCACCTCGCGGCCACTGAGCGGGTGCACCGCCAGGTGGCCGGTGGGCATGCCCTTCTTCTCGCGGGTGGCCAGTTCGGCCTCGGAGGTGCCGCCCTGGGCGCACTCCTCGCGGAAGGCGGCAAGCGCCGAGTTGGTCTCGGCGGCCTGCTTCGCCAGCGGGTGGTCCGCGGCCACGGCCACATAGGTGACCCCCAACAAGGTGTCGGGACGGGTGGTGTAGACCGAGAGGGGCTCGCAGGCGGCCCCGTCGGCGGCCTTGATATCAAAGCTGAGTTCCACACCGCGGGACTTGCCGATCCAGTTGCGCTGCATGGTCTTGACCTGCTCGGGCCACTCGATGCGGTCGAGGTCGGCAAGCAGCTCCTCGGCGTAGTCGGTGATGCGCAGGAACCACAGCGGGATCTCCTTGCGCTCCACCAGGGCGCCGGAGCGCCAGCCGCGGCCGTCGATGACCTGCTCGTTGGCCAGCACGGTCTGGTCCACGGGGTCCCAGTTGACCGTGGACATCTTCTTGTAGACCAGCCCCTTCTCCACCAGCTTGGCGAAGAACCACTGCTCCCAGCGATAGTAGTCCAGGTCGCAGGTGGCGAACTCGCGGCTCCAGTCATAGGCGAAGCCCAGTGCCTTGAGCTGGTTGCGCATGTAGTCGATGTTGGCGTAGGTCCATTCGGCGGGCGGTACCTGATTCTGGATCGCCGCATTTTCCGCCGGCATGCCGAAGGCGTCCCAACCCATGGGCTGCAGCACGTTCCTGCCCTGCATGCGCTGATAGCGGGAGACCACGTCGCCGATGGTGTAGTTGCGCACATGCCCCATGTGCAGCTTGCCGCTGGGGTAGGGGAACATCGACAGGCAGTAGAACTTCTCGCGGCTGGCATCCTCTACCGCCTTGAAGCACTGGTTCTTGTCCCAGAACTGCTGGGCGTCGCGTTCGATCTCTTGGGGCTTGTACTGTGCGTCCATCGCTGTCAACGGGTACCTTGGCTGTCGGTTCGGCGCGCCGGAGGCGCACGCTCGAATGGCTTGTCCGGCGTCATGTTCCCTGTGCATGCTGGCGACAAGGCGTTGAACTGACGGCGGGAAGTCGTCTAAATGGTAGGCAGAGGATACCCCAGCACGGCCTTGCCCGGCTATGGCCGGCAGACGCGCCCTATCCGTACACGAGGAGAGCAACATGAGTGAGACAGACCCCAAGGATCCCCAGGATCATCGCCTACGGGACGGCTATGAGCGCATGCTGGACCGCCTTCGCGAGGGTGCCCATGAGCTGACCTGGGAGAACCTGCAGAAGGAGCTGGACGACGCCGTGGAGTTCGAGTCCGAGCTCGAGGACTTCACCAAGGACGAGCTCTCCCTGCTGCGCGCCTGGGTGGAGCGCGATCTCAAGGACATGCGGCGCTACCTGAGTGCTGGTGGCGAGGGCGTGGCGGCCTGGCTCGGTATCGATCTTTCGGCGCTGTCGCGCAAGGTCAGCGAGTCGCTGCTCTCCATCGCCGACCGCAGCGTGGTGGAGCGGGAGCGCTTCGAGGAGGATCTCGAGGCGGCACGCGCCGACTACTGCGAGGGCGAGATGGCGGTGCCCGGCCGGCTCGCCTGCGTGCACTGCGATGCCGAGCCGTGGAACTGGCCGGGGTGAGCCGGGATCCGAGCCCTGTCACCAGTGCGGACATCGCTTTACTTCCGTGCGTGCCCCAGTAGATTCTCTCCCGACAGGGCAATCCCATCGCGACTTCAGCTCGCGATGGCGCCGGCAGGCGCCCAGGATAGCCCCACCGCCGCTTCGCGGCGAAGATCGCGCCGCAAGTCAGGGCGTGTGTTGCCTTGCAGCCTGCTGCACAGCTTGCGGCTCTGCAGTTTGCAGCTTGCCGCTCAAGGCCACGCCTCCAGCAGCAGGATGGCACTGCCACCAGCGCGGCAGCGTCCTTGGCGGCGGCGTAGCCCAGGTTGTGGCGCATCATGCGCGTGCCGCTGATGCCGTAGCGCCCCTGCAGCGACAGGTTGATGCCGGAGAGGGGCCCCACCGAGGTGCCTACCGCCCAGGCGGCCAGGGCGATGAAGGCGAACAGGGTCTGGCGGTCGCCCGAACGCTCCAGCATCGAGGCCAGTACCGAGACGCCGATGATCGGATGCAACCCGGCCACGGCGCTGGCCACGATGGCCAGGAAGCTGGCGACGGCCTGGGGGGCCGCGAGGTGCTCGAACAGCTGCCAGTCGCTGCCGGTGGCGGCCGTGATGAAGGCCGAAAGCCCCTGGGTGAGCAGCCCCGCACAGAGGAACAGCGAGATCTCGCCGCGCATCGCCGGCAGTCGCTCCAGGGTATGGCCACGCACCCGCTGCAGAGTCCAGCGCGGGCCACGGGGCAGGTTGCTGGCCAGCGCCACGCCGGGCAGCAGGAAGGTGATGATGCTGACGATGGAGAGCCAAGGTGTCAGGCCGTAGTGGAACAGCATCACCAGGCTGGCCATGGCCACCGGCATCAGCAGGCTCCTGGGCGACAGCGAGTAGCCTGCCACTGTATCCAGGTCGAAGCGGCGTGACAGGTCGAGCAGCGACAGGGTGCCGGCGGCCAGGCCCAGGGGCAGGCCGAAGGCGAGGATGGTGGCATAGTTCATCTGCGGTGCCAGGGTCATCACCACCCCCATGGAGGCGAAGAAGGGCGACCACAGCGCGGCGCTGGAGAGGCCGCGATTGAGGGCCAAGAGCTGCGGCAGGGAGAGCTCGCCATGGCGACGCAGGCGGTCGCCGACCATGAACACCGTGGAGAGGTTGAGGATCGCGCCGAGCATGTGCACCCCGAGCCAGGTGCTGACGGTGCCGCGTCGGCCGGTCAGCGCGCTGCCGGGGGGCGGCGCACCGCCCCTGCGCGGGTTGCCGATCAGGCCGATGAAGCTGACCCCGACCAGCATGGCGACCACGTAGGTATTGCCGTCGAGGATGCCCGGCCAGTCGATGCCTCGGCGCCGTGCCAGAGTGTCGAGCCAGTAGTCAACAGCCCCAGGCCAAGGGCGGCGAGTAGCCCGCCTGGCGCCGGGTGCGCTGGGGATATCGATCCACAGCAGGGCCATGGCCAGCCCACGAGGCGTAGCTCACCGCATGTGCCAGCGGAAGCAGATTCGTGAACTGCGCCACCTGCGAGCACCAGGCCGGCGAGGATCAGCCCGCCGGCCAGGGCGTGGCGAGGGACGATGGTCGCCGCGGGGTGTCGGACACGGATTAGGAGTTCCTGTGAAATGCTGAGCAGTCTAAACAATCCGCCGCGAGGTTGAACCCTTGCTTGCTGCAGCGGCGAGCGGTTCCATGCCCCGCCTGGCGTCGCGATGAACCAGGTCAGTCGTGCTCAGCCCCACTCCCTGGCCGCCGGCTCGCGGGCGGCGTCGAGCTGGGCCGAGCATGGCCCGGGTCGGGATTGGAGAGGGTGCGGCTGCGGTGCACGAGATAGCCCAGCGGGCGGTGGATGGGCGGGTGGTCGACGTCCAGCTCATGCAGCTCGTCCGGCCACCAGTCGCTCGGGTAGCAAACTCCAGCCCAGGCCGATGGCGGTCATCATCTTCAGGGTCTCCAGGTAGTTGGTGGAGAGCGCCACCGGCAGGTCCAGGCCGGCGGCGTCGAAGCGCGCCTCGATCAGGCCCCGGGTGAAGGTCATCGGGCCGGGGAGCACCGCGTCGAAGGCGCACAACTCTGTCAGGTCCCAGCCAGGCGTCCGCGTGCCAGCGAGGGGTGGTCGTGGCCACACACGAAGCAGAGGCGGTCGATCCACACCGGCACCACCTCGAGCTGCGCGTGCGGGTGCGGCGCCAGGGTAACCACCGCGATCTCCAGCTCCCCATCCAGCACCCCCTGGTAGGCCTCCTCGGAGTCGAGGAAGTGCAGGTCGAGGCGCACGTCGGGATGGGCCCGGGTGTAGGCCTTGAGCAGCGGCGGCAGAGCGGTGCAGGCCGATATGGTGGCTGGTGGCCAGCGTCAGGCTGCCAGCCGACGCTGCCCTCGAGGTTGCCCAGCGCCCGGCGGCTGTCGTCGACCATCACCAGGATCTGTCGCGCCCGGGGCAGCGGTACCCGGCCGGCTTCGGTGAGGGCTCACGCGCCGGCCGATGCGGTCGAACAGCCGGGCGTCGATCTGGCCCTCGAGCACGGCGATGCGCTTGCTTACCGCCGGCTGGGTCAGGTGCAGCTGCTCGGCGGCGCGGGAGAAGCTGCCGCTGTCGGCCACGGCGAGAAAGGCCTGCAGGCTCTGCGTATCCATGGGCGGCTCCGTGGGAGGATTCGAATTCCAGCAAAGAATCAATCCATAAATAACATGAATTGATTTTATGGACGAGGGGCGGGAAACTGCTCTGCATAGCGTCAAGCAGCCAAGCGGCGAGCAGGTCCAAGCGCCCAAGCGGCCCCGCGGCCAGGCGGTTAAGGGCTGAGCGGCACCGGGGGCAGAGCCGAAGGGTCCTGTGCTAGAGGATGGCATCGGTAGCGTACCAGGAGCGATTTACAGCGCCTTCTTGCGAGGTCTGCCCCGGGAAGCCGCGTCAGCAGGTGCAATGACGAGACCGGACACGATAGGGCCCGAGGCCCGGAGAACGATATGGCAGGCCAGACACTCTACGACAAGCTGTGGTCGCAGCACCTCGTCAGGAGCGCGACGACGGCTCCGCGCTGATCTACATCGACCGTCAACTGCTCCACGAAGTGACCTCGCCCCAGGCCTTCGAGGGCCTGCGCCTGGCGGGACGCAAGCCGTGGCGGATCGATGCCAACCTGGCCACCCCAGACCACAACGTGCCCACCACGCTCAAGGAGCGCGCCGAGGGTAACGCCGGCATCAAGGACCCGGTGTCATTGATCCAGGTGCAGACCCTCGACGACAACTGCGTCGAGTTCGGTATCGAGGAGTTCAAGATCAACGACCCGCGCCAGGGCATCGTGCACGTGGTGGGGCCGGAGCAGGGCGCGACCCTGCCGGGCATGACCGTGGTCTGCGGCGACTCCCATACCGCTACCCATGGCGCCTTTGCCGCCCTGGCCCACGGTATTGGCACCTCCGAAGTCGAGCACGTGCTGGCCACCCAGTGCCTGCTGGCCCAGAAGATGAAGAACATGCAGGTGCGCGTCGAGGGCGAGCTCGGCACCGGCGTCACCGCCAAGGACGTGGTGCTTGCCATCATCGGCCGCATCGGCACCGCCGGCGGTACCGGCTATGCCATCGAGTTCGCCGGCAGCGCCATCCAGGGCCTCTCCATGGAGGGCCGCATGACGGTGTGCAACATGGCCATCGAGGCCGGCGCCCGGGTCGGCCTGATCGCCGTGGACGACACCACCATCGACTACCTGCGCGACCGACACTACGCCCCCAGGGGCGAGCAGTGGGAGGCCGCCGTGGCCGACTGGCGCGGCCTGGTCTCGGACACCGACGCCGAGTTCGACAAGGTGGTGGTGCTGGATGCCGCCGAGATCGAACCGCAGGTCAGCTGGGGCACCAGTCCCGAGATGGTGACCGGCGTTTCCGGCGAGGTCCCCGATCCCTGCCGAGGCATGGCGACGATACCTGCAGCGACGGCTACACCCGTGCGCTCCAGTACATGGGGCTGGCGCCTCATCAGAAGATCACCGATATCCGCCTCGACAAGGTGTTCATCGGTTCCTGCACCAACTCGCGCATCGAGGATCTGCGCGAGGCGGCCAAGGTGGCGCGCGGCAAGAAGGTGGCCGACTCCATCAAGCTGGCCATGGTGGTGCCGGGCTCCGGCCTGGTGAAGCGCCAGGCCGAGGCCGAGGAGCCTCGACAAGGTGTTCATCGAGGCGGGCTTCGAGTGGCGCGAGCCGGGCTGCTTCCATGTGCCTGGCCATGAACGCCGACAAGCTGGGGGCCGGTGAGCACTGCGCCTCCACCTCCAACCGCAACTTCGAGGGGCGCCGGGGCTATGGCGGTCGCACCCACCTGGTCAGCCCGGCCATGGCCGCCGCCGCCGCCATCGCCGGTCATTTCGTGGATGTGAGGCAGCTTGCCGCCAACGACGATGTCCAGGGTCAGGAGGCCTGAATCATGAAGAAGTTCGAACGTAGCGAAGGTCTCGTCGCCCCCCTCGACCGGGCCAATGTCGACACCGACCTGATCATCCCCAAGCAGTTCCTCAAGTCGATCAAGCGCACCGGCTTCGGCGTCAACCTGTTCGATGAGCTGCGCTATCTGGACGAAGGCTACCCGGGCCAGGACTGCTCGAATCGGCCGATCAACCCCGACTTCGTGCTCAACCAGTCGCGCTACCAGGGTGCCAGCGTGCTGCTGGCGCGGCGCAACTTCGGCTGCGGCAGCTCCCGCGAGCACGCTCCATGGGCGCTGGAGGACTTCGGCTTCCGGGTGGTGATCGCGCCGAGCTTCGCCGACATCTTCTACAACAACGCCTTCAAGAACGGCCTGTTGCTGGTGACCCTGCCCGAGGAGACGGTAGAGCGCCTGTTCCAGGAAGTGGCGGCTAACGAGGGCTACGCCCTGGACGTGGACCTGGAGAACCAGCGCATCACCACGCCCTCCGGCGAGGTCATCGAGTTCGAGGTGGACGCCTTCCGCAAGCACTGTCTGCTCGAGGGGCTCGACGATATTGGCATCACCCTGCAGGACGAGGGCGCCATCCGCGCCTTCGAGGCCAAGCATCGCGCCGCGCGCCCCTGGTTGTTCCGCGACAGCGCCCAGGCCTGATGACATAGATCTGGCTGCCCTTGCCATGGCGAGGGGCGCCGGGCTGAGCCGAAGCGAGGAGGTCCTACGCCAGGGATGGCGTCGGTAGCGTACAGGGAGGGTATTCACAGCGCCTCCTCGAAGGCTTGTCGCCGGGAAAGCCCCGACTGGTGGGGCGGCAATACAAGGAAGCAAAGATGACACAGAAGATTCTGGTACTGCCGGGCGACGGCATCGGTCCCGAGATCACCGCCCAGGCCAGCCGCATCCTGGCCGCCTGCCAGGCCCGTGGCCTGGATGTGGAGGTCGAGGAGGGGCTGCTGGGCGGCGCCGCCTACGACGTGCACGGCGAGCCGCTGCCCAGCGAGACCCTCGAGAAAGCCAAGGCCGCCCGTGCCATTCTGCTCGGCGCCGTGGGTGGTCCCAAGTGGGACAGGATCGAGGACCTCGCCAAGCGCCCGGAGAAGGGGCTGCTCGGCGTGCGCAAGCAGCTGGGCCTGTTCGGCAACCTGCGCCCGGCCATCACCTATCCGCAGCTGGCCGAGGCCTCCAGTCTCAAGCGTGAGCTGGTCGCCGGCCTGGATATCATGATCGTGCGCGAGCTCACCGGCGGCATCTACTTCGGCCAGCCGCGTGGCATCGAGGAGCGTGACGGCGAGCGCGTCGGCTTCAACACCTACATTTACTCCGAGAGCGAGATCGAGCGCATCGGCCGCGTCGCTTTCGAGATGGCGCAGAAGCGCGGCAAGAAGCTGTGCAGCGTCGACAAGGCCAATGTGCTCGAGGTCACCATCCTGTGGCGTGAGGTGATGGAGCGGCTGGCGCCGGAATATCCGGACGTCGAGCTCTCCCACATGTACGTCGACAACGCCGCCATGCAGCTGGTGCGCGCGCCCAAGCAGTTCGATGTGGTGGTCACCGGCAACATGTTCGGCGATATCCTCTCCGACGCTGCCGCCATGCTCACCGGCTCCATCGGCATGCTGCCCTCCGCGTCGCTCAACGAGAGCGGGCAGGGCATGTACGAGCCCTGCCACGGCAGCGCCCCGGACATCGCCGGCCAGGGCATCGCCAACCCGCTGGCCACCATCCTCTCGGTGGCGATGATGTTGCGCTACTCCCTGGACGAACCGGCACTGGCGGAGCGCATCGAGGCGGCCGTGGGCAAGGTGCTGGACGACGGCCTGAGAACCGCCGATATTGCCTCCGAGGGCACTCGCACCGTCTCCACCAGCCGCGATGGGAGATGCCGTGCTGGCCGCCTTTGAAGCGTTATAGGCGGCCAAGGCATAGGTGACCAGCCAAAAGTGGCAAGTCAAAAGCCGCAAGTGGCGTTGCTGCCACTTGCTGCTTGCGACCTACTACTGCAGCCTTGCGCTCGCATCCTTGCCACTCGACGCTTGGCTGCTCGGCGCTCGGCGCTCGGTTCTGTATAATGAGCAGCACATTCGATTTCTGGAGGACTTCACATGTTGAAAGTCGGTTTCGTCGGTTGGCGCGGCATGGTGGGCTCGGTACTCATGCAGCGCATGGTGGAGGATGGAGACTTCAAGGGCATCGAGCCGGTCTTCTTCACCACCTCCCAGGTCGGTCAGGCCGGCCCGGATGTGGGGGTGGACGTGCCAGCGCTCAAGGACGCCTTCGACCTCGACGCCCTCAAGGCGCTCGACGTGATCGTCACCTGCCAGGGCGGCGACTATACCAAGAAGGTCTACGCCGACCTGCGCCAGGCTGGCTGGAAGGGCTACTGGATCGATGCCGCCAGCACCCTGCGCATGGAAGACGACGCCACCATCGTGCTCGACCCGGTCAACCGCCATGTCATCGATGCCCAGCTGGCCCGTGGCGCCAGGACCTTCGTCGGCGGCAACTGCACCGTCAGCCTGATGCTGATGGGCCTGGGCGGGCTGTTCGAGGCGGACCTGATCGAGTGGATGACCTCCATGACCTATCAGGCGGCTTCCGGCTCCGGCGCCAAGCACATGCGCGAGCTGCTCAACCAGATGGGTGGCCTGCGTGACAGCGTGGCCGACGAGCTGGCCGATCCGGCCAGTGCCATCCTCGACATCGACCGCAAGGTCACCGCGGCGATGCGCTCGGGTGAATTCCCCACCGACAACTTCGGCGCGCCGCTGGCCGGCAGCCTGCTGCCGTGGATCGACACCAAGCTCGACAACGGTCAGAGCCGCGAGGAGTGGAAGGGCTCCGTGGAGACGAACAAGATCCTTGGCCTCCAGGACAACCCCATCCCCATCGATGGCCTCTGCGTGCGGATCGGTGCCATGCGCTCCCACAGCCAGGCCTTCACCATCAAGCTCAAGAAGGACGTACCCCTGGACGAGATCGAGGATCGTCTGGCCAAGCACAACGACTGGGTGAAGGTGGTGCCGAACGACAAGGAAGCGACCATCCGCGACCTGACGCCTTCCGCCGTGACCGGCACACTCGGCGTCCCGGTGGGTCGCCTGCGCAAGCTGGCCATGGGCGGCGAGTACCTCTCCGCCTTCAGCGTCGGCGACCAGCTCCTCTGGGGTGCCGCCGAGCCGCTCAAGCGCATGATCGCGATCCTCAAGCAGCAGTAATCGTGCCGCTGTGCCAGCGGCCGTTCGACAGCGGGGCGTCTCGCTGGGAGGCGCCCCGTTGTCTGTTCGTGAGTTGCGAGTTCGTCACGTCAAGCATCAATGGCTTACGTTGAAGGGCAGTGGGCTCGGGATGACGTTCATGGGCGCAGAGGTAGCAGATTTATGATACATAGGCCGTAAGAAATATATGACATAACGGCTTCGCTTCGGCTCACGTGACGCGTCAGGCTCGCCGACGTCTGCAAGGGAATCTCATGAAACGCAAGCTGACACTCGCCATGCTGCTCTCGCTCTCCGCCACCAGTCCCGTGGCGCTGGCCCTGGGGCTGGGAGAGGCCGAGGTGAGTTCGACCCTCAATGCACCGCTGCGCGCCTCGGTTCCCCTGGTCGACGCCGCTGGTATCCAGCCCGGCCTGCTCAATGTCACGGTGGCCGGCGAGCGGGCCTATGCAGCGGCCGGGCTGGCCCGCACCCCGCTTGCCGCCAGCGTGAGGGTGGCAGTGCAGCGTCGCCAGGGGCAGCTGTTCGTCGATCTCACCACCGAGCGACCGGTGCGTGAGCCCTGGCTCGACCTGCTGCTGCGCTTCGACTGGCCCTCCGGCCAGCAGGTGCGCGAAGTGACACTGCTGCTCGATCCCCCCAACTACGACGAGATGCCGGCGCTGGTGACCGCGCAACCGGCGCGTCGTGGCCTCACCCGCGACGACCTCTCCCGCCGCCAGGCGGATCGGCAGCCGGCCCCGTGGCCGCCGCGCCGTCGCCCCGCCCGGCCGCCACCACCAACCGGGATCCCGCCTGGGTACGCAGCGGCGACACCCTCTGGGGGGTGTCCGGCCGTCTGAGGCCGGACAGCGGCATCAGCATGAACCAGATGATGGTGGCGCTGGTGGCGGCCAACCCCGAGGCCTTCCCTTCCGGCAACGTCAACTCCATGCGTGCCGGCATCACGCTGGCGGTTCCCGATCGCGCGACCATCGCCGCGCGTTCCGAGGCGGATGCCGACCGCATCGTCAGTGCGATGCACCAGGCTTGGGCCAATCGCGGCAGTGGTGCCCCGGCTCGTGTGCCGCTGGGTGGTTCGGAGACCTCGCCGGCGAGTGCGGTGGCCAGCGCATCGCAGGCATCTCCGGAGGCCCAGACTTCCTCTCCCGGTGAGGCAGAGACGGTGGCGTCCAGTGAGGACGCCACTGCCGAAGAAGCTACGGGCGATCAAGCTGCCCAGAGCGAATCCCAGGCAGCCGATGAGGCCCCCGCGCCCCGACTGACCCTGCTGACCGATGCCCAGTTGGCGGCGGAGCAGGTGCTGGCCACCGATGCCGAGGGTGTCGGTGCCGAGAGTGTCGATGGCGATAGCCCCGTTGAAGGCGAGGCGACTGACCAGGGCGACGGCGAGGTGGCGCCTCGTGTCGAGATCGATCCCGAGTTGCTCGAAGCGCTCTACGGCGATGGTGGTCTCAGCGAGGATCAGCGCCTGTTGCGCCTGGAAAACCGCTGGCAGCAGAGCCAGGCGCAGCTGGAGGCGGTGCAGGAGGAGCGCGACGAGCTGCAGCAGGAGCTCGGTGATATGCGTGACGAGCTGGCGGCGCTGCGTGACCAGCTGGCCGCCCTGACGGCCGGTGGCAGTGGCGTCGACGCTCCCGGCAGCGGTGGACTCGATGCCGCCTCCGGCGAGGATCAGGAGGCCCCCTGGTGGGGCAGTCTCTACCCGGGTGAGCTGGACCGTAACCTGATGCTGGGTGGAGCCGGCCTGGCCGCGCTGCTCGCGTTGTGGCTGGCGGTGCGTCGGCGGCGTGGCAGGGAGGAGGGCGCGTCGCCTGAGGGTGGTGGAGTGCGCGTCGCCATTCCGGGGGCAGCCTCGCCGGTACGCCCACCCACCACGACCGCTAACGACGGCCCGCCTGCCTCCGACGCCTCGCCTGACGATACCTCGGTGCGTGCCAGCCTGCCCCAGGCGGAGGCCATCAACGAGGCAGACATCTTTATCGCCTACGGTCGCTACGACCAGGCACGCGAACTGCTTGAAGCGAACCTGGCCCGTGAGCCCGAGCGGGACGACCTGCGCCTCAAGCTGCTGGGCGTCCACCTGGAACAGGGCAGCCGCGAGGCCGCCGAGCGCGAGCTGGCCAACCTGCGCGAGGGTGGCAACCCGGCGGTGATCGAGGAGGCCGAGGGGCTGATGGCACGCCACGGCCTCTCCTCCGAGCTGCCGGACCGCGTCGCCCCCGAACCGCGCGGCGAGCGTGCCGACTTCGGCGAAGCGGCGGCCTTCCCGCCGAGGCTCTTCGACCAGCCGGCCGACGCCGATACGGACGAGCCGGAAGCGGAGTCAGGAGCCGAGCCGGGAACCGAGCGCCAGGATGATCACGCGCCAGCGGCGTCGGTCGCCGAGTCTTCGCCTTACCGCCGCCCGGATGTCGCCGATGATGTTGGCGCGATGCCTGAGCTCGATCCCGAGTCCGAGCCAGCGCCAGAGCCCCAGCACGAGCCGGACCATGCGCAGGAACCCGACCAGGAGCCGCAACCCGAGCGTAAGCCAGCGCCGGAGTCCGAGGCGGAGTCGGAAGAGGCCTCGCCGTTGCCCGAGGTGGCGACCCGCAGCCTCGACGACGGCCGCGAGGTGATCGACTATCGGCCGCCCAGCCTCGACGTCTCCGCGCCCTCCCGGGAGGAGACGCCCATGCAGCCCAGCGTCGATTTCACTCCCGAGGGTCTGGGTGTGGCCGAGAAGGGGGCCGGCCTCGACGAGGGAGAGAGCCTGACGCGCGGCGATGCCGACAAGGCGTCCGAGCGGCCGCTCGGGAGTGACTGGGAGGTCGAGGAGGTTTCCTTCCCGCCCCTTCATGCGGATAATGAGAGCCTTTCCGTCAGCGCTGCCGAGCGCCTGGCCGAGACCCGTCGCCTGGCCGAGACCCGTCGCCTGGTCGAGGCCGGCGAAGCCGGGCAGGCCCGTGAACTGCTCGATGACCTGAGTCGCAGCGACGACCCGGCGATTCGCGACGAGGCCCTGGCGCTGCTCAGACGACTGGATGCCTGATCACCGCATGACCCTCTTCCAACACCTCGATGAACGCACCCCCATGACCGGACGCCTGGCCATGGGGGTGGAGTATGATGGCAGCGCCTATTGTGGCTGGCAGTTCCTCAAGCATGCCCCCTCCGTGCAGGCCTCGCTCGAGGAGGCCCTGGCCAGGGTGGCCAGCACCCCGATACGCATTCACGCCAGCGGTCGCACCGACTCCGGCGTCCACGCCACCCGCCAGATCATCCACTTCGATGCGCCGGTGCCGCGCTCCCAGAAGGCCTGGGTGTTCGGCACCAACGCCAACCTGCCGCGCGATATTGCCGTGCGCTGGGTCACCGAGGTGGCCGATGACTTCCACTCGCGTTTCAAGGCCCTGGCACGCCGCTATCGCTACGTGCTGCTCAACCAGCCGAGTCGACCGGTGCTGGAGCGCGCCAACGTGACCTGGTGCCGTGACCCCCTGGATGCCGATGCCATGCACCGCGCCGCCCAGGCGCTGGTGGGCGAGCATGACTTCTCCAGCTTCCGTGCCGCCGGCTGCCAGTCGAAGACTGCCTGGCGCCACCTGCACTTCATCGAAGTGCATCGTCATGGCCCGCTGGTGGTGGTCGACGTCCAGGGCAATGCCTTCCTGCACCACATGATCCGCAATATCGTCGGCGCCCTGGTCACGGTGGGGCGCGGCGAGCGTGGCGACGACTATCTGGCTGAACTGATGGCCCTCAAGGATCGCACCCTGGCCGACGTGACCGCGCCGGCCTGCGGCCTGCACTTCGTCGACTCCCTCTACGACGAGCAGTGGGGGCTGCCTCGCGAGCCGCTGGGGCCCAACCTGCTGGCCTTCCTGGGGGAGTGGACCGGCGAGCGAGCCTTGCCGGACTGCCCCATGGTCGAGTTCCGTCGCGGGCGACCGCTGGCAGCCAGCCAGGAGATGACATGAGCGGACGCACTCGCGTGAAGTTCTGCGGCCTGACCCGCGCCGAGGACGTGGATGCCGCGGTGGCCGCGGGTGTCGATGCCCTGGGTTTCGTGCTCTGGCCAGGCAGCAAGCGTGCCATCGATGAACAACGGCTCGTCGAGCTCGCCGCCCGGGTGCCGGCCTTCGTCACCCGGGTGGGGCTGTTCGTCGACGCCGACCCCGCGTGGATCGCCCGCTGCGCGCCCCATCTCGACCTGCTGCAGTTCCACGGCAACGAGTCCCCGCAGCATGTGCCGCCGGCGCGCGGCCGTGGATCAAGGCGCTGCGCATGCGCGAGGACCTCGATCTTGGCGCGGCCGCGGAGGAGTACACCGGGGCGCGGGCGCTGCTGCTCGATGCCTATCGGCCCGGCGTACCGGGGGGGACCGGCGAGACCTTCGACTGGTCGCGGATCCCCGCAACCCTGGCAAAACCTGTTATCCTCGCCGGAGGCCTGAGCGCGGCCAATGCGGCCGAGGCCATCGCGTCGGTCGCGCCCTTCGCGCTTGATGTTTCCGGCGGTATCGAGGCCTCGCCGGGCGTCAAGGATGCCTCGCGCATGGTCGCCTTCATGGCGGCGGTGCGCGACGGCGACCGGCGCCGCACCTGAGTGCCGTGTGCCCGGCCTCTGGCCTCCGGCCTATCAAGCCCCTGTAACCCCCAAGCCCAATGGCGACCTGTGAGGTGTCTTTCGTGAGCAAGTTCAGTGACCTGACCCGACTGCCGGATGCCCGCGGCCACTTTGGCCCCTACGGCGGCCGGTTCGTCTCGGAGACCCTGAGCTTCGCCCTGGACGAGCTGGAGAAGACCTACCTGAGTCTTCGCGATGATCCGGCCTTCCAGGCGGAATTCGACTATGACCTGGCCCACTACGTGGGTCGGCCTTCGCCGCTCTACCATGCCGAGCGGTGGTCGAAGCAGCTCGGCGGGGCGCAGATCTGGCTCAAGCGCGAGGACCTCAACCACACCGGCGCCCACAAGGTGAACAACACCATCGGCCAGGCGCTGCTCGCCAAGAAGAGCGGCAAGCCGCGGGTGATCGCCGAGACCGGCGCCGGCCAGCACGGCGTGGCCACCGCCACCGTGGCGGCGCGGCTGGGCCTGGAGTGCGAGGTCTACATGGGCGCCGAGGACATCCAGCGCCAGAAGCTCAACGTCTATCGCATGCGCCTGCTGGGAGCCAACGTGATCTCGGTGGAGTCCGGCACCCGCACCCTCAAGGACGCCATGAACGAGGCGCTGCGCGACTGGGTCACCAACGTCGACGACACCTTCTACATCATCGGTACCGTGGCCGGCCCGCACCCCTATCCGATGCTGGTTCGCGACTTCAATGCCGTGGTGGGTCGCGAGGCGCGCCGCCAGTCCTTCGAGGAGTTCGGCAGGCTGCCCGATGCGCTGGTCGCCTGCGTGGGCGGCGGCTCCAACGCCATGGGGCTGTTCTATCCCTTCGTGGAGGATGACGAGGTGGTCATGTACGGCGTCGAGGCCGGTGGCGACGGCGTCGAGACCGGTCGCCACGCGGCGCCGCTCTCCTCCGGTGCGCCGCGCGGCGTGCTGCACGGCAATCGCACCTACCTGATGTCCGACGAGGGCGGCCAGGTCTCCGACACCCACTCGGTGTCGGCGGGTCTCGACTACCCGGGCGTGGGTCCGGAGCATGCGCTCTGGAAGGACGTCGGCCGCGTCAACTACGTGGCCGCCAACGACACCGAGGTGCTCGAGGCATTCCGCGAGCTGACCCGCGTCGAGGGCATCATGCCGGCCCTGGAGTCCGCCCATGCCCTGGCCTATGCCAAGGTGCTGGCACCCACCATGCGCCCCGACCAGAACATCGTCGTCAACCTCTCCGGTCGCGGCGACAAGGACATCATGACCGTCGCCAAGATCGACGGGATCGAATTCTAGATGACGGGCCAGACCATGAATCGTATCGACCAACGCTTCGCCGAACTCAAGTCCCAGGGACGCCGTGCACTGATTCCCTATATCACCGCCGGCGACCCGTCGCCCGAGCACACCGTGGGATTCATGCACGCTCTGGTGGAGGCGGGGGCCGACGTCATCGAGCTGGGGGTGCCGTTCTCCGACCCCATGGCCGACGGCCCGGTGATCCAGAAGGCGTGTGAGCGGGCCCTGAAGCACGGTGTGCGGCTCTCCCACCTGTTCGAGATGGTGCGCGAGTTCCGCCAGACCGACACCAGCACCCCGGTGGTGCTGATGGGCTACCTCAACCCCATGGAGCGCATCGGCCTTGCCGCCTTCGCCGAGCAGGCCGCGGCGGCCGGCGTGGATGGCGTGCTGGCGGTGGACATGCCTCCGGAGGAGGCCGAGGAGCTCGGGCCGCTGCTCAAGTCCCACGGACTCGCCTCGATCTTCCTCGTCGCGCCTACCACTTCCGAGGAGCGGGCCGCTACAATATGTGCCCATGGCGAGGGCTATCTCTATTACGTCTCGCTCAAGGGCGTCACCGGTTCCGCCATCCTCAATGCGGTGGATGTGGCCGAGCATCTGGCGCCGCTGCGGCGCATGACCGACCTGCCGCTGTGCGTGGGCTTCGGCATCCGCGACGGCGCCTCCGCCGCCGAGGTGGGCAAGGTGGCCGACGGGGTCATCGTCGGCTCGGCGCTGGTCAGCCGTATTGCCGCCAATGCCGACACGCCCGAGGCGATTCCCGCCGAGCTCAAGGCGGTAATGGGCGAGATGCGTCAGGCCCTGGACGCCCTGGGCGCTTGAGCCTCGTCACACGAATCGATCCATGCATCCGGGCCCTTCCCGGGTGCCGACACGAACACGGACCCTTTCTGACATGAGCTGGCTGAGACAAGATCGTGCCCTCCATCGGGCGTATCCAGCGCCACGACCGCCGCGCAAGCGTACCCGACGGCCTGTGGCGCAAGTGTCCCAAGTGCGAAGCGGTGCTCTACCTTCCCGAACTCGAGAAGCAGCACAACGTCTGCCCCAAGTGCGATCACCACCTGCGCTTGACCGCCCGCAAGCGGCTCGACTGGTTCCTCGACAAGGAGGGCCGCGAGGAGATCGCCGCCGAGGTCGAGCCCGTCGATCGCCTCAAGTTCCGTGACTCGAAGAAGTACAAGGACCGCCTGGCGGCGGCCCAGAAGGAGACCGGCGAGAAGGACGCGCTGATCGCCATGCGCGGCACCCTGGACGGCCTGCCGGTGGTCACCGTGGCCTTCGAGTTCTCCTTCATGGGTGGCTCCATGGGCGCGGTGGTGGGCGAGAAGTTCGTGCGCGCCGCCACCGTGGCCCTGGAGGAGGGCATTCCGCTGATCTGCTTCTCCGCCTCCGGCGGGGCGCGCATGCAGGAAGCGCTGTTCTCGCTGATGCAGATGGCCAAGACCTCGGCGGCGCTGGAGAAGCTGAAGCAGGCCGGCGTGCCCTATATCTCGGTGCTGACCGATCCCGTCTTCGGCGGGGTCTCGGCGTCGCTGGCCATGCTCGGGGATCTCAACGTGGCCGAGCCCAACGCCCTGATCGGTTTCGCCGGCCCGCGGGTCATCGAGCAGACGGTGCGCGAGAAGCTCCCCGAGGGCTTCCAGCGCAGCGAGTTCCTGCTCGAGCACGGCACCGTGGACATGATCGTCCACCGTCGCGACATCCGTCACCGCCTGGGGCGCGTGCTGCGCAAGCTTACCCACCAGCCCGCCATCGGTGAGCCCGAAGCGCCGGCACCGGATCTCGTCGATGCGGCCGAGCAGGCACAGTCTCCCGCAACATCCGAGCCCGAAGTCGCCGATGCCGCGGCCGAGGTGCCGGACACCGGCGCCGAGGGCGAGGCATCACCGGGCGAGGCGTCATCGGGCGGTGAAGCGCCCGGTGAAGAGCGGCGCTGACGCCTCCATGAACGAGGCGCCGCCCACCACCCTGGACGCCTGGCTGGCCCGTCTCGAGGCTGCCCATCCCGTGGGAATCGACCTCGGCCTCGAGCGCGTGGCCGAGGTCGCCCGGCGCATGGGACTGCTCACTGACCGCCTGGCCGGGCGGGTGATCACCGTTGCGGGTACCAATGGCAAGGGCTCCACGGTGGCCCTGCTGGAGGCTCTGGCCCGCGCTCATGACCTGACCACGGCGACCTACACCTCTCCCCACCTGATCCGCTACAACGAGCGGTTGCGCCTCGATGGCGCGGAGGCCGACGATGCGACGCTGATCGCCGGCTTCGAGGCGGTGGAGGCGGCGCGCCTGGCCGGCGGCCCCGTCAGCCTGACCTACTTCGAGGTGGGCACCCTGGGGGCGCTGTGGGCCATCGCGCAGCGACCTCCCGACCTCGCCATCCTCGAGGTGGGCCTCGGTGGTCGGCTCGACGCGGTGAACGTGATCGATCCCGACGTGGCGGTAGTGACCACCGTGGCCCAGGACCACGCCGCCTTCCTGGGGACCGACCTCGCGCAGATCGGTCGCGAGAAGGCCGGCATCCTGCGTCCCGGACGCCCCGCGGTGCTGGGCAGTCGGACCTTGCCGGCCAGCGTGCGGGAGGTCGCCGAGGCGCTGGGTGCTCCCGTCTACGCCCTGGGCGAGTCGTTCTTCCGTGAGGGAGAAGGGGAGGGCTGGGGCTTCTTTGGATGTGATGCCGAGGTGGCGCCTTTGGGGTCTGACTCTCAGGCCACCGAGGACTCGGTGCAGCCCTTGGGGTCTGACCCCCAGGTCGTTGGATCCTCTGTAATATCAAAGGGTTGGGGTAGAAAGCAGCAGCGAGGTCAGACCCCAAGGGCGCACTCTGGCCCCAAAAGCCTCACGGGTCTCCCGGACCCCGGCCTGCCCCTGGATAACGCCGCCACGGCACTCCAGACCTTGAGCCTTGCCGGTGTGACGCTGGAGGCCGAGGCGTGCCGGCGAGCACTCTCCGAGGTGCGCCTGCCGGGGCGCATGCAGTGGTGGGGCCAGTGGTGCCTGGACGTCGGCCACAACCCCCACGCGGCCGGCTATCTGGCGGACCGGTTGCGGGCCCGGCCCTGCCGTGGGCGTACCCTGGCGCTGCTGGCCATGCTCGGCGACAAGGACGCCCCCGGCGTGATCGCCGCCCTGGCGCCGGCGGTGGATGGCTGGGTGACGGCGAGCCTGACCGGCGAGCGGGCGCGCAGCGCCGATGACCTGGCCGAACATCTCGAGAGACAGGGCGAGCGCGTCCTGCACCGTGCCTCCTCGCCCGGCGAGGCGTCGGCCTGGCTGGCCGGCCGGCTGGAAGCCGATGACCGGGTGCTGGTGTGCGGTTCCTTCTTCACGGTGGGTGAGGTACTGCAATGGCTGGCGAGTCACGCCCGACCGGGTCAGACTGACACGGACGAGAGCTCCAGGGAGGTAGCCCCGTGAAGTACGGTATGCGAGAGCGTCTCAGCGGCGCGGTGATCCTGATCGCCCTGGCGGTGATCTTCGTGCCCATGCTGTTCGATGAGCCGGCACCCCGGGACGATCGCCCCGAGCCGGTGCTGAGTATCGACACCCCCATCGAGGTCGAGCGCCACGATGTTCCCGAGCCGGTGCCACCGGCCAGCCTGGCGGAGTCGGGCCCGTCCGACGCGCTTCCCGAACCCGATACCCGGCTCACGCCCGACGACGAGGCCGGGGTGGGCGAGGGGCAGCCGGCCGAGGAGTCGCCCGCCGAGGAAACGGCCTCCGCCGAGCCTGCCGTCGACCCCATCGCCGAGCTGGCGCGGGCCGCCGACCAGCGCCTGGCCGAAAGCGCCTCCGCATCCGACCAGGCCGACGCCCAGGCGGTGGAGAGTGCCGTGTCAGGGGGCGAGTGGGCCGTTCAGGTGGGCAGCTTCGGGCAGCAGGCCAACGTCGAGCGGTTGCTGAATCAGCTGCGCGACGAGGGCTTCAGCGCCTACAGCCGGCCGCGCGGCAACGACCTCACCACCGTCTACGTGGGCCCCTTCGCGAGCTCCGAGGCCGGCGAGCGGGCGGTCGCCGAGGTCAAGACTCGCGTCAACCTGCAGGGACTGCTGGTGCGGGTGAGGGAGTGACATGACCCTGACCTGGCTCGACTGGACCTTCATCGCGCTGCTCGCGGTCACCGGGATCACCGGCCTGCTGCGTGGCCTGGTGCGTGAGGCCCTGGGCCTGGCGGCCTGGGTCGTTGCCCTGCTGGCGGCACGCGTGCTGGCGCAGCCGGTGGCCGACCTGCTGGCCGGGATCATCGACAGCGCCGATGGCCGCCTGGTGCTGGCCTTCGTGCTGGTGATACTGGGCGTGGTACTGGCCTGCGGCATCATCATTCGGCTGCTGCAGGCCGCCGTGGAGTGGGTCGGCATGGGGCTGGTCAACCGGCTGCTGGGGGCTGCCTTCGGGGTGGCCAAGGGGGCGGCGATCCTGGTGCTGGTGACCATCGTGATCGGCCTGACACCTCTCGCCCGGCTCGAGGCCTGGCAGGGCGCGGCGCTGCGTCCGCATCTCGAGCAGCTGCGTGACTGGGCGGTGAGCCATTTCGAGGCCTGGGATGGCCGGATTCCCGAGGCGCCCGCGTCGCTCGGCGAGCTCTCCCTGCCGGGCGCCAAGCCGGCCGAGGACGCCACGCCCGAGAGCGAAACGACGACGCCCCCCGACAGATGATTTCCGAACGCCGGCCCTGCGGGGCGCGGCGTCTCTACAAGCAAGTTTCAGTCAGGACTATCGCAGTTACAGGAACCGTGGGTCGCCAGATCAGCCCCGAGCTATTTGCGATAGATCTGAAGTCTCAGTCAAGGCAAGTTCCCGGAAAGCGAGGTAAGGTGGAATGTGCGGTATCGTGGGCCTGATGGCCAAGCAGGCGGTGAACCAGGGCATCTATGACGCCCTGACGGTGCTCCAGCATCGCGGACAGGACGCCGCCGGCATGATGACCTGGCATGAGGGCCGCTTCCTGCTGCGCAAGAGCAACGGGCTGGTGCGGGATGTCTTTCACACCCGACACATGGCACGCCTCAAGGGCAGCCTGGGTATCGGCCACGTCCGCTATCCCACCGCCGGCTCCTCCAGCGAGGCGGAGTCCCAGCCGTTCTACGTCAATTCCCCCTACGGCATCGCCCTGGCCCACAACGGCAACCTGACCAACTCCGACCAGCTCAAGCAGGAGCTGTTCTCCTCGGACCTGCGCCATATCAACACCAGCTCCGACTCCGAGGTGCTGCTCAACGTCTTCGCCCACGAACTGGGCAAGCAGGGGCTGCACCTGGGGCCGGGTGACGTCTTCGACGCGGTGCGTCGCGTGCACCGGCGTTGCAAGGGGGGCTACGCCGCGGTGGCGATCATCAACGGCGTGGGGCTGGTGGCCTTCCGCGACCCCCACGGCATTCGCCCGGTGGTGTTCGGAACCAGGGACGAGGGTGCCGGCCAGGAGGTGATGATCGCCTCCGAATCGGTGGCCCTCGACGTGGGTGGCTTCGAGCTGCATCGCGACCTGGCCCCGGGCGAGGCGATCTTCGTCGACATGCAGGGCGAGATTCACACCCAGCAGTGCGCCGATGCCCCGCAGCTGACCTCCTGCATCTTCGAGCACGTCTACCTGGCGCGCCCCGATTCGATCCTCGATGGCGCCTACGTCTACGGCACCCGCATGCAGATGGGCCGCAAGCTGGGTGATCGCATCCAGAGCGAGTGGCCGGAGCACGATATCGACGTGGTGATCCCGATCCCCGACACCTCGCGCACCTCGGCGCTGGAGCTCGCCCAGCACCTCGGCGTGACCTACCGCGAGGGCTTCATGAAGAACCGCTACATCGGGCGGACCTTCATCATGCCGGGCCAGACCCAGCGCAGGAAATCGGTGCGCCAGAAGCTCAATGCCATCGGCATCGAGTTCAAGGGCAAGAACGTGCTGCTGGTCGACGACTCCATCGTGCGCGGCACCACCTGCCGGCAGATCATCCAGATGGCCCGCGAGGCCGGGGCGCGCAAGGTCTACTTCGCCTCCGCCGCGCCGCCGGTGCGCTACCCCAACGTCTACGGCATCGACATGCCGGCGGCCGGCGAGCTGATCGCCCACGGACGCAGCGAGGCCGAGGTGGGCGAGCTGATCGGCGCCGATCGCATCTTCTATCAGGATCTCGAGGACCTGAAGGCGGCCTGTCGCGAGGTCAATCCCAATCTCGAGGCCTTCGACTGTTCGGTGTTCGATGGCAACTACGTGACCGGTGATATCGACGATGCCTACCTGGCGGCGTTGGAGGCCTCACGCAATGACGAAGCCAAGCAGCAGAGTGCCGGTGACCATGCGCTGGTCGGCACCCACAACCTCGAAGACGACATCGACGACTGAGGGCGACCCGCAATGCACGATGAACACGATTCCGCGTCGCCCTGGGCGCTCGAGACGCTGGCGATCCGTGCCGGTCACGACCGTACCGGCGAGCAGGAGCACGGCGAACCGATCTTCCCCACCTCGAGCTTCGTCTACGGCAGTGCCGCCGAGGCGGCGCGCAAGTTCAGCGGCGAGGAGCCCGGCAACATCTACTCGCGCTTCACCAATCCTACGGTGCGCACCTTCGAGCGTCGCCTGGCGGCGCTGGAGGGGGGAGAGCGCTGCGTGGCCACCAGCTCGGGGATGGCGGCGATCCTCTCCACGGCGCTGGCGCTGCTCAAGGCGGGTGACGAGATCGTCGCCTCGCGCTCGCTGTTCGGCTCCACGGTAAGCCTGTTCGACAAGTACCTGGGCAAGCTGGGCATCACCACCCGCTACGTGGAGCTCTCGGACCTCTCGGCCTGGGAGGCGGCGATCACCCCGGCGACCAAGCTGCTGTTCGCCGAGACCCCCTCCAACCCGCTCTCCGAGGTAGTGGATATCGCCGCGCTGGCCGAGATCGCCCATCGCCACGACGCCCTGCTGGCCATCGACAACTGCTTCCTGACCCCGGCGCTGCAGCGCCCGCTGGCCCTGGGTGCCGACCTGGTGATCCACTCCGCCACCAAGTACCTGGACGGGCAGGGCAGGGCGATCGGCGGGGCCGTGGTGGGGCGCGAGGCCGAGCTGGAGGAGGTGTTCGGGGTGGTGCGTACCTGCGGCCCCTGCCTGAGCCCCTTCAACGCCTGGATCTTCACCAAGGGCCTCGAGACCCTCGAGCTGCGCATGCGTGCCCACTGCGCCAACGCCCAGGCCCTGGCCGAGTGGCTCGAGGCGCATCCCGCGGTGGCCCGGGTCCACTTCAGTGGCCTCGCGAGCCACCCTCAGCACGCCCTGGCCGCCCGCCAGCAGCGAGGCTTCGGCGCGGTGCTGGGCTTCGAGGTGGCGGGGGGGCGCGAGGCGGCCTGGTCGGTCATCGACGCCACCCGACTGCTCTCGATCACCGGCAACCTGGGGGATGTGAAGAGCACCATCACCCATCCCGCCACCACCACCCACGGGCGCCTCACCGACGCCCAGAAGTCGGCTGCCGGTATCACCGAGGGGCTGATTCGCGTGGCGGTGGGGCCTCGAGGCCCTCGACGACATCCGCAGCGACCTCGCCCGAGGACTCGACGCCCTGGTCTGACCCGGCGCTCCCCGTGTGCGCCTGACGCCCGTGCCGCGACTCCCGGCACAGGCGTCCTCGTCTCCAGCGCGGCGCCCCGCAACCAGCGGTTTTTCCGAACGCAGCATTCGGCATTATTCAGCGGACTCGAACGGTCGGCTCGGGTAGGCTGTCCTGCATCGAGAACGGCTCGGGAGGGACCATGTGGCGTAATACCAACCAAGGCTGGGGACTGATCAGCATCCTGCTGCACTGGGTCCTGGCGATCGTCATCATCGGTCTGTTCATCCTGGGCTGGTGGATGACCGGCCTGGGCTACTACGACCCCTGGTACAACCTGGGCCCCTGGTGGCACCGTTCGCTGGGTATGCTGGTGCTCCTCGCCACCCTGCTGCGGCTGGTCTGGCGCCTGGTCAACCCGACACCGCGTGCGCTGGGGCACCCGCTCGAGCGGGCCGCGGCCCACCTGGGGCATATCGCGCTCTACGTGCTGATGCTGGTGGTGCTGGTCAGCGGCTACCTGATCTCCACCGCCGACGGTAAGGGCATCGCGGTATTCGACTGGTTCACGCTGCCGGCGCTGGTCAGCGACCTGCCCAATCAGGCCAGCGTGGCGGGCTGGGTGCACTGGTACTCTGCCCTGGCACTGATGGTCCTGGCCGCGGGCCACGCCGCCGCGGCTTTCAAGCACCACTTCATCGATCGCCATCCGGTGCTCAAGCGGATGATCGATCCCCGGGTGAGTCGGCGCTGATCGGCCGCGATCGCCAGGCTCCCCGACACTTCCCCGTACCAACTGGAGACAACGTCAATGTTCAAGACACAAGTGTTCAAGAAGAGCGCCATTGCCGCCGCCCTGAGTGCCACCGCCCTGGTGGGTGTCAGCCAGGCCCAGGCCGCCGACTACGCCATCGACATCGATGGCCAGCACGCCTTCGTGCAGTTCAAGATCAGCCACCTGGGCTTCTCCTACCTCCTCGGCAGTTTCGAGGAGTTCAGTGGGAGCTTCCAGTACGATCCGGAGAACCTCGAGGACGCCGGTGCCCAGCTCGAGGTCCAGGTCGGCAGCCTCAACTCCAACCACGCTCGAGCGTGACAAGCACATCCTCAGCGACGACTTCCTCGACGCCGGCGAGTACCCCACCGCCACCTTCAGCTCCACCGGCTTCGAGCCGACCGGCGAGGGCGAAGGCGTGCTGACCGGCGACCTGACCCTGCATGGCGAGACCAACCAGATCGAGATGCCGGTCACCCTGCTGGGCGAGGGCGAGGATCCCTGGGGCGGCTATCGTGCCGGCTTCGAGGGCAGTACCACCCTGGAACTGGCCGACTATGGCATCGACATGAGCGACTTCCCCGAGGCGATGCACGAGCTTGAGCTCTATGTCACCTTCGAGGGCATTCGCCAGTAACAGCCTGGCCCCGGGCCCTGGCCCGTGTTCAGCGAGCACCCCCGGCACGCCGGGGGGTGCTCGCGTTGGTCATGGGGGCTAGAATAGCCGCCCCTTCCATCGCCCTGGAGTGATCGTGACGCAACGCAGAGACGACAGTACACCCCTCGGCGTGACCCTGTGGCGCCAGACCTGGCCGATGGCCATCGGCGTGCTGGCACTGTTGGGATTCCAGTTGGTGGACAGTGCCTTCATCGCGCGACTGGGTACCTCGCAGCTGGCCGCCCAGACCTTCACCTTCCCCCTCAGCTTCCTGATCATCGGCGTGCAGGTGGGCATGGGGATCGCCATCGCCGCGCAGATCTCCCGCTCCCTGGGTGCCGGCGAGACCGACCGCGCAAGGCGCCTGGGCAGCCTGGTGCTGGTGGTGGGAGCCGTGGTCATCGGCTTGCTGTCGTTGGTGCTGTGGGCCCTGCAGGCGCCGATATTCGCCAGCCTGGGTGCCGATGCCTCGGCTCTCGAGCTGATCCGCGGCTACTGGGCACCCCAGCTGCTGGCCGCCTGGCTGGGGGCGGCCCTCTATTTCGGTTACAGCCTGTTCCGGGCCCACGGCAACACCTCGGCTGCCGGGCACCATGATGGTGGTGACCAGCCTGGTGAACCTGGTGCTCGACCCGCTGCTGATCTTCGGGGTCGGCTCCTGGCAGGGGCTGGGACTTCCCGGCGCCGCCTGGGCCACGGCGATCGCCTTCGGCGTGGGGCTGGTGGTGCTGGGCTGGCGGATCGGCCAGACCGACTGGCTGGTCCGGGATGGGCTGCTCGAGGAGCTGCGCACCTCGGCGCGGCCCTTCGCCGGCATCGCCGGCCCGGCAATGGTCAGCCAGCTGATGCCGCCGCTGGCGGCGATGCTGGCCATTGCCGTGGTGGCGAGCCTGGGCGAGGCCCAGGTGGCCGCCTGGGGTCTGGCCAGTCGCCTGGAGACGCTGTCGCTGATGGTGGTGCTGGCCATGACCATGTCGCTGCCGCCCTGGTTGGGGCGCTGCTATGGCGCCGGCGACTGGGCCCAGATACACCGCCTGATGCGCCTGGCGCTGCGGGTCATCGTCGCCTGGCAGCTGCTCCTGGGTCTGGTGATGGCCGTGGCCGCACCCTGGGTGGCGCTGGTGCTCTCCGGCAACCCCGAGGTGCGCGACGACCTGGCACTGCTGATCCGCTTCCTGCTGCCCAGCTACGCGGCCCTCGGCGTGTGCATGATCGTGGTCTCGGCGGGCAATGCGCTGGGCTGGCCGCTGCGTGCCATGCTGATGTCGGGGGCACGGCTGTTCATCTTCTACCTGCCGTGTCTGGCGCTGGGCGCCTGGCTGGGTGGGCTTCTCGGCCTGGCCGTCGGCGCCGCCATCGGCAACCTGCTGGCCGGTCTCGCCGCCTGGGGAGTCCTGCGGCGCATCCTGGCCAGTCCGCGGCGGCGCCCGCTTGAGGAGATCGCCTGAGGCGCCCGCCTCAGGCGTGGTAGTACTGCTGGCCGCCATCGGAGAAGCCGGGCGGGGTATTGGCGCTGACGATCACGCACTCTTCCTCGCCGTTGTTGCGGAAGCGGTGGGGCAGGCGGGAGTCGAAGTAGTAGGCGTCGCCCACGCCGAGCACCTCGCTCTCGCCGTTGACGGTGATCTCGATCTCGCCGGCCACCACCACCCCGCCTTCCTCGCCGGCGTGCTCGAGCATCTCCTCGCCGGTATCCGCCCCAGGCGGGTAGCGCTCATGGATGATCGACATCTGCCGCTCTGGACGACGCGCGGCGACCAGCCGCAACGACAGGCGGCCGTCGCCGATCTCGGTGAGCTCCCGGGCACGGTAGAACGTCTGGGGAGCGCTGTGTTCGTCGCCGGCGAAGAAGGCGCTGATCGATACCGGCAGGGCGTCGAGGATCTTCTTCAGCGAGCTCACCGAGGGGCTGACGCTGTTCTGCTCGATCAGCGAGATGGTGCTGTTGGTCACGCCGGCGCGCTTGGCCAGCTCGCGCTGGGAGAGGCCGCGTGCCAGGCGCAGCTGGCGCAGCCGGCCGCCCACCTCGAATCCGCTTTCCGCTTGCATGGGGCATCCTGTCAAGAAAACTGCACATATGATAACGGCTCACGGCCGTGCCGATAAGCGCCGTTTGCCGACGGCGGCAGCGCTGTCGTGACGAGGGCTTGATGCTCGTCAGGACAACGACTTGCGCTGCGTTTCGGCGTGGCACCCGGCGGCCGGCTCAGGCATCATGAGGAGATGAGAAGGAGACCTTCGATGATCCCCCAACACGACCTCACCGGAATGATCCTGGCCGGCGGCCAGGGGCGCCGCATGGGCGGCGTCGACAAGGGGCTGGTACCCTTCGCCGGTCGTCCGCTGGTGGCCCACGTGCGCGAGCGCTTGGCTGGCCAGGTGGCCGAGCTGCTGGTCAATGCCAACCGCAGCCTTGACGCCTATGCCGAGTTCGCCGATCGCGTCATCGAGGACGCCGAAGAGGGTTATCAGGGGCCGCTGATGGGCATCTACAGCGGCCTGCGGGCGGCGCGTACGCCCTGGCTGCTGGTGGTTCCCTGCGATACGCCGGCGCTGCCCGATGACCTGGTGGCGCGCCTGGTGGCCGGCATCGGCGAGGCCGACATCGCCGTGGCCGGCGATGGCCAGCGCCTGCACCCGGTGGTGGCGCTGATGCGTACTGCCCTGGCCGACGACCTGGCCGCCACCCTGGCCGAAGGCGAACGCAAAATCGACCGCTGGTACGCCCGCCACGCCTGGGTGCAGGTGGACTTCGCCGAGGGCCCGGGAGCCTTTGCCAACCTCAATACCCAGGACGAGAAACACCGCCTGGAGCAGGCGCTAGCCGAGGAGTCCGTCAAGCGATGAGCGAGCCCATCGACGAGCTGAACCTGGACGAGCAGCTGCCGCTGCTGGGCATCGCGGCCTGGAGCGGTACCGGCAAGACCACGCTGCTCGAGGCCCTGCTGCCGCGCCTGCGCGAGCGGGGGCTGCGTGTGGCGGTGATCAAGCATGCCCACCACGCCTTCGACGTCGACCAGCCCGGCAAGGACAGCCATCGCCTGCGCCAGGCCGGTGCCAGCCCCATGCTGGTGGCCTCCCGGGCCAGGCTGGCGCTGATGATGGAGACCCCGGACCAGGAGGAGGCGGATCTGGCGTCGCTGCTCGCCATGGTGGCCCCCCAGCGGCCCGACCTGGTGCTGGTGGAGGGGTTCAAGGCCTGGCCGCTGCCCAAGCTGGAGCTGCATCGTCCGGCGCTGGGCAAGCCCCTGCGGGTGGCCGAGGACCGCTGGGTGCGCGCCGTGGCCACGGACGCGCCCCTGTCTCTGCCCGATGGTGTCGAGTGCCTGGATCTCAACGACCTGCAGGCCCTGACCGACTGGATCGCCGCCTGGCCGGCACGCTGGCCCGCCGAGCGCCAGCCGCGAGCGGTGGGGGAGGGGATGCCGTCATGAGCCTCTCCTGCTTCGAACTGGGTGAACGCATGCTGGCCGTGGAGGAGGCCCGTGCCGCGGTGCTGGCGCTGGCCGAGGGGCCCTTGCCCGACGAGTGCGTTGCGCTGCGTTCACTGCGCGGCCGGGTGCTGTCCGAGCCGCTCCTCGCCCCCATCGACGTGCCCCAGAATACCAATGCCGCCATGGATGGCGTGGCCCTGGCCTGGCCCGAGGCGGTGCCGTCCGACGGCTTCCTGCGGGTGGCGGAGATTTTTGCCGGCCACACTGCCCAGCGCCCCCTCGGCGCCGGCGAGTGTGCCGGGATCACCACCGGCGCGCCGCTGCCCAGCGGCACCGATACGGTGATTATGCGTGAGCAGCTGGTCATCGATTCCGATGCCGGCGGCGAGGTGCATGTCCGGGTCGAGCGGGCCGAGCGCGTGCGACGCGGCCAGAACGTGCGCCAGGCCGGCGAGGACATTCCCCGCGGCGCGGTGGCACTGGACGCCGGAACCCGCCTGGGGGCCGCCGAACTGGGCCTGATCGCCTCCTGGGGTCTCGCCGAGGCCAGGGTAGTGCGTCGCCCCCGGGTGGCGCTCTTCTCCACCGGCGACGAGGTCGCCGCCCCGGGTGAGGCGCTGCCCGCCGCCGGCATCTTCGATGCCAACCGCTTTGCGCTGATGGCGCTGGTGGAGGAGCATGGCGGAGAGGTGATCGACCTGGGCATCCTCCCCGACGAGCGAGACGCCATCGCCGATGGCCTGGCGCGCGCCGCCGCCGAGGCCGACCTGGTGCTCTCCAGCGGCGGTGTCTCGGTGGGCGATGCCGACCATACCCGGGCGGCGCTCCTCGAGCAGGGCCGAGCTGGGCTTCTGGAAGATCGCCATCCGCCCCGGGCGACCACTGGCCTGCGGACGGCTGGGCGCGCGGGGGTGCCCTTCCTGGGGCTGCCCGGCAATCCGGTGGCCAGCGATGGTGACCTTCCTGCAGTTCGCCGCGCCGTTGCTGGCCCGGCTGCAGGGTCGCGAGGCAGGCCTGGCCGCAGCGGCTGACGGCGGTGGCCGAGCAGCCGCTGCGCAGCCGCGAGGCGCGCGTCGACTACCTGCGCGGCCGTGTACACGCAGCGACGGCGAGGGCCGCCTGGTGGTGCGCGACGGCGGCGCCCAGGGCTCCGGCATCCTCTCCTCGATGGTGCGGGCCAACTGCCTGATCGAGATCGACGACGCCCGGGCCAGCGTGGCCGCGGGCGAGAGCGTCACCATTCAACCCCTGTTCCGACTTCCATGAGACGCTGACCGCCATGCTCTGTCCAACCTGTCCCTGACCCATCTCAATGCGCGCGGTGAGGCCCATATGGTCGATGTCGCCGACAAGCCGGAGAGTCGCCGCGAGGCCACGGCTTCCGGTCATATCCGCATGCGTCCCGAGACCCTGGCGCTGCTCGCCGAGGGCGGGCTGCCCAAGGGCGACGTGCTGGCCACGGCACGCATCGCCGGCATCCAGGCGGCCAAGCGCACCCACGAACTGATCCCGCTGTGTCATGCCCTGGCGCTGTCGAAGGTGGCGGTCGATTTCCGCCTCGACGAGGCCGAGAGCTGCGTCGAGGTGACCGCCACCTGCCGCCTCAATGGTCGCACCGGCGTGGAGATGGAGGCGCTCACCGCGGTGTCGGTGGCCTGCCTGACCCTCTACGACATGTGCAAGGCGGTGGACAAGTCCATGGAGATCGGCGCCATCCAGCTCGAGTCCAAGAGCGGCGGCCGCTCCGGCGACTACCGTCGTGACGCCCTCGAGTCGCGACCCGCGCCCATCGTCACCGGTGAGGGTCAGGCCGGCGAGGTCAGCCTCGGGCAGCCGCTGCGACATCGCCTCTCCCTGTATTCGCGTCAAGTGCCTGGCCGAGCTGCGCGAGCGCCTCGGCGTGGGCGAGATCGCGGTGCCCCTGGACAGCCTGGAACGCTCCGATGTGGCCGGCCTCAAGGCGGCCCTCAAGGTGCTCGATCCGCGCTTCTCGCGACTCGATGAGGGGCGCGTGCTGTGCGCCGTCAACCAGGTGATGGCCAGCGATGCCACGCCGGTGACCAACGAGGATGAGGTCGCCTTCTTCCCGCCGGTGACCGGAGGCTGAGCCATGATTCGAGTGCAGAAGGCCCCCTTCGATGCCGGCGTCGAGCAGCAGGCGCTGCTGGCCGGGCGCACCGATATCGGGGCGGTGGTCAGCTTCACCGGCCTGGTGCGTGACTTCAACGAGCGCCCCGAGGTGACGGCGCTGACCCTGGAACACTATCCCGGGATGACGGAGTCCGCACTCGAGGCCATCGTCGAGGAGGCGCGGGGGCGCTGGCCGCTGGATGCGGTCCGCGTGATCCATCGGGTTGGACGACTGACCCCGGGTGACCCTATCGTGTTGGTAGTGGTCGCCAGTGCCCATCGACGTGCCGCCTTCGAGGCCTGCGACTTCATCATGGACTACCTCAAGACGCGCGCGCCATTCTGGAAGAAGGAGCATGCCAGCGACGGTGATTACTGGGTATCGGAACGACATTCCGATCACGCGGATGCCCGCCGCTGGGAAGCTTGAAACGGGAGACAACCCCATGACGACTCTGCCTCGCGAACTGATCGACGACTTCGGACGACGCGTCAGCTATGTGCGTATCTCGGTCACCGACCGCTGCGATTTTCGCTGTGTCTACTGCATGAGCGAGGAGATGACCTTCCTGCCGCGGGCCCAGGTCCTCACCCTGGAGGAGCTGGCGATGGTGGCTCGTGCCTTCGTCGAGCTGGGCGTGCAGAAGGTGCGCCTGACCGGCGGCGAGCCACTGGTCAGGCGCGACATCGATTCCCTGGTCGAGCAGATCGGCGGTCTCCCCGGGCTCAGGGATTTCGCCATGACCACCAATGGAGCCAGCCTGCCCAGGTATGCGTCTCGGCTGCGTGAGGCAGGGCTCAAGCGCCTCAATATCAGCCTCGACTCGCTCGATTCCCGCAGCGCTTCCGTCAATTGACCCGCACCGGGGACCTCGACCGGGTCATCGACGGCATTCGTGCCGCCCGGGAGGCGGGCTTCGAGCGCATCAAGCTCAACGCGGTGATCCTCAAGGGGCGCAACGATGACGAGGTGCTCGACCTGGTCGAGTTTGCCCGCAACGAGGGCCTCGATATCAGCTTTATCGAGGAGATGCCGCTGGGCGATGTGTCCGACCACTCCCGAGCAGAGACCTTCTACTCCAGCGACGAGGTGCAGGAGATCATCGAGAGCCGTCATCCGTTGACCCCCACGACCGAGTCGACCCTGGGGCCGTCACGCTATTTCCGCATGGCCGACAGCGATTCCCGGATCGGCTTCATCTCGCCGCATAGCCACAACTTCTGCGCTACCTGCAACCGGGTTCGCGTGACCGTGGAGGGGCGACTGCTGCTGTGTCTCGGCAATGAACACTCCGTGGACCTGCGCCGCGTATTGCGCGCTCATCCGGGCGATATGGATGCTCTCAAGCATGCCATCGTCGCCGCCATGCCGCTCAAGCCCGAGCGCCACCACTTCACCACCGATGGCGACGTGCAGGTGGTGCGCTTTATGAACATGACCGGAGGTTGATGCCAGCGGGGGCTTCATCCCCGTCCTTGTCCAGTCACCAGTGGCGCCCTCGGGCGCCGCTTTTGCATGAAATCTTCGTCCGTGAGGCAGCGGCTTTTGTGACTTGTTGAACGCATAAATTCCGTCGACTTTTCTTGCTAATTGGTGGTCACTGCATATACTTTTCACGATGTAACCGTACCTCACCCGTCTCGCAAATCCAGCTCAGGAGGGACTGATGTCCAGCGAAACCCTGGAGCGCATCGCTCGCAACAAGAACGTGGCACGCGCCGCAGCACGCCAGCTCAGCATGGAGCAGCTGCACAAGCTTGCCGAGGTGATCGAGGAGGTCATCGAACAGAAGAAGGACGAGGAGCAGCAGCGCCAGGAGGAGGAGGCCGAGAAGGAGCGCAAGCGCTCCGAGATCCTCGAGGCGATCAACGAGGCGGGACTTTCCGTGGATGACCTGGTCGGAGCCGCCGCGTCGCAAGCGCGGACGTCCGCCCAAGAACGCCAGCAAGGGGGCTAGTCCCGGGCAGTTGCCAGTGCGACATCCCGTTGATTGAAGGTTCAGTACAGCATGACGCGAAAGCCGCTCCCGATGAGCGGCTTTCGCGTGTCGAGGGAGAGGGGATCCGTCTGGCTAAGGGCGGCGGCCCTGACGTGCTATTCCGAGTGGCTGGTGGCCGGGGCCTCCATGGCGAGAATCTGCAGGTGAATCTCCGGCAGACGACGCAGGTGGTCGGCGAACCAGGCAATCAGTCGTGGTTGCAGGGCCAGCCTCAGATCGGCCAGGGTCTCGGCGCGCAGCGATTCCAGGGCATCGTCGAGCCAGTCGCAGAAGTCGGTCTCGTCGAAGGCCTGCACCTCACCGGCGTCGAGCATCAGACGACCGATGCGGGTCCAGCTTCCCTCCTCGGTGGCGGCCACCGACAGCGCCAGGTAGAGGCTGCCGTGGCGGCTGCCTTCGCCGTGGTGGCCGCCCAGTCCGGGGAGCGGCGCCACGGCGTTCTGGCTGACGATGCAGGGGGGCTGGGGGTGGCGGCCTTCCAGGGTCAGGCCGTCGGCATCGAAGCGGATCATGTCGCCGTTCAGGGGAGACAGCGGTGCCTGGATGCCGAGTTCCTCGGCGATCTCGCGGTGGGCCTGCTGGTGGCGTGGCTCGCCGTGCACCGGCAGCAGATAGCGGGGCCGCACCCAGCCATACAGGGTACGCAGCTCCTCCCGGGCGGGATGCCCGGAGGCATGCAGCTCGGGATGGTTGAACTCGTCGAGGATCTCGATGCCCTGGTGGCGAAGCCCACCCTTGAGCCGCTCGATCAGCAGCTCGTTGCCAGGGATCGCCTTGGCCGAGAAGATCACGCTGTCGCCGGGGCCCAGCTCCAGCGAGCGGTGTCGCCCCCGGGCCAGTCGCTGCAGCGCGGCGCGCGGCTCCCCTGGCTGCCGGTGGCGATCACCAGAACCTCCTCGGGGGGCAGGTAGCCGAGATCGCTGCTGGGCACCAGGGGCGGGAAGTCGTCCAGGTAGCCGAGACCGCGGGCCACCGCCACCATGCGCTCCATGGAGCGACCCATCAGGCTGACCCGGCGCCCACAGCGTTCGGCGGCGCGACCGATGGCCAGCACCCGGGCCAGGTTGCTGGCGAAGCAGGAGACCACCACGCGGCCCTCGCAGCGGGCGATGGCGTGCTCCAGGGCCTCGGCCACCTCGCCCTCGCTGCGCGAGTCGCCGGGCATCGGGGCATTGGTGGAGTCGCCCACCACCAGGTCCACCGGGGCGATGGCACGGAAGGTGGCCGGGGAGATCGGGGCGCCGAGCAGCGGTTCGGGGTCGAGCTTCCAGTCGCCGGTATGCAGCACGCGGTGCTCGCCGGCGGTGATCAGCAGCGAGCAGCTCTCGGGAATGGAGTGGGTCACCGGCAGGAAACGCAGGGTGAAGGGCCCCGTCTCCATCGCCTCACCGGGCTCGATCACCTGGATGGCGTCGGTGGAGAGTCCGCGTTCAGCGAACTTGGCGCGCAGCAGGCCGGCGGCCAGCGGTGTGGCATGGATGGGACAGCCCCATTTCGGCCACAGCCAGGCGGCCGCACCGATATGATCCTCGTGGCCGTGGGTGATGACCAGCGCCCGAGGCACGATCCCCAGCGTCTCCGGGGTGGCCAGGTTGGGCACCTGCAGCGGCGAGTCCGGCAGGTCCTGGCGGATCATCATGCCGCAATCCACCGCGATCCAGGCGTCCTCCTGGCCCTCGTCACCATAGCCATACAGGCTGAGGTTCATGCCGATCTCGCCGCAGCCGCCCAGCGGCAGGAAGCGCAGGGGAGGGCGGCGGCGTGGGCGGATCTGGACTCGAGGCTTGGGCATCGCGGAGGGAATTTCCTGAGACATGGCGGTTTCACTATACGGGAAGCCCGCCGGGGCCCACAACGCGCGGCGTCCGGCGGGTGCCGGAACTCGCTGTTTTCGCTACACTGTTGCGCCCGTCTCGCCGCAGCCTGGAGCTCGACATGTCACATTATTACCGCCTGGTGGTCTCCTGTCCCGATCGCGTGGGGATCGTCTCCCGCGTCTCCGGCTTCATCGCCGGCCACGGCAGCTCGATCACCGAGGCCAGCCAGCACTCCGATCTCGAGACGGGGCGCTTCTTCATGCGCTACGAGATCCTGGCCGACTCCATCGGCATGCCGCCGGAGGCGCTGCGCGAGGCCTTCACGCCCATCGCCACGGAGTTCGAGATGACCTGGGCGCTGACCGATACCCGGCAGCGTCCGCGGGTGGTGCTGATGGTCTCGAAGGAGTCCCACTGCCTGGTGGACCTGCTCTATCGCTGGACCGCCGGCGAGCTCGACTGCGAGATCGCCGCGGTGATCTCCAACCACGAGGCGATGCGTGGCCTGGTGGAGTGGCACGGCATCGCCTATCACCATGTGCCGGTCCCGGCCGACGACAAGCAGGCGGCCTTCGATGAGGTGGAGCGCCTGGTCGAGGAGGCCCGTGCGGACTGCATCGTGCTGGCACGCTACATGCAGATCCTGCCGCCGGCCCTGTGCGAGCGCCATGCCGGCCGGGTGATCAATATCCACCACAGCTTCCTGCCCAGCTTCGCCGGCGCCAAGCCCTACCACCAGGCCTACGAGCGCGGGGTCAAGCTGATCGGTGCTACCTGTCACTACGTCACCGCCGAACTCGACGCCGGACCGATCATCGAACAGGACATCCATCGCGTCAGCCACTGCCATACTCCCGATGACCTGGTGCGCTTCGGGCGTGATGTCGAGAAGGCGGTGCTGGCGCGGGGGCTGCGCTGGCACCTCGAGGATCGCGTGCTGATCCACGGCAACAAGACCGTGGTCTTTGCCTGACGGCGGGAGGCGTCCATGTCCTTTTCCGATGCGGTGCTGGCCCCCTGGCTGCTGGTCATCGCCTCGCTGATCGCCTTCGCTGTGCTGGTGCTGGCGCTGCTGCAGCGCCCCTGGCGCGCGCTGCTCGCCGACAGCGGCCTGCAGCACCGCTGGCTGGCCGCCAGCGTGGCGGTGCTGCTGATGTGGCAGTTGCGCGCCCAGGCGGTGGACTGGCTGACCCTGCACCTGATGTTCACCGCGCTGCTGGTGCTGGTGTTCAAGGCGCCCCTGGCGCTGCTCTCCCTGCTGATCGTCAACCTGGCGATGGTGGTGACGGGCCGGGTCGCCTGGCCGTTGCTGGGAGTCAACCTGCTGGTCACCGGGGTCATGCCGGCGCTGACCATGGTGATCATCTGGCGACTGGTGGATCGCTTCCTGCCCGACAACCTGATGGTGTTCCTGTTCGTCTGCGGCTTCTTCGGCGCCGCACTCTCCTCGCTGGCCGCCGGCCTTGCCGCGGTGGGCTTGATGCTGCTCGGCGCCAGCGATGCCCACGCCCTCTACCAGGCCCTGGAGTATGCCCGTTTCCTGCCGCTGCTGATGCCTTCCGAGGCGTTCATCACCGGCATGCTGATGAGCATCCTGCTGGTCTATCACCCGCACTGGGTGGCGACCTTCAACGACCATCGCTACATCGACACCAAGTAGGCCGCCCATGACTGCTTCCCCCGGCGCTGCACCGCAGCGTCCCGCCCGCCGCGAACTGCTGGAAGGCCCCATCGCCGCTACCCTGCTGCGCAAGACCCTGCCGGTGATCGGCGGCATGATCGCCATGCTGAGCTTCAACCTGGTGGACACCTGGTTCATCTCGCGGCTGGGCACCGAGGAACTGGCGGCGGTCTCCTTCACCTTTCCGGTGGTGTTCACCGTGATCAGCCTGGCCATCGGCCTGGGGATAGGCACCTCGGCGGTGGTGGGGCGGCGCCTGGGGCGGGGGGAGTTCGCGGCGGTGCGCCGTCGCTCCACCGATGCCGCCCTGCTGGGCCTGGTGGTCGGTGTGCTGATGACACTGCTCGGCCTGGTCACCCTCGAGCCGCTGTTCCGGCTGCTGGGTGCCGATGACACCCTGCTGCCGCATATTCGCGACTACATGGGTGTCTGGTACTTCGGCGCCGCGGCGATGATCGTGCCCCGGGTACTCAACAGCATCCTGCGTGCCCACGGCAATACCGTCACCCAGGGACTGATGATGGGGCTGGCCGCCCTGGTCAACGTGGTGCTGGACTGGTGGCTGATCTTTGGCGTGGGGCCGATTCCCGCCATGGGCGTCTCCGGCGCGGCGCTGGCCACGGTGCTGAGCTGGGGCCTGATGGCGGTGACCCTGGTCTTCCAGCGCGAACTGCGCGGCCTGTTCGACCTGGCTGGCCTGACCTGGCGGGGGCTTCTCGAGTCGTGGCAGGAGCTGGGGCGGATCGCCGGTCCCGCGGCCCTGACCAGCGTCTTCACGCCACTGGCCATGGGCCTGCTGACGCGTATCGTCGCCGGCCACGGCCACCACGCCGTGGCCGGCTTCGGTGTCGGCACCCGCATCGAGGCGTTCGCCCAGATCGCCGTGCTGGGGCTCTCCATGACCCTCTCGCCGCTGGTCAGCCAGAATGCCGGTGCCGGCCAGTACGACCGGGTGCGCCGCGCCATCTTCGGCTGCTTCCTGTTCGTGCTGCTCTGGCAGTTGCTGGTGTGGGCCGTGCTGCAGGGGCTGGCACCCTGGCTGGTGGCAGGTTACGCCGAGCGCGAGGCGGTGGGGAGGTGCTGCGCCACTTCCTGTGGCTGGTGCCCCTGGGCCTGGGTGCTCAGGGCGTGGTGATCCTGGCGGTATCGTCATGCAACGCCCTGCATCGGCCGGCCCGGGCCATGCGCCTCTCGGTGGTGCGGCTGTTCGTGCTCAGCGTCCCCCTGGCCTGGCTGGGAGGGCGTCTGGCCGGCACCACCGGGATCTTCGCCGGCATGCTCGTCGCCAACCTGCTGATGGCACTGGTCGCCTGGTGGCAGATCCGGGTGGTGCTCGCGCGCTACCGGTGAGGAGTTTTTTGCTACGAAGACTTGGCAGGGCGGTGCTCCTGGTCTACATTTGTAAAAAATGTAGATATTATTGAGCCGCCACCACACAGGAGCCCGCCATGAGCCAGATCACCCCCGTCACCTGGGACGACCCCTTCCGCCTCGTCGACCAGCTCTCGGAAGAGGAGCGCATGGTCCACCAGACCGCCCGGGACTACTGCCAGGACAAGCTCCTGCCGCGGGTACTCGAGGCCAACCGCCACGAGATCTTCCATCGCGAGATCATGAACGAGATGGGCGAGCTGGGTCTGCTCGGCGCCACCATCGACGGCTACGGGTGTGCCGGCCTCAACTACGTCAGCTACGGCCTGATCGCCCGTGAAGTGGAGCGCGTCGACTCCGGTTACCGCAGCGCCATGAGCGTGCAGTCGAGCCTGGTGATGTACCCCATCCACGCCTTCGGCAGCGAGGAGCAGCGCGAGAAGTACCTGCCCAAACTGGCCAGCGGCGAGTGGGTGGGCTGCTTCGGCCTCACCGAGCCCGACCACGGCTCCGATCCCGGCGGTATGGCCACCCGCGCCACCCGCACTCAGGATGGCTGGCGCCTCAACGGCACCAAGACCTGGATCACCAACTCGCCCATCGCCGATGTCTTCGTGGTCTGGGCCAAGGACGACGAGGGGGTGATCAACGGCTTCATCCTCGAGAAGGGCATGCCGGGCCTCAGCGCGCCCAAGATCGAGGGCAAGTTCAGCCTGCGCGCCTCCATCACCGGCCAGATCGCCATGCAGGACGTGGAGGTCTCCGACGCGCAGCGCCTGCCCCATGTCAAGGGACTCAAGGGACCCTTCTCCTGCCTCAACCGCGCCCGCTACGGCATCGCCTGGGGCGCCATGGGTGCCGCCGAGGCCTGCTGGCACGCCGGTCGCGACTACACCCTGGAGCGCAAGCAGTTCGGCCGCCCCCTGGCCGCCAACCAGCTGATCCAGAAGAAGCTCGCCGACATGCAGACCGAGATCACCCTGGGCCTGCAGGCGGCGCTGCGCGTCGGGCGCATGATCGATGACGGCCAGCTGGTGCCGGAGGCGATCTCGCTGATCAAGCGCAACAACTGCGGCAAGGCGCTGGACATCGCCCGCGTCGCCCGGGACATGCACGGCGGCAACGGCATCAGCGACGAATACGGCGTGATTCGCCACGTCATGAACCTCGAAGCGGTCAACACCTACGAAGGCACCCACGACGTCCACGCCCTGATCCTCGGTCGTTCCCAGACCGGCCTGCAGGCCTTTACCGGGTAACAGGAGCTCGAGATGAGTGGACCGCTGGATGGCATCACGGTGCTCGACATGTCGCGGGTGCTGGCCGGCCCTGGGCGGGTCAGCTGCTCGCCGACCTGGGTGCCCGGGTGATCAAGATCGAGCACCCCAGCCGCGGCGACGATACCCGCGGTTGGGGACCGCCCTGGCTGGCCGAGGAGAGCGAGCGCGACAGGGTCGCCGCCTACTATCTCTGCGCCAACCGCGGCAAGCACTCCCTGGCCGTGGACATCGCCACCGAGGAGGGCCAGGCGCTGGTGCGCCGGCTGGCATCGGGTGCCGATATCCTGCTCGAGAACTTCAAGGTCGGTGGCCTGGCCAAGTACGGCCTCGACTACGCCAGCCTGCACGCCGACAACCCGCGGCTGATCGGCTGCTCCATCACCGGCTTCGGCCAGGATGGCCCCTATGCCCACCGCGCCGGCTACGACTTCATGATCCAGGCCATGGGCGGGCTGATGAGCCTGACTGGTGAGGCCGACGCCATGCCCATGAAGACCGGGGTGGCGATCACCGACGTGATGACCGGCCTCTACGCCACGGTGGGCGTGCTGGCGGCGCTGCAGGAGCGCAGTCGCACCGGCGTCGGCCGCCACGTGGACGTGGCCCTGCTCGACGTCCAGGTGGCGACCCTGGCCAACCAGGCCCTCAACGCCCTGGTCAGCGGCAGGGACCCCGAGCGCCACGGCAACGCCCACCCCAATATCGTGCCCTACCAGGCCTTCGCCTGTGCCGACGGCCACCTGGTGCTCACCGTGGGCAATGACGCCCAGTTCGCCCGCTTCGCCGCCCTGCTCGGCCACCCCGAGTGGGTCCGTGATCCCGCCTATGCCACCAACGCCGCCCGGGTCGGCAACCGCGAGGTGCTGGTGCCGATGATCCAGTCGATACTGGCCACCCGGCCCCGCGACGAATGGCTCGGCGAACTGGAGGCCAGGGGCATCCCGGCCGGGCCCATCAACAGCGTCGGCGAGGTGTTCGAGGATCCCCAGGTGCAGCATCGCCGGATGCATCGCGTCCTGAAGCGTGGCGAGCTCGAGGTGCCCCAGGTGGCCAACCCGCTGCGCTTCGACGGCAGCTCCGCCACCAGTGACTTGGCCCCGCCACGCCTGGGCCAGGACAGCGACACCCTGCTGACCGAGATGGGGCTCACGGCGGAGGATATCGCCAGGCTGAGAAGGGCGGGGTGGTCCGCTAATATGGCCAGTCAGCGGCGCCAGGGCCAGGCCGTAGCGGAGGTCCTACGCCAGGGAAGGCGTCGGTAGCGCCCAGGGATGGGTTCACAGCGCCTCCGCGAAGGCCTGACCCCGGGAAAGCCGCGGTTGTGGCAGCCACTACCTCGGCGAAAACCGCCTCATCAGCCCCATCTCGGCGATCATCCGGGTGGAGATCTCCTCCACCGAGAAGCGGGTGGTGTCGATGAAAGGGATATGCAGCTGGCGGTAGAGCCCCTCGGCCTGGCCCACCTCCTGCACGCACTGGTCCATGGAGCTGTAGCGGCTGTTGGGTCGACGCTCGTGGCGGATCGCCGCCAGCCGCCTGGGGTCGATGGTCAGGCCGAACAGCTTGTGGTGGTGAGGGGCCAGCGCCTTGGGCAGCTTGAGGGTGCCGTCCTCGTCGAGATCGTCCTCGGTGAGCGGGTAGTTGGCCGCGCGGATGCCGAACTGCAGCGCCAGGTAGAGCGAGGTCGGCGTCTTGCCGCAGCGCGACACGCCGATCAGGATCACGTCGGCCTTGTCGTACTGGTGGGTACGGGCGCCGTCGTCGTTGTCCAGGGCGAAGTGCACCGAGTGGATGCGGTCCATGTAGACCTCATCCTTGCCGATGGAGTGGGTGCGGCCCACGGTGTAGCTGGAGTGGGTCTTGAGCTCCTGCTCGAGGGGCTCGAGGAAGGTCGAGAAGATATCGATATTGAAGCCTTCCGCATCGCTGATGATCTGGCGGATATTGCTGTCGACGATGGTGTCGATGATGATCGGCATCTCGCCGTCGCGCACCGCCACGCCATTGATGACCTCGACCAGGTTCTCGGCCTTTTCGATCGTATCGATATAGGGCTTGGTGATCATGCGGATCTCGACGTTCTCGAACTGGGCCAGCAGGCTGCGGCCCAGGCTCTCGGCGGTGATGCCGGTGCCGTCGGAGATGAAGAAGGCGGTACGGGTCATGGCGGCGTCGCTTTGATGAAGAAAGGCCTCCATTGTCGGACGCGGGCACCCGGCCGACAAGCCTCCCGGTAGTTTGCAGACTACACGAATTCCCGGAAATGCCTGTCTGTTGTAAAAATCCTCCAGTGACTTCGCTGTTAGACCAATGGCGAATATGGTCACCGCTTGGTAGAGTCCCCAGCATCTCGTCATGCCTGTCGGCATGATGGTCTGTCGTCGATAGCCAAGGGGGTCCCGTGGACGATTATATTCTGTGGTTCGATGAACTGGGCATGGACGATGTCGAGCGCGTGGGGGGCAAGAATGCCTCCCTCGGCGAGATGATCTCCAACCTGGCCGGTGCGGGTGTCACCGTGCCCGGCGGCTTCGCCACCACCGCCCACGCCTACCGCGAATTCCTCTCCCACGAGGGCCTCAACGAGCGCATCAACCAGGCGCTGGCCACCCTGGACGTGGACGACGTCGCCGAACTGGCCCGGGTCGGCGCCCAGATCCGCCAGTGGGTGATCGACACCCCGCTGCCGCCGACCTTCGAGCAGCACCTGCGCAGCGCCTACGACAAGCTGCTCGCCCAGCACCCCAACCTCAAGGCGGCGGTGCGCTCCTCGGCCACCGCCGAGGACCTGCCGGATGCCTCCTTCGCCGGCCAGCAGGAGACCTTCCTCAACATCGAGGGTTTCGACAACATCAAGCGCGCCGTGCATGAGGTGTTCGCCTCGCTGTTCAACGACCGCGCCATCTCCTACCGCGTGCACCGCGGCTACGCCCACGAGAACGTGGCGCTCTCCGCGGGTATCCAGAAGATGGTGCGCTCCGAGACCGGTGCCTCCGGCGTGATGTTCACCCTGGACACCGAGTCCGGCTACCGCGACGCGGTCTTCGTCACCGCCTCCTGGGGCCTGGGCGAGACCGTGGTGCAGGGCGCGGTGAACCCCGACGAGTTCTACGTGCACAAGCCGACGCTGGCCGCCGGCCGTCCCGCGGTGCTGCGCCGCAACCTCGGCTCCAAGCTGATCAAGATGGTCTACGGCCAGGAGGCCAGCGCCGGCAAGTCGGTGGAGACCGTCGGACGTGCCCTCAAGGATCGTGGCCGCTTCTGCCTCGATGATGAGCAGGTGATGGCCCTGGCGCGCCAGGCGGTGACCATCGAGCAGCACTACCAGCGCCCCATGGATATCGAGTGGGCCCTGGATGGCGACGATGGCAGGCTCTATATCGTTCAGGCGCGTCCCGAGACCGTGGTCTCCCAGCAGCAGGGCGGCAAGCTGGAGCGCTTCCAGCTCAAGGAGAAGGGGCGCAACCTGGTCACTGGCCGCGCCATCGGCCAGCGCATCGGACGGGGTGCCGTCAAGGTGGTCTTCTCCCCGGAAGACATGGAGAAGGTCAACCCCGGCGACGTGCTGGTCACCGACATGACCGACCCCGACTGGGAACCGATCATGAAGCGCGCCTCGGCCATCGTCACCAACCGTGGCGGGCGCACCTGCCACGCGGCGATCATCGCCCGTGAGCTCGGCATCCCGGCGGTGGTGGGCTGCGGCGATGCCACCGAGGTGCTCGCCGATGGCCGTGACGTCACCGTCTCCTGTGCCGAGGGCGATGCCGGCCACGTCTACGAGGGGCTGCTCGAGTTCGACCGCACCGTGACCAGCGTCGACGCCATGCCCGAGATCCCCTTCAAGATCATGATGAACGTCGGCAACCCCGATCGCGCCTTCGGCTTCGCCAGCCTGCCCAATGCCGGCGTGGGCCTGGCGCGCCTGGAGTTCATCATCAACCGCATGATCGGCGTGCACCCCAAGGCCCTGCTCGAGTACGACACCCTGCCCGAGGACCTGCAGCAGACCATCGACCTGCGTATCGCCGGCTACCCGAGCCCGGTGGAGTTCTACGTCGACAAGCTGGTGGAGGGCATCTCCACCCTGGCCGCCGCGTTTCATCCGCAGCGGGTCATCGTGCGCCTGTCGGACTTCAAGTCCAACGAGTACGAGAACCTGATCGGCGGCAAGCTCTACGAGCCGGGCGAGGAGAACCCGATGCTGGGCTTCCGCGGTGCCTCGCGCTACATCTCCGACGCCTTCCGCGACTGCTTCGAGCTGGAGTGCCGGGCGCTCAAGCGGGTCCGCGAGGAGATGGGCCTGGACAACGTCGAGATCATGGTGCCCTTCGTGCGCACCACCGAGGAGGCCAGCGAGGTGATCGACCTGCTGGCAGCCAACGGCCTGAAGCGTGGCGACAACGGCCTCAAGGTGATCATGATGTGCGAGCTGCCGGCCAACGCCCTGCTCGCCGAGGAGTTCCTGGAGTACTTCGACGGTTTCTCCATCGGCTCCAACGACCTCACCCAGCTCACCCTGGGGCTGGACCGTGATTCCGGCATCGTCGCCCACCTCTTCGACGAGCGGAATCCCGCGGTGAAGAAGCTGCTGGCCATGGCCATCCAGGCCTGCAAGGCCCAGGGCAAGTATATCGGCATCTGCGGCCAGGGCCCGTCTGACCACCCGGACCTCGCCAAGTGGCTGATGGAGCAGGGCATCGACTCCGTCTCCCTCAATCCCGATGCGGTGCTCGAGACCTGGTTCATGCTCGCCGGCGAAACCTTGGGTTAAATACGAGGAGGCTTGTCACCGGGTAAGCTCCGAGTTGATGAGCGATAGGCCACTACCGCCCGGTCGACCACCGTCGACCGGGCGTCTTTCGTCTATGCTGACACTCACCCTTAACGTCAGACCCACCGCGACAAGGAGCCTGTCCATGACCCTGTCTGCTACCCCTTTCCGCCGCCGCCTGCTGGCCCCACTGGCCGCCACGCTGATGCTCGGCCTGCCGCTCACGGCGCTGGGCGAGGTGGACTTCCAGTACCAGCGGCCCGCGATCGCGCCGGAGACGGGCTCCGGCAGCGAGGAGAAGCCCGGCTGGGCCACCCGAAAGTTCGCCGTGGCCGCGGCCAACCCCCTGGCCACCGATGCCGGCTACCAGATCCTCAAGGCAGGGGGCTCGGCCATCGACGCCGCCATCGCGGTGCAGATGGTGCTCACTCTCGTCGAGCCCCAGTCCAGCGGTATCGGCGGCGGCTCCTTTTTGATGTATCACGATGGCGAGGAGGTCAGGGCCTACGACGGTCGCGAGACCGCCCCCTCGTCGGTGGAGGAGGGGCTCTTCCTGGACGGGGACGGTGAGCCCCTGGAATTCATGAAGGCCGTGGCCAGCGGTCGCTCGGTCGGCGTGCCCGGAACCCTGCGCATGCTGGAGATGGCCCACAATGCCCATGGCCGCCTGCCCTGGGCCGAGCTCTTCGAGCCGGCCATCGCCCTGGCCGATGAGGGATTTCCGGTCAGCCCCCGGCTGCATCGCAGCATTGCCGCCACCGAGGCGCTGCGTGACGACGACCGGGCAGCGGCCTACTACTACACCGAGGAGGGCGAGCCCTGCCGGAAGGGCACAGCCTCAAGAACCCGGCCCTGGCCGTGATGCTCGAGTGGATCGCCGACAAGAAAAGCTCGGCGCTGCACACCGGCAAGGTCGCCGAGGACATCGTGGGACGGGTACAGAACCATCCCGGCATTACCGGCACATTGAGCCTCGAGGACCTGGCCAGCTATTCCGCGAAGGAGCGCGAAGCGCTCTGCACCGACTGGCAGGCCTACCGGGTCTGCGGGTTTCCGCCGCCCTCGTCGGGCCATCTCACCGTGATGCAGATCCTCGGTACCCTGGAGCAGCTCCCTGCCATCGAGGTCGGCCTGGAGGACGATCTGCCCGATGTCGAGTGGCTGCATCGCTTCCTCGAGGCGTCGCGGCTGGCCTTCGCCGATCGCGGACGCTACATCGCCGATCCGGACTTCGTCGAGGCACCGGGTGGGGACTGGTCGCTGATGCTCGACCCCGGCTATCTGGATGAGCGTGCCGAGCTGATCGAGGATGGCCAGAGCATGGGCAGCGGCGGCGCCAGCCCGGGCAACCCCGGTGCCCTGGCCACCGCCTGGGCCGTGCAGCCGACCCAGCCGGAATACGGCACCAGCCATATCAGCATCGTCGACGAGCACGGTAACGCCCTGGCCATGACCAGCTCCATCGAGCAGGCCTTCGGGGCGCGCATTCTCTCCGACGGGGGCACCGGCATGCCGGGAGGCTTCCTGCTCAACAACGAGCTGACCGACTTCTCCTTCAGCCCCACGGATGACGAGGGCACCCCCATCGCCAACCGGGTGGAGCCCGGCAAGCGCCCGCGCTCGAGCATGAGCCCGACGCTGGTCTTCGACCGCGAGAGCGACGCGCTGGTGGCGAGCCTGGGTTCCCCCGGGGGCGCGGCCATCATCCACTATACCGCCCGTTCGCTGGTGGCGATGCTCGACTGGGGCCTGGATGCCCAGCGCTCGCTGGACCTGCCCCATGCCATCACCCTGGGCGGGCCGGTCTACCTGGAGGCGGGACGCTTCCCCGCGACCACCCTGGAGGCGCTGCGCGAGCTCGGCCACGAGGTGGAGGAGCGTGAGCTGACCAGTGGCCTGCAGGCCATCCAGCAGACCCGGGAGGGGTGGTTCGGTGGCGCCGACCCGCGTCGAGAAGGGGTGGTGATGGGGGACTGAGTCGCGCTAGCCCCGCAGCCAGTTGCGCAGCTTGATCAGCAGCAGGGCGCCGTCGCCGAGCTCGCGACGCTCGGCGACCAGCTCCGCGAGCAGGGCCGGGCGGTCGGTGATGATGGCATCCACGCCCAGGTCGATCAGCTGAGACATCCGCGCCCGGTCGTTGATCGTCCAGGCGTGGAGTTCGTAGCCGTAGTGTCCCGCCAGGCCGACTTCCCGCTCGTCGATGCGGTTGTGACGCAGCCCCAGGGCGTCCAGGCTCCGGCGCTCCAGGGTGCCGGGCAGGATCAGCTGGGCCAGCAGGGTCACGCGCAGTTCGGGGTGGCGTGAACGGATCGTCCGGGCCAGCGTCGGCGAGGTGGTGGCCAGGCGCGTCTCGGCGAACAGGTCGGGGTCGCCGCAGCCACGTAGCGTCCTGTCGTTCACCGCCTCGGCCAGGCAGCGGCGACGTTCCGCCTGTTCTGCCTGCAGGGTCGCGACGACCGCCTCCACCAGCGCCACCTCACGGCCGGGGTCGGTCTTCAGGTCGATCATCAGGGTGCTGCGCCCGCGCACGGCTGCCAGCGCCTCATCTAGTCCCGGGATCCGCTCGCCCACGTAGGCGTCGCCGAACCAGCTGCCCACATCGAAACCGGCCAGCGCCTCGCGCTCGAGTTCGCCCAGCCGGCGTGGGTCGCCGACCAGGCGCTGCAGGGTGCTGTCGTGGTAGAGCACCACCTGGTCGTCGGCGGTCAGGCGTACATCGAGCTCGACCCTGTCAGCGCCATCGTCCAGGGCACGATGGATCGCCGGCAGGGTGTTCTCGGGAGCATCCAGGGAACTGCCGCGGTGGGCGATCACCGCCACCTCATCGTGCAGCGTGAAGCGGTTGACGATCAGCCACGCCTGCCACAGCGCGAAGCCCACTACGCTGAGTTCCACCGCCCAGGCCAGGCGCCCGGGGTGGGCATTGGCGGGAGGCGGGGCGGGGGCGTGGCTCGCGATGGGCCAGGCGCAGGTAGAGGCAGGCCGAGAGCAGGGCGTTGGCGGCGATCCCGACGAAGGTGATGGCCAGGGTCACCAGAACATAGGCGGTCAGGTAGGCGAGGGTGGCCGGCACCAGGACGGCGTTGCGCTCGGGTAGCCACCACAGCAGCGGCGTGAACAGCCGGTCGAAGATCAGGGTAGCGAGGATCGGCAGGATCACGATCATCGCCAGCAGGGCGAGGGTGACCACGGCGATGGGGCGGCGGCAACCGCGGGTGAGCTCGCCGCTGCGTGCCAGTGCCCGGCGTGGCGAGAGTGTCTCCAGCGCCACCAGCGGCAGGGCCAGGATCCAGCGTACATAGAGGGAGGCGGCGAGCCACGCCCAGGCAGCCACCAGCGGCAGGGCCAGGGCGAGGAACTGCCACAGCGCCGGCGGCCGCACGCGCTGTACATAGTAGGGATCGAGGCCGCCGAGCAGGGCGCCATGCAGCCAGACCAGGGCGAAGGCCACCGGCAGCACCAGCAGCGGGTGGGTGCCCCACCTGAACCACCACCAGCCCGGCTCAGTGCCGGCAGGCGGTGCAGTGTCCACCACAGCGCCTCGAAGGCCAGTCGCATATGGTGGTCGCGTGGGCGCGCGGCGACCAGGATCATGCCCGCCTGCTGCAGGTAGAGCACCAGGAAGGTGAGGCCGACGGCGGCCAGCAGCCAGAGCGTGCCGGCCGGGCTGACCAGCAGGTCGATGAGTTCGGCGTTGCTGACCACCGTGCGCCCGAAGCGACCCACCAGCCGGGCCAGGCTCCAGGCCACCGCCGGCAGCAGCAGGCTGGAGGCCAGCACGGTGAAGAACAGGTGGTAGGCCACCAGCGGGCGCAGGTGCTCGCGCAGGCTGCGCAGGACATCGCGGCTCAGGTTCGCGAGAGCCAGCATGTCAGGCTCCAGGCATCGGCAGGGGCATGCGCCTCACGCGAGGGGCAGGCGCTCGTCGGCGACCAGGATGCCGTTGTTGTCGGCGTAGAGCCACTCCCCGGGGGAGAGGGTGACGCCGGCGAAGGTCACCGGGATATCGCGCTGGCCTTCGCCGCGCTTCTCGCTCTTGCGCGGATGGGCGCCGAG
>JAGYKP010000088.1 GCA_018401555.1 Halomonas sp.
TGAAAGCGCCTCTTAGCGAGGTGCGCCGGGGGAAAGCCGGAGAGGAGGTCCTACGCCAGGGGTGAGGAGCATCGCTCCGAACGGGCTGGCCAGGGATGGCCAGCACCGGACCTGCAAGCGGAGCGGGACGCGAGAGCGCAGCAGGGCGTCGGTAGCGCCCATGGAGGGGTTCACAGCGCCTCCTCGACGGTCCGGCGCTCCGGGGCCTTCCCCGGATCAGCTCCGAGCGGGTTTGGTGCTGGTTGGCTCTGTACCCTTGGTAACATTGTCGGGATAATGCCGACGATTGCCGATTCGCCACCCAGGAGCCCGTCATGCCGTTCCAGTTCGAGGAGCACGATCCCGAGTCCTACCGCCGCAGGCGGCTGATCAGCCTGGCCATGGCCGGCCAGCTGATCATCTTCGGGTTGGTGTTCGTGCAACTGCTGCAGGCCGCCTTCGATGGCGGCTTCTGGCTCAACGTGCTGGGTGTGGTGCTGGGGCTGGTGGCGACCAGCCTGGTGTTTGCGGCGCTGCGTGAGCGTCCCTGGATGGTCGAGGTGCGTTACGCCTGGCAGCTCAAGCACCACCTCTCCCGGGTCAGCGGCTACCCGCCGGCGCTGCGCCGTGGCATGGCGGAGGACAACGCTACCGCCCTGGACCTGCTCGCCTTCTACCACCAGGGCATGGCCCAGCTCGCCGAACTCAATGGACGTACCCTGGACGACGACGCCGAGCTGCTTGCCGAGCGCGAGGTGGTACGGGTGGCCCGCCGCGAGCAAGGCCTGCCCGAGCGCGTCGATGGCCTGGACCCCCACGACCTGGCGGCCTTCCGCAGGGGCTGAGTCCCCGCCATCACGGACGTAGATGGATAAAGCGTGCCTCCACGCCCAGTAACCCATCTTCCCGGAACAGTGACCAGTCAAGCGCCCACCACCCCTGCTCCTGGGCCCAGTCGGCGAAGGCAGGGAAGGCCTCCGGTGTCTCCAGGGTAGCGTTCAGCACCAGGTCGGCCCCTGCCGCCTCGACTCGTACGTCATGGAAGTTCAGTCGCGAGGCCGCCGACTCCCACGCCGCCTTGTCGATCCTGCCGGTCATGGCGTCGAAAGCCTGCGGTGGTTGCCACGGCAGCTGCCTGACGATCAGATAGCCGGTCATGGCCAGGATCGCCAGTCCGCCTGCGAGCAGACGATAGCGCTCTCCGGCAGGGCGTTGGCGCCATCCCGCCATGCATCGCTTCCAGAGACTCATTGTCCCCCTCCCGTTGATGCCGGTGCGCTGGCCAGGTGCGTTTCCAGGCGTAGCTGACCGGCCTCCCGCGACACCTCGCCCAGAGCCTCCAGGCGCTGGGCCAGTACGACGCTGGCTTGCTCGTCTTCCAGTGTCCAGATCAGGCTCAGGTGCTGGCCCGTCACGCTGAAGTGCTCCAGGCGCAGCGGCATCCCTTCCAGCGACGTCGACAGTCGCTCCATCAGGGTCGCCATGTCGGTATTGCGCTGCATCAGGCGGTTTGCCTGTGCGGCGTCGGGTGCGGGGGAGAGAATGGACGACCAGGCGCTCAGGCCACCATGTGCCAGCAACAGGCTGGTCAGCACCAGGGCCAGTTGCCAGGGCCTCCGGCGTGCAGTCCCCGCTCTTGGCATCTTGGGTAACCGTGCCGGGAGGTGGCGTCCGAGCAGGGCGAGCCGTTGATCGGTCGGTAGCGTAGCGGTGACGGACGTACCCTCGGGGCCCTGCCAGTGCCTGTCACTCAAGCCGGGGGGGAGCAGGGACTGCCAGTCGCGAGGCCAGCTCAACCAGCGCTCGACCTCGGGATTCTCGGGGTCCCGGGTCTTGATCATCCACCAGGTGCCGTCGTCGAGGACGCAAACCTGCTCCGGCGTGTCGGGGGCCGGCAGGCCCATGAATCCGCTTGCCCAGTAACCCACCTCGAGATGATGGTTGTCCAACCAGGCTTGCCACGCGGCCAACAGCGGCTGCTCAACCGCCACCAGTTCGAGCCGGTCCGGTCGCTTGTCCAGGGCGGCGAGGGTGAGTCGAGATACCTGGGTGGCAACCTGCTCCTCGATCAGCAGCGGCCACTCCCGCCGTTTCACTCCCTTGGGGGAGCGGGAGAGAAGTGACTGACCGCATCGGGAGACAGCAGCAGCACAGCGGGATGCTGGCGGCACAGGCCGACCAGCTGTTCGTCGTGGTCGCCGCCCTTGAGGCACCCCGCTTCCAGCGGGGAGGCACCGGGTGGGGCGTCGGGGGCGATCAGTGCCCACCAGAGCATCGCCTCCGCCGAAGGGTCGCGCTGGCTTGCCTGCAGCAGCACGCGTGGCGACGGGCGGCGTCGTGACAGTGACAGGGTCATGGAAGTATCTCCTGAATGACAGGGGGAGTGCCGCGTCTCAGGACGCTGACCCGCGCCGCTGCCACCGAGGGCGCCCAGTTGCTGACCCCTTCGGCTCTCAGCAGCCGGGTGAAGCGAAAGTGGTGGTCGCGAACCTCGACCTCGATATGCAGCGTCACGAAGTCGGGAGAGAGCGTGAGGCGGTTTCCCAGCTCATGTAGCCAGTCGACCGGTTGGCCGAGGCGGGCCCGCAGATCGTCGAGCCCCTCGAACCCCGTGGTCGGACGGGCCGCGATCAGGCGCGAGAGCGCATCCCGGGGAATCTGCCCTTCGAGGAGGGCGTCGAGCAGGTGGAGCCGGTCGGCGGGCAGGGTATTCAGGTTGAGGCGCCAGGGGCCGGGGTCGGGAAGCGCGCAAAGCGACGGGTAGCGCTGGACACGGGTCGTGTCCAGTGGGGCTATCCAGTTGATTTCACTGATGTCGGCGAGGAGGGTGTTGGCCGAGGTGCGGGCCGGTTCGAGGCCGGCGTAGTCGATCCCGTCGAGGCTGCCCGGCCGTGGCTGGTCGTCGGGATCGATCCAGTCGGCCAGGCGTGCCACCAGTCGTGAGGTTGATTCGCCGCGGCCTTCCAGCGTCAGCAGGCGGTTGAGCTGGCGCTCGGCCAGGGCCGTCTCCTCCTGGGCCAGGGCATTGAGGTTGAAACAGGTGCGCCCATCCTCGAGGCGTATCACCACCTTGCCATGCTCCGTGGGCAGGTGCCTGGGCTCTCCCCTGAGCCAGCGCCACCACTGCTCGGAGTCCCGCGCTGCAGGGTCGGTCAGCATTCGTCGAGCCAGCAGCTCGGCACCGTCGGCATGCAGCCGCGCCTGGGTCTCGGCCTGCAGGCGGGCCAGCCGCTGGAGGTCGCGGCGCCCCTGCTCGACAAGGTCGGTCATCAGCGAGGCCACCAGCGCCAGGCACAGCAGCACCATGATCAGAGCCACGCCCCGTTGCCGTTTCATCGAGCCTCCAGGCGCGGCAGAGCCACCACAACAGCATGGCGTTGCCCCGCCTGCCACCAGTCGATACGGACCGCCGTGGCAAGGCCGCCTGTCGATGGGGCCCCGCGCCACTGCTGCCCGTCATGGAAGGCGATCTCCAGCCGCTCGAGTCCCTCGAGACGCGCCGAGGAGCGCCACTCGGGGCGGCCTGCAGCATCGAGTTCGCCGCTGGAGAGCAGGTTCAGGGCTCCGCCTTCCGGCTCCCACTCGAGGCGCTGGCGGCGCAGGCGAGTGTAGTGGTCCCCCGGGCCAGCGGCCAGCCGCTGGCGGCGACCCATTCGAGCCGCCGTCCATTTGCCAGGATATCCAGGGGGCGGTTCAGGCGTGGCTGACCACCCTCGTGGAGGGGGCGTACCACCAGGCTCTCCAGTCGACGCTCCAGTCGCTGGGCGAAGTCCAGATGCTGCTGCGTGGGCGGCGAGCCGGCCAGGTGTTCACGAGCATCGACCAGGGCGCCGACCAGGCTGGCCACGCTGATGCCGATCAGCGCGGTCATCCCCAGGGCGACCAGCACTTCGAGCAGGGTGAAGCCCCGTTCGCGCGTCAACGTCATGGGGACAGGAATAGCGTGAAGGTGAGCGATGGGCCCGGTGTGCTCCCCGGGGAAACGTTCAGCTCTCCCCTGCGCAGGCCCTGGACGTCGGTCTCTTCCACCCGGAGTCGCCAGTGGCAGCCGAGAGGCGACTCGCCTCGGTGTTCACCGGGATCGGGCCAGAAGCGGGTCACTGCGAACTCCCCGGCGATGGCGCGTGCGCACAGCATGAGCGGGAGCTGCTCCCGCTCGGCCAGGGCGACGCGGCTGCGCTGCTGCAGGCCCTGGCTGACGCTGAGAGAGAGCAAGGCCAGGATGAACAGCGCCACCATCACCTCGAGCAGGGTGAACCCGGAGCCACGCCCCGGCACGGCGCCAAGCTTCACGGCGTACGCCCCACGCTCAGTTCGAGATGACGCTGGGCGTGGTGCAGCACCAGGGTGGCGCCCGCCACCTCCCCATCGGGCCACCAGATCAACCAGGGTGTCGCCGTCGGGGTGTCGTCCGGTTCGCGACGCGTCACTGTCACCCCGTCCGGCCAGGCCCCGGCGGTCAGACGACCGCCGATCAGTGGCTCCCAGCGGCCGTCCTCGCGCCAGGCGAGGAAGCGGTACCCGGCCTCGTCCGGCTGCCAGCCGATCAGCCGCTGTCCCTGCACCGCCAGCTGGCCGGCCTCCTGAAGCTCCTGTCTCAGCGTCTCGCGCGTCGTCTCCAGTGGCTGGCGCCGGCTCGGATCCAGCAGCGGGACCCCCAGCGAAACCACGATCCCCATCACGGCAAGCACCACCATCAGCTCCAGCAGGGAAAAGCCGCTGGCCGGCGCTGGTCCCTTCACCGTCAGAGCATCCAGTTGCCGATATCGGCATCCTGTCCCTCCCCGCCGGGTCGTGCGTCCGCGCCCAGGGTGTAGATGTCGATGTCGGCATGTTCGCCGGGGTGCCGGTATCGATAGGCATTGCCCCAGGGATCTACCGGCAGGCGCCGGACATAGCCACCCCTGCCGATAGTTGTCGGGCTGGGGCACCTGGCTCGGGCGTGTGACGAGGGCCTCCAGCCCCTGATCGCTGCTGGGATAGCGCAGGTTGTCCAGGCGATACATGTCGAGGGCCTGCTCGAGGGTGGCGATATCGGCACGCGCCTTCTGGCGCATGGCGTCATCCTGGTTGCTCAGCACGTTGGGGGCGACGATGGCGACCAGCAGGCCAAGGATGAAGATCACCACCATGATCTCCAGCAGGGTGAAGCCGGACTGGGATAAGGGGCGGTAAGCAGGGTGTCTCATGAGGATCTCCGTCAGGGGGAAAGCGAGCCATTGAGGCTCATGATGGGCAGCAGGATGGCCAGCACGATGACCAGCACCACTCCGCCCATGACCAGGATCAGCAGGGGTTCGAAGAGTCCCAGGGCGGCTTCTATGCGGCGGTTGAAGGTGGTTTCCTGAGCGATCGCAATGCGCTCGAGCATGCGCTCGAGACGACCGCTCGCCTCGCCGCTGGCCACCATGTGCAGCAGCGTGGGGGGAAAGCGGCCGGTGCGGGCCATGGCGCGGTGCAGGCTGATGCCACCCGACACGTCGGCGACGATGGCATCCACCGCCTCGCGCAGGACCCGGTTGCCCAGGGTGTTGCGGCTCACCCGCAGGGCATCCAGCAGGGGGATGCCACTCCCCGTAAGGATCGCCAGGGTACGGGTCAGGCGTGCGGTATCGAGCAGCACCAGCAGCTCTCCAAGGCGGGGCAGTCGCAGCAGCGTGGCGTGCCAGCGGCGGCGCGCGGCGGGTCGCTGCAACAGCCGCTGCACCAGGATGCCAGCCACCAGCAGGAGCGCGGCCAGCCAGGCTGCGGTGGCCTGCAGCAGGTCGGAGAGGGCGATCAGCAGGCGCGTCAGGGTGGGCAGGGTAAGGTTGGAGTGCTCGAACTGCTCCGCCAGGCGCGGCACCACATGGATCATCAGGCCCACCACCACCAGGACCGAGACCACGATCAGCACGCTGGGGTAGATCAGAGCGGTGCGTGCTCGCGAACGCTGCTGCTGTACCCGCTCGAGGTGGTCCGCCAGCTGCTCGAGGACTCCTGGCAGGCGGCCGGCTCGCTCGCCTGCGGCGACCAGGCTGCGATAGAGGTCGTCGAATGTTCCCGGGTGGGCGGCGAGGCTGTCGGCCAGGGCGTAGCCTTCGCGCACCCGTCGCAGGATATCCAGCAGCAGGCTGCGTGCCTTCGGCTCCTCGGTCTGCTGGGCCAGCGCATCCAGGGCATCGCCGATGGCGATGCCCGCCTCGACCAGGGTGGCGAGCTGGCGCGTCAGCATGGCCAGGGTGTCGTTGTCGAGACGCGCTGAGCGCCGCCGGCGTGGACGCTGGACCACGGGGGTCAGGCGTCGGGGGAAGAGCCCCCGCTCCCGCAGCAGCTGCCGGGCATGTCGTTCGCTGTCGGCCTGCAGGACGCTGCGCAGACGCGACCCATCAGGCTTGAGGGCCAGGTAACGATAGGTCGGCATGGTCTCTCGGGTTCCTCCATTCGGCGCCACTATCCTGCCCGCCAGGTGTTGCAGTTTGTTGTCGGGCTACTGGTGGATGGCTCTCAGGATCTCGTCCGGGCTGGTCTCGCCGTTAGCCAGCAATGCCAGCGAGGCAGAGGCGAGGGAGGTCCTCTCCCTGAAGGCGTGGCGCGCCATCTCAGACTCGTTGGCCCGGTCATGGATCATGCCGGCCAGGGTCTCGTCGATATCGATGAACTCGTAGACGCCCAGGCGGCCGCGGTAGCCGGTGCCCTCGCAGCGTTCGCAGCCGACCGCCTCGGCGATCCGGGGCTGCGCGCCAAGCCCGGCGATGCTCTCGACTTCGCCGACCGCAGGAGGCCGCCAGTGCCGACAGTCGGCGCACAACCGGCGCACCAGGCGCTGTGCCATCACCCCCTTCAGGCTGCTGGCCAGCAGGTAGGGCTCGATCCCCATGTCGCGCAGCCGGGTCACCGCCCCCAGCGCGCTGTTGGTATGCAGCGTCGAGAGCACCAGATGGCCGGTGAGGCTGGCCTGAACCGCGATCGCAGCGGTTTCCAGGTCGCGTATCTCGCCGATCATGATGATGTCGGGATCCTGGCGAAGGATGGCCCTCAGCCCGTGGGCGAAGGTCAGGCCGGCCTGGGGGTTCACCGGGGTCTGGCCGATTCCGGGGAGGGCATACTCGACCGGGTCCTCCACGGTGAGGATGCTGCGCCGGCTGTCATTGAGGTGCGCCAGGCTGGCATAGAGGGTGGTGGTCTTGCCCGAGCCGGTCGGGCCGGTATTCAGCAGGATGCCGTTGGGGCGCGCCAGCAGGCGGCGGAAGCTGCCCAGCACCGCCGGTGGCATGCCGATCCCGTTCAGGTCGAGCAGGGCGGCCTGCTTGTCGAGCAGGCGCATCACCACCCGTTCCCCATGGATGCCGGGCAGGGTCGAGACACGGATATCGACGCCCCGCCCTCCCAGCCGCACGCTGATACGGCCATCCTGGGGCTGGCGTTTCTCGGCGATGTCCAGTTGGGCCATCACCTTGATACGCGAGATCAGCATGGGTGCCAGGACGCGGGGAGGTCGCAGCGCCACACGCAGGGCGCCATCGACCCGCAGGCGCACGCTGAGCTCCTTCTCGAAGGGTTCCACGTGGATATCCGAGGCACCGAGCCGCAGTGCCTCGGAGAAGACGCCGTTGATCAGGCGAATGACCGGCGCCTCGCTCTCGCTCTCCAGCAGGTCCTCGGTGCGAGGCAGCTCATGCAGCAGGCTGTCCAGATCCACCTCGTCGGATAGCCCCTGCATCAGGCTCTCGGTGGTGTCGCGTTCGGCATCATGCAGTTCGCCGAGTCGGGCCTCGAACGCGTCCGGGCTCAGCCACTCGCAGGCGAGTGGCTGGCCATGCTGGCGCTGGGTCTCCTGCAACGCCTCCAGCGAGGCGTCCTGGCGACAGAGCAGGTGATAGCCCGCCTGCTGCCATTCCAGAGCCACGCCGCAGCGCCGCGACATCCGGTAGGGCAGCAGCGGTCGCTGCTCGGCGGCGAGGTCGTCAGCGTCGTGGGGGCGCGGCTGGTTCACCGGGCCAGCTCCCCCAGCCGTTCGCGGCCGGAGGGGAAGAGGGAATCGAGGCTCGCCACCTGGCTCTCCAGAGGGGGCAGGACCTGATCCTCCTCGAGGTCCCTGAGCAGCTGCTGGGCGCGCATGTGGCGGTACTTGCGGGCCGAGCCGGCATCCAGGCTGCGGTCGTCGCGAATGACCCGGGCGCGGATGAACACCATCAGGTTCTGCTTCTCGCGGGAACTGTCGGAGTAGCGGAAGAGGTTGCCCAGCAGCGGGATGTCGCCCAGCAGGGGTACCTGCTGGCGTGTGTTGCTGCTCTGGTTGCTGATCAGGCCGCCCAGCACCACGATGCCTCCATCGCGGGTGGTGACGGCGGTCTCGATCTCCCGCTTGTTGGTCACCACATCGCTGGCGCTGACGTTGCTGGCCACGGAGGAGACCTCCTGGGAGATGGCCAGGCGGATGGTATTGTCGGCGCTGATCTGAGGCCGAATCCGCAGCTTGATGCCGACATCCTCACGCTGGATGGTCTGGTAGGGGTTGGCGTTGTCGACGGTAGTGGAGCCGGTGACGAAGGGTACCTCCTGGCCGACCAGGATATAGGCCTCGGCGTTGTCCAGTGTCATCAGGGAGGGCGTGGAGAGCAGGTTGGTGTCGGCGTCGCTGCGCAGGGCGTTGAGCAGTGCGGCGAAACTGAGCCCGCTGGTATCGAGGCGGCCCACCCCAGTGGTGATGCCGTTGAGGCCGCCCAGCAGGTTGCCTAGTGCCGTGGTGTCCTCACCGGCTGCGGCCGCGGCCAGCTCGGTGATGCCGGTGGAGCCCGCGGTGCCGAAGTTGATGCTGCCGACCGGGACGGTGCTGCCCGAGCCGGCATCGGCAAACAGCCACTGCATGCCGAGCTGGCGAGCACGGGACTCGGTTATCTCGGCGATGATCGCCTCCACCGCCACCTGGGCACGCCGAATGTCGAGCTGCTCGACAATGCTCAGGTAGGCTTCGAGACTGTCCGGGGCGCCGGTCAATACCAGCGCATTGGTGGAAGGGTGCACCGCGAAGGCCGTCTCCTCGCTGTTGCGTGCGGAGGGTACCGTCACGCGTTCGCCCTCCTCGTTGACCAGGGCGGCGCCACTGGTCTGCAGCTCCTCCAGCACCTTGAGGACATCCTCGGCGGCGGCGTGGTTGAGATAGATCACACGCGTGCGCACGTGGCGCTCCACCGCGGTGTCCAGTCCGCTGGCAAGCTCGCGTACCTGCTGGCGCTGCGCCGGGTTGCCGAGCACCAGCAGAGCGTCGGCGCGAGGCGCCGCAATGACCCGGGGCCCGCCGCCATCGCCCTCCTGCAGCAGTCCATCGAGCGTCTCGGCCAGGTCGGCAGGGCGGGTGTGCTGGACGTTGATGATCTCGGCCTGACTCTCCTGGCGCTCGTCCAGCAGCGGGGCCAGACGGGCCAGGCGGTCCAGGTTGTCCTGCCAGTCGGTGATCACCACCTGGCGTCCGGCGGGATGAGCGGTGATGACGCCGACCCGGGGATCCACCAGCGGCTCAGGATCGAGGCCAGCATGCTGGCCTCGAGGTGGCGCGTCTCGATGATCCGGGTGGCCACGCCGCCCCCCTCCCTTTCGCCGACGTCGGTGGGGAGCGGCTGGGTCCTGGCCAGCTCGTCCGGGACCACCCTCGCCTGGCCATCGGGCAGCTCCACCACGGCATAGCCGTTGACCTGCAGTTCGCTCTCGAAGAGTCGATAGAGCTCATCGCGGGTCAGGGGGCGCTGGCTGGTCAGGGTAATGGTGCCCTGAACCCGGGGATCGACGACGAAGGGGCGGCCCGTCAGTCGCGAGATCGTGGCGATGAACTCGCGGATGCCGGTATCCCGGAACTCGATATCGTAGCGCTCTTCCTCGCCAGGGAGTGCCGGCACCTGGGCGGTGGCGAGTGAGCTAAAGGCCAGCAGGCAGGCCGCCAGGAGCAGCTGTGTTGACTTCATGAGAGTCACTCCGTGTCGAGCATCAGGGTGGGTGCTGGAGGCTCCGGCCAGGCCAGGTGCTGCTGGCGTCCCTGGTGGTCCAGGATCACGCCGTCCGGCGTGATGGCCTCGAGTGTGAGCGTTGCCGTGATCCGGTCGCCTTCGCCTGCCACGCGCTGCCCGTCAGGTGTGTCGAGCACCAGGATGGTGTGGCGGGCCTCGGGGTGGCGCAGGCTGCCGACGATGGTGATCGCCAGGGGCGGGGCAGCCTGGCGGGGTGGCTCGATGGCGGGGGAGGGTGCCAGCCAGGCAACGGGAGGTACCGGAGGCAATGAGCGCGCCGGCGGTGTCTCTGCCGTCGCCGTCGAGGTGGGCAGCGCCAGGCGTATCGCCAGTGCCGCGAGCAGCAGGCCAGCGGCGAGCCAGCCGAGCAGACGGGGCGGGCGGGGACACGCATGCTCAGGCACCAGGGCGCTGGGAGGGATGCCAGCCGGGGTGCCCGGAGACGCCTCTCAACTGCACTTCGGGAAGGCGGGGCAGGTGCCAGCCCGCGGGGCGTTCCAGAAGATATGCCTCCAGGTGCTGCCAGAGGCTTTCGCCCTCCCTGGCCCCGGGCTGCCAGGTGGCCATCCGTGTGCCGGCCACTTCCCGCAGCGTGATGCGCTGGCCGGGCTCACCGGCGTAGCGGCAGTCCCATGTTGCTCCGCTGAGCCGGGGCAGGTCCTGGGAGGTATCGAGCAGGGAGGGCGAGCCGAAACAGTGGTCGCTGGCGCGCTCGAGCAGCGCACGCAGCTCACTGGCACTGGCGTTCAGCTTCAGCAGGCGGGCCTGATGCCCTCCGGTCAGAGTGACCAGGTGGTCGCGGGTGATCGGGCTGCCGGGGGGCAGCACGATGTCGTGGCGCCAGCCCGGGGAGAGCGCCAGGTCGATGTCCTGTTGCCCCCGCAGGGCGTCGGTGATCCAGTGCATCCCAGCTGCCGCCGACGGTGTCTCGCCGCCATAGCCAGTCCGGGGCCGTTGCCAGCGGGGCATCCAGCCAGCTGGCATAGGGCGTGCGAGCGACCTCGATGATTCGCTGGTTGTTGTCGGCTCGGCGACGCTCATCGCCATCCATGCGGGAGGCGGTGGCCGGATGGAAGCGAGCCTCCACTCGCCAGCCCGCCCCGGCCGGAGAGCAGCTCAGCTGGAAGGCTCCCATGGCACGGCAACCCGGGAAGCAGACGGGCAACACCTTGCCCTGGGTCTGTCGCACAGGCACCAGGGTCGGCCAGAAGTCCTGGCCGCGGGCGCACAGCAGCAGGTCGGCGTCCGGCAACCGCTCGGCGAGCCAGATGCCCGCGCCGCTGCCGCAATCGGCCATCACTACGACCAGGTCAGCCTGTTCGCGCGCCTCTCGGGTGTGGCGCTCGACCGCTTGATACCAGATGTCCAGGGGGCGCGTCTCATCGCTGGCATGGGGGTCCGTGACACCCACCACCGCGACCCTGGCACCGCCCCGGTCGAAGAGGGCCAGGGGGGCAAGCCCCCGGGCTGGGGTAGGCTCCTCAGCCGGCGTGCCGAGCACTGGCCCCGCGAAGGCGCGATACAGTCCTTCCACCTGATCCGGCCAGAGCAGACGTTCGTCGCTGCAAACCCTCGCCTCGGCGCCCAGCATGCGGCTGGTCGCCAGGCCGGCCTCCCCTCGGCTGAGATGGCACAGCCCGCTGCCATTCCAGCACTGTCCGTTCTCCAGCGTCAGGGTGCGCGCCTTTCCCAGAGATTGGCGCAGGGCGTCGAGGCGTGCCGCCAGGGCGGCCTGGCCACCCTGGCGGGCTCTTCTTGTCTGCCCGGGCATCAGCAGCGGCTGTGAGCCGGCCGCCATGGCCACTGCCGATTCGGCCGTGGACCAGGGTGGCTGGCCAGACGACGCCGCGGGTCCCAGTCCGAGTGGCCGGTGTCACCGGGTATTCCGGGGCCCGAGCGCCCAGTGTGTCGGCGTAGTAGAGCAGTTCCACTTGCGCCTGAGCCGGCAGGCTTCGGGCCGGGCGTGTTGCCGAGGTCGTGCAGCCGGCGAGCGCCGAGGCGGCGAGGCCGAGGGCGCCGCCCCGCATCAGGTCGCGCCGCTTGATGCCGGTGGATCCCCGAGGGTCACTGTCAGAATCGGAAGAGAACGGCCGTGACATCATGCGCGCTTTTGATCCCCTGAGGTGGCGAGCTGGATCCGTTAAGAAAGTGCCGTCATGTCGCAGGTGACGGTGGTGTGGCGAGCATGTTAATGAAGGGATGGTGACGTTTTCATGACAGCAACAGGAGGGGCGTCCGGTATTTTTTCCTGATAAAAAAAGCGTCTTTTTTCGTTAATGCATCTGTCACCTTGCCTGCGTAATTTTCCCTGGCGATCCGGAATAAATCTGGCTCCGGAGTTTTGACCTGACGAGAAGATGAGGGGGAGTTATGAGCAAGGAAATCGAGGATCATCGCAATTTCAATCAGAGCGGTAACGAGCCGTTCACTTCTATCATGGACAAGCATATGTCGCGTCGCGGCATGATGCGTGGTGGCCTGGGCCTCGCCGCCATGTCGATGATGGGCTTCGGTGCCGGCAGTGCCCTGGCTGAGCCCGATGCGCGCACCGGAGTGCGAGGCACCGGGGCGCCGGGGAAGAAGCCGCTGACCCTGGCCTTCGAGTCCATTCGCGGTGCAAAGCTCGACAGCGTCGTGGTGCCGAAGGGTTATACGGCACAGGTGCTGATTCCCTGGGGGGCCGGCCTGACCAGCGATGTTCCGGAGTGGCATGATGGCCTCGAGATGACGCCAGAAATACAGGCCAACTCGATCGGAATGCACCACGATGGCATGCACCATTTCCCCCTCAACAAGGGCAGCGAGTCGAAGGAGTTCCTGCTCGCCATCAACCATGAATATATCGATCAGAATGCGCTCTGGGCACCCAAGGGTGGGCCAACCAATGCACGTTCCGGCAAGCGACCTGCCGATGAAGTGCGCACCGAGATCAATGCCCATGGGGTGGCAGTGGTCCATGTGAAGAAGCAGGCCGATGGCCGCTGGACCCATGTAGTCGACTCGCCCTACAACCGTCGCATCACCAATGCTTCCGAGATGGAGATCGCCGGACCGCTGGCGGGCAGCGACTACGTGAAGACCAAGTTCTCTCCGGACGGCCTGCTGGCCCGCGGTACCTCCAACAACTGCGGCAACGGCTACACTCCCTGGGGTACCTACCTGGCTTGCGAGGAGAACTGGCCCGGTTACTTCGTTCGCAACACCGATCGTCAGCTCGATGACGACCGCCTGGGTGTCTCCCGGGGGCGTGGTCGCTATGGATGGGAAACTGCCGCCGGAGATGCCTCCGAGCAGGACGACGAGTTCGCCCGTTCAACACCGACCCCGTTGCGACCGATGCCAGTGGTGACTATCGCAACGAGGCGCGCTCCTACGGCTACCAGGTCGAGGTCGATCCCTACGATGGCAGCCGCCGCGCCGTGAAGCGTACCGCCATGGGCCGCTTCCGCCACGGGGTGCTGGGTGGGCAAGCCTGGAGGCCGGGCAGGCCGGTGGTCTTCTACTCCGGCCACGACGCCCGCAACGAGTACATCTACAAGTATGTCTCCAAGGCGGCCTGGAGCCCGTCCGATGCCAACCGTCCTGGCGCCAACTTCGATCGCCTGGCGATCGGCGCCAAGTACCTGGACGAGGGCACCCTCTACGTGGCGCGCTTCGATGCCGATGGCAGCGGTGAGTGGCTTTTGACCCCGCAGGCGCGGACCACCGATGGCCGTCGTCTCCACCGAGGCCCTGGGCCTGGCCGCCGATGACCAGGCGGGCATCATCATCCACACCTGTGATGCCGCCGACCTGATGGGTGCCACGCCCATGGATCGTCCGGAATGGGGTGCCGTGGATCCGACCTCCGGCGATGTCTACATGACCCTGACCAATAACAGCCAACGCACCGCCGAGGACAGCGCGCCCACCTTTACCAATGGTGGCAGCAGTCGCGAAGAGCTGGGCGTCGGATATGGCACCGCACCCACCAACGGGCCCAACCCGCGCGAGGGGAACCGTGCCGGCCAGGTCATCCGCTGGCGTGACGGTACCGATGTCACTCGCCTGGAGTGGGACGTGTTCGTCTTCGGTGCCGCGGCCACGGATACCGACAACCTTTCCGGCCTGACCGAACTGAATCAGTTCGCCAGCCCCGATGGCCTGTGGTTCGACGATCGCGGCAATGGTGACGGCATCCTGTGGATCCAGACCGACAATGGCTACGCTGGCGTCACGGATTACACCAACGACCAGGTGCTGGCAGTAGTGCCGGGTGCCCTGGAGGGTGGGGTGGTCACGCCCGAGAACCAGCAGCACCTCAAGCGCTTCGCCGTGGGCCCCAATGGCTGCGAGGTCACCGGGATCTTCGCCACCCCGGACAAGACCGCGCTGTTCATCAACATCCAGCACCCGGGCAACTGGCCGGCATTCGAGGATGCCGCGCGGGAGACCCAGGGCAGTGTTCGCCCGCGGGCGTCCACCGTGGTGATCCAGAGGCAGGATGGCGGCCAGATCGCCGTGTAAGAAAGCCGGAAGTTGGAACGACGCTTGCGCCGCCTGGAAACTGGAAGGTAGTAAAACACCCCGCAACCACGGTTGCGGGGTGTTTTATCTCTGGAGGTGCCACATCATCATGCTGGCTTCCAGTTCCGAGAGCCGGGCTTGGCCCGGCGCCCGGTCAGGCCTTGGCGGCGTAGGCGTAGAGCAGTGTCTCCTGGGCGCTGATCGGTGCGGCGTCGCCGGGCTCCTGCTTGAGGTAGCTGCCGTCGGGCTGCAGCAACCAGCTCTGGCAGTTGTCGACCAGGTAGGTCTCCAGGTCCTTGCGCACCCGTGCCGCCAGCTTCCTGTCCAGCAGCGGGAAGCAGGTCTCCACGCGGTGGAACATGTTGCGGGTCATGAAGTCGGCGCTGGAGGCCCAC
>JAGYKP010000089.1 GCA_018401555.1 Halomonas sp.
AATCCGGTCCCCGCTACCAAATATCGAAGAAAGCCGATTCCTCCGGGAGTCGGCTTTTTTCATGGGCGCTCGACTCAGGACCCGCGATCCCCGCTGCCCAAGCACCTGCCCCTTGAATCCGCCCGCCTTCACCCGCATCTCGTGGGTAAATCCATTCGTTTTCGGGAAGCCCAACCATGTCCATCGTCGATCCGCGTACCGGTGAACCGCTCACCGCCGATACCAGTGCCCCGCAGGAGGCCCAGTCGCAGCCTGCCCAGGCCGAGGCGGGCGAGCCCCCCGAGGTCATCATCGACGTCGACGCCAGCAACATCCAGCAGGTGCTGGAGCTCTCCATGCAGGTGCCGGTGCTGCTCGAATGCTGGGCCCCTTGGTGTGGCCCCTGCAAGAACCTGATGCCGGTGCTGGAAAAGCTGGCCCGCGAATACCAGGGCGCCTTCCTCCTGGCCAAGCTCAACATCGACGAAAATCAGGAGATCGCCGCCCAGCTGGGCGTACGCTCGGTGCCCGACGTCAAGCTGGTCAGCCAGGGCGGTCTGGTCGACCACTTCCAGGGCGCGCTGCCCGAGAAGGAGATCCGCGAGTGGCTGGGGCGCTACTTCCCTGCCCCGGAGGACGCCCCGGCGAGCCCCGAAGACCAGGCCGCCGAGGCACTGGCCGCCGGTGATGCCGCCACCGCCCGCGCCATCTACCAGGAACTCGCCCAGCAGTACCCGGACCACACCGCCTACCAGGTGGAGCTGGCCCGCACCCTGGTGGCCGAAGGCCGCGGCGAGGAAGCGCGCAGCGTGCTCGACAACCTGCCGCCGGAGGAGCGCGATGCCGCCCCGGCCCGCGGCGTGCGCGCCAGCATCGAGTTCGGCGAGGAGGCCCCCTCCGCCGAGGAGCTGGCCGCCCTGGGCGAACGCGACGACAGCGAGGCGCAGTACCTGCGTGCGATGCGCCGGGTCGCCGACGGCGACTATGAGCCGGGCCTCGAGGGGCTGCTGGCGCTGATGAAGGCCGACCGCGCCTATGGCGACGACGCCGCACGCAAGACCCTGCTGCGGGTCTTCGATGCCCTGGGCGCCGACCACCCGCTCACGGTCAGCTACCGCCGCAAGCTGTTCGCCATGCTTTCATTGAGGTGGCTCGCCGAGGAGCCGTGAGCGATAAGCTGGAAGTAACCCCGACCCCGAACGCTGTACGAACGTGATCGACGCGTCGACTCCTCACCAAGGCGAAGCACTCACCTCTCCAGCTCAAGCTTCCAGGAGGGCAGCTGACGCTCTGCAAGCTACGATCATCCAGCCGCGTGAGTGCCGCCTCCAGCTGGGTGGCGGTGGTGCCGAAGTTGAGCCGGGCAAAGCCGGGGTGGCCGAAGTCGGCGCCATCGGAGAGCGCCACCCCGGCGCGCTCCAGCAGCGTTTGTTGGGGTGATTCACCGAGCCCCGCCGCACGCAGGTCGAGCCAGGCCAGGTAGGTGGACTGTGGCGGCGCCATGCCGACCCCCGGCCAACTCTCCACTCGCTCCGACCAGGCTGCGGCGGTGGTCACGCAGCACCTCGAGCAGCACTTGTCGCCAGGGGTCGCCCTGCGCGTAGGCGGCCTCGGCGGCCACCAGCCCCAACACGTTGCCATCCGGCGTCAGCCCGCGGGCCACGGCGGCGAAGCGCCGGCGCAGCCGGGAATCGGGGATCACCGCGCAGGCGGTGGTAAGCCCGGCCAGGTTGAAGGTCTTGGAGGGCGCCCACAGCGTGATGGTGCGCTCGCTCAGCGCCGGGAAGGCCAGCGCCAGCGGCACGTGGCGGGCGCCATCGTCCAGCAGCAGGTCGCAGTGCAGCTCGTCGGAGACCACGAGGAGATCATGGCGCTCCACCAGCTCGGCCAGGCCAGCCAGCTCGTCGTGGTCCCAGACGCGCCCGGTGGGGTTGTGGGGATGACACCACAGCAACAGCCGGGTGCGCGGGGTGATCGCCGCCTCCAGCGCCTCGAGGTCGAGGCGCCAGGGCTGGCCCGGCGCCAGCAGGCTCGCCCATGCGGGCCTGCTGGGGCGTGCGCCCGGTGCGCTCGGCCACCCTGAGGAAGGGCGGGTAGATGGGCGTTACCGTCAGCACCCCGTCGCCGGGTGCTGTCAGCGCCAGGCTGGCCAGGTGCAGCGCCGGCACCACCCCGGGCAGCCACTGCTGCCACTCGGGGGCGATCTCCCAGCCGTAGTGCTCGCGGCTCCAGGCACACAGCGTCTCGCGCAGCGAGTCGGGCACCAGGCCGTAGCCGAAGACGCCGTGGTCGACCCGGGCGCGCAGCGCCTCGCGCACCGCCGGAGGCGAGACGAAGTCCATGTCGGCCACCCATAACGGCAGTACCTCGTCGCCGTAGCGATGCCACTTCTGCGATGGCCAGTTGCCGGATGGATGCCGACGCTCCACCGGCGTGGCAAAATCGAACGCCATGCATTCACTCCTTTCATCGACGGCCAGGAAATCTCCATGACCTCGACCATGCCCCAGGACGACTTCTATGCCAAGGTGCGCCGCGGCATGCCACGACTGGTAGCCCAGTGGCGCGACCTGGGCCAGGACGCCCCGCAGCGTCTCGCCCTGCTGCTCGCCGAGACGGGCCCGGGTGGTACGCATCGGCCAGCCGGAAACCACCCCCGACGCCACCACCCTGACGGCCTGGAGCGAGGCGCAGAGCGGCGACGAGATCCCGCTGTGGGCCGCGCGGACCGCCACCTTCCTGCTGGTGCAGATGCCCGCCCGGCCCCAGCCCCGTGACGGCGACGAGGCCTGCGCCTGGGCCTACTGCTGGCTGCGCAACCGCGACTTCGACTCCCTGGAGGCGGCGACATCGGCGCTGCCGGCCCACCTGCGCGAGCCGTTGGCAGACGCTCTGCCCGCCGCCTGGCGCGACCGCCAGGGACTGCGACTGATCTAGCGTCTAACAAGGATAAGGAAAGCGAGATGGATGCTCCCCTGAGCTGGCAGCTGGCCAAACTTGTGGTCTCGATCGGCATGGTGCTGGGCCTAGGTGCCATCGCCGTGCGTGTCAGTCCCCGCGTTGCCGGCCTGCTGGCGGGTTATCCGCTGGGCACCGCCATCGCCCTGTTCTTCATCGGCCTGGAGCTCTCGCCGGGCTTCGCCGCCGAGAGCGCCGTCCACACCCTGGCCGGCTTCACCGCCACCCTGGCGCTGGGCGGCGGCTACCTGCTGGCCGGGCGCCGCCCCGGACTACCCGGCGTGCTGGCCGGCACCGCCACCGGGCTCGCGGCCTTCCTGGCGGTCAGCCTGGTGCTGACCCGAGTGGAGTTCGACCGCCTCACCGGCACTCTCACTCACCCTAGCCGCCATTGCCCTGTTCACCTGGCTCTACCGCCGCGTACCGGAGAGCATGGCCCGCCCCGCCGGGCGTTTCTCCTGGGCCGCCCTGATGGTGCGCGCCCTGCTCGCCGCGGTGATCATCTTCGTGATCACCGGCCTGGCCCACGTGCTGCCGGCCGCCTGGGCCGGGGTGATGGCCGCCTTCCCGGTCACCATGTATCCCTTCCTGGTGATCCTCCACCTGACCCACGGCCCCGGCCCGGTGGCCACGGTGATCAAGCACTACCCGGCGGGGCTCGGGGCGCTGCTCTGCTATGCGTTATGCGTCTCCTTCACCTACCCCACCCTGGGCCTGGCACTGGGCACCCTGGCGGGCTTCGCCGTGGCCACCCTGTGGCTCGCCGCCTGGACCCGCCTCCAGGCCTGGCAGGGAGCACGCCGGGCCGCGAGAACTTGACCGAGCGCTTGCTCGGGGCAAAGCTGTTCGTTCTGGAGACACCACAACAAGGATTCCCCCATGTTTACCCGCACCATCGAACCTGCCTTCTACGACACCGATGCCCTGGGCCACGTCAACAATACCCGGCTGCCGGCCTGGTTCGAGCTGGCCCGCAATGACCTCTTCCGGCTGTTCACGCCGGACCTGGACCCGCGCAAGTGGCGGCTGATCATGGCCCGCATGGAGGTCGACTATCGCGCCGAGCTGCAGTATGGCCAGGAGATCGAGATCCGCACCTACGTCTCGCGGCTCGGCAACAGCTCCTTCACCGTCAGCCAGGAGGCGCGCCAGGGCGGCCAGCTCACCAACCTGGGACACACCGTGATGGTGCACTTCGACCACGAGGCCAAGCAGGCCATTCCCATCGAGGGCGAGCTGCGCGAGGCCCTGGAGGCGCACTTCCACGAGGAGCCCGCCGAGGCATGACTCCCGCCGTCAAGCAGCTGGAGAAGGCCGGGGTCGACTTCGCCCTGGCCGAATACGAGCACGATCCGCGCAGCCCCGCCTACGGCGAGGAGGCCGCCCGGACACTGGGCCTGTCGCCGGACGAGGTATTCAAGACGCTGCTGGCCAGGCTCGACGACGGCCGCCCGGCGGTGGCCATCGTGCCGGTATCGCGCAAGCTCGACCTCAAGGCCCTGGCGCGCGCCGCCGGCGCCCGCAAGGCGCAGATGGCCGAGGCCGAAGAGGCTCAGCGGGCCACCGGCTATGTGGTGGGCGGCATCAGCCCGCTGGGCCAGAAGCGCCGCCTGGCCACCTTCCTGGATACCAGCGCCGAGGCCCTGGCGGCGATCCACGTCAGCGGCGGCCGCCGCGGGCTCGAGATCCGCCTGGCGCCGTCCGACCTGCTCCGGCTGACCGGCGCACGCCTGGCGACGCTGGTCCGCGACTGAGCCGATCGCCCGCGGCCGCTGTCCCACGAGAGACCGGGCAAGCCCGGGCCATACACCACAGGAGCCCACCATGGCCATCCGCTACACCCTCTGGCTGGACCCGGAGGACACCCAGCGCCACCGCGCCATGGAGGCACAGCTGCTGCGCTACTTCATCGAGCGCTTCGCCGACTATCCCCACATCCGCTTGTTCGGCGCCGACCCCTACGATTATGATGCGCCGTTCAATCGACTCCATGACGTGCTGATGGCGCGGGCCGCGGAATACTGCGAGCGGGAGTGGTGCTACGTGCCCACCCCCGAACAGCTCAACCGCGCCTTCTTCCTGGCCGTCGGCGAGTCCAACAAGTTTCTACGGGACCCCGACGATGGTGATCCAGACCGATAACCCGCCAGACCCTCGCCAGCTGGCGATCATCACCGAGCAGCTCGGCCGCGCACCCCGCGGCATCGAGGCCGTGGCCGCCACCGATGGCGAGGGCACTCCCCTGGTGCTGCGCATGGCGCCGATCGTCGATGGCAAGCCCTTCCCGACCCTCTACTGGCTGAGCTCCGAACTCCTCAAGGTGGTGATCTCGCGCATCGAGGCCGACGGCGCCATCAAGCGCCTGGAGGCGCGCCTCCAGGAAGAGCCCGAGCTGCTCGCCGCCTATCACGCCAGCCATAGCGACTACGTCGCCGCGCGCTGGCGGCACATGAACGAGACACAAAAGGCTGAGGTAATCCGGCTCGGCTATGATGGCGTGCTCACGGAGCGCGGTATCGGCGGTATCGCCAACTGGGACCAGGTCCGCTGCCTGCATACCCAGTACGCCCACCACCTATGCGGCAACAATATCATCGGCCGCTGGATGGACGCCGAGTATGGCGTCGCCGACTGCCTGACCTGAAGCGCCCGGCGCCCCCACCCCCTGACCATAAGATGCTCAACAAGGAGCCCCCGATGTACGTCGATACCCATGTCATTGCCAGCCTCGCCCTGATCATCAGCATGCTTGGCATCTCCGTGGTCGGCGTCAAGCTGCTGCGCGAGGCCATGAAGCGCGACGCCGACGCCGCCCGCTGAAGCAGGGCAACGCGGTCAACGAAGGGCGCCTGATGGCGCCCTTCGTCGTTCTGCTTCAAGGTCTTGCGGCAACCCGCAGGGCACGCCAGGATGGACACTCTTGCCAAGGAGATGAGCATGTCGAGATTCTGCGTCTTTCTGGGCTCACGGGAGGGCCGTGACCCGCAGTACCTGGCCGACGCCCGGCGGCTGGGCGAGGCGCTGGCGCGCCGCGGCCACACCCTGGTCTACGGCGGCGCTCGCATCGGGATGATGGGGGCCCTGGCCGATGCCGCCCTGGATGCCGGCGGCGAGGTGATCGGCGTGATGCCCGACCACCTGGTGGAACGCGAGCAGGCCCATCGCGGCCTGACCCGGCTGATCCACGTGCGCAACATGCACGAGCGCAAGGCCAGCATGGCGGCCCATACCGACGCCTTCATCATGCTGCCCGGGGGGATCGGCACCCTGGAGGAGTTCTTCGAGGCCTGGACCTGGCACTACCTGGGGCTCCACGACAAGCCCATCGGGGTGCTCGACAGCGAAGGCTTCTACGCGCCACTCCTGGCCTTTCTCGACAATACCGTGGAACAGGGCTTCCTCAACGCCCGCACTCGGGCCGAGCTGTTCGACGCCAGCGCCCCTCGCACTGCTGGATATGCTGGAAGCCCAGCTGGCTCGCTGAGTCAGGCCTCGCCGGCCAGTTCGCGGGTGCGCTGGTAGGTGAGCTGCAACAGCCGGGCATCCTCGCCGGCGCGATGCCGGTGGATGCCCAGCTCCTCGATCAGCGCCTCCTTGGTAGGCTTCCACAGCGCCAGCTGCTCCTCGTCGAGCAGCTTGCGCAGCGCCTCCAGGCGGAAGGCCGGCAGCATGCCGGCATGATGGAAGAGCAGCGACAGCCAGGTGTTGTCGTAGCCCCAGCTGTCGCTGTAGCAGATCTTGAGCTCGCCGAGCTCGTCGTTGAGCCATTGCGCCACCTGGCGCACCGGATGCCCCTCGCGCTGCAGGCGTGCACGGCTGATGCCGTGGAGCAGCTCGGCCTTGGGGTCCCAGTGGGTCCACTCGGCCAGGGGCTGGATAAGGAAGGCACAGCTGCTGCCATCGGGCCGGGCCAGCCCTACCTCGATGGGGTAGCTGCCGCGCCCGAATCCGGACGCCTCGATATCGAGCAGGGTCGGTAGCGTCACGGCGGGCAGGCATCCTCGAGGCGAAAACAGGAAGGGCGCCGTCGCGCCGGCGCCGCGCAGGCTAGTGTCGCGTCTCGGCTTCCACGCTGTCCAGCGACTCGCCGAATCCGGCGGCGCGGTCAGCCAGGCCCTGCCAGTGGGCGGCACGCTCGGCGTCCACCGCCAGACCCAGCTGGCCCTCGCGGTAGGCGCGCGCCGGGCGCTGGGCGGCCAGCGGATGGCCGCGCCTCGCCGGCGCGGGCGTACCAGGTCACGGCGTGGTCATCGCGGCGCGGATAGAGGGCGCAGCCATTCTCGTAGATCTGCCCCGCCTGGTACTGGGCACGCGAGTCGCCGGCATGGGCCGCCTCGAGCACGTAGCGCGCACCGCGGGCCTTGTCCTGGGGCGTCCGGCCGCGGTGGAACAGCATATGGCCATAGGTGGAGAGCGCCGCCGGATGACCCGCATCGGCACAGCGCTGGAAGAGGTGCATGGTCAGGCGCTGGGTGCGCGGTGAACGAGGCAGCCAGCGGGTATGGAAGAGCTGCTCCGCCAGGCGGTACTCGAGCCGGGTGAACAGTGATGATGCCTGTGTCATGGCCTTCTACCGGATCCTGTATCGCAAGAAAAAGACACCCTGCACCATCCTGTGCGCGGCGTCTGAAGTCTGGCCAGCCCCGATCCACGGGGCGCAACGGGCGGCCAGCATACGCCCGCCCCGACGCCGACTCAACCCGGAGCATGACCCGCGCCCGATTTGCCGCCCCGACGGTGCCTGGCTACCATGCCGACTCCATTTCCAGATCCGCGAGGAAGCCAGGATGCAGACGCGACCACTGGGCGATACCGGCATCGAGGTCAGCCGCCTCTGTCTGGGCACCATGACCTTCGGCGAGCAGAACAGCGAGGCCGAGGCCCACGCGCAGCTCGACCGCGCGGTGGCCTTCGGCATCAACTTCATCGATACCGCCGAGATGTACCCGGTACCGCCGAAGGGCGAGACCCAGGGGCGCACCGAGGCCTATATCGGCAGCTGGCTGAAGCGGCGCGGCAGCCGTGACGACGTGATCATCGCCACCAAGGCGGCGGGCCCAGGACTCGAGCATATCCGCGGCGGCCCACGGCTGACCCGCGAGCACCTCCACCAGGCCATCGACGCGAGCCTGGCGCGCCTGCAGACCGACTATGTCGACCTCTACCAGCTGCACTGGCCCGAGCGGAAGGCCAACTTCTTCGGCAAGCTGGGCTACGTGCATGACGAGGAAGAGGACGCCACTCCGCTGGAGGAGACCCTGGCCGCCCTCAAGGAGCTGGTGGACGCCGGCAAGGTGCGCGCCATCGGGCTCTCCAACGACACCCCCTGGGGCGTGATGCGCGCCCTGCACCTGGCCGAGGCCCAGGGACTGCCGCGGGTCGCCTCGGTGCAGAACCCCTACAACCTGCTCAACCGCAGCTTCGAGGTGGGCCTGGCCGAGATCGCCCACCGCGAACGGGTGGGGCTGCTGGCCTACTCGCCGCTGGCCTTCGGCATGCTCTCCGGCAAGTACCTGGATGGCGCCCGCCCCGAGGGGGCCCGGCTGACCCTGTTCGAGCGCTTCCAGCGCTACACCAACCCCCAGGCCCAGGCCGCCACCGCCGAGTACGTGGGGATCGCCCGGGAGGCGGACCTCGACCCGGCCAGGATGGCGCTGGCCTTCGTCAACTCGCGCCCCTTCCTGACCAGCAATATCATCGGCGCCACCTCCATGGCCCAGCTGGAGAGCAACCTGGCCAGCGAGTCGCTGCGCCTCGACGGCGAGGTGCTCGAGGCCATCGAGGACGTGCATCGCCGCTACTCCAACCCGGCCCCCTGAGGCCGCCGACCCCGCCCGGCGACTATCACCGCGATAGCCCCTCGGGCGGGGCGCCCTTGGTATACTCGTCCGCGACCCCACCGGATTCAGGAGCGCCCCATGCTGAGCGTGATCTCGCCCGCCAAGACGCTGGACTTCGAGACCCCGGCCACCACGGCCCTGCACACCCAGCCGGACTTCCTCGAGCGCAGCCAGGCGCTGATCGAGATCCTGCGCGACTACTCGCCCCAGCGGCTCTCCGAGCTGATGGGGATCAGCGACAAGCTGGCCGCCCTCAACGCCGCCCGCTACGGCGAGTGGCACACTCCCTTCACCCCGCAGAACGCCAAGCCCGCCGCCCAGGCCTTCCAGGGTGATGTCTACGTGGGTCTCGAGGCCGACACCTTCGACGACGACGACAACGCCTTCGCCCAGGAGCACCTGCGCATCCTCTCCGGCCTCTACGGCCTGCTGCGCCCGCTGGACCTGATCCAGCCCTATCGCCTGGAGATGGGCACCCGGCTCGAGAACCCGGAGGGCAAGGACCTCTACGCCTTCTGGAAGGCGACCCTCACCGCCGAGCTCGACCGCGCCGTCGCGGCCAGCGGCAGTCCGGTGCTGGTCAACCTCGCCTCCAATGAGTACTTCAAGGCGATCGATACCAAGAAGCTCGAAGCGCGGGTGATCACCCCGGTGTTCAAGGACGAGAAGATCGGCAAGCTCAAGATCATCAGCTTCTACGCCAAGAAGGCCCGCGGCCTGATGGCGGCCTGGATGGTCCGCCAACGCCTGGACGACCCGGAGGGCCTGAAGGAGTTCGATGTGGCCGGCTACGCCTACAACCCGGCGATGAGCGAGGGCGACACCCTGGTATTTACCCGCCCCGAGGGCGCCGCCTGAGCTGGCTCGGCTTCGCCGGGAGCTATAAGCCGTAAGCTATAAGCTGGAAGGAAATCACTCATAGCAGATTGGTGTGTAGTTGCCATGTGGGAGGCCGGCTCTGCCGGGCGAATGGCTCTGCCAGGCGCCCCTGTGGGGTTGCCGAACCTCGCGAACTCTTGCTGGGAGTCCATTTCGTGCTCCCTATGCAAACACCAGCGGCCGCGAGGCGCGTGCCTTGAGGAAGCGGCGATGGGCCTGCTTGAAGCGCTCGTCGTCACAGCGGTGCAGCCACTCGTAGGCCACCATGTCGGCGCTCACCGCCACTGCCCCCTGCCTGCACCATGCGCTCCCGGGCCAGGCGAGCCTCCGCCGCGGCGGCGGCTGGCGCAGGCCTCGGTCAGCCAGTAGACCTCATAGCCCGCCTCAAGCAGGCCCAGGCCGGTCTGCATCACGCAGATATGCGCCTCGCTGCCGCACAGCACCACCTGGCGCCGGCCGCTTTCCGCCAGGGCGGCGGCGAACTCCGGGTTGGCGCAGGCGTCGAAGGTCAGCTTCTGCCACAGGCGGTGCCCGGCAGCGCCTCGAGCAGCCGCGGCTCGCTGCCGCCCAGTCCCTCGGGATACTGCTCGGTGACCCACACCGGCACCTCGATGGACTCGGCCAGGCCGCCCAGCCAGGCCGCCTCGTTGACCGCCTGGTCGCCGTGCTCGATCACCGGCAGCAGACCCGCCTGCAGATCAACGACCAGCAGCAGACTCTCTTCGCGTTTCAGGCGCATGGCATTCACTCCCTGTTGTTGTCGTAACCGTCGTCGGCACCACTGTGGGCACTACGCTGTCGATTTTAGTGGAGGCCACCAGCATAGCCGCTAGAATGGCCTGACTCGACTCTTCCCCCCTCCCCTGACCGAAGACGACACCCCATGACCACACGATTCGCCCATACTTCGCTCTTCCGCCATCTGCTGATCATGCTGGTGGCGGGCCTCTTCACCCTGGGTCCAGCCCTGCAGGACGCCGAGGCCCGCCGCCTGGGCGGCGGCAGAGCTTCGGCACTCAGTCACGCAGCGTGCAGCGGCAGCCTGCCGCCACCCAGAACCAGGCCGCCGGCACCCGCGCCACCCCGGGGCGTGCCGGCTCGCGCATGCCCGGCATGCTGGGCGGCCTGCTCGCCGGCGGGCTGCTTGCCGCGCTGTTCTTCGGTGGCGCCTTCGATGAGCTGCGGCTGATGGATATCCTGGTGGTGGCCGGCATCGCCTTCCTGCTCTTCAGGCTGCTGGCGCGCCGGCGGCCCGCCGTGGCGAATGGCCCCTCGCCGACGGCCGAGGAGGCTCGCGGCGGCACGACTGCCCAGCCCTTCCAGGCCAGCAGCGCCCCGCTCGGCGGCGCCTTCGCCAGCGAGCCCGAGTGGTTCGACCGCGAACGCTTCCTGGGCGGCGCCAAGGAGCACTTCATGACCCTGCAGCGCGCCTGGGACAACAACGACCTCAGCGGCATCCAGGAGTACGTCACCCCGGCGCTCTACAACCTGCTGCGCGAGGAGCGCAGGCAGCAGCCGGCCAACAATCGCACCGAGGTTGTGCGCCTGTTTGCCGAGCTGGGCATGGTTCAGGAGGTGGGCCAGCAGGCCGAGGCCAGCGTGATCTTCCACGGCATCCTCGACGAGAACGGCGAGCAGAACGAATTCAACGAGACCTGGCATCTGGTGCGCGAGCTGCGCGATGGCGCCCCCTGGTACGTCCAGGGCATCGAACAGAACGCCTGACGGCGCCCCTGTAACGCAGCAGGCCGGGCATGATGGCCCGGCCTGCTGCGTGGTTTTGCGACTTCCCCGGCGTCAATTGCCGTCGCTGGCATCCTCGATGGCGTCACCCATCTCCTCGACTTCATCGCCGGCATCCTCCATCGCCTGATCGATCTCCTGACCGGCCTCCTCGGCGGGACCGGGCTCATCCTGGCAGGCGGCCAGGCCCAGCGCCAGCAGACCGGCCAGCAGGGCCAGGGCAAGTTTCCGTGACAGCGTGCGTTGCATGGGATTCTCCTCCTGAGAAACTCGAAATAGGCAGGCGGCCTCAGCAGCCCTACTTCAACCTAGCGCTCCCGCCGGCGGGTTGCCACCGCAGCGTGTCATCTCAGGTAACACTGGGTAACGGCGGTGCCCTGACGCCCTCTGCCCCCGCATGACGCGGCGGCTGGCCGGGTGCTATGATCCACGCTCAATAGCGAACTCGTAGACACCAACAGCACAACGAGGAATCCGGCTTGTCACACTTACCGGTGATCGTCGGCATGGGCGGCGTGAACCCTGCCGGCAGAACCTCGGGCCGTACCAGGCGTTTCGCCGCACCGTGCTCGACGCCCTGCCCGCGGAGGACCAGGCCCGTACCCTGCTGGGTCTGGCCGCCATGATGCGCCTGGCCAGCGGCCAGGGACGATGGCGGCTGGCAGGACGCCGAGGGCACCCCTGGACCCCGGCGCCATTGTCGAGCAGACCCGCCAGCAGGTCCTCGACCATACCCTGATCCGCCGCATCGAGGACCCGCGCTTCAACGACGAGGGCCTGCCCGCCAACCGCCAGGCCAGCCTGGCGCTGGACGCCCCTCTCACCTTCCGCATCCGTCGTCGCCAGTTACCCCGGGATCTCCCGGCGACCTGGCAGGTGCGCGAACTCGATCGCAAGCTGCCTCGAGGTGACGGTACCCGCCGGCGAGATGGACGTGATGCTTCCCGAGCACCGCCCCGCCCAGGTGCGGGCAGCCGGCCAGCTGCCCAGCGGCTTCGAGCCCAGCCAACTCTACCGCAGCGTGCACCACCCTCGCGGCCTCTCCATGGCGATCTTTGCCGCCAGCGACTGCCTGGGCGACAGCGGCCTCGACTGGGACACCCTGCGTGACCGCCTCGACCCCGACGCGGTCGCCGTCTACGCCGGCAACTCCATCGGCCAGCTCGACGACGAGGGCTGGGGCGGGCTGCTCAAGAGCTTCGTCTCCGGGAAACGCGCCACCTCCAAGCAGATGCCTCTGGGCTACGGCCAGATGCCCGCCGACTTCCTCAACGCCTATGTGCTGGGCAGCGTGGGCGGCACCGGTGCGGCGATGGGCGCCTGCGCCAGCTTCCTCTACAACCTGCGCCTGGGCGTGGACGATATCCGCGCCGGACGCCGCCGGGTAGTCATGGTGGGCACCTCCGATGCCCCGGTCACCCCGGAGATCATCGAGGGCTTCCGCGCCATGGGCGCCCTGGCCGACGACGACAGCCTGCGCGCGCTGGATGCCCTGGAGCTGCTGACCGACGCCGACTACCAGAAGGCCTGCCGCCCCTTCGCCCGCAACTGTGGCTTCACCATTGCCGAGTCCAGCCAGTTCGTGATGCTGATGGATGATGCCCTGGCCCTGGAGGTGGGTGCCGAGATCCTGGGCAGCGTGCCGGACGTCTTCGTCAATGCCGACGGCTGGAAGCGCTCGATCTCCGCGCCGGGCATCGGCAACTACATCACCCTGGGCAAGGCCGCCTCCCTGGTGCGGGAAATGCTCGGCGAACAGGCCCTGCGCGAGCGCACCTTCCTGCACGCCCACGGCACCAGTACGCCCAAGAACCGCACCACCGAGTCGCATGTCTTCGACCTGGTGGCGCGGGCCTATGGCATCGAGGCGTGGCCGGTGGTGGCGGTGAAGTCCTATGTGGGCCACTCCCAGGGCAGTGCCGCCGGCGACCAGTTGACCAGCGCTCTGGGCAGCTTCGCCCACGGCCTGCTGCCGGGCATCGCCAACCTGGATGCCGTGGCCGACGACGTCCATGCCGAGCGGCTGCGGCTCACACGCGAGGCCATGCCCTTCTTCGCGGACGCCGCCTTTATCAATGCCAAGGGCTTCGGCGGCAACAACGCCACCGGTGTGCTGCTCTCCCCGGCCGTGACCGAGCGCCTGCTGCTGCAGCGCCACGGCGAGGCCGCGGTGGCGGCCTGGCGGGTGCGCCGCGAGGCGACCCGCGAGGCCGCCGCCGCCTACCGCCGGCAGGCCGACCAGGGGCGCTTCGCGCCGCGCTACCGCTTCGGCGAGGGCGTGCTGGAGGGGCCGGAGCTCACGATCAGCGACGCCGAGATCCACATCCCCGGCTATGCCCGCCCCGTCTCCCTGGCGGTGAACAATCCCTTCGGCAGACTCGAGGAGTGACGGCGATGAACATCGCGGTATACCCCGGCACCTTCGACCCCATCACCAACGGCCACTTCGACCTGATCGAGCGTGCCTCTCGACTCTTCGACAAGGTGGTGGTGGCCATCGCCACGAGCCCCGGCAAGGGCCCGGCGCTGGATATCGATACGCGGATCGCCCTGGCCCGGGAGGTCACCGCCGGACTCGACAACATAGAGGTGGTCGGTTTCTCGGGGCTGATGACCGAGTTCATGAAGCAGCAGCAGGCCCGCGTGCTGCTGCGCGGCCTGCGGGCGGTCTCCGACTTCGAGTACGAGCTGCAGCTGGCCAACATGAATCGCGCCCAGATGCCGGAGCTCGAGACCGTCTTCCTGACTCCGGCGGTGGAGAACTCCTATATCTCGTCCACCCTGGTGCGCGAGATCGCCAAGCTGGGCGGCGATGTCTCGCTGCATGTGCATCCCAGGGTCGCCGCGGCGCTGAAGAGCCTTTACAATACCTGACCACAAGGCTCGGGATTGCACCGAGCAGATCCCGACGACCGCGGCCAGCGACTTCCGTGAGGTACCCCCATGGCCCTGATGATCACCGACGAGTGCATCAACTGCGATGTCTGCGAGCCGGAGTGCCCCAACGGCGCCATCTCGCCAGGCGAGGAGATCTATATCATCGACCCGGAGCTGTGCACCGAGTGCGTCGGCCATTACGACGAGCCGCAGTGCCAGCAGGTGTGCCCGGTGGATTGCATTCCCCTCGACCCCGAGCGCGAGGAGAGCCGCGAGGAACTGATGGCCAAGTATGAGCGCATCACCGCGGCCTGAAGATGTACTGAACGTCCCGACAGCATGACACGACGCCCCGCTCGAAGCGGGGCGTCTTGCGTTGGGATGTTGGGCGGAGCGCTACAGCTCGTCGGCGCGCTTGCTCACCGTACAGCCGAGGCAGCCGGAAGGCCGCCTCGGCCGGGTGTGTGATCAGCGTCTCGGCGGCGGTATCCACGCCGCCACCCAGGGCGGTGAAGGGCAGCGTGACCCGGGAACACCGCCGTGCCGCCTACAGTGGCCGCCGCCAGCGGCAGCCGCGCGATCACCGCATCGGCGATCGTTGCCCCGCCGCTCGGCTGGGCCTCCGCGCGCTGCTCCTGCGCCACCGCCGGGAGTGGTTCCCAGCAGCGCCACCAGCGCCAGCGCGAAGAAAATCAAGGTCCGCTTGCCCATCGCTTTCACTCCCTGCTCCCTGCAGTCTCTGCTGCCGTTGTCGCCCTGCCAGTACCAACCCACCGATATACCGGGTATGGCACTAACCATTATTAGCTTCTAGAATGCCCGAGGTTACATCCTTTCACAGGATCTTACATCAGGGTAGACGGCTTTCGCCGACCGCCCAACCCGCAGGCATCGCCTGCACCACCACCATGCAATGGAGCGCATGATGAAACGTCTGATCGCCACCGCCGCCCTGGCCACCCTGGTCGCCTCGCCCGCCTTCGCCCAGAGCTATCAGTACAACCCCAATGCGGGGCCCTATGTGGGTGCGGGCCTGGGGTATTCAGAAACCGACTTCGACAATGGAAGCGCTACTACGACGAGGACATCGATTGACCCGAATGTAGCGCCGATGAGTCAGATACAGGTTACAAGCTGTTTGTCGGTTACCAATTCAACCCCAACTTCGCCATAGAGGCTGGGTATGTTGATTTTGGAGATTTTGAAGCTAATTCCAGGGTCGTGGTAGAAGGCATTCCCGTCACTGGCTCAGCAAAGCTATCTGTAGACGGGTTTACTGCAGCTTTGGTTGGCAAACTGCCGATCCAGAGTGGCTTTAGCGTCTTCGGTAAGCTCGGCATGATTGCCTGGGATGCTGACCTTGATGAAAATGTACAGGCACTTGGCCTCAGTCAAACAGACACCTTCGGGGAAGATGGTACCGACCCCTATTACGGTATCGGCGCAGAGTACGAAGTCGAGCGCATCCTGATGCGTGCCGAGTTCGAACGCTACGATATCAGCGACAGCGGCGAGGACTTCGAGATCGACCTGATCTCCGCCAGCATCGGCTACCGCTTCTAAGCGAAGCCGACCCTGCCTGCCACAACCGCCCCGCCCCAGCGCGGGGCGGTTGCGTTATGCCCCGCCGCCGGCCATGCTGCGCGGCTCGCAACCCTCGGGAGCCCTTCGTGAGCCGCTCGGATTCCTCGTCCCCCGCGTCCGCGCACCGGCGCATTCTGACGCTGGCCTGGCCGATCATCCTCTCCAATATCACCGTGCCGCTGCTGGGGCTGGTGGATACCGCCGTGGTCGGCCACCTGCCGGACTCCCGCTACCTGGCCGCGGTGACCCTGGGCGCCACCCTGTTCAGCTTCCTCTACTGGGGCTTCGGCTTCCTGCGCATGGGTACCACCGGCCTCACCTCCCAGGCGGTGGGCCGCGAGAACGACAGCGACGTGCGCAACCTGCTGGGCCAGTCGCTGCTGCTGGCGGCGGGCATCGGCGCGGCCTTGATCCTGCTCTCGCGGCCGCTGATCGCGTTGGGGCTATGGCTGCTCGACGGCAGCGAGGTAGCCACGGCGTTGGCCGCCGAGTATGCCGAGATCCGCATCCTCTCGGCGCCGGCGGTGCTGGCCAACTACGCCATCCTCGGCTGGTTTCTGGGCCAGCAGAACTCGCGGGTGACCCTGGCGATCCTGGTGCTGACCAACGGCGTCAATATCGTGCTCGACCTGGTGTTCGTGGTGGGCCTGGGCATGACCAGCGACGGCGTGGCCTGGGCCACGGTGATCGCCGACTACACGGCACTGGCCTTCGGGCTGTGGCTGGTCTCGCGCCAGCTCACGCTGGCTCTCGGGGCGCTTCCTGCGCGAGCCGCCTGCTGGCGCTTGCCGCCTATGGCGAGCTGTTCTCGGTCAACGCCAACCTCTTCGTGCGCACCCTGGGCCTGCTGTTCGCCATGGCCTTCTTCACCTCCCGGGGGGCGGCCCAGGGCGATACCGTGCTCGCCGCCAACGCCGTGCTGCTGCAGTTCATCATGCTCACCAGCTACGCCCTGGACGGCTTCGCCCACGCCGCCGAGGCGCTGACCGGGCGCTCGGTGGGCGCCAGGCGCTGGGCGGAGTTCGGCCGAATGGTGCGCGGTGCGGCCTGGTTCTCGCTGATCACCGCCGGCATCGCCTCGCTGGCCTTCGCCCTGGGCGGCGAGGCGCTGATCGCCCTGCTTACCGGCCTGCCGGAGGTGCGGGAAACCGCCGCCAGCTACCTGCCGTGGATGGTCGCCATGCCGCTGATCGCGGTGTGGAGCTATCTGCTGGACGGCGTCTTCATCGGCGCCACGGCGATCCGCGAGATGCGCAACAGCATCTTCGCCGGGCTTGCGGCCTACCTGCCCGCCTGGTGGCTGACCCAGGCGCTGCTGCCGGAATCACTCACCAACCACGGCCTGTGGCTGGCCTTCACGCTGTTTACCCTGGTGCGCTCGGCGACGCTGATCGCCTACTACCACCAGCGCCGGCGCAGCGACTGGCGTGAGAAGCCTGGACCGTTGGTAGTGCAATAACGCAAGATACTGACGCTGCGCTACTTTCTGTGTTGAAACTTCAAGAACACCCACAACAGTAAGGGAACGCCATGCTCAAGGCACTCTCGAGACCGGCGGTAAAGCTGGTCGAACGCTACCTGCCCGACCCCTATATCTTCGTGCTGCTGCTGACCATCATCGCCGCGGTGGCGGCCATCGCCGTGGAGCGCCAGACGCCGCTGGCGGTGATGCGCATGTGGGGCGACGGCTTCTGGAACCTGCTGACCTTCTCGATGCAGATGCTGCTGGTGCTGGTCACCGGCTTCATGCTGGCCAGCTCCCCGCCGGTGAAGCGGCTGCTGCAGCGGCTCGCCGGCCTGGCCAAGAACGCCCGGCGGCGCCATCCTGCTGGTCACCTATGTATCGCTGGCGGCCAGCTGGATCAACTGGGGCTTCGGCCTGGTGGTGGGCGCGCTGTTTGCCAAGGAGCTGGCCCGCCTGGTGCGCGTCGACTACCGCCTGCTGGTGGCCAGTGCCTACTCCGGCTTCGTGGTGTGGCACGGCGGCCTGGCCGGCTCGGTGCCGCTGACCATCGCCACCGAGGGCCACTTCAGTGTCGACCAGATCGGCGTGATCGGCACCGGCGACACCATCTTCGCCTTCTTCAACCTGGCCATCGTGGTGATGCTGTTCATCGCCGTACCGCTGGTCAACCGCATGATGCTTCCCGATGAGAACGAGAGCGTCTTCATCGATCCCAAGCTGCTGGGCGATGACGAGGAGGAGCGCGTGCGCATCACCCGCCCCGCCGAACGCATGGAGAACAGCGTGGTGCTGGCCTGGCTGGTGGGCATCCCCGGCCTGATCTACCTGGTCGACCACTTCTTCCTGCGCGGCGGCGGCCTCAACCTCAACATCGTCAACTTCCTGTTCCTGTTCCTGGCCATCGTGCTGCACCGCACGCCGCGCAGCCTGCTGACCAGCCTGCAGGAGGCGATCAAGGGCGGCGCCGGCATCGTCATCCAGTTCCCCTTCTACGCCGGGATCATGGCGATCATGGTGCAGTCCGGCCTGGCGGCGACCCTCTCCGAGGGTCTGGTCTCCTTCGCCACCGAGACCACCCTGCCCTTCTGGACCTTCATCAGCGCCGGCATCGTCAACATCTTCGTGCCCTCCGGGGGCGGCCAGTGGGCCGTGCAGGCGCCGGTGATGCTGCCCGCCGCCGAGGCGCTGGGGGTGGAGATCCCGCGGGTGGCCATGGCCGTGGCCTGGGGTGATGCCTGGACCAACCTGCTGCAGCCCTTCTGGGCCCTGCCGGTGCTCGGCATCGCCGGCCTCAAGGCCAAGGACATCATGGGCTTCTGCCTGATCCAGCTGGTCATCACCGGGGTGCTGATCTCCATCGGCCTGACCTGGTTCTGACACAAGGCATCAACCGCTCGACACGCTGACGCCTTGTCCCCAGGCCGGGGGCAAGGCGTTATGCTGTGGATAAACCACGAGGAGCATGCCGATGGACGACCCACCGCTGCGCCGGCCAGCATGAGCTCTCGATGACCGTGCTGATGACCCCGGACATGGCCAACTTCAGCGGCAAGGTGCATGGCGGGGCCATCCTCAAGAAGCTCGACGAGGTGGCCTACGCCTGTGCCAGCCGCTACTCCGGCCACTACGTGGTCACCCTCTCGGTGGACCAGGTGCTGTTCAAGCAGCCGATCCACGTGGGTGAGCTGGTCACCTTCCTGGCCTGCGTCAACCACGTCGGCCGCTCCTCCATGGAGATCGGCGTCAAGGTGGTGGCCGAGGACATCCAGAACAAGCTGATCCGCCATACCAACAGCTGTTACCTGACCATGGTGGCGGTGGACGCCGAGCGGCAAGCCGGCGCCGGTGCCGCCGCTGAGCGCTGACGACCCGCCTGCAGAAGCTGCGCTTCGAGAAGGCCGCCCTGCGCAAGAAGCTGCGCAAGCAGGCCGAGGAGGAGGAGCGCCGCACCCAGGCCGAGCACGGCGATCCAGGGAGAAGCAGCGTCTAGCCGCAGTCCAGGGCGGCGATGGTATCCGTCTCGTCCAGGTGGACGTTGAGGCGATCGGGCCGATGGTCGAGGGTCACCGCCTCGCCGGGGCGAATCACCCGCATGGAGGCCGCCCCGCTCTCGGCGCGGATGGCCTCGCCGAGGGGCCTCGCTGTAGGCGCGGCCGACACGGTCCTGTACACGCTCGGCGCCGCACTCGCCGCTAACCTCCACCCTAGGTGGCGGCGGGGCCGGGTCGGGGCTCGGTGCCGCACGTCTAGCATGCCGCTGCAGCCAGCCAGCAGCAGGCCAACCACAAGCGGCGAGAGTCTCGTCATGAACATCTGGGTTTCCTTGCCTGGGTTCGTATCGAGTACCGATAAAAACGCCGAAGCGACAATCGCTCCGGCGGGAAGCCCCCGGGGGATGGGAATCAGTCGCTGGCGTCCTGGATCGCCTCGCCGCCGCGCTCGATATCCTCGCCGGCACCGCGAACGGTATTGCAGCCGGAGAGCAGTGACACGGCGAACAGGGCCGCCAGCAGTATCAACAGTGTGCGTTTCATGATCGACCTCCTTGTGGATTTCGGATGTTGCTCCAGTAATTTAGCAGCTGGCGGCAAGACGCGCCTTACCCGAGCAGCAAGCGCAGGATGATCGCCGCGATCACCGCCACGGTGAGCCACTTGACCACGAAGGCCCCGCGCGGGCTGACGTTGACCTTCACCGCCAGCCAGGCACCGGTCATGCTGCCGGCTGCCAGCAGCAGGCCGTAGCCCCAGCGCACCTGATCCTCGACCAGGAAGATGGCCAGCGCCGGCAGGGTGTAGACCAGCACGATCAGCACCTTGAAGACATTCACCTGGGCCAGGTCGATCTTGAGCATGCGGTAGAGCACCACGATGAACAGGATGCCCACCCCCACCTGGATGAAGCCGCCGTAGAGGCCGATGCCGAACATCGCCAGGTAGATCGCCGGGGTCAGCCGCTCGGCGGTCAGCGGGCGGGTGTCAGGCGCGGCTGAGGCAGCAGCATGAGCAGTGCCGACCCCGCCATCACCACGATCAGGATCGCCTCGAACAGGGCATCGCCGGTGCGCAGGGCCAGCCAGGCCCCGACCAGCGAGCCGACCACCGCCGGCACGGAGAGGCGCAGCGAGAGCCCCAGATGGCGCGCCCCGGCGCGAAAGAAGTTGTAGACCGCCGAGACGCTCTGCAGGGCGATGGAGACACGGTTGGTGCCGTTGGCCTCCTGGGGCGGCAGACCCAGGAACATCAGCAGCGGCAGGGTGAGCATGGACCCGCCGGCAGAGAGCACGTTGATGAAGCCGGCCAGCGTGCCGATCAGCAGCAGGGCCAGCGCCTCGATCAGGGTCATGGGAGCATCCTTTCGGGGTCGGGCTGCACAGCTTAGCCGCCCGGGCAGCCGGGGAAAACTCTCGGCGGTTCTGTGGCGGCGGTTCTGTGGCATGATGCCAGGCAGGCGATACCACTCGTTGATCACCCGGGAGAGCCCTGATGGACCACTTCGAGCCCGACCCCCGCCTGGTGGAAGACAGCTATCCGGTCACCGAGCTGCCGCTGTGCCAGCTGCGGCTGATGAACGATACCCGCTTCCCCTGGCTGCTGCTGATCCCCCGATTGCGAGGCGTCAGCGAGGTCTTCGAGCTGAGCGAGGCGGAGCAGCAGCAGTTGTGGCGGGAGGCGAGCCGCATCGGCCAGGCCTTCAAGACGCTGATGGGGGCCGACAAGCTCAATGTCGCGAGCCTCGGCAACGTGGTGGCACAGCTGCATGTGCACCTGGTGCTGCGCCGCGAGGATGACGACGCCTGGCCGGGGCCGGTGTGGGGCCAGGGCGAGGCCACTCCCTACGACCTCGACGCCCTGGCCGCCATGCGTGACCGGGTGCTGGCCATGGTCGAGGGGCTCGACCTGCGCCCCGAGGCGACAAAGGCCAGCTGAGGCCACCGGCCGACACCAGACCAGCCGGGCCGCGGTCCGGTCTCTGGCGACAAGCCTGGCAGCGATCTCCGCCGTCAGCCAGGTCCAGGGTGCTCGGCGGCAGGACGCGCCCGCCGCGGGTGGCGGTCAGCGCAAGCTGGCTGCCCTCCCCTCGGGCCTCGACGCGGACCAGCACTCGATAGCCCGGCCAGCGCGAGAACACCGCCTCCAGCCGCCCCAGCTGCGGCATCGGCATGGCGCACCACATAGCCCGCCGCCATCAGCGCCTCGGCGCGCGGCCTCCAGGGCCGCATCCGGCGGCGCGGCGAGCATCAACTCGGTGGGCGACGCCGCGGGCCGCGGGGTGGCGCACCCGGCGAGCAGCAGGGCCACCAGCAGCATGATCGGCAGACGACTCATGGCGCACTCCCGGCCCGCATGGCGCGGTGCAGGTCGCTGCAGAAGGACTCGGTGCTGGCACTGCGTGTCTCCACCAGCTCGCCGCGCCAGTCGATGATCTGCAGGTCGCGACTGACCCGCACCTCACTCCCGCTGACCAGCAGCGAGACCCGCTCCAGCTGGGTGGCGTCGCGGGTCAGGCTGCCGACCCCGCCGAAGCCGATCATCACCCCGCCGCCGATGCCGCCACTGCCTCCGCCCAGCCCGATGCCGCCGAACACCCCGTGACGCCCCCCGGTAGCGTAGCGATCGCCGTAGCCGGGCAGGATGCGGGTACGCTCGGCGCTCACCAGTGCCGGGGCGGTGGCGGTATGGCGGATCAGGAAGCCGTCATCCTCCAGGGCGACCACCGCGCGACGCAGGATCTCGCCGGGAGGCTCGGCCGCGGCTGGCCAGCGGCAGGCCGCCGCAGGAGGGCGGCTCCGCCACCGGCAGGGTCGCGGGAACAGTCTGGCAGCCGGCCAGTGCCAGCATGATGAGCAACGGCCAGGGACGCATGGTCTCTCTCCCGAGGTTGGACAGCTCCAGTGTAGGCCAGGGCAATCGCAGTTACCGACAGGGTGATAGCGAAAGGCGCCGGGAACAGCCTTGAGCGGTACTGCCATCTGCTATAGCCCCGCACTGTAGCCGCGGCGGGGTGACGCAGGTCACTTGAAATCGGCATCGCCTGCCATGATGTCATGCAACACGGCTATCATGGCCATGATCAGGATTCGCTGGCCGCCATCTGGTGGCACGCTGATCATGGATACCCAAGCGACCAAGGAGGCATTCGCATGAGCGACACCAACCGTATCGGCCTGCACGAGGCCAGCGCCAGCCAGCTGGCCGAGAAGCTCAACGAGCTGCTGGCCAACTACCAGATCTTCTACATGAACGTGCGCGGCTACCACTGGAACGTGAAGGGCCCGCAGTTCTTCCAGCTCCACGAGAAGTTCGAGGAGCTCTACACCGACCTGCTGACCAAGGTCGACGAGGTCGCCGAGCGCATCCTCACCCTGGGCCACCAGCCGGTGCACGCCTACAGCGACTACGTGGAGGTCTCGCGCATCAAGGAGGACAAGAACGTCTCGGACGGCGAGACCTGCGTCGACGGCGTGCTGGCAGGCTACCAGGTGCTGATCGAGCTGCAGCGCGAGATCCTCTCCCTGGCCTCGGATGCCGACGACGAGGGCACCGCCGCCCAGGCGGGCGACTATATCCGCGAGCAGGAGAAGACCGTATGGATGCTGGCCAGCTACCTGGCCTGATCCGCAAGCAGGGTTTCTCTCGCCACAACGCCGGGCCCCAGGCCCGGCGTTGTCGTGTCTGGCTGGCGCGGCGTTCAGGCTGCGGGGCGAGCCAGGTCCTCCACCAGGGCACGCAGCAGCGTCCAGAACTCCTCCACCGAGGCGACCTCGACCCGCTCATCCGGCGAGTGGGCGCCGCGGATCAGCGGGCCGAAGGAGATCATCTCCAGCTCGGGATACTTGCCGCCCAGGATGCCGCACTCCAGCCCGGCATGGATCACCTTGACCGACGGGTCACTGCCCAGCCGCTCGCGGTGCACCCGCTGGAAGCGCGTCAGCAACTCGCTGCCCGGCTGCGGTGTCCAGCCCGGATAGCCGTTCTCGATGCGCACCCGGGCGCCACGATCCGGCTCGAGGTCGCGCACGCGGGCGGTCGGCCCAGGTCTCGGGTAGCGCTGTCGCGCAGCGAGCGCACCAGGGCACCGAGCTGGAAGCGTCCCTTCTCGAGGCTGACCACGCCGAGGTTGTTGGAGGTCTCGACCACACCGAGCACCTCCTGGCTCATGCGTTCGACGCCGCAGGGTGCGGCGTGCAGGGCGGCCAGCAGCAGGTGGGTCGCCTGGGGGTTGAGCGGCTCGTCGGCGAGGCCTCTCCGTCGCCTCGAGGGTCAGCGACAGCCTATCGTCGACCCCCGCCAGCTCGGCGCGCAGGGTGGCCTCGGAGGGGCCGCCATCTCGGCCGTGGCGGCCTCGCGCTCCTCCTCGGGCAGCGCCAGCACGGCGAGGCCTCCCGCGGCAGGGCGTTGCGCAGGGTGCCGCCCTGGTAGCTCACCAGGCGAGCATCGAAGCGCTCCAGGGCGCGCAGCGCGCGTACCAGCAGCCGGTTGGCGTTGCCCAGTCCCTTGTGGATATCGATTCCCGAGTGGCCGCCGCGCAGGCGCTGATGAGCGACAGCCGCAGCGCCACCTCGTCGTCGGCCATCGCCGCGGTCGGCAGCTGCGCCTCCACCACCACATCGGTGCCGCCGGCACAGCCGATGAACACCTCGCCACGATCCTCGGAGTCGAGGTTGAGCAGGTAGCGCCCGCTGAGCCAGCCCTCGGCGAGGTTGAGCGCCCCGCCCATGCCGGACTCCTCCTCCAGGGTGAAGAGCGCCTCCAGCGGTCCGTGGACGAGCTCGTCATCCTCGAGGATGGCCAGGGCGGCGGCCACACCGAGGCCGTTGTCGGCGCCCAGGGTGGTATGCCGGGCACGCAGCCAGCCGTCGTCGTCGAGGCGGGTCTCGATGGGGTCGCGGGTAAAGTCGTGGGGGTGGTCGCTGTTGGCCTGAGGCACCATGTCCAGGTGGCCCTGGAAGATCACCCCCGGGGCATCCTCGCGGCCCTGCGAGGCGGGCTTGCGGATCAGCAGGTTGCCGAAGGCATCGCGCTCGTGGGCGAGGCCCCGGGAGTCGGCCCAGGCCTCGAGGCGGGCCACCAGGGCGGCCTCGTGGCCGGAGGGGCGCGGGGTCTCGCACAGGGTACGGAAGTGGCGCCACAGCGGCTGCGGCGCAGAGCCGGTCGAGATGTTCGTTCATGGTGATCCCTTGCTGAGTAACCGATCTACCTTACTCAGCCCACTCCGGCAGGGGAAGAGAAGGCAACAGCCCTGCAGGGCTATCTCAGATGGAAGCACCACTCAAGGCTCTCCCGGCGACAGGCCTTCGAGGGGGCGCTGTGAACCCCTCCCTGGGCGCTACCGATGCCATCCCTGGCATAGGACCCCCTCTACGACCTGTCCCCGGCGCCTTTCGCTATAACCGCATGGTTAACTGCGATAGCCCTCAGAAGCCCTGCCACCGCCTGACGTAGCCGGGCGGTGGCCTGGCGCCGCCCCGGCACGCCGAGGCGTCGGGCCAGGGGCTCGCCGGCGAGGCCCTGGAAGCCCCAGGCCACCAGCAGCGCCAGGTCTGCATCAGCGGGAGGCACGCCGCGGGCCAGGGCATTACGCACCAGCGCCTGCAGCGCCGGTCGTGCCAGCGCCGGCTCGCGGTGGCCGGCGGCGACATCCCTCGGCATCGCGCTGATCGTCGTCGGTATGGGGCCGGTCCGTCGCCCTCCGCCAGCGGGGCGGCGGCCACTTCCGGCGCCAGGTCGCGCAGCTCGAAGGCGAGCAGGCCCGGCAGGGCACGCTGGAAACGCGCGACGAGCGAGTCGATCAGCGCCTCGCCCCCCGCGCTGGTGGCCCGCGCCACCATCAGAGCGTGCTCGCCGGTGGCGGTCTCTCTGCTCAATCCCAGGCGCACCGCGCGGAAGCCCTCGCGCTGCCAGAACGCGATCAGCCCGGGCTCGGCGCCGAAGCTGGCGCCCAGCAGGTCGCGGCCATCATCACGTGCACGCTCCAGTTCCGCCTCGATCAGTGCCTGCCCCAGCCCCTCGCGACGGCGCTGCGGCGCCACGGCGATGCGCACCACCCGGCGCAGGCGACCGGTGAGCGCCTCCCGGAGCCGGCGTGGGCGGCCAGGACTGGGCCATGAGGTGGCCACGGGGCGCCGCTCGCCGCGGGCGACCCGCTCGGCCAGCTCGGCCGCGAAGCCCCCCTTCATCGGCCGGTCAGCACCACCCCCAGCGGCGCGTCATCTGCCATCAGCGCAGCAATGCCCAGGCCGGGACCGTCCAGCGGCAGGCGCAGGTCGCTCGGCGTGGTCCGGTAGTGGGCCTGCACCAGCGGGCCGAACGGCACTTGCAGGCGCGGCTCGTCGACGAGCAAGTTCATCCCGCGACAATCGCCGCGGCGCGCCACCAACCCGAGCCGCGGGCTCGGGAGGCTCGGCATCCAGCATCAGCAGGCGATGGACCAGCGGCTCCAGCGGATCGTCACCCGGCCCAGCCGGATCGGCTCGGCCAGGTGCAGCCCGGCGCCACTCCGGCGCTGGTGCGCTCGAAGCGCTCGCGAAGCGCAGGGCGAACCCCGGCCGGAGCCCCTCGTAGCCGTGCAGCGTGGTGGCGAAGGCGATGCGCGGGAAGGCGCTCGAGCCAGCTCGCCGAGCAGCCCGGCGGGGATCGCCGCCGCCTCGTCCACCAGCAGCAGTCGCCCGGCGCCGCCGGCCCTCGCCCCGCCGGGCCTGCTCGGCCAGCGCATCGGGGGCCACGAAGCGCACCGCGCCGCGGTCGGTGATAAAGGCATGGCCCTGCCGCTCGCCGTGGGGGCAGAGTGCCGCCAGGCGTTCGAAGAGGCTCTCCACCGCCGCCGGACGCGGCGCGGTGACCAGCACCTCGCTCTCCCCCGTGGCCAGCCAGCGGGCGCAGGCGATACCCAGGGCCGCGCTCTTGCCGCGTCCGCGGTCGGCGGTAATCACCAGCGGACGACGGCGACGCAGGCGGCCCGGGCGGGCCACCGCCTGGGCCTGGTCGGCGGTCAGGCAGTCGCCGTCGGCCACCGTCACCCCGCAACGCGCCTCGCGGACGGCGAGCCTGGGCAGGCATGGCACTTCCCCGGCGCGCCAGCGAATCAGCCTCGTCGGCGCCTGCCAACAGCCGCGCCAACCGAGCCAGGTAGCGGCTGCGAGAGCGCCTCGGGCCGCCAGGGTGCGCTCGGCCAGCCGCACATAGTCGGCATCCGGGCGGGTGCCCCAGTCATCCGGGGTCATCAGCACCAGCAGGCCGCCGGCGCGCAGGGTGCCGGCCAGGGCCGCCACGGCGTCGGGGTCGAAGCCTCGCCCCCGAGACGGCGTCGATCACCAGCAGGTCGTGCTCGCCCCCAGGCGAGTGCGCGCCCGGGCCGGCGCGCCAGCCACCGCGCCGTTTCGATCCCCTGGGGGCCTCGGGCGCCATCCACAGGGGCGCACGCCAGGCACCGGTCCAGAGCTCGGCAGCGGCCCCACGACACGCACTCCGGCGCGCCCCTGCAGCCACGCCAGCCCCCGCCAACGACGCCGGCCGAGCCGCCTGGCATGGGCCAGCAGGGCCCGCGTAGCGGCGTGCCTTCGCCCCCATCTCTCTGGCCTCTTCCCCTTGCCTCTGGATCATCGCCCCTCCCCTGGCACCGCGGTCGCTTCTAGCACTTTGGTCTTATGGCGATGCAACATTCAACGCTGAAGGCCCCGCGAACCACCACCTTTACGTTAACGTAAACTAAAGCCAACTTATTGATACAGAACCGCTTTGCCAACAATACCTCGGCCCTTTACCGCCACGATATCGGTACCGACACCTTGCCCCGGGGGTCACCGCCGTCACAACGACGAGATCGTCGCGCAAGCCAATAGCGTGCTAGCTTGGAGCCGTAGTTGCGGGACTGCCAATGCAATATGCCAACGGCTCCGCGCCAACCCGGCATTATCCGGTCGGCGCCGACAGGCGCCACGCCGCCTGCTCAGACCCGGAAGGGAGAACAACATGAAAGCACTGCGCACCTTCACGCTCACCGGCCTGGCCGCCGGCGTGGCCCTGGCCACGCTGAGCACCACCGCCCAGGCCCAGGAAGAGTGGACCATGACCACCACCTGGCCGGACAACCTGGACCTGATCCAGATCGATCGCCACTGGGTGGAGCTGGTCAACAAGCTGGCCGGCGACGAACTGACCATCGACTTCCGCGCCGGCGGCACCCTGATGCCCGGCACCGAGGTGTTCGACGCCACCCAGACCGGCGCGCATCGAGGCCGCCGGCGACTGGCCCGGCTACTGGGCCGGCCTGAGCCCGGCCTTCTCGCCGCTGGCCACCACCACCAGCCTCTTCAACGGCGTGGACTACCTCAACTGGATCAACCAGTGGGGCGGCTGGGACCTCTATCAGGAGGTCTACGGCGAGTACGACATGGTCTACCTGCCCTACGGGATCACCAACAACGAGTCCGGCTTCATGGGCGGCACGCCCATCGAGAGCATTGCCGACCTCGAGGGCAAGCGCCTGCGCCTCTCCGGCCGCGACCAGGGCCGCGTGCTCGAGCAGCTGGGTGGCTCCCAGGTCACCCTGGCCGGCGGCGAGGTCTACCAGGCCATCGAGCGCGGCGTGATCGACGCCGGCGAGTTCTCCACTCCGGGGGTCGACTACAAGGCCGGCTTCGGCGAGGTCGCCGACTACTGGTCCACCCCGGGCTGGCACCAGTCCGCCAGCGTGTTCGGCGTGATGATCAACAAGGACGCCTGGGACGCCCTCTCCGAGGAGACCCAGGAGAAGCTGAAGATCGCCGCCGAGGCCACCATGACCTGGTCGCTGGCCTGGTCCGAGCGCGGCTCCACCGAGGCCACCGTCAAGTTCAAGGACGAGGGCATGACGATCAACCAGCTGTCCGAGGAGGACCTGGCCCGCATCCAGGAGGTCACCAACGAGGTGATCCTGCAGGGGGCCTGCGAGGACCCGATGCATGCCAAGGTCTACCACTCCATGGTCAGCTACCTGGAGCACTACGCCAACTGGCGTGACGTGACCGTGCCCTTCAACATGAGCCGCACCATGGACAACCTGCCGTCCCTGGAGGAGCTCGAGGCCTGCATGAACCAGTAATCGGGAAAACCGCTGGCCTTCGCCGGGCCCGGCCCTGCCAGGCGCCCCTGGCGCCGCCTTTCGTCTGATTCGCCTGTTTCCGAGAGCCTCACCATGAACGCCATTGCCAGGGCCATCGATGCCCTCAACGAGGGGTTCGGACGCCTGATCGCCCCACTTCTTGCCGTGATCACGCTGATCGTGATCTATGATATCGCCGCCCGCTTCTTCATCGGACGCCCCAGCGACTGGGCCTTCGATGTCACCAAGATGCTGTTCGGCGCCCATTTCATGCTGATGGCCGCCTTCGGCCTGCGCCATCATGCCCACGTCGAGGTCGACGTGCTCAAGCGCCTGCTTTCCCGCCGCAAGCAGGCGGCGCTGGAAATTCTCGGCTACCTGCTCTTCTTCGTGCCCTTCATCTGGATGCTGCTGACCTTCGGCTGGGCCTTCTTCGAGCGCTCCTTCAGCCGTGGCGAGACCACCTACGGCATGATATCCATCCCGGTCTACCCGGTGAAGGGCGTGATCGTGGTGGCCGCCGTGCTGCTGCTGCTGCAGGCCATCGCCATCGTCATCCGCGCCTTCGGCGAACTGCGCAAGGAGACCGCCGCATGAGCGCCGAGATGCTCACCCTGTTCATGTTCGGCGGCCTGCTGGTCGGCCTGTTCATGGGCCATCCGCTGGCCTTCGTGCTCGGCGGCGTCGCGGTGCTCGGTGCCTGGCTCGGCCCCGGCGCCAATACCCTGGGCATCCTGATCAACAACATCTTCGGCAACTCCATGGACAACTATGTCCTGGTGGCCATTCCGCTGTTCGTGCTGATGGCACGCTTCCTCAATGACTCCGGCGTTACCGAGAAGATGTTCGACACCATGCGCCTGCTGCTGGCCAACCTGCGCGGCGGCCTGGCGCTCACCGTGGTCATCGTCTCGGTGCTGCTGGCCGCCACCACCGGCATCGTCGGCGCCTCCATCGCGGTGATGGGCATGATCGCCCTGGTGCCGATGCTCAAGTACTCCTACAACAAGGAGCTGAGCACCGGGGTGATCATGGCCAGCGGCTGCCTGGGCATCCTGATCCCGCCCAGCATCATGCTGATCCTGATGGCCAGCTACTCGCCGGTCTCGGTGGGCGCGCTGTTCGCCGGCGCCCTGGTGCCGGGGGTGATGCTGGGCACCATGTATGCGCTCTACGTACTGATCATCTGCTTTATCAAACCCAGCTATGGCCCGGCCGTGCCGGCCGCGGAGCGCGCCGAGACCTCGACCGGGCAGCTGCTGATCATGCTCGGCAAGTACGTGCTGCCACCCATGTCGCTGATCCTCGGCGTGCTGGGCTCGCTGTTCCTGGGCATCGCTACCGCCACAGAGGCCTCGGCCATCGGGGTCTTCATCGCCTTCCTGCTGTTCCTGATCTTCGGCGACCGCAAGGCGTCGACCTGCTACCGCACCCTGATCGAGGCCAGCAAGACCACCACCATGGTGATGCTGGTGGTGGTGGGGGCCACCGCCTTCACCGGGGTGTTCTCCATCGGCGGCGGCATGGACGTCATCCACAACGTGGTGATGGCGATGCCGGGCGGCACCACCGGGGCGCTGATCCTGATGCTGTTCCTGGTCTTCATCCTGGGCATGTTCCTGGACTGGACCGGCATCGTGCTGCTCAGCTTCCCGATCATGCTGCCCATCGTCGACACCATGGGCGTGGATATGCTGTGGTTCGTGGTGATGGTCGCCGTGGTACTGCAGACCTCCTTCCTGACACCCACCGTTTGGCTATGCGCTCTTCTACCTCAAGGGGGTGGCGCCGCCCGGGGTGGAGATCGTCGACCTCTACCGCGCGGTCATTCCCTTCGTTGCGCTGATCGTGCTGGCCTGCGTGCTGATGGCCTTCTTCCCGGTGCTTGATCACCGGCCTGCCTAGCGATGCTGGTGGGCTACTGACACATCAGCGGTTAGGCCTGCGCTGACGCCCGCCGTCATTTGACGGCGGGCGTCGTCTCTTGACACCGGTCAGCCGAAGTCGGCTGCAGCCGATCTGGACGCAAGCTGATACCATTTGCAGCCGCTCAATGTCTCGCATTGATGAGCCATGCCGCGCCTCGCAAGGAGACCTCGCTTGTCTCGACGCCTGCCAGCCGGTCACCGTCCGCCCTATCGTCGCCGGTTCTGATTCCGCATCACGCTGTCACTAAGCCCTGGTCAATCGCCCTGCTGCTCGGGGTAGCCCTGATCGTGGCGATGCCGGTGCTGGTCGGTACTGGCGCACATCCTGATGCCCACCGAAGGCGTCTGGCAGCACCTGGCCAGCACGGTGCTGCCCACGCTATCTCGCGCAATACGCTCTGGTCCTGGTGCTATGGGTGGGCTTAGGCACCCTGGTGATCGGCACCGGCACCGCCTGGCTGGTGGTGATGTGCCGTTTTCCGGGACGCCGACTGTTCGAGTGGGCGCTGCTGCTGCCGCTGGCCGTGCCCACCTACGTGATCGCCTACGCCTACACCGACTTCCTGCAGTTTTCCGGCCCGCTGCAGGGGTGGCTGCGCGACCTGTTCGGCTGGAGCTTCGGTGACTACTGGTTCCCCGAGGTGCGCTCACTGGGCGGCGCGGCGACGCTGATCACCCTGGTGCTCTACCCCTACGTCTACATGCTCGCACGCGCCTCCTTCATGGAGCAGTCGGTGTGCATGCTGGACGTGGGTCGCACCCTGGGACGCGGCCCCTGGCAGCTGTTTCACAGCGTGGCGATCCCGCTGTCGCGCCCCGCCCTGGTGGGTGGCGTATCGCTGGCGCTGATGGAGACCCTGAACGAGTTCGGCGCGGTGCAGTACTTCGGCGTGGATACCTTCACCACCGGCATCTACCGCACCTGGTTCGGCCTCGGCGAGCAGGTCGCCGCCGCCCAGCTGGCCGCCTGCCTGCTGGCCTTCGTGATCGCCCTGGTGCTGCTGGAGCGCTGGTCGCGGGGCAAGCGCCGCTACTTCCACACCTCCAGTCGCTACCAGCAGCTGCCGGAGTTCCAGCTCGGCGGCTGGGCCTCGGCGGGCGCCTTCCTGGCCTGCCTGCTGCCGATCCTGGGTGGCTTCCTGATTCCCAGCGGTATCCTCGCCGAGCTGGCCATCGAGCAGGGCGACGCGCTGTTCGGTTCGAGCTTCATCGGCTATGCCCGCAACAGCCTGGTGCTGGCCAGCATCGCCGCGCTGATCGCGGTGACCCTGGCGGTGGTGCTGAGCTACGGGGTACGCCTCAACGATACCCGGCTGACCCGCACCGCCACGCGCATCTCGGCCATGGGCTATGCGATCCCGGGTTCGGTGGTCGCGGTCGGCATCCTGATTCCCTTCGCCTGGCTGGACAACACCATCAACACCTGGCTTGCTGGCGCGCGGTGGCGAGGTGATCGGGCTGATCTTCAGCGGTTCGGCGTTCATCCTGATCTACGCCTATGTGGTGCGCTTCCTGGCGGTGTCCTTCAACGCCGTGGAGGCCAGCCTGGGCAAGGTGACCCCGAGCATGGACGCCGCCTCACGCACCCTGGGCCAGACCGCCACCGGCACCCTCAAGCGGGTGCACACACCGATCATGCGCGGCAGCCTGCTGGCGGCCTGCATCCTGGTCTTCGTGGATGTGATGAAGGAGCTGCCGGCGACCATCATCCTGCGCCCCTTCAACTTCGATACCCTGGCGGTGCGGGCTCACAGCCTGGCGGCCGACGAGCGGCTCGCCGAGGCCTCGACGGCCTCACTGGCCATCGTGGTCGTAGGCATAGTGCCGGTGATCCTGCTCAGCCTGGCCATGCGCCGCTCGCGCCCCGGCGGGGAGTGAGGGGAAGACGAATACCTGGGAGGGGTCGAGTCGCAGGGTCACGGGCTGGCCCTCGGCGGGCAGGAAGACCCCCGGCACGCGGGCATGGACGTGCGCTTCCTCGCCATCGGGAGCATGGGCACAGATATGCAGCAGGCTGCTGCGTCCCAGCAGCTTGGCCATGACGATATGGCTGTGGCTGCGTGTCCCGCCGGCGCATCCAGCGCCGCGACCTGCAGCGCCTCGGGCCTCACCAGCACCCGCGCGGTGCTGCCCTCGGCCAGCCAGCCGGCATCCACGGGCCCACCGGGGTCAGCACCTGGCCGTCGCGAACCTCGCCGGAGAGCTCGTTCACCTCACCGAAGAAGGTCACCACGAAGGGATCGCTGGGGTTGCAGTAGAGCTCCCGCGGCGTGCCCACCTGGACGATATGGCCGTCGCGCATCAGCGCGATACGGTCGGCCATGAACATCGCCTCCTCCGGGTCGTGGGTCACCAGCAGGGTGGCGGCTCCGACCTTCTTGAGCACGTGCAGGGTGTCATCACGGATCTGGTCGCGCAGTCGCGCATCGAGGCTGGAGAAGGGCTCGTCGAGCAGCATCAGATGCGGCTCGGGTGCCAGGGCGCGGGCCAGGGCCACGCGCTGCTGCTGGCCACCGGAGAGCATATGCGGATAGCTCTCGGCGTGGGCCGCCATGCCCAGCTGCTCGAGCAGCGTCAGGGCGCGGTGACGGCGCTCCCCTGCCGGCAGGTGCTTGAGCCCGAAGGTGACGTTCTCGAGCACGGAGAGGTGCGGGAAGAGCGCGGAGTCCTGGAAGGCCAGGCCGACACTGCGTTTCTCGGGGGGCAGATGACGGCCACCGGAGCGCGCCACTTCCTTGCCTTCCAGGGTCACACGGCCCTGCTGCAGTTTCTCGAGGCCGGCGGCGATGCGCAGCAGGGTGGTCTTGCCGCAGCCCGAGGGGCCCAGCAGGCAGACCACCTCGCCGGGCAGCACTTCGAGATCGATGCCCTTCACCACCTCGTGCCTGCCGAAGGCATGGTGGATACCCTGCATCGATAGCGCCGGAGCGGCGGAGGTGTGCGGTTGTTGCAGATTCTGGTTCATGGGGCCCTCGACGTCGTGTCGGTGGAGTTGCCCTCATCATAACCGATCGTGAGCGCTAATGCGTTTGAAAGCGACTCGCATTCAGGCATTACCTGCTTCAGCGCAAGGAATCTTCCCCCGACCACTTGACGTCGCCGATGCGCGGGGCTTCAATAGGCGTGTCAATAATGCAACGTATTATCATTCAACTCATCCATTCCACCAGGAACAACAGAGGTCATGATGATCAAGCACGCTCGTCTTGCCGCCCCCATCGCCGTCGCGCTGGCCGGCTCCGCCTTCGCCAGCGTCGCATCCGCCGACGAGTTGAACATCTACTCGGCGCGCCACTACGACTCCGACGAGGCGCTCTATCAGGCCTTCACCGAGGAGACCGGCATCGAGGTCAACCTGCTGGAAGGTGATTCGGATCAGCTGATCGAGCGCATCACCCGCGAGGGCGTGGCCAGCCCCGCCGACGTGATGATCACCGTGGACGCCGGCCGCCTGTGGCGTGCCGAGCAGGAGGAGATCTTCCAGAGCGTTGATTCCGAGGTGCTGAACGAGCGCCTGCCGGAGGCCATGCGCCATCCCGAGGGGCTGTGGTTCGGCTTCAGCCAGCGTGCCCGCGCCATCTTCTATGACCGCGAGAGCTTCGACCCCAGCCAGATCGGCAGCTACGAAAGGAGCTCGCCGACCCGAAGTTCGAGGGCGAGGTGTGCATTCGCTCGTCGAACAATATCTACAACCAGTCGCTGCTCGCCTCGCTGGTCGAGCATCACGGCGCCGAGGGTGCCGAGGAGTGGGCCCAGGGCGTGGTAGCCAACATGGCCCGCGACCCTGCAGGTGGCGACACCGATCAGATCAAGGGCGTGGCCACCCGGCGGGGTGCGACTCCGGCGGTGGCCCAGCCACTACTACTATGTGCGCCTGCTGCACTCCGACGACGAGGCGGATCGCGAGGTCGCCCGCCGGGTCGGCGTGATCTTCCCCAACCAGGACGGCCGCGGCACCCATATCAACGTCGGCGGCGCCGGTGTGGTCGAGGGCGCTCCCAACCGCGAGAACGCGGTGCGCTTCCTGGAGTTCCTGGCCTCCGACACCGCCCAGGAGATCTTCGCCAACGGCAACTACGAGTTCCCGGTGGTCGCGGACGTGAAGAAGAACCCGGTGCTCGAGTCCTGGGGCAACTTCAAGATGGACAGCCTCAACATCAGCAAGCTGGGCGAGAACAACCCCGAGGCGATCCGGATCTTCGATCGAGTCGGCTGGCGCTAAGCCTTACGGCCCTCGCTTCAACCAGAAACGCCACCGCAGCCGCGGTGGCGTTTTTTTGATGGTCAGTGCGCCTCGTCCCAATTGGCCCCACTCTCGGCCTCGACGATCAGCGGCACGCTGAGCTCGGCGGCGGCCTGCATGCGCGCCTTCACCTGCTCGATGAAGGCCTCGACCTGGGCCTCGGCTACCTCGAACACCAGCTCGTCGTGGACCTGCATCACCATCCAGGCGTCCATCTCGCCCTCCTCGAGCCAGGCGGCCACCTCGATCATGGCGCGCTTGATGATGTCCGCCGCGGTGCCCTGCATGGGGGCGTTGATGGCGGTGCGCTCGGCGCCCTGGCGGCGGGCGCGGTTCTGGGAGCGGATCTCCGGCAGGTAGAGGCGCCGACCGAACACCGTCTCGACGAAGCCATCCTCGGCGGCCTGGGCGCGGATGCGCTCCATGTAGCGGGCCACCCCGGGGTAGCGGTCGAAGTAGCGCTCGATCCAGGTCTGCGCCTGCGTTACGCTCGACTGCGCGAGCTGCCGCGACAGTCCCCAGGCGCTCATGCCGTAGATCAGCCCGAAGTTGATCGCCTTGGCGCTGCGCCGCTGGTCGCCCGAGACCTTGTCGAGCGCCACCCCGAACACCTCCGCCGCGGTGGCGGCGTGGATGTCACGACCCTCGGCGAAGGCCTCGAGCAGCCCCTTGTCCTCGGAGAGGTGGGCCATGATGCGCAGCTCGATCTGGGAGTAGTCGGCGGCGACGATCCGGTAACCCGGCCGGGCGATAAAGGCCTGGCGGATCTTGCGCCCTCTTCCGTGCGGATCGGGATGTTCTGCAGGTTGGGATCACTGGAGGAGAGTCGCCCGGTAGCGGTGACCGCCTGGTGGTAGCTGGTGTGCAGCCTGACCGGTCGCTGGATTGACCAGGCCGCGGCAGCTTGTCGGTGTAGGTGGACTTCAGCTTGCTGAGTCCACGGTATTCCAGCAGCACCTTGGGCAGCGGGATAGTCCAGCGCCAGTTCCGCCAGCACTTCCTCGGCGGTGGAGGGCGCGCCTTTGGGGGTCTTGCGCAGCACCGGGAGCTCCAACTGGTCGAAGAGAATTTCTCCGAGCTGTTTGGGAGAGCCGAGATTGAACGTCGCGCCGGCAAGCGCGTGGGCCGCGGCCTCCAGCTCGCAGTGCGATACGCCGCCGAGCTCTCTGCTCTGCTGCCGTGCAGTTCTGTGCGAGAGTCGATTGCGACGCCGGTGCGCTCCATCGCGCGACAGCACCGGCACCAGCGGCATCTCGATCGCCTCGATGCAGCCGCGAGCAGCGGCCCGTCGTGCCTGCAGGCGGGGCCACAGGGTCTGGTGCAGGCGCAGGGTGACATCGGCGTCCTCGGCGGCGTAGGGGCCGGCCTGCTCCAGCGCGATCTGGTTGAAGGTCAGCTGTTTGGCGCCCTTGCCGGCAATGTCCTCGAACTGGATGGTCCTGTGCCCCAGATACTTGAGCGCCAGGCTGTCCATGTCGTGGCGGGTGGCGGTGGAGTCGAGCACGTAGGATTCGAGCATGGTGTCCTGGAGCAGCCCGGCCACCCGGATGCCGTAACCGGCCAGCACCGAGATATCGTACTTGAGGTTCTGGCCGATCTTGGTCCTGCTGCCATCTTCCAGCAGCGGCTTGAGCGCGGCGAGCACCGGCAGTCGCGGTCGAGCTGCTCGGGGGCGTCCAGGTAGTCGTGGGCCAGCGGGATATAGGCCGCCTTGCCCCGCTTCCAGCGCCAGCCCGACACCGACGATCTGCGCCTCCATGTAGTTCAGGCTGGTGGTCTCCAGGTCGAAGCAGAAGGCCGTACTCGCACTTCGAGCCAGTCTCGAGCCAGGCGTCGCAGATCCGGCCTGCGCCAGGATGACATGGTCCTCGCGGCCGGGAACGACGCTCCGAGCCGGCCGCCCCCTCGATCCTCGGCCGGCACCTCGGGGTGCCGCCCGCCGCATCGCTATGCGACGCCTCGTCCGCCCAGCAGCAGCTCAGGCAGGCCCGAACTCAGCCGAGATAGAGCTCGAGCAGCGCCTCGCGATCCGGATGGGCGATATCCAGGTCGTCGAGTCCCACCGGCAGCTCGCAATCGGTCTTGATGGTGGCCAGCTGGTAGGAGTAGGAGCTCGGCAGCGCCCCTCGAGCTTCTTCGGCAGGGTCTTGGCACCGCGGAAGCCCAGTTCCTTGACCTTCTCGAGGTCGGCGTGAGACCGCTCGTCGAGCCCGCCGCCCATGCCCTGCAGCAGGCCGAGTGCCGTCTTCTCCCCCACGCCGGGCACCCCGGGGATGTTGTCCACCTTGTCGCCCATCAGCGCCAGGAAATCGATGATCTAGGCTCCGGGGACACGCCCGAACTTCTCCTTCACCCCCGCACGTCGAGAGGTCTCGTCCGTCATGGTGTTGACCAGGGTGCAGTATGGGCGTCGACCAGCTGAGCCATGTCCTTTGTCGCCGGTGGAGATCACCGCACTCGCGGCCGCTCGCGGTGGCGCCGGCGGGCCAGGGTGCCGATCGACGTCGTCGGCCTCGACCCCCTGGCATGCACAGCAGCGGCAGCCCCAGCGCCCTCACGCAGTCGTGCAGTGGCTCACCTGGTCGCGCAGCTCATCCGGCATCGGCGGGCGATGGGCCTTGTACTCCGCGAACAGCTGTCGCGGAAGGTCTTGCCCGGGGCATCGAAGACCACCGCCATGGGGCTCTGTCCGGGTAGTCCTTGGATCAACCGCTTGAGCATGCTGGAGCATCGCCCTTGATCGCCCCGGTTGGCAGGCCCTCGGAGGAGGGTCGGTCGGCGGCAGGGCGTGG
>JAGYKP010000090.1 GCA_018401555.1 Halomonas sp.
GATGACTTATCAAGTCTATATTCTATTTTCTCCGATAACTCAACTCCAAATAAAGCCAAGTATGACAAGTTTTCCAACGGCGTTCCCTTGAGATTTTTAGGGTATTATTCAAGAGCTTCAACAGGAGCACAATGTACCGCTTGAGAATCATTTCCTTCTTGAATGGGAGAAAATATGGGAAAGAAGACCATGCTACATGTTTGACCCATATGATTTTTGCGGCGATCAGTTTTATCGTCAGGATAGTATCCAAATAAGCTTCTCATGGCGTGCAGAGACCTCCATAGTGTCTGCATTCCTTCGTACATTAGCTTATGCTATGCACAAGCACTCCATCCCTTCTGAGGTTTGCTATTCATATGCACAAGAGGCATTACCATTTGGCTATATTGCTGTAAATCTATCTCCTTCTTATCCACCATACAGTTGGCCAGTATTAGGAAATTTGAGTAAAGATGATTTTTTGCCCGGACAGAATGAACTTGAGCGATATTTAGCAGATTTCGTCGCTTCTCCTGATGAAATATTGCTTCATGCCAACGGCCCCATCTTAAGAAACCACACTGGAGTATGCCTTGATCTGAAGGTCATTCTAGTTCTTCTTCAAAGCTCTGAAGTTGACGACCCTAGGATGATTTTTGATTCAATTGATCATGTACGGAATTCTGAGCAAGGCATATTTCCTTTAGCCAAATGGACCTGGCCTTCCTCCTTTGGTAGGTGGGAAACTGATTGGCTATCGAGAGGCTATTTTCGACCTACCTATTCCGTAGCAGACTTACCAATCAACACAGTAAACCAAAGCGAATCTAGCGTAGAGTACTTCGGCGGCAGCATAAGTAATGGCGCTTGGAGATACTGGGTAAACCAATGGTATCCAGTCCATCACCGAGACGTAGGCAATTCTCTCGGAACCTATTTTTCAGTATCGAAAGATTTTTTTGAAAAGTTCAAAATAAAAACTGGCGGCAATTATTATCTAGTTGCCGAGATGACTTGTGTTGACAGGCGTAATTTTGTTCACGCTTCGGAGCCAATAAAAACGTTTGCTATTTCGCCAGTTTAGTTTTATGAAAATATTAGATATAGTTTGTTTTTTAAGGTGGCTATTAATGTTTATTAAGTTATATGCTGGCGCTAACAAAGCCAAGCACAGCGACAGCTTTTCCGTTGCGGCTTCGCCTCCACTACAAAGCTGCGTGTGTTGGCGGCGTTAGATTTTCAGGAGGCCAAGTGGAATTAGCAGAACAGGCAGATAGGCTTCATCACTTGGTGGATGAAAATCCCAATGAAGCTATCCGTGAAGCACTGAGCCTTTCTGGAAATGTAAATGTTGATTTGTTGAAGGCAGCCATACTGGTTGATGCAGGTGGGATAGCCAAAGATTCCGAGGCAATCCTCAAAGGAGTTGAAATTTTTCGACATGTCATCGACAGATGCGAAGATAACTCGGAGCTAAACTACAATTTGGCGAACGGCCTCCATGCTATTGCGCTGGCCGCAACCCATGAGGGGTATAGTTGGTATCGCAACACCGAAAAATATCGGCTTGAAGCTCGGGGTCTCTTCTATAAGTCAGCTAATGATTTGAAGGCATCGACAGATACACAATCTCAATCCTTTACCAATCTAGGAAATCTTCTTTGGGCTTCTTATAGGTGGGTCGAAGCCTATGATTTCTATTCGAAAGCAATGGAGAAAAACCCCCGAAACGGGGTGGCAAGCTCAGGAGCATTAATAATGCTCAGGCATGCACTAGTTCAAGGCATCGGTGATCCTCACTTGTTAAGAGAAGAAATCGAGCACCTAGCCTATCATGTCAATAATAATATTGAAGGAATATATGCCTATGCTGGTGAGTATGGGGTTAACGGGACTCTGGGTGGCATAAAAAATATTCGACCATCTGAAAAGCCAAAATCAGATTTTCAGCCTGATGATTATAAAAGATTTGTTATTTCTAACAACTTGACTCTTTCTCCTAATATCCATTCGCACACGCGCGAATCAAAATACTGGGATGATATTAATATATCTTCAATTACCTCGTCGATAGAAGACGGAGCAGCAATTCCAGAAGTATTCGCAATGGTTAATGTTCTAAAATCTGATTTTATTATGGCTCGCCAGCTGCTATTTGACGCCTATCAGAAGCGCTTTAATGAGACTGGGAATTATAACGACACACTTGATTACGCTTGCTACGGTGTAAACGAATCGGCGCTGGCTTCAGCACAACGCAGCGCCCTAGATATACTGGATAAAATATCTGTGGCATCACTATCTTATCTTGGAATAAGTGGATCGAAGAACGCATCGATGAAGACTGCTTGGTTTGCGGAAGCGAAGAAAAGAGCGAAGAAACGTGATCTAGATCCAGCTGTCAAGTTAGAAATCGAAAATGGTAATCCGGCTCTTTTGGCTCTGACTGAAATCTCAAGAGATCTATCCAGTGAGCAAGGATTTTTATGGGAAAAGCAAAGCTCGAGAAACTCTTCGACACATCGATTTACTGTCCTTCACGAAATGGGCATGTCAGTCCCCAAAGGTGCATCAGGTTGCATAGAGCATTTCGACTTTGAGACGTTCGTGCAAGAGTCATTTCAAACGTTGAAGCTTGCTCGGGCAGCTGTTGTTTATTTCGTGGAGATGATTCTCATTAGGGAAAAAAGGATTGCTGGAGAGAGGGGCGAGATTTCAATGCCTCTGTTCGTTCCATCTCATGAGTATATTCGTGGCAACGATGATTGAAAATCTAACCAGCGGCTGTTGCCGGACGCACCTGCGCTGGCGCTCCGGTACGCCGCAAAGCCAGGGCGTTATGTTTTCAAAGAGGTCAAATGTCAGTACCTGACTCAGTAATTAAAGAGATTAGAAATGCTGCAAAAGAAGCGTGGCCTGAAGACAAGGAAATGCAAACCTATACAGTCAAGGAAGAGCTTGATGCGTACAGAAATTTCGTGGCTCTAGACTATTCAGGTGTTTCTGATGAAGAAAAAGATTCCTTAATCCAAGAAGCGAAGGAAAGTTTCGACAGCTGGGAAGAGCGTGTTTCTTCCATTCAAGACGAACTAGAAGCAATCATAGAATTAAAAGAGCTTTCAAGCGGCAATCAAGCGAACGAGTTATATAGCCAATGGCTGCTTGAGGCTCAATTAGAAAATGAAAACTATTTTCGGGGGCAGCTTGAATATGTACAGAACAAAATCTCAAAATATGAGGCGATCGAACGCACTCGAGCAGAAATTGATCCGCTGAAAAATATTTTGATTGATATCGAGAACATCATAGGCAGCGAATGTTATAACGGTAATATTCAAAATTACGGAAGTTGGGGAGAGTTAGAAAGTGAAGGTCGCTCATTTCGTTACCCAGTCAAATTTTACGATGGTGAAAATGAATATAAACGGAGAGCTGTGCCCAGAGACATACCCGCCGAACAGTTAATTAGTGGATACTACCCATTTGGTGCTAATGAGTTAAATATATATAGGGCGCTACATAAAGTTCTTAAATATCTAGAGGCTGAGCATGGGCTTAAACTACCAAAAACATAACAAGCGCATGTTGTCGGACTGGTTATTCGCTGCGCTCCAACCCAGCCGCAAATGCGGGCGTTAAACTGCCCAAAAAAAGCCCCGAGTCAGTCACCTGGCTCGGGGCTTTTGCGTGTTGCCGTTGCGATTACCTGGCGGCCAGCGCCACCCCCACCTTGGAGCGGTTGGGCCGCCCTATGCTCTGGGTGATCCAGGTGCCGGTGTCGGCAAGTGCGTCGAGGTCGATGCCGGTCTCGATGCCGAGGCCGTTGAGCAGGTAGACCACGTCTTCGCTTGCCACGTTGCCGGAAGCGCCCTTGGCGTAGGGGCAGCCGCCGAGGCCGGCGACGGAGCTGTCCACCACGCTGATGCCTTCCTTCCAGCACCGCGTAGAGGTTGGCCAGCGCCTGGCCGTAGGTGTCGTGGAAGTGGGCGGCGAGATGGGCCATGGGCACGTCGTCGCTGACGGCCTCGAGCATGCGCTTGGCCTTGAGCGGGGTGCCGGTGCCGATGGTGTCGCCGAGCGATATCTCGTAGCAGCCCATCTCGTAGAGCGCCTTTGCACACCTCGGCCACCTTGGCGGGGGCGATCTCGCCCTCGTAGGGGCAGCCCAGCACGGTGGATACATAGCCGCGTACCCGCACGCCGGCCTCGCTGGGCGCGCTCGAGCACCGGCTCGAAGCGCGCCAGGGATTCGGCCACGGAGCAGTTGATGTTCTTCTGCGAGAAGGCCTCGGAGGCGGCGCCGAACACCGCGACCTCCTGAACGCCACACTCCGAGGGCCGCTTCCAGCCCCTTGAGGTTGGGGGTCAGCGCCGCGTAGGTGATGCCGTTACGCCGTGTGAGCCCGGTCATCACCTCGCGGTGGTCGGCCATCTGCGGTACCCACTTGGGCGAGACGAAGCTGGCCGCCTCGATGTAGGAGAGGCCGGCCGCACCCAGGCGGTCGATCAGCTCCAGCTTGGTGGCGGTGCCGATCGGCTCGGGCTCGTTCTGCAGGCCGTCGCGAGGGGCCGACCTCGACCAGGCGGACGCGTTGGGGGAATGCCATGAATCTTCTCCTGTCATGCTCACGAAGAGCCAGTAAGGTGCCTACAAGCCGCGGCTTGCCCGGCGACAGGTCTTGCGAGGGGGCGCTGTGAACCCTTCCCTGGGCGCTACCGATGCCATCCCTGGCATAGGACCCCCTCTACGACCTGTCCCCGGCGCCGCTCACCGTGTCGGACCTTCTACTCCTCCGCGGCGAATTCGAGCAGCACGTCGCCCTGGCCCACGGTGTCGCCGGCGGCGAAGTGGAAGCTCTCCACATGGCCATCGGCGGGGGCGGACATGGTGTGCTCCATCTTCATGGCTTCCATGACCATCAGCGGCATGCCTTTCTCCACCGTCTGGCCCGGCTCCACCAGCAGCGCCACCACGGTGCCGTGCATGGGCGCGGTGAGGGTGGATTCCGCCTCGTGCTGGCCGTGGTCGATGGCGTCGATGCGCCGCCAGAAGCAGGCGGGTCTCGCCGGCGGCATCGGCCATCACCACCACGCCGTTGTCGGCGAGGCGCGCCTGCAGACGGCGGCGGTGGCCATTGAGGGTGACCGCCACGGCGTCGCCCTCCAGATGCTGGATGCGCGCGGTGAGGGTCTCGTCGCCGATCACCAGCTGCCAGGGATCGGCGGCGCTCTCGCGGCGGCCCTCGACGATCACCACGTCCTCGGCGTCCGGGGCCTGGGCACGGCTCAGGTCGTGGCCGGTGGCGCACAGGGCGAGGCGGATGGTGTGGGGGGCGTTGAGCCGGAAGCCGTCGTGGCGATCCCAGGGCGAGTCGCTCTCGCACTCCCGGGAGAGCTGCTTGAGGCCGATCAGCGCGGCGGAGGCGTAGGCCTCGGTGGTGATCTCGCGCGGTGCGAACAGGCTCTCCTCGTGCTTCTCGATGAAGCGGGTGTCGAGCTCGCAGCCCTTGAACGCAGGGTGGGTGGCCAGGCGCTGCAGGAAGGCGCGGTTGGTGACCACGCCCTGCACGTCCAGCGCCGCCAGCGCCCGGTTCAGCGTCGCCAGCGCCTGGTCGCGATCGGCACCGTGGACGATCAGTTTGGCGAGCATGGGATCGTAGTGCATGGAAACGACGTCGCCGCTCTCCACGCCGCTGTCCAGGCGCACCTTGTCGGCATCCAGGCCGGCACCTTCCAGGTCTAGGGCGAAGCGCGTCAGGGTGCCGGTGGCGGGCAGGAAGTCCTGCTCGGGGTCCTCGGCGTAGAGGCGCGCCTCGAAGCTGTGGCCGGTGATGGTCAATTCATCCTGCGCGAGGGGGAGCCGCTCGCCCATGGCCACGCGCAGCTGCCACTCCACCAGGTCCTGGCCGGTGATCATCTCGGTGACCGGGTGCTCCACCTGCAGGCGGGTGTTCATCTCCATGAAGAAGAAGGAGCCGTCGACGTCGAGCAGGAACTCCACGGTGCCGGCCCCACGTAGCCGATCTCCCGGGCGGCGCGTACGGCGGCCTCGCCCATCTCGCGGCGCAGCTCGGCGCTCATGCCGGGGGCCGGGGCCTCCTCCAGCACCTTCTGGTGGCGGCGCTGCACGGAGCAGTCGCGCTCGAAGAGGTAGACGCCGTTGCCGTGGCTGTCGCAGAACACCTGGACCTCCACGTGGCGCGGCTGGGTCAGGTACTTCTCGATCAGCATGCGCTGGTCGCCGAAGGCGGCCTGGGACTCGCGGCGGCAGCCGTCCAGGGCGGCCTGGAAGCCGTCACCGGATTCCACCACGCGCATGCCCTTGCCGCCGCCGCCGGCGCTGGCCTTGAGCAGCACCGGGTAGCCGATCTTGTCGGCCTCGGCGCGGAGAAGGGCGTCGTCCTGGTCGTCGCCGTGGTAGCCCGGCACCAGCGGCACGCCGGCATCATGCATGCGCGCCTTGGCGGCGGACTTGTCGCCCATGGCGGCGATGGCCGAGGCGGGCGGGCCGACGAAGGTGATGCCGGCCTTCTCCAGGGCGTCCACGAAGGGGCCGTTCTCGGAGAGGAAGCCGTAGCCGGGGTGGATGGCGCCGGCGCCGGTGCGCTTGGCGGCCTCGATCACCGCCTCCACCTTGAGGTAGCTGTCGCGGGCGGCGGCGGGGCCCAGGCGCACGGCCTCGTCGGCCTCGCGCACGTGGCGGGCGTTGGCGTCGGCATCGGAGTAGACGGCCACGGTGCGCAGGCCCATGGCGCGCGCGGTGCGCATCACCCGGCAGGCGATCTCGCCGCGGTTGGCGACCAGCAGGGTGTCGAACTTGTTCAGATCGGTAGTCATGAGCGGGGCTCCGCGGCATTGTTGTCGGCGACACCGTTGTCGGCGGCACTGTTGTCGCTTTCGTTACTGGCAGGACCCGGGGTCCAGGCAGGGCGGCGCTTCTCGAAGAAGCTGGCCAGGCCCTCCTGGCCCTCGGCGCTGACGCGCAGCTCGCTGATCACCCGGCAGGTATGCTCCCGGGTGGCCTTGCTGTCGGGCTCCCGGGCCACCTCGGCGAGCAGCCCCTTGGTGGCGCGCTGGGCCTGGGGCGAGCCGGCCAGCAGCGTGTCGAGCATCACCTCCACGGCGGCGTCGAGCTCGTCATGGGCGGAGAGGCGGTGCGCCAGGCCCAAGGCCAGGGCGGTGTGAGCGTCCATCACCTCGGCGGTCAGCGCGTAGCGACGCATCTGGCGCGGCCCGATGGCGCGCTGCACATAGGGGCTGATCACCGCCGGCGACAGGCCGATCTTGACCTCGGAGAGGCAGAACTTCGCCTTCTCGGAGGCGACCACCAGGTCACAGCAGGCGGCCAGGCCCACGGCGCCGCCGAAGGCGGCCCCCTGCACGCGGCAGAGGGTGGGGCAGGGCAGGGTGTCCAGGCCGTGCATCAGCGCTGCGAGCTTGCGGGAATCCGCCAGGTTGCCGTCGAAATCGTACTCGACCATGCGCTTCATCCAGCCCAGGTCGGCCCCGGCGGAGAAGCTCTTGCCCTCGGAGCCCAGCACCACGGCGCGGATCTCGCCGTGATGGGCGGCGTCGTGCAGTCGCTCCAGATGGGCGTTGAGCTCGGCGATCAGGCTGTCGTCGAAGGCGTTGTGGACCTCGGGGCGGACCAGGGTCAGCCAGGCCACGCCGCGCTCATCGAGTTCCAGGCGTGAGAATGTGCTATCTGACATGTCTGCTTCCCCTTACATCCGGAACACGCCGAATTTGGTCTCTTCGACCTCGGCGTTCATGGCCGCGGCGAGCGACAGGCCCAGCACGTCGCGGGTCTGGGCCGGGTCGATGACGCCGTCGTCCCACAGCCGCGCACTGGCGTAGTAGGGATGGCCCTGGTGCTCGTACTGCTCGCGGGTGGGCGCCTTGAAGGCTTCCTCCTCCTCCGGCGTCCACTCGCGGCCCTCGCGCTCGATCTGCTCGCGCTTGACCTGGGCCAGCACGCCCGCCGCCTGTTCGCCGCCCATCACCGAGATGCGCGCGTTGGGCCACATGAACAGCAGGTTGGGGTCGTAGGCGCGGCCGCACATGCCGTAGTTGCCGGCGCCGAAGCTGCCGCCGATCAGCACGGTGAACTTGGGCACCCTGGCGCAGGCCACCGCGGTGACCAGCTTGGCGCCGTGCTTGGCGATGCCCTCGTGCTCGTACTTCGAGCCCACCATGAAGCCGGTGATGTTCTGCAGGAAGATCAGCGGGATCTTCCGCTGGGCGCACAGCTCGATGAAGTGGGCGCCCTTGACCGCGGACTCGGAGAACAGCACGCCGTTGTTGGCGACGATGCCCACCGGGTAGCCATGGATATGCGCGAAGCCGGTGACCAGGGTGTCGCCGTAGTAGCGCTTGAACTCATCGAAGTCGGAGTCGTCGACGATGCGCGCGATCACCTCGCGCACGTCATAGGGCTTCTTGAGGTCGGTGCCGACGATGCCGTAGAGCTCGCTGGGATCCAGGCGCGGGGCCCTGGGCTCCTGCATCTTGAGCTGGCCGCGCTTCTGCCAGTTGAGCCGCGACACGCTGGCCCGGCACAGCTGCAGGGCGTGGGCGTCGTTCTCGGCGTAGTGGTCGGCCACGCCGCTCTTCTTGGCGTGGACGTCGGCGCCGCCCAGGTCCTCGGCGCTGATGCTCTCGCCGGTGGCGGCCTTCACCAGGGGCGGGCCGCCCAGGAAGATGGTGCCCTGCTCGCGGACGATGATCGACTCGTCGGCCATGGCCGGCACATAGGCGCCGCCGGCGGTGCAGGAGCCCATCACCACGGCGATCTGCGGGATGCCCTCGGCGGAGAGGGTGGCCTGGTTGTAGAAGATGCGGCCGAAGTGGTCGCGGTCCGGGAAGACCTCGTCCTGGCGGGGCAGGAAGGCGCCGCCGGAGTCGACCAGGTAGATGCACGGCAGGCGGTGCTTGCGGGCGATCTCCTGGGCGCGCAGGTGCTTCTTCACGGTGATCGGGAAGTAGGTGCCGCCCTTGACGGTGGCGTCGTTGGCGACGATCACGCACTCCACGCCGGAGACGCGGCCGATGCCGGTGACCACGCCGGCGGCGGGCACCGCGGAGTCGTAGACCTCGTGGGCGGCCAGCGCCGAGAACTCGAGGAAGGGCGAGCCCTCGTCGATCAGGTGGTCGATGCGGTCGCGCACGAACAGCTTGTCGCGGCTCTCGTGGCGGGCGCGGGCCTTCTCGCCGCCGCCCTGGGCGATGGCGGCGGTGAGCTCGCGCAGCTTCATCACCTCGGCGCGCATCGCCGCCTCGTTGGCCTGGAAGCCCTCGCTGCGCGGATTGATCTGGGTCTGCAGGATGCTCATAGCGAATCCTTGAAATTGATCTACCAACGCTGGAATACCGGTGGCATTGTGGAGGCAGCCCGCGTGTTCGCAGCGGGCTGAGTTTCCGTGCGGCCATGCGGCCCGGTGCGATGCGAAGCATCCCTACAGCGAGCCAGTGGCCGTCAGGCAGATTCGTTGAACAGCTCGCGGCCGATCAGCATGCGGCGGATCTCGCTGGTGCCAGCGCCAATTTCGTACAGCTTGGCGTCGCGCAGCAGGCGGCCGGTGGGGTACTCGTTGATGTAGCCGTTGCCGCCCAGCAGCTGGATCGGCGTCCAGCGCCACCTGGGTGGCCTTCTCGGCGCAGTAGAGGATCACGCCGGCGGCGTCCTTGCGCGAGGTCTGGCCGCGGTCGCAGCCGGCGGCCACCGCATAGAGGTAGGCGCGGCAGGCGTTGAGGGTGGTGTACATGTCGGCCACCTTGCCCTGCACCAGCTGGAACTCGCCGATGGACTGGCCGAACTGCTTACGCTCGTGGATATAGGGCACCACGATATCCAGGGCGGCCTGCATGATGCCGATGGGGCCGGCGGCGAGCACGGTGCGCTCGTAGTCGAGGCCGCTCATCAGCACGCGCACGCCCTTGCCCACCTCGCCGAGCATGTTCTCTTCCGGCACCTCGCAGTCCTGGAACACCAGCTCGCAGGTGTTGGAGCCGCGCATGCCGAGCTTGTCGAGCTTCTGGGCGGTGGAGAAGCCGGGCATGCCCTTCTCGATGATGAAGGCGGTGATGCCCTTGCGAGCCGGCCTCGGGGTCGGTCTTGGCGTAGACCACCAGCACGTCGGCGTCGGGGCCGTTGGTGATCCACATCTTGTTGCCGTTGAGGATGTACTTGTCGCCCTCCTTGCGGGCGCGCAGCTTCATGGAGACCACGTCGGAACCGGCGCCCGGCTCGGACATGGCGAGCGCGCCGACGTGCTCGCCGCTCATCAGCTTGGGCAGGTACTTGGCCTTCTGCTCCGGGCTGGCGTTGATCTTGAGCTGGTTGACGCAGAGGTTGGAGTGGGCGCCGTAGGAGAGGCCTACCGAGGCGCTGGCCCGGGAGATCTCCTCCAGGGCGATGCAGTGGGCCAGGTAGCCCATGCCGGTGCCGCCATCTTCCTCGGAGACGGTGATGCCGAGCAGGCCCATGTCACCGAACTTCTGCCACAGGTCGTTGGGGAACTCGTTCTTCTCGTCGATCTCGGCGGCGCGCGGGGCGATCTCGTCCCGGGCGAAGGCATTGACCTGCTCGCGCAGCATGTTGAGCTCGTCGTCGAGGCCGAAGTCGAGGGGCTTGAAGGGCGTGTGCATGGGCGGGACTCCCGTTCTTGTCTACTGGTCAGGGCGGTGGCGCCTGCCGCCAAGGGGCGGGGCAGGCGCGCACAGCGGTCCGGGTCAGGTGGTGAACCGTGATGGTCCAAGACTAGGCCAGGTTGACGTTAACGTAAAGTGCAGCCACTCATGCCTTAGACGAATGTCGGAGTCGCCCGCCGTGGCGGGCGCTGAGTGTCAGCCGCCCAGCCAGGTGATCAGCCGGTGATAGAGGGGAATGCCCACCATCACGTTGAAGGGGAAGGTGAACCCCAGCGAAGGCCAGCATCGCCAGGCCGATATTGGCCTCGGGGATGGCGGTGCGCATGGCGGCCGGGGCGGCAATATAGGAGGCGCTGGCGGCAAGTGCGGTCAGGATCAAGAGCGAGCCGGCGGGCAGCCCCAGGGCCAGGCCCACGGCCAGGCCGGCCAGCGACAGCAGCGGCGGGGCGATGAGGGCGAAGGCCAGCAGTCGCCAGTGGAACCAGGGAATGGGGCGCAGGGTCTCGGCGGCGGTCAGGCCCATCTGCAGCAGGAAGAGGGCGAGCACGGCATGGAAGGCGCCGGTGAAGAGCTCGGTGACGTTGGCGCCCTCCATGGGGCCGTACATGGCACCGATCACCGCGCCGCCGGCGAGCAGGATCACCCCGCGGTTGGTCAGGGTCTCGTGCCAGATCCCCTGCATCGCCTCGCCGGCGTTGCTGCCCCGGTAGCGGCGGTAGAGGGCGATGGCCACCATGATCGCCGGCAGCTCCATCATCACCAGATAGAGGGTGACCTCGGCGCCGATGGACAGGTCACGCGCCTCGGCGAAGGCCAGGGCCACCGCGAAGGTGCCGGCGCTCACCGAGCCGTAGTGGGCCGCCAGGCTGGCACTGTCGGCGGCGGAGAGCCTCACCAGGCGGCGCAGTAGCGGCATCATGGCCAGCGGGATCAGCGCGCCGAGGGCGGCCACGGCGGCAAGCTCAGGCAGCAGCGACCAGCCCAGGTTGCCGTACAGCGCCATGCCGCCCTTCAGGCCGATGGTCAGCATCAGCAGTAGGCTGAGGGTGTCGTAGGCGGCCTTGGGAATGGCCAGGTCGGACTTGACGAGCCCGGCCAGCAGGCCGAGCAGGAAGAACATCACCACGATATCGGGCATCGGAGGGTCTCTGGTGGCGGGTTGAAACGCCACGCATTCTGCTGACCCACAGCCATTGATTCCAATAAACTCTTCCGCAATGCACTATAGATAACTATCTATGCATGCTGGAATCACCCGCAATGAACATCCGACACCTGACGTTTCGCCTGCTGCAGGTCTATGTGGCGGTGGTACGCGCCGGCTCGATCAGCGAAGCGGCGAGCCGCCTCCACCTGACCCAGCCCACCGTCTCGCAGCAGCTCAAGCGCCTGGCCGAGACGCTGGGGGAGCCGCTGCTGGAGAGCCGCCAGGGCCGGCTGGTGCCCACCGAGGCGGGCGCCGAGCTCTACCGCGCCAGCCGCGAGGTGCTGGGGCGCTTCGACGACTTCGATGACTACCTGGCCGCCCTGCGCGGCGGCGAGCGGGGGCGTTTCTCCATCGCCCTGGTCAATACCGCCCAGTACGTGCTGCCGCGGCTGCTCGGCCCCTACAGCCAGGCCTTCCCCGAGGTGGAGGTCACGGTGCATATCGGCAATCGCCGCCAGATGCTGACCCGTTTCGAGCGCCAGGAGGATGACCTCTACGTCTTCAGCCACCCGCCGTCGCTGGCCCATGCCCTGGCCGGGCGCTTCCTGCGCAATCCGCTGGTGGCGGTGGCTCCCAGGGGCCACCCGCTGGCGGGACGCGAGCGTATCGCCATGGGCGAGCTGCTCGAAGAGCGCTGGCTGCTGCGCGAGCCGGGTTCGGCCACGCGGATGCTGTTCGAGAGCTGGCTGCAGGAGCAGGGGCTGACCCTGGGGCCGACCCTGCAGATGGCAAGCAACGAGGCGATTCGCGTCGGGGTGGCCTCCGGCATGGGCCTGGCGGTGCTCTCCGAGCACGTGCTGCCGCCGCAGCACCCGGAGCTGGTGATCCTGCCGGTGGAGGGCCTGCCCATCGAGAGCCACTGGCAGTTCATCGTGCGCCGCGACCGCCGGCTCTCCCACGCGGCGCTGGGCTTCCTGGGCTTCGGCGCCCAGCGACTCGAGGAGTGCGTGGAGACACGTTTTCTGAGCAATGAGCTGCCGGGCTTGCTGCTGCGCCTGGAGGAGGTCCAGGCGGCGCCCTCGGGGCTGGGGTCAGACCCTTAAGTATCCTGAAGGGTCTGACCCCACAGGGTTATTCGGCGGCGTTGGGAAAGAACAGCTGCTGGCCGTTGACCTCGAAGTCGGCGATGGCCTGCTGGCCCTCCTCGGAGAGCAGCCAGGCGTGCCATTGCCCGGCGAGGTCATGCTTGAGGTGCGGGTGGCGCTCCTCGGAGATCGCGAGGCTGCCGTACTGGTTGAAGAGCGCCTCGTCGCCCTCGAACAGCAGCGCCAGGTCCTGTGGGTTCTCGAAGGCGACCCAGGTGGCGCGGTCGCTCATCACGTAGGCTTCCATGGCGGCGGCGGTGTTCAGGGTCGGCCCCATGCCGCTGCCGAGTTCGCGGTACCACTTACCGTCCGGCTCGACGCCGGCGGCGTCCCACAGGCGCAGCTCGGCGCGGTGGGTGCCACTGTCGTCACCGCGGGAGGTGAAGGGCGCCTGGGCCTCGGCGATCAGCTGCATGGCCTCGGCCACGCTCGCGGCCTCACTGATGCCAGCCGGGTCGCCGTCGGGGCCGATGAGCACGAAGTCGTTGACCATCACGTCGGCGCGCTCGGTGGCGTAACCCTCCGCGACGAAGCGCTCCTCGCCTTCGGTGTCGTGGACCAGCAGGCTGTCGGCGTCGCCACGGCGGGCGATCTCGAAGGCCTGACCGGTGCCCACGGCCACCACGCGCACCGCGATGCCGCTCTTGTCGGTGAACTTCGGAATGATGGCGTCGAACAGCCCCGAGGCCTCGGTGGAGGTTGTGGAGGCCAGGGTGATGTATTGCTCGCCATTCTCATTCTCGCTGCCCTGGGCGTGGGCCTGGGCGTACAGCGCCAGGCCCAGCAGGCCGATGGCGGTGAGCGCGATACGTGACGGGTGTGGCATGTGGGCTCTCCTTGTCTGCATGGAACCATGGCGCCAGCACTGCGGGCCAATGGCTGTTGGCTGGGCTACCAGACCAGTTCGCCGCGCAGGAAGGCTCTGCCTTCGGCGCTCTGCGGCTCGCTGAAGAAGCGCTCCGCGGGGGTGTGCTCGACCAGGCGGCCGGCATAGAGCAGGACCACCTCGTCGGCCAGCCGTCGCGCCTGAAGCAGGTCATGGGTGGTCATCGAGCGACGCGCGTGCCGCGGGCATGGAATTCGCGCACGGCATCCTCCACCGCCATGATTGCCGCCGGATCCAGCGCCGAGGTGGGCTCGTCCAGGAACAGCACCTCGGGCTCGAGCAGCCAGGCACGGGCCAGCGCCAGGCGCTGCTGCTCGCCGCCGGAGAGCACCCGTGCCGGGCGCTTCTCCAGAGCGGCCAGGCCGAAGCGCTCCAGCGCCTCCCGGGCCAGGGGACGGCGCCACCTTCTCGGGGTCCCGTTGACCGCCAGGGCGTAGGTGAGGTTGGCCAGCGCCGAGCGCTTGAGCAGCACCGGGCGCTGGAAGACCATGGCCTGGCGCGGGGGGGCACCCTGCCAGGCGACCCTGCCCGCCGAGGGGGCGAGCAGGCCGTGGGCCAGGCGCAGCAGCAGGCTCTTGCCGGCACCGTTGGGGCCCATCACCAGCGTGCGCCGGCAGCCGGTGAGGCGCAGGTCCAGCGGGCCCAGCAAGGACTGGCCGCGGTGGGTGAAGCTGACTCCCTGCATCTCGAGCGTGGGCGTGTCGGCGATCGGCGAGCCGGGTCATGTCGTTCATCCCAGGCGTCTCCTCGCGGTCTCGCCGACCAGGTAGGCACCGGCATTGACCAGTGCCACCAGCCCCAGCAGCACGATGCCCAGCCCCAGAGCCAGGGGCAGGTTGCCCTTGCTCGTCTCCAGCACGATGGCGGTGGTCATCACCCGGGTGACGCCGTCGATATTGCCACCCACGATCATCACCGCCCCCACCTCGGCGCTGGCGCGGCCGAAGCCCGCGAGCACCACCGTGACCAGCCCCAGCCGGGCATCCCATAGCAGGGTGGGGATCATGCGCAGCCGCGAGAGGCCCAGGGAGGTAAGTTGCTCGCGATACTCCTGGTGCAGTTCCAGCACCTGCTGGCGGGCGAGGGCGGCGATGATCGGCAGCACCAGCACCACCTGGGCCACCACCATGGCGCCGGGCGTGAACAGCAGGCCCAGTTCCCCCAGCGGCCCGGCCCGGGAGAGCAGCAGGTAGACGCACAGGCCCGCCACCACCGGGGGCAGCCCCATCAGGGCATTGAGCGCCACCACCACGACCGCGTGTCCGGGGAAGCGCCATAGCGCCAGCGCCGCGCCCAGCGGCAGTCCGATCAGGGTGGCGAGCACCACGGCCGTCAGCGATACCTGCAGCGACAGCACCACGATGCCCAGCAGGTCGGGGTCGAGTCCGAGGATGAGGTCGAGGGCGGTGGCAAGGGCGCCGGGGTCGCTGGGCATGCAGTTCTCCTCTGGTTATCTGGCATCTTGTGCGCTCAGGTTCCAATATGCATTCACTGTAGTAATCAGAACAGCCTGAAACAGCCATATGCAGCAGGTGAGGCGGGTATTGCCATGTGGCGCCGCCCGAGCACGGCCTAGGCACTGGGGCGATATCCCCTGTGGCGCAAGAAAGGAGACGCCGATGGAGGCGAGAGCCACTTACCTGACCACCGCCGAGGTGGCCGACTACCTTCGCCTCAAGGAGCGCAAGGTCTACGACCTGGTGCGCCAGGGGGCGATCCCCTGTGTGCGGGTCACCGGCAAGCTGCTGTTTCCGCGCCACAGCATCGACCTGTGGCTGATGAACCACCTGGAGGGGGACCAGGCCACCGTGCGCCCGGTGCCGGTGGTGCTGGCCGGCAGTCAGGACCCGCTGCTGGAGTGGGCGGTGCGCGAGAGCGGCTCCCAGCTGGCGCTGCTCTGCCAGGGCAGCGGCGACGGTGTGCGGCGGCTGCTGGAGGGCCAGGCAATGCTCGCCGGGCTGCACCTGCTGGATGCGGCGAGCGGTGGCTACAACCGACCGCAGGCCCTGGGGATGGGCGGGATGCGCGACCTGGTGATGGTGCGCTGGGCGACTCGGCGCCAGGGATTGCTGCTGGCACCGGGCAACCCGCTGGGGATTCGCCGCCTGGCTGACCTGGCACGTCCCGAGGTGCGTATCGCCCATCGCCAGCCGGACGCCGGGGCCGGGCGGCTGCTGAGCTGGTTGCTGGAGCAGGCGGGCGTGGAGGCCTCACGGCTGCATTTCACGGCGCACCCCTCACTCTCGGAGGATGACCTGGCGCTGGCGATACGCCAGGGGGAAGCGGATGCGGGGCTCGGAGTGGAGGCGGCTGCGCGGCGCCAGGGGCTGACCTTCCTTCCCCTGCACAAGGAGCATTTCGACCTGGCACTGCGTCGGCGCAGCTACTTCGAGCCGCCGGTCCAGCGACTGCTGGCCTTCGTCCAGGAGCCACGCTTCGCCGAGCGCGCCGAGGCGCTGGGCGGCTACGATATCGACGAGCTTGGGCAGGGTGGTCTACAACGCCTGAGCGTTCTGTCCGGGCTGGGTTCGGCCTGGGCCGTTTCCTTGTCGTTCACACCTGCCGAACAGGATCGCAGTCACAGCATTTCCGGCAGGAACTGGCTACGCCGGTCGATCACTTCGCCGGACACCATGAACACGCCATCGCCCGTGTAGTGCAGGGTTTGCGGATGTATCGGTGTCTCTGCCACCTGCGCCGATACCACTTCCCAGATGAAGAAGTTGTAGCGGTCGACCAGGCTGTCATCGAACAGTCGGCATTCGAAGTGGGCGTGACACTCTCGGATCAGCGGTGCCCCCACCCGCTGTGCCGGGTCGGCGGTGAGGCCGAAGCGCGCGAACTTGTCGATCACGGCGCCGCTGGTGTTGCCGATACCGATCACCTCATCGGTCAGCGCGGTCGTCGGCAGGTTGATCACGCACTCGCCGCTTTGCCTTGCCAGCTCGAAGCTGTGGCTGCCGGCCGAGATCAGGCAACCGACCAGTGACGGGGAAAATGCCATGATGCTGTGCCACCCCATCGTCATGATATTGCGCTGGCCGTTATGAGCAGACGAGACCAGGACGATGGGGCCGGGTTCCAGGTAGCGACGAGCCTTCTCGACGGGGAAGTTGACCTTGTCAGATGCGTGGGGCATGCCGTGAGGTCTCCTCAATAGCGGCCGAATAATCGGGGAGTGGGGCCATGTGCCCCGAGGGATGTGGTTAGCGTAGATGGTGAGGTCGGCGTTGTCCGGGCGGGTGGGACATGAATCCGATGCCCGTTTCCCCGCTCTCCCCCAGCCTGAGCACATGAACGATCGCCCGCCATAGCGTCCAGGCATCGCGCCAGTTGGCCGAGACCTCCACGTGGCCGAGCCCCTCAGCCTCGAAGAGCCGCGCCTGGCCGGCGGGGAGGGCGGCGCGCAGCCGCCGCGAGTGGCTGACCGGGATCACCCGGTCGTCCGGGCCGTGGATCAGTACCAGCCTCGCCTCGAGGGTATCGAGATCCTGAGCGGCGAGATCCAGTGCCGTGAACCGGGCGAGCAGTGGCGGCGGCAGTGCGGCGAGCAGCGACGTGACGCGCGCCGGGTCGCGGTTGGTCACCAGCTGATACAGCGCCATTGCCTGGGGGCCCAGCTCGGTCGTGTCGGGATCCGCTGCCTCCTCATCTGCCAGCCGAGCCCGGGCGATGGCTGCCAGGCGCTCCCGGTCCCGGGCATCCTCCACGGCGTGGAGCTGGCTGCGCAGCACGGCCCAGCGCACATCACGCTGGGGCGGAGGCGCCAGGCGTCCGGCGCCACCCCGATCCTCCCCGGTGGTGGCGTAGCGCAGCAGGTCGGTGAGGTCGTAGTAGCCGCCAACGGCGATCACGAAGCCTACCCGACGGACGGTATCCGGCTGCATGGCTGCCAGCAGCGCCGGTCCGCTGGCGAAGCTGATGGCGGCAAGTGCCAGTCCCCCGTCGGTGGCGGGAAGCGCGTCGCTGGCGTAGCGAATGGCATCGGCGATGCCCTGCACCTCGCGAGTGCCGACCGAGAATTCACGCAGGCCCTCCAGCTCCGGTACCAGCACCGTGAAGCCGGCCCGCGCCAGGGTGCGAGCCAGGGCCATCAGGCGGGGATCGCGCCGGCCCGCCTCGGTGAGGCCATGCACCAGGATCAGGGTCCCGCGGCGCGACACTTGCCGGGCGGTAGAGGTCGGCCAGGTAGTCGCGTCCCGCCACGGCGTAGGTGAGTCGTTCACGCTCGGGAGGTGAGGTGCGCTGCTTCAGCCGGCTCGGCGCTTCGCCGGCGGCCAGGTCGCCGAGCACCAGCAGGGCCTCATGCTGGCGCTCCAGGGTACTGCAGCCCGACAGCAGCAGGCCGAGAAGGAGACTCGGCAGCACCCATAGTGGGCGCCGGCGGCGGTGTGGTGTGTCGTCCTCGGGCAAGCGCATGATCCCCCTCCGCGGCCGGCTTGTCGCACGGGCGTCGCTGTCAGCGCTTTCGCCCTGTCTCTCGCTCCGGCAAGGGCCTCAGCAGAGCCGGCTGCCGAGCAGCAGCAGGGCAGCGTCCAGCTGATGCCAGCCCCACCATACCAGCGCCAGGGCGGCGGCGGTGAGGGCCGCGGCCGCCACTCGCCAGACCAGCCGGCGACTCATGCCTCGACCTCCTGGCGGGCGCCGCGCTGCACCGGTGCCTCGCTGATCCACCAGTGCAGCATGGCCGCCGCCACGCCGAGCAGGATGGCCAGCTTCCAGACCACGTCGTAGTCACCCTGCAGGTCATAGAGGAAGCCGCCCAGCCAGACCCCCATGAAGGAGCCCAGCTGGTGGAACAGGAAGACGATCCCGCCGAGCATCGAGAGGTGCTGGACGCCGAATACCGAGGCGACGATACCGTTGGTCAGCGGCACCGTGGAGAGCCACAGCAGGCCCATGGCGATGCCGAACAGGTAGGTGCTCGTGGGACTCAGCGGGGCCATCAGGAAGAGGGTGATGATCACCGCCCGTGTCAGGTAGATCCCGCTCAGCAGCCGCGGCTTCGAGAATCGCCCGCCCAGCCAGCCGGCGACGTAGGTGCCGAAGATATTGAACAGCCCGATCAGCGCCAGCACGGTACTGCCGACCTGGACCGCGATGCCGTTGTCGTAGAGATAGCCGGGCAGATGCACGCCGATGAACACCACCTGGAAGCCACACACGAAGAAGCCCATGCACAGCAGCCAGAAACCACGATGGCCGGCGGCCTCGTCGAGCGCCTCGCGCAGCGGCAGGTCACCGGCGGCGGCAGCGGCCGGGCGGTCGCGCAGCAGGGCCCCAGCGGCAGCATCAGCGCGCCGATGGCGCCCATGGCCAGCAGGGCCGCGGACCAGCCCAGCCACTCCAGCAACCCCAGGGTGCCGGGCAGCATGGCGAACTGACCGAAGGAGCCGGCGGCGCTGACGATGCCCATGGCCATGCTGCGCTTCTCCGGTGCCACGGCACGCCCCACCGCGCCCAGTACCACCGAGAAGGTGGTGCCGGAGAGGCCCAGTCCGATCAATACCCCGGCGGAGAGCGTCATGCCCAGCGCCGAGTCGGAGAGTCCCATGCACACGAGGCCCAGCGTATAGAGGGCACCACCCACCACCACCACGCGTGCGGCTCCGAAGCGGTCGGCCAGGGCGCCGGAGAAGGGCTGGGCGAGTCCCCACAGCAGGTTCTGGATGGCCAGGGCGAAGGCGAAGACGCCCCGGCCCCAGCCCAGTTCGCTGCTCATGGGCTCCAGAAACAGCCCGAAGCCGTGACGCAGGCCCATGGCCAGGGTCACCACCAGGCTGCCGAGGAGGATGATCAATAGGGAGTGGCGGCGCAGGGCATCCATGGTCGTTCCGTTGTTGTGGATTTGGCGGCAGGTGAGGGTGCGGTTTGCAGGCTAATAGCCGCCACTATCGCTCGATGCCGATGGGCTGGCTACTGTCTCCATGCGGCGACATCCGTGTCGCCGCTGCTCCACATGTGTTGCCTGCGCCGGCTTGGCTAGAATGCGCTGCGTACGCTGACACACTCAAGGAGGATTCATGTTCCGGCGCCTGCTGTTCCCTGTTGCCCTGATGCTCTCGACGGCCATGCTGGCCGGCTGCAGCTATACCCCCGCGCGCATCAACCCCGAGCCGCTGATTGTCATCGACGATGATCGCGGTGGCTACCACTCCCGCTCGCGTGGCGGCTACCTACTGCCCGCCGGGGCAGGCCAAGAAGGGCCGCTGCTGAGCTAGCGGGAAGCAGTCGCCAGGTATCAGGGGGCTGCCAGCGCCTTCTCCAGGGTGGCCAGCCGGCCGGGTGCCAGGGCATCCTCCACCGCGGTGATGCGCAGCACATGGCCCAGCGCCGGGTCGGCGGGGTGGGCGATCAGCTTGCCCTCGTCAGAAGTGACTGGTGTACCCTGCCGGCCAGCTCGGCGCTGGGCAGGCGGATGCCGACGAAATTGGTGGCGCTGGGCAGCACGTCGGCGCCCAGCCCGCGCAGGTGGGCCGCCAGGCGTTCGCGACGCTCGCGTACCGCGGCCACATGGGCAGCGACCTCGGCCGGGTGGTCCAGCACCGTCTCCGCGGCGGCCTGGCTCAGCGTCGACACCGCATAGTGGATGCGTACCTTCATCATCACCGCCAGGGTCTCCGGCTCGGCGATGGCGTAGCCGATGCGCAGCCCGGCGAGGCCGTGGGCCTTGGAGAGGGTGCGCAGGCGTACCACGCCAGGGAGTACCCGGCGGCCGAAGTCGGCGTCGGCGTCCTCGCGGAAGTCGTGGTAGGCCTCGTCGAGCAGCAGCCAGCAGTCAGCCGGGAGTGCCCGACGCAGCGCCAGCACGTCGTCGTCGCGGTGCAGGTGACCGCCGGGATTGTCGGGATTGGCCAGGTAGACCAGCCGCGCGTCCTCCTCCCTGGCGGAGCGGGCCAGGGCCTCGAGGTCCGGTGCCAGCCGACCGGGCGCCTCGGCGTAGGGGACCTCGATCACCCGGCAGCCGTGGCCACGGGCGAAGTAGCCGAAGGTGGGGTAGGTGCCCCGGGTGGCGATCACCGTTTCTCCGCCGGAGGTGACGGCCCGCAGCATCAGGGCGATCAGGCTGTCGGCGCCGGCGTCCACCAGCATCGCCTCCAGCGGGATGCCCTTCTGGTCCGCCAGGCGCTGCCGAATCCCCAGTGCCTCGGCATCGCCGTAGCTGTAGACGTGTTCGACCATGGCATCCCCGAAGCGCTCGCGCAGGGCGCGGTGGGGCATATCGAGCCCCTCGTTGGAGCCCAGTTGATGGGGGATCTCACGCCCCAGGCGTCGCTCCAGCACGCGTACGCCGGGGAAGGGATTATGGGGACCGTCGCCGGTCAGATGGTCGGGGAAGCGGGGCATGTCGGCCTCCAGTCGTTGATGCCAGCTGGCTGTTTACCCTATCAGGCTTTGACGAGGAGATGGACCTCGCCCCTTCTCGGGGCAAGCGGCGGGTGGGTTACCTGTCGGGCATATTGCGCGTGCCCGTCACGCCCGGCAGGCGCCGGCGCAGGGCGGCCTTGCCCATCATGTGGGCGCTGACCGGGGCGGTGGCAAACAGGAAGATGGTCACCAGCGCCTCCTGGACCGAGATGCCGTCCTGCTGGAGGCTGAAGTAGAGCAGCGAGCCGATCAGGGTGCAGCCGACGCCCAGGGTGCTGGCCTTGGTGGGGCCGTGCAGGCGCGTATAGAAGTCGGGCAGCTTGGCCAGTCCCCAGGAGCCGATCAGTGCCACGACCGCGCCGACCAGCAGGAAGGCCGCGATCACCAGCTGCAGGGGCCAGGCCATGTCGATAGCGATCATTCGATGACGTCCCCCCGCAGCAGGTACTTGCTCATGGCCACGGTGCTGACGAAGCCCATCAGGGCGATCAGCAGGGCCAGCTCGAACAGGATGCCCAGGCCCATCCAGATATCGGCCAGCACGATCAGCGCGATGCTGTTGATCATCAGGGTGTCCAGCGCCAGGATCCGGTCGACGATGTCCGGGCCGATGGCCAGGCGGTAGAGGTTGAGCAGGGCGGCGATGGCAAAGAGCGTCATCGCGATGGGTATCACCACAGCGATCATCGGAAGATCTCCTCGAGCGGCTGCTCGTAGCGTTCACGAATGCCGGCGATGGCCCCGGCCTCGTCCTCCAGGTGCAGGGCGTGCACCAGCAGGGTGTTGGCCTCGGCGTCGTAGTGGATGGAGACGGTGCCGGGAGTCAGCGAGATGGTGCTGGCCAGGATGGTGATGGCGAAATCGTCCTCAAGGGCCAGCGGATAGGTGAAGAAGCCGGGCTTCAGGTGCCGGGCGGGGCGCAGGATGCGCAGGGCCACCACCAGGTTGGAGCGCAGGATATCCACCAGCAGCACCAGCAGGTAGCGCAGCAATGGCAGGGGGCGGCGGATCCTTGCCTCCTCGGGCCAGAAGGCGTGGGTCACCAGGGGGATCGCCACGCCCAGGACCAGCCCCAGCAGGGCGTGAGCCATGCTGAAATCGTTGATCATCAGCAGCCAGAGCAGCGCCAGGAACAGCGAGAACAGCGGGTGCGGCAGCCAGAACTGCCACTTGCGCATCGATGGCGTCATGGGGTGATCTCCGTGGCGGAGGCGAGGGCCTCGGGCAGCACGGCGGTGATATAGCCGCGCGGTGTGAGCAGCTGCTCGGCGGTCAGCTCGAGATAGCCCATCACCGGGTGGCCGAAGGCCGCCAGCAGCGCATTGAGGCCGACCATGCCGCACACCAGTGTCAGCAGGCCGCGCCTGAGCGGATAGGGGCTGGCCATCTCCCCCGGGCGCCAGAACCAGCTGCTGCCGGTACGGCTGATGGCGATGATCACCAGCAGGGCCGAGGCCAGCAGTACGCCCCACAGCCACAGGCCCCGGGGTTCGCTGGCGCTGGCCTGGAGGATCCAGGCCTTGCTGACGAAGCCCCCGAACGGCGGCAACCCCGCCATGGCGATGCCGGCGATGAAGAACAGCGTGCCCAGCACCCGGCGATGCCCGATGGGGCCGGTCGCCGAGAAGCGGTCGTAGCCCTCCGCGCGCTGCTGGCCCAGCAGGTCGGCGAGCAGGAAGAACACCGCGGCCATGCCGGTGCTGTGGATCAGGTAGAACAGGGCGGCGCCCAGGGCGGCCGGGGTCACCAGGCTGATGGTGGCGAGCAGGGTGCCTACCGAGAGGATCACCAGGTAGGCGGTCAGGGTGCGCAGGCTGTCCGAACCCAGCACGCCGACACCGCCCAGCGCCAGGGTCAGCAGCGCCAGCGGCCACAGCCAGGCCCAGGCGGTGGCGTTGATCGGCGCCTCGCCCAGCGCGAAGACCAGCAGGAAGACCCGCAGGATGGCGTAGATGCCCACCTTGGTCATGATGGCGAAGAGTGCGGCCACCGGCGCGCTGGCCGCCGAGTAGGCCCGCGGCAGCCAGAACAGCAGCGGCAGGATCGCCGCCTTGATGCCGAACACCACCAGCAGGATCAGGCTGGCGGCGGCGAGCAGCGGCCCGTCCTCCGCTGGCGCCTCGGCCACGCGCAGCGCCAGGTCGGCCATGTTGAGGGTGCCGGTGAGGCCATAGAGGGTGCCCAGGGCGATCAGGAACAGCGCCGAGCCCGCCAGGTTGATGATCACATAGTGCAGCCCGGCGCGGCTGCGGGCACGCCCGCCGCCGTGCAGCAGCAGGGCGTAGGAGGCGATCAGCAGGATCTCGAAGAACACGAAGAGGTTGAACAGGTCGCCGGTCAGGAAGGCGCCGTTGAGGCCGGCCAGCTGGAACTGGAAGAGGGCGTGGAAGTGGGCGCCACGCTGGTCGGTGCCGCCGCTGGCATAGACCAGGCAACACAGTCCCAGCACTGCGGTCAGGGCCAGCATGATGGCAGCCAGGCGGTCGAGCACCAGCACGATGCCGAACGGTGCCGGCCAGTTTCCCGCCTGGTAGAGCAGGTAGTCGCCCGAGCCGGCCGTGGCCAGTGCCCAGATGCCCAGCAGCACCAGCCAGCCAGTACTGGCGAAGCCCAGCAGGCGCTGCACGGCGAAGGGCGCCCGGTAGCAGAGCAGCTGGCCGGCACCGGTGAGCAGCGGCAGCAGGATGGGGAGGATCAGGGCGTGGTTCATGCGCGGTCCTCGTCCGGGTTCTCGCCGTCGACGTGGTCGTTGCGCAGCTCCACCGCGGCCTTGAGCGCCAGCACCACCACGAAGGCGGTCATGGCGAAGCCGATGACGATGGCGGTGAGCACCAGGGCCTGGGGCAGCGGGTCAGCGGAGCGCTCCGCCAGGCCGATGATGGCCGGGGCGCCGGCCACCAGGCGTCCCGAGGCGAACAGGTAGAGGTTGACGGCATGCGAGAGCAGCGTCAGGCCCAGGATCACCGTGAAGGTGCGTGCCCGCAGCAGCAGGTAGACGCCGCAGGTGGTAAGCACGCCCAGGGTAATCGCATAGAGCAGTTCCATCAGCCGATCTCCTTGCCGGGGCCGGCCACGGTCATCAGCTTGCCGAGGTTGGCGAGTATCAGCAGTGTGGCCCCGACCACGGTGGCGTAGACGCCGAGGTCGAAGAGCATGGCGGTGGCCAGTTCGAATTCGCCGATCAGCGGCAGGGAGAGGTGGCCGTGGGCCGAGGTTAGGAAGGGGAAGCCGAACAGCCAGCTGCCAAGGCCAGTGGCGGTGGCGATCAGCAGGCCGGCGCCGATCAGCGGTCGGAAGGCGGTCAGCATGCGCGCCTGGGCCCAGACCAGCCCGCCTGCCATGTACTGCAGGGTCAGCGCCACCGCGGTGATCAGCCCGGCGATGAAGCCGCCGCCGGGCAGGTTGTGGCCGCGCAGGAAGATGTAGGCCGAGACCAGCAGGGCGATGGGCAGCACCAGCCGAGCCACCGTGCTGAGCATGATCGGGTGCGGCTCGGCGACCCAGTGGGCGGGGTTGGTCTCGACCACGCGCTCCTTGAGGTGCAGGTCGCGGGTGAAGGCGAACACCGCCACGGCGGCGATGCCCAGCACGGTGATCTCGCCCAGGGTGTCGAAGCCGCGGAAGTCGACCAGGATGACGTTGACCACGTTGGTGCCGCCGCCGCCGGGCACGCTGTTGGCGAGGAAGAAGTCGGAGATTGTCTGCTGGGGGCGGGTCAGGATGGCGAAGCTGAAGGCCGCCACGCCGACGCCCATCAGGCCGGCGATGGCCAGGTCGCGCCCCATGCGCAAGCGCGTCGATCCCCTGGGTGAGGTCTGGGGCAGGAAGGAGAGCGCCAGCATCATGATCACCACCGCCATCACCTCCACCATCAGCTGGGTCAGGGCGAGGTCCGGCGCCGAGAAGCGAGCGAAGGTGACGGTGACGAACAACCCGGTGACGCCGAGCAGTAGCAACGCGGGGAGGCGGTGATGGTGATAGACCACCACGCCGATCGCCGCCAGGCAGAGCAGGATCGCCGCCAGCAGGGTCAGCGGGTCGAGCGGGGCGAGTGCCACGCCGCCGTCCCACTGGGTCACGGCGATAAGCTCAAGGCCCACCAGCACCACCAGGGTGGCCATGATGAAGGTCAGGTAGCGCTGCAGGGAGCCGTTCTCCAGCTGGAAGACCCGCTGCTGGGAGAGGGCGATGGTGCGGCGCATGATCCAGTCGAAGATCTCCTTGGCATCCACCGCCGGCAGGCGGGCGTGCAGCCGGAACAGCGGGTCGCGCAGGTGGTAGAAGAGCGCGCCGCCGGCCAGGGCGAACAGGCTCATGAGCATGGGCACGCTGCCGCCCAGCGTGGTCAAGTCGTAGGGTGTGACGACCGCCTGACGGGCGGCGGCGAAGGCGGGGTGGACCAGCACCGTGTAGAGGGGCTCCGGTGCCAGCCCCACCAGCAGCGTGGCGAAGGCCAGCAGCGCGATGGGCGACAGCGCCGCCGCGCGCGGTGCGGCGGGGGGCCAGACAGGCAGGCTTACCGGTCGGCCGTTGAAGAAGACGTTGTGGAAGATGCGTATCGCGTAGGCCACCGAGAAGAGGGCGGCCAGGGCCACCCAGGCGGGGATCACCACGGCCGCCCAGTCCGGGGTGGAGAGCAGCAGGCTCTCGTTGAACAGCATCTTCTTGCTCAGGTAGCCGCTCATCAGTGGCAGGCCGGCCATGGCGGCAGCGGAGATGCCCGAGAGCACCATCAGCGCGGGCATGAAGCGCCACATGCCGTTGATCCGTCGCATGTCACGGGTGCCGGTGGCGTGCTCCACGTAGCCCGCCATCATGAACAGCGGCGCCTTGAACAGCGCATGGCATACCAGATGAAAGAGTGCCGCGGCCAGTGCCATGGGCGTGCCCAGCCCCAGCAGCAGCATGATCAGCCCCAGGTGGGAGACCGTGGAGTAGGCGAGCAGTCCCTTCATGTCGTGCATGAACATGGCCACGAAGGCGCCCACCATCAGCGTCAGCATCCCGGTCAGGGTCACCAGGTGGAACCACAGCGAGGTGTCGGCCAGCGCCGGATGCAGACGTGCGAGCAGGAACAGCCCCGCCTTGACCATGGTGGCGCTGTGCAGGTAGGCGGAGACCGGGGTGGGCGCCGTCATGGCGTGGGGCAGCCACAGGTGGAAGGGGAACTGGGCCGACTTGGTGAAGGCGCCGAGCAGGATCAGGTTGAGCATCAGGCCATAGTGCTCGTGGGCGCGGATGCGATCGCCGGCCTCGAGTACCACCGAGAGCTCATGGCTGCCGGCGGCCTGGCCCAGCAGCACCACGCCGCCGAGCAGCGCCAACCCGCCACCAGCGGTGATCACCAGCGACATGCGGGCGCCGAGGCGGGCCGCATGGTCGTGGCTGTGGTAGCCGATCAGCAGGAAGGAGACCAGGCTGGTCAGCTCCCAGAACACCAGCAGGAACAGCAGGTTCTCGGAGAGCACGATGCCCAGCATCGCCGCCATGAACAGCAGGATCAGGGTGAAGAAGCGCGCCGAGCTGTCGCTGCCCGCGAAGTAGTAGTTGGCGTAGAGCAGGATCAGGCAGCCGATACCGGTGATCAGCAGGGCGAACAGCAGGCCCAGGCCGTCGATGCGGAAGGCCACGTCGAGGCCCAGTGCCGGCAGCCAGGAGAGCCGCTGGACCACGGCCTCGCCGCCGCCCATGACATGCGGAAGCCAACTGAGCAGAAGCAGCAGACAGAAGAGGGCGGGGAGGGCGGAGACCGAGGCCAGCAGTCGCGAGGAGCGTCCCTGCAGCAGGGCGGGCAGGCAGGCGCCGGTCAGCGGCAGCAGGACGATCAGTACAAGCGGCATGGGACTCGCCTCCCTGTCCGGCATGGGTTCCTCACCACACTATAGAGGCCACTGCGGCTTGGGCAGGCTGTGGCTTCAACGCTGGCGTGGCATCGGGGACGGGTCATCTGTCGCGGGCGTTGAAGGGTTGCGACCCCGCGGGCAGGCGCTATCGGCAGCGACGTTCTAGGCTGGGTAACAGGCCAGCGTCACAGGCGCTGCCATTGCCGCATCCGATAACGACAACACCGAGAGGCAAGCCCATGCGTAACACGATGTTCCCCCGCCTGACCGCCCTGGCGGCCCTGCCGCTGGCCATGGCGGCCGTGCAGGCCCAGGCCGAGGAGATGGCCATCGCCACCATCCTTCCCGAGGACATGAGCAACAACGAGGTCTATCCGGCCCTGATCCAGTTCAAGAACCTGGTGGAAACCCGCACCGATGGCGAGATCACCGTGTCGATCTTCGGCAACAGCCAGCTGGGCTCCGAGGTGGAGACCGCTTCCGAGGTCCAGGGCGGGCGTACCCTGCAGTCCACCATCATCACCACCGGTGCCATGTCGTCCTTCTATGACGACTATCAGCTGATGACCGCGCCCTTCATCTTCGACAACTGGCGTCAGGCCTGGGCCTTCTTCGATGGGGAGTGGTTCGCCGATTTCATGTCGGGGACCATCGAGGAGACCAACATGCGCTACCTGGGCACCTTCGATGACGGCGGCGGCTTCGTGGCCTTCACCAACAACGAGCGACCGATCAAGACCGTGGAGGACCTCGAGGGACTCAATATCCGCACCGAGGAGAACCCGGGACACGTGGCGATCATGAAGTCACTGGGCGCCTCGGCCACGCCGCTGCCCTGGGGTGAGGTGATCACCGCCCTGGAGACCGGCCTCGCCGACGGCCAGTTCAACGCGCCGGTGCTCAACACCACCTTCAACTTCGACGAGGTGACGGACTACACCACCCTGACCGGACACGTCTACAACAGCGCCGCCTGGCTGGTCAGCGAGGAGTGGTTCCAGAGCCTGACCGAGGATCAGCAGCAGGCCATCGTCACCTCCGCCCGCGAGGCCATCGCCATCGGCCACGGCATGTCCGGGGCGCTGGCCACCGCCAGCTGGGTGGAGTCCTGCGAGCGCTTCGAGGAGTGCTACATCATGCCCCCCGAGGAGCGGGCGCGCATGGCGGAGATCGCCACCCCGGCCTGGAAGGACTGGATCGTCAACGACTTCGGCATCGAGGAGGAGAAGGTCGACGCCTTCCTCGCCGAGGTCGCCCGGGTCGGCGAGGCGGTGGTCGAGAACGACATGGCCAACTATGGCCAGTGAGCCTCGACGCCGAGTGATCGGCCCCGGTGATCGCCGGGGTCGGTGAGCCGGCAGGCGTGCGTGCGCCTGCCTCTTGATGCGACCGACCTGCGGGTCGGTCGTCGATGTCTCCGAGGTACTCCGATGCCCCTCCTCCAGCCCTTGCGCCGCCTGAGTGATGCGGTGAACCAGGCGGCGATCGTGACGTGTGTGGCCTGCGTGCTGATCATGCTGGGCATCTCCTTCACGGCCTTCCTCTACAAGCTGGCCACCGGCAGCACCCTGAGCTGGACCTACTCCCTGGCCCGGCTATTCCTGCCCTGGATCGGCTTCCTCTCCATGACCATCTCGCTGCGCTACGGCGAGCACGTGGCCATGACCCTGCTGGTGCGCAGCCTGCCGCGCGTGCTGCTCCAGGTGGCGGCGGGACTCTGCCTCGGCGTGATCGCGCTGTTCGCGCTGATGCTGGTCTGGTACGGCTGGGACTACTTCCAGGGGGCCTCCCAGGTCTACATGGTCTCCGACCAGATCCAGATATCCGCCAAGTTCACCGCCATCGTGATCCCGATCAGCGGGGTCATCATCCTGTTGCATCTGGTGCAGGGCTTCGACCTGCTGGAACACTTCATCGATGACGAGTCCGCGATCGATGAGCTGATCGAGACCGCCGACGGGGAGCGCCGCCCATGATGCCCGCAATCATTGCCTTCGTCGTGCTGCTGCTGATCGGTGCCCCGGTCGCCGTGGTGATGGCCATGTCGGGGCTGGCCGGCGGCTTCGCCATGGGTGGCGAGCGCATGCTCGGCATCATCGCCGACCGCATGTTCGCCGGTGTCTCCGGCTTTCTGCTGATCGCCGTGCCCTATTTCATCTTCACTGCCGAGCTCATGAACCAGGGTGGCCTGACCCAGAAGCTGATCGCCTTCAACAACGCCCTGTTCGGCCGGGTACGCGGGGCGCTCTCCCACGTCAACATCTCGGTGTCGGTGTTCTTCGCCGGCCTGACCGGGGCGGCGATCACCGATACCGTGGCGATCGGCAAGATCATGATCCCGGAGATGAAGAAGCAGGGCTATGACGCCGAGTACGCCGCGGCGATCACCGCCTGCTCGTCGATCATCGGGCCGATCATCCCGCCCAGCGTGGTGATGGTGGTCTATGCGACCCTGCTGCGCGACATCTCGGTGATCGACCTCTTCGCCGGGGGCATCATCCCCGGCCTGCTGATGGCCCTGGCGCTGCTCGCGGTGAGCTTCTTCCTGGCCTGGAAACGAGGCTACCCCAAGCAGGCCCCCACGCCGCTCAAGGTGGCGGCCGTGGCCTTCCTGGTGGCGCTGCCGGCGATGATCGTGCCGCTGATCATCCTCGGCGGCATCCTCTCCGGGCTGACCACCATCACCGAGGCCTCGGGCTTCGCCGCCGTCTATGCCATCGCCATCGGCGTGATCTTCTACCGCAACCTCTCCTGGCAGAAGATCTGGCATGCCCTGGTGGTTACTGTGCGCTTCTCGGGGGTGGTGTTCTTCCTGCTGGCGACCTCGGCGGTGCTCGGCTGGTTTGTCACCCGTTCCGGCATCGCCCGGGACGCGGCGGGCCTGATCACCACCTTCAGCGACTCGACCTTCCTGCAGCTGCTGCTGGTCTGCGGCCTGCTGATCTTGATCGGCACGGTCATGGACGTGCTGCCGGCACTGGTGGTGGTGGCCCCGGTGCTGGTGCCGGCGATGATCCAGCTCGGCGTCGACCCGCTGCACTTCGCCATCCTGATGATCGTGGTGCTCAATATTTCCAACGTCACGCCACCGGTGGGGATGACGCTGATGACGGCGGCGCGGATCGCCAACGTGCCCTTCGAACGGGCGATCATCGCCTCGCTGCCGTTCTACGTGGCCTTCATCGTGGTGATCCTGCTGCTGGTCACCTTCCCGTCGCTCTCCACCTGGATCCCCTCGCTGCTGGGCTAGGTAAGCCGCGATTGGAACCATTACTACCACCCCGGCCAGGAGTGCGATGTTGCCGGCCGGCTTCCTGCAAGGAGACTCCCATGCGCATCACCTATCACGACAGCAATGCCCGCATGAGCCAGGCCACGGTGCACAACGGCACCGTCTACCTGGCCGGCCAGGTGCCCGATGACACCAGCGCCGACATGCGCGGCCAGACCGAGCAGGTGCTGGCCAAGATCGACCGTCAGCTGGCCGCTGCCGGGACCAGCAAGGAGCATCTGCTCAGCGCCCTGGTATGGGTGACCGACATGGGCGAGTTCGCCGAGATGAACGCGGCCTGGGATGCCTGGGTGGCGCCGGGACGCCCGCCGGCGCGGGCCGCCACCGAGGCGAGGCTGGCGCTTCCCGAGTTCAAGGTGGAGATCATGGTCACCGCGGCATTGCCGAGCGCATGATGACGCGCGCCACCACTGGCTTCTTCTGGCATGAGCGCTGCTTCTGGCACGACCCGGGGGCCATCGGGGTCTTCTCCGCTCCCGGCGAGTTCCTGCAGCCGCAGCCCGCCTCGGAGAGCCCGGAGAGCAAGCGGCGGCTGAAGAACCTGCTGGAGGTCTCCGGCCTGATCGATCAGCTGGCGGTATGCAAGCCGCCGCCGGCGCGCCGCGAGGATCTCGAGCGCTTCCATACCCCCCGCTACCTGGAGGCGCTGGCGGCGGGGAGACAGGGGACGCGGCGGTGACGGCGGGGACTGCGCCCCCTATACGCCGGGTAGCTTGGCCGCCGCCTGCCAGTCGGCGGGACTGGCCATCGCCGCGGTGGAGGCCGTGGCCAGCGGGGAGCAGCGGCGCGCCTATGCGCTCTGCCGTCCCCCCGGCCACCACGCCGAGGCCGACCGCGGTCGCGGCTTCTGCCTGCTGGGCAATATCCCGGTGGCCGTGATGCGGGCGCGTGCCCTGGGACAGGCAGCGCGTGTGGCGATCCTCGACTGGGACGTGCACCACGGCAATGGCCAGCAGGCGGCGTTCTACGCCGACCCCGAGGTGTTCACGGTGTCGATCCATCAGGCGGGCAACTATCCGCTGGATACCGGCACCTTCGAGGAGCAGGGGGAGGGGGCCGGCATGGGCGCCTGCCTCAACCTGCCGCTGCCGCCCGGCTGCGGCCTCGGCGCCTATGACCACGCCATGACCGAGCTGGTGCTGCCGGCACTCGAGGCCTTCGCCCCCGAGCTGATCGTGGTGGCCTGCGGCTATGACGCCTGTGCCAAGGACCCGCTCGGCAAGATGCTGCTCAACAGCGCGGCCTTCGCGCGCATGACCGCCCAGGTCAGGGACCTGGCCGAACGCGTCTGCGATGGGCGCCTGGTGATGGTCCACGAGGGCGGCTACTCCGAGGGCTACGTGCCACTGTGCGGCCACGCGGTGATCCAGACCCTGGCCGACAGCGACATCTCCGTGCCCGATCCCCAGAACGACGAGATCGCCGCCTGGGCCTACCAGGCCCTGCAGCCCCACCAGCGCGAGCTGATCGACGGCTGGCGTGCGGCCTGGGCAGCGGCCGGTCGGCTCTGACCCTCGCCTTCGATCACCGACTCTCTGACTACAGGAACCTGGAATCATGACACCGCTCTTCGATCGCGACGGCTGGATCTGGCATGACGGCGAGTGGCTGGCGTGGCGCGATTCTCGCACCCATATGCTGACCCATAGCCTGCACTACGGCATGGGCTGCTTCGAGGGCGTGCGCGCCTACGCTGGCCCGCGGGGCACGCACCTGTTCCGGGTGGCGGAGCACACCCGCCGGCTGCTGGATAGCGCCCACGCCCTTGATATACCGTTATCTTTCGATGACGAGACGTTGATCCAGGCCCAGCGCCAGTGCCTGGCGCGCAACGGCCTGACCAATGCCTACCTCAAGCCGACGGTGTATCTCGGCGCCGAGGGGCTGGGGCTCAGGGCGAAGGGGCTCACCACCCATGTGATGATTCCTGCCTGGGACCTGGGCGACTACATCTCGCCCGAGGCCGCTGCCATCGGGCTGCGTGCGCTGACCTCCTCCTGGGCGCGCCACCATGTCAACATCAGCCTGTGCCGGGCCAAGACCAACGGCCACTACGTCAACTCGATGCTGGCGCTCAACACCGCTGTGAAGGCGGGCTTCGACGAGACGATCATGCTCGACCCGGAGGGTTATGTCGCCGAGGCCTCGGCGGCCAACGTCTTCCTGCTGCGCGACGGCGTACTGCATACCCCTGAGGTGACCTCCTGCCTGCAGGGCATCACCCGCGACAGCGTGATCCACCTGGCCCGCGAGGTGCTGGGCATAGAAGTTCAGGAGCGGCGAATCACCCGCGACGAGCTCTATATCGCCGACGAGGCCTTCGTCACCGGCACCGCCGCGGAGATCCTGCCGCTGCGCGAACTGGATGGCCGCCACATCGGCGGGCGTGCCGGGGCACCGGCGGCGGGTGAGCCCATCGCCAAGGGGCTCGCTGACCGCGCGCCTGCAGCGTCTCTACCGCGATGTCACCCGCGGCCAGTCGGGGCCGGCCACGGAGGCCTTCGGCGATTGGCTGACACCGATATAGAACACTGAAGCAGATTTGAAGGGATAACTTCGGAGCCTTGCGCTGCCGTCGTCAGCGGCTCGGCATGGGATAGCGCCGGTCGGCCTTGCCCGCTTTCACCACCTGCCCCGGGGTCTCGTGCCCCAACAGATCGGGCAGGGTGGCCGAAACCGCCAGCAGAGCGTCTAGGTCAACGCCGGTCGCCACTCCCATCTGCTCGAACATATGCACCAGGTCTTCGGTGCAGACATTGCCGGTGGCGCCGGGGGCGTAGGGGCAGCCGCCGAGCCCCCAGCGAGGCATCGAAGCGGGTGATGCCGGCCTGCCAGGCGGCCAGGGCATTGGCCAGGCCCATGCCGCGGGTGTTGTGGAAGTGCAGGGTGAAGGGGATGCCCGGGAAGCGCGCCTGCGCCGCCTCGCAGAGGCGGGCCACCTGGGCCGGGTTGGCCATGCCGGTGGTGTCGCAGAGGGTCACCCCCGTACGCCCAGCGCCAACTGGTGCTCGATCAGGTCTAGTACCCGGGCCTGTGGCATCTCGCCCTCGAAGGGGCAACCGAAGCTGGTGGATAGCGAGGCGTTGATGAAGACGGCGCGACCCTGTGGATGAGTCCGCACCGCCTCGATAATGGAGGCGAATTGTTCGAGGGACTGCGTCGGGGTCATGCGCAAGTTGGCCAGACCGTGGGATTCGCTGGCCGACATCACCAAGTTCACCTCATCGACACCGCCCGTTAGCGCACGTTCAGCGCCCTTGACGTTTGGCACCAGCACGGTGATGCCCACCCCCGGACGGCGCTGGATGCCGGTGACCACTTCGGCGGCGTCGCGCAGATGGGGGATAGCCTTTGGCGACACGAAGGAAGTGGCCTCGATGCGAGCCAGGCCGGTGGCAGAGAGGGCGTCGATCAGTTGGATCTTGTCTGCGGTGGGCACGAAGCTTGCTTCGATCTGGAAGCCGTCGCGGGGTGCTACCTCGTTGAACTGCAGCTGGGTCATAGGGGTTATCCTGAATCGCTCGATGGGTCAGATGATGCCGGCATCGCGGAGCTTGGTGCGGGTCGCCTCGTCAATACCCAACTCGTCGAGCACCATCTCGGTGTGCGCGCCGAGGGCGGGGCCTCCGTGGCCGAGACGCCCGGGTGTGGCACTGAGCTTGGGCAGTACCCCAGGTACCTTCAGCGGCCTGCCATCCGGCCGGGTGAACGACTGGATCATCTCTCGGGCCAGGTAGTGGGGATCGTGGGCGATGTCGGCGGCGGTGTAGGGATAGCCCGCTGGCACCCGGGCCTCGTCAAGAGCCGAGAGTATTTCGTCGCGGCCGTGTAGTTGGCTCCAGGCCTCGATGGCAGCGTCGATCTCCTCTGCGCGTCGGCTGCGGCCATCGTTATGGGCCAGTTCCGGATCCTCGGCCAGCTCGGGATGGCCGATTACCGTCATAAGCCGCTTGAAGATACTGTCGCCGTTGCCAGCGATCAGTACGTAGTCTCCGTCCCGAGTGCGGTAGGCGTTGGACGGCGTGATCCCTGGCAGGGCGCTGCCGCTGGGTTCGCGGATCTGACTGCTGGCGTCGTACTCCGGCAGCAGACTTTCCATCATGGCAAATACTGATTCGTAGAGGGCAACGTCGATCTCCTGCCCCTTTCCGCTGCGGCTTCGCTCCTGGAGTGAGAGCAGGGTGCCGATTACCGCGTAGAGCGCGGAGAGGGAGTCGCCGATGCTGACGCCGACGCGCACTGACGGCTCGCCTGGCTGGCCTGTCAGGTAGCGGAGTCCGCCCATGGCCTCGCCGATCACCCCGAAGCCCGGCTTGTCCCGATAAGGCCCGGTCTGGCCGTACCCGGAGACTCGCACCATGATCAGCCCCGGGTTGGCAGCCGACAGGGCCTCGTAGCCAAGTCCCCACTGCTCCAAGGTGCCAGGGCGAAAGTTCTCCACCAGCACATCGGCATCGGCAGCTAACCGCCGGACCAGGTCCTGGCCCTCCGCGGTTCGCAAATCCAGCGAGACGGAGCGTTTGTTGCGGGACTGGACATGCCACCAGAGCGAAGTGCCATCCTCGATCATTCGCCATTTGCGAAGAGGATCGCCGGTGCCCGGCGGCTCGATCTTGATCACGTCGGCGCCGAATTCACCCAGCATTTTGGTGGCAAAGGGGCCGGCAATCAGCTGGCCCAGCTCGATAACCTTGAGCCCGGCCAGCGGCAGCTGGCGTGTTTTCGGGGTCGTCATGGGAGAGGCTCCTTGTGCGGTCTTCGTCCCATCATGTGATATGGGTCGGTAGCTTGCCATTAGGCAATCGACAAGCATGGCTTCGTGGATCACGAACCTGCGGGTATAGTGCCTCGATACCTGCTATCGATCCCTTCGCCCGGGGGCCCCATGCGCCGTTTTGATTTCCTGACCCTTAAGCTATTTGTGACCGTGGCCGACGAGGGACGCCTGACTGCGGCGGCCGAACGTGAGCATCTGGCTCTGGCGGCGGTGAGCAAGCGTATCAGCGACCTCGAGGCGCTGGTCGGCACGCCCCTGTTATACCGCCGCTCTCGCGGAGTGCAACTCACCCCCGCCGGCCAGGCTTTCCTGCACCATGCGCGTCGCATTCTGGAAAATATCGAGCGCCTCAATGCTGAGCTCAGCGAGTATGGCGAGGGCATCCGGGGGCACGTGCGCGTACACTCCAACACCTCGGCGATCATCGCCTTCCTTCCCCAGGATCTGAGCGACTTCTCCCGTGACTATCCGCAGATCAAGCTGGATCTGCAGGAACGAGTCAGCAGCGAGGTGATCTCGGCGGTGCGCGATGGCCTGGCTGACTTGGGCATCTTTGCCGGCCATGTGCCTGTGCAGGACCTCCAGATAATGCCCTACCGCAGCGACCGCCTCGTGCTGGTGACGCCCCGCGACCATCCACTGGCAGGGCGCGAGTCGCTCTGCCTTCAGGAGGCTACCGAGTATGATTTCGTGGGTCTGCAGCAGGATGCCTCGCTGCAATCGCTGCTCCACGAGCAGGCCAGCCGCGCCGGCAGGACGCTGCGGATGCGTATCCAGGTGCGGAGCTTCGACGCCATCTGCCGGATGATCCACCACGGCATGGGGGTCGGCGTGCTCCCCCAGCGCACCATCTATAGTGACCTGCGCGACCTGGCGTTGCACAGCATCCCACTGGCTGATGACTGGGCGCAGCGCGAGCTGGTGATTGGCATGCGTCGCTACGAGACGCTGCCGGTGACGGCTCGCCATCTGGTCGACCACCTCATCCGTCGTCGCGAAGCACCGTGAAGGGAGACCACTGTTGGCAGAGCGGCGCAACCTCGAGTCGGGTAATGTTGACGTGGGGCGGTAATTCCGCGATGTGCAGGGCCTGCTCGGCCACATCACGTGGCTGCAACGCCCGGGTGCCACGATAGTAGTCGCTGACCACCGCGGCGTCTCCCTTCATGCGGACCATGGTGAATTCACTCTCCGTCATGCCTGGGGCCAGATCGGTAACTCGTACCCCCTCGGCGCTGACGTCGCAGCGCAGATTGTAACTGAACTGCTCTACAAAGGCCTTGGTGGCGCCGTAGATATGGCCACCGGGGTAGGGAGTATGGCCGGCGATGGAGCCAATGTTGATCACGGTGGCCCCCGACCCCGTGGCAATCAGCCGCGGCAGCAGTAGGCGGGTCACGTTGGCTAGGCCCTTGATGTTGGTATCTATCATGCGGTGCCAGTCAGCGAGCTCGGCCTCTTGGGCCGGCCCCTTGCCGAGAGCCAGTCCAGCGCTATTGATTAACACCCTCACGGCAGAGAAGGCCGGGGGCAGAGCGTCGATAGTGCGGGCAACGGCGTCATGGTCGGTGACATCGAGGGGAGCGACATGCACCGGGACCCGATCGCCGAGAACCTGCTGAAGGGCCTCGAGTCGTTCGCGGCGGCGGCTGGTCAGGACCAGTGACCAGCCGGCCTCGGCGAAACGCCGAGCGCAGGCCTCTCCGATGCCCGAGGTGGCGCCGGTGATGAAGGCGACGGGACTGACTTCGTGCATGATGAACCCTCCAGGTAATCTGTTGGTGTCAGGCTATGGACACTTCGTATTGGGAGCTTGGGTCGGCATGCCGTCCTATCCTTCTTTGGTCTTAACAGACCTGTTGCCGGCCGACAGGCCATGTGACATCACGCTATCTTCTGTCATCGTCATTCGCGAAGCCTGCCTTCTCCAACCTCGATTTGAGCCAGGCCAAAGCTTGTCCCAAGATCAGAATGCCAGAGCCGCCGGACTTGCGGCGGCTCCCCATAGAAACAATACCGTCGGGAGAACAACATATGCGCAAGACGCTACTTGCTACCCTCGCCAGTCTGGGCCTGGCCGCGGCCGCCCCCTTCGCCCTGGCCAGCAGCATCGAGATCCAGGTCAATAACACCATGAGCGAGGGCGGTTCCGAAAGTGCCGCCGTCGAGCGTTTCGCCGAATACCTCGAGGAGCAGGCACCAGGGCGTTTCAATGTACGTCCCTTCCTGGCCGGTTCGCTGGGTGGCGAGAACTCGGTGCTTGAGCTGCTCAACTTGGGTCAGACGCAGATTGCCATCACTGGCGGCAACTGGCGCCAACAGTATGCCCCCGAGTATGACGCTATCACTGTGCCGTTCGTGTTCTCGACTTGGGATGAAGTGGATGCCTATATGGAGAGCCCCTCAGGCCAAAAGCTGGTGGAGGTGGCTGAGGAGAAGGGAGGTATCAAGTACTTCGGTACGCAGCATCGTGGTCCCCGCCACATGACCGCCAACAAGGCAATCCACTCTCCTGAAGACCTTGAGGGATTCCGCCTGCGTCTGCCGTCTCTTCCGGTCTGGCTGGAAGTATGGGAAGAGATTGGTGCCCAGGTGGTCAACGTACCAGCGCCAGAAATCTATCTTGCCATGCAGACAGGCCAGGTTGATGGTCATGAAAACTCACTGTCATCGCCTTATACGCGCCGACTGTGGGAGGTTCAGGACCATATCATTATGACCAGCCATGTGATGTTTCCCTGGAACTGGGTAGCAAGCAAGCGCTGGTGGGATGGTCTGGATGAAGCGGATCAGGAGCTGATTGCTGAGGCGATCGAGGTTGCTCGCCATCACGGTACCGAGCGTGAGCGTGAGCTTGATACTTTCTATCTTGAGGAGCTTCAGAAGGAAGGCATGACTGTAATTGAACCTGAGATTGCGGCCTTCCGTGAGGCAGCCATGCCGGCTATCGATCGAATTCTTTCTGGGATGGCTGAAGGGGTAAAAGATGACGCCCTTGGTAGTGAGTAAGACGTTCCCAGCTAGTGTGATGATCTCGGCGGCGCCCAAGGGCGCCGCCGTAGTGTTGTAGACAAGAGGAAGGTTTTGTGAAGCGAGAAATTGCGTTACCGCGTACCCCAGTTGATAGGGCGGCATGTCAGCTGATGAGACTCCTGACTCTGGTCTGTGATTTACTGGGCGTATTGCTTCTGGTAGCAGTGTTGCTGCTGATTGTGTCAGCCGTGGTGGCTCGGGATCTGCTGCAGGTGGGCATGCCTTGGGCAGAGGAGGTCGCGACACTACTGGCAATTTATGCTGTGGGTTTTGGCTCACTTTCCGCGTGGGTGCGTGGGGAGCATCTGCTTGTGGATCTCTTCAGCCACAGTCTACCTGAACTGGCTTTGTCGATTCAGTATCGATTGACCGCGCTGCTTTCCTGCGTTTTCTTCACTCTGGCAGCTTGGGGTGCGTGGATCATGGCGGATATGAGTGCCAACAATCGTTCGGTATCTCTCGGATTCAGCTTTAGCTACCTCTACTACGGCATCTTCATCGGCTTTGCCGGCATGACAATTCTTGCCGCCTGGCAGGCACTGCGTGGCAGAGTTTCCTGGCTTGCGGTCGACGGCAGCCATGAGGAGGATTCCTGATGCTTGAGCTAACGATCTTTGTTGGAGGTCTATTGGTCCTGATGATCATAGGCCTTCCGGTTGTAGTTGCTATCGGTATTACCTCTTTTATTGCTTTGGCGGTGACCGGTACAGGCGGTCTTCCTGTAGAGTTGATGTCACTACGCATGGTTCAGACGCTAAATAACTTTACGTTATTGGCAATTCCTCTGTTTATCCTTGCTGCTAACATCATGAATACTGGGTCAACTACTAACCGTATATTCGACTTTGCTACAGCGCTAATCGGTTTTACGCGTGGGGGGCTCGGGCATGCCAATGTGGTGGCAAGCTCAATTTTTGCGACCATGTCTGGAACCGCTGTAGCCGATGCCGCCGGGCTGGGTAGCATCGAGATCAAAGCGATGAAAGAACGCGGCTATGATTTAGGGTACTCAACAGGCATTACTGCTGCATCAAGTGTAATTGGCCCGATACTACCGCCGAGCATTGCACTAGTAGTTTATGGTTGGCTTGCCAACGTGAGCATCGGAGCGCTGTTCATGGCAGGAGTGGTTCCGGGAATTTTGATGGCTTTGCTTCTGATGGGAATGACAGTTTTCTTAGGTGCGAGTGGCCGTGTGGAAATGCCTGCTTCTGTACCATTTGAATGGAAGGAGGTGGTCAGAACCGGACGGCGAGCCATTTTGCCACTGATCATGCCGGCAATAATCGTGGGAGGAATCTGGACGGGCCTCTTTACGCCGACCGAAGCGGGTGCCGTAGCATCGCTTTATGCCATTGTGCTGGGCGGATTGATCTACCGCGACATGACACTAAAGGCACTCTATCTTGCGTTCCGTAGGACGCTGATGTTCAGCGCAGCAATATTGCTGATTATTGCAGTATCAAGCTTCTATGGCTGGATTCTGGTCCGAATCGGCATTCCTCAGGCGCTTGCAGGCCAAGTGGCTAGTGTCGATATGCCAACTATCTTTCTGTTACTTATATTCGCGCTATTTTTCCTTATGATTGGCTGTTTTATGTCGGTGGTGGAGAGTATCCTGATATTTACTCCGATTGTGGTTCCCGCCGCGCTGGCTGCGGGGCTCGATCCTATACATTTCGGTATCGTCATGGTGATTACGTTATCAGTGGGGGTCATCACTCCGCCCTTTGGCAACGTGCTGTTCTTGATGGTGGGCATTACTCGGCTTCGGTACGGCCAAGTGGTGATGGGAGTGCTCCCGTTTCTGCTCCCCATCTTGGCTACCATCTTGGTCCTTATCGCAGTGCCGGCAGTTGCTACTCTATTGCCGGATTTGATGGGCTACTAATTGTGAATAAGGCGCCGCTCATTGATCCTCTCTGCTTTGGTAAGTGGCTGACGCCGGCGTGATGCGTTGAGGTCAGTGGTGGTGGGCCGTGGTAGCCTGGCGCCAGGCCGAAGGGAGTTCGCCCATGTCGCTGTTGCTCGACCTCGCCCTGCGCCTGGTGCTGCTGGCGTGTTCGCTATGGGGCGGCCTGGCGCTGCTGCATCGCTTTCCCGCCGGCGTTTCCCGGCGCCGTCTCTCCGCCCTCGCCTGGCTGCTGCTGGGTGGCCTCTGCCTGGTGTGGCACTGGCAGGGGCCAGGCTGGGGCCGGCCCTGGTGATGGCGGTGAGCATGCTGCTGCTGCTGGGCTGGTGGCGGCGGCTGACGCCGGCAAGCGATCTGGCGTGGGCCGACGATGTGGCCCACCTGGCGACCGGTCGCCGCCAGGGCGAGTGGCTGGTGCTCGACCATGTGCGCTGCTTCGACTGGCTCACCCGTGACGAGGCGGAGGTGGCCTGGGAGCGGCGCGAGTATGACCTCCGGCGACTGGCCTCCCTGGATCTGTTCGTCTCCGGCTGGGGGCGCCCGGGTATTGCCCACGTGCTGCTCTCCTTCGGCTTCGCCGATGAGCAGGGCCGCATCGATGACTTCGTGGCCTTCTCGGTGGAGGTACGGCGCGAGCGCCATGAGCCCTTCTCGGAGATCGGCGGGTTTTTCAAGCGCTTCGAGCTGGCGATCATCGCCGCCGATGAGCGTGACGCGGTACGCCTGCGCAGCAACGTGCGCGGCGAAGCGGTGACCCTCTATCGGGTGTTGCTCGGCCAGCACGAGCGTCGCGAGCTGCTGCTGGCACTGGTGGAGCAGGCCAACCGGCTGGAGCGTGCGCCGCGCTTCTACCACACCATTACCGCCAACTGCACCACCCTGATCTACGCCCTGATGCGCCGCATCATCGAGGGACTGCCGCTGGACCATCGGCTGCTGCTCAGCGGGCTCCCTGCCCGGCCTATGTCCATGATCACGGAGGCCTGGTGCCAGGCGTCTCCCTGGGCGAGCTCAAGCGTTGCGGTGATATCACCCGACGCGCCGTCGCGGCCCACGATGATCCCGACTTCTCCCGAAGGATTCGCGAGGGCGTGCCCGGGTGGGCGTCGAGCGTGCTCCAGCCTGAAGAGGTCAG
>JAGYKP010000091.1 GCA_018401555.1 Halomonas sp.
ACCAGTTGCTCGTGACCCAGGGCCTGCCCGTTCGCGTACCCGCGCCCAGCGGCTGATTCGTCACGGCCGGGTGCGACTCTCGCCGGGATTCGGGCCGGGTGGTGGCCAAGCCGGGCGAGAAGCTGCCGGAAGAGACCCGGCTCGAGGTAGCGGAGGACCCCGAGGAGCGCTACGCCTCGTGCGCCGGGCTCGCCTCTCGAGGCGCTGATCGAGGCGCTCGGTCTTGAGCTGAGGGAGCGGCTGGTGCTCGACGTGGGCTGTGTCCACCGGCGGCTTCACCGACTGTGCCCTGCGCTTCGGTGCCCGCCATGTGATCGGCGTGGAGGTGGGCCACGACCAGCTCGACCCCGAGCTGCGCCGCGACCCTCGGGTGACCTGCCTGGAGGGGCTCAACGCCCGAGCCATGGCCGACGACTCCCGTCTGAAGGCGGCCTTCGCGGCGCAGGGCGCCACCGGGCCGGACCTGGCGGTGATGGACGTCTCCTTCATCTCCCAGACGCTGATCCTGCCCCAGCTCGCCGCACTGCTCCCCCGCAGGCGGCCAGCTGGCCAGCCTGGTCAAGCCCCAGTTCGGAGGTGGCGGGTCAACGCCCGGGGCCTGGTCACCGATGCCCGCTACAGCGAAGTGGAGGCGCGCATCCGCGACTGCTGTGCCGAAGTCGGCCTGGAGATCCGCCACTGGCAACCCAGCCCGCTGCTAGGCGGCGACGGCAATCGCGAGTTCTACCACGCCGTACGCCTGAGCCCCACGGCGACGCCAGCACCTCAGCGCCCGTCACCTCCCCCGCCACCATCGGCATCACCGGTCTCGATATCTCCCGGGTCCCCCTGGGCGCCCGGTGCCGGATGGTGCTCCGCCAGGGCGTCGGCGCTGCGCCTCTCCACCCGGCGCTCCAGCCCGTCGCTGGCGCGGTGCAGGCGCACGTCGAGTTGATTGAAGGCGATCTCGATATCGTGTTCGGCAAACAGCTCGCCGACCCGGCAGTTGATCTCGTCGGTGGCGAACAGCCGATCGCCGAGGCTGTTGACGAAGATGCGCAGCTCGAAATCGAGGGTGCTGGCACCGTAGGTCATGAAGAACACCTGGGGTTCCGGGTCGGCCAGCACCCGGGCGCCCTCGCCGGCGGCCCGGCGCAGCGAGGCGGTGCACCAGGCGATGGTCCGAGCCGTAGGCCACGCCATAGGTCAGCACCACCCGGGTGACGGTGTCGGAGAGCGACCAGTTGATCAGCTGGTCGGTGACGAAGGTCTTGTTGGGGATGATGATCTCCTTGCGATCGAAATCGGTGACCGTGGTGGCGCGGATGCGGATCCGGCTCACCGTGCCGGTGAGATTGCCCAGGGTCACGGTGTCGCCGATGCGCACCGGCCGCTCGAAGAGGATGATCAGCCCCGAGACGAAGTTGGCGAAGATCTCCTGCAGGCCGAAGCCCAGGCCCACACCCAGCGCCGCCACCAGCCACTGCAGCTTGTCCCAGGAGACCCCCAGGGCGCCCAGCGACGCCACCAGGCCGGTACCGACGATGGTGTAGGAGAGCAGCGAGGTGATGGCATAGGCGCTGCCCTGCTTGAGGTCGAGGCGTGACAGCACGCTGACCTCCAGCAGGCCCGGCAGGTTGCGCGCCAGCATCAGGGTCAGGGCGATGATCAGCAGCGCCGTGAAGATGTCGGCCACCGACAGCGCAAGTGCCGGCATGAGGTCCTCGCCCTCAGCGCGGCGCCCAGATCGCCACCTCTTCCAGGTAACCCAGTACGGTGAGCAGGTCGGCCCACACCAGGTAGAAAAGCAGCACGAAGCCGATCAGCAGGATCAGCTTGGAGAGGCGCAGCGACTGCTGGTTGATCTGCTCCATGTCCAGCGGCGGCTCCTCGACGATCTCTGGCCGACCGTCGGCCCTCCTTGCCTTCTCGGCCCGGCGGCGCGCCAGCGCGCGCCCGGAACGCCAGGCGACGCGCCGCCACCGCCAGGCCACGCACCACCGACGCCTCCACCAGGATCCACAGCCCCAGCAGGTAGAGCGTGATGACGAAGCGACCGACCAGGCTCAGGGCGGTGTACTCGAATCCGCTGACGATCAGCCCGATCAGCACCAGCGGCACTGCGGCCATGGCCAGGCCCAGCACCAGGCGGAACAGCTTGACGCCGAAGAACGGCGCATGGGCCAGGATCAGCCTGGCCAGAATCACGCTCATCGCCAGCAAGCCCAGCAGCAGCAGCGCCAGGGCCAGCGGGCGCTGGCTCAGCCCGAACTCCGACTCCCTCGCCAGGGTAGCGATGGCCAGCACCGGTATCAGGGCCAGCCCCAGCCAGCCCAGCAGCCGGCGCAGGCCGCAGGGCATAGTCTGCCGGCCAGTAGAAGTGCCTGGTAGCCACGCCATCGGTGGCCAGCGGCGGCGACGCGACCAGGCCACCACGCCCCACGCCAGGGAGAGTTGCAGGCCGGCCATGCCCAGCGCGTCGGCGATGGCATCGCCACCCGCCAGCAGCGCCAGGCTGGCTGCCGCCAGCGGCAGCGGCCCCGACGCCGCCAGCAGCGCATTGAGGAGTATCGCCAGCGGCGTATGCAGCTGGCTATCGCTGCGCAGGCGCCCGATCTGCTCATTGAGCCGGGCGAGGCGCGCCTGGAGGGGCCGGCGTCGCCACAGCAGGACCACCGCCAGCAGCAGCGGCGGCAATCCGCCACGGCGCCCGCCGTGGGCAGGCTCCAGGTGGTAGGCAGCACCTGACGCCACTCCCCTTCACGCCACTCCAGGGCGAGGTTGTCGGGAATCTGGCGAACCCAGGCCAGCCCCAGTGGGCGCGTATTGGCGACCCAGAACAGCTGTTCATCGATGGTGGCGCGCAGTCCGCGCGCTGTCTCCTGCAGCTGCTGCTGGTTGAGCTGCAGCTCGATGGCCGAGCTGAGCAGACTGCCATAGGTCTGTTCGAGGCGGTCGACCAGTTCGCGCCGCGACTGATAGAGGCGCTGCAGGGAGTCGACCAGCCCTTCGCTGCTCTCCACCCCCGCCTCCGCCAGGCGCTGGTTGGCCATGCGCTCCCCCTCACGCAGCTGATCGCGCTGGCGCGCCAGGTCGAACTGGCGCAGGCGCAGATCGGCGATCTCGTCCTGGAGGTCGCGGCGAGCCGCGACCTGGGGCAGCGCACGGCGCTGTTCTCGCAGGATACGCGCCAACAGCGTCGAACCACGGATCGCCTCGATCTGCTCGTTGAGGCTGCGCTCCAGCTGGCGCACCTGGTCGAGGTTGCTGCGTACCACGAGGCTCTCGCGCACCAGGGCATTGCTGCGGTCGTTGGCGCGCAGCAGCTCCTGGCTGAGGGCGCGGTTGACCTGCTGGGCGCTCTCCAGCACCGGATGCCCCTCCTCCAGCAGCGGATCATCGCGGACCGCATCGGCGATGGCCTGTTCGGAGGCCATGCGCCGCTTGCGCTCGATGACATTCTGCAGCAGCGCAAGCTCCGCCTCCTGGCTCGCCTGCTGGCGTGTCAGCAGTTCCTGGCGCCGCTGGTCCAGCTCTCGCAGGCGGGTGTTGGTAGCCAGCTCGCGCTGGTGATAGAGCAGCCGCGCCTCGGCGAGGGCGCGTGCTACCTGACGTCGCCAACGCTGGGGGTCATCGGCGGGAACATCGTTGACATCCAGCTCGTCGAGGTCGCGTCGCGCTTGCTCAACCCGACGCATGGCCTCGGCGATGGACTGCTGTGCCCGCTCGGGCAGGGTCTGGGCGGTGAGCAACTGCGCATTCACCTCGGCAAGGCGATCCTGAAGGCGCTGCAGCTCCACCACCGCCTCCTGTTGGCGGGCCTCCAATTCGTCCAGGGAGAGCTCGTCCAGTTCGGCGGCGGAGGCCTGGCTGGCCGTCGTCTCCTCGTTCAGCTCGCGCTCCAGGCGTATCAGCTCCTGGGGCGCCTGTTCCACCCGGCTCTCGAGTGCCTCACGGCGCTGCTCGACCTCGGCCAGAGCATCCAGGTCGGCGAGAGTCGCCGTAAGCAGATCGATGGTGGCCTGATCCTCTGCGGAGGGTCCCTCCTCGCCCGCCCCCTCCTCCAGGGCCGCGAGTCGCTCCTCCACGGCGGCGCGCTCGGGCAGCGGCTCCTGCTGGGCCAGGGCCGGCAACGCCATGACCAGAAACAGCAGCCCCACCAGCCAGCATGCCGCAAGTCGCCTTCCGAACCCTCTGGCACCACCTCCCGCCTGTCCGCTCACGCCGCTCTCCCGTTGCGTTTTTCCTACCGCTGATTCTCCGCCCCCACCCTCGGCAAGGCAATTGCCACCGGCCCAACGGTTGACTTGCCTTCCGGGCATGGTAGAACAAAGGTCTACCCCTGCACCGGACCCCTACCATGCGCCTGCCGATATGCACCGCAGCCCTCACCTCACTGACTTTGCTCGTCGCGGGCACAGCCCAGGCAGCGCCGGACACAGCCGAGCGCTCCGCACTGGAGGCACGCCTCGCCGAGCTGCGTAGCGAGGCCGCCGAAGTGCAGGCGAGGCTCGAGGCCATGGAGCAGCAGCCAGCCACCGCTACGGCGGGCGCCGGAGAGTTCGTCTGGCCCTCCCCGCCATCGATCGCCCCGGGCGATATCGCCGTGGTCGAGGCCGCCGGGCGGCGCCAACTGGAACAGGCCTCCAACCGTAACCCCTATGCCATTACCGCCTACCGGCGCAACTACCTGTTTCCGCTCACCTACAACCGCAAGCCCAACCATGCGGCCTATACCGAGTTGACCGGCGAGGAGGGGATGGAACGCAGCGAGCTGAAGTTTCAGTTCAGCGCCAAGGTAGCCCTTGCCGAAGGGCTGTTCGGCAATACCGGAGACCTCTATTTCGCCTATACCCAGCGCAGCTGGTGGCAGGCCTACAACACCGACGACTCCTCGCCCTTCCGCGAGACCAACTACGAGCCCGAGATATTCCTGAGCTTCGACAACGACTGGCAGGTGCTGGGCTGGGCCAACATACGCAATCGCATAGTCGTCAACCACCAGTCCAATGGCCGCTCCAACGACCTGTCGCGCAGCTGGAACCGCTTCTACCTGGAGACGATCTTCCAGCGTGGCGACTGGGCAGTGAGCCTGGCCCCCCACTACCGTCTGCCGGAGACCACCGGCGATGACGACAACCCCGATATCGAGCGCTACATGGGCTACGGCGACATGACGCTGGCCCGCCGCTTCGGCGACAACGAGCTCAGCCTGATGTTGCGCGGCAACCCCGGGGCGGGACATATGGGGGGCCAGTTCGACTACTCCTGGCCGCTGTTCGACAGCAAGATTCGCGCCCACGTGCAGTATTACCACGGCTACGGCGAGAGCCTGATCGACTACGACCAGAATACCCAGCGCCTGAGCCTGGGCTTCAGCCTCAACCCGCTGTTCTCCCCCAGCAGCGGTCTGCTGCGCTAGCCCTGACCGGCGTCAAGGATTAGCGGCACGGGCGCTGTCAAGCCGCGCCACGACTGCTATGCTGGGCTAGTCACCCACTGTCACAGGAAGACTCTCATGGCGAATCGCACGCACGAATCCACCGAGCAGCTCAAGGAAGACCTGCAGCACCTCAGCCAGACCATCGAGGAGCTGGTCAGCGCCACCGCCGACGACTCCCGCGGCAATATCAAGGAGCTGCGTGAACGCGCCGAGAAGCGGCTCAAGGAGACCCGCGAACGGCTCGAGTCCCGCGGCGAGCGTCTCTACGGCGAGGCCCGCGAGATCCATCGATCATCAGGTCGACGCCTGTGACCGCTACGTCCACGACAACCCCTGGACCAGCATCGGCATCGGCGCCGGCGTGGGGGTCGTGATCGGCCTGCTTATCGGGCGTCGCTGATGGCATCCAGCCAGGGACCGGCTCAGCGGGTATTCACCGCCGGCAGGCGCCTCCTTGGCAGCCTGCTGGCCACCGGCAGACGCGTCTGCGTCTCGCCGTGCTGGAACTGGAGGAGGAGCGCGCCCGCCTGGTGGGCCTGCTGCTGCTCGCCGGGCTGGCACTGATCCTGCTGCTGCTCGGCATTGCGGTGCTCACCACCCTGGTGATCGTGGCCTTCTGGGACAGCTATCGAATGACCGCCATCGCCGTGAGCGCCGGCGTGCTGCTCGGCGGCGGCCTGTTGCTCTGCCTGCGGGTCATGCAGCTGGCGCGACGGCGCACCCTGCTGGCCAGCACTCTCAAGCACCTCGCCACCGATCGCGACCTGGTGGAGCACGATCGCCGGGAGGCCCGCCATGGCGACTGACCGCCGATCCCGTGCTCCTCGCGCCGCTACCAAGGCCGAGCTGGAGGCGCGTATCGAGCAGCAGCGCGTGGATATCCTGGTCGCGGCGAGCCGCTGGCGCAGCGCCACCCGGCCGATCGATGTAGCGGTTGGCACACACTGATGCGCTTCAAGGCCCCCCTCTACGCGGTGGGTGGCCTGCTCCTGCACTGCGCCTCAGCCGGCACTGCGTCTCGGCCGCCGCGCCGCCGCTGGCACCCTGGTGGTCAACCGCGCTCGGCGCCTGCTGCGCTGAGCCCCAGGCTACCCGGTCGCTTCCCGGGGCAGGGCCGGCAACTCCCGCGCCCACGCCGGCGACTCTCCCTCCCAGAGAATCAGCGTGACCAGCGTATGCCCGCGGGTCGCCCAGTGCTCGGCGGCATCCTGCATCAACTCCAGGAAGGCGGCCATGGCGGCTTCATCGGCAGCAGCGACCGGTACTACCACCATCCCGGGCCCTCCCCGTCTGCCACTCCAGCTCCGTCAGGCAGTCCCAGGCGGCATCCCAGTTGCGCTGATGCTCGGGGAACCCCAGGCTCTCCGCCAGGCCATCGAGCAGCGCCTCACGGCTCCAGAACGGCGAAGGTCCCAGGCGACGCCAGTCGAGCCCCACCGTGCCTGCCGCCTCCTTGTCCAGTCCCGCGGCATGCATTTTGCTCGAGAAGCCATACACGCCGGCATGGACCGGATCTTCCAGGTAGCGAGCCAGGGCTTCCAGCGAAGGCAGAGGGGCAGTCAACGTCGATCCTCCAGCACCCGGAACGAATCGTAGTGGTCATCGGTGTAGTAGAAGACCTCGGGTGGCTCGCCACCGGTAACGATGCGGCGAGCCCCGCGATGGGACAGCCCCGGGGTCTCCACGGTGTATTCGCGATAGTAGCCCCGTGGTTCCTTCCGGCTGGCGACCCTCGCGGTTGAAGAAGGTGGTGCCGTCCTGGGAGTGGGGAAGGGACCGCCGCGCTCGATCAGCCGCAGGGGTAGCGTCGACCTCGCCTGCCCCGGCAGCCGCTGCTCCACGGCCGGGCAGCTCACCGCCGCCACGCCAATCCAGCGCGATCCCTCGAGACCGGGAGAGGCCTCGCCGGGTACCGGCAGCGCCTCCTGCGGCACTCTCTTCATCACGACCTCGTTACCAAGCCAAACGGCTCCCATGATGCCGCGGGGTGCCGACAACCGCCAGCGCACTCTCCTGCACGCCTGGGCAGGGGGGCTGGCCTGGGGTAAGGTGCCGACAGGGACACGCCCTGCCATCTTTGCCTGAATACCCGAGGAGCCGCCCATGACGCTCGCCATCACACTGCACGTTCTCGCCGCCGTGATCTGGGTCGGCGGCATGTTCTTCGCCTGGGTCGTGCTGCGCCCGGTGGCCGCCAGCCAGCTCGAGCCACCCGCTCGCCTGACCCTGTGGCGAGGCGTCTTCGCGCGCTTCTTCCCCTGGGTGTGGGCCGCCGCCGCGCTCCTGCTGGCCACCGGCCTGTGGATGCTCTTCGTGGTGTTCGGCGGCATGGCCGGGGCACGCTGGCATATCCACCTGATGCTGGCGCTGGGCCTGGCCATGATGGCCATCTACCTGCACCTGTGGTTCGTGCCCTGGCAGCGCCTGCAGCGGGCCGTGGATGCCGAGGCCTGGCCCGAAGGCGGCCAGCAGCTGGCCAGCATCCGCCGCCTGGTGGGCCTCAACCTGATCCTCGGGCTGTTGACCAGCGCCATCGCCGCCGGCGGACGCTACCTGGCCTGACATCTCAACGTCACGCCTCTGTCATATTCAGGTGGCAGGATTATCGCCTTCCACCCTTCTGACTCGGGAGATGCCCCTTGCGCATGCTGGCCCTCTACAGCATCAAGGGCGGCGTCGGCAAGACGGCCTCGGCGGTCAACCCGGCCGCCGTGAGGCGGCCGCTCGACGGTCAACGTGTACTGCTCTGGGACCTCGACCCCCAGGCGGCCACCACCTTCTATCTGCGCGCCAAACCCAAGGTGCGCGGCGGGGTTGCCCGGCTGGTCAAGGGCAAGGCCGCCTACGACAAGGTAATCCGCGCCACCCAGGTCGAGAACCTCGACCTGTTGCCGGCGGCGCTGGCCTCACGCGAACTGGACCACCTGCTCGCCGAACGACGCGACAATCAGCTCCGGCGCATCCTCAAGCCGATCCGCGATGACTACGACCTGGTAATCCTCGACTGCCCTCCCACCCTCTCGACCCTCTCCGAGAGCGTCTTCGCCAGCGTCGATGCGCTGCTGGTGCCCATCGTGCCCACGGTACTCTCGCTGCGCACCCTGGAGCAGTTGCGTGCCTTCCTGGACGAGCGCGATGTGCCCTGCCCGGTCTGGCCCTTTTCGTCACCCCTGGGCCGACCGCCGCCGCACCCTGCACCGCGAGATCATCGACTCGTTGCCCGAGCGTTGGCCGCTGCGCCTCTCGCAAACCATTCCCAGCGCCAGCGTGGTCGAACGCATGGGACTCGAGCGCGCCCCGCTGTGCAGCTTCGCGCCGCGCACCGCTGCCGCCCAGGCCTATCGCCGGCTATGGGAGGAGATCGCCCAGCGCCTGGCCTGAATGCCCGGCCCTTGGGTCAACTAGAGACTCTGCCCGCAGGCCACGCCGCTGGCCCAGGCCCACTGGAAGTTGTGCCCCCCCAGTTCCCCGGTCACATCCAGCACCTCGCCGATGAAGCGCAGCTGGGGCAGCCCCGCTACCGAGAAGTCCCGGGACGAAATCGCGCGGGTATCTACCCCGCCCAGGGTCACCTCCGCGGTGCGCCACCCCTCGGTGCCAGCGGGCTTGAGCCGCCAGCGATTGAGCGCCTCGCCCCAGGCCTGCAGGCGGGCGTTGCCGCACTCGGCCAGCACCCCGTCGTCGCCGTGCCACTCCACCAGCGCCTGGGCCAGCCGTTTCGGCAGGCGCTCGCCGAGCCAGGTGGAGAGACGGCGCTTCGGCGTCGCGTCGCGGGCGGCGCACAGCGCCGCGAAGGCATCCTCGCCGGGCAGCAGGTCGATGACGATCTCGTCGCCGGGTTGCCAGTGGCTCGAGACCTGCAGCATGGCCGGGCCGGAGAGGCCACGGTGGGTAAACAGCATGGGCTCACGGTAGCGCCCGTCTCGGCAGCTGGCCTCCACTTCCCGCAGCTCACCCCGGCCAGCGCCTCGGCACGCGCCTTCCATTGCGAGGTCAGGGTGAAGGGCACCAGCGCGGGGCGCGTATCGGTAACCGCCAGGCCGAACTGGCGGGCGATCTCGTAGCCGAAGCCGCTGGCCCCCATGCTGGGAATCGACAGGCCACCACTGGCCACCACCAGTGCACCGGCATCGACTGTACCGGCGGAGGTGGCCAGGCGGATGCCCTCTCCCCGCCGCTCCACCGCGTCAATGCGCGTCTTCAGGCGAATCTCGACCCCCGCCCAGTCGCACTCGGTGAGCAGCACGCGCACGATCTCCTTGCTGGAGTCGGCGCAGAACAGCTGCCCCGGGGCCTTCTCCACGTACTCCACGGCGTGGCGCTCCACCAGCTCGACGAAGTGCTCGGGTCGATAGCGCTTGAGGGCCGAGATACAGAAGTGCGGATTGCCCGAGAAGAAATTGGCCGGCGTGGAGTTGAGGTTGGTGAAATTGCAGCGCCCACCACCGGACATCAGGATCTTCCTGCCGGCCCTGTTGGCATGATCCAGTACCAGCACCCGGCGCCCCGCATAGCCGGCATTCAGGGCGCACATCAACCCCGCGGCCCCGGCGCCGATCACCACCACATCATATGTCACCCTGCAGCCCTCCCGGCCCTTTATCCATAACGCCAATGGCGAGGCGCGCATTCTAGCAGTCGCACCACCAGGCGCCGAGGGTGGCCTATCATGTACAAACCTTGTACATTAACCATTCGGGGGTAACTTGTGCATTGTTGCCATACTCCTGCCGCCGCCATCCGGTTAGGCTTAAAGAGCGCCAGCAGGATCGCTGACGTCACTCTCGTCCACCGACCAGAAATCCCCCATGTCCCAACGACGCCTTGTTTCACTTCTGTTGCCGCTGCTGGCCCTGCTGCTCGCCTCGGCGGCACCGCTCCAGGCCCAGCAACCCACCGCGGTGATCGCCGCCGAGGCGCACCTCGCCCCCTGGTCCGATCCACTGGAGTCGCTGGGCACCCTGCGCGCCGATGAGAGCGTCACGCTCTCAGCCACGGTCACCGACGTGGTGCGCGAGCTGAGCTTCCGCGACGGGGACAAGGTCGAGGCGGGTCAGCTGCTGGTCCGCCTCGCCGATGACGAGGCCCAGGCCGACCTGCGTGCCGCCCAGGCCCTGCGCGAGGAGCGCCGCAACGCCGTCAACCGCCTGAGCCAGCTACAGGAGCGCAACCTGGCGCCGCGCGGCGACCTGGAGGATGCCCAGGCGCGGCTGCGACAGGTGGAGGCCGGAGATCCAGGCCCTGGAGGCGCGGCTGGCCGACTACCGTATCCAAGCCCCCTTCGCCGGCCGAGTGGGCTTTCGCAACGTCAGCGTGGGCACCCTGGTGACCCCAGGCACCGAGCTCGTCACCCTCGACAAGCTCGACGTGATGAAGCTCGACTTCACCCTGCCCGAGCGAACCCTGGGCGAGATCATCCCGGGCATGGCACTGACAGCCACCGGTGCCGCCTATCCCGACACCGAGTTCGAGGGAGAGATCGACACCATCGGCACCCGCGTCGATCCCGTCAGCCGCAGCATCACCGTACGCGCCCTGATCGACAACCCCGAAGACCACCTGCGCCCCGGCATGCTGATGAACGTGGCCGTGGAACGCGAGTCCCGCCAGGCCCTGGTAATTCCCGAGTCATCGCTGATTCCCGAGGGGCGCCGCCAGTTCGTGCTCACCCTCGACCCGAGTGACGAGCACCGGGTGACACGCCGCGAGATCACCATCGGCGCCCGTCGCCAGGGCGAGGTCGAAGTCATCGAGGGGCTGGCCCCGGGCCAGCTGGTCGTGGCCCATGGCACCGAGCGGGTGCGCGATGGCCAGCCGACCCGACTGCTGGGCATCCTCGACGAGAGCACCAGCATCCCCGAGCTGCTGCGCCAGGACCGTGACGCTGCGGAGGCCAGCGGCTGATGCGCCTCTCCGATATCTCCGTCCAGCGGCCGGTGCTTGCCACCGTGCTGGCCGCCCTGATCGTGGCCTTCGGCCTGCTCGCCCTGCAGCGCCTGCCGTTGCAGGAGTACCCCTCCATCGACCCGCCCATCGTCAGTGTCGATACCCGCTACCCGGGTGCCTCGGCAAGCGTGGTGGAGACCCGCATCACCCAGGTGCTCGAAGATCGCATCGCCGGCGTCTCCGGCATCCAGGTGATCTCCTCCTCCAGCCAGGACGGACGCTCCAGCATCAACATCGAGTTCGGTCTCGACCAGGACATCGATTCGGCGGCCAACGATATCCGCGATCGCATCTCGGATGCCGCCGGCAACCTGCCCGATGAGGCCGACCCGCCCGAGGTCGAGAAGGCCGACTCCAGCTCCGAGGTCGTGATCTGGCTGTCGCTCTCCGGCGAGGGCTACACCATGGCCGAGCTCACCGATTACGCCAACCGCTACCTGGTCGACCGCTTCTCGATCCAGCCAGGCGTGTCGCGGGTGATCATCGGCGGTGGCCGGGAATATGCCATGCGGGTGTGGCTCGACGCCGATGCCATGGCGGCACGCGGCCTCACCGCCGGCGACGTGGAGGATGCCCTGCGCGCCGACAACGTCGAGCTTCCCGGTGGCTCCATCGAATCCAGCGAACGCCAGTTCATCGTGCGCCTGCCGCGCGGCTTCGCCACACCGGAGGACTTCCGCAGCCTGGTGCTCGACGAGGCCGATGACGGCTACCTGGTGCGTCTCGGCGACATCTCCCGGGTGGAGATCGGCGCCGTGGAGGAGCGCACCATCTTCCGCGGCAATGGCACCCCCATGGTGGGCCTGGGCATGGTCAAGCAGTCCACCGCCAACGTGCTCGAGATCTCCCGGGAGGTGCAGGCCGAGATGGCCCGCCAGCAGCCGGGCTTGCCCGAGGGCATGACGCTGGCGCTGAACTTCGACTCCTCGGTATTCGTCGAGGGTGCCATCTCCCAGGTGGTGCAGACCCTGTTCATCGCCATGGGCCTGGTAGTGGTGGCTATCTTCCTGTTCCTGGGCAACCTGCGCACCACCCTGATTCCCGCGGTCACCGTGCCCATCGCCCTGATCGGTGCCTTCGGTGCCCTGGCAGTGATGGGCTTCACCATCAACCTGCTCACCCTGCTGGCCCTGGTGCTGGCCATCGGCCTGATCGTCGACGACGCCATCGTGGTGCTGGAGAACATCCACCGGCGCATGCATGACCACGGCGAGACACCGCTGGTGGCAGCCTTCCGCGGCACTCGCCAGATCGCCTTCGCGGTGATCGCCACCACCCTGGTGCTGATCGCCGTGTTCGTGCCGCTGAGCTTCCTCGAGGGCGATATCGGCCGGTTGTTCTCGGAGTTCGCCCTGACCCTGGCCGCCGCCGTGGCCATCTCCAGCCTGCTGGCGCTGACCCTGACGCCGATGATGGCGTCCAAGATCCTCAAGACGGGCATGCACGAGGGACGCCTCGCCCGCGGCGTGCAGTGGGCACTGGAACACTCGCGCTGCATCTATCGTCGCCTGCTCGAGCGGGCCCTCAAGCTGCGCCTGGTGGTGGTGGCACTGCTCCTCGCGGTGATCGGCGGGATGGTCTGGCTGAATGCCGAGCTGCCCAACGAGTACACGCCTCAGGAGGATCGCGGCAACTTCTGGGTACTGGTCAACGGCCCACCGGGCGCCACCTATGACTACATGCTCGACTACATGGACGAGATCGAGGCGCGCCTGCTGCCGATGCTCGACACCGGCGAGGTCGACCGCGTGGTGGTACGCGCGCCACGCGGCTGGGGCAATATCGAGAACTTCAACAGCGGCTTCGTGATCGTCAACCTGGCCGACTGGGGCAGCCGGCGCTCCGCCTGGGAGATCATGGACGAGATCCGCGGCAACCTCGCCGACCTGCCCGGCGTACGCGCCTTCCCGGTGATGCGTCAGGGCTTCGGCTCGAGTGTCGAGAAGCCGGTGCAGTTCGTGCTCGGTGGTGGCACCTATGAGGAACTCGCCGAGTGGCGCGACACCCTCTTCGAGCACATCCGGGAAGACAACCCGCGGATCATCGAGCTGGACAGCGACTATGAGGAGAGCCAGCCTCAGCTCGAGGTCGACATCGACTACGCGCGGGCTGCGGCGCTGGGCGTTACCGTCACCGAGATCGGTCGCACCCTGGAGACCCTGCTCGGCGGGCGGACTGCCACCCGCTATATCGATGACGGCGAGGAGTACGACGTCATCCTCGAGGGCGAACCCGGCGCCCGCCCCAGCCCCCAGAGCCTGGAGAGCCTGCGCGTGCGCTCACAGCGCAGCGGCGAGCTGATTCCCCTGGCCAGCCTGGTGAACATCTCCGACTTCGCCGGTCCCAGTACCCTCAACCGCTTCAACCGGGTGCGTGCCATCACCCTCGAGGCCGACCTGGCCGATGGCTATCCACTCGGGGAGGCGCTGGAGTATCTGGAGCAGACGACGCGCGAGCTGCTACCCGCCGAGGCCCAGACCGACGTCAAGGGCGCCTCGCGGGACTACCAGGAAGCCAGCAGTGCCACGGGCTTCCTGCTCGGACTGGGCATCCTGGTAGTGTTCCTGGTGCTGGCGGGTCAGTTCGAGAGCTTCGTGCACCCCTTCGTGATCATGCTCACCGTGCCCCTGGCGATCTGCGGCGCCCTGCTGGGACTCTATGTCACCGGCCAGTCGCTTAACATCTACAGCCAGGTGGGGCTGGTGATGCTGGTGGGACTCGCCGCCAAGAACGGCATCCTGATCGTGGAGTTCGCCAACCAGCTGCGCGACCAGGGCTGGGCCTTCCACGAAGCGTTGGTGGAGGCCTCGGTGACCCGCCTGCGCCCCATAGTGATGACCGCCGCCACCACCATGGCCGGCGCCGTGCCGCTGATCATCTCCAGCGGCGCCGGCGCCGAGACCCGCCTGGTGATCGGCATCGTCATCCTCTGCGGCCTGGCCGCCGCCACCCTGTTCACGCTGTTCGTGGTACCGGTGGCCTACGACCTGCTGGCACGCCGCACCGGCTCTCCCGGCGACGTGGCCAGGCGCCTGGAACATGAGATGGAGGCCACCCCGGAAGGGCATTGAGCCTACTCAACGCAAGACGGCCACCTCGAGGTGGCCGTCTTGCGTTGCAACCAACGAGGCTGGCGTCAGCAGTCGCCGACGCGACGGCCCTCGACCTCGGTGACCATCTCCATCTCGCCCATCTGCGGCGACTGGACGGTAACCTCCACGCGGCCTTCGGTGGTCTCGCCGAGGAAGTCCATATGGCCGACGATGTCCGCCTGACCACCCTCGGCCTCACAGACCATGCGGTAGTCCATGCCATCGACACCGACATTGTGCTCGAGCAGCTCGCACCCCTCCTCTTCCTCGATCATCTGGAAGTCGGGATCGGCGAGGTCGCCCTGGGCGATACACTCGCGGGTCGTCTCGGTCTGGTCGGGGATCGGCATGTCGCCGGAGACTGAGGTAGTACTGGTGAATTCCCACTCCCCGGGCACGATGTTGGGCGTCTCGGCCAGGGCGGTGATCGGCAGTGCCAGCAGCAGGCCGGCGAGCAAGGGGGGCAATGACATGGTGCGTAAGGACATGGGACTCTCCCTGTCGTGGGTTCGCCCCCAGCATAGCGGACCGGCGCACCCCGGCACAGCCCGGGAAGTTAGGCAGACCCCGAGCCGTGGGTACCACCAGTCGAAGCCAGGAAACCGCTTGCATTCGCGCACTTAGGCCGATAATATATGCGCCGTTCTGACGCGAAAGGCCCAGCTGCCCGGGCGTGAGAACCACAATGCGGAGGGGTGTCCGAGTGGTCGAAGGAGCACGCCTGGAAAGTGTGTAAGTCGAAAGGCTTCGAGGGTTCGAATCCCTCCCCCTCCGCCACCGAATATAGATAAGCCGCTGATTTCAGCGGCTTTTTCTTTGTCTGTATTTTCTCAGCCCGTACCTGAGTCCATATTTGGGTTTTGGTACTGTCTGGAGCCAGCTGGACACTTTCGTACCCCAGTCTCTCCACCACGCTGGCTACCCTCTCCTACCCAGCCACCAGAACATTAAGGCCTATCCTTTCGGATTCACACTGCGAGCACCACCGAAAGCAAACGGGGTGCAAAGCACCGGAGATGGGCCGTAGCCAAAGACTCGTTGCTTAGGCAGATCCAGCAATTCAGCCTAGGCAGCAGTGATCTGGAGCTGACTGTCATGCAAGTTTCCCTTGAGGCCACCCGAATGGCACTGAAAGCCACCATTTTCAAGGCAAGTCTCCAGATTGCCGACATGGATCGCCACTACTATGGCGAACATGCCCTCACGCTCGCCCGCCATCCGTCGGAGACCGACGAGCGCATGATGCTGCGCGTGCTGGCTTTCGCCCGACATGCCCATGAGGATCTTGCCTTCGGTCGCGGTGTCAGCACCGACGATGAGCCCGATCTATGGATCCGGAGCCTGGCCGGCGAGATCGAACTCTGGATCCAGCTGGGGCAACCGGATGAGCGTGAGATACGCCGCGCCTGCGGCCGCGCCCTGCAGGTGGTGCTCTATACCTACAGCGGCCAGGGCGCCAGGATCTGGTGGGAACAGCTCGGCAGCAAGCTGGCCGGCCTGGGCAACCTCTCCGTCTATGATATTCCGCCGGAGAGCATGGCGGCGCTGGGGCAGCTGGCGGCACGCGGCATGAACCTCAACGTCACCATCCAGGATGGCGCCATCTGGCTGGCCAACGCCGAGACGGCGGTAGAGCTCAGCGTCGAGGCACGCCAGGAAGCCGGCACGAGTCAGTAATAACGCAGGCCGATCCTGGCGACCACGGCTTGCCGGCGCTCCTCGGGCCACTCGGGCGCCGTCGCTGGTATGTGGGCAGCGTCAGAACGAGACGTCGAAAACCAGCGGCACGATGGTATAGAGCGCCACCATGATCACCAGCAGGCCGACCAGGTTGAGCCAGATGCCAGCACGAATCATGTTCTTGATCGGCAGATCCCCGGTGGCGAAGGCGACGGCGTTGGAGGGCGTCGCCACCGGCAGCATGAAGGCGCAGCTGACGGCGAAGGTCACCACGATGGTCATCAGGAAGGGCTCGATACCCAGCCCGACGGCAATGGCGCCCATGATCGGGAAAAAGGCCGCCGCCGTGGCCGTGTTGCTGGTCAGCTCCGTGAGCAGGATGATCACGATGGCGGTGACGGCCAGGATCATGATCGGCGGGAGCCCGACAGGCCCGAGACGCTCTGCCGATCCAGACGCTCAGCCCGGTGGCCGTGAACTGCGCGGACAGGGTCAGGCCACCCCCGAACAGGATCAGTACGCCCCAGGGGACGTCGCGGGTGGCCGTCCACTCCAAAAGTGCGCCCTGCCCCTTGGAGGCCGGAATCACGAACATCAGGATCGCGGCCAGGATCGCCACGCTGGTGTCGTTGATGTTGGACAGCCACGGCAGCGCGCCCTGAACCGCAGGGATCCTCGCGATCAACGGCAGGAACACCCAGCAGAAGACCGCCCCAGCGAAGACCATCAGCACCCGCCCTTCTTCCGGGGTCAGTCGGCCCATGGCCTTGAGCTCGGACTCGATCATCTGCCTGCCGCCCTTGATGTCCTCGACCTCGGCACGGAACACGATCTTGTTCAGCACGAACCACGCCAGGACCAGCATGGTGGCGGAGAACGGCACGCCCATCAGCATCCAATGGCCGAAGCCGATGGACAGACCATGGGTGTCTTCCATGTAGGCGCGCATCAGCGCCATGGGCGGCTGACCGATCAGTGTCGCCATGGAACCGATGGTGATGGCGTAGGCGATACCCAGCAGCACGGCAGCCGAGAACTTGGGCGTGTCCTCACCATTACCCAGCGACTTCACCAGGGCAATGATGGAGCCGCCGATCGGCACCATGATCACCGCGGTGGCGGTGTTGCTGACCCACATGGTGATGAACCAGCTGGCAAACATCAGCCCGAAGACGATCTGTGCGGGCTTGGTGCCAACGGTCAGCACGGTCAGCAGGGCGAAGCGTCGATGCAGGTTCCAGCGCTGCGTGGCCAGGCCGAGCAGCACCCCGCCCAGCACCAGGAAGACGATACTGTGCGCGTAGGGCGCGGCCGTGGTCCCCACCGAGGCGATGTCGAAGAAGGGGAACAGCACCAGTGGCAGCAGCGATGTGGCGGGAATCGGGATGGCCTCGGTCATCCACCAGGTGGCCATCAGCATGGCGATGGCCGCCACGATGCGAGCGTTGACGGCCAACGACTCGGGCAGCAGGAAGAACACCCCCAGGCCAATGACGAGGCCCAGCAGGAGCGATACCGGCTTGAAGGCGGCAGCTTCGGTATAGGGCGCCTGCTCGGCCGCCCCGGTGGTTTGCGACATGATCTTCACCTGAGTCCGCATGACGAGACCGGCAAGTGTGATTGCTGCCTCAGCGGCAAGGCCAATACCGAGAGGGTTGGAGGGCATACCCCTTTCGTCCGAGAAGTAGAGCGAAAGCATGACCACAGCCCCATTAAATCAATGGGTTGGAAAGTCGGACACCAAGCACGGATATGCCAAGTGGATGGCGTAAGGCAGCGGAGCCGGGGCAATCCCTGCCCACATGGCGGATCGCACTGCGACCAATAGACGATGCTGACAACGCCATCACACTGCCCCCGATAGACAGGCAAGAAAGCCATTGGACGACGGTACAGGCATCAATCGGACGCTGTGGAGGCGAAGTAAGGTTCATTATCCGCATTGTGCCGAAATGCTATGGTGGTCGTGTGCCCGGAATGCCATTGGAACAAGGATGAAGCGATGCAAGCCCGCGTGACCGCCGAAGCCGCCTTCCGGCTGCTGGCAGACGGGATGAACCGCGCCACCGGCGACACCTTCTTCATCACCCTGGTGGCGAAGCTGGCGGAGATCCTCGACGTGGACCACGTGCTGGTGGCCCGGGTCGGCAACGATCATCGCGCGCATACCCTGGCGGTGTGGTCGCACGGCGAGCCGGCTCCCGATCTCAGCTACGACCTGGCCGGAACGCCCTGCGAGACGGTGGCGGGTCAGGAGGTCTGCCTCTATCCCGAAGGGGTTCAGCAGCGCTTTCCCGATGACGAGCTGCTGCAGCGGCTCGAGGCGGAGAGCTACCTGGGCCTGCCGCTCTGCGCTCAGAACGGCCGACCGCTGGGCCTGCTGGCGGTGCTCAACAACCGCCCGATGCAGCTGGCAGGCCTCGAGTCCGAGATCCTGCATATCGCCGCGGCCCAGGCGAGCGCCCAGATCGAGCGCAACCAGGCCAGTCGGGCGCTGCAGAGGAGCGAGGCGGTGGCCCGCGAGAGCGAGCGCCGCCTCGAGACGCTGCTCAACCACCTGCCCGGCATGGCCTACCGCTGCCTGAACGATGCCGACTGGACGATGCTGGTGGTCAGCCAGGGGGCCGAGGCGCTGACTGGCTACCCCCCCGAGGCGCTGTTGCATAACCGCGAGGTCAGCTACGCGGCACTGATCCACCCGCTTGACCGTGCCTGTGTGGAGGCCGCCGTCGAGGAAGGGGTCGTCGGCCGAAGTCCCTTTCGCGTCGTCTATCGCCTGCAAACCGCCGCCGGACAGTGGCGCTGGATGCTCGAGCAAGGCCAGGCGCTCTACGACGCCGTGGGCGAGGTGAAGGGGCTGGAGGGCTTCATCAGCGACATCACCGAGCAGTACGAGTCGCAGCGGGTACAGGATGCCGTGGCGCGAGTGGCGGCGGCGATCACCACGCGCATCGGCGACGACTACTTCCATCAGCTGGTGCGCCATCTAGTGGAGATCCTCGAGGCCGATGCCGGCTTCATCGCCACCTTCTCTCCGGATACTCCCCCGGAGCAGGGGGAGGCAACGGTCGACCGACGCCACCTCACCACCGTCAGCGCGGTGGGGGATGACCGGTGTCTGGAGAATCACGCCTTCGACCTGTCGACCTCGCCCTTCGCGGCGCTGATGACGACGCCGGAGTGTGCCGTGCAGCCCGAACCACCGCTGCGCTGGCCGGGCCTCGGCGAGGACCACACGGCCTGGATTGGTCGGCGGCTCGACAACACCCAGGGCGAACCGGTGGGCATCATCGTGGTGCTCTACCGTGAGCCGCCGGAGACCAACGGCTTTGCCTCCTCGGTACTGCGCATCCTCTCCAGCGGCGCCGCGGCGGAGGTGGAGCGTCGTCATGATCACCGTCGCATGCGCCAGCTCGCCTACTTCGACGGCACCACGGGGCTCGCCAACCGGGTGCGCTTCATGGAGGACCTGGTGGCGATGCGCGACGCCGCCGAGCGCGACCAGCAGCCGCTGGCCCTGCTGCTGCTCGACATTCGTCGCTTCAAGGAGATCAACGACCTGCACGGGCATCAGCTGGGTGACCGGCTGCTGGCCACCCTGGCCGGCAGGCTGCAGCGCTCTGTGGTCTCGGGCGAGGCGTTGTCACGTCTCTCCGGCGACGAGTTTGCTCTGCTGGTACCCGGGGCCACGCCCGAGCGAATCGACGGGTGTGTGGCCCGGGTGCGCGCTGTCATCGCACGGCCCATCTATCTGGAGCATCACTCCTTCTCGCTGCGGGTCTCCATCGGCCTGGCAACCTATCCGCGCGATGCGCGAGCGCCGGGCGAGCTGTTCAAGGCGGCCAGCATCGCGCTCTACCACGCCAAGCGTGAAAACGACGGAGTCTGCCCGTTCAGCGCCTCCATGCACCATGCACTGGAGCGCCGCCAACAGATGACCGAGCGCCTCGGCGAGGCCATCCGCGAGGACCGCCTGACGCTGCACTACCAGCCCCAGGTCGACCTGCGCACGGGAGAACTGACCGGCGCGGAGGCGCTGTGCCGCTGGCAGGATGGCCAGTGGGGATGGGTCAGCCCCGGGGAGTTCATTCCCCTGGCCGAGGAGCGCGGCCTGATCCGCCCGCTGGGGGACCGCGTGCTGGAGCAGGCCACTCGCCAGTTGCTCGACTGGGGGCAGCAGGGTCGGACGCTGCCCGGCAGGCTCTCGCTCAACATCTCGGCCCAGCAGTTCGCCGACCCCAACCTGGCCGAGCATATCCAGCGCCTGACTGCCGGGCTTTCCGCCACCACCATCGCCCTGGAACTCACCGAGAGCGACTTCATGCGCGACCCCGAGCAGGCGGTGATCATCACCCGGGTTCTGCGCAAGGCAGGGTTCACCCTGGCCATCGACGACTTCGGCACCGGCTACTCATCGCTGGCCTACCTGCGCCGCTTCTCGGCGCAGGCGCTCAAGATCGACATGTCCTTCGTCCAGCATATGCTGGCGAACCCGCACGACCGCACCATCGTCGACACCATCATCGCCATGGCCCAGGCGCTGGGCATGAAGACCGTGGCGGAAGGGGTCGAGACCGCCGAGCAGGCCGAGGCGCTCGCCGAGATGGGCTGCGACGAGGCCCAGGGCTACTGGTTCGGCCGTCCGCTCGCGGCGGAAGCATTCGCCGCAGAGTGGCTTGGCCCTGCGGCCGCCAAGGATTCCGAGGAGGCCAAATGAACGACCGAATCGACCCGCAGTCGCCGCTGCAGACGCCGGTGCTCGACGCGCGCCTGAGGCGGTGATTCGCCCGCTGCTACGCCTGCTGGAGGAGGTCACCGGGCTGCACTCCACCTACTTCACGCTGATCGACGAGCAGGCCGGCGTGCAGCGGGTAGTGTACGCTCGCAACAGCGGTAGCCTGCAGCTGCCCGAGGGGCTATCGGTGCCCTGGGAGGACACCCTCTGCCGACGGGCGATCCTCGAGGGACGACGCTACACCGCCGACGTGGCGAGCTGCTGGGGCGATTCCGCGGCGGCACGCGAGCTCGGCCTCAAGACCTACCTCAGCGAGCCGATCCGCCTGAGTGACGAGACGCTGCTGGGCACCCTGTGTGCGGCCAGCGATGAGGCCATCGAGGTCTCCGCCGAGGCGATGGAGACGCTCCACATCTTCGCCGAGCTGATCGCCCGCTATGTGGACAGCGAGCGCCTGCTGCGCCAGCTGGTCAGCGAGAACCGCACCCTGGCCCAGCACGCCAACACCGACCCGCTGACCGGCATCGCCAACCGCCGCGCGCTACTCCAGGAGCTGACGCGGCGTCTCGAGCAGGCGGCGGGCGCCGGCGGCCGCCTGCACGTAGCCTTCATCGACCTGGACGGTTTCAAGGCGATCAACGATCAACATGGCCACGACGCGGGAGACCGCTTCCTGATCGAGATGGCCCGCCGCCTGGTGAGTGGGTGCCAGGTCGAAGACCTGGTGGCACGCTTCGGCGGCGACGAATTCGTGATCGTACGCCGGGCAGGCGAGCATCCATCGGCCGAGCGTGACGCCTTCAAGGAGGCGGTCGACGCCCTGACCGCCGGCGAGTTCCGGGTATGCGGCGAGAGCATCCAGTACCCCGGGGCCAGCGTCGGCGTGATCACCTCGACGCCGAGTGATACCGATGCCATGACGCTGCTGCAGCTCTCGGATGCCGAGATGTATACGCGCAAGCGGGCCCGCAAGGCGCGTTAGTGCCACCCTGCCCGGCCCTTGCAGGCCGCCTGCCTGCGCACACCCCACGCCATCCGCCTATTAAATTTCGCCTTGGTGCACTAGGCTGACCCGGGTCAAGGTTTGATCGGCAACATCCAAGGACGAAAGATGACCGCCACCGAACAGGACCCCGGCACCCAGTTGCCGGGCGCCCATTGTGACGCCTGCAGCCTGCATGGCGTCTGCCTGACCCAGAACCTCTCCGCGGATACTCTGGAGAGCCTCGATGAGCTTCTCGACCAGCCCAGTCCTCTCAAGCGCGGTGAACCGCTGGTCACCCAGGGAGATGCCTTCACCAGCCTCTACCTGGTACGCAGCGGCAGCCTCAAGCAGGTGGTCAGGCCCCTGGGCCAGGAGCTGGAGCACGTGGTGGGCTTCTACCTGCCGGGTGAGACGGTAGGCCTTGAAGGGATCGGCGAATCGCGCTGTCCCGCCTCGGTGGTGGCAATGGAAACCACCTTCGTCTGTGCGCTGCCCTATGCCCGCCTGCGTGAGCTGTACTACAACCACCCTACTCTCAGTGAATCCCTGCTTCGCCACATGAGCCGCGAGCTGCGCGGCGAGAAGCGCCAGCTCTGCCTGCTCTCGGGGCGCACCGCCGAACAGCGCCTGGCGGGGTTCCTGCTCGACTCTCCGAACGCTTCCAGCAGCGGGGCTGCAGCCGCTACCGATTCCGCCTGGCCATGTCCCGCGGCGACATCGGCAGCCACCTGGGCCTGGCCCTGGAGACGGTCAGTCGCGTGCTGGGGCGTTTCCAGCGCCAGGGCCTGATCCAGATCGCCACCCGGGAGCTCACCATCCTCTCCCTCGAAGGGCTGCGCGACATACTCGAGGAGACGTGACATGCCGGGCCGCGAGTCCGTGATATCCTGAGCTCATGACAGCCACCGACGGCCGGACTTGCGGCTCGGGCACTGTGAGGGACCATGGGATCGACACGACACGGCAAGGCACGCCCCACCGGCAGCATTCGCCACCCTCATGTCATCAGGCTGCTGCTCTCCAGTATCGCGCTGACGTTGGTCTATTGCCTGGCAGCCAGCTACCTCGTATCCAGTAATGCCGAAGCCGAGCTCGAGGTGCTTCAGGCCCGGGAGATGGCCGCGGTGGAAACCGCCGCCGGCATGCTTGTCCATCGCCTCGATATGGTGGAGGCGGATACGCGCTTTCTCGCCGATGCCCCGGCCGTGCGTGCCTGGCTCGCCGGCGAGGAGGGAGCGCTGGCACAGGTGGAGGAGCTGCTGCTGGCCTTCGCCGGCACCCGACACGAGTATGCCCACCTGGCCCTGCACGATGCCGCGGGTCACGAGGTCGCACGCATCAATCGCCGTGAAACGGGTGTACAGCGAGTTCCCCCATCGCGATTACAGGACAAGTCCGAACGTTACTACTGGGCCCCTATTGCCCGGCTGGAAAGCGACCAGGTGTATCACTCGCCCCTCGACCTGAACGTGGAGGACGGCCGGGTCGAGACCCCCTATCGCCCGGCGCTGCGCAGCGCGATCCCGCTCCACGACGCCACCGACCGGCTCGGTGGAATACTGGTCCTGAACCTCGATGCCACGGACATGCTGGCCCGCTTCCGTGAGCTGATGAGCGGCACCGGCGACACCATGCTGCTCAACCATGACGGCGACTGGCTGGTCGGTCCCCGGGACCAGGAGTGGGGCTTCATGTTCGGCAACCCAGGAGCCTTTGCGCGCCGCTACCCCGAAGCCTGGAGGCAGCTGCAACAGTCTCCCCGCGGTCAGCAGTGGACCGACGACGGCCTGCTGCTGCATGTCACCCTCAACCCCCTGAGCCTGCATCGGCGCTCCGCCGCAGTCGCTCCGCTTGCCGGCGCCTACGGAGAGGAGAGCGAGTACGTATGGACGGCGGCCTCCCTGATACCACACACACGCTGCCCTCCCGCGGCCTGCTGGCGACTCCACTGCGCGCCGGCCTCTTTCTCGGCGGCCTCGGCGTGCTGCTGCTCGCCAACCTGGTCACTCACTACCTGCTGGCCCAGCGCCGCCAGGCCCGCCAGCTGAGCCTGCGCGAGGCTCAACGGCATGAACAGATCACCGCCAACCTGGCCGAGGGGCTGCTGGTCATGGACCGCCAGGGACGAATCGTGGAAACCAACCCCGAGGCGGAACGCCTGCTCGGCTGGCGGCGCGCGGAGCTGATCGGCCACGACGCCCATCGCACCATACACCTGCCGCCGGGGGCATCGCCCCCTCCCGACGACGAGTGCCACATCCAGGCCATGACCCTGGCGGGCGAGCACTATCGCAGCGATCGCGAACGCTTCTACCGCCGTGACGGCGAGTCGCTGCCGGTCAACATCAGCGCCGCACCGCTGCGGGAAAACGAGTCGGTGACCGGCGCCGTGGTCGCCTTCCACGATATCACCGAGCGCCTCGACCAGGAGGCAGCGATCCGGCGTCTGGCCTATCACGACACCCTGACCGGCCTGCCCAACCGGCGCCAGCTGATGGATCGGCTGGAGCAGGCCGTGGCGGCCCACCAGCGCCATGGCCGGCGCCTGGCGCTGGCATTTCTCGACCTGGATCACTTCAAGGAGGTCAACGACAACCTCGGGCATGAGGCCGGCGATGCCCTGCTGGTGGCGGTCGCCGAACGCCTGACGCGCGTTACCCGCGAGAACGACCTGGTATGCCGCCAGGGAGGCGATGAGTTCGTGGTGCTGCTCGACGGCATCGCCAGCTGCGCAGAAGCCGAGCTCACCGCGACCAAGCTGATCGAGGCGCTGCAGCGCCCGGTAGAGATCGGCGAGCACCGCATCCTGCCCGGGGTCAGCCTGGGCATCGCCTTGTTGCCCGACCACGGCGAGAACGCCGACGGCCTCATGAAGGCGGCCGATACCGCCATGTATCGCGCCAAGCAGGCCGGCCGCAACGGCTATCGGCTGGCCGGGAGTTGATCCAGCGGCGCCGGCCGCGCATAGAGGTAGCCCTGGAAGCGCCGGCAGCCATGCGCGCGCAGCCAACTCGCCTGCTCCTCGGTCTCCACGCCTTCGGCGATCACCTGCAACCCCAACCTGTCGGCCAGAGCGATGATGGTCTCGACAATGGCGGCATCGGCGGGGCTGTCGAGCAGGTCCCGTACGAAGCTCTGGTCGATCTTGAGCTCGTCGAGGGGCAGACAGCGAGGTAGCCGAGCGACGAGTAGCCGGTGCCGAAATCGTCCAGGGCGAAGCGCACGCCCAGGGTGCTGAGTGCCAGCATGGTATCGCGGGCCAGCTCCGGATTCTGGAGGAACAGCGACTCGGTCACCTCCAGCACCAGATGGCGCGGATCGGCACCGCTTGTGGCCAGGATCTCGCGCACGCTGTCGACGAAGCCCGCCTGGCGAAACTGGACCGGGCTGACGTTGACCGAGATGCTCAGGATCCCGCCGCTGTGGCTGTTCGGCCCATTGCGCCAGCTGCTGACAGGCTCTCTCGAGTACCCAACCACCGATGGCCACGATACGGCCGCTCTCCTCCGCCAGGGGGATAAACACCCCGGGTGAAACCATGCCGCGCACCGGGTGCTCCCAGCGCAACAGCGCCTCCAGGCCCAGGGTCGTGCCGTGCTCGTCGACCTGGGGCTGGAAGAAGAGCCTGAGCTCGCTGCCCTCCAGGGCCCGGTCCAGATCGGCCTCCAGGTGGGCACGCTCTGCCACGCTGGTCTGCATGGCGTGGTCGAAGAAACGCAGCGCCGCACCGCCCTCGCGCTTGGCCTCGTACATGGCCAGCTCGGCCTGCTGGATCGCCTCGGCGCCATCCAGGTCGTCGTCATGAAACAGCGAGATACCGATGCTGGCCGACAGAGGCAAGCTCTCCTCACCGCCACCCGCTGTGCGTGCGATCTCGCGCAACAGCTTCTCCCCCAGCCGCTCGGCACCACGGGCGGCGTGGGCCGGCTCGTCTCCCAGGTCCTGCACCAGCAGGGCAAACTGGTCACCGCCCCAGCGCGCCAGAGTGTCACTCTCGCGCAGGCTGCCACGCAGCGCCTCGGCCAGGCGGCGCAGCAGCGTATCGCCGCTGGCGTGCCCGAGGGTAGTGTTATAGGCCTTGAAGTTGTCCAGGCCCACCAGCAGCAAGGAGGCATAGTGGTTGCGGCGCCGGGTGTGGTTGACCACCTGCCCCAGTCGGTCGAGCAACAGGCGACGATTGGGCAGGCCGGTCAGCGGATCGTAGAACGCCAGGCGCTGGATGGTGGACTCCGCCGCCTTGGCTTCGGAAAGATCGCTCAGGGTCGCCACGTAGTGGCGGACTTCGCCCATATCGCCGCGGATGGCGCTGATGGTCAACCACTGGGGGTAGACCTCGCCACTCTTGCGCCGATTCCATACCTCCCCCTGCCAGCTGCCCTCGACGGCGATGGTCTGCCACATCTCGGCATAGAAGTCGGGATCGTGACGACCGGAGGCCCACATGCTGGGGTTCCTGCCCTTGACCTCCTCCGCGGCGTAGCCGGTGATACGGCTGAAGGTGGGGTTGGTACGCAGCACCCGCCCCTCGGCATCGGTGATGAACATGCCGAGATGGGTATCGAAGGCCATGGCGGCGATCTTGAGCTCCGCGGCACTCTCCTCGACGCGCCGCTGGGCCTCGGCGCGGCGCCTCGTCTCCTCGCGCAGGCGGTGCTTGGCAGCCAACAGGCTCAGGTGCCGGCGCAGGGCGACAAGGCCCACCAGGGCCAGGAACAGCCAGCCGGCGGCGAGGAGCGCCAGCTGCTGCCACCAGGGCGCCAGCACCTGGCGCAGGTCGCGGCCGGCGACGACCAGATAGGGAGCGGCATCCAGACGGCGAGCGGAGAAGAGGCGCTCGGTCCCGTCCAGCGGCGAGGTGAACATCAGCCCATCGAGGCTCTCGTGCCGTGCCAGGGCTTCCCGCAGCTGCTCGGCGGAGACCGGCAGCCCCGCACTCGCCCCCTCCACCCGAGGGAAGCGCCCCACCAGGGTCAGGCTGTCATCCAGCAGTGCCAGGCTGTCGCCCAGAGGGAAGGTTTCCCGGGCAAGCCCGGCCTCCAGATACTTCAGGTCGAGTTCGGCCAGCATGATGCCCATGACCCGATCAGCGCGGTCGAACAGCCGCAACAGATGAACGGCGCGCGGCGACTCGTTATCCAGCACCCCGGAGAGATAGCGTGACCGGCGCGGGTTGTTACGCATGACCGCGAGGGCCGGCTCGGCTTGCGACAGCAGTTCGGCCATGTCCTCTTCTCGGGAGGCCACCAGCGGCTCACCGTCGGCGGAGAGCAGCACCAGCCGGTTGACCACACTGGAGAAGCCGGCACGCCGTGACAGTTTCCCGGAGAGTGCTTGCAGTGCCTCCGCCGAGTCGCTGGATAACGCCTCGAGTGCCAGTTGGCCGGTACCCGACAGGACCATGCTGGTCTGATAGAAGCTCGCCTCGGCCCACTCCCGGATCATCTCGGCGGCAGCCGCTGCATGGCGGGTCTCCGCCGCGATCAACTGCTCCCGGCGCTCGCTCAGTGACCAGCCCATCACCAGGCCGGTGACGGCCAGCACGGCGCCATAGAGCAGAAACGCACGGGCACTCGAGACACGCGGCCGCGTGCCGGGGGAAGTGGGCGTGGTGGAGGGCAACGGGATTATCCTTGGATTAACCGATACTTGAGCTTGTCACGGATCAAGGAACCGACACAACACCAGATTCCGCCTGGTCTACAATGGCATGACGTGTATCAAGCCTTGGCCAGCACCGCGTAGTCGCCACGGGCCTCCAGGCAGAGGGTGTCGCCGCACCACAGGCGCTGCGACAGGGCGATGCGCCCACGCCCCTTCTCGGCCAACCGCGCGGCGAGGCGTTCGGGGCCCGCCTCGTCTTCGGGCAGGCACTCCAGGCGGTAGTCGCCGGTCACCGGGGCCAGGAAGCGTTGGGTCGCCTCGGCCACCACGACGTCGCGGGAGAGCCCGCGGCGGCGCAGCCAGAGGGTGGTCCAGCACCAGCCCAGCAGGGTGGTCTGGGCAGCCAGGGCCCCGCCGAAGCCAGTGCCCTTGTCGTTGAGGCCGGGAGCGAGGGCCAGCGACCAGTGGAGATGGTCACCGTCGCGGTGCATCTCGCGGATGCCGAGATGGCCCACCATGGGAATCGCCTCGCCGAGCCAGGCCAGGAACCCGGCGGGATCGTCCTCGCCGCCGGGAGATGGCAGCGGCAACCGGGGATGGGGAACACCGACCTCGCGCATCTCAGCGCCAGCGCTCCACGAAGGCCTCGATATCGTGCTCGGGGATCGGCTTGTGGCGCCCGCCGAGGCGGCCGAGATAGATGAAGGCCACCACCTCGTCGTCCTCCTCGAGGCCCAACCCCTTGCGCACCACCGGGTCGAAGGCGTACTTGCCGCTGCGCCACATGGCACCGAGGCCCTGGGCGTGGGCGGCGAGCAGGATGGCATGGGCGGCGCAGCCGGCGGAGATCACCTGCTCCACCCTGGGCACCTTGGGCACGTCCGGGGTCACCCTGGCGATCACCGCGATCACCATGGGTGCGCGCAGCGGCTTCTTGCGGGCGGCATCCAGGGCGGCGTCACCGACATGGGGATCCTCGCGGTAATCCGCCTCGGCGAACAGCTCTCCCAGGCGCTCCAGACCCTCGCCGGAGAACTCGATGAAGCGCCAGGGACGCAGCTCCTTGTGGTCCGGCGCGCGCAGCGCCGCCCGGTAGATGGCCTCGAGCTGCTCGGTATCGGGCGGCGGTCCCATCAGCTTGCCCATGGAGCTGCGTTCGTGCAGCAGCGTCATCGCATCCATCGGTCTCTCCCTTGGCAGTCATCACACGAGAATCTTTCTCGTCACTCTACCAGCGCGCCGCCCGCCTGTCGTGCCGACCGCTACTGCCTGGCCAGGCGCAGCGGTTCGGGCGGGCGCTCGCCCGGGGTGGCGCGCCAGGGGCTGATGTCCAGCCCGCCGCGGCGCACGTAGCGCGCCAGTACCAGCAGCCGCTCGGGCCGGGCGCGGGCCATCAGGTCCATGTAGATATGTTCCACGCAGTGCTCGTGGAAGTCCTGGTGCTGGCGATAGCCCACCAGGTAGCGCAGCAGCCCCTCACGGTCCAGGCGCGGCCCGCGATAGCGGATCAGCACGCTGCCCCAGTCTGGCTGGCCGGTGACCGGGCAGTTGGACTTGAGCAGGTGGGAGTGGAGCGTCTCCTCCACCACCTCCTCCCCTACCCTCAGGTGCTCGGCACTGGGGGAGTAGTCATCGATGGCGATGTCCAGCTCATCCAGGCACTCGCCGGGCAGGCGTCGCGGCATCAGCGCCTCGTCATCCACAGCGAACAGCTCGACCGCCACCGGCGCTCCGGCCGCCCTGGCCAGGTCGCCCTCCAGGGTCTCGATGACCGCCTGCGCGGCTGGCGAAGCGGCTCTGGTTGAAGCCGTTGAGGTAGAGCTTCCACGACTTGGACTCGATCAGATTGGGCGAGTCCGCCGGCAGGCGGAAACGTGCCACGGCCACCACCGGCTTGCCCCGGGCATTGAGCCAGCTGACCTCGAAGGCGTGCCACTCGTCCTCGCCGACGAACGGCAGCGCGCCCTCCTCGATGCCCAGCGGCGCACGGTTGGCACCGCGCGGTATCGGATAGAGCAGCGACCGCATCGTAGTGCTCGGGATAGGCGGACTCACGCCCCAGAGGGGCGTGAGCGAGGGTATCCGGCCGCTGGCTCATGAGCGGATCCCCTGGCCACGCTCCAGCATGCGCAGGGCGATGATGAAGAGCACCGCGATGAAGGCCAGGATGGCGGCCAGCGCCCAGCCCACCGGGATATCCGAGACGCCCAGGAAGCCGTAGCGGAAGACGTTAACCATGTAGAGGATGGGGTTGAGCATCGACACTCCCTGCCAGAACTCCGGCAGCAGCGAGATCGAGTAGAAGACCCCGCCCAGATAGGTCAGGGGCGTCAGGATGAAGGTCGGCACGATGGAGATGTCATCGAACTTCTTGCCCAGCAGCGCGTTGATGAAGCCGCCGATGGCGAACAGCGCCGCGGTGAGCACCACCACCAGCAGGGTCAGCAGCGGGTGCGCCACGCTGATGCGGGTGAAGAACAGCGACACGATGGTAACGATCAGCCCGACACCCAGGCCACGGGCCATGCCACCCAGCACGAAGCCGGAGAGGATCACCCAGCTCGGCATCGGCGACACCATCATCTCCTCCACGCTGCGCTGGAACTTGTTGGAGAAGAAGGAGGAGGCGACGTTGGAGTAGCTGTTGGTGATCACCGACATCATGATCAGCCCGGGGACGATGAAGTCCATGTAGCTGTAGCCATCCATCTCGCCGATGCGCGAACCGATCAGGTTACCGAAGATGATGAAGTACATGGTCATGGTGATCGACGGCGGCAGCAGGGTCTGCGGCCAGATGCGCGTGAAGCGCTTGATCTCCTTGACCACCAGGGTCCACAAGGCGATGGCGATCTGACGGGGATTCATGCGCGCGCCTCCTTGTCCTTGCCGGCACTGGCCTCGGCGGCCCGGTCCAGGGCCTCGTTGCCCTGCTCCACCATGCTGACGAACATCTCCTCGAGGCGGTTGGCACGGTTGCGCATGGAGACCACCTGGATGCCCTGCGCGGAGAGGGCCTCGAAGATGTCGTTGAGGCGCTGGCCGCGATGTACCGCCACGCTGAGCTGGGCGGGCTCCGACTGGCTGACCTCGAAGCCGGGCACCTCCGGCACCTGCTCCAGCGGGTGGGCCAGGTCGAACAGGAAGGTCTCGGTATCCAGCTCCATCAGCAGGTCGCGCACGCTGGTATTCCGGATGATCTCGCCATGGTTGATGATCGCCACGTTGCGACAGAGGCTCTCCGCCTCCTCCAGGTAGTGGGTGGTGAGGATGATGGTGGTGCCCTCCTCGCGGTTGATGCGGCGCATGTACTCCCACATGCTGCGGCGCAACTCGATATCGACGCCGGCGGTGGGCTCGTCGAGGATCAGCAGCCTCGGCCGGTGCATCAGCGCCCGGGCGATCATCAGCCGGCGCTTCATGCCGCCGGAAAGCATCCGTGCGCTGCCGTTGCGCTTGTCCCACAGCCCCAGGTCACGCAGCAGCTCCTCGGCACGCGGCAGCGCCTCGCGCCGCGACATGCCGTAGTAGCCTGCCTGGGCAAGCACGATGTCGATGACCTTCTCGAACTGATTGAAGTTGAACTCCTGGGGCACCACGCCCAGGTGATACTTGGCACGGGCGAAGTCACGGTCGATATCGATGCCGAAGATCGACACCTGGCCGGCGCTCTTCTGCACCAGCGACGAGACCACGCCCAGGGTGGTGGACTTGCCGGCACCATTGGGGCCGAGCATCGCGAAGAAGTCCCCCTCGGCGACGTCGAGATCGATGCCCTTCAGGGCCTGGAAGCCATTGCCGTAGACCTTGGTCAGGCCACGGATGGACAGAGCCGGTTCGGCCATGCGCAATCCTTGAAACGGTTCGGGGTTCGATGGCGGGCATGCCGCAAAGGCATATCGATATGGGGGCGCCTGGCGTGAAGTTCAAGCCGGCGGCGGCCACGCCCGGATGCCGGGCACGCGAAATGGCCTGCGCATCGGCAGACTGAATCAACACTAGATAGGGGGGGAGAGGTTCCGATTGGAGCGGGAAAGTAGATTCGACCGGGCTGGCGATCCAGCTCCTGACGTGAGCCTTGGCCAATTGCAGGTTACCGAATGGAGCGGGAAAGGAGATTCGAACTCCCGACCCTCGCCTTGGCAAGGCGATGCTCTACCACTGAGCTATTCCCGCTTGATCGGTGCCGCCTGAGCGAGCGAGGTGGCGTCCCATAGGGGGTTCGAACCCCTGTTCCCGCCGTGAAAGGGCGGTGTCCTGGACCACTAGACGAATGGGACGCATGGAGCGGGAAACGAGATTCGAACTCGCGACCCTCGCCTTGGCAAGGCGATGCTCTACCACTGAGCTATTCCCGCTTGTCTCGCACTACTCTTTCAACCGGTACACTCGACGACTCGCTGCTGCAGCCGAAGAAGTGGCGTCCCATAGGGGGTTCGAACCCCTGTTCCCGCCGTGAAAGGGCGGTGTCCTGGACCACTAGACGAATGGGACGCATGGAGCGGGAAACGAGATTCGAACTCGCGACCCTCGCCTTGGCAAGGCGATGCTCTACCACTGAGCTATTCCCGCACTCCGGTTACCTGATGAGTCGAGTGGCGTCCCATAGGGGGTTCGAACCCCTGTTCCCGCCGTGAAAGGGCGGTGTCCTGGACCACTAGACGAATGGGACGCAATGTCTCGCCTCGTCGAGGTGGCGCGCATATTATCGAGCCCTCGGCGGGGTGTCAAGCCTCTGGCATGCCTTCCATATCAGGCAGTTGACAGCCCGCCCCGCGGCAGATAGAGTACGCGCCGCTGGCTACGTAGCTCAGCTGGTTAGAGCACATCACTCATAATGATGGGGTCCCCTGTTCGAATCAGGGCGTAGCCACCAGCCAGATACCGAAAAGCCCGCCTGACATCGTCAGGCGGGCTTTGGCTTCGGAGCTTCGTGCCCAGACAGCCGGCCGGCAGGCGTCAGGCCAGTTCGGCGCGATTGCAGAAGGCGGCCAGCACCCGCGTCAGGTAGGCCACATCCCGACTCCCCGCGGTCTCGCGGATCGAGTGCATGGCCCACTGGGGCACCCCCACGTCCAGGGTCGGCACACCCAGCTCGGTGGCGGTGATCGGCCCGATGGTGCTGCCGCACCCCATGTCGGCACGGGTCACGAAGCTCTGCACCGGCACCTCGGCCTCGCGACAGAGGTCGCGGAACAGCGCCGCGGTGGCACTGTTGGTGGCGTAGCGCTGGCTGGCATTGACCTTGATCACCGGGCCGCCGTTGAGCGCCGGACCATGCGCGGCATCATGCTTGTCCTGGAAGTTGGGGTGCAGCGCGTGGGCGTTGTCGCAGGAGATCATCCTGGAGGCCTGGATCAGGCGGATGAAGCCCTCCTCGCTGCCGTCGCCAAGCCGCTCGCTCACCCGGCGCAGCACGTCCCCCAGGAAGGGGCCCTGGGCGCCGCAGGCGCTGGCACTCCCCACCTCCTCATGGTCGTTGGCCACCAGCACGGCAGCCTGCCGGCCGTCGCTGGCCAGCAGTGCCTCCAGGCCGATAAAGCAGGAGAGCAGGTTGTCGAGCCGAGCGCTGGCAATCAGCTCGCCGTTGATCCCCACCCGTGCCGGCGGCTGCATATCATGGAACCCCAGCTCGAAGTCGAGCAGTTCGACGTCGGCCAGTCCGTGCTGCTCGGCAATCCACGCCTTGAGCAGCCTGTCGAGGTCGCCCACCTCACCACCCTGTAACAGCACCGGCGCCATCTCGGTCTGGGCGTTCAGTGCCCGCCCATTGTTGGCCTCGCGGTCGAGATGGATGGCGAGGCTCGGGATGATCGCCACGGGGCGGTCGACATGCAGCAGCCGCCCCTCGAGACGCCCATCGGGATGACGCACATGGACGCGCCCGGCGAGCCCCAGGTCGCGGTCGAACCACGGCGCCAGCAGCGCCCCACCGTAAACCTCGACGCCGAGCTGCAGCCAGCCGGCCGCGGTCTGGGCGGCGTTGGGCTTGAGCCGCAGCCCGGGGCTGTCGGTGTGCGCGCCGATCATGCGCAGCGCCTCGAGCCTGCCCTCGGGCAGCTGCAGGGCGATGATCGACGAGTCGTTACGCGTCACGTAGACCCGCTCGCCGGGCGTCAGCGCCCAGGCTTCGCGCTCATCGAGGCGCCGGAAGCCGGCCTCCTCGAGGCGGGCGGCCATGTTGGCGGTGGCGTGCCAGGGGTGGGCGAGCGATGCAGGAAATCGAGAAGCCGCTGGAGCAGATCGTCCTGAGACAACATGGGTTCCTCTGGGGTGGAGATGATGGGCGCAGCAGGTAAGCTGCTACAATGCATCCTCGGTCCGCGCAACTCACGGGCCGGATAGGGGTCAAGGGAAATGAGTGTACATCAAACCGGGAGTGCTTCATCGATGAGCCCGCTTGCCCATACGGGACGATCCATGGCCGTGCTGGCAGGCCTGCTGCTGGCCGCCGGCGTCGCCCTGGCACAGCCAGAACCCACCGACGCCCAGCGCCAGGTCGCCACCGAGGTGGCCGAATCGCTGCGCTACGGCCACTACGCCGACGTCAGCCTGGATGACAGCTGGTCACGCCAGGCCTTCGAGCGCTACCTCGACGTGCTCGACGGCCAGCGCGCCTTCCTGACCGAGCAGGACGTGGCGGAGTTCCTCCCGCTGGAGGAGCAGATCGATGACGCCCTGATCGATGGCGAGCTGAGCCCTTTCTTCGCGCTCTATCAGCGCTACCACGATCGCGCCGAGGCACGCTTCGAATGGTTGCTGGCGCGTCTCGACGAGGGCCTCGACTTCACCTATGACGGCCAGCAGCGCCTGGAAGTGGACCGCGAGGATGTACCCTGGGCGGAGAGCACCGAGGCCCTCGACGAGCTGTGGACCCGCCGCCTCAAGAACGCCGCCCTGACCCTGGCGATCAGCGACCAGGACGACGAGCAGATCGAGGCCAATCTTCGCCAGCGCTACGAGGGCCAGCTCAACCGCCTGCGCCAGACCAAGCCGGAAGATGTCTTCGGCCTGCTGATGGCCGCGGTCACCAGCACCATCGACCCCCACAGCGAGTACCTCTCCCCCCGCCAGGGGGAGTCCTTCGACATCCAGATGCGCCTCTCGCTGGAAGGCATCGGCGCCCTGCTCCAGGCCGACGGCGAATACGTCAAGGTGTCGAGCCTGGTGCCCGGTGGGCCGGCGGAGCGGGCCGGCGTGCTCGAGCCCGCCGACCGCATCGTCGGGGTCGGCCAGGAAGAGGGCGAGATGGTCAACGTGGTAGGCATGCGCCTGGACGAGGTGGTGGAGCTGATCCGCGGCCCCAAGGGCTCGGTGGTCCGTCTCGATGTGGTACCCGCCCAGGCGGTGGACATGACCCGCTCCAAGGAGGTGCAGATCACCCGGGACACCGTGAAGCTCGAGGACCAGGCCGCCCAGAGCGAGGTGATCGAGCTCGAGCGCGACGACGGCACCCATCGTGTCGGCGTGATCACGGTCCCCACCTTCTACGTCGACTTCGACGCCTGGCAGGCCGGCGAGGAGGACTACCGCAGCACCACCCGCGACGTGGCCAAGGAGATCGAGTCGCTTCAGGAGCAGGGAATCGAGGGCATCGTGCTCGACCTGCGCAACAACGGTGGCGGCGCGCTGCAGGAGGCCAACTCGTTGATCGGGCTGTTCATCGACCGTGGGCCCACCGTCCAGGTGCGCGACGCCCGCGGGCGCATCAGCCTCTACGGCGATACCGAGACCGGTGCCGCCTACGACGGCCCGCTGGTGGTGCTGGTCAACCGCCTGTCGGCCTCCGCTTCTGAGATCTTCGCCGGCGCCATCCAGGACTACGGTCGCGGCCTGGTGGTGGGCACCCCCACCTTCGGCAAGGGCACGGTGCAGACCCTCAACGAGCTCAGCCACGGCGAGATCAAGCTGACCCGCGCCAAGTTCTACCGCATCTCCGGCGAGAGCACCCAGCACCGCGGCGTGGAGCCGGACATCATCTTCCCCAGCCTGATCGACCCCGAGCTGATCGGCGAGAGCAGCCTCGACAACGCCCTGGACTGGGACACCGTGCGCTCGGTGCAGTACCGCGAGTACGGCGAGCCGTGGCGCTTCATGGAATCGCTGCGCGACCGCCATCGCCAGCGCGCCGAGGCCCACCCCAACTTCCGCTATCTCGAGCAGCAGGCCGAGCTGAACCGCCGGATGCGCGAGGAAACGACCAGCCTCAGTCTCAATCGTGAGCTCCGCCAGGAGGAGGCCGAGGCGCAGGAGGCCGAACAGCTCGCCCTGGAGAACCAGCGCCGCGAGGCCCTGGGCCTGGACCCCCTGGAGGAGTGGATCGACGCCCGGGGCGAGGAAGAGGAGAGCAGCGAAGAACAGGAGGAGGAGCCGGTGGAGCAGGTGCAGGTGCAGGAAGCCGCCCAGATCCTGCTCGACTACGCCCAGCTGGAGAGCAACTTCCGCTTCGCCCACCGCGACTGAGTCGCCCTACCCTGCCGACACAAGGCCGTCGCCCCCGGGCGGCGGCCTTTTGCATTGCGGCAGATCGCCGGCACCGCCAACGGACGGACACGCAGAAACGCGCGGGCGTGGCCGGACAGGAAGTCGTGATACGAAGGCGTGCTGGTGCAGGGGGAAGAAGGTGGCTCCCGGAGCAGGACTCGAACCTGCGACCCAGTGATTAACAGTCACTTGCTCTACCAACTGAGCTATCCGGGAATGACCTGAGATGGCGATGACGGGCGGTTGGCTCCTCGAGCAGGACTCGAACCTGCGACCCAGTGATTAACAGTCACTTGCTCTACCAACTGAGCTATCGAGGAATCACGCCGTATCGCTGTGTTGCTGGCGCCGTGTTGGCTCCCGGAGCAGGACTCGAACCTGCGACCCAGTGATTAACAGTCACTTGCTCTACCAACTGAGCTATCCGGGAACGGCGTCGAACACGGGGCGTAGTATACGGATCCGCCCGGCCAGGTCAAGGACCTCCACGATGATCCGTGTTCATCCCCACCCAAACGCACAGCGCCCGCGCGGCGATTGCCGGGCGGGCGCTGGGAGGATCCTGGTGGCTACGCCCTGATTCGAACAGGGGACCCCATCATTATGAGTGATGTGCTCTAACCAGCTGAGCTACGTAGCCTTTTCACAAGATTGCCCGACCTCGGCCGAGCAATGGAGACGCATTATGCACGCGGGCTCGCCGCTTGGCAAGCCCGACGGCCATCTCCTCAGGAGTCGATATCGAGTGCCTCGCGCACCGCGGCAAGGCCCGCCTCGCCATCGCGGGTCTCGACGCCCTCGAGCCACGCCTCGAGCACCTCGGGGTTGGCCTGCAGGTAGGCGCGGGCGGCATCGCGCGGATCCTCACCCTCGTCCATGATCTCGCCCATCAGCTGGTTCTCCATCTCGAGGGTGAACTCGAGGTTGGAAAGCAGCGCACCGACATTGCCACACTCCTCGACGAAGCCGCTACGGGTGTTGGTATAGACCGTGGCACCGCCCAGGTCGGGGCCGAAGTAGTCGCCGGCACCCTCGAGATAGGCCATGTCGAAGTTGGTGTTCATCGGGTGAGGCTCCCAGCCCAGGAACACCATCCACTCCTCGTCCGGCACCCGGGCACCCAGTTCGGACAGCATGCCCGCCTCGCTGGAGTCGATCAGCTGCCAGTCCCCCAGGCCGAAGGCATCGTCGTCGATCATCTGCTGGATCAGCTGATTGCCGTCGTTGCCGGCCTCGATCCCGTGAATGGAGGAATCGAACTTCTCGGCATGCTCGGCGAGATCCTCAACCGAGGTAACCCCGGCATCGTGGACGTACTGCGGCACCGCCAGGGTGTACTTGGCACCCTCGAGATTGGCACCCAGCCGGTCGACGCTGCCATCCTCGACGTAGGGGTCGCTGATCGATGCCATGGAGGGCATCCAGTTGCCCAGGAAGATATCGAAGTCGCCATTCTTCATGCCCTGGTAGGCGATGGGCACGGAGACGGTGTCGATGCGGGTGTCATAGCCCAGCGCCTCGAGCACCTCGGTGGTCAGGGCGGTGGTGGCGGTGATATCGGTCCAGCCGACCTCGGCGAAGCGTAGGGTCTCGCAACTCTCGGGCTCGGCGGCCTGCAGCGGCGAGACGGAGAGACCGAGGGCGGCGGCGCCGAGCCCCAGGGTCAAGCGACGGTTCAGGTTGCGGGTGGGCATGGAGACTCTCCTCTGATGAGAATTGAAGTATAGCCGTGGTGGCAGCACCACGAGCCAGCGGAATTCTTTGCCAGACCTTTATTGATTGAACGTTCAATAAAAAAATGGCAAGCTGTGCACATGGTAACCATGCTTCATGCCGCAGTTGCAAGATCGATGACTGCAAGATCAATGGTTGCAAGATCAATTCCCCGGGAAAGGAGCCAGCAACGGTGCCCAAGGTTGGAATGGAACCCATCCGCCGCCAGCAGCTGATCAAGGCCACCATGGCGGCGATCGACGAGGTCGGCCTGGCCGATGCCACGGTGATGCGCATCGCCCGCCACGCGGGCGTCTCCGCCGGCATCATCAGCCACTACTTCGGCGGCAAGGACGGCCTGCTCGAGGCCACCATGCGCCAGATCCTCAGCGACCTGGGCGAGGCGGTGGCGGCCCGGCGACGCGGAGCTCACCAGCACGAGCCCCAGGGATCACATCGCCGCCATCATCGACGGCAACTTCGACCGCAGCCAGGTCACCGGGCCGGTGGCCAAGACCTGGCTGGCGTTCTGGGCCAGCAGCATGCACAAGCCCGAGCTGGCGCGCCTGCAGCAGGTCAATGACCGGCGCCTCTACGCCAATCTCTGCCACCAGTTTCGTCGCCTGATGCCCCGTGACGAGGCCCGCGCCTGTGCCCGCGCACTGGCCGCGCTGATCGACGGTCTGTGGCTGCGCGGTGCCCTGACCCTCGAGGGCCTGGACAGCGACGAGGCACGTCGCCTGGCCCGGGACTACCTCGATCGCCTGCTCGATACCCGAGACACCCTTTCCCCTTCCTGAAGGAGCTCCCCATGCCATCCCTCGAGACCCAGACCCTCTACATCGACGGCCGTCACACGGCCGCCACTTCTGGCGAGACCTTCGCGGTGGTCAACCCCTTCGACGGCTCGCTTCTTGCCGAGGTGCAGCAGGCCGCCGAGGCGGACGTGGATGCCGCCGTGGCTGCGGCCCGCAAGGGCCAACGCATCTGGGCGGCGATGTCCGGCATGGAGCGTGGCCGCATCCTCAATCGCGCCGTGGCGCTCCTCAGGGAGCGCAATGACGAGTTCGCCGAACTCGAGACCCGCAACACCGGCAAGCCGATCAGCGAGACCGCCGCGGTGGACATCGTCACCGGCGCCGACGTGCTCGAGTACTACGCCGGCCTGGCAGCGGCCATCGAGGGCAGCCAGATCCCGTTGCGTGAGGACTCCTTCGTCTACACGCGTCGCGAGCCGCTGGGGGTGATCGGTGCCATCGGTGCCTGGAACTATCCCATCCAGATCGCCTGCTGGAAGGCCGCCCCGGCACTCGCCGCCGGCAACGCGGTGGTCTTCAAGCCCAGCGAGGTCACCCCGCTGACCACCATGAAACTGGCCGAGATCTTCACCGAGGCCGGGCTGCCCGACGGGGTCTTCAACGTCATCCATGGCGACGGCCGCGTCGGTGCCCTGATGACCGGACACCCCGGCATCGACAAGGTCTCCTTCACCGGCGAGGTGGGCACCGGCAAGAAGGTGATGGCCGCCGCCGGGGGCTCCACCCTCAAGGACGTCACCATGGAACTGGGTGGCAAGTCGCCGCTGATCGTCTTCAATGATGCCGACCTCGACCGCGCCGCGGACGCCGCCATGATGGCCAACTTCTACTCCAGCGGGCAGATCTGCACCAACGGCACCCGGGTCTTCGTCGAGAGCGCCGTAAAGGAGGCCTTCGAGGCGAGGATTGCCGAGCGCGTGGCCCGCATCAGGGCCGGCGACCCGATGGACCCGAGCATCAACTTCGGCCCCCTGGTGAGCTTCGAGCACCAGGAAAAGGTGCTCTCCTACATCGCCCTGGGCCAGCAGGAAGGGGCCAGGGTGCTGATCGGCGGCGAGGCCTGGAACGACGGCAACAAGGCCAACGGTGCCTGGGCGGCCCCCACGGTATTCACCGACTGCACGGACGAGATGCGCATCGTGCGCGAGGAGATCTTCGGCCCGGTGATGGCTATCCTCGCCTTCGACGATGAGGAGGAGGTGATCCGCCGCGCCAATGACACCCACTACGGGCTGGCCGCCGGGGTCTTCACCGAGCGCCTCAACCGCGCCCATCGGGTGATCCACCGCCTGGAGGCGGGCATCTGCTGGATCAACACCTGGGGCGAGTCCCCCGCAGAGATGCCGGTAGGCGGCTACAAGCAGTCGGGCGTGGGCCGCGAGAACGGCCTCGAGACCCTGGCCCACTACACCCAGACCAAGTCGGTGCAGATCGAGATGGGCCCCTTCGAGTCGGTGTTTTAAGGAGACCCCATGTCACAGACCCGTGAATTCGACTACATCATCATCGGCGCCGGCTCGGCCGGCAACGTGCTCGCCACCCGCCTCTCAGAGGACGCGGACGTCTCGGTACTGCTGCTCGAGGCCGGCGGCCCCGACCACCGCTTCGACTTCCGCACCCAGATGCCGGCGGCCCTGGCCTATCCGCTGCAGGGCAAGCGCTACAACTGGGCCTTCGAGACCGACCCCGAGCCGCACATGAATGGACGGCGCATGGAGTGCGGCCGTGGCAAGGGGCTGGGGGGCTCCTCGCTGATCAACGGCATGTGCTACATCCGCGGCAATGCCCTGGACTACGACCACTGGGCCGAGGCACCCGGGCTCGAGGACTGGACCTACGCCGACTGCCTGCCCTACTTCAGGAAGTCCGAGACTCGTGACATCGGCCCCAACGACTACCACGGCGGCGACGGCCCGGTGAGCGTCACGACCCCGAAAGCGGACAACAACCCGCTCTATCGCACCTTCATCGAGGCGGGCAAGCAGGCCGGCTACCCGGAGACCGAGGACGTCAACGGCTACCAGCAGGAGGGCTTCGGCCCCATGGACCGTTTCGTCACCGCCAACGGGCGGCGCGCCTCCACCGCCCGTGGCTACCTCGACCAGGCGAAGCAGCGAGCGAACCTGACCATCGAGACCCGCGCCATCACCGACGTCATCGAGTTCGAGGGCAAGCGGGCGGTGGGCGTGCGCTACCGGCGCCGCGGCCAGGAGCAGCGGGTACGTGCCCGCCGCGAGGTGCTGCTGTGCGGCGGCGCCATCGCCTCGCCGCAGATCCTGCAGCGTTCCGGCGTGGGGCCCCGCGAGGTGCTCGACGAGTTCGGCATCGAGGCGGTGCACGTCAACGACAACGTCGGCGCCCACCTCCAGGATCACCTGGAGATGTACATCCAGTACGAGTGCACCCAGCCGATCTCGCTCTACCCGGCATTGAAGTGGTGGAACCAGCCGAGGATAGGCGCCGAGTGGCTGTTCTTCGGCAAGGGAATTGGGGCCAGCAACCAGTTCGAGGCGGCGGGCTTCATCCGCAGCAATGACCAGGAGGCGTGGCCCAACCTGCAGTACCACTTCCTGCCCATCGCCATCAGCTACAACGGCAAGAGCGCGGTCCAGGCCCACGGCTTCCAGGCCCACGTGGGCTCCATGCGTTCCGAGAGCCGCGGGCGCATCCGGCTGACCTCCCGGGACCCGGAGGCGGTGCCGAGCATTCTGTTCAACTACATGTCCACCGACAAGGACTGGCAGGAGTTCCGCGACGCCATCCGCCTGACCCGCGAGATCATCAATCAGCCCGCCTTCGACGCCTACCGCGGCCGCGAGATCTCGCCGGGGCCGGACGTCCAGTCCGACGCCGAGCTGGATGCCTTCGTCAAGGCCCACGCCGAGACCGCCTACCACCCCTGCGGCAGCTGCCGCATGGGCGAAGGCGACGATGCCGTGGTGGATGGCCAGGGCCGCGTGCACGGCGTGGAGGGACTGCGCGTGGTGGATGCCTCGCTGTTCCCGCAGATCCCCACCGGCAACCTCAACGCGCCGACCATCATGCTGGCCGAGAAGATCGCCGACCGCATCCGCGGCCGCGCCCCTGCCGAGAAGCGAAGCCCCTTACTACGTGGCGGGCGACGCCCCCGCCCGCAGCGAGCCGCAGCGCCGCCTCGAGGCATAGCACCGCCCCTCGCCGCCCCCAACGCCCCGCCCTGCCCTGCAGGGCGGGGCTTTGCATAACACGATGCCGTCACCTGCAGCGAGAGCGAACTCCCCCTCCCCCCGTTCAAGCCTGCCGCCGGAACAGCCTCGAGCATGGGGGCCATGATTGCCGAAGCCGTGATATTTCGTGGCCACTGGCCGGTTGCAGCGATGTGGGCTAGTCTGCAAGAATTCAAACATCTGTTCGAATCCTGACGTCTTACAACAACCGGAGTCTCTCCATGCTCACCCTGATCCTGCTGCTCGCGGCCATCGTCGGCCTGCTCGCGGTGATGCGCCGCGAGGCGGGCGCCCTGCCCGCCCTGGCGGTGCTTGCCGCCACCGGTCTGATAAGCCTGCTCGCCGCCTCCGCGGTGCTTGGCGTCATCCTGCTCGCCGCAGCCGCGGTTATCGCCGCGGCCGGCCTGCCCGCCCTGCGCGGCAAGTGGCTGACCCCGCGCCTCTTCGCCATGTTCAAGAAGGTCTCGCCGAAGGTCTCCGACACCGAGCGCACCGCGCTGGAGGCCGGCAGCGTGGCCTGGGACGGCGAGCTCTTCACCGGCAAGCCGAACTGGCAGGCGCTGCTCGACTATACGGACGATGGCCTCACCGAGGAGGAGCGCGCCTTCATCGACCACCAGTGCTCGGTGGCCGCCGGCATGTGCAACGCCTGGGATATCGCCAAGGAGCGCGCCGACCTGCCCCAGGAACTGTGGGACCACCTCAAGCAGGAGCGCTACTTCGGGATGATCATCCCCAGGGAGTACGGCGGCCTGGGCTTCTCCGCCAAGGCCCAGTCCCTGGTGCTGCAGAAGCTCTCCATCAACGAGACCCTGATGGTCACCGTGGGCGTGCCCAACTCGCTCGGCCCGGGGGAGCTGCTGCTCAAGTACGGCACCGACGAGCAGAAGGACCACTATCTGCCGCGCCTGGCCGACGGCCGCGAGATCCCCTGCTTCGGCCTCACCGGCCCCCGCGCCGGCAGTGATGCCACCTCGCTGCCCGACACCGGCGTGGTCTGCAAGCAGGTCATCGACGGCGAGGAGGTACTCGGCCTGCGCCTCAACTTCGAGAAGCGCTGGATCACCCTGGCGCCCATCGCCAGCGTGGTGGGCCTGGCCTTTCGCCTCTTCGATCCGGAGCACCTGCTGGGCGACGAGGAGGATCGCGGCATTACCCTGGCGCTGATTCCCCGCGACACCGCGGGCATGGAGATCGGCCGCCGCCACCACCCCATCGGCAGCCCCTTCCTCAACGGCCCGATCCGGGGCAAGGATGTCTTCGTGCCCCTGGACACCATCATCGGCGGCGAGGCGATGATCGGCCAGGGCTGGCGGATGCTGGTGGAGTGCCTGTCCGTCGGGCGCTGCATCACCCTGCCCTCCGGCGCCACCGGCACCGCCCGCTACGCCATCGGCTGGAGCGGCGGCTTCGCGCGCATCCGCCGCCAGTTCAACGTGCCGGTGGCCGAGATGGAAGGGGTGCAGGAACCCCTGGCGCGCATGACGGCGCTGGGCTATATCGCCCAGGCGGCGGTCTACCAGACCGCCAACACCATCGACCGTGGCGAGAAGCCGGCGGTGCCCTCGGCGATTCTCAAGAGCCAGCTCACCGAGTTCCAGCGGGTGATCCTCGGCGACGCCATGGATATCCACGGCGGCAAGGCGGTGACCCTGGGCCCGCGCAACTACCTGGGCATTGGCTATAGTGCCAACCCGGTAGCCATCACCGTGGAAGGCGCCAACATCATGACCCGCAACCTGATGATCTTCGGCCAGGGGGCGATCCGCTGCCACCCCTATGTGCTCGAGGAGCTCGCCGCCAAGGATGCCGACGACATCCGGGCCTTCGACAAGGCGTTCTTCGGCCATGCCGGCCTGATCTTCGGCAACGCCGCCCGGGCCTTCACCCAGGGGCTGGGCATCGGCAGGCCGGCGGTACCCTTCGACGGCGAGGCCGCAGGCTACGCTCGGGAGATCGCCCGGCTCTCCGCCGGCTTCGGACTCTGCGCCGACGCCGCCATGGCGAGCCTCGGTGCCACCCTCAAGCTGCGCGAGATGCTCTCGGCACGCCTCGGTGACGTGCTCGCCAACCTCTACCTCGCCTCCATGGTGCTCAAGCAGTGGCATGAGGGGGACAAGGTGGAAGGCGAGGCGGCACTGCTGCACTACAGCTGCCAGCTGCTGCTGGGTCGCGCCGAGCAGGCGCTGGACGAACTGTTCGACAACCTGCCCAACCGCGCGCTGGCCGTCGTGCTGCGCCGGGTGGTAATGCCGCGCGGCAAGCGCTTCAAGCGTCCCCATGATGACCTGGCCCGGAGCATCGCCCAGGCGGTCTCCCGCGACAGCGCCCTGCGCACCAAGCTGCTGGCCAACACCTGGAGCGCCGACGACGGCGTAAAGGCGAACCCGCTGGCGCAGTACAACGCCCTGCTGGCCACCCAGGAGCGGGCGGAGGCCTCTACCGCACAATCAACAAGGCCTACGCCAAGGGCGAGCTGCCGGCCGAGGCCCTGCATCCGGAGCAGCGTGTGGAAGAAGCGGCCAGGGCCGGCATCATCAGTGAAGAGGATGCCACCTTTATGCGCGAGCGCGAGACCCAGGTGCTGGAACTGCTTACCGTGGACGACTTCGAGTACGATGCCTTCGTCACCGACAAGTCCAAGGTGCTGCGCCACAACGCCGCCTGACGCTCACTATCCATCCCGCCAGACCCACGCCCCGGCCCTGTGCCGGGGTTCTTGTTGGATTCTTCACCGGGAGGCCTGCGGCCTCCTTCGCCCGGCAGAGCCGGCCTCCCACCCTTCGACCGCAGCAAGGCGCCACTCCCGGACATAGCCGGACTCTGCTCCTTCCTCGCTCCTTGCTCCTTGCCCCTACAGTGGCCAGACCAGCAGGATCATGGGAATGGCCACCGCCAGCACCACCAGGGAGAGCGGCAGGCCCAGCTTCCAGTAGTCGCCGAAGCGGTAGCCGCCGGGGCCCATCACCAGGGTGTTGGACTGATGGCCGATGGGCGTCAGGAAGGCGCAGGAGGCGCTCACCGCCACCACCATCAGGAAGGGGTCCACCGAGGCATCGAAACCGGTCGCCAGGCTGGCCGCGATGGGCGCCATCAGCAGCGCCGCGGCGGCATTATTGACGACATTGGAGAGCACCATGGAGAGCAGGAAGAGCACCACCAGGGTGACCACCACCGGCCAGCCACTGCCCCAGGCGAGCATCGCCTCGGCGACCAGCGCCGCCCCGCCACTGGTCTCCAGCGCTTCGCCCACCGGGATCATCGCCCCGAGCAGCACGATCACCGGCCCATCGATGGCCTGGTAGCCCTCGCGCAGCGGCAGTACCCCGACCAGCAGCGAGGCCAGCGCCGCCGTGGAGAGCGCCACCGCCGCCGGCAGCAGGTCGAAGAGCATGGCGAGGATGGCGGTAGCGAAGATGGCGATGGAGACCAGCAGCATGCGTGGCTGACCCAGGGTCAGGTTGCGGTTGGCCAGCGGCAGGCAGCCCAGGGTGGCCAGGCTCTCGGCCAGCTCGCTCTCGCCGCCCTGCAGCAACAGGACATCACCGGGGCGAAAGCGGATCTCGTGCAGGCGCTGCTTGAGGCGGCCGCCATCCCGGGCCACCGCCACCAGGTGCAGGCCGAACTGGTTGTGCAGACGCAGCTGGGTCACGGTGCGATTGACCATCATGGAGTCGTTGCGCACCACCGCCTCGACCAGCTGCAGGCCTTCGGTGTCGACGCCGCTCCTGTCCTCCTTTTCCTTTTCCTTCTCTTTCTTCTCTCGCCCCCTGACCGGGTCTTGCTCCTTGTCGGTGCTGTCACGCTTGCTGCTGTCGGCCGGCTGTCGCGCCCTGGGCCCCTCCTCGCCTTCCGCTGTCTGCTCCTCGTTTTCTGCTGCCTGCTCTTCTTCGTCCGGCGTCTGTTCCTCTTCTTCCGCCTCCAGCTCCTCTTCCTCGGCCTCCTTGCCCAGGCGCAGGCCCGCCTTGTCCTCCAGCAGTTTCATCTCCTCGGGACCGGCCTCCATCAGCAGGATATCGCCCTCGCGCAGGTTGCCGAAGAAGGCGTGACCCGCCCGACGCCTGTCGTCGCGCACCACGGCCAGCACCGGGATGGTCTCCTCCAGCTCCTGCTGGAGTTCGCGCAGGCTCATGCCGTTGGCCTTGGAGTCTTCGCCGACGCGCAGCTCGACCAGGTAGTGGGCGGTATCGAACATCGCCTCCGTGGAGGCCTTGCCCGCCCGCTGTGGCACCAGCCGCCAGCCCAGCAGCAGGATGAAGGCAAACCCTGCCAGGGCCACCACCACGCCCACCGGCGAGAACGAGAACATGCCGAAGCTGTCGCCGGTGACGCTGCCACGGTAGCTGGCGATGATGATATTGGGTGGGGTGCCGATCAGGGTGGTCAGTCCACCCAGCAGCGAACCGAAGGCCAGCGGCATCAGCAGCAGCGACGGTGAGGCGTCGTGCTCACGGGCCAGGCGCATGGCCACCGGCAGCAGCAGGGCGAGGGCTCCGACGTTGTTCATGATGCCCGAGAGCACCACCACGGTGCCCACCAGCACCAGCAGCTGGAGGAAGAGTCGCTCTCCCACCTTGAGCACCTGCTCGGCGATGACATCCACCACCCCGGAGCGCTCGAAGCCGCGGCTCAGCACCAGCACCGCGGCCACGGTGATCACCGCCGGATGGCCGAAGCCCATGAAGGCCTCGTCGCCGGGCACCAGGCCCAGCATCACAGAGCCGAGCAGCGCGGCCAGGGCCACCAGGTCGTAGCGGAAGCGCCCCCAGACGAAGGCGGCCAGGGTCAGCCCGAGCACGATAAAGACCAGAGTGCTGTCAGCCATCGGTTCACCTCCCTGTGAGATCGGATAGCCCCAGCATCGCCAGGCAGGCACCTCGGCGACAAGTGTTTTCTTCTGAAACACATGCGCCCGGCCAAGGCCGGGCGCAATGGAGCCTGATGGAAGGCAAGGTTACTTGGCCATCTTCTCCAGCATGGCGTTGACCGCCTCCAGGTGCTCCGGCTCGTTGTGGCACATGCCCTGGAACACCGCGCAGAGGTCGAGGAAGTCCTTGAGCTCGGTGCGCTGCGCCATCTTCATCAGCCGCTTGGTGAGGCGCGTCGCCTTTGGCGGCTGGGCGGCGATGCGGCCGGCCAGCTCGCCGACCTTCTCCATCAGCGCCTCGGGCTCGGTCACCTCCAGCACGATGCCATACTCCTTCGCCTCCTCGGCGTCGATCACCCGCCCCGAGAGGGTCAGCTCGAAGGCACGCTGATAGCCGATCAGGCGCTGCATGAACCAGGCGCCGCCGTCGCCGGGGATGATCCCCAGGTTGAGGAAGGTCTCGCCGAACTTCGCGCGGGAGGAGGCGATGCGGATATCCGCCATGTTGGCCAGGTCGAAGCCGGCGCCGATGGCCGGGCCGTTGACCGCGGCGATGATCGGCACCTCCACCTCGGCAAGCGCCAGCGGGATGCGCTGGATGCCGCGACGATAACGCGCCGACACCTCGGCCACATCGCCGGCGAAGTCGCCGCCGCGGCTGGCCATGTCCTTGACGTTGCCGCCGGCGGAGAAGGCGCTGCCCGCACCGGTGATCACCAGCACCGAGACGTCGTCGCAGGCGTTGACCCACTGCGCCACGGCGATGATGTCATCGACCAGGGCCGTGCCGGTCAGGGCATTGCGCACGTCGTGGCGATCCAGGGTCAGGGTGGCCACCCGCCCCTCCAGGGTAAGGCGGGCGTCAGTCAGTTGCGGCTGGTGCTGGCTCATGCGTCTGCATCCTTGTCGGTGGGTTCGGCGTCACGGTCGACGATAACCCGGGCATCCACCACGGCATAGCCGTCGGCGTTGACGATCACCGGGTTGAGGTCGAGCTCGGAGAGCGCCGGGTAGGCCTCGACGATGCGCGATACCTTGAGCAGCAGGTCGACCAGCGAGGCCTTGTCGACCGCCTTCTCGCCGCGCACCCCGCCGAGGATCTTCTTGGCCTTGATCTGCTCCACCATGGACTCGGCGTCGTGGCGCGAGAGCGGGATCGAGCGGAAAGCCACGTCCTCGAGGATCTCGACGAAGATGCCGCCGAGGCCGAACATCAGCACCGGCCCGAAGATGGGATCGCGGATCACCCCGAGGATTACCTCCACCCCCTTCTTCGCCATGGGGGTGACCAGCACGCCCTCGATCTCGGCGCTGGCGTCGTACTCACGGCAGGAGGCGAGGATCGCCTCACGGGCATCGCGCATCGCCGCCTCGCCCACCACGTTGAGCTTCACGCCACCGGCGTCGGACTTGTGCAGGATGTCCCTGGAGACCACCTTCATGGCCAGCGGCGTCTCGCCGAACCGACTGGCGGCGTCCGCCAGCTCCGCCTCGCTTCTCACCACCAGCTCCAGCGGCACCTCGATGCCGTGGTCGCGCAGCAGCCGCTTGGCCTCGTACTCGAAGAGGTCCCTGCCCTCCGCCCGGGCCTGCTGGAACATGGCACTGAGCTCGGGCAGCGGCTCCACGCTGCGCTCGCGACTCTGGCGATGGTACTGGGCCAGGTACTGGCCACGCTCGCCCAGCGCCGAGAGCACGCGCACCGCATGCTCGATGGAGGCGTAGACCGGCAGCCCCGCCTCGTGCAGGCGGCGCAGCGCCGGCAGCCTGACCGGGGTATACAGGCTGTAGATCACCAGCGGCTTCTCGGTGGCGTTGGAGAGATCCACCATCGCCTCGGCGCCACGCATCTCGTCGCCCAGCAGCGACTCGGCGAAGCGCTGGCTGTAGCCGCCGAACATGCCCACCAGGAAGACGCTGTCGACGTTGTCATCGGCGGCGACGATCTCCATGCAGGTGGCCAGCAGCGAGGGATTAGCATCGGTGGAGCCGGCCACATCCACCGGGTTGACGGTGGAGGCCTGGGGGAAGAGTACCTCGCGCAGCCTCTGACGGGTCTCCTCGGAGAGCTCGGCCAGTTCCAGGCCGGCCTCGGTCAGGCGGTCGGAAGCGATGGTGGCCTGACCGCCGCCGTCGGAGACGACGGCCACCCGCTTGCCGCGCGCCTTCTGCAGCAGCCCCAGCCCCTCGGCCACAGGCAGGATCTCGTCGGACTGGTGGACCACGCTGACCCCCGACTGCTTGAGCAGGTCGACCGTCATGGCGTAGCTGCCGGCCAGGGCGCCGGTGTGGGAGCTGGCCGCCTTCTGGCCCGCCGCGGTGGAGCCCGACTTGTAGACCACCACCGGCTTCATGGCGGCGACCTCGCGGGCCACCTCCAGGAACTTGCGCCCGTCGCGGAAGCCCTCCACATAGAGGGTCGCCACCCGGGTGTGGTGATCCTCGCCGAGATAACGCAGGTAGTCGTTGAAACCGATGTCGCTCTGGTTGCCGGGGCCGACGTAGGTGGAGAACCCCACCTGGCCGTTGTGCTGTGCCTCCAGCGCCAGCGACAGCAGCATGTTGCCGGACTGCGAGATGATCCCCACGTCGCCGGGTTTGACGTTGTCCAGCGACAGCAGGTTGACCCGGTGGTGCAGGTTGAAGATGCCCGAGGTGTTGGGGCCGATGATGCGCACGCCGTGGGCACGCGCCCTCTCCATCATCTCGCGCTCGAGCTCGGCCCCCTCCTCGCCGGTCTCGGCGAAGCCGCTGGCGAGGATCACCGCCCCCTTGATGCCGCGCCGGCCGCACTCGGCGATCAGCCCGGGCACCGTGGCCGCCGGGGTGCAGATCAGCGCCAGCTCGGGATTGCCGGGGATGGCGGTGACCGAGGGCCACGCCTTGACCCCGAGGATCATGTCGGCCTTGGGGTTGACCGGGTAGATCTCGCCCCGGTAGCCATCCTTGATCAGGCCCACCATGGCCTTGTAGCCGCGCTTGGTGGGGTCGGCGGAGGCGCCCACCACGGCGATGCCGGTGGGGGCCAGGATGTCGTGCAGCGGGCTGCGGGTGGGGAGGTGTCCTTCGATGGGATTCATATGCTGGCTGACCTTGCCCTGGGGGCGAATGACGGGTGTGGTTCCGGCCCGGCGGTGGCCGGGCGATAGCGATTCGGCGGTGTGTGGCGCCGCGTGTCAGCGGCCCTCGAAGCGCGGCGCGCGCTTCTCGGCGAAGGCGTCGATGCCCTCCTGCCAGTCCCGGGTGGTGCCGACGAACATCATGCCCTCGAGCTCGGCGGTCAGGCAGGCGTCCAGGGTGCGCTCGCCGGACATGGTCAACTGCTCCTTGGCAAGCTGCATGGAAAACGGCGCCTTGGCGGCGACCTTCTCGGCAAATGCCAGGGTGGCGTCGAGAAAGCCCTCATCGGGATAGTGGCGATTGGCCAGGCCGATGCGCACCGCCTCGGGGCCGTCGATGCGCTCCCCCAGGAAGACCAGTTCGCGAGCCTTGGCCAGGCCGACCAGGCGCGGCAACAGCCAGGTGACACCGCCGCCCAGGAAGTTGCCGATAGAGACCTCGGGCAGGCCGATCTGGGCGCTGTCGGCCATCAGCAGGAAGTCGGCGGCGAGGGCGATCTCGGCCCCGGCACCCAGGGCGTAGCCGTTCACCGCGGCAATCACCGGGGTTTTCATCTGCATCAGGCGCTTGCAGACGATCTGCTCACCCTGCAGGTACTGGCGGCGATCGAAGGCGGTGCGCCCGGCCTTGTGCTCCTTGAGGTCGGCGCCGACACAGAAGGCACGTCCCTCGCCGGTGATCACCACCACGCGCACCTCGGGATCCTGCTCGGCCACGGTCAGGGCATCATTGAGCTCGTCGTAGAGCACCTGGGTCACGGCGTTGAGGCGATGGGGTCGGTTGAGGCGAATCTCCTGCACCTGGCCGTGGCGGCGAAGGATGAGGGTCTCGGGGTCTGACGAGGCGGCATGGCTCATGGTGTCGAAAGCGCTCCGGCATGGTGGCGATCAATAACGCGGCGATCGATAACGGGCGGCGGACGTTTCCGCCATTGAAAACAAACGTGTCATTATCGATCAGATTTCAGCACGCTTGTTCTGCCTGCATCCTAACCAAGGGCCGCCCCATGGTCAATACGTGCGTGCCACATAGAACTACACATAGAAACGATTGTTTCACCCCATGCCGAACACATCGGTTACAATGCGCGCCCCTGCCTCATCCACGACCACTCAGGAGACCGCCGTGCTGGAAAACGATCGCCAAGACGACGCCCCGGTGGACGCAGGCCCAAGCCGCCTGGACGCGGTCAACCAGCAGCTCGCCGAGGCCTATCCCGAGCTCAGCCCGCAGCTCAAGCTGGCCGCGGGCTACGTGCTGGAACACCCGGTGGAGATCGCCTTCCAGTCGATCCGCAAGTCGGCCTCGGCGGCCGCGGTCACCGCCTCGTCGCTGGTGCGCCTGGCCAAGCGCCTGGGCTTCGACAGCTACGAGCAGTTCCGCGAGGTGTTCCAGTCGGCGGTGCAGGCCGGCCCGGTGGAGCTCTCCGGGCGTGCCAGCCAGCTGCGCAGCCTGGCCAGCCAGACCGATGACCAGGTGTTCCTCGATGTGGGGGACGCCGCCTTCGACAATATCGGGCGGCTGTTTACCGCGGACAACCAGGCGCGGGTGCGCGAGGCCGCCCGGCTGCTGCTGGGGGCCGACAGGATCGCCGTGGTGGGGTTTCGCGACACCTTCGCCTGCGCCTACCACTTCGCCTACGTGGGGCGCATCGCCATGCCCAATATCCAGCTGATCCGCGGCCAGGAGGGGGGACTGCTTACCGAGCTTGCACCCTTCGGCGAGGGGGACGTGGTCGTGGTCTTCGGCTTCGAGCCCTACTGCGCCGAGACCATGCGGGCACTCGAGATCACCCGGGCCGCGGGGGTCAGCGCCATCGTCATCACCGACACCCTGCGCTCGCCGCTGGTGCCGGGGGCCACCATCACCTTCCCGGTGGCCAACGCCACGCCGCACTTCTTCCCGTCGATCCTCTCCGCCATCACCCTGGTGGAGACGCTGCTTGCCGAGTGCGTGGCCTTCGGCCCGGATGACCTGGTGGACAACGTGGCGAGCTTCGAGTCGCGAATGCGGGCGATGGGCGCCTATGTGGAGAGCGGATAGCCACAAGGAGAAAGCCGCAAGCCATACACAGGGCAATCGCAGTTAGCCATGCTGCGATAGCGAAAGGCGCCGGGGACAGGTCGGAGAGGGGGTCCGAGGACCAGGGACGGCCGAGGTAGCGTACAGGGAGGTATTCATAGCGCCCCCTCGAAGGCCTGTCGCCGGAGAAGCCTTGAGCGGTGTCGCCATCTGCGATAGCACTTAAGCCGCAAGGGGTTCCCTTGCGGCTTGATCCTTGTGCCTTGGAACGGCGTCAGGGCAGCAGGATGGTGGAGCCGGTGGTCTTGCGACCCTGCAGCGCATCCTGGGCCTTGCCGGCCTCGGCGAGCGGGTAACGGCTTGAGATATCGACCTTCACCTTGCCGCTCTCCAGCATCTCGAACAGCTCGGCGGCCATCGCCTCCAGGCGCTCGCGGGTGTCGGCATAGCCGTTGAGGCTGGGACGCGTGGTATAGAGCGAGCCCTTCTGGTTGAGGATCCCCAGGTTGACGCCTTCCACGGCGCCGGAGGCGTTGCCGAAGCTGACCATCAGCGAGCGTGGCTTGAGGCAGTCCAGGGAGGTCTCCCAGGTATCCTTGCCCACCGAGTCATAGACCACGTCGCACATCGCGCCATCGGTCAGCTCGCGCACCCGCTCGACCACATCCTCCTTGGTGTAGTCGATGGTAGCCCAGGCGCCGTTCTTCTCGGCCAGCGCCGCCTTCTCCGGCGAGCTGACGGTGCCGATCAGCCTGACACCCAGCGCCCTGGCCCACTGGCAGGCGATGGAGCCCACCCCGCCGGCGGCGGCGTGCCAGAGGATGGTCTCGCCGGCCTCGACCCGGTGGGTCTGACGCATCAGGTACTGCACGGTCAGGCCCTTGAGCATGCTCGCCGCGGCGGTCTCGAAGTCGATGCCGTCGGGCAGTACCACCACCTTGTCGGCGGGCAGGGTGTGCAGCTCGGCGTAGGCACCCAGGGGGCCCTGGGCGTAGGCGACGCGATCGCCCGGCCTGAGGTGGGTCACCCCATCGCCCACGGCGTCGACCACGCCGGCCGCCTCGGTGCCCAGCCCGGAGGGGAGCGAGGGTGCCGGGTAGAGGCCGGTGCGAAAGTAGATGTCGATAAAGTTGAGGCCGACGGCACGGTTGGCGACCCTCACTTCGCCGGGGCCTGGCTCTGCCGGGCTGACGTCGACGAGTTCGAGGACCTCGGAGCCGCCGGTACGGGCAAACTGGATACGCTTGGCCATGAAGGTGTTTTCCTTGTGCTGCCTGCTGGATGAGCCCACCAGTCAAGCGCCATGGCCAGGCGGGGTCAAGTCACGCCGCCTTCACAGCGTAGCAGGAAAGGCTTCCAGGCCACGGATGAAACGCGCCTTGTAGTCATCGAACTGCTGGCGGTCCTGCTTGAAGGACTGGATCACCGCCGCCTCGTCGAAGGTCAGTGCCCGGGGCAGGTCCTCAAGGGAACTGGCCGGATGCCTGGGACCCAGCCCGATACGCACCCCGGCCTTGCCGTCCAGCCAGCGCGAGATGCCCGCTTCGCGAAAGCGTGCCTCCTGCTCGGCGTCCCGGGCATCGACACGCAGGGGAGCCTTCTGCGCCAGCTCGGCCACCAGCCGCTCGGCGGGCCTGGCCACGCCCGGCGGTTCCTGGTCGAGTTCGGCCAGCAGCATCACGGTCATGCTGCTGCCGAGTTCGTCGAGCACCAGCAGCGCCAGCGCCACCGGGCGTGAACGATCATCCACCAGCGCCAGCACCCTGGCCGCCTCCTGCTCGATCAGTACCCCCAGGGTGCCGGCGAAGGTCGCCAGCGGCCGCAGTCCCGCCTCATGGCCATAGGACTCGGCGCACAGCCGGGCCAGGCAGGCCTCGCGCTGACCGGGATTCTTGATATGCACGACTCTCATCTCGCTCTCCTCGCATCGTGGGTACCGCTACCACCAGGGCCCAAAATCGCGCAGCCTACCATATCCAGGCCGGGGTGGATGGCGCTACGCTACCGCCAGGTTCCTCGCCGCCAGTGACGGCGCCTCGCTGACCAGGATGACGGCCCATGCCCCACCCCGACATTTCTCTCCCCCGCCTGATCGCCCATCGCGGCCTGTCCGCCCATGCCCCGGAGAATACCCTGGCCGCCGTGCGCGCCGCCCACGCCGCCGGCTGCGCCTGGGTCGAGCTGGATGTGCAGCTGCTGGGCGATGGCACCCCGGTGATCTGGCACGATGCCGGCATGCGCCGCTGCTCGGACGCCAGCGGCCGACTCGCCGACCTGAACCTGCCCACGGCCCGCCGGCTCGACGTGGGGGCCTGGTTCGGTGACGCCTTCCGTGGCGAGCGCATCGCTACCCTGAACGAGATGCTCAGGCTGATCGATGAGTGCGGGATGGGCCTCAACCTGGAGCTCAAGGTCAACCGCGGGCGCAGTGCCGCGGCGCTGGTCGAGGAGGCGGTACCCGCCGCCCTCGATGCCCTGCCGCCGGAGCGGCTGATCGTCTCCTCCTTCAATGACGACGCCCTGGCCTGCGCCCGCGAGCTGGCGCCCGCCTCGCGGCTGGCGCTGGGCGTGCTCTTCGAGGGATCGGCCGCGGCTGGCGGAGCCGTTGCACGGCGCTGGAGGCATTCAGCGTCCACGCCGACTGGCGTCGCCTGAGCCGGCGCGGGGCCACGGCGGTCAAGGATGACGGCTACGCCCTGCTCTGCTATACGCCCAACGACCCGGCGGCCTTCGCCCACCTGTGGCAGTGGGGCGTGGATGCGGCGATCAGCGACGAGCCGAGTCGCTTTATCGGCCACCTGCCGTGATTCCTCGCTGCGGCCCCCATCACGACGACGGGCCGCCCAGGGGCGGCCCGTCGTGGCGCGAGCGCGGCACAATCAGCGTGCGGCGGGCTCGGGCTCCTCGCTTTCCACCGCCATGTCATCCTCGACATGGATCGGCTCCTGCTCCTCGGCCTCGCGGGCGCCCCGCAGGCGGTACTCGACCATGAAGTAGAGCACCAGGCCGACGCCCAGGCCCCAGGCCGCACCGTGGGTGGCCAGCACCACGCCCATGATCCCGGCCACCCCCATGGCGGTGGCGTTCTTGATCTGCTCCACCGCCACGGCGATGCACAGATAGCCGGTGATCAGCAGGGTGATGGAGAGCGCGATGGGCAGCACCGGGCGGAACAGGGTGATCAGCGGCAGCATGAACAGGGCCAGGAAGCCGACGATCCAGAACACCGAAGCACCACCGTAGATGGTATCCATCGCCTTGCGGCCGTAGCGGTAGCGCTCGGCCACGGTGGCCATGGCACCGGTGAACAGCGGCCCGGCCAGGCCCGGATAGGGGGCCAGCAGCGAGTGCATCAGGTTGCGCAGGCCGGTGATCAGGTGGACACGGTCCACGTTGACCTCGATCTGCTCGTCGGGCCGCAGGTGGTCGACGCGCTTGATCAGGCTCTGCCCGACGATGATGTCACCGAAGGCGATGATATAGGCGATGATTGCGGTGGGTATCGCGGCAATCAGCAGTTCGATGCCGGGCAGCCCGACCGTGAAGGGCAGGTAGGCCCAGATGCCGCTGAAGTCCGGCACGGCCACGCCCCACTCGACGGCGGGCAGCGGATACTCGCCCATGCCCCAGCCGATGGCCATGGTCACCAGCATGCCGGGGACCATGCCGTAGGCGGCAATGTTGCGCGCCCAGCGATACTTCTCGGTGAGGTCGCGGAAGGAGAGCGAGAACAGCACATAGAGAGTCACCAGGCCACCGATGCCCAGCGAGATCGGCGTGTTGTAGAGCCGTCCCCCTTCACTGATCTCGCCGCTGATGGCGGCGATGCCGGCGCCCAGCAGGATGCCCGCCTTGATCGAGTCTGGCACGTTGTTGACCAGCTTCGAGCCGAGTCGGGTGACCGCCATGATCAGGAAGATCGCAGTCACCACCAGCTGCAGCGCGACCATGGCGCGAATCGCCTCCGGGCCGGGCGTGAAGTCGCTCAGGAACAGCAGCACCACCGGAATCGCCGGGGTAATCCAGCCGGCGATAAAGGGCACGCCCAGCAGCGGCGGCAGCATGAAGCCCACCCCGCACACCACCACGTATGCCAGCGCCACCTCGTAGGGCAGCCCCAGATACTGCTCGAGCAGCGGGATCATGCCCATGGCGATGACGAACATCACCAGCGCCTGGATGGTCTCGGGAATCTCCCAGCGGAAATGGATGAAGGGCAGGCGGAGCTTGAAGGGGCCCAGCGGCCAGTAGGGGTGTTCCTCACCGTGTTCGCGTTTCAGCAGCACGTCGTATCCTCATGAATTCTGGTTATTCACCTGTAGGTCCTCTCGTCGTCGTTGTTGTTATGGTCATGGGGTTTTACGTGCATGCTGTAGCCGCGAACATTCGACTTTGGGTCAGCGCCTCACGCGGTAATGCCGCGAAGATTGTCGACAGAAAACCGTCAATCGGTGGCTTATCGCCGGATAACGACGCGTTAGACGCAGATAGGCGCCGTTTCTGTCGACAGAAACGGCGCCTATCCGCTGGGTGACGTTGACGTAAACTTTAGTCCTGCTCGACCTTGGTCACCCCTTCTTCACCTTGCTGATCACCCACAGCAGGATCACCGCGCCGACCACGGCACTGAACAGCGAGCCCAGGAAACCGCCGGTGCCCATGCCGAGGATCTGCTGGAAGATGAAGCCGCCGATCACCGCGCCGACCACCCCGACGCCGATATTGCCGAGGATGCCGAAGCCCCCTCCCCGCATGATATGACCGGCAATCCAGCCGGCCAGCCCGCCGATGATCAACCAGGCGATGATTCCCATGGTGCCTCCTGTTCGTGGAATGAGTGGGCAATGAGTCGCTAGTGGTGCAGATGCTAGAAGGACGAGCCCGGCTGCGCCAGGAACGCCAGCTCCGCGGGAGTGGAAACCCGGCCGAGAATGGCGTTGCGGTGGGGATAGCGTCCAAAGCGCAGGATGATGTCGCGATGGCGATGCTCGAAACGCAGATTCTCCTCGAGCCCCGGCTGAGCGAACAGGCGCACTGCCTGCTCATGGATCGCCGCCGACTCGCTGTGCATGAAGGGCATGTAAAGAAAGGTGCGCCTCGCCGGTGGTAGCGACGCATCGTCGCCGCGGGCCACCGCCTCCTGGGCCAGCCCCAGAGCCAGCGGGTCGGCCGCGAAGGCTTCGGGCGTGTCGCGATGCACGTTGCGTGAGAACTGATCGAGCACGATCACCTCGGCGAGGCGCCCCTCGGGGGTCTCGCGCCAGCCCCACAGCTCGACGCGTCGGGCCGCCTCCAGCCAGGCACCGAAACGCGCGGCGATCTCGGCATCCAGCGCCGGGTCCCGGCGAAACCACTGGGCCGGCACGAGCTCGTCGAACCAGAAGGCCAGCACCTCCTCCGACGTCATCATCTCTCCTCCCTGTTCGCTGCCGCTGGGCCTGCTCTCCTGATACCATCCCCGGCGTGACACCACAAGCGAGGAGCGGCAGCGAATGAACCCCGACCCCATCTGGTCGATGATCACCTACGTCTTCAACATCCTCGGCATGCTGGTCTGCCTCGGCGGCCTGACCCTGGCCCACACCACGCGCCACCGCTGGCCGGGGCGAATACTGGCCGGCGCGGGATTCCTGCTGGCCGCCTCACCGACCCTATACGGCCTTGTTACCGGCTGACGGAGTCCCGCCCATGCGCCAGCCCCTCGCCCGTGAACTCCAGGACCTCCTCGAGCGCGGCCGTGACCGCCAGCTGCGCCTGGCCGTCACCGGCCTCTCGCGCTCGGGCAAGACCGCCTTTCTCACCTCCCTGGTCAACCAGCTGCGCCACGCCGGCCTGGAGGCGCACCTGGACCTGCTGCCCGCCGCCAGGGAGGGCCGCCTGCTGGGGGCCCGTCGCGTCAACCAGCGGGACCTCGGCGTGCCGCGCTTCCCCTATGACCAGGCCATGGCGGCACTGTCGGCAACGCCGCCGCGCTGGCCGGAGCCCACCCGCGGCATCAGCGAGCTGCGCCTGGCGATCCGCTATCGCCCGGCGCGGCGCGGCCTGCTGGGCGGCGACTCCCGCCAGCTGACCCTGGACCTCTTCGACTACCCGGGTGAGTGGCTGCTCGACCTGCCGCTGCTGGGGCTCGACTACCCCGGCTGGTGCGCGCGCCAGCGCGCCCTGGAAGGCCGGCAGCGGGCATCCCACTTCAGCGCCTGGCAGGCCGCGGTAGCCAGGCTCGACCCCGCCGCCGAGGCCGACGAGGCACAACTGGCCGAGGTCGCCGACCACTTCGCCGCCGGACTGCGCGGCGCCCGAGAGGCGGGCTTCGCGGACCTGCAGCCGGGGCGCTTCCTGCTGCCGGGAGACCTCTCCGGTGCGCCGGTCCTGCAGTTCTTCCCGCTGCCCGGTGTCGCCGAGGCGGATCCCGAGACGCTGGCCGCCCTGCCCGAATCGAGCAACTACGCTACCCTGGCGCGACGCTTCCGCTACTACCAGCAGCATATCGTGCGCCCCTTCTACCGCGACCACTTCCGGCGCTTCGATCGCCAGATCGTGCTGGTGGACCTGCTGGGGGCGCTGAACGCCGGTCCCGAACGCTTCCAGGACCTCTCCCGGGCGCTCGCCAACCTGATGCAGAGCTTCGATTACGGCCAGCGCAGCCTGCTCTCCCGGCTGTTCGCCCCGCGCATCGACCGCCTGGCCATCGCCGCCACCAAGGCCGACCATGTGACCCCCGAGCAGCATCCCCGCCTGGTGGCACTGCTCGAGGCGCTGCTCGCCGAGCCGCTCAAGGACCTGCGCTATGCCGATGTGCCGGTGCGCGCCCTGTCGCTGGCGGCGATCCGCTCAAGCGAATCACGCGAAGTCGAGACCCAGGGGCGGCGCACCCCGGCACTGCGCGGCACCGACCTCGACGGTGAACCGCTGCTGATGTATCCCGGTGAGGTGCCGGAACGGCTCCCCGACGACGCCTTCTGGGCCCGCCAGGGCTTCGACTTTCCGGCCTTCCGCCCGCTGCCCCTGGAGAGCGGCGCCCTGCCCCATATCCGCATGGATGCCGCCCTCGACTGGCTGATCGGAGACAAGCTGACGTGAGCACGCCCCGCGACCCCCGCCCCGGCCGACACTTCCCCCCGAGGAGCCGGCCCCGTCCTCCACGGCAGCCGACCCGCGCCCACCCCGGGCCTTCGCTCCCGACCTGCCGAGCCAGGCGTTGACACCGAGCGAGGAGCCGGCCGAGCCAGCGCTTGCGGCCAGCCTGGGCCAACCGCGCCGACGGCGCTGGGGGCTGCTCATGCTGCTTGGCGGCACTCTGGGCTTGGGCGCGGTGGAGGCCGGCACCACCCTCTACGCCGCCGGCCTGGGCGGTGACTGGCTGGCCGGCGCCTGGAGCCTGCTGCTGCTACTCGCCCTGGCACTGGGCGGCGGCGCCCTCGGCCGTGAGCTGTGGCGCCTACGCCGGCTGCGTCGCCACGATCGGCTGCGCGAGCGCCTGAGCGACCTCTCCGCGGCCTCCCGCCGCGAGGCCGATACCACCGCCGAGGCCCTGCGTCGTGCCCTGGACCTGGAGACCGACCACCCTCACTGGCAGGCCTTCCTGGCCGCGAGACAGCCCCATCACGGCGGGGCCGAGCTCTATACCCTGCTCGATCACCACCTGCTGGCCCCCAGAGACCGCCTGGCACGCCGCCTGGTGTCGCGGATGTCCGGCGAGACCGCGGTGATGGTGGCGGTCAGCCCGCTCACCCTGGTCGACATGGCGCTGGTGGCCTGGCGCAGCCTGGCCATGGTCGACCGCCTGAGCCGGCTCTACGGCCTGGAGCTGGGTTATGCGGCGAGACTGCGCCTGCTGCGCGAGGTACTCCGCCAGATGGCCTTCGCCGGGGCCACCGAGATGGCCGGCGATGCCGGCATGGAGATGCTCTCGATGAACCTCGCCGGACGCCTCTCCACGCGAGCCGCCCAGGGCCTGGGTATCGGCCTGACCAGCGCCCGGCTGGGGCTGCGCACCCAGCGCCTGACCCGCCCGCTGCCCTTCCGGGCGGACCAGGCACCGCGCCTGGCCGACCTGCGCCGGGAGCTGTGGCAGCAGCTGCGTCGCCTCGAGGCGGACGGCGAACGCCAGCAGCCGTGATGCAGGTCAAGGTTGCGCCCGCCAGGCGGCATGGCAGATGACCCCGGCGGGGAAAACCGCTAGGCTCGAGATAGCCCCCCACCGACAAGGAGTCTCTCCATGTATAACTCCATCCTGGTTCCCGTCGACGGCTCCGAGCACGCCCAGAAGGCCCTCGCCGTGGCCTGCCAGCTGGCCCGCCAGGAGGGTAGCCTGCTGCACCTGCTGCATATCCCCGAGGAGCTCTCCCACGAGACCACCCTGGTCTGGGGCATCGGCGCCATCGCTATCGAGGCCTCCGCGAGGAACGTGAGGAAGCCGGCAAGCAGGTGATCAGCCGCGCCGCCGAGGCGGCCCGCGAGCAGGGCGCGACCAAGATCGAGACGGTGATCGCCCAGGGCGACCCGGCCCGTGCCATCCTCAGCGAATCGCGCAAGCGCGGCGTCGATGCCATCGTCATGGGCAGCCGCGGCCTCAGTGACCTCAAGGGCTTCGTGGTCGGCAGCGTCTCCCACAAGGTGGCGCACACCGCCGAATGCACGGTGATCACGGTACGCTGATCCCGCTTTTCCGGGAGACTTGCGACGGCGCCGGCAGGCGCCGTCATGCGTTCTGCAGGCACGGCCCTGCGCCAAGCCACTGATTCGAGGTGCCCCCCGACACCAGGTTTGGCGCGGCGCACGGGAATCCGTATAGTGGCCAGCCTACCCCCGCCACACGTTCGTGATCATGCTGCAGAACAACGCCCTGCTTGCCCAACTCAAGCAACAGATTCGCTCCACCACGCCTCGTGTCGAGGGCGTGATCAAGGCCACCGAGAAGGGCTTCGGCTTCCTCGAGACCGACGAGGGCGACTCCTACTTCGTGCCGCCCCCCGCCATGAAGCAGGTACTGCACGGCGATCGCGTCGCGGCGGTGCTGCATGAGGAGGGCGAGAAGAAGAGCGTCGAGCCCGACACCCTGATCGAACAGGGCCTCGACCGCTTCATCGCCCGGGTCCAGAAGCGCGAGGGCCGTCTGGCCGTGGTGCCGGACCACCCCTCGATCAAGAATGTCCTCAAGGCACGCATCAAGCGCAGCCTCGATGAAGCCACCATCGGCGATTCCGACTGGGTCGTCGCCCGCCTGGTGCGTCACCCCCTCAAGGCCGACGATCGTGGCTTCTTCACCCAGATCGACGAGCTGGTGGCCAAGGCAGACGACCCGGCGGTGCCGTGGCGCGTGACCCTGGCCCGCCACGCCCTGGAGCAGGAGTGCCCGGATGCCGGCGACGACTGGCCGCTGCGCGATGAGGGCCTGGTGCGTGAAGACCTGAATGCCGAGCCCTTCTTCACCATCGACGGCGAGAAGACCCGCGACATGGACGACGCCCTGCGCATCGTGCCCCGCGCGGATGGCGGCTGGGACCTCAGCGTGGCCATCGCCGATCCCACCGCCTATGTCGAGGAGGGCCACGCCGCGGATCTCGAGGCCCGTACCCGCGCCTTCACCGTCTACCTGCCGGGGCAGAACGTCACCATGCTGCCCGAGCAGCTGGCCGACGACCTCTGCTCGCTGTGGGAGGGCAAGGAACGCCCGGTGCTGGCCTGCACGCTCACCGTGCATGCCGACGGCAGCCTGGGCGACTATCGCTTCTTCGCCGCCACCGCCACCTCCCACGCCAAGCTGGTCTACGACCGCGTCTCCGACTGGCTCGAGGGCCAGGGCGAGTGGGCACCGGAGGCAGAGATCGGCGAGCAGCTCAAGGCGCTGCGTGACCTCACCCTGGCGCGGGCCGCCTGGCGCGCCGAGCATGCCCTGGTATTCAAGGATCGTCCCGACTTCGTCTTCGACCTGGATGCGGCCGGCAACGTGCTGGATATCCGCACAGAGGAGCGGCGCATCGCCAACCGCATGATCGAGGAGTCGATGATCGCCGCCAATGCCTGCTGCGCCCACCTGCTCGCCGAACACGTGGGCCACGGCATCTTCAACGTGTACCGCGCCTTCGAGGACGACAAGGCCGAGGCCGCCCAGGAGTTCCTGGCCAGCCAGGAGATCGAGGTGGAGCGCGAGGCGCTCACCGAACTCTCCCGCTACAAGGAGCTCAAGCGCGAGCTCGAGGGGCGCGACGATGCCTGGCTCGACGCCCGGCTGCGTCGCTTCCAGGGCTTCACCAGCATGTCGGCAAAGCCGGGGCCGCACTTCGGCCTGGGACTGCCTGCCTACGCCACCTGGACCTCACCGATCCGCAAGTATGGCGACATGGTCAACCATCGCCTGATCAAACGGGTCCTCAAGGGCGAGCAGGCCCCGGCCGAGGCGAGCCTGGCGCTCACCGAGCAGCTCACCGAGCGTCGCCGCCTCAACCGCATGGCCGAGCGCGACGTCAAGGACTGGCTCTACGTGCGCTACCTGAGCCCCGCGGCCGAGGCCCAGGAGACCTTCGACGCCGAGGTCATCCAGATCAACCGCGGCGGCATGCGCGTGCGCCTCACCGCCAACGGCGCCACCGCCTTCGTGCCGGCGCCGATGATGCACAGCGAGCGCAACAAGGTCGCCATCGACGACAAGGAGGGCCGCATCCAGGTGGAGAGCGAGGAGCGCTACAAGCTGGGCGACCATCTGCGCGTGGCGCTGGTCGAGGCCCGCGAGGAGACCCGCTCCCTGGTGGCCCGCCCGGCAGACTGAGCCGCGCATCCCGGCCATTGCCAATGACCGACCACACGGCGGCCCTCGGGCCGCCGTGTTGCGTTATGGCCGGGCACCCCGCCGCTGTCTTCGAAGTGTCGCATACAGGCCCTAGCCTGACGGTACGCTTCACCGCCAGGAGGCCAAGTGCACCTCGTCGATATCACCATGTTCCACGCCCCCGCCAGTGGCGGCGTTCGCACCTACCTGCAGGCCAAGCATCGCCTCCTGGCCCGCCACGCCGACCTGCGCACCAGCCTGCTGGTTCCCGGCGCGGAGCGCGCTTCGCTGGGCGGGGTGCACACCCTCCCCGCCCCGCGCCTGCCGCTGGGCCAGGGCTATCGCTTTCCGCTGCGCCGCGCGCCCTGGCGCGCGGCCCTGATCGACATGGCGCCGGATCTCATCGAGGCCGGCGACCCCTACGTGACCGCCTGGGCCGCCGTGGAGGCGGGCCACGCCCTGGGCGTACCCAGCGTGGGCTTCTTCCATTCCGACCTGCCGCGGTTGATGGGAGATCGCTTCGGCGGCGGCGTGCGCCGGCGCCTGGAGCGCTATGTGGGGGAGCTATATGGCCACTTCGACAGCGTCCTGGCGCCCTGCACCGCCATGGCCGAACGCCTGGCCGACTGGGGCGTGAGCAACCTGCGGGTCCAGCCCCTGGGAGTCGACCTGGAGACCTTCCATCCCTGCCATCGCGACCCGGCGCTGCGCCGACGCCTGGGGCTCGGCGATCACCAGAGGCTGCTGGTCTTCGCCGGGCGCCATTCACCGGAGAAGCACGTCGACGTGCTGCTGGCGACGATGGGGCGGCTGGGAGCCGACTACCGCCTGCTGCTGATGGGCCCGGGGATGCCCGCTCGGGTCCCCGCCAATGTCAGCGTGGTGCCTCGCTACTGCCCGCCAGGGGAGGTCGCCACGGCCCTGGCCAGTGCCGATGCCATGCTGCACGCCGGCACCCGCGAGACCTTCGGCCTGGTGGCCCAGGAGGCCATGGCCTGCGGGCTACCGGTGGTGGCGGCACGCGCCGGCGCCCTCAAGGAGTATGTGCCGCTGGGCGCCGGTATCCTCTGCCGCCCCCGTGACCCCGACGACATGGCCCGGGCGACCCGCGAGCTGTTCCTCAACGACCCGCAGGCCATGGGACGCCACGCCCGGCGTCACGTGGAACGCCACTTCGACTGGGAACGGGTCATCGATGATCTGCTGGGCCACTATCGTCAGCTGCGTCACGGCAACCAGGGCCAGGCGACCTCCCGGAATGGCTGATCCCCGCCGCCATCTGCCACGCTGGCGGCCATGGCACGGCCTGCTGATCCTGATGGCGCTGCTGGCCCCACTGGGGGTGACCGCCTGGCTGGGCGGCGCCGATGCCCTTGCGGCAGCCAGGGACTTCCCAACGGGCATACTCTCCCTGATGCTGCTGATCGCACTCCTGTGCTGGAACCTCAACGCCGCCCGGTTGCGCCTGATGCTGGACGGACGCGCGGGCCGGCTCGGACAGCGCGGCGCCCTGGGCATCGAGCTGGCCTCCAAGTTCGCCCTGTGCGCCACCCCGGGAGGCAGCGGTGGCCCGGCCACCCTGCTGGTGCTGCTGTCCCGGCGCGGCCTGCCGGCCTCACGGGGAGCCGCCGTCTTCCTGCTCGACCAGGGCTGTGACCTGCTGTTCTTCCTGTGCATGCTGTCGGCAGTAGTGGCCTACTCCCTGCTGGGTGAGCCACGCTGGCCCTACCCCTCGCTGATCCAGCTGGCCCTGGTCGCACTCGCCCTGGTGACGCTTGGCGGCGGCCTGGCGATAGGCTGCCTGCCACGCCTGCTGCGCCGCCCCGCAACACCGCCTGCACGCTGGCTGAGCGGCTACCGTCGCCGTTGGCTGGTCCGCCGCCTGCTCAGGTGTCGGCAGGCGCTCAGGACGACCCTGGGGCTGCCCATCACCACGCTGCTGGCGGTGGTGATGCTCACCGCTGCGCATTGGCTGCTGCGCTACAGCCTGCTCTACCTGGCGGTGCTGGGTGCCGGCGGCAACGTCGACTGGCTGTGGACCTTCCTGACTCAGATGCTGGCCATGGCCGCGAGCCAGTTCAGCTTCCTGCCTGGCGGGGCGGGGGCGGCCGAGCTGGGCGTCGGCGGGCTGCTGCTGCCGATGATCGGGCGCGACCAGGCCGCCGCCGCGGTGCTGGTATGGCGCCTGGTGTCCTACCATCTCTATCTGGCCGCCGGGGCTCCACTGTTCGTGCTGCTGGCCGGTGGCCTGCTGCGTCGCACCTCGCCGGCAGCGAGCGACGGCATCGCAACCTGCCCTGGGCACCACGAAAAAGGGCGCCCGAAGGCGCCCTTTGAATCGTGCTCCATGAGCAGCGATCGGCTTACCAGCCGGTCACTTCCTTCAGAGCATCGCCGATCTCGGCCAGGGAGCGCACGGTCTTGACGCCGGCCTCCTCGAGGGCGGCAAACTTGTCATCCGCGGTGCCCTTGCCGCCGGCGATGATCGCGCCGGCATGGCCCATGCGCTTGCCCGCCGGAGCGGTGACGCCGGCGATGTAGGATACCACCGGCTTGGAGACGTTGGCCTTGATGTAGGCCGCTGCCTCTTCCTCGGCGGTGCCGCCGATCTCGCCGATCATCACGATCGCCTCGGTGGCCGGGTCCTTCTCGAACATCTCGAGGATGTCGATGAAGTTGGAGCCCGGGATCGGGTCACCGCCGATGCCCACGCAGGTGGACTGGCCGAAGCCGTGATCGGTGGTCTGCTTGACCGCCTCGTAGGTCAGGGTGCCGGAACGCGACACGATGCCGACCCTGCCGGGCTTGTGGATGTGGCCCGGCATGATGCCGATCTTGGTCTCGCCGGGGGTGATCACGCCCGGGCAGTTGGGGCCGATCAGGCGCACGCCCAGCTCGTCACACTTGACCTTGACGTCAAGCATGTCGAGGGTCGGGATGCCCTCGGTGATGCACACGATCAGCTTGATGCCGGCGTTGGCAGGCCTCGAGGATGGAGTCCTTGCAGAACGGGGCCGGCACGTAGATCACGCTGGCCTCGGCACCGGTCTTCTCCACGGCTTCCTTGACGGTGTTGAACACCGGCAGGCCGAGGTGCTCCTGGCCGCCCTTGCCCGGGGTCACGCCGCCGACCATCTGGGTGCCGTAGGCGATCGCCTGCTCGGAGTGGAAGGTCCCCTGGCCGCCAGTGAAGCCCTGGCAGATGACCTTGGTGTTCTTGTCGATCAGGATGCTCATTACTTGCCCTCCGCTGCCTTGACTACCTGTTGAGCCGCATCGGTGAGGCTCTCGGCAGCGATGATGTTGAGTCCGCTGGATGCCAGCTTCTCGGCGCCCAGCTCGGCGTTGGTGCCTTCCAGGCGCACCACGACCGGCACGTTGACACCGACCTGCTCGACGGCACCGATGATGCCCTCGGCGATCATGTCGCAGCGCACGATACCGCCGAAGATGTTGACCAGCACGGCCTTGACGTTGTCGTCGGAGAGGATCAGCTTGAAGGCCTCGGCCACGCGCTCCTTGGTGGCGCCGCCGCCGACGTCAAGGAAGTTGGCCGGCTTGCCACCATGCAGGTTGACGATGTCCATGGTGCCCATGGCCAGGCCGGCGCCGTTGACCATGCAACCGATGTTGCCGTCGAGGGCCACGTAGTTGAGCTCCCACGCCGCCGCCTCGGCCTCGCGCTCGTCCTCCTGGGAGGGATCACGCATCGCCTGCAGGTCCGGATGACGATAGAGGGCGTTGCCGTCCAGGCCGATCTTGGCATCGAGGCAGTGGAGGTTGCCTTCGTCGGTGATCACCAGCGGGTTGATCTCGAGCAGCGCCAGGTCCTTGTCGTGGAACAGCTTGGACAGGCCCAGGAAGATCTTGGTGAACTGCTTGATCTGGTCACCCTTGAGGCCCAGGGCGAAGGCCAGCTCGCGCGCCTGGTAGGGCTGCGCGCCCACCAGCGGGTCGATCTCGGCCTTGAGGATCTTTTCGGGCGTCTCCTCGGCAACCTTCTCGATCTCGACACCGCCTTCGGTGGAGGCCATGAAGACCACGCGGCGCGTGCCGCGGTCGACCACGGCGCCCAGGTAGAGCTCGTCGGCGATGTCGGTGCAGGTCTCGACCAGGATCTTGGCGACCGGCTGACCGTGCTCATCGGTCTGGAAGGTGACCAGGTTCTTGCCCAGCCACTGCTCGGCGAAGGCCTTGGCCTCATCCGGGCTCTTGATCAGCTTGACGCCGCCCGCCTTGCCGCGACCGCCGGCGTGGACCTGGGCCTTGACGACCCACATGTCGCCGCCGATCTTCTTGCAGGCTTCCGCGGCTTCCTCGGGAGTGTCCACGGCGAAACCCTTGGACACCGGCAGACCATAGTCGGCAAACAGCTGTTTGCCCTGATACTCGTGAAGGTTCATCGATTCATGCCATTGGTTGCATGTGACTCGAACGGCGCCCCTGCTCGACCTCGAGGGACTGACTCAAGGGGCGCCACCGTACCCTCCGATGCATGGCCGGAAGGGCACGCCGCCCGATGGGCGGCGCTTGTTGTCCTTACTTCTTCTTCTTGCGATTGGCCATGTGGATGGCATGGCCTTCCACGGCCAGCGCCGCCTCATGCACCGCCTCCGACATGGTCGGGTGGGCATAGCAGGTCAGCGCCAGATCCTCGGCACTGGAGCCGAACTCCAGGGCGATGACACCCTGGGCGATCATCTCGCCGGCATGCTGGCCGACGATATGCATGCCCAGCACGCGATCGGTCTCGGCGTCGGCGATGATCTTGGCCTGGCCCTCGGTGGCGTTGTTGGCCATGGCACGACCGCTGGCCGCGAACGGGAAGGACCCGGTCTTGACCTCGATGCCCTTGGCCTTGGCATCCTGCTCGGTCATGCCGACCCAAGCCACCTCGGGGAAGGTGTAGATCACGTTGGGGATGGCGTCGTAGTTCATCTCCGCCTTGTGGCCGGCGATGATGTCAGCGACCATCACGCCCTCTTCCGAGGCCTTGTGGGCCAGCATCGGGCCGCGCACGCAATCGCCGATGGCGTAGACGCCCGGCACGCTGGTGCGGCAATGGTCGTCGACCTGGATGAAGCCGCGCTCGTCGGTCTCCACGCCCACGCCGTCGGCGACCACACCCTGGGTGTAGGGCTTGCGACCGACACAGACGATCAGCTTGTCGAAGGTCATCTCCTGGTCATTGTCACCGTCGCTGTACTTGACGATGACCTCGCCGTCCTTGACCTCGGAGCCGGTGACCCGGGCACCCAGCTTGATGTCCAGCCCCTGCTTCTTGAGCAGCTTCTGGGTCTCCTTGGCGATGGCGCCGTCCACCATCGGCAGGAAGCTGTCCATGGCCTCGAGCACGGTGACCTCGGAGCCCAGGCGGTTCCAGACGCTGCCCAGCTCCAGGCCGATCACGCCGGCTCCGATCACGCCCAGACGCTTGGGCGTCTCGGTGAATTCCAGGGCGCCGGTGGAGTCGACGATGATGTCATCGGTGAGCGGGGTCGGCGGGATCTCCACCGGCACCGAGCCGGCGGCGATGATGATGTTGTCGGCTTCAAAGGTGGTGGCCTTGCCATCCTGGTCGGTGACCTCGACCTGCTTGCTGCCGGTCACCTTGCCGGTGCCCTCGATGCCGGTCACGCCGTTGGCCTTGAACAGGCCGGCGATGCCACCGGTGAGGTTCTTCACGATCTTGTCCTTGCGGGCGATCATCTTCTTGACGTCCATCTGGACGTCGGTGGCCTGGATGCCCATGTCATCGAAGTCATGCTTGGCCTCGACGAACTTGTGGGAGGCCTCGAGCAGCGCCTTGGAGGGGATGCAGCCCACGTTGAGGCAGGTACCGCCGAAGACCACCTTGCCTTCCTTGCCGATCCACTTCTCGACACAGGCGGTCTTGAGTCCCATCTGGGCGGCACGAATGGCGGCCACGTAGCCGCCGGGGCCCGCACCGATCACGATCACATCATACTTGTCGGCCATGTTGACTCCTGTTGCATGTCTTGGGTTCAGGCGCCGCCGGGATCAGCCGGCGGCTCGTGCCGCTCAGATGTCCAGTAGCAGGCGCGCCGGATCTTCCAGAAGCTCCTTGATGGTAACCAGGAACTGTACCGCGTCCTTGCCATCGATCATGCGGTGGTCATAGGAGACCGCCAGGTACATCATCGGGCGAATCTCGACCTTGCCATTGACCGCCATGGGACGCTCCTGGATCTTGTGCATGCCCAGGATGGCGGTCTGCGGCGGGTTGATGATCGGCGTGGACATCAATGAACCGAAGATGCCGCCATTGGTGATGGTGAAGGTACCGCCCTGCATCTCGTCGATGCCCAGCTTGCCGTCACGGGCCCGCTTGCCGAAGTCGACGATGCCCTTCTCGACGTCGGCGATCTTCATGCTGTCGGTGTCGCGCAGCACCGGTACCACCAGGCCGCGGTCGGTGGAGACCGCCACGCCGATGTCCTGGTAGCCGTGATAGACGATGTCGGTGCCGTCGATGGAGGCGTTGACGTCCGGGAAGCGCTTGAGGGCCTCGCTGGCCGCCTTGACGAAGAAGCCCATGAAGCCGAGCTTGACGTCGTGGGTCTTGACGAAGGTGTCCTTGTACTGGGCGCGCAGGTCCATGACTGCGCCCATGTCCACCTCGTTGTAGGTGGTCAGCATGGCGGCGGTCTGCTGGGCCTGGACCAGACGCTTGGCGATGGTCTGGCGCAGACGGCTCATCGGCACGCGCTTCTCGGCACGCTCACCCTCGACCGCTGGCGCAGCGGCGGCTTTGGCGGGTGCAGAGGACTTGGCCGCTTTCTTGGCCGAACCATCCTTGACGGCTTTCTGAACGTCTTCTTTCAGAATGCGACCGCCTTTGCCGGTACCTTCGATCTTGGAAACGTCCAGATCGTGCTCGGCAACCATCTTGCGAGCAGCCGGTGCCAACACTTTGCCACCCACCTTCTCATCGGCGCCTTCATCGTCAGCGTCGCTGGAAGCGCTGCTGGAAGAAGAAGCGCTGGCCTGGTCACTGCCACCGCCCTCTACGAAGGTTGCCAGAATCGCTTCGGACTCAACCTGGCTGCCTTCTTCTGCCTTGATTTCCGCCAGGGCACCATCGGCAGGCGCTACGACTTCCAGCACGACCTTGTCGGTTTCGATGTCGGCTAGCACTTCGTCACGCTTGACCGCTTCGCCTACTTTCTTGTGCCAGGTCGCCACGGTGCCTTCCTGAATGGACTCGGGGAAGCTAGGCGCCTTCACGTCGTGCTGCTTGCCTCCGGCTGGCTCGGCGGCTTCTTTGGACTCGGCCTTCTCGGCGCTGTCATCGCTGGCGGCACTCTCTTTCTTGCTGCCAGCACCGCTCGCTTCGCCGATCTTGCCCAATACCTGCTCGGACTCGACGGTATCGCCTTCTTCGGCCATCACGTCGGTCAGGGTTCCCGCTTCCGGTGCGACGACTTCAAGCACCACTTTATCGGTCTCGATTTCAACGATCAGCTCGTCGCGTTCGACGCTGTCACCCGGCTTTTTGTGCCACGCGGCCTACGGTGCCTTCGGCAACGGATTCCGGAAAGGTTGGCGCTTTGATCTCAGTAGCCATGTCGTTTCCCTTATGTGTTCTCTAAACCCGGTGGGCGCTTATAGGTTAAAAGCGTCTTCCACCAGCTGGCGCTGCTGTTCAGTGTGGACGGACATGTAGCCCGCTGCCGGAGCAGCCGAGGCAGGACGCCCTGCGAATTTCAACTCACGTCCAAGGCCATCTTTCAACATATCGGCCACGGTACGCATGTGGTGCTGACTGGAGTACCAGGCGCCTTGGTTCAGCGGCTCTTCCTGACACCATACGATGTCTTCCACATTAGCATACGCCTGGAGCACTTCCAGAAGCTCTTCTTTCGGGAAGGGATAGAGCTGCTCTAGACGAATGATCGCCGTGTCGTCACGCTCGTTTTCAGCGCGCCAGTTAACCAGATCGTAGTAGACCTTGCCTGCGCACATAATGACGCGGGTGACGTTGTCGGCGTCGAGATTCGCTTGATCCGGCAGTACCATGTGGAACTTGCCGTGGGCGAGATCTTCCAAGCTCGACACGGCTTCTTTGTGGCGCAGCAGCGACTTAGGCGACATGACCACTAGCGGTTTACGCAGCGGACGAATCACTCTGGCGGCGCAGCAGGTGGAAAATCTGCGCTGGCGTCGTCGGTACGCACACCTGCATGTTGTGCTCGGCGCACAGCTGCAAGAAGCGCTCTAGACGGGCAGAAGAGTGCTCGGGCCCTTGGCCTTCATAGCCATGAGGCAGCAGCATGGTCAAGCCGCATAGGCGACCCCACTTGGTCTCACCGGAAGAGATGAACTGATCCACTACCACCTGAGCGCCGTTGACGAAGTCACCAAACTGCGCTTCCCAAATAACCAAGTCATTCGGGGCGGTGGTCGAGTAGCCGTATTCGAATGCCAGCACGGCTTCTTCTGATAGGAAGGAGTCGTGAATGGTAAAGCGCGGCTGACCGTCGGCCATATTCTGCAGCGGTACATAGGTCGACCCGTCTTTCTGATTGTGCACGACCGCGTGACGGTGGGAGAACGTCCCACGCCCCACATCCTGCCCGGTGATGCGGATAGGATGACCTTGGTCGAGCAACGTGGCGTAGGCCAGCGTTTCGGCAAAGCCCCAGTTGAGCCCCATGCCACCCGCCTGCATTCTTACGCCGGTCTTCGTAGATCTTGGCAACCTGGCGCTGAACCTCGACACCGTCGGGAATGTCGCACATCTTCGCCGCCAGCCGCTGCAGGCGTTTCATGTCGAAGGTGGTGTCGGCGTGGCCGGTCCACTCGTGTCCCAGGTAGGGCTTCCAGTCGACGAACAGCGAGGTGTTGGGCTCCTGGACCAGGGCATTGGCCACATGGTTGCCGGCCATCAGGTCCTCGCGATAGGTCTCGATCATCGCCTTGGCCTCGTCCTCGGTGAGCACGCCCTGCTCTACCAGACGCTGCGCGTAGACGGCCCGCGAGGAGGGGTGATCCTTGATCTTGCGGTACATCATCGGCTGGGTGCCGCTGGGCTCGTCGGCCTCGTTGTGACCGCGGCGGCGGTAGCACACCAGGTCGATCACCACGTCCTTCTTGAACTGCTGGCGGTAGTCGAGCGCCACCTGGGTCGCGTGCAGCACCGCGTCGGGATCATCGCCGTTGACGTGGAAGATCGGCGCCTGGACCATCTTGGCGATATCGGTGCAGTACTCGGTGGAACGCGAGTCGTCCGGGATGCGAGGTGGTGAAACCGACCTGGTTGTTGATGACGATGTGCAGCGTGCCGCCGGTCTTGTAGGCACGGGTCTGGGACATCTGGAATGTCTCCATGACCACCCCCTGACCGGCGAAGGCGGCGTCGCCGTGCACATTGATCGGCAGCACCTTGGTGCCGTCGCTGTCGTCACGGCGGTCCTGGCGGGCACGCACCGACCCCTCGACCACCGGGGAGACGATCTCCGAGATGGGACGGGGTTGGAAGCGACATGTGCCAGGTGGTACCTCGCCGCCCGGCGTCATCACGTTGGAGCTGAAGCCCTGGTGGTACTTGACGTCGCCGGAGCCACGCTCGATCACCTTCTTGCCGTCGAACTCGTCGATCAGCTCGCCAGGGTTCTTGCCGAGGATGTTGACCAGCAGGTTGAGGCGCCCGCGGTGGGCCATGCCGATCACCACTTCCTTGACCCCGTAGCCGCCACCGCGCTGGATCAGCTCATCCATCATCGGAATGAAGGACTCGCCACCCTCCAGGCCGAAGCGCTTGGTGCCCGGGTACTTGGAAGCCAGGTAGTTCTCCAGGCCCTCGGCGGCGGTCAGCCGCTCGAGCACATGCTGGCGCACCTCGTTGCTGAACTTGGGCGCGCTGCGCACCGACTCGAAGCGCTGCTGCAGCCAGCGCTTCTCCTCGGTATCGACGATATGCATGATCTCGCAGCCGATGGAGCGGCAGTAGGTCTGCTCAAGGGCGTCAACGATCTCCTTGAGCGGCGCCTTGTCCATGCCCAGGAAGAACGAACCGGTCTGGAACTCGGTGTCGAGATCGTTCTTCGAGAGCTGATGGAAGGAGAGGTCGAGGTCGGGAATCGGCAGCTGGCTACGCAGGCCCAGCGGATCGATATTGGCCTTCTGATGGCCGCGGAAGCGGTAGGCGTTGATCAGCTGCAGGACCCTGACCTGCTTGCGATTCTCCTCTCCGTCAGCGGCGGCGGAGCCAGTGCCGTACGGCGCTGCTTGGCGAGCTGGTGGAACTGTTCGCGGACCGGGGCCAGGGGAACATCGTGGGAGGGGCCGTCGTCGGGGCGCGGCAGCTGGTCAAAATACTGGCGCCACTCGTCGGGAACGGCGGAGGGGTCATCGAGGTACTGCTCGTAGAGCGCTTCCACGTAATGGACGTTGCTGCCACTGACGTGTGAGGAGCGCCACATCAACTCCATTATGCCTTGTTGCATCTCTCGGTCACCCTGCACTGATGGGGTGTGATCGCCGTCACCGCGACGCGGCCACGACATCGGTGGTGCCCTGCCGGCTGGGCCCTATGCATTTCCGGCGCTTCCGGCCGTCGCTGGCAGGAAAGCTTGAATTCCATGGTCAGAAGCCGGCACCCAGGGCACCGGCTTCCAACGCTATGTCCCAACCGCCCGCGACCCATGGTCGCAGGCGATGAGCTGCGGCATATGATAACAAGCCGCGGGACACGATTTAAGTGCCATCGGCTCAGCTGCCGTCGGCCAGCAGCATCTCACGGATCTTGCCAATCGCGCGGGTGGGGTTGAGCCCCTTGGGGCACACCGCCACGCAGTTCATGATGCCGCGGCAACGGAACACGCTGAACGGGTCCTCCAGCTCGGACAGGCGATCGCGGGTGGCGGTATCGCGTGAGTCCACCAGGAAGCGGTAGGACTGCAGCAGACCCGCAGGCCCCACGAACTTGTCCGGGTTCCACCAGAACGACGGGCAGGAGGTGGAGCAGCAGGCGCACAGGATGCACTCGTAGAGGCCGTCGAGCTTGTCGCGATCCTCCGGCGACTGCAGGCGCTCGATGGCCGGCGCCGGCTCATCGTTCTGCAGGTAGGGCTGGATGCGCTCGTACTGCTGGTAGAACAGCCCCATGTCGACGACCAGGTCGCGGATCACCGGCAGGCCCGGCAGCGGGCGCAACACCAGCTTGTTGCCCTTGACCACCTCGGAGAGCGGGGTAATGCAGGCCAGGCCGTTCTTGCCGTTCATGTTCATGCCGTCGGAACCGCACACGCCCTCGCGGCAGCTGCGACGGTAGGCCAGGCCGTTATCCTGCTCCTTCATCATATGCAGGACGTCGAGAACCATGACGTCGCGGCCCTGGGTGTCGACCTGGAACTCCTGCATGTAGGGCGCGGAGTCGGTCTCCGGATTGTAGCGGTAGATGGATACCTGAAGCATCGTGGCTCACCCTCGTATTTGCTGAATTAGTAGGTACGGACTTTCGGCTCGAAGGTGTCGACGGTCCTGGGTGCGAAGTTGACGTCGCGCTTGCCGACCGTCTTGTCGGCCGGGAAGTAGAGCGAGTGCTTCAGCCAGTTGACGTCGTCACGGTCCGGGTAGTCGTAGCGAGAGTGGGCGCCACGGCTCTCCTTGCGCTCCAGCGCGGCGATGGCGGTGGCCTCGGCGACCTCCATCAGGTTGTCGAGCTCGAGGGCCTCGACGCGGGCGGTGTTGAAGGCGTTGGTCTTGTCGGGCAGGTAGGCGTTGGCGATGCGGCCACGCAGTTCTGCCAGCTGCTTGACGCCCTTCTGCATGTTCTCCTCTTCGCGGAACACGCCGAAGGAGTTCTGCATGATGGCCTGCAGCTCGCGCTTGAGCTCCGGCACGGTCTCGCCGCCCTCGGACTCGTTCCAGCGAGTGATGCGCTTCATCGCGGTCTCGACATCGGACTCGGAGGCGTCCAGGTAGTCGATGCCCTCGTTGAGCGCGCCCTCGATGAACATGCCCGCCGCGCGGCCGAACACCACCAGGTCGAGCAGCGAGTTGCCACCCAGGCGGTTGGCACCGTGGACCGAGACACAGGCCGCCTCGCCACAGGCGAACAGGCCGTTGACGATCTGGTCCTTGCCGTCTTCACCGCGCATGATGGCCTGGCCGTGCACGTTGGTCGGCACGCCACCCATCATGTAGTGACAGGTCGGCACCACCGGGATCGGCTCCTTGGCCGGATCCACGTGGGCGAAGGTCTTGGAGAGCTCGACGATGCCGGGCAGGCGCTTGCCGAGGACCTCCTCGCCCAGGTGATCCAGCTTGAGGTAGACGTGGTCGCCGTTCTCGCCGCAGCCACGACCCTCGAGGATCTCCATGACCATGGAGCGGGCGACCACGTCGCGGCCGGCCAGGTCCTTGGCGTTGGGCGCATAGCGCTCCATGAAGCGTTCGCCATCCTTGTTGACCAGGTAGCCACCCTCGCCACGGCAACCCTCGGTGACCAGGGTACCCGCACCATAGATGCCGGTGGGGTGGAACTGCCACATCTCCATGTCCTGCATCGGGAAGCCGGCGCGCAGCGCCATGCCGATGCCGTCACCGGTGTTGATCAGGGCATTGGTGGTGGAGGCATAGATGCGCCCGGAGCCACCGGTGGCCAGCACGGTCGCCTTGGACTTGACGTGCACCACTTCGCCGGTCTCGATGTCCATGGCGATGCAGCCCACCACGTCGCCGTTGGCATTCTTGACCAGGTCGACGGCATACCACTCGTTGAGGAAGGTGGTGTTGTTCTTCAGATTATTCTGATAGAGCGTATGCAGCAGGGCGTGACCGGTACGGTCGGCCGCCGCACAGGTGCGAGCCGCCTGGCCGCCGGCACCATAGTCCTTGGACTGGCCACCGAACGGGCGCTGGTAGATGCGGCCGTTGTCGAAACGCGAGAACGGCAGGCCCATGTGCTCGAGTTCGAAGACGGCCTTGGGACCCTCGGAGCACATGTATTCGGCGGCGTCCTGGTCGGCGATATAGTCGCCGCCCTTGACGGTGTCGTACATGTGCCAGCGCCAGTCGTCGTCGGGATCGGCAGAAGCGATGGCACAGGTGATGCCGCCCTGGGCAGACACGGTGTGCGAGCGGGTCGGGAAGACCTTGGAGAGAACCGCGGTCTTCTTGCCGGACTTGGCCAGCTCGAGGGCGGCCCGCAGGCCGGCACCGCCACCGCCGATGATGATGGCGTCGAAGGTCAGGCTACGCATGTTGGACATGAATCAGGCTCCCCACAGAATCTGAATGCCCCAGACCAGGAAGGCAAAAATGGCCAGGATGACAAGAAGTTGAACGGTCACGCGGATGGCGGTCGGCTTGAGATAGTCGGTGGTCACGGTCCACAGTCCCACCCAGGCGTGGCCAGCCAGAGAGACGAAGGCCAGCAGCGAGAAGATGCGCATCCAGGTCTGGGCGAACAGGCCGCTCCAGGTCGCGTAGTCGAGATTCGGGTTGAACAGCAGATAGAGAACGATGAAGAGCGTATAGAGCGCCAGGATGACGGCGGAGACCCGCTGGATCAGCCAGTCGGAGAGGCCGCTGCGGCCGAGGTTCGTGACGTTGGTTACCATACCCAGACTCCCGCCAGAATGATCAGTACGGCGCTCACCACCACGGTGATCTGCGCCTTCTTGTGGCCGCCCTCGAGGGTCACGCCGATATCCATATCCATCAGCAGGTGCTTGATGCCGGCGACGAAGTGGAACGCCAGGGCAGACAGCAGCCCCCAGGCGATCAGCTTGGCCAGGAAGTTGCCGGCCAGTGCATCGCTTACCGCGACAAAGCCTGCCGGGGAGGAGAGCGACGTGCTCAACGCCCAGAAGGCAAAGATCAGGCCAATGAAAAGGATGACGCCGGTGATGCGGTGAGCGATCGACGTCAGGGCGGGTAGCGGAAACTGTATCGTGGACAGATCCAGATTTACGGGTCGTTTGCTATTCACGGCTCTCTACACACTCTCTATGGCCCGCTTTGGGAAGCCTGGACAGGCGCCGGGCGGGCGGTGGTTTCGGGAAGGCATCGGCCGTTGCCGGAGGGCGGCAAGACCGGCTGTACCTGCCAGTCGCGCGGGGTGGATTATAGGGGCCCGCCCGCCCCATGACAAACCGGGCGAGCCCCGACTAGACCATGGTACAAAGCCCGCGACCTCCCCTTTTCTCCGCTGTGCCGGCGTGAGCCGCCGGGCAGCCCCGCACAATGGTGCTTTGCACCATTTCCTATACAGAAAATATACAGGTGCGAGATCGGCGTAGATGACAGCCCTCGCCATGGGCTAATTGACAATCGCTGGGACGCTTCTATAGTGGGCAAACCTTTTTCGCCGGCATCCCCTGCGAAGACGCCAAAGAATGAATGACTTATCGCCCTAATCACGAACTCGAGAGGAGGCCTTTCATGGCTGACAGGAAAGCGACGCTGACGGTTGACGGCCTGGACAAGACGATCGAACTGCCCGTCTACTCGGGCTCCCTGGGCCCCGACGTCATCGACGTCCGTGGACTCGGCGCCGAGGGCTTGTTCACCTATGATCCCGGCTTCATGGCCACCTCCTCCTGCCAGTCGGCCATCACCTACATCGATGGCGGCAAGGGCGTCCTGCTGCATCGCGGCTACCCGATCGATCAGCTGGCGAAGGAGTCGAACTTCGTCGAGCTCTGCTACCTGCTGCTGTTCGGCGAACTGCCCAACGACGAGCAATACGCCGACTTCGAATCGCGGGTCAGCAACCACACCATGGTCCACGACCAGATCAACAACTTCTTCAAGGGCTTCCGCCGCGACGCCCATCCGATGTCGATCCTGTGCGGCGTCGTGGGTGGCCTGGCCGCCTTCTATCACGACCACATGGACATCAACGTCGAGGAGGACCGCATCATCAGCGCGATCCGCCTGATCGCCAAGATGCCGACCATCGCCGCGATGTCCTACAAGTACAATGTGGGCCAGCCCTTCAACTACCCGCGTAACGACCTGAACTATGCAGAGAACTTCCTCTACATGATGTTCAGCACGCCGTGCGAGGAGTACAGGATCAACCCGGTCTATGCCAAGGCGATGGACCGTATCTTCATGCTGCATGCCGACCACGAGCAGAACGCCTCCACCTCCACGGTGCGCCTGGCCGGCTCCACCGGCGCCAATCCGTTCGCCTGCATCAGCGCCGGCATCGCGGCCCTGTGGGGCCCGGCCCACGGCGGTGCCAACGAAGCGGTACTCAAGATGCTCGACGAGATCGGTGACGACTCCGAGGAGAACATCCAGCGCTTCGTCGACAAGGCCAAGGACAAGGATGACCCCTTCAAGCTGATGGGCTTCGGCCACCGCGTCTATCGCAACTTCGATCCGCGCGCCAAGGTGATGAAGGAGACCTGCGATGAGGTCCTGGCCGAGCTGGGCATCGACGATCCGCAGCTCAAGATCGCCAAGCGCCTGGAGCAGATCGCCCTGGAGGACGAGTACTTCATCGAGCGCAAGCTCTACCCCAACGTCGACTTCTACTCCGGCATCATCCTCAAGGCCATGGGCATCCCGACCAACATGTTCACCGTGATCTTCGCGGTGTCTCGCACCATCGGCTGGATCTCCCACTGGCACGAGATGCTCAGCGACAGCTACAAGATCGGCCGCCCGCGCCAGCTCTATACCGGTCACGATCAGCGCGATTATCCTGCCAAGTAAGCCGGCAGATGGCGGCCCTGCCGTCAGCACCCTCAGAAAGCCGCCCTCGGGCGGCTTTCTGCGTTATCCCAACCCGAAGAACAAGGAATTCTCCATGAGCCAGAAGATCTCCACCGTCGCCTTTATCGGCCTGGGCGTGATGGGCTACCCCATGGCCGGCCACCTGGCCCGCGCCGGGCTCGACGTGCGCGTCTACAACCGCACCGCGGCCAAGGCCGAGGCCTGGGCCAGGGAGTACGGTGGCAGCCACCACGCAACGCCGCGCGAGGCCGCCACAGGCGCCGACCTGGTGCTGGTGTGCGTGGGCAACGACGACGACGTCCGCGAGGTCACCACCGGCGAAAACGGCGCCCTCTCCGGCATGCAAGCGGACAGCCTGCTGGTGGACCACACCACGGCTTCCGCCGATCTCGCCGAGGAGCTCGACGCCGCTTGCCGCGAGCGCGGCATCGGTTTCGTGGACGCCCCGGTCTCCGGCGGCCAGCAGGGCGCCGAGAACGGCGCCCTGACCATCATGTGCGGAGGCGACGACGCCGATTTCGCCCGCATCGAGGCGATACTCAACCACTACGGTCGCGCCGTGACGCTGATGGGCCCCGCCGGCAGCGGCCAGCTCACCAAGATGGTCAACCAGATCTGCATCGCCGGACTGGTCCAGGGCCTGGCCGAGGGGCTGCACTTCGCCGAGCAGGCCGGTCTCGATCGCCAGCGGGTAGTGGACGTGATCTCCAAGGGGGCCGCCGGCTCCTGGCAGATGGAAAATCGCCACGGGACCATGATCGCCGACGAATATGAGCACGGCTTCGCCGTTGACTGGATGCGCAAGGATCTCGGGATCTGCCTGGAGCAGGCGCGTCGACTCCAGGCTCGCCTGCCGGTGACCGCCCTGGTCGACCAGTTCTATGCCGACGTTCAGGTAATGGGCGGCGGTCGCTGGGACACCTCCTCGCTGCTGCGTCGCCTGCGTGCCGTCAAGCCCGACTGACCCTTTCCGCGGCGGCCCTCAGGGCCGCTGCAAGCTCGTTTCTCCACCGCCCCGGCGTTTTCCACACATTCTGTGGATAACCCTGTTCAAAACCCCTCGAAAAGGTCTCACAATCGCCATGATCAGCGGCCTGAGCTTAGATTGATCATTTTTTGATCTTGTTTAACCTTCTGTTTTTAAAGGGATTTAATTAAAAGCCAGGCAGCGCGGGCCTTTGCGGGCGAACTATGCACAGACAACCGCCCGGAACCATGCCGAGTGGACAAGTCAAGCAGAAATCGCCACGAAATTGGCGCCAAGGAGGGGCAGAACGTGAGTCATGTCAACGCTGGCGTTGCTCGCCAGAGAAACAAAAAGGGCACCCGACAAGGAGTGCCCTTTCTGAAAGGAGATGGCGTCCCATAGGGGGTTCGAACCCCTGTTCCCGCCGTGAAAGGGCGGTGTCCTAGGCCACTAGACGAATGGGACGTGACCTTCACGTGATGCACGAAGTGGTGGAGCCTAGCGGGATCGAACCGCTGACCTCGACACTGCCAGTGTCGCGCTCTCCCAGCTGAGCTAAGGCCCCAACGTGCCGCGAAGACGAGGCGTATATTACTGATTCGCCCCGCCTTCGTCAACTCTTTTTCAGAGCTCCCTATACTCCTTCTCGAACCGCTTGGCCTGCTTCTTGGAGACGCCACCCAGCACCTCGATGGCGTGACGCAGCCGTGCCCGGGTCATGTCCGAGCCGAGGATCGCCATGGCATCCATCACCGAGGTGCTGGAGGACGAGCCGGTCACGGCAATGAACACCGGAGCCAGGAACTCCTTCATCTTGAGCTCGAAGTGTGCCGCCAGCGCCTTGACCTCGGTGAGCAGCGCCTCCTTGTGCCAGGCGGGCAGCGTCTCGAAGCGCCAGACCAGGAACTGCAGCAGCTTGAGCAGGTCCTCGCGGCCCAGTTTCACGCCATCGAAGCTCTCCTCGGTGATTCGCGGCAGGCCCGAGAAGAAGTGACCCGCGAGCGGTACCACCTCGGAGAGGGTCTCCACCCGCGGGCGCACCTGGGGCAGGATCTCCCTGACGTAGGACTCGTTGAAGGCCCACTCCATCAACGCCTTGAGGAAACCCTCGTCGTCCATCTCCTCGCGGATATAGAGGCCGTTGAGCCAGGTCAGCTTCTCCAGGTCGAAGACCGGCCCGCCCAGCGAGACCCGCTGGATATCGAAGTGGGCCATCATCTCGTCGAGGCTGAACTTCTCGCGCTCGTCCGGCATCGACCAGCCCATGCGACCCAGGTAGTTGGTGACCGCCTGGGGCAGGTAGCCCATGCGCCGGTAGTAGTTGATCGAGGTCGGGTTCTTGCGCTTGGAGAGCTTCGACTTGTCCGGGTTGCGCAGCAGCGGCATATGACAGAGCTCCGGCATCTCCCAGCCGAAGTACTCATAGAGCAGCTGGTGCTTGGGCGCCGAGTTGATCCACTCCTCGCCGCGCAGCACGTGGGTGATGCCCATCAGGTGGTCATCCACCACGTTGGCCAGGTGGTAGGTGGGCATGCCGTCGGACTTGAGCAGGATCTGGGCATCCACCTGGGCCCAGTCCACCTCGATGGTACCGCGCAGCATGTCCTGGACCACACAGGTGCCGCTCGCCGGCACCTGCATGCGCACCACATGCGGCCACCCTTCCTTCTCGCGCCGCGCCTGCTCCTCGGCGGGCAGGGCCAGGTCGGCGGGCTTGAGCGCCAGGTGCATGCCCGCGGCCTTGCGTGCCTCGCGCAGCTCGTCCAACTCCTCGCTGGTGCGGTAACAGCGGAAGGCGTGGCCCGACTCGATCAGCTGACGGGCATACTCGGCGTAGATATCGCCACGTTCGCTCTGGCGATACGGGCCATGGGGGCCGCCCACGTCGGGGCCCTCGTCCCACTCCAGGCCCAGCCAGCGCAGCGAGTCGAGGATCATCTGTTCCGATTCGGCGGTGGAGCGCACCCGGTCGGTATCCTCGATGCGCAGGATGAACTGACCACCGTGCTGGCGAGCGAAGCACAGGTTGAACAGGGCGATGTAGGCGGTGCCGACGTGGGGGTCGCCGGTCGGTGATGGCGCGATGTCGCTGCGTGCGGCCGCGCCGTTACGCGGTGTCCGGGTCCGATGGTGGATGGATGGCGGCATTATACGCACCTGCCGACGCCTCGGCAGCCGTGGCCGGGAATCATCCTGCCTGACCGGGGTCAATGTCTGGTCATCTGCGAAGGAGAGCGTGATGCTCGGCCAACTTCCCGAGGGCTTCACCGCCCTGATTACCGGCGCCGGGGGCGGCATCGGTGCTGCCGTGGTGGACGCCCTGCTGGCGAGCCCGAGGCCCGGCCGCGTGATTGCCGTCAGCCGCCAGCCGATAAGCCGCAACGACGGGCGTTTCGAGGGCCTGGCGCTGGATCTCGCCACGCCGGAGGGACGCGCGGCCCTGGCACACCATCTCGATGGTCGCCCCCTGCACCTGCTGTTCAATGCCATCGGCCTGCTCCACGACGAGGCGCAGGGGATCCATCCGGAGAAGCGCCTCGATGACCTCGACCCACAGGCGCTGGCGCACCTGTTCGAGATCAACGCCACCCTGCCGGCGATGTTGCTCCAGGCACTGCAGCCCGCCCTGAAGGGAAGCCACCCCGCGCTGGTGGCCAGCCTGTCGGCACGGGTGGGCTCCATCGGGGACAATCGCCTGGGCGGCTGGTACGGCTATCGCGCCAGCAAGGCGGCCCATAACATGCTGATGAAGACTGCCGCGGTTGAGTTGCGCCGACTCAACCCTGGCCTCAGGGTGGTCTGCCTGCATCCGGGCACCACCGCTACCGGCCTCTCCCGCCCCTTCCAGGCACGGGTTCCCGAGGACAAGCTGTTCTCCCCGGCCTTCGTCGCCGAGCGGCTGCTCGCCGTGCTCGGCGAACGCACCCCCGAAGAGAGCGGCAGCTTCTACGACTGGGCTGGCGAGCCGGTCGCCTGGTAGTCCACGCTGATGCAGCGTTGGCTGCGCGCTATTGCACAGGCCACGGTGATCGCAGATCATCGCGGGTCATCACAACAACCCCATGACAGTCGACAGGATGGAGACATGCACCTACTAGGCCCGCGGATCAAGGCGCTGCGTGAGGAAGCCAAGCTCAACAAGGCCGCCCTGGCTCGCCGGGTGGGCGTCTCGGACGTGACCATTTCCTACTGGGAGTCCGGGGCCATCCGAGGAGCGCCGCGAGCGCCTGGCCGTTCTGGCGCTGCCCTGGGTGCCCGCTCTCCCGCCTGCTGGAGGGTGACCGGCAGCAACCGCGCCGCGCCGCTCACCTGCGGCGACACCACGGCCCCGGTGGCGATCGCTCACGCCGGACGCATCGACCTGCCCTTCGAGCTGGTGCCCGAGCTAGAGTGGGAGGGCGACTGCTTCCCCGTCACCCCGGCCCTCTGACGACGGCACCTTCGACTATCTCGCCCCCGGCGACCTGGTCGCCATGGCGCCCACCGATATCTTCCGCCGCGCAGGGCTCTACCTGATCCAGCAGGAGGGCGAGCACCGCGTGCGTCATGTTACCCAGGCAGCAAATGGCGCCCTTGCGCTCGCCGAAGCCGCCGCCGCTTGCGCAGCGCCCCACGGGCTACACTAGCGACACCCTGCTGCTGGGCAAGCTGCTGGCACGCTGGCAGCCCGGCCTGTTACAGACATGACCGGCTGGCGGCGCCCTCCCGGCGCGCGCCTACTCGACTCGTAGCACTTCCACTCGGTCATGGGTTCGTCGCGTCTCGCTGCCCACCAGGAAACGCTGGCTGTAGCTGGCCACCTGCCCCAGGCCATGCCGGGACTGCTGCACCAGGGGACCGCTGAGGTGCTCGTTCTCCTCGCCCAGGCGGTCACGCACCGAACGCGGCTGAACGCTGCCCTCCTGCACATCGACCGTGACGCGATGAAGAAGCCGCGCATACCGCTGGGGCCCGCTGCCGGGGCCGAGGGGGCCCGCTTCGAACCCACCCGCCTCCACCGACACGCGCTCGCGCCAGCGCACCCCGCTGAGTTCTCGCTCGACGATGACCTGCAGGCGGGTCGCCTCGGGCAGGTTGGTCTCACCCTCCACCGTCAGGCGCCGGTCGCTGCCCAGGCGGGAGGTGATCTCGATTGCCACCGGCTGGTCGAAGGGCGGCACCTCGGGTGCCGGGGGCTCAGGGGCAGCCGCCGGCTCGAGAGTCTCGGCGGTGGGCTCGTCTCGGCAGGCCTGCTCGCCGCCTGCTCCTCACCACCACTGCAGCCGGCCAGCATCACCATCAGCAAGCCTGCTGCCATTGCTCGATACCACGCCCTCATGCACGCCTCCCGCCCAGTCGATGACAGGCCAGACTAACACCTTTGCCGGCTCCGGGCGCCTGCACTCAGGCCGGCTCGGCGCAGTCGCGACATAGCGTGGTATAGGGCACCGCCGCCAGACGGCGAGCATCGATGGGCTCTCCGCAGCGTTCGCAGAGATCACCCTCACCATCGCCGATGCGCTTGAGGGCGTGCATCACCTGACGAAGCTCGTCCTCGACCTCCTGCTGCAGGGCCTCGACCACTTCATCGTTCTGCAACTCGATGGACTGGTCCTCCATGTCCTTGTCCAGTGGACCACCCCGCTGCTCCTTGTGGGCCTTGTAGCGGTCGAAACGGTCGATCAGCTCGTCGCGCAACGCTTCCAGCTCCTGCCTGCGATCGGTCATGACCTCGCCTCCTGTGATGGCCGGCAGCGCCGATGGGGACCGCCCGGCTTCCTTCTAGATAGCACATCGCGCCCTGAGCCAGGGTGATCAGGGTCAAGCCACGCCCAGGGCACCATAGCCCGCCTGGGTCAGGCTGATACGCTCTGGCTCGTCGCGACCGCGTGTGCGGTCGACGGCAAGCAGCCCCCTGGCCTCCAGGCTGTCGATGTCCTCCAGCACCTCCTCCAGCAGGCTGTCCTCGCCGGGGTGGCCGAAGGGAGAGGCCAGTGCCCGCCGTGCTGCAGCACGCGGGCCAGCAGCTCCATCTGGTGCTCGGTGAGATCGCCGCTCATGTTCTGCCGCTCCTGATGATGGGTGTCGATCAGTATGGACGATTGACGCCAGGTTGGGCCGCGGCCGTCTCAACTGGACGCCGGGATAATGGCAACATTACACAAGTCATTGACGCCGGCCTCCACACATGACACCGTGGCATCAGTTGGTTAGCAAGTTGCATATCGTCAGTAGTAGTCGAATCCTTTCGGTTGTCTGGTTATGTCCCCCTTGTTTGACCCTCTGGCACTCGGGGCTTCACCCGACAATTCGTAAATGCGCGTCTCGCGCAAAAGGAGACACACTATGTCTACTGGCACAGTCAAGTGGTTCAACGACGCAAAAGGCTTCGGCTTCATCACCCAGGCCGACGGTGGCGATGACCTTTTCGCCCACTTCTCCGAGATCAAGGCAGACGGCTTCAAGTCGCTCCAGGACGGCCAGCAGGTCTCCTTCGATGTCGTTCAGGGCCAGAAGGGCCTGCAGGCTTCGAATATCGAAGTCATCTGATCGCCGATCAGACAGACCTGTCGCGTCGCAAGACGCCGAGCACCAAGGCCCGCTGATGCGGGCCTTGGTGTTTCTGCGTGTCGAGTCGTCCCTGCCCGCCACGGGCCCTGAAGCCTGACGGTACCCCCGCACGTCCCATTGGCCAGAAATTGACCGGTCCTGATAGAATACCCGCCTTCCCGACCGACACCCCCGTGATGCCGATGCCCCAGCTCGACCGTACCTTCTCCGTGGCCCCCATGATGGACTGGACAACCCGCGACTACCGCGCCTTCGCCCGGACCCTGACGCGCCACGCCCTGCTCTATACCGAGATGGTGACCACCGGGGCCATCCTGCACGGCAGCCCGCGCGAGCGCTTCCTGGGCTTCGATGAGGTGGAGCATCCACTCGCCCTGCAGCTGGGCGGCAGCGATGCCGGCGAGCTGGCCGAATGCGCGGCCATCGCCGAGGCGTGGGGCTACGACGAGGTCAACCTCAACGTCGGCTGTCCCAGCGATCGGGTGCAGAACAACCTGATCGGCGCCTGCCTGATGGGCCACCCGGAGAAGGTGGCCGCCGCCGTGCGCGCCATGCGCGAAGCGGTATCGATCCCGGTCACCGTCAAGTGCCGCATCGGCATCGACGACCAGGACGAGGACGCGGATCTTTCGCGCTTCATCGACATCGTCGCCGACGCCGGCTGCGACACCTTCATCGTGCATGCGCGCAAGGCGTGGCTGGAGGGACTCTCCCCCAAGGAGAACCGCGACGTGCCGCCGCTCAACTACCCCCGGGTGCATCGCCTCAAGGCGAGCCGCCCCGAGCTGCATATCGGCATCAACGGCGGACTGAAGACGCTCGACGCCTGCCGCGAGCAGCTCGAGCACGTCGACAGCGTGATGATCGGCCGCGAGGCCTACCAGAATCCGTGGCTGCTGGCCGGCGTCGATGAGAGCGCTCTACGGCGAGCCGGGGCCGGCAGAGAGCCGCCATGCGGCGGCCCGTGCCCTGCGCCCCTATATCGCCCGACGCCTCGAGGAGGGCGCCAAGCTCAACCACCTCACCCGCCACCTGCTGGGCCTCTTCCAGGGCCAACCGGGCGGGCGCAAGTTCCGCCGCCACCTCTCCGAGAACGCCCATCGCGAGGGCGCGAGCCTGGCGGTGTTCGACGACGCCCTGGGCCTGGTCGCCGAACGCGAGGCCGCCGCCGTGGCCTGAGGCCACTCAGTAGAGCGGGTCGGGCGGCGGCTCCAGGCTGGAGTGAAAGTCCTCGATGGCGCTCTCCGCCTCCTCGATGGCATCGAAGCGCGCGATATGGAACAGCGCCTCGCCCTCGTTGGCCAGCGGCAAGCGACTCATGCCGATGACGATGCCGTCGGCCATGGCATGCACCTCCCCTTCCGCGTTACCGAAGGGATCCGCCACCCGGCCCAGCACGTCGCCCTTGGCCACCCGGGCGCCCAGGCGCACCTTGGGGCGCAGGATGCCGTCGATCGGCGCCCGTGCCCAGCTCGAGCCATTGGCCACCTCGGCGGCCGGCGGATCGCGGCGACGCCGCTCGCCGGCCAGCATGCCCAGGCGGCGCATCACCCGCAGAACCCCGCGCACGCCGGGGGTGATCGCCCACTCGTCGAAGCGCAACGCCTCGCCGGCCTCGTAGGTCAGCACCGGGATCCCGCGATTCTGGGCATAGTGGCGCAAGCTGCCCTCGCGCAGCTCGGCGTTGAGGATCACTGGTGCACCGAAGGCGTTGGCCATGCGTTCGGTCTCGCCGCCGGGCACCAGCTGGGCGCGGATCTGGGGCAGGTTGGTGCGGTGGATCGCGCCGGTGTGGAGGTCGATGATATGCGTGGCCTGATCGACGATCGCCTCGCGGAACAGTGATGCCATGCGCCCTCCCAGCGAACCCGATTCGCTGCCCGGGAAGCAGCGGTTGAGATCGCGCCGGTCGGGCAGGTAGCGACTGTGCTGCACGAAACCGAAGACGTTCACGATGGGGGCAGCGATCAAGGTACCGCGCAACCCCTGGAGCTGCTTCGAGCGTAGCAGACGCCTCACGATTTCCACGCTGTTGATCTCGTCACCGTGGATGCCTCCGCAGACCAGCAGGGTCGGCCCCGCCTGGCGGCCGTGGACCACCTCCACCGGAATGGAGAGTGGTGCATGGGTATACAGGCGTGCGGCGGGCACATCGATCTGGAGTGCGGCTGCCGGCGGCAATCCTGACACCGGCGAGGTCGAAGGGGGCTCTGGCCATCGGGCGCTCCTGAGGCAATCATTCACCTGATTCTTATACGCCTCGCATAGGATATTGGCGAGCCCATGGAACTGCCGTAGCCACCGCGCCCCTTGGCGGCCCGGTACTCGGGGAGCTGTCGCCGGAACAGCCTCGAGGGTCACCGCCCGCATTGACGGCCATCCCAAGCATACATTCGTGCATGTAAAATGCACGGGGATCGGGTAGAATGGAAGCCTGTTATCCTAATGAGATTCTGCCCATGGCCAGACGCACCAAGGCCGAGGCCGCCGCCACCCGCGAGGCCCTGCTCGACGCCGCCGAGGAGGTCTTCCTCGACAAGGGCGTCGCCCGGACCTCCCTCGAGCAGATCGCCCGCCACGCCGGCATGACCCGCGGTGCCGTCTACTGGCACTTCCGTAACAAGGCCGACCTCTTCCAGGCCATGCTCGGCCGGGTGCGTATGCCGTTCCAGGAGCTGGTCGCGGAGATCGGTGATCCGAGCCTGGTGGAGCGTCCCCTGGAGGCCATTCGACTGGCCGTCCTGAAGGGCTTCGAGCGCCTGGAGCAGCCCCACTACCGGCGTGTCCACGCCATCCTGATCCACCACTGCGAAGTGTTCGGCGATATCGACCCACTGGCCATGCAGAACGAGATGGCAGACGAGGCCTGCGGCGCCCTGGCCGACTATTTCGGCTGCGCTGCCCGCCTGGGCCAGCTGCGCGAGGACCTTTCTCCCGCCATCGCCGCCGAGCTGATGCAGGCGATGCTCGGCGGGCTCTTCCACGACTGGCTGCGCAACCACGAGCGCTTCTCGCTGATGGCCAAGGGCCGCGAGCTGGTGGATACCCAGCTTGCCCTGATGCGCCGCGCCTAGCGACTCAGCCCCGAGAGGCGGTGGCAGCGTGATCCCCGCCGAGACGCAGGCGATGGAGGTGGGCCCGCGCTTCACGAAACTCCTGGGCGTCGACGCTGCGATAGGTATCCTCCTCCGCCACGTACTTCACCAGCACCCGGTGTTCGCCGACGCGAGGCATGCTGTCTTCCTTGCCGTGCAGGCGCACCTCGTGCTGCGGATCATCGACCAGGGTGGCACGCGTCCACCCCTCGCCATCCGGCTCGGCCAGCACCTCGACATGCTCGCCCAGCAGGCAGCGCTGGTGACCGAGCAGGTGGCGATGAAACCAGCGGCGCATCGAACCGCAAAGCGCCGCGGCCAGCGGTGAGGCGATGGCGAAGGCACCCCACAGCACCGCCACGCCCAGCGGCACCCGCAACAGCCCCAGATCCAGCCAGCGCAAGCCGAGCAACTCCACCGCCAGGGTGATGGCCGCGGCCAGCAGCAGCAGCACCGAGAGCGAAAACGAGGCCGGCACCCCGGCGAAGCCCAGGGCGACCAGCGAGCTGGCCAGGTAGTCCCCCTTCAGGCTGTCGTGCTCGAACAGTTCCAGCGGCGCCAGGCGCAGCGCCACCAGCACCCAGTAGAGCAGTACCAGCGGCATCAGCACGCTGAACACCACCACCGGAAAACTCAGCGCAATCTCCATGACGAACTGCATGGCTACCTCCTCGCGGTAATGCTTAGCCGACAAATCAATCCCTGCCGATCACTATAGCCCATCGCGCTGCTCGGGGGGCCGGTACCCCCATGACCGGGATCATGACAGCAAGGGAATTTCCTGAAAGACAAGGGGCGCCTCATGGGAGGCGCCCCTGGGGGTTGGCCGAATCCTTACAGGATTAGCCCTGTTCGGACGCCGCGGCCTCACGCTGCGCATCCTTGCCGCGCATCTTGCGTCCCAGCCAGTCGGAGATCGAGGCGATCATGGCGTAGAAGCTGGGGATGAAGAAGCTGCCCAGCACGGCCACCGACCCCATGCCCACCGCCACCGTGGTACCGATATGGTGGCTGCTGACGTCACTCGCCCCGCTGGCCAGAGCCAGCGGCAGGGTGCCGAAGATAAACGCCAGCGAGGTCATCACGATGGGTCGGAAGCGCAGCTCCGCCGCGCTGATGGCCGCCTCGCGGATCGTCTTGCCCAGCTCCTTGCGCTGCAGCTCGGCGAACTCGACGATCAGGATGGCGTTCTTGGCCGCCAGGCCCACCACCACCAGCATGCCGATTTCCACGTAGACGCTGGTATCCAGCCCGCGCATCACGATGCCGCCGATGCCGCCCAGGAAGGCGAAGGGCGTGGCGGTCAGTACCGCCAGCGGCAGCGACCAGCTCTCGTACTGGGCGGCGAGGATCAGGAACACCATCAGCAGACCGAAGACGATCGCCAGGGCGGCGGTGCTGCCCACCTCGCTCTCCTGATAGGCGGTACCGGTCCAGCCCATGCCCCAGTTGTTGCCGAGCTCCTCCGCGACGATCTCCTCCATGGCGGTGATCGCCTCGCCGGAGCTGAACCCCGGTGCCGGGCCGCCCTGGAACTGGGCCCCCAGATAGACACCGAAGCGCGACACCACCGCCGGCTTGGCCTGGCGCTCCAGGGTCACGAACTCCGAGAGCGGGATGCGCTCACCGTTGCCGCCGCGCACATAGACCTTGCTCATGTCATCCGGCGTCCTGCGGAACTCGTCCTCGTTCTGCAGGTAGACCTGGAAGTTGCGGTTCTGGTAGCTGAAGTAGTTGACGAAGCCGTTGCCGAAGGTATTCGCCAGGGTGGCATTGAGATCCTGCAGCGCCACGCCGTAGCTGAGCGCCTTCTGCTGGTCGATCTCGGCCCGGTAGCCCGGCACGTTGACGTTGAAGGTGGTGAACACCCGCTGCAGGGCAGGATGCTCGCCCGCCGCCTGCATCACCTTCAGCGAGGCCTGGAAGAGCTCTTCCGAACTCGCCCCCTCGAAGGACTGCAGGTAGCCAGTGAAACCGCCGGTGGTGGAGAGCCCCATGATCGGCGGCACGTTGAAGGCCATGGCCGAGCCTCCGGGGATCTGCGCCCCCAGCTGCATGATCTTGCCCACCAGTTGATCGGCGGTCAGCTCGCGCTCAGCCCAGGGCAGCATGTTGATGAACATGACGCCGCGGGCAGAGTTGACCGCACTGGAGAGGATATCGTAGCCCGCCACGGCGGAGCTGAACTCGACCCCCTCGATCTCCTCGATCCGGGAGCTCAGCTCGTCCATGTAGGCGCGAGTCCGGTCCAGCGAGGCGGAATCGGGCAACTGTATGCTGGCCAGCACCACGCCCTGGTCGGTTTCCGGCACCAGGGTCGAGGGGGTGGTCTGGTAGAGCCACCAGGAGCCGCCGACCACCAGGCCGGTGAGCAGCAGCGCCAGCCCCCAGAAGCGCACCAGCGCCCTGACCACCCACATGTAGGCCGCGGTGATCGCGGCGAACAGGCTGTCGAACAGGCGCAGCGGGGTGTTCACGGCGCGCATCAGCTTCGACTCGCTCAGCTGCGGCTTGTGCTTGATGAATACCGCCGAGAGCGCCGGGGTGAAGGTCAGCGCCATCAACGCCGAGAAGGCCACCGAGATCGCCACCGTCAGCGCGAACTGCTGGTAGATCTGCCCCGTGAAGCCGCCCAGGAAGGCCACCGGCACGAACACCGCGGAGAGGATCAGCGAAGTGGCGATGACCGGGCCGCCGACCTCCTTCATGGCACGGATGGTGGCATCCCGCACCGATATCGACTCGTCCTCGGCGAGCACCCGCTCGACGTTTTCCACCACCAGTATGGCGTCGTCCACCACGATGCCGATGGAGAGCACCAGGGCGAACAGCGTCAGCAGGTTGATCGAGAAGCCGAACATGTAGAAGCCGGCGAAGGTGGCCAGCACCGAGACCGGCACCACCGACATGGCGATCACCGTGAAGCGCCAGTTCTGCAGGAAGATGAACAGGATGACGATGACGATCAGGAACGCCTCGACGAACACCTTGGTCACGGTGTCGACGGAGGCCCCGATGAACAGGGTGGTGTCGTAGGGCACCACGTACTCGAGTCCCGGCGGGAAGCGCTCCTCCAGCTCGGCCATGGTGTCGTGGACCGTCTGGGCGGTCTCCAGGGCGTTGGCGCCGGGTTGCTGGTTGATGATGATCGGCGTCATGGTGGCGCCGTTGAGCTTGGCGCCTACTCCGTAGAATGACGCCCCCAGCTCGATGCGCGCCACGTCCTGCAGACGCAGCGACGAGCCGTCGGGGTTGGTACGCAGGAAGATCTCGCGGAAGTCGTCGACGTTGTTGAGACGACCACCGGCAGTGATGGTGTAGGTGAAGGCGCGCGGCTCGCTCTGGGGCGTACTGGCCAGGCTGCCGGCCGGCACCTCGGTGTTCTGGGCGCGGATCGCGGCCGCCACCTCGGTGGGCGTGAGGTCGTACTGGGCCAGCTTGTCCGGGTCCATCCAGATGCGCATGGCGAACTCGCCGCCCCCAGCACCTCGGCCTCACCCACGCCGGGAACCTGGCGCAGCTCGTCGAGGATGTTGAGGGTGGCGTAGTTCTGCATGTAGACGTTGTCGTAGTCACCTTCCGGCGAGATCAGCGCGACCAGCATCAGGATCGAGCTGGAGCGCAGCTCCACGGTCACGCCCTGGGCCTGTACCTGCTCGGGCAGCTGTGACAGTGCCCCCTGCACCCGGTTGTTGACGTTGATGGTGTTGATATCGCCATCGGTGCCGATATCGAAGGCCACGCTGAGACTCATCATGCCGTTGTCGGCGCTGGTCGAGGTCATGTAGAGCATGTCCTCGACGCCGTTGATGGCCTCGGCCAGGGGCGCTGCCACCGTCTGGGCCACCGTCTCGGCGTCGGCGCCGGGGAACTGGGCGGTCACCGAGACGGTGGGGGGCACCACGCTGGGATACTGCTCGATGGGCAGCACGCGCATGCTGGCCACCCCGACCACCGTCAGGATGATCGCCAGTACCGTGGCGAAGATCGGCCGCTTGATGAAGAAGTTGGAGAAGCTCATGAGGCGTCGTCCTCAGCGCCCTCCGCGGGTGCCCCGACTCGGCCTCGGCCGCCGCTTCCACTTCCTCCTGCTCGGCCTGGCGTTCCTGCTCCTCGACCTCCTCGACGATCTCGCCGGCCTCGCCATCGAAGGGCTGCGGGTCGATGGTCACCCCCGGTTCGATGCCGGCGAGGTCGCCGACGATCACGCGCTCGCCCGGCTCGACGCCGTCACGCAGGATTTGCCAGGGGCCGGCCACCTCGCCCAGGCCGACCGGACGGGCACGGGCCACGTTGTCCTCGTCGAGGACAAACACCTGAGGCCCCATCAGGCCCTGGCCGACGGCGATCTCCGGCACCGCCAGCACCTCGAAGCGCTTGAGTCCCTCGAGCCCGACACGCACGAACTGGCCGGGCAGCACTCGCCCCTCGGGGTTGGTAAAGGTGGCACTGGCCTGCACCGTACTGGTGCCCTCCTCCACGCGGGAGCCGAGGAAGTCCAGGCGCCCCTCGAGACGCTCACCTTCGCCGCCATTCAGGCCGGGAACCTGCAGCACGGCACGAATCTCCTCGACGGCATCGGCACTGCTCAGTTGGCGGCGCAGCTCGAAGGCATCACGCTGGGGAAGCTGGAAGCGCACCTCGAGCGGGTCGAGTGGCGTGATGGTGGCAAGCTCGGTGCCGTTGCTCACCAGGTTACCGACGTTGACCCGGCTGAGGCTGATCATCCCCCCGACTGGCGCGGCGACCTCGGCATAGTCGAGGTCGATACGCGCACTGGCCAGCGCCGCCTCGGCCTGGGCCACGGCCGCGCGTGCCACGCCCAGCTCCGAGCGCGCCTGGTCATACTGCTGACGACTCACCGAGTTCTGGCTGAGCAGGCGCTCGAAGCGGCTGGCATCACGCTGGGCGCGCTCCAGCTCGGCGCGGGCGCTCTGCAGGTCGGCCTCACGCTGGTTGACCACCGCCTGGTAGACGTCCGGCTCGATGGAGTAGAGCACCTGCCCCTCCTCCACCATCTCGCCGGGTTCGAAGTGTCGCTGCTCCAGGGTACCGGTGACGCGTGCCACCAGCGTCACCTCGTCATCGCTGCGCAGCAGCGAGGGGTAGGAACGCTCCAGGGCGATATCCTGGCGGGACAGCTCGGCCACCTCCACCGGGTGCGGCGGCTTCTCCTGCCCGCCCTGCTGGGCCTGCTGAGGGGCCTCGTCCTGGCCACAGGCGGCCAGCAAAAGACCAGCGGCCAGGACGAGAAGGCCCGCCCGGCCGAGTCGATATGCGGTTTTCATGTGCGTGGGGTTCCCGTTATGACGTCAAGGTGAAACGAATCTTACATTCATTCTTGTATGGATGTAAACATTAGCCGCCTAAGCAAAGCCCAGGCGGCCATTGTCCGCGATACCTACCGCTAGGGTGTGGGGCGCTCGCCGATATCCATCACCGGGTCGCTTTCCATCTCGTCCGGCAGCTGGAAATCGACGCTGCCGCCATCGAGCCAGGCGTTGATTTCGGCCAGGGCCTCCTCGTCGAGGGTGCCGGCCTGCTGTTGCAGGGTCAGCAGATTGATCACGTAGTCGTAGCGGGCGCTGGCCAGTTCGGCGATGGCGTTGTAGAGGTTCTGTTCGGCGTTGAGTACATCGACGATATTGCGGGTACCCACCTCGTAGCCGGCGCGAGTGGCATCCAGGGCGCTCTGGTTGGAGACCACCGCCTGGGCGCGCGCCTCCACCGTGGAGACGTCGTTGGTCACCCGGGTATAGCTGGAGCGTACATCCTGGATGGTGCTGCGCCGCTGGTCCTCGAAATCGTACTGGGAGGATTCCAGCCGGTAGGTGTTCTGGCGCACCGAGGCGCTAGTACGTCCGCCGGTATACAGGGGCAGGCTCACACCCACGCCGACCTGGCTACCCGAGTCATGACCCTCGATGCCGTCGGCATCGCTGTCCGAATAGTTGTAGTTGGCGAAGGCGTTGACCTGGGGGAGACGCCCGGCGCGGGCGATCTCCACCGCACTGCGCGACACCTCGATGCCGGCCTGGCTGGCCAGCACCTGGGGATTGTTCTGCATGGCCAGCTCCACCCAGGCGCCGCGGTCAGCCGGCGCTGGAGGGGCGATGGCGAGCTCCTCGCCCAGGGCGTCGATGCTCTCGTAGCGCTGGCCGGTGAGCCGCTCCAGGGCCTCGAAGCGCACCTGCAGGTCGCTCTCGGCGGCGATGCGGATCGCCCTGGCCTGGTCGAAGGCCGCCTTGGCCTCCTCCACCTCGGTGATGGCGATCAGCCCCACCTCGAACTGCTCACGAGCCTGCTCGAGCTGGCGGTTGATCGCGCGCTCCTGGGCGCGGCGCGCCTCCAGCACCTCATGGGCACGCAGGATCTCGAAGTAGGCACTCGACACGTTGATCAGCACGCCCTGCTCGGTGGCGGCCAGGCGATAGAGCTGCTGGTCGATCTCACGCTCGCTACGCTCCACCTGGCGACTATCGATGGCATTGAACAGCGCCTGGGTGGCCTCGAGGGTGATGCCGAAGCGGTTGACGTTGTCATCCCCCTGGAACTGCCCCGGAGTGGACTGCGACTCGTATTGCCGATTGTGGGTCAAGTTGCCGGAGGCACTGACCTGGGGAAGCAGGTCGGCCCGCTCCACGTCGCGCCCGGCCTCGACGCTGCTGGTCTGGGAGCGCGCCGAGGCCAGCTCGGCGTTGTTCTGCAGGGCGTCCTGGGCGATGGTCAGCAGGTCCGCCGCCTGGGCAGGTGCCGCCAGGGCGGAAGCCACCATCATCGGCAACAGGGCGCGGCGCAGCACACGCGCAGGGCGGGCACAACGCGACGGGCAGGGTGACGTCATCGGCTCATCCTCGATCGATGGAAGGTTGATATACATACATTGTCGCATGTCCGCGGATCGATTCCACCTTATCATCGAGGATAAATATGGCATATCGTGGACTCCCAGGCGGCGGAGGCGCAGCATGCAGCACCTTGAATGGATCAGCGTAGACGATCTCGACGTGGCCGTGAGGGTCTGGCACCCCGGTGCCTCCCGCACCCTGGTGGCCTGGCACGGCCTGGCCCGTCACGGTGGTGACTTCGCGGCCCTCGCCCACCGCCTCGGCCCCGGGTGGCGGGTGCTGGCACCGGACACCCCGGGACGCGGCCTCTCCGCCTGGTCGACCCGCCCCGAACACGACTACACCTACGCCCGCTACGCCGAGATCGCCCGCGCCCTGCTCGACCACTTCGCTCTCGAGCGAGTGGCCTGGCTGGGCACCTCCATGGGCGGCCTGCTGGGCCTGCGCCTGGCCGCCGAGCCGGCCACCGCCTCGCGCATCGAGCGCCTGGTGCTCAACGATATCGGCCCCGAGCTCGAGTCGGCGGGCCTGGCCGAACTCGGCGACTATTTCTCGCGCCCCCATGAGTTCCCGACCTTCCAGGACCTCGCGGCGGAGCTACGTAACCACTATGCCGGCTTCGGCATCGCCGATGACGACGGCTGGCGTCACCTGGCGCTGGAGAGCGCACGTCGCTTGCCCGACGGGCGCTGGAGCTTCCACTACGACCCTGACATCACCGCGCAGTTTGCCCACGATACCCCGCGCGACCTGTGGGCCGACTGGTACGCCCTGCGTTGTCCGGCGATGGTGATTCGCGGCGCCCACTCTCCCCTGCTCGCCGCCGCCACGGTGGAGCGGATGGCCGAGACCCAGCCCGAACTGGTCACCCTGGAGGCGGCCGGCTGCGGCCATGCCCCCTTCCTCGATCGCGACAGCCAGGTCGAGCCCCTGCGTCGTTTCCTCGCCGCCAAGGGCCCTGAGGTGGCATCGCAACCCGGAGAGCTGCTCCTCGAGGGGGCACGCCGCGCCCGCGTGGCGACTGGACCCTCGAGCACCACACCAACCTGCGCCATCGCATCGATGAGGCGCGCCGTGTGGGGGCCGGCATCCCCGAGTCGCTTGACGAGATCGCCGCCATCGATACCGCCGGTGCCGCCCTGCTCGCCGAGCTCACCGGCGCCGAGTATCTGGCAGGAATCGATGAGTGGGCCCCGGGGCTTCCCGCCGAACGCCGAGCCCTGCTGCGAGCGGTGGGCGAGGCACTTACGCGCTGCGAGGCTCCGGCCGCGCCACGTCCCCACCCCTTGCGTGGCCCGCTGGCCGATATCGGCCGGCGTATGGAAAGCATCGGCCGTCAGCAGACGCAGCTGCTCGGTTTTATCGGCCAGGTACTCGCCACCCTGGCCACCAGCCTCTGGCGGCCCAGGCGCTGGCGCCTCACCTCGGTGGTCGCCCAGGTCCACCAGACCGGCCTGGATGCCCTGCCCATCGTCGCCCTGCTTACCTTCCTGGTGGGTGCGGTGGTGGCGTTTCTCGGCGCCACGGTGCTGCGCGACTTCGGCGCCACCCTCTACACGGTCCACCTGGTGGCCTACGCCTTCCTGCGCGAGTTCGGCGTGATCCTGGCCGCCATCCTGCTGGCCGGACGCACCGCCAGCGCCTTCACCGCCCAGCTCGGCGCCATGAAGGCCAACGAGGAGCTCGACGCCCTGCGCACCCTGGGCCTCGACCCGGTGGAGCTGCTGGTACTGCCGCGGGTGGTGGCACTGTGCATCAGCCTGCCCATCCTCACCTTCGTGGGGATGCTCAGCGGCATCCTCGGCGGCGCCATGGTCTGCCTGGTGGCCCTGGACATCTCGGCGGCGCAGTTCCTGGCCATCCTCGAACGCGACATCGCCGTGCAGCACTTCCTGGTGGGCATCGGCAAGGCGCCGCTGTTCGCCTTCGTGGTCGCGGTGATCGGCTGCCTGGAGGGCTTCAAGGTCAGCGGCAGCGCCCAGTCGGTGGGCGAGCACACCACCTCGAGCGTGGTGCAGTCGATCTTCATGGTGATCCTGCTCGATGCGGTGGCCGCGCTGTTCTGCATGGAGATGGGCTGGTGAGCGAGATGCCGCAACCACTGATTCGCGTGCGCGACCTGGAGAACCGCTTCGGCAGCCATGTCGTTCACCAGGGGCTGGACCTGGACCTCTACCCGGGGGAGATCCTCGGCGTGGTGGGCGGCTCCGGCACCGGCAAGTCGGTACTCTTGCGCAGCATCGTCGGCCTGCTGCGCCCCAGCGCCGGCAGCATCGAGGTGTTCGGCCAGGACCTGCAGCGCCTGGCCGCCGCAGAACGCTCGCGCCTGGAGCAGCGCTTCGGCGTGCTCTTCCAGCGCGGAGCGCTGTTCACCTCGCTGACCCTGGCCGAGAACGTCGCCCTGCCACTGATCGAGCATGCCGGCCTGCCCCGGCCCGAGGCCGAGGCGCTGGCACGGCTCAAGCTGGCCCTGGCCGGACTGCCGGGTCAGGCCGCCACCCAGTATCCGTCCGAGCTCTCCGGCGGCATGATCAAGCGTGCCGCCCTGGCCCGAGCGCTGGCGCTGGACCCCGAGGTCCTCTTCCTGGATGAGCCCACCGCGGGCCTGGACCCGATCGGGGCCGCCGCCTTCGACCAGCTGCTGCTGACCCTGCGTGACGCCCTGGGCCTGAGCGTATTCCTGGTCACCCACGACCTGGATACCCTCTACACGGCCTGCGACCGGGTAGCGGTGCTGGCCCGGGGCCAAGTGCTGGTGGCCGGTCGTCTCGAGAACGTAGCGGCCACCGATGACGCCTGGATTCACGACTACTTTCACGGCCCTCGTGGCCGCGCGGCAGAAGGCGCCGCTCGCACCGCCAAGGAGAGTTGACCATGGAGCCCCGTGCCCACCATGTGCTGATCGGCCTGTTCACCGTGCTCGCCCTGGGTGGCGCCCTGCTGTTCGCGTTGTGGATGGGCAAGTCGAGTCTCGACCGCAATGACACCTGGTACGAGGTGGTCTTCGATCGCGCGGTCAGCGGTCTGGCCGAGGGCAACGCCGTGCAGTACAGCGGCATCGAGGTGGGCAATGTGGCCGAACTGCACCTCGACCCCAAGGATCCGCGCCGGGTGCGCGCTCTGATCCGCATCGATGCCAGCGTGCCGATCAAGGCCGATACCCGCGCCAGCCTGGCACTCGCCAATATCACCGGCAGCATGAACATCCAGCTCTATGGCGGCACCCCGGAGAGCGAGCGCCTGGTGGGCAATCGCGAGAACCCCCCGGTGATCCGTGCCCGCCCCTCACCGCTGAGCTCGCTGCTGAGCAACAGCGAACAGCTGATGATCCGCTTCAATCGCCTGCTCGATGGCGCCAGTGAGCTGCTCTCCGACAGCAACGTCGCGCACCTGTCGCGAAGCCTGGCCAACCTGGAGCAGGCCACCGCCCGCCTTTCCGGCGACGAGCTCGACCTGGCGGCGCTGGGCGAGCGACTCGACGCCACCCTGGCCCAGGCCGAGGCGACACTTGCGATCTACGCCCGGCTTGGCGAGCGTGCCGACCGCCTGCTCGACGAGGAGGGTCGCCACACCCTGAACCGCGCCGAAGGCGCCATGGCCTCACTGCAGGAGGGCGCCGACCGGCTGGCACGCCTGAGCGCCGACCATGAGCAGGATATCGCCCGCGGACTGCAGGGAATGGGCGAGCTCGACCCTGCCATGCGGGAACTGCATGCGGCGCTGCGCGCCCTCAACCGCCTGGTGCGACGCCTCGAGGAGAGCCCCGCCGACACCCTGCTGGGCCGTGACCCGCTGCCCCAGTACAACCCTTGAAAGTACACGCCATAAGAGGCCAGCCCATGAGCCCACGCCACCTTGCCCCCACGCTGCTGGCCCTGTTGCTGGTGCTTGCCGCCGGCTGCACGATCCTGCCCGAGCGCGAGCCCCAGCGGTTGTTCGCGCTGCCCGGGGATACCCATATCGATGCCTCGGGCCCGACCACGACCGCTACCCTGCGCATCGATTCACTGACCGCCAGCGCGCCTCACGGCGGCAACCGGCTGCTGGTGATGCCCGCCCCGGACGAGTACGAGGCCTGGGCCGGCGTGCGCTGGCGGGACGATGCCCCGCGACTCTTGCAGGAGCGGCTGCTCGAGGCCTTTCGACATACGGGACGCCTGGACGGCGTGATCGACGACGCCAGCAGCGCACGCAGCGACGCGGCCCTGACCGGCCACCTCGCGGCCTTTCACCTGCGCCTCGACGGCACCACCCGCCGGGCCGTGGTGCGCATCGACGCCCAGTTGATCGACGAATCCAGCCGGGAACTGCTGGCCAGCCGCCGCTTCAGAGACGACAGCCGAGGCCAGCGACGCCACGCCCGAGGCGGCGGTGATGGCCTTCGGTATGGCGAGTGACCAGCTGGTCGAGGCGCTGCTGCCCTGGGTGCTCGAACGGCTGGAGGGCACCCGAGGCGGTCCCTGATGCCGCCTCCAGAGGAGAAGTTCAGCGTGTCTCGGCCTCCAGCCGGGATACCGCACGTTCCACGGCATCGCGGTAACCGCCACCGAACAGCAGCAGGTGGTTGAGCAGCGGGTAGAGCTGGAACAGCGTCTCGCGTCGCGGCCACTCCACTGGCGGCTCGCCACCCCAGTAGGCCTCGAGGAAGGCCTCGCCCGGTGAACCGAACAGGGTCAGCATCGCCAGGTCCACCTCCGGATAGTGGCGATAGACTGCCGGGTCGATCAACGCAGGTCCCGACGACGTGAAGAGCACGTTGCCCGACCACAGGTCGCCGTGCACCAGGCACGCGGGGGCGTCCGGCAGCCATGTCTCCAGGCCGTGGGCGATGGCCTCCACACGGGCGCGCAATCGATGATCGAATAGACCTTTCGCATGGCATGCCTCGGCCAGCGGCGGCGGCCTCCGCTCGCGCTGGAAGGCACGGCCGTCGGCGAGCGGCGCATTGGGCTGGGGCGTCCGCCCGCAGGCGTTGTCGCGAGGCCAGCCGTGGGGCTCGCCAGTAGCCTCATGCAGCCGCCGCAGCCCCTCGCCCAGAGTCACCGGATCACGGCGACCGGGAGCCACCTCCAGCGCCTCCATCACCAGCCAGCCATCGCCTTGCGCCAGTACCTCGGGAACCACCAGCCCCGAGCCGGCCGCCGCCAGGGCACGCAGGCCATCGGCCTCCCCGCCAGGCGCTCGGCGGCGTCGCGCTTGACCACCACCCCACCGCGGTCGGTGGCCAAGCGATAGACCGCGGCGATATCGCCACCCGACAGCGGCTCGAGAACCCCCTTCGGCGTCAGCCCGGCTGCGGCCAGGCAGCTCTGCAGACTCGGCTCCATGCGTTTGCTCCCATTGTGACCAGAAGCACCAGGCTTGCCGCCGCAGCGACGGCCGTCAAGGGGCGGCACCAGCCACAAAAAAGCCGCCCGGGGCGGGGCGGCAAGCAGGGACAGAGCATGGACTCTCGGTACAGCGATCTCTCGCTGGGACTCACTCCGGCATCAGCACGCTGTCGATCACGTGGATGACACCGTTACTGGTCTCGATATCGGCCTGGATGACGGTGGCGTCGTCGATCATCACGCTGCCATCCATGGTGGTGATGGTCAGGTCCTGACCCTGGACGGTGGTGGCGCTGTCGGCGGCCATGGCGTCCTCGGCCATGATCTTGCCGGACACCACGTGGTAGGTGAGGATCGACTGAAGCTGGTCGCGATTCTCCTCCTCCAGCAGCGACTCCACCGTGCCCTCGGGCAGGGCGGCAAAGGCCTCGTCGGTGGGGGCGAAAACGGTGAAGGGCCCCTCGCCCTTGAGGGTCTCGACCAGGCCGGCAGCCTGTACCGCGGCCACCAGAGTCTCGAACTGGCCGGCTTCCACGGCGGTATCGACGATATCCTTCTTCATTCCGTGATGGTCGGCCTGGGCGGCGGCAGAAAGCAGCACACCTGCGGCGGCGGCGGTCATCCAGGCAACGGTTTTCATCTTCTTGTGGATCATGGTCTCACCTCGTTCACGGTGGCCCCGGCAGAGGGCCTGGTGTGGTCAGGGGAACGACCCGGCGGCGACTGCCGCATAGCTGTACAGGTCAACTTATTTGTACATGTATTGAACAAGAAGTTCACCCCTGTCGCAGAATTTTTTTTGCGACGGCTGGCGAAGGGCTGACGAGGCGGCCCGGGGTATGGCACAAGGGAGTGGATGACAGACAGTCGAGGAGAGCGATCATGTACAAGCTGGCCTTCTTCGTCCCCGTGGAGGACGCCGAGGCGGTCAAGGAGGCGGTATTCGCCACCGGCGCCGGGCGTATCGGTGACTACGAGGCGTGCTGTTTCCAGACCCGAGGCACCGGACAGTTCCGGCCGCTGGTGGGCGCCGACCGCACATCGGGCGGGTCGGCGAGCTGGAGCGGGTGGAGGAGCTCAAGGTGGAGCTGGTGTGCGAGGATTCCCTGATCCGCGCGGCAATCGCGGCGTTGCGCCTCGCCCATCCCTACGAGGAGCCGGCCTTCGACGCCTGGCGGCTGGAGTTGTTCGAGTGAGGGAAGCCTGACCCTGGCGCCGTCACGCCGAGCCCATGAGCGGGTCAGGCGGAACCCCAGTCAGGCGGAACCAAAGTAGCGTTCCCGATCCTCGGCGGTGATGTCGCTGATATGCAGCGGAAAGTCGCCTTCCAGGCGGTCGCGGTAGAAGTACCGCAGGGTGCGCTCGATGGTCGGGAAGGCGAGTTCGTCCCAGGGAATCTCATCCTCCTCGAAGAGCGCCACCTCGAGGCTCTCTGGCCCGGCGTCGAAGCCTCCGACCAGGTCGGCCCGGAACATCATGTAGACCTGGTTGATATGCGGCAGGTTGATCAGAGTGTAGAGGCCATGCACTGTTACCTCGGCGCAGGCCTCCTCGAGGGTCTCCCGGGCGGCCGCCTCGACGGTGGTCTCGGCATTCTCCATGTAGCCTGCCGGCAGGGTCCAGTAGCCCTTGCGCGGGGCGATGGCGCGGCGACACAGCAGCACCCGGCTGCCACTCACCGGCAGCGTGCCGGCGACGATCCGCGGGTTCTGGTAGTGGATGGTGCCGCACTCGTCGCACAGGTAGCGGGGACGGTCATCCCCTCGGGGGATCGCGAAACGCACGGTATGGCCACAGTGGCTGCAGAAGTTCATGGGGCTCCCAGGCAGGCGGGCGGGCTTGACGCCGCGGAAGGCGGCCGGGTAGAAGATAGCAAACCCGACGGAAACTCCATGTTAGAGAAACTTCGTGAACGCCTGCAAGCGCACCGCCCGAGCCGCCTGACACTGCGCCTGGCCGAGGCGGCGGTGCTGATGCCCATCGTCGACCGTCCCGAGCCGACCCTGCTGTTCACCCGCCGCGCCGCTCACCTCAATACCCACAGCGGCCAGGTGGCCTTCCCCGGCGGCAAGCGTGAAGCCCAGGACCCCGACCTGCTGACCACCGCCCTGCGCGAATCCGAGGAGGAGATCGCCCTGCCGCCGCATCATGTGCAGCTGCTCGGCCGGCTCTCGGAGGTGGTCTCGCTGCACGGCCTGCGGGTCACCCCCTACGTGGGGCTTATTCCGCCCTGACCTGCCGCTGGTCGCCGACCCCAGCGAGCTGGACATCATCTTCGAGGTGCCGCTGGCGCTGTTCCTGGAGGATCGCCGCCACCATACCGACGTCATCCCGGTGGACGGCCGCCCCTGGTACGTGCCCAACTACCACGTCGACGGCCAGGTGATCTGGGGACTCTCGGCGATGATGCTGGTGGAACTGCTCGCCGAGGGCTTCGGCCAGCCGATCGACCTGCACCGCGAACCCCCGGGTCCACTATGCTACTTTCCCGACCGCCTGCTGCGCATCCAGCAGCACGCCACCTCCTGAGCCGCGGACCCGACGCCGAATGCAGACTTCCATGCCGAATGCCCCTCCCGTCCTGTCCCCCACGGCCCTGCCCCGCCTGATCGACGCCCTGGTGGAACAGGGCTGGTACCTGGGCGAAGGGGTACTCGATGCCGGGGTCTGCGCCGCACTGCATGCCGAGCTCTGCGACCGCGCCGAACGCGATGCCCTGGCCGCGGCTGGCATCGGCCGCGGCAGCGAGCACGCCCTGCGCCGCGACATCCGCGGCGACGCCATCCACTGGCTTGACCGCGAGAGCCAGGCCCAGCGGCGCTACCTGGCCGCCATGGGCGAGCTGCAGCACGCGCTCAACCAGGCGCTGTTCCTGGGGCTCTTCGAGTACGAGGCACACTTCGCCCACTATCCGCCCGGGGCCTTCTACCGCAAGCACCTCGACAGCTTCCGTGGCCGTGCCAACCGGGTGATCTCCACGGTGGGCTACCTCAACCCCGACTGGCCCACGGACGGCGGCGGCGAGATGCTGATCTTCGCCCCCGACGATGCCGAGCGCGAGGTGGCACGAGTCCGGCCGGCGGCCGGCAACTTCGCCTGCTTCCTCTCGAGACGGTCCCCCACGAGGTGCTGCCCACCCGCCTGCCGCGCGCCAGCATCGCCGGCTGGTTCCGGCGCAACGCCTCGCTGGGCGGGCTGGTCGACCCGGCGCGCTGATGACCAGCCAAGGCGACAGCGCCAGCCGCCTGGCCGCCCTGGAGGCGCGCTGCGCCGAGCTCGAGGCCGAGCGCGACCACTACCGCTGGCTGGCCGAGAGCAGCACCGACCTGATCTCGCGCCACGCCCGGGACGGCACCTTCCTGTACGCCTCCCGGGCGGCACGGGAGCTGCTCGGCTATGACCCCGAGGAGCTGATCGGCGTCTCCGCCTATGACCTCTTCCATCCCGCCGACCTGGCCGACCTGCTCAACAAGTCGCCGCGGATCTACTATCACGCTGGCTTCTACCAGCAGACCTACCGCTTCCGCGCCAAGGACGGCCATTACGTGTGGTTCGAGACCACCAGCCGTACCCGGCGCGACCCGCAGAGCGGCGAGCTGCTCGATATCCTCTGCGTCTCCCGGGACGTGGGCCGTCGCATCCACGCCGAGGCCAACCGCGAACGCCTGGCGCGGGTGGTGGAGTCGACCACCGAGTTCGTGCTGTTCATGGATGACGACGAGCGGCTCTTCTACGCCAACCAGGCCGCACGCCACCTCCTGCAACTGCCGCGCACGGGCGGAGCCGCGCGACTGGCCGATGCCTATGTCGAGGGCTCGCTGACCGACCTGCGCGATATCGTGCTGCCCGCCGTGGCCCGCTACGGCTCCTGGAGCGGGGAGCTGGAGATGCGCGGCCCCGAGGGGCCGGTGCCGGTACTCAGTGTGGTCATGGCGCACTCAGGGCCCGGCACCGAGCCGGGGCATGTGTCGCTGCTCAATCGCGATATCCGCCTGCGTCAGGCCGCCGAGGAGCAGGCGCGCCAGCATCAGGCCCAGATCGCCCATGCCAATCGGCTGGCTACCACCGGCGAGCTGGCCTCCAATATCGCCCACGAGCTCAACCAGCCACTGGGTACCATCGCCAACTACGCCAGCGGCGCCCTGCTCAAGCTCGATGCAGGCCAGCCCGCCGAGGCGTTGCGCCTGCCCCTCGAGCGGATCCAGGCACAGGTAGAGCGCCTCGCGGAGCGCCTGCGCCATATCCGCAGTTTCGTGCGCAAGGGACAGATCCGCTCACGCCCCGTGACGCTGGCCGAGGTGGTGGACGCCGCCTGCCGGCTCTGCGAATGGCAGTACCAGCAGGCCCGGGTCGACCTCGAGCTGGCCCTCGCGGATCCGTTGCCGCGGGTGGTCGCCGACCCGGTGGCGCTGGAACAGGTGCTGGTCAACCTGCTGCTCAACGCCCTGGAGGCGAGTCGCGAGCAGCCCCGCGCCGGGCGGGTCGAGATCAGGGCCCGGCGCAGTGGGCGCCGCGAGGTGACCCTGACGGTCAACGACCAGGGCCCCGGGGTACCGGTCGACCAGGCAGAGAGCATCTTTGAACCCTTCCATTCGGGCCGTGCCGAGGGCCTGGGCATGGGCCTGGCCATCAGCCGCTCGCTGATGGAGGCCATGGGCGGCAACCTGCGCCTGCTCTCGCCGGATGGTTCCGGCGGCGCCACCTTTGCCGCTACACTGCTCGCCGAACCCTCCCACGCCGACGCCATGACGCGCCCATGACCGACACAGCTCCACCCTGCATCGCCATCGTCGACGACGATGAGGCCCTGCGTGACTCCCTGGCCTGGCTGCTGGATTCCGTGGGCATCGCCAGCCGCCCCTTCCCAGACGGCGAGGCCTTCCTGGCCGCCGATCCTGCAGGCTTCGACACGGTGCTGCTGGACGTGCGCATGCCCGGTCTCTCGGGCCTGCAGGTGCAGCAGCGCCTCGCCGAGCTGGAGAACGCCCCGCCGGTGATCTTCATGACCGGCCACGGCGACGTACCCATGGCCGTCGCCGCCCTCAAGGCAGGGGCCCGCGACTTCCTCGAGAAGCCCTTCAACCACCAGCAGCTGATCGATACCGTGCAGCAGGCGCTGCTGGCGCACCAGCAGGCGCGCCAGGCCCTCGCCCGCCTGGAGGCACTGCGTGAACGCTATGCGGCGCTGCGCCCCAAGGAGCGCCAGATCCTGGTGCACGTGGCCCGGGGCCTGACCAGCCGCGAGGTGGCCGACCATCTCGGGATCAGCCCCAAGACGGTGGAAATCTACCGGCTGCGCGCCATGAAGGCGCTGGGCGCCGCCAACCTGGCCGAGCTGGTGCGCCTGTGCGTAGCGCTGGGCCTGGTGGAAGCGCTGCCGCAACATCCCGCCGACAACGACTGATCCATCCGTGACTCGTCAAAGGAAGCACTTGACCATGGGGTAACCCATAGGTTGTAAGCTCATGGTGAATGCCAGTCTCGCCGTTCCCCACTCGGGGGAGGCGACGTCTCTACCCTCGTCAGGATGAGGAGAAATATCATGGGCAACTACAAGCAGATTCTCGCCATCGCGCTGGCTGCGGGCCTCGGCATCGCCGCCAGCGGCGCCGCCTCGGCTCAAGGCATGCAACAAGGCCAGGGCATGCAACAAGGCCAGGCATGCAGCAGGGTGGCATGGGCCCAGGCATGATGATGGGCCAGGGCGGTATGGGGCCCGGCATGATGGGCTACGGCCAGGGCGGCATGGGGCCTGGCATGATGATGGGGCAAGGCATGATGGGCAGCATGCTGCCCTGCCCGATGATGGCGGAAGGCATGGGCATGATGCACAGGCTCGAGCCCGAGCAGCGCAGCGAGATGCGTGGGCTGATCCAGCAGCACCGTCCCGCCCAGTTCGAGCGCATGGGGAAGATGATGGACCTGCGCATGGAGCTGATGGCAGCGATGCACGCCGAGTCGCCCGATCCCGAGCAGGTAAAGAGCCTGCATGGCCAGATGGGCGAACTGCGCGGCGAGATGATGGCCGAGATGGTGCGTATGCGCAGCAGCATGCTCGACCTGCTCACCGACGAGCAGCGCGAGCAGTTGAAGCAGGGTGCCGCTTCCCCCGCTGACCCGCAGTGACGACACCCGGTTCCCGCCTCCCGCGGGCACCTGTCGCCACCTTACCTGCTATTGCCCTGGATCATTTCGCCAGACAGCACGACCGGGGCAGAATGTCGCATCCACTATCAAGACAACCCATGAATGGCAAGGTCTTGCTCACTTGCCGGCATCATCAGGAGGACCGCGCATGAATCGTTTCGCCCCCACCCTGTTCTTCTCCGCGTCGCTGTTGCTGGGTGCCGGTACCGCCCACGCCGCCCTGCCCACCGAGGCGACCCTGTACAAGAACCCGCAGTGCGGCTGCTGCGACGAGTACGCCCGCCATCTCGAGGAGCATGGCGTCGAGGTGTCCATCATCGACGATGTCGAGCTGGGCAAGGTCAAGCAGGACGCCGGCCTGCCCTATGGCCTGGGCTCCTGCCACACCATCGAGATGGGCGAGTATGTCATCGAGGGGCACGTGCCCATGGAGGCGCTGGAGAGGCTCTTCGAGGAGCGCCCGGACACCGATGGCATCGGCCTTGCCGGCATGCCCATCGGCACCCCCGGCATGCCGGGACCCAAGCAGGAGGCATGGAACGTCTACCAGTTCCGCGATGGCGAGGCCCAGCCCCTTCATGACGCTATAGGGCAGCCGCCGGAGAGCGACGCCGCCAGATAACATCTGGGCGGGTTACTCACGCAAGCGGGCGCCGTCGGCGCCGCTTGCTGTTCACTCTCGTGCCTGGCGTGACTACTTTCCGTGCGGAGGGCCAACTCGTCGAAGATACCGCGTGACTCCTCGGGCTCCGGTTCGGGCGGCGGCTCGAGTGCCACCATCTGGCCATTGGCCGCCTCGAGCAGATCACGCAGCTGCGCGTAGTCGAAGGCCACGCCCGCTCCGTTGCCCTCGTCCAGCCTGGCGATAGTTTCCTCCAGCGCCGATATGCCGTGCTCCTGCTCCTCCAGCGGTTCGAAGACCTGCACCAGCGGCCCCTCTGCCAGCCGACCTTGATGGGCTGATCGATGATATTGACCCGGGTACCCACCGGCACGCTGTGGAACACCGACTCCACATCCTCGGGGAACATGCGAATGCAGCCGCGGCTGGCGCGCATGCCGATACCATCGGGCTCGTTGGTGCCGTGGATCAGGTAACCCGGGATATCGAGCAGGACGCGTGCTCTCCCGAAGGGGATTGTCGGGACCGGCGGTACCACCTCAGGAGGCGGGTCACCGCGCTCGGCGGCCTCCTCGCGCATGGAACTCGGCGGATACCAGGCCGGGTCCTCCAGGCGCATAGTGGTCTCGGTATTTGGGGCGTGTCATAGCCGTCGCGACCGATGCCGATCGGATAGGTCTCGACCCGCGGCGTTTCGCCCTCGGCCACCTCCGGATAGTAGTAGAGGCGTAGCTCGGCGATATTGATCACCACCCCGGTGCGTTCGGCGTCGGGCAGCAGGTAGGCCCCCGGAATCGTCACCTCGGTGCCCTCACCGGAATCGAATGCTCACGTCGGGGTTGGCGCTGATGATCTCCTCGTAGCCGACGCCGTGCTCACGGGCGATATCCATCAGGGTGTCGGCGTGGTCCTCCACCTTGACGGTGTAGGTCTCGCCGATCACGTTGCCCTTCTCCGGCAACGGAAAGTGACCGCGAGGCCACTCGTCGTCCTCGGCCTGAACGGTACCGGCAAACGCCAGCATGCCGGCAAACACCATACCGGCGAGCAGCGCCGTTAAGCCCGCCGTGAACATCGTGCGTCAGGGGTGCCGTCATGGTTTCTCCTGGCGCGCTGGTCAACATTGGGTGAGGCCCATCATATCGAGCCATAGCGGCTCTTACATTGCGTGGGCATTTTCTACGCCATCGGCGACCAGCAGAAACGACACCGCCCCCGGCCTTGGCCGAGGGCGGCGTCGTCTTGAGCGCTATCGAAAGCCAGCCGCCTTCAGTGGCGGGCACCGCTGTCGAGCATGGCCAGGTACTGGGCCAGCACCACGGCGTTATTGTGGCGCTCGTCCTTCGCGGCAAACACCAGGGTCACGCGCTCCCGGGCGGCGCGCTCGGCCAGTGGCCGCAGGGTCTCGCGGTGGGGCCTGAGCTCGCCCAGGTAGCGGCGTCGGAACTCGCCCCAGCCGAGTTCGCCAGCGTGGAAGGCCTTGCGCAGGGCATCGCTGGGCGCGACCTCCTTCGGCCAGGCATCGATGCGGGCGTCGGCCTTGGCCACGCCGCGCGGCCATAGCCGGTCGACCAGCACGCGATGGCCATCCGCGGCGGTCGGGCGCCTCGAAGGCGCGCTTCGAGGGCCAGGCTCATGGGCGTCCTCCTGTGATGGGTGACGCCCCCAGTGTAGCCGACCGACCTCAGGCCTTGAGGACGTAGCGCAGGATCTCGACCACCTGGTCGGTGGTGGTGCACCAGGCCTGGGCCTCGGCATCGACCTCCTTGAGCGGATGGACGATCTCCTCGCCATGCAGGGTCACGTAGGGCTTGCCCAGGGCGGCGCAGTAGCCGGCGTCGAAGGCCGCGTTCCACTGCTTGTACTTGTCGCCGAAGCGCACCACCACCAGGTCGCTCTGCTCGATCAGGGTGCGGGTACGGATGGCGTTGACCTTGGAGGACTGGTGGTCGCGCCAGAACTGGCTGGGGGTCTCGCCGAGGTGGTCGCCGGCGGCGTCGCTGGCGTCGTGGTCGGTCACCGGAGCGGTGAACACCACGTCGAGGCCGGCCGCCTCGGCGCCACGCCGGATCTCGTCGCGCCAATCGGTGTGGATCTCGCCGGAAAGATAGACATGAAAGCTCATGCGGGGGCTCCTGAGTGTCGAGGCTGGAGCCACATGATAACGCGGCGAACAGTTATTGGAAAATAGTTCCACTACATGCCATCAGACGCTCAGGAAGGAGCGATGGATCTCGCTGCCATAGCGCCGCACGATCGCCCGCTTGGTGGCGTGAAAGTCGGCGACACTGCCCTGGCGCCCCGATTTCTCCAGGGTGCGCGTGGCCAGCTCCTCGGCGATCACGTCCAGGAACAGCTCGGCCAGCAGCAGCCGGGCGGAGTCGCGGAAGTGGCCGCGGCCATCGACGTAGAGCTGTACCGTCGGGGCCCCGGTGTTGATCAGTATCTTGCGCTCCTCGGGGCTGTAGACGGCACGGTCCAGGGTCTCCTCGAGGTTGCGGAACTCGTAGCCCAGGAACATCGCCTCGCCGTGGTCCCGCGCCGGGCCGCGACGCGGCGCATGGGGCACGCCGCCGTGGCCATGATGGGAAGCGTGGCGGGCCAGCACGATCTCACACCAGGCCCAGTAGGCGCCGGCACGCACGTTGATCTCGCCCCGGGCCCCCTCTTCCTCGCCGCTCAGGGTCCAGGTCAGGCGCCCTTCCTCACCCAGTTCATCTACCCGCACCTGCGTGGGGGCGGCGTCAATGGCGAGCGAGTCGGGCAGTGCATAGTCGATGGCAAGTTCCGCCCCCTGGGGAAGCTGTGCGCGGTCCACCAGCAGCGTCACATGGAAGGCGTGGCCCGGCCGGCGGTAGTAGAAGGGTGTGGTGAAGCGCAGGGCGGTGTCGAGCGCAGGTGCCTCGGCGGGCTCGCTCGTCGGCGGCGGCAGGAGCCCCAGATCCTGCACCGCCGCGCGGCTCATGCGCTGCAGCAGGTGCTCGATCATATGGTCGGTGCGCTGCGAGGTGGTCGCCCGGGCCAGGTGCTTGAGCTTCTCCTGCTCGGCGAGCACGTGAGGCGCAACCAGGCGGCTGACGGCGCGGGAGAAGGCCTTGACGAAGGCGTTGCGGGGATTGAGCCCCTCACGCTCGTCACTGATGATCGCCTCGCCCTCGGCAAGCTTGTCGAGCAGCGCCGGACAGCGCACGCTGCCGAACAGGTACTCGGTGCCCACCTGGTTCTCGAACTCGAACAGCTGGCAGTCCAGGGCCGCCATGCCGGAGAACACCACCAGGCCGTTGGTGCGATCGTCCCCGTGCTGGGTCAATTCGGCCTCGCGGGAACGCTTGAGGGTCAGGGTGAAGGGGAACTCCTGCTGCTGGAAGAAGAAGCTGCTCGCCTGCTCCGGGCCGACCAGCAGCAGCGACGTCGGCTCCTGGAAGCGGATCCGCCCGCTCTCCTCCACCAGCCGGCCGCGCCTCAGGTGCGTCAGGCTCACCCGGCGCCGCTCGAGGATATCGCGCAGGTAGACGTTGTCGGCCAGAGCCTGCACCAGGGTATGGAACTGGGAGATGGCGACCTGGGGGTTCTCCACCACGATGGTCACCCGGGTGCCGTTGCGACGGATACCGAGCCGACGCTGGTCGCCTTCGGTGGCTTCCCGGTCGCCTTCGCCGTCATCGAAGAGGTAGCCGCCGTTGGCGTCGCGAAACAGCTCGATGCGCGTATGACGCCCCTCATGCAGGGTCTCAAGCCAGCCGTGGCCGAGGCCGTAGATTGCCTGCTTGAGGCCGCGACCGAAGAAGCCGCGCCCCTCCCCCTCGCCGCGGGAGAGCGGGCTGTGGGCCCCACCGTAGGTCAGGATGCTGGCGGCACGCGCGAACGACATGCCCTCCGCCTGGTCGGTGACCTTGAGCAGGGCGCCGTTCTGGTGGCGCTCGTACTCGATATGAATCTCGCCGCTCAGGTCCTCGCCCGCGCGTTCGAGGCGCCCGTAGCTGTCGTCGCTGTTGGTGATCAGCTCCACCAGGGCCTTCTCGATGGAGGCGAAGCGGCGCGAGTCGATGCCGATGACCCGCTGGTCGACGGGGATGGCGCCAATGGTCATGAGCGTTTCCTCACGGTGATGTCATCGCCTACCGAAAGCCTCGCCCCTTCTCCTTCGAGGACGATGGCGTTCTGGCCGAAGTAGCCACCGGGGGCGGCGCGGGCATTCATCTCCACCAGGGTGCGCAGCGGCTCGCCGGGCACGGCGATCTCCCCGCTCTGCTGGTCCACGGTGGTGATCTTGCAGCGCTGACAGGGCTTGCGCAGCCCGAGGCGCCAGGTGCCATCGGCCGCGGCCAGGGTGTCCCAGCCATCCTCGGCGAAGGGGGTGGCGTCATCAACCACCAGGCTTGGCCGGAAGCGACTCATGGGCACGGGGTCGAGCCCCTTGGCGGCCAGGCGCCGGTTCACCTCGCCAAGCGAGGCCTCGCTCACTACCAGCAGGGGGTAACCGTCAGCGAAGCCGGTATGGGCCACTTCACCCGCAGCGAGGAAATGAGGCTCGACGGCACGGCGATGCTCCGGGGCAAAGCGCACCAGGCGCAGGCTGCTGCCGCGGTAATCGCCCAGCACCGCGCCCAGCCAGTCACGCGCCGCGGCGCCCTCGTCCAGGGCCTCGCAGCGGTCCTCCCAGACGTATACCGAGAGCCGGGGAAGCGACTCCGCCGCCAGCGGGACACGCAAGGGAGATACCTCGGGGTGGCTGAGCACCAGGGCATCGGCTTCGAGGTGCACGCGGATGCACGCCATGGCCGGCAGCTGACGCTGGGTGACGAAGCGCCCCACGTCGTCGACCACCATCCAGCGGCGATCCCAGGCGAGACCCTCGGCGGTCAGCTCGGCCTCGTCCAGGACGATGCCGCCCAGCGACTTGACCGGATAGATGTTGAGCTGGGTGATCTTCACGGCGGGCTCCTGGCAGGGCGATGCCCAAAGCCTATCCCAGCCGCGGGGGGATTACAGCCGGCTGGTCTCGATCACATAACCGATGATGGGATAGCCGGCCTTGCGCGCGGCCTTCTCGGCTTCCAGCTGGGCCTCGACCTTGGAGATGCTGGAGGAGACATGCTCGAACACGGTGTCCATCTCGAGCTGCTTGGTGCGCACGGCCAGCTTCACCAGATGGCCAGTCTTCGGTGCGCCTTCGGGCTTGCTGCGCGGCGCCTTGGCCTTGGGCTCTTCGCCGGCTTCCCTGGGCCACTCGGGGGGCGCGGTATGCCGCCTTGCGCCGCGTTTCCTGCGCGTTGTCCATGAAGGCGTTGATGTCGCGGCGCATCTGCCGCTCGAACTCGCTCAATTCCGTTTCCATCGTGTCTCCGTCTACTTCAATCGTCGCGCGATTGTACCAGAACTCGCGCAGATGCCATCACCACGCTCACATCCAACACTGGTTATCAAGGATAACCGTCGCCTCCGAGCTACGGCTCGGGTCGTTCACGTCTCAGGCGGTTGACGCGACAGCGCGCGAATCTCATCGCGCAAGGCAACCACTTCCTCCCGCAGCATCGACAGTTGCTTGGCCCCTGCCAATTCGGCGTCGCTACTATCGGCGTCTCGACCGACGAAGAAAGTGGCAAGCGCCGCTGTCACGTAGCCGAAGATCCCGAAAGCATAGAGCGCCAGAAAGACGCACAATACACGCCCCTCGACCGTATACGGCCAGTACTCAGAGCCCATCGTCGTCATTATCATGGAGGTCCACCACAGCGACTCGCTGTAGCTGTTCGGGCCCCCAGGCACCTCGCTCTCGAAAGCGTACATGCCGGCCGCGCCGGCAAACGTGACAAGCATGGTGAGCGCTATGACATAACCGAAGCCTCGTCGGCTCAGGCTCGCACCGAGCGCCTTCATCCCGCGGTTCATCGAACTGACGACGCGAACCAGCCGCAAGCCACGTCCCGCCCTCGCCAGGCGGAGTAACCGAAACATGCGCAAGGCGCGGAAAATCCGTAGCGCGGGGATCAGCAGCGAAATAGCAGTCAGCCAGTTACGCTTCAGGTAATGCCCCCTGTCCGGGGCCAGTACCAACTTGACCGAAAAATCGAGAATGAATACGACCCAGATAAGCGTGCCAAGATAATAAAACAACTGACTCTCGCCCTGAATCAATTCCATGATCAGGAGCATCAACCACACGAACGCGAGGGCTATCATCGGCGTTTCCAGCCAGCCCTCCAGGCGATGGAGCAGCTCGTATCGCTCCTGTTTCAGCACCTCCACGTCCTCGGTCTTTGCGTCAGGATTGACGTTCTTCCCCCTGTCGCTCATGGATCATCCCCACTCTTGCTCCAAAAATTGAAGTCCTGGATCATCGGGGCATCTCCCGGCCCTACCTGCGCCATATGACCTCACCCGACCTCCAGGGCGATCTTGAGCACGCCGTCGCGCTGGTGGGAGAAGAGGTCGTAGGCGTCGACGATCTTCTCCAGCGGGTAGCGGTGGGTGACCATGGGGCCGAGGTCCAGGCGGCCGCTGTCGATGATCTGCATCAGCCGGCGCATGCGCTCCTTGCCACCGGGGCAGAGCGAGGTGACGATGCGGTGGTCCCCCAGGCCCGCGCAGAAGGCATCCAGCGGGATGGAGAGGTTCTCGGAGTAGACCCCGAGGCTCGAGAGGGTGCCGCCGGGCTTGATGACCCGCAGCGCCTGCTCGAAGGTCTGCTGCAGCCCCAGCGCCTCGATGGAGGCGTCCACCCCGCGCCCGCCGGTGAGCTTGCGGATCTCGTCCACCACGTCCACCTGGCGGAAGTTGAGGGTGACGTCGGCGCCCATCTTCCTGGCCATCTCGAGGCGCTCGTCGACGCCATCCACGGCGATGATCAACCCCGCGCCGCGCAGCCTGGCGCCGGCGGTGGCGCACAGGCCGATGGGCCCCTGGGCGAACACCGCCACGCTGTCGCCGATCTTGATATTGGCGGACTCCGCCCCGGCGAAGCCGGTGGACATGATGTCCGGACACATCAGCACCTGGTCGTCGGTGAGGCCGTCGGGTACCGGCGAGAGGTTGGCCTGGGCATCCGGCACCCGCAGGTACTCGGCCTGGGCGCCGTCGATGGTGTTGCCGAAGCGCCAGCCGCCCATGGGCTTGTAGCCGTGGGCATGGTGGCCGCCGTCCTGGGCGCTGCAGCCGTCCTGGCAGGCGTAGGAGGTGAAGCTCGGGCAGATGGCGCCGGCGATCACCCGCTGGCCCTCCCGGTAGCCCTGGACGTTGGCGCCGAGCTTCTCGATCACCCCCACCGGCTCGTGGCCCACGATCAGCCCCTTCTCCACCGGGTACTCGCCCTTGAGGATGTGCACGTCGGTGCCGCAGATGGTGGTAGTGGTGACCCGGATCAGCGCGTCGTTGGGGCCGATGTCGGGGATCGGGCGGTCGTCGATCTCGATGCGACCGGGCTCGACGAAGACGGCGGCTTTCATCATGGCGGGCATGGCGGTCTCCTGGATGGCGAGGAAGGGTGACCCCTTCAGCTATAGCAGGCGAGCGCGATTTCACCATGAAGGACATCCAGAACTGCATCGGGCCGCCATGCAGGAGCGACCCGATCGACGCCGCTTCTCCCCGGTCAGCTGCCAGGCCACAGGCAGCCGATGGCAGGGGTGAGCACGGCCCACCCATAGCAAGCGTGAACGGCCAGTTTGGCGTTAGCCGCACGACGCAGGCAGACTGGCGAGGCAATGGTTTCCATCGACCTTTCCACCAGAAGAAGGAAGTATCCCATGACGATTGCCACCGGCGACCGGTTCCCCGACGTCACCATCAAGACCAACGGCCCGGAAGGCCCCGAAGACCTCAACACCGGCGACTTCTTCGCCGGCAGGAAGGTGGTGCTGTTCGCGGTGCCCGGCGCCTTCACCCCCGGCTGCTCCAACACCCACATGCCGGGCTTCGTGGTCAACGCCGACAAGATCCTCGCCAAGGGGGTCGGCGCCATCGCCTGCCTGGCGGTCAACGACGCCTTCGTGATGGGCGCCTGGCAGCGCGACCAGAACGCCGAGGCCATCACCATGCTGGCCGATGGCAACGCCGAGCTGACCGGGCGCTGGGGCTGGAGAAAGACGCCAGCGGCGCCGGCATGGGCATGCGCTGCCAGCGCTTCGCCATGATCGTCGATGACGGCGTGGTGAAGTACCTGGGCATCGATGCCAAGGGTGTCGAGCAGAGCAGTGCCGAGACGGTGCTGGCCCAGCTGTAAGCCTTCCCCCTGCGTGAGGAGAGTTTCATGAGCCTTTCCCCCTTTCATCTGGCGATTCCTGTCCATGACCTGCCCGCGGCCCGCGCCTTCTACGGCGAGGTGTTCGGCCTGGAGGAGGGTCGTTCCAGCGAGCAGTGGGTGGACTTCGACTTCTTCGGGCACCAGCTGGTGATCCACGAACACCCGAAGATGCCCTACCAGGAGAGCGCCAACACCAACGCGGTGGATGGCCACGACGTGCCGGTGCCCCACTTCGGTGTGGTGCTCGGCTGGGACGAGTGGGAGGCGCTCGCCGCGCGGCTGCGCGAGCGCGGCACCGAGTTCGTGATTGAACCCTATGTGCGCTTCCAGGGTCAGGTGGGCGAGCAGGCCACCATGTTCCTGCTCGACCCCTGCGGTAACGCCCTGGAGTTCAAGGCGTTCAAGGACATGGGCCAGCTGTTCGCCAAGTGAGGCCGGGCGACTTGCCGTGCCTCACCAATCCGATGACCAGGAGAATCCCCGACATGAGCCAGACCCGCGCCTATGCGGCCTTCGCCGAAGACAAGCCCCTGGCACCCTTCTCCTTCGAGCGCCGCCAGCCGCGCCCTGACGATGTTGCCATTGAAATCCTTTACTGCGGCGTATGCCACAGCGACCTGCACTTTGCTCGCAACGACTGGGGCATGACCCGCTACCCCATCGTGCCCGGCCACGAGATCGTCGGTCGCGTCACCGCCGTGGGCGACGCGGTGAGCCGCTTCAAGGAGGGCGACCTGGTGGGGTCGGCTGCATGGTCGACTCTTGCCGCGACTGCCAGCCCTGCCGCGAGGGCGTCGAGCAGTACTGCGAGAACGGCTTCACCATGACCTACGGCAGCCCGGACCGCCAAGACGGTACCCTAACCCAGGGCGGCTACTCTGATTCCATCGTGGTCAGCGAGCACTTTGTCCTGCAAATGCCCGATGGTATCGACCTGGCATCCGCCGCGCCGATCCTGTGTGCCGGTATCACCACCTACTCGCCGCTGAAGCATCACGGCGTGGGTAAAGGCCATAAAGTGGGCATTATTGGTATGGGCGGCTTAGGCCACATGGGCGTCAAACTGGCCAAAGCGCTGGGTGCCGAAGTGACCGTGTTCACCCGTTCTGAAGCCAAGGTAGAAGAAGCCAAGCGTAACGGTGCTGACCATGTAGTGGTCTCAAGTGATCAGGCGCAGATGGATGCCGTGGCTGAAACCTTCGACTTCATGCTCGACACCGTTCCGGTTCAGCACGATTTGAACCCCTACCTGGCCACGCTGCGCTACGACGGCACCCATATCCTGGTGGGTCTGATGGACCCCATCGAACCGGCGGTGGAAGGCTTCAACCTGATCTTCAAGCGTCGCGTGCTGGCCGGCTCGCTGATCGGCGGCATCCCGGAGACCCAGGAGCTGCTCAAGCTGTGCGCCGAACAGAACATCACCTGCGACGTGGAGATGATCGATATCCAGGAGATCAATACCGCCTTCGAGCGCATGGAAAAAGGCGACGTGCGCTACCGCTTCGTGATCGACATGCAGTCGCTGAAGAGGTGAAAACAGCGCGGCCGTGGCATCGCTGCCACGGCCGACTATCTCCCACTGAAACGTCGCGGAATCAGAAGTTCGGCTTGCGCTTCTCGACGAAGGCGCTCATGCCCTCGGTCTGCTCGGCGCCGGCGAAGCAGAAGGCGAACA
>JAGYKP010000092.1 GCA_018401555.1 Halomonas sp.
TCAACATCGGCGGCACCGAAGCGCCCCCGCGCAAGATATCCCGCGGCACGCCTGAGCCTAGCAACGAGACCGAACGGGCCTGGTTCCAGGCACATATCGACCAGACCAAGCAGAGCTGCCTGATGAAGCGCTACGGCACCCTGGACGAGATGGCCGCGCCGATCCTGTTCCTGGCCTCCGACGAAGCGAGCTACATCACCGGCAGCGTGTTGCCGGTGGGCGGTGGCGACCAGGGCTGAGCCCGGCGCCGGGGCGGCCTGTGGGCCGCCCTCCGCGCTGACCATCCGTGGCTTCCGACAGCAACGACAACAAGCCCCTGGAGCACAGCATGAAACACCTCGAGAAAGGCCCCGGCCTCGCGTCGGCGCCGAGTGCCTTCCTGCGTGACCTCAATGTCGACAACCTGAGTGCCGGCGTGGTCGCCGGCATCTTCGGCCTCAGTGCCGGTATCATACATATCAGTGCCGGCACCGCCGCCGGGCTGCCCAAGGAGTTCACCCTGCTGTGGGTGATCAGCTATCTCTTCATCAATGGCCTGTTCGGCATTTTCTTGCCAGCCTACTACCCGGCTGCCGCTGCCGGTGGCCAACTCCATCCCCGGGGCGCTGCTGTTCGCCGCCATCATTCCCGTGGTGGGGCTCAACGAAGCGCTCGGGGCTACGCTGATGGCGGGCGCCATCGCGTTGGTGGTCGGCCTGGCCGGCTGGATGAGCCTGGTGATGCGACTGATCCCCATGCCCATCGTCATGGGTATGGTGGCGGGTGTACTACTGAAGTTCGGCACCAACATGGTGATGCCGCTGCAGAATGCGCTGCTGCCGGCATCGATCATGATTCTTTCCTTCTTCTTTGCCGCGCGTTACCTGAGGCGGATTCCGCCGCTGGTGGTCACCCTGGTGGTCGGCGTGCTCTACATGGCGCTCTCCGGCGCCGACTTCTCCAGCGTGGAGTTCTCTTTCAAGATGCCCGAGTTGTCGCGCCGGCGCATTCCTCTCCATGCATTTTACAACCTACGGTCTGTGCGCTGGCATTGATCCTGAAATAGCCATCAGGGAGACCACCGGCCGGGGTGGGCCTGGTCAAGGGGATGGGCTACAAGGAAGCGCCGGCCAATGCCATCACCGCCGTCGGTGGCATCGGCACCATGGTGTCGGCCTTCTTCAACCTGCACAGCACCTGCATCGCCGCACCGATGACCGGGATCTGTTCCTCCCCCGAGGCGGGGACGCACGACAAGCGCTGGGTCGCGGCGGTCATCGTCGGCGCTCCATCTTCAGTGGCGACAATTCCTGATTCGTGTTCAGCCTGATCGAGGCGATGCCCAGCTACTTCATCGCCATCATCGCTGGACTGGCGCTGTTGCGCGTCATCAGCTCAGCCATGCACATCACCTTCTCCGGCAAGCATGAAGTGGGACGATGTTCTCCGCTACGATCTTGATTATCGGGCCTTATGATCTTCGGAATCGGCGCTTCCTTCTGGGCGCTGATCCTGGGGGCCGGGCTCTCGATGCTGGTGGAGTTCAGGGACTTTGACTTCTCCCAGGAGCGTGCCGCCCTGCGCAAGCGCTTCCCGGCGAAGAACCCTGGTTGACGACCCACGGCCGGCACCGGTTTCCGCTTCCGTTCCATGATGCAATCCCTCGCTTGGCCCAGCTGGCTGTCCCCGGCAGCCCCGGGCCGCACACCTAAATCTCGTGGGGATAAGCCTGCGGTACGAGGCTCATTCTTTTGTCTGATGTCGCGGCATCACCATGGTTGACCTATCATTGTTGAGGTTGGGGGTGTTGCTGTAGCCCAGGACCTTGCTGTAACTAGTCTCCATCAATACTTCATGGTCAATTTGCAGAGTACAGATCTGGTTGACGCCCGTGGCACCTGGTTACCGCCTGCTTTTCTTCACGACATTGATATTAAAGTAATTTTACCTGGGGATCGGGCGGTCCGGGGCGCACCTCTCTCGACACTTATCCATACCTGAAGGGTATGGGCGTCAATGAAACGATATTGGGGGAGGGGGAGCTGTTGGCGAATCAAATACACCAAAAGCAACCGACGCTTGGCCCGTGCACCCTGGCGTATGGGCCACGCAACGATAACAGAGTGTGACACCATGACCGTGAAGATTTTCGATACACCCGAAGTGCAGGACTTCCTGAAGACCGTTGCCGGCTTCGACCAGGAGGGCGGCAACGAGCGCGCCAAGCAGATCGTTCATCGCCTGCTCTCCGACCTGTTCAAGCTGATCGACGACTTCGACGTCAGCGAGGAGGAGTACTGGTCCGCCGTCAACCTGCTCAACGCCCTGGGCAGCCAGACCCAGTTCGGCCTGCTCTCACCGGGCCTGGGCTTCGATCACTTCCTCGACATGCGCCAGGACGCGGCCGATGCCGAGGCCCAGCGCACCGGCGGCACCCCGCGCACCATCGAGGGTCCGCTCTACGTGGCCGGTGCCCCGGAAGCCGAGGGCTTCGCGCGCATGGACGACGGTCAGGACCAGAACGGCGAGGCGATGTGGCTGACCGGCCAGGTGCGTGATGTCGACGGCACCCCGATCGCCGGCGCCAAGGTCGAGATCTGGCATGCCAACTCCAAGGGCGGCTACTCCTTCTTCGACCAGACCCAGAGCGAGTACAACCTGCGCCGCACCATCTACACCGACAGCGAAGGTCGCTACACCGCGCGCAGCATCATCCCGTCCGGCTACGGCGTGCCGGAAGGTGCCCCCACCGACGTGGTGCTCAAGTCCCTGGGCCGTCACGGCGAGCGTCCGGCGCACATCCACTACTTCGTCTCCGCACCGGGTCACCAGCACCTGACTACCCAGATCAACCTGGCCGGCGACCCCTACACCTTTGATGACTTCGCCTTTGCGACCCGCGAGGAGCTGGTGGTGCCGGCCAAGCGCATCGAGGAGCAGGACGAGATCGCCAAGCGCGAGATGGACGGTCCCTTCTCCGAGGTGGTGTTCGACGTCGAGCTGTCCAAGACCGACAAGCCCGAGCTGCAGACTCGCCACGCCCGTCCGCGCGCCAAGGAAGACGAGCAGGACCAGGCCAGCCAGCTGGCGGGTACCGCCAAGGTCTGAGCCACAGGCCACCCCTTGATTACGGCGGGTCACCCCCTGGGCCCGCCGCACGAATACGACAAGATACCGAGGATATGGATCATGACCAGCAAGCTTGATCAACTCGAGGAGCGCGTCCGCGGCGCCGTCCAGGACGATGCCGAGAAAGGCATCTTCCGCTGCCATCGCAGCATGTTCACCGACCCGGCCTTCTTCGAGATGGAGATGAAGCACATCTTCGAAGGCAACTGGCTGTTCCTGGCCCACGAGAGCCAGATCAGTGAGCCGGGCGACTACATGACCGTGACCATGGGTCGCCAGCCGGTGGTCATCACCCGCGACAAGCAGGGCGAGCTGCACGGCCTGATCAATGCCTGTGCCCACCGTGGCGCCACCCTGTGCCGCCGCAAGCGCGGCAACAAGGGCACCTTCACCTGCCCCTTCCACGGCTGGACCTTCAAGAACGACGGCAAGCTGCTCAAGGCCAAGAACGAGAAGAACGGTGCCTACCCGGATGGCTTCAAGCAGGAGGGCTCCCATGACCTCAAGCGCCTGCCGCGCTTCGAGAACTACAAGGGCTTCCTGTTCGGCAGCCTGAGCGATGACGTCAAGCCGCTCGAGGAGTACCTGGGCGAGACCACCAAGATCATCGACAACATCGTCGACCAGGCGCCGGAAGGCCTGGAGATCCTGCGTGGCACCTCCTCGTACACCTACACCGGCAACTGGAAGCTGCAGGCCGAGAACGGCGCCGACGGCTACCACGTCAGCTCCGTGCACTGGAACTATGCCTCCACCATGGAGCGCCGCAACTACGAGGCCGGCGGCACCAAGGCGGTGGACGCCGACGGCTGGTCCAAGAGCCAGGGTGGCTTCTACTCCTACGAGAACGGCCACATGCTGCTGTGGACCCGCCTGCTCAACCCCGAGGTGCGTCCGGTCTACCAGCAGAAGGAGTGGATCGAGAAGGAGTTCGGCGAGGCGCGGGCCGATTCCATCGTCAACCAGACCCGCAACCTCTGCCTCTACCCCAACGTCTACCTGATGGACCAGTTCTCCACCCAGATTCGCGTGCTGCGCCCGATCGGCGTGGACAAGACCGAGGTCACCATCTACTGCTTCGCGCCCAAGGGCGAGTCGGCCGAGAACCGCCGCGTGCGCATCCGCCAGTACGAGGACTTCTTCAACGTCTCCGGCATGGGTACCCCGGACGACCTCGAGGAGTTCCGTGCCTGCCAGGAGGGCTACAACGGCGCCCTGGCCGAGTGGAACGACCTCTCCCGCGGTGCCAAGCAGTGGATCGAGGGGGCCGACGAGAACGCCCAGGCGATCGACATGAAGCCGCTGCTCAGCGGTGCCTCTCCCGAGGACGAGGGCCTCTACGTGATGCACCACAAGCACTGGGTCGACGAGATGCTGCGTGCCATCGAGAAAGAGCGCAGCCAGTTCATCGCCACCGAACGTTCGACCGAGAGCGCCTGAGTCCGGCACGCATTAATAAGGGGGAGAATCCGATATGAGCCTCAACTATCAAGAGATCCAGGCCTTCCTGTACCGCGAGGCACGCCTGCTCGACGACCGCCAGTGGGACGAGTGGCTGACCTGCTACCACAAGGATGTCGAGTTCTGGATGCCGGCCTGGGATGACGACGACCAGCTGAGCCGCGATCCGCACAGCGAGATCTCGCTGATCTACTACCCCAACCGCGAGGGTCTCGAGGACCGGGTCTACCGGATCAAGACCGAGCGCTCGGGTGCCAGTACGCCGGAGCCGCGGACCACGCACCTGGTCAATAACATCGAGGTGCTCAAGGAGGAGGGTGACACCCTGGAGCTGCGCTTCAACTGGCACACCCTGGTGCATCGCTACAAGAAGACCCTGGAGTTCTTCGGCAGCTCCTTCTACACCCTGGATGTGTCGGGCGAGCAGCCGCTGATCACCCGCAAGGTAGTGCAACTCAATAACGACTATATCCATCAGGTCATCGACGTCTATCACGTCTGACCCCGATGTAAAGCACCGGGACAGGGACGTCCCCACACGCCAGTCAGTCCAATAACAAGCAACCCCTGAGAGTCACCATGAAAAACATCAAGAAGACCGCCCTCGCCAGCGTGCTGGGCACCGCTACCCTGCTGTCCGCCTTCGGTACCATGGCCGACAATCACCCCGTCAAGGTGGGCCTGATGCTGCCCTACTCCGGCACCTACACGGCGCTGGGCGAGGCCATCACCAACGGCCTGAAGCTCGCCATCGAGCAGAACGGCGGCCAGCTCGGCGGCCGCGAGGTCGAGTACGTGCAGCTCGACTCCGAGGCCAACCCCTCCAAGGCGCCCCAGAACATGAGCCGCCTGGTCAAGGGTGATGGCGTCGACGTCGTCATCGGTCCCGTACACTCCGGGGTGGCCATGGGCATGCTGCGGGTGGCCAAGCAGTCCGGCGCCATCACCATCATCCCCAATGCCGGGCTGGAGGCGGCCACCAACCAGCTGTGCATGCCCAATGTCTTCCGCACTTCCTTCAGCATGTGGCAGAACAGTTTCCCGATGGGCAAGGTGGCCTATGAGCGCGGGCACCGCGAGGTCGTGACCATCACCTGGGACTACGCCGGTGGCAAGGAGGACGTGGCCGGCTTCAAGGAAGCCTTCGAGGCGGAGGGCGGCGAGATCGTCGAGGAGATCCTGGTGCCCTTCCCGAGCACCGAGTTCCAGAGCTACCTCACCCAGATCGCCAGTATCGCCCCGGACGCCGTCTACACCTTCTTCGCCGGGGGTGGCGGGGTCAGCTTCGTGCGCGACTATGCCGCCGCCGGCCTCAAGGAGAGCATCCCGCTGATGGGCTCAGGCTTCCTCACCGAGGGCAACATCGCGGCCATGGATGGTGCCGGTGAGGGCGTGCTGACCACCATGCACTATGCCGAGACCCTCGACAGTGAGGCGAACCGGGCCTTCGTGTCGGCCTACGAGGATGCCTATGACGTGACTCCCGACACTTACTCGGTGCAGGGCTATGACACCGGCGCCATGCTGGTCCAGGCGCTCGACGCGGTCGGCGGCAATACCGAGGACCGGGACGCCCTGATCGAGGCTCTGGCCAGCGTGGAGCTCGAGAGCCCGCGGGGTCTGATGAGCTTCTCCGATTCCCACCACCCGATCCAGAACGTCTATCTGCGCGAGATCCGCGACGGCAAGCACGAGGTGGTCGGCGTCGCCGCCGAGCAGCTCGAGGTGCCGGATGACGCCTGCCAGATGTAATTCGGTAATCGTCTGACTTCTCGGGGCGAGCCTGGCTCGCCCCTTATCATCGTGGAGGAGATCTCATGGATCTCGCATTCTTTGGAGTGCAGCTCCTTAACGGGCTGCAGTACGGGCTGCTGCTGTTTCTCATCGCCAGTGGCCTGACCCTGATATTCGGCATCATGGGCATCATCAATCTGGCCCACGGGGCCATGTACATGATCGGGGCCTACCTGGTCTGGGACCTGACCATGCGGCTGGGCAACTTCTGGCTGGCGATCGTCATCGCCATTCCTATTGCCGTCGCCCTGGGGCTGGTCATCGAGCGACTGTTCCTGGACACCCTCTACAAGCGCGACCACCTCTACCAGGTGCTGCTGACCTTCGGCCTGATCCTGGTGATCAACGAGGCGCAGCGCATCATCTGGGGCGGAGACGTCCACAGTGTGGCGATCCCGGCGCCCTTCGACGCCAGCCTGCAGCTTACCGACAACCTGCAGTACTCGGTCTACCGACTGTTCGTGATGGGCGTCTGCCTGGCGCTGGCCGGCGTCATCTACTGGGTGATCCGCCATACCCGGCTGGGCATCATCATCCGCGCGGGGGCAGTGAACCGTGACATGGTGGAGGGCCTGGGCATCAACGTGCGCACCCTCTTCACCCTGATCTTCAGCGTCGGCGTGGCGCTGACCGCTTTCGCCGGCATGATCGCCGCTCCGCTGACCTCCATCACCCCGGGCATGGGCGACAGCATCCTGATCACCTGTTTCGTCGTCGTGGTCATCGGCGGGATCGGCTCGATCAAGGGCGCCTTCTGGGGCGCCATCCTGATCGGCATGGCCGAGACCTTCGGCTCGGTGCTGATTCCGAGCATCGCCAGCATGGTGATCTACCTGATCATGGCCGCCGTGCTGCTGGTCAAGCCCCGCGGCCTGTTCGCTTGAGGAGACTGATACATGTTGCATAGATATCCCAAGCGCGTTGCCATCATCATGTTGGTGCTGCTGGCCACCGTCGCGACGTTCCCTCTCTGGGGGCCGGCTGTGTTCGGCAGCCAGTCCGACTTCATGCTCGAGAAGCTGACCCTGATGGTGATCCTGGCGCTGTTTGCAATGAGCCTGGATCTGCTGGTGGGCATCGTCGGCCTGGTCAGCCTGGGCCATGCGCTGTTCTTCGGCCTCGGTGCCTATACCCTGGCACTCGCCAGCCCTGAATTCGATGCAGCCTCCATGTGGTGGATGCTGCCGCTGGTCATGCTGGTGGCCGCCGTAGCCGCCCTGGTGGTAGGCCTGCTGGTGATTCGTACCAAGGGCATCTTCTTCATCATGACCACCCTGGCCTTCGGTCAGATGCTCTACTACCTGATCAGCACCGCGCCGTTCGCCGGCGGCACGGACGGGGTCTTCATCATGTTTCGCCCCACCCTGACGGCAGGGGAGACCATGTTGCTGGACCTGGACAACCCCCAGAGCTTCTTTTACTTCTGCCTGGCGATGCTGGTCGTCGGCTTCCTGTTCCTGCGCTGGCTGACCCGCTCCTACTTCGGTCAGGTGCTCGACGGCATCCACGACAACGAGCACCGTATGCAGGCGCTGGGCTATGCCACCAACGGCTACAAACTGGTCGCCTTCGTGATCGCCGGGGTCCTCGCCGCCATCGCCGGCATGCTGGCGGCCATGCAGTACGGCTTCGCCAACCCGGCCCAGCTCGGTTGGCACACCTCCGGGGAGGTGCTGATGATGCTGATCCTGGGCGGCATGGGCACCATCTTCGGCCCGATCCTGGGCGCCTTCGCCTACGAGATCCTGCTCTATACCTACGAGCACCTGACCGTGCACTGGCCGATCCTGATGGGTCTGACCATCATCGCCGCCGTGCTGGTGCTGCCGCGAGGCATCGCTGGCGTGATCACCGATCCGCCCTGGCGGCGCAAGGCGACATCCGCTGAGGAGGAAGAGACGCCTGATGACCGCAGGCCTCGGCGCGGCCCGCTACCCAGAGCAAGGAGGGTTAAGCCATGAGCCAGGAACCGATTCTTGTTACCCAGGGTTTGACGCGCCGCTTTGGCGGCCTGGTGGCGGTCAGCGACGTCGGTTTCGATGTCCTGCCCGGCGAGATCCACGCCATTCTCGGGCCCAACGGCGCCGGGAAGAGCACCTTGATCAACCTGCTGTCGGGGGAGATCCCGCCCTCAGAGGGTGAGGTGCTCTTCCACGGCAAGCCGATCCAGGGCAAGAGCGTGCGCCAGATCGCCCGCATGGGCATCGGCCGCAGCCACCAGAAGACCAATATCTTCCCGCGGCTCAACTGCCTGCAGAACTGCGAACTGGCGGCGCGCATCCACATGGGCGGTGTGTTCGGCAGCTGGCGATCCCGCCAGCGGGCACGCCAGGTCGGCGAGAGGGCACTCGAGGTGCTCGAGACCTGCCATCTGGTCCATCGTGCCTACACCCCGGCCGCGGACATGAGCTATGGCGAGCAGCGCCAGTTGCAGATCGCCATGGTGCTGGCCACGGCCCCCACCCTGATGCTGCTCGACGAGCCCATGGCCGGCATGGGCCGCGAGGAGACCGTGCAGGTGACGGAGCTGCTCGAGAGCCTCACCGACCGCTATACCCTGGTACTGATCGAACACGACATGGACAGCGTCTTCCGCCTGGCCGATCGCATCACCGTGATGGTCGATGGTTGCGTGCTGGAAAGCGGGCCCACCGAGCAGATCCGCGCCAGCGAGAAGGTGCGTGACGTCTATCTCGGGCGCCACCACGAGGAGGCAACGGCATGACGGCACAGCAACAGATTACCCCGCTGATCGATGCCCGCGGGCTGCATACCTACTATGGCGAGAGCCATATCCTGCACGGCGTCGACCTTACCCTGATGCCCGGCGAGACGCTGAGCCTTTTGGGGCGCAACGGCATGGGCAAGACCACCACGCTGAAGTCGATCCTGGGCTTCGTGCCGCCGCGTCGCGGCGAGGTGCGCATCAAGGGCGTGTCGACGGCGAAGCGTCGTCCCTGGCAGCTGATCCGCCAGGGGATCGGCTACGTGCCGGAAGGGCGCGGCATCTTCCCGGGCATCAGCGTGCGCGAGCACCTGATCATGGCCGCCCGCCCCAACGAGCGGGGCGAGTCGCCCTGGACGCTGGAGCGTGTGCTGGATACCTTCCCGAGGCTCGGCCAGCGCATCAACCATGACGGCTCCTTCCTCTCGGGTGGCGAGCAGCAGATGCTCTCCATCGGCCGGGCGCTGACCCTCAACCCGGACCTGATGATCCTCGACGAGGCCACCGAAGGGCTGGCACCGCTGATCCGCGACGAAATCTGGAAGATCATCCACGAGATCAAGGCCTCGGGCATCGCCACCATCATCGTCGACAAGAACATCGACAACCTGCTCGACGTGGCCGAGAAGCACATCCTGCTGGTCAAGGGCGAAGTGGTCTATAGCGGCGACTCCCGAGGCCTGAAGGATGATCCCACCATCCTCGACACCCACCTCGGCGTCGCCTGAGGTGTGACGGAGAGACGTTACATGCGACTTCACAAGGATTGGTCGATACCCGCGGTCACCGCCGGCTTCGTGGCGGTGCTGGTCTCCTACTCCGGTCCCCTGGCGATCTTCTTCCAGGCGGCCCAGAGTGCCGAGATCTCCACGGCCATGATGACCTCCTGGGTGTGGGCGATCTCCATCGGTGCCGCCGTCTCGGGAATCGTGCTCAGCCTGTGGTTGAAGGTGCCCGTGGTCACCGCCTGGTCGGCCCCGGGCACGGCACTGCTGGTGACGCTGTTTCCAGGCCTTTCACTGAACGAGGCGGTGGGGGCCTACCTCACGGCGGCGGCGGTGATCTTCGTGATCGGCATCACCGGCTCCTTCGACCGCATCATCCAGGCGATCCCTCCGGGCATCGCCAGCGCCATGATGGCGGGCATCCTGTTCCAGTTCGGTGTCGGGGTGTTCGTCTCCCTGGAGGCGGTGCCGGCGCTGACTCTGGGCATGATCTTGACCTACCTGGTGTTCAAGCGGCTGACCCCACGCTACAGCCTGGTAGCGCTGCTGGTGGTTGGCGTCATCCTGGCCGTGGTGTTCGAGGGTGCCAGCCTCGATGGCGTGACGCTGAGCCTCGCAAACCCGCAGTTCATCCGTCCCGAGTGGAGCTGGAATGCGACCCTGAGCCTGGCCATCCCGCTGGTGCTGGTCAGCCTGACCGGCCAGTTCCTGCCCGGCATGGCGATCATGCGCAGCTCCGGCTACAACACGCCGGCCAGGCCTATCGTCACCGTGACCAGCCTGACCTCCTTCGTCACCGCCTTCTTCGGCGGGATCACCACGGTGATCGCAGCGATCACGGCGGCCATCTGCACCAGCAAGGAGGCCCATGAGGATCCCGACAAGCGCTATGTGGCCGGGGTCGCCAACGGGGTCTTCTACCTGATCGGGGGCACCTTCGCCGGCACCATCGTGCTGCTGTTCACCTCGTTGCCCGGCGAGTTCGTCGCGGTGCTGGCGGGACTGGCGCTGATTGGTGCCATCACCAGCAACGTCAGTGCCTTCGCCGCCCACAAGGACCATCTGGAGGCTTCAGTGATCACCTTCATCGCCACGGCCTCGGGCATGAGCTTCCTGGGGCTGGGCTCGGCCTTCTGGGGGGTGGCGGTTGGCGCACTCGCCTATGCCCTGCTGCACCGTCCGCTGCCCGGTCTCGGGCGCAAGGCCAGGCAATCAGAGGCCCGCAAGCAGTCCTGATCATCGAGATCCAAGAACAATTCTTCAAGAACAATGCTTTCCAGAGGAGTCCGACGATGGACAAGATTCATGTGGCGATGGACGAGAGCGACGCCTCCCAGCGTGCACTGATGCTCGGCCAGCAGTTATCCCGTCAGCTGGCGCTGCCGCTTTGCGTGACCTCCGTGGTGGCCGGCGATGAGCGGGTCGAGCCCCGGCGAGCGGCCTTGCAGTCGCGCCTGTCGGAGCAGCAGGCGGAAGACACCAGCATCGAGGTAGTCGTCCACGCGAGTGCCAAGGACTATCTGGGCCAGCTGGCCGGCCGGGAAGAGGTGGGGTTGTGCATGATGGCCCACGGCCGGCGGCCGGTACCCGAGATGCTGATCGGCAGCGTCACCGCCGGCGTCGTGCGGCGCGCCAGCCGGCGGTCTACCTGTGCGGGCCGCGCTTCGATGTTGACTCGCATCGCGAGGTTAAGGTGCTGATGGTCTGCGTGGATGGCTCCAAGCTCTCCGAGGCGATAATACTGCCCCGACGCGGTGGCGCTCTCCAAGCGACTAGGCGCCCGCCTGCAGCTGCTGCAGGTCATCGATACCGCGGCCGCCGCGGCGGTGCCTCTGGATGGCGGCCATGCCGATGTGATGGAGTCCGGCTATGTGCATGGCCTGGCACGGCGGCTGCGTACCGAGCATGCCATGGATCTGGACTGGGAGGTGCTGCATGGTGACCCGGCAGATTCCATCGTCAGCTACCTGGCGGACTGTCAGGATACCATGCTGGCCATGACCACCCATGGGCGCAGCGGGCTTTCCCAGGTGGTGGCCGGCAGCGTCAGCCATGAGGTACTCCACGAGGTGCGCTGTCCGGTAGCGGTGCTGCGCCCCGCCGATGTCGGCTGAGCCGTCAGCGTGCCATCTGGCTGATGCAGGTCAAGGCGGCGTGGCCTGGGCTGGCCTAGTGTGACCTCATGGATTTGACCTGAGGAGGCCTGCCCATGACGACACTACGCGACGGTATCCACGCCACGGCCGGACGTCTGGCTCACACCATGGTCGGTGCCTGGCGGAGACATTGCCAGCACCGGGCCTGGCAGGACCTTGATGAGGCCGGGCGCGAATCACGCCTGAATGACCTGGGACTGGCGCGAATCGATTCGCCGCTGTTCTGGTCTGATGGGGGCTCGGTATCCGACCTGCTGCCGCGAATGATGGAGGTCCACGGGGTCGATCCCATGACACCCTTGGTTGTCGGTAATGGTGTGAAGCGTGATCTCGAGCGGGTCTGCAGTCTATGCCCCCACAAGACGCGCTGTGCCCGGGTACTGGCGGATGGGCCGGAGCCCGAGGCCTGCGACTTCTGTCCCAATGCCGGCACCCTGGAGGCGCTGGGCAGTCATTGAGTTTGCAAGGCTTCATCTACCCTGAAGGCCCGCCGCGATGGCGGGCCTTGTCGTTCAGGTGCGATCGGGATCCTTGTGCTCTCCTTCCCGGAACTCCCCGCCCTTGACTTCATAGTCCCCCTCCAGCACCTGCTGCTCGCGGTGGCTGCCGCTGGAGGTGTGCGTCTCCCGATAACGGGTTTCCTGGTAGTGGAAGCTGCCGCCGTCCACGTCCTCGGTCTCGATTCGGCGCGCATCTGTTCCATGCGCTTCTTCAGCCGGTGGCGCAGCAGCGGCATCAGCGCCCAGCCCAGCAGCAGGAAGATCAGGCCGAATACCATGGCCACGATCATCAGGCTGCCGAACAGCAGCCAGGCGAGCAGCATCTTGAGGCTGTCGAGCAGGCCGCCGCCCTGACTCTGACGGGCGCGCTGCTGCCATGCCTGGGCGGCGCGCCAGGCGGGGTTCTGGCGGGGGTCGCGGTGAGGGACCTTGGGAATCGGGCATCTGACTCTCCTGAGGGGCGGCGTCGGGTGCGCCGCGAAATATGTGCTGCCCCTTGGAAGGCCGGAAGGCAGGTTCGTTCCGTCCAGGCTAGCCCTTCCACACGTCGGCCACGATCTCGTAGCTTCTCAGGCGGTCCTCCAGAGCATAGACGTCGGTGTTGAGCATCAGCTCGTCGGCGCCGGTCTGCTCGAGGAAGCTCTCCAGCCCCTGGCGTACGGTCTCGGGGCCGCCGACGATGGCGGCGCCGAGGAACTGCTGCAGCTGCGCCTCCTCCATGGGCGTCATCTCCAGGTGCTCCACCGGCGGTTTCGCGCAGGTGCGCCGGCCGCGAATCATGCCCAGGAACTTCTGCCGGGAGGTGGTGGCCAGGTACTCGGCGTGGGCATCGGTCTCGGCGGCGACCACCGGCAGGCCGACCATGGCATGGGGCGCTCGGAGCACCGCGGAGGGGCGGAAGTTGTCGCGGTAGAGACGCAGCGCCTCGAACAGGTAGCCCGGTGCGAACTGGGCGGCGAAGGCGAAGGGCAGGCCGAGGCGCGCGGCCAGCTGGGCGCTGTAGCCGCTGGAACCCAGCAGCCAGAGCGGTACATGGGTGCCCTGGCCGGGAACCGCAAGCACCCGCTGGTCGGGGCGGGCGTCACCGAGGAAGCCCTGCAGCTCCTCCAGGCGCTGGGGGAAGTCCTCCACCCCCGCATAGGGATCGCGACGCAGCGCCGCCATGGTGGCGCCATCCGACCCCGGGGCGCGGCCCAGACCGAGGTCGATGCGCCCGGGGTAGAGCGTCTCCAGGGTGCCGAACTGTTCGGCGATCACCAGCGGCGGGTGGTTGGGCAGCATGATGCCGCCGCTGCCCACGCGGATACGCTGGGTAGCACCGGCCACGTGGCCGATCAGTACCGCGGTAGCGGCGCTGGCGATGCCCTCGATGCCGTGATGCTCGGCGAGCCAGAAGCGGGTAAAGCCGAGCCGCTCGGTCTGCTGGGCCAGGGCCACGCTCTCCCGGAAGCTGTCGGCGGCACCGCCGCCCTCGCGGATCGGGGCCAGGTCGAGAACGGAAAGGGGGGTATCGGCGAGACGAGACATGACGGCTCCGATTGGGGCGGGTGAATAGTTAGCCTGCTGAGAGATGTTGATGGGGGCGTTCCCCGTCGGATGCAATGCCTCTTGCACCGTCTGGCACTATCTCTCGTCTTGCATGGCTCTGTCTTGCCTTCTCCAGGGGTGTGTCAACGTGCGACAAGTGTGCTGCAGCGCCGATGCCACCTGTCTGGCGTGGGGCAGGCTGGTATCATTCTTGTACAAATTCTACACATCAGGAAAGTTGTAATGGCAGATCATGGAGGCAAGACGGTCTTTACCGTCTCGACGATCATCATACTCGCCCTGGTGGCGGTGGGTGCCGCCTTCCCGGAAGGGTTCGGCAATATTGCCACCACCGCTCTCGGCAGCGTGACCCGACTGTTCGGCTGGTTCTACCTGTTCTCGGTGTTCGGCTTCGTCATCTTCCTGCTGGTGCTGGCCTTCAGCAAGTACGGCAAGATTCGCCTCGGGCCCCAGGACAGCACGCCGAGCTTCAGTTTCTTCTCCTGGATCAGCATGCTGCTGGCCGCGGGCTTCGGTGTGGGGCTGGTGTTCTACGGCATGGCCGAGCCGATGTTCCACTACATCGAGCCACCCTATGGCGACGTGCCGGCGCAGACGGAGGCCTCGGCTCGCTACGCCATCCAGTACAGCTACTTCAACTGGGGCATCCACCAGTGGGCAGCCTTCTCGGTGGTGGGCCTGATCATCGCCTACTTCCAGTTCCGCAAGGGGCAGGCCGGTCTGGTCTCCTCGGTGCTCTCCTCGGTCACCGCCAAGCACCCCGGGGCGCGCCGCTACGCGCCGGCACTGGACATCTTCGCCGTGGTCGCCACGGTGATGGGGGTGGCCACCTCGTTGGGGCTCGGCGTGCTGCAGATGAACGGTGGCCTCAACGCCGTGTTTGGCCTGCCCGAGTCGGTGCTGTGGCAGTTCATCATCCTGTTCGTGATGTTCCTGGCCTACATGGCCTCCACCTGGTCCGGTCTGGACAAGGGCATCAAGCGACTCTCCAACCTCAACATGATCCTGTGCATCGGCCTGATGCTGTGGGTGCTGTTCACCGGCCCGACGCTGGCGATACTGGAAGACCATCACCCTGGGGATCGGCGATTACCTGCAGAACTTCATCGGCATGAGCCTGCGCATCTCGCCCTACAGCGACAACACCTGGGCGAGCAGCTGGACGATCTTCTACTGGGCCTGGGTGATCGCCTGGTCGCCCTTCGTGGGCACCTTCGTGGCGCGTGTCTCCCGTGGTCGCACCATCAAGGAGTACGTGTTCGGCGTGCTGGTGGTGCCGCCGCTGCTGGCCTGCCTGTGGATCGGCGTGTTCGGCGGTGCGGCACTCAACATGGAGCTGAGCGGTGATGTGGGCCTCGCCGCGGCCACCCAGGCCAATATCACCGTGGCGCTGTTCGAGATGTTCGACCTGATGCCCTTCTCGGGGGTGCTCTCGGTGGTGGCGATGATGCTGATCTTCGTCTTCCTGGTCACCTCGGCGGACTCCGCCTCCTATATCGTCGCCCAGATGACCGACAACGGCTCCATCAACCCCGCCGCTCTTCAAGCGGGTCACCTGGGGCGTGCTGATCGCGGCGATCTGCCTGACGCTGATCGCCGCCGGCGGCCTCTCCGGCCTGCAGGCGGCCTCGGTACTCTCGGCGCTGCCCTTCACCTTCATCCTCTACGGCATGGTGATCGTGCTGGTGCGCGAACTGCGCGCCGATCGCCGCGCGATGCTCACCCAGCTCTATCGCCGCCACGGCGAGACACCGGTGGGTGCCGATGCCTTCGAGGCCGACCAGCTGGCCGAGGAGGCGGCTGCGCCGGGCTCCCAACGTGGTCAATCGGCGCATCAATCGCCGCGACGGCATCTAGTCGCTGGCCCGACGGCGGCGGAGGTCGTAAGCTCTGGGTATAAATGGTGAAATCGGACTTCCGCCATGTCTCTCTTTCCCATCGCAGGTGACCGTCGCCGTCGGGGGGCTACTCGACGGCGCGTGCCCGCTGCCCGCGGCGCCCGCTTCGATCGCTGGCTCGAGTCGACTTGGTCGATGCCGCCGTGATCATCGCCCTGCTGGTGGGAGGCATCGCCCTGGTGCTCACACTGCTGCGCTGATCCCTTCCTTCCTGGCCGTGCTGGTCTATGCTCCAGCAAGGACACGGGCGGCGGGAGGGTGGCAGCATGGGCATTCGGCATATCTTCACGGTGGGGCTGAACCAGGCCAATCGCGAGCGGCTGGAGCGTTTGCGCGGCGCCGATAACTGGCGCTTCCACGGCGTGATCGAGCCGGCGGTGGTGTACGACACCGAGGAGTTCGACATCGCCGCCATGCTGGCCGAGGCGAGTGCCGAACTGGAAGCCTTCAGCGGGACCGTCGACGCCATCATCGGCTACATGGACTTCCCGGTCTCCACCATGCTGCCGATCCTCTGTGAGCGCTTCGGCACGCGCACGGCCAGCCTGGAGAGCCTGCTCAAGTGCGAGCACAAGTACTGGAGCCGGCGCGTGCAGCGCGAGGTGATCCCCGAGCATATCCCGGCCTTTACCGCCTTCGACCCCTTCGACGAGCGGGCTCTGGAGGTGATCGGTGCCGCGGGGCTCTACTTCCCCTTCTTCGTCAAACCGATCAAGTCCTCGGGCTCACGACTGGGCTTTCGTATCGACACGCCCGAGGACTTCGGCGGGGCCATCCAGCGCCTGCGCGCCGAGATCGGCATGATCGCCGATCCCTTCAACACGGTGCTGGAGTACGCCCACCTGCCTGCCGAGGTGGCCGAGGTGGATGGCGGCTACTGCGTGGCCGAGGAGATCATCGGCGGCTGGCAGTGCACCCTGGAGGGGTATGTCTTCCAGGGCGAACCGGTGGTCTACGGGGTGGTGGACTCGATCCGCTACCCCGGCGTGCTGAGCTTCTATCACTACCTCTACCCCTCCCAGCTGCCGCCCGCTGTGCAGGAGGAGATGGTCGACCTGACGACGCGGGTGATGACCCACATCGGCTACGACAACGCCGCCTTCAACGTCGAGTTCTTCTGGGACGAGGTGCAGGGCCGCATCTGGCTGCTGGAGATCAATACCCGAGTCTCCCAGTCGCACTGTGACCTCTTCGAGAAGGTCGATGGGGTCAGCCATCAGCAGGTCACCGTCGATCTGGCCCTCGGTCAGCGCCCCGACATGCCGAGCCGGGAGGGCGACTATGCGGTGGCCGGCAAGTTCTTCCATCGAGTCTTCTTCCGCGATGCCGTGGTCACCCGGGTGCCCGACTCCCGGGAGGTCGCCGTCCTGGAGTCCGACTTCCCCGGCGCGGTGATCGATATCCAGGTGGTCGCAGGGGCAGCGCCTCTCGAGGCCTGCCCGAGCAGGACAGCTACAGCTATGCGCTGGCTTACGTGTGGCTGGGCGCGGCCGACTATCCCGGCCTGCTGGCCGACTATGCGGCGCTGGTGTCACGGCTGACCTTCGAATTCGACGAGATCGAGAGCTGAGGAGAGAGCATGCGCATCGTCACCGACTTCCCGCGCCGGGTCATGGAGGAGGAGACCTGGATCCCGCTGCCCGACGGCATCCGTCTGGGCGTGCGCATCTGGCGGCCGGTGGACGCCGAGCGTCATCCCGTGCCGGCCATCCTCGAGTACCTGCCCTACCGCAAGCGCGACCTCACTGCCGAGCGTGACGTCCAGGTCCACCCCTACTGGGCCGGCCATGGCTATGCCGGGGTGCGTGTGGATATCCGCGGCACCGGTGATTCCGACGGGGTGCTCACCGACGAATACACGCCTCAGGAGCTCGATGACGGCCTGGCGGTCCTGGAGTGGCTGGCCGCCCAGCCCTGGTGCACCGGTGACGTGGGCATGGTGGGCATCTCGTGGGGGGGCTTCAACGGCCTGCAGATCGCCGCCCTGCAGCCGCCCCAGCTCAAGGCGGTGATCACCCTGTGCTTCACCGATGACCGCTACGCCGACGACATCCATCATATGGGCGGCTGCCTGCTCGCCGACAACCTCTCCTGGGCCTCGACCATGTTCGACGGCAACGCCTGTCCGCCGGACCCGGAACTGGTGGGGGAGCGCTGGCGCGAGATGTGGATGCAGCGCCTCGCTGGCAGCGGCCTGTGGCTCGCCCAGTGGCTCGAGCACCAGCGCCGCGACGACTACTGGAAACATGGCTCGGTGTGCGAGGACTATGCACGGATCCAGTGCCCGGTCTATGCGGTCAGCGGCTGGGCAGATGGCTACTGCAATGCGGTGTTTCGCCTGCTGGAGGGTATCGACGTGCCGCGCAAGGGGCTGGTGGGCCCCTGGGCCCACAAGTACCCGCACCTCGGGGAGCCCGGTCCGGCCATCGGCTTCCTGCAGGAATCGCTACGCTGGTGGGACCAGTGGCTCAAGGGCAAGGAGACCGGGATCATGGACGAGCCCATGCTGCGCCTGTGGATGCAGGATTCGGCCCCGCCCTCGGCCCGCTACGACGAGCGCCCCGGGCGCTGGGTCGCCGAACCCGACTGGCCATCGCCGAACATCCGCCCCTGGGCACTGCGGCTGACCCAGGGGCACGACCTGCTGCCCGAAGAGGGCGCGGCGGGGAGGATCCCGAGGCGACCCTGGATATCCGCTCGCCGCTCTCGGTGGGGCTCTATGCCGGCAAGTGGTGCTCCTACAATGCGCCGCCGGACCTGCCCCATGATCAGCGCGACGAGGATGGCGGGGCGCTGATCTTCCAGACCGCGCGCCTGGATGCCCCCTGGAGATCTGCGGGTCACCGGTGGTCGAGCTCGAGCTTGCCGCCGACCAGCCGGTGGCCATGGTGGCGCTGCGCCTCTCCGATATCGGCGACGACGACAAGGCCACCCGGGTCTCCTATGGACTGCTCAACCTCAGCCACCGCGACAGCGATGAGTACCCCGAGCCGCTGGAGCCGGGCCGGCGCTATCGCGTGCGCATCCCGCTCAAGCATATCGCCCAGCAGTTCGCCGCCGGACACGCCATCCGCCTGGCGCTCTCCACCAGCTACTGGCCGCTGGCCTGGCCGGCGCCACGCCCGGTGCGCCTGACCGTATGGCCCGCCGAGAGCCGGCTGTGGCTGCCGCTGCGCGAGCCGCGGCCACAGGAGGAGGCGGCCCTGGCGCCATTCGCCGAGCCCGAGGGGGCGCTCCCCCTGGCCAAGACGCTGCTGCAGCCGACCCAGGAGACCTGGCGGGTGATCCGCGATCTGGCCAACGACGAGACGATGCTGGAGGTGATCCACGACGAGGGGCGCTACCGGATCGACGATATCGACCTCGAGATCGCCGCCCGGGTCACCGAACGTTACCAGTACGCCTACGGCAACTACGACAGCGTCAGCGGCTGGACCGAGTGGCAGCGCAGCTTCAAGCGCGGCGACTGGGAGGTCCACACCCTGACCCGAACCCTGATGACCAGCGACGCCGACAACTTCCGCATCCGTGCCACGCTGGACGCCTGGGAGGGCGATACCCGCATCTATGCGCAGACCTGGGACGAGACGATCCCCCGCGACCTGGTGTAGCGGTGCCAGGATTCCCGGCGACGGGGCGGGCTGCTATGGTGAGGGGCCGCTATCCACAGGGACGTTGCGATGAGCTCGACCGACAGTCTGCTGCCCGCCAGGAGCCGTGCCTCGCGCCGCGAGATCGTCGGCTGGGCGATGTTCGATTTCGCCAACCAGGCCTATACCCTGCTGATCATCACCGTGGTGTTCGGCGAGCTGTTCACCACGGTGATCGTCGGCGATCGCGGCGGCGACTATCGGCTGGCCAACTTCCTGTGGAGCCTGGCGCTGGCGGTGAGCTACCTGCTGGTGGTGGTCACCGGCCCGCTGTGCGGGGCGGTGATGGACTATCGGGCGGAGAAGAAGCGCTTCCTGTTTGCCAGCTACCTGGCCACGGTGGCCGCCACCGCCATGCTCTATTTCGTGGCGCCGGGCTACGTGGTGCTCGGCCTGCTGCTGATCGTGGTCTCCAACTACGCCTACTCCATGGGCGAGTCCTTCATCGCCGCCTTCCTGCCCGACCTCGGGCCGCCGGAGGATCTGGGCAAGATCTCCGGCTTCGGCTGGGCGCTGGGTTACGTCGGAGGGCTCTTCGCCGCGGGCTTTACCCTGGTGGTGCTGGGCGAGGCGACCGCGGAGAACTTCGAACGCATCCGCTGGGTGGGGCCCTTCGCCGCCGGCTTCTTCCTGGTCACCGCCATCCCCACCTTCCTGTGGGTGAAGGAGCGCGGCACGCCCCAGCCGGCCGGGCAAGCCCTATCGCGAGATCGCCCTCGAGCGTGTCTCGACGACCCTCCACGAGCTCAAGCGCTTCCGCGACCTGGCCACCTTCCTGGTCTCGCTGCTGTTCTCCATGGCCGGGGTCTACATCATCATCGCCTTCGCCTTCATCTACGGCGCCCAGGTGATCGGCTGGGACGAGTCGATCCGCAACCTGATGTTCATCATCGTGCAGATCACCGCGGCGGCCGGCGCCCTGGGCTTCGGCTTCATCCAGGACCGCATCGGCACCAAGCTTACCTACCAGTTCACCCTGCTGCTGTGGGTGGCGGCGATCCTGGCGATCTGGGCCACCCCGGAGGTCACCGCGCTGCTCAATGCACGCTTCGGCCTCGACTGGGAGGCCCAGCACCTGTTCCTCTTCGTCGGCTGCCTGGCGGGGTCTCGCTGGGCTCCAGCCAGTCCGCCAGCCGTGCCACTGGTCAGGCTCTTCTCGCCGACACGCAAGGCCGCCGAATTCTTCGGCTTCTGGGGACTGGCCAACAAGCTTGCCGGGGTATTCGGCATCATTGCCCTGGGGCTGCTGCAGACGGTGGTGGGGCTGCAGGCCTCGGGATCCTGCTGTGCGCGGCGCTGTTCATCGTCGCCATCCTGATCTGCCTGTTCGTCGACCAGGCCCGCGGCCAGCGCGCCGCCGCGGCCTGGGAGGCGCGCAACGGTCGTGCCTCGGCATGATCTCTCGGCGGGTCGGCCAGTCAAGCAGGGGAATCCGCCTCCTTCGAGCGGGTCAAAAGGGATCGAGCCTGTGGCCGGGAGTGACGGGATGAGCGACGAGGGCAGGGGAGTGAAGCGCACCGGGATCGGCATGATGCTGCTGTTCTGGATGCTGTTCATCGCCACGGGGACCTGGTGGTTCCACGGCTATGTGGAACGCCAGCGCAATCCCAACAGCCACCTGGTCAGCGCCATGGCGGAGGGAGCGCCGGTGGTGCTTGAACGCAATCGCGGCGGCCATTTCGTGGCCACGGGGCGCATCAACGGCGAGCCGGTGGAGTTCCTGGTGGATACCGGCGCCACCTACGTGGCGCTGCCTCGGGAGATGGCCGAGCGGCTGGGACTCGAGCCCTCCGGCAGCGCCTGGTTCAATACCGCCAACGGCCGAGTGCGCGGTGAGCTCACCACCCTCGACGAGGTCAGCCTGGGCGGCCATGTGGCCCGCGATGTGCGCGGCTCCATCAGCGCCGGACTGGAGGGCGATACCGCCCTGCTGGGCATGAGCTTCCTGGGCCATTTCGATATCCGCATCCGCGACGCACAGATGGTGCTGGAGCCCGCCGACGGCTGAGCCACCCGTTTCCCGGAGCAGCCCTCGGCTGCGCCCCTGGAAGGCCACGCTCCGGCCCGCACTGCCCTCGCCTTGGCGTCGACTTGTCGCCCGGATGCGGGAGGGCAGGCAGGCTCTAGTGTCCTTCTTGATCCTGCCGGAGTCCGCCATGGAGCCAGTCGCCAGCCCTTCATCAGCGTCTCGGTATCGCGCTGCCCATCCTCCAGGCACTCCATGGCTGGTGCCTTCGGGCGTGGCCCTGGCGTCGCCGTGGCGCGTGCCGGTGGGCTGGGAGCACTGCCCTGCGCCATGCTCTCCCCGGGAGGGCATGGTCGAGGAGGTTGCGGCGTTCCGCGCCGCCACGCCGGCCCCCCTCAATGTCAACTTCTTCTGTCACGTCCCGCCCGAGCCGGACCCTGCGGCCCAGGCGCGCTGGCATGACGCCCTCGCCCCCTTCTTCGCCGAGTTCGGCCTGGATATCGACGCCGTGCCCCAGGGGCCCGGGCGGCGCCCCTTCGACCGTGAGACGTGTGACGCCCTGGAGCCCCTTCGCCCCGAGGTGGTGAGCTTCCACTTCGGCCTGCCCGAGGCCGCGCTGCTCGAGCGGGTCAAGGCCTGGGGGGCCACGGTGCTGGCTTCGGCGACTACCGTGGCCGAGGCCGAGCGGCTCGAGGCCCGGGGGGCCGATGCGGTGATCGTGCAGGGGCTGGAGGCCGGGGGGCACCGAGGCATGTTCCTCGACGGGGAGGTCACCACCCAGGTCGGTACCCTCGCCCTGCTGCCCCAGGTGCGCGAGGCGATCGCTCTGCCGCTGATCGCCGCGGGCGGCATCGCCGATGCCCGCGGTGTGGCGGCCGCCCGGGCGCTGGGTGCCGATGGCGTCCAGGTAGGCACCGCGCTGCTGTGCTGTCCCGAGGCGACGATCTCGGCGATCCATCGCCGTGCGCTGCAGTCCGGGGCGGCACGCCATACCGCGCTGACCAACCTCTACAGCGGCCGCCCGGCCCGGGGCATCGTCACCCGGCTGATGCGGGAGCTGGGCCCAATGGCCGAGGTAGTGGCCCGGCGGACTTCCCCGGGCTTCACCGCGGCCATCGCCCGCTTTGCGCGCCGCCGCCGAGGGGCCAGCGGCAGCGGCGACTTCCTCGCCGCCGTGGGCCGGCCAGAACGCCAGTCGCTGTCGCGAGGTGCCCGCCGCCGAGGTGATCGAGTCACTCGCCGCGGGGCTGTGAGCCCGGTAGGCAGGGCTGATATCATGGATACATGAACAGTGCCGCGGCGGTCGCCGCCCCCCTCGATGATCCCTTCTACTACCTGACGAACTTCGAGTTCGTGCTGGCCTGGAAGTAACCAGAGCGCCACTGGCGACCTGCCCGGTAGAGCCGGAGCACGCCTTCTTCGCCGCCTTCGCGGCCTACTGGGCTCCCCGGGCGCCTCCGGGCTGGGTGCGCATGGTGATGCGCAGGGGCGAGCACTTCCGCTGCTCGCGGCTGGCCTATGCCGAGATCGGCGATACCGCCCCGGCGCTGGCGCCCCTGGTCGCGGCGGGGCTGGTCGAGAGGGAGCCGCTGCTCGACCTCGAGACCCTCTTCGCCCAGTTGCGGCTGCCCGAACTGCGCGTTGTGCCTTGGCAGAGCGAGATTGCCGATGCGGGGTTGCCCGCCGGCGCGGGCAAGGGGCTGCACTGCGCGGGCACTGCTGGCGCACGAGCCGGCGCCGCGGCCGCTCAAGAGCTGGTGGCCCGAGAGCACCGAGCGGGTGGTACGGCTCACGGTGATGGCGACCTGCGACCGCCTGCGGCTGATGTTCTTCGGCAACCTGCGCCAGGACTGGTCGGAGTTCGTGCTCAGCGAGCTGGGGCATCAGCGCTTCGAGGCCGTGGCGTTCGACGACGATTCTCGTGCCTTCCGGCGGCGTGAGGAGGTCGATGCCTACCTGGTGCTGCATCGCCTGCGCCAGCGCCTTGATGAGGGGGAGGCCGTGGCGCCGCTGGCCGAGGCGTTGCCGCCCGCGCCGGCCAACCGCTGGCTGGCATCACGCCGCGCGCGGCTGTGCATCGCCCTGGGGCGCCAGGCGGAGCGCGAGGGGCAGGTCAGCCGCGCGCTATCGCTCTATGCCCGGGCGGGATGGCCGGTGGGCACGGGCAGCGCCGAGGGGCGGATTCGCCTCCTGCGCCTGGCCGAGCGGCTGGGCGAGATCCGCAAGGCGCTGGCGCTTGCCGAGCCCCTCCCCGCTGCGACCCATGACGAGGCGGAGGTCAGGCGCTTGGCAGGCTGCTGCCGAGGCTGCGCCGGCGCCTGGAGTTGCCTCCCCGCACACTCCCCGCCGAACCGCCCCCCGAACGCTTCACCCTGCGCCTGCCCGGTCCTGCCCGGGTCGAGGCGGCAGTGCGGGACCATCTGCACCGCGAGTCGGCACCGGTCCACTATGTCGAGAATGCCCTGATCACCGGGCTGTTCGGCCTGCTCTGCTGGGAGGTGCTCTTCGCGCCGCTACCCGGCGCCTTCTTCCACCCCTTCCAGTCCGGCCCCGCGGATCTCTATCGCGAGGACTTCGTGGCTCGCCGCCGCGAGCGTTTCGACGCCTGCCTGGCGCGCTTGGAGGATGGTCGGTACCGCCAGGCGATCCATGACAACTGGCGGATGAAGGCCGGCATCGCCAATCCCTTCGTGCACTGGGGCGCACTCACCGAGGAGCTGCTCGAGCAGGCCCTGGAGTGTATTCCCGCCGAACACCTGCGCGCCTGCTTCGAGCGCCTGCTGGGCAACCTGCGCGCCAACCGCGCCGGCCTGCCGGACCTGATCCAGTTCCTGCCCGAGGCCCCGGCGAGTGAGCGCGCTACCGGCTGATCGAGGTAAAGGGACCCGGCGATCGTCTGCAGGACAACCAGCGCCGCTGGCTGGCCTTCTTCCAACACCGCGGCATTCCGGCCGTGGTCTGTCACCTCGAATGGCTGGCGCCGGCGTGGGCGAGTCGCCGACGCTGCGGGTGGCGGTGCGCACCCTGTGTGATGTCACCGCCCGGGAGGGTGATCTCGACCATCGTTTCACCCCCTCGCCGAGCGCCCGGGAGGGCATCGAGGGGCATCGCGAGGTGGCGCGGCGCCGCGGGGCGGGCTATCTCGCCGAACTGCCGCTCGCAGGCGAAGTGGAAGGCCTGCGGGTCGGCGGGCGCGCCGACGGCTATGATCCGGTGGCAGGCCGGCTGGAGGAGGTCAAGACCCATCGTGGTGACCTTTCGCGCCTGGCCGCCAGCCAGCGTGCCCTGCACCGTGCCCAGCTGCGCAGCTACGGCGCGCTGCTGTGCGCCGAACGTGGCCTCGAGCAGATCGAACTGGCGCTGGTCTACCTGGAGGTGGGCAGTGGCCGTGAGACGCTGGTGAGCGAGCACGCCACGGCGCAGGCGCTGATGGCGGAGCTCGCCGAGCGCTGCCGCCGCTACCGCGCCTGGGCCGAGCAGGAGGCGACGCACCGCTGCTTGCGCGATGCGGCCCTGGCCAGGCTCGTCTTTCCCTTCGCCGACTTTCGCCCCGGCCAGCGTGCCCTGGCGGAGGCGTGCTACAAGGCCGCTGCCACCCGCCGCGTGCTGCTGGCCCAGGCGCCCACCGGCATCGGCAAGACCCTGGGCACGCTTTTCCCGCTGCTCAAGGCGATGCCGCGCCACGGCCTCGACCGCCTCGCCTTCCTGACCATGAAGACCCCCGGGCGGCGCCTGGCGCTGGAGGCCCTGGCGCGACTGGGTGCCGCGTCCCCGGCGGGGCAGGGCGGCATGGCGCTGCGGGTGATCGAGCTGAGCGCCCGCGACAAGGCCTCAGCGAGTACCCCGGGCGAGCCTGCCACGGCGAGGCCCTGTCCGCTGGCCGCGGGCTTCTATGACCGCCTGCCCGGGGCGCGCCTCGCCGCGGCCGAGCGCGGCTGGCTGGATCGTGAGGGGCTGCGTAAGGTGGCCGCCGAGCACGGTGTCTGCCCCTACTACCTGGGCCAGGAGATGGCGCGCTGGTGCGACGTGGTGGTCGGCGACGTCAACCACTGGTTCGATGACCACGCCCTGCTGCATGGCCTGGCCCGGGAGAACGGCTGGCGGGTCGGCCTGCTGGTGGACGAGGCCCACAACCTGGTGGGGCGCGCACGGGGCATGTACAGCGTGGCTCTGCGTCAGCGCGACCTGAGCCGGCTGCGCCGCACGGCGCCGGCGGCGTTGAAGTCTCCGCTGGGGCGCCTCGCGCGGCGCTGGCAGGTGCTGGTAAGCGAGGCCGGGGCTGGCGGATGCCGGCGAGCCGGGGCGACCCGCCTGGCGGCAGCTGGAGGAGCTGCCCGACGGCATGCTGGGGAACCTGCAGGGGCTCGCCGCGGCACTCAGCGAGGCGCTGGGCGAGCATCCCGAGCTCGGTGTCGAGTGGCAGGAGCTGCTGTTCGAGGCGCTGGCCTTCACGCGCCTGGCCGAGCGCTTCGGCGATCACTCGCTGTGCGAGCTGACCCGCGAGGGGCGCGGCAGGGCGCGACTGGCACTGCGTAACCTGATCCCGGCGGACTTCCTGGCCCCGCGCTTCCAGGCCGCCCACACCACGGTGCTGTTCTCGGCGACCCTGGGGCCCCCCGACTACCAGCGCGACCTGCTGGGCCTGCCCGACGACTGCGTCTGGCGGGAGGTGCCGTCGCCCTTCGCCGCCGAGCAGCTCGAGGTGCGTATCCGCACCGACCTGTCGACGCGGCTGCGCGATCGCGAGGCCTCGCTTGCGCCGATCGCCGAGGAGATCGCGGCCCAGTACACGCGCCGTCCGGGCCACTATCTGGCCTTCTTCAGCAGCTTCGCCTACCTGGAGGCGGCGTTGGCGCGCTTCGGCGCAGCGCACCCGGAGATTCCCGCCTGGGCCCAGCATCGCGGCATGGCCGAGGCCGAGCGCGACGCCTTCCTGGCGCGTTTCACGGCGGATGGCCGCGGCATCGGCTTCGCCGTGCTGGGCGGGGCTTTTGCCGAGGGCATCGACCTGCCCGGTGAGCGCGCTGGTGGGCGCCTTCATCGCCACCCTGGGGCTGCCGCCGGTGGACCCCTTCAACGAGGTGCTCAGGGCGCGCCTCCAGGCCCGCTTCGGCCGCGGCGACGAGTACGCCTACCGGGTGCCGGGGCTGGTCAAGGTGGTGCAGGCCGCCGGACGGGTGATCCGTGGCCCCGAGGATCGCGGCGTGGTGGTGCTGCTGGACGATCGCTTCGCCCGGCCCGAGGTGCGCCGACGGCTGCCGGGATGGTGGGGCGAGCCGCTGCGGCTCGGCCACGGCTGAGGGCGGCGAGACAGGGGGTTGCGCGCGAGGCTGTACCCCGGACCATGGCTGTGCTACCCATAGGGGAGTGGCAATTCGCCCGAGGAAAGCTGACAAGGAGGTACTGGATGGGTATCGAAGTGACTGGCCTGCTGAGCCTGATCTGGCTGATCATCGTGATCTGGGCCATCGTCAAGGTGGCCAAGAGCTCGGCCAGTGGCCTGGCCAAGCTGATCTGGATCGTCGTGCTGCTGATCTTCCCGCTGGTGGGGCTGATCGTCTGGTTCCTGTTCGGCCCCAAGGGGTAGCTACACCAGGGGGCACAGGAGCTGCATCGGGCCGCCTGCGGGCGGCCCGATGCGTGATGCCTCAGCCGGGCAGCGGGTTGTCGCGCGGCTCGCCGCGGTCGCACTTGACGCACTCGAGGGCGAGGCCCAGGCGGGAACGTCGCCCCGCGTCGCTGGTGACCCAGGGGCGCTCCACCCAGGGCGGCTGATGGCGCACGTGCTGGTTGTGGCCGCAGGCCAGTTCGGCCACCCAGTGCGCCTCCTCGTCGCGGTGGTAGCCGACGATGGGCTGTCGCATGGCGCTAGCGGCGCTCCGGCGGGGCCTTGTAGTGGCCCGGTACCGTGACCCGTTCGCCGCTGGGCAGGGTGCGTACATGGGTGGGGACGTAGACTCGCTTGATGACACTCTTGTCCATGATGAGGTTCTCCGGAAGCATGGCCCCGCACCGACAGGGCCTGATCAGTGTGGGGCTCGACAGCCGGCACTGGCAATACCTCGGCAGGGCTATTCCTCGCCAGCCTCTCTCACCGCCAGACTCCGGCCCCCATCCTCGCTGCCATTCCCCGCGCCCCTGGCGGTTGCACAGGCGGACGTCAGGTTTTCAGGTACACTTTAGTGATGAGGCGGCAACGCCCTTCGTCGCGGCCGCCACCCAACGACCCATGGAGTTCACACAAGGATGAACGATAGCCTGCAGCCCCGTGAGCAGGACCATGTGCTGATCATCGAGGATGACGAGCGCTTGGCCGACCTGACCCGCGACTACCTCGAGGCCAATGGCTTCCGCGTCACCCTGGAGGCCGACGGCGCACGCGGGGTCGACCGGATCCTCTCCCTGCAACCGGACCTGGTGATTCTCGACCTGATGCTGCCCGGCGAGGATGGCCTGTCGATCTGCCGCCGGGTACGTGATGACTACCCCGGGCCGATCCTGATGCTCACCGCGCGCACCGATGACATGGACCAGGTGCTGGGCCTGGAGATGGGCGCCGACGACTACGTGGCCAAGCCGGTACAGCCGCGGGTGCTGCTGGCCCGCATGCGCGCCCTGCTGCGCCGTTCCGAGGTGGTCGAGGCCAGCGGCGAGACGCGCCTCACCTTCGACGAGCTGGAGATCGACAACGCGACCCGCGAGGCGTGGCTGGCGGGCGAGCGCATCGAACTGACCAGTGCCGAGTTCGACCTGCTGTGGCTGCTGGCCAGCCATGCCGGACGCGTGCTGACCCGTGAGGAGATCTTCTCCCAGCTGCGCGGCATCAAGTACGACGGTCAGGACCGCTCCATCGACGTACGAGTCTCGCGTATCCGCCCCAAGATCGGTGACGATCCCAACCAGCCGCACCGCATCAAGACGGTGCGCAGCAAGGGCTACCTGTTCGTCAGGGATGCCTGAGCCATGCGTCGGGTCCTGGCCGACAGCACCTTCCTGCGCGTCTATCTGCTGCTGGCGCTGGCCCTGCTGCTGACCTTCGGGCTGGGCCTGCTGGGGGTGGCGCTGGTCGACCAGGTGCGCCGCGAGGCGCATCGCGAGCAGCTGGCCGAGGCGCCGATGCGCCTGCTGGCCGAACGCCTTTCGGCGTTGCCACCCGCGGCTCACGGCGGCTGGCTCGATGCCCAGGGCCAACGCCTGGACATGCGGGCCAGCGTGGGGCCGCTGGAGGAGGCGGAGCTGGGCTATTTCTCGCGGCTGCGCCTGGCCCGCGGCAAGGTGCTGGTGCAGCCGCAGGATGACCAGGGCTGGCGGCTGCTGTCGCTGCTGCCCGGCAGCGAACGCCTGCTGCGGGTCGAGCTCACCAACCTCAGCGAGCACCAGCTGCGTGGCCTCACGGAGCTGCTCGGCGAGTGGCTGACCGCCGTATCCCCGCCGCCCGCCAGGCCCGGCTCCGAGCGCCTGGCTGGCGGAAGCCTGCCGGTCTCCCTCGAGGAAGCCCCACCCGGAGGGCTCGACGACTACCAGCTACGCCGGCTTACCGACGGTGAAGTGGTCATCCAGCTGCTGCCCGGGCGCTGGTCGGTGGCGATCTACCTGGCGCTGCAGGAGCGCAGCGGCGACGCCAGTTGGCTGATGATCGGTCCGGTCCAGGCCTTCGAGCCGATGCCGGATCGCTGCAGCTGTTGCTGGTGCTGATCATGCTGGCCGTGCTGGGGGTGACGATCTATCTCATCGTGCGCAGCGTGGAGGCACGCATGGTACGCCTGGAACTGGCGGCATCGCGCATCGCCGCCGGACGGCTCGATACCCGGGTCAGGGTGGAGAGTGCCGACTTCGTCGGCCGCCTGGGCATGGCGCTCAACGGCATGGCCGCCCAGGTGCAGTCGCTGCTGCGCGCCCAGCAGGACATGATCCGCGCGGTCTCCCACGAGTTGCGCACCCCGGTGGCGAGGATCCGCTTCGCCGTGCAGATGGTCGAGGACATGACCGATGAGCCGGCGGTGCGCCGGCAGCTCCAGGGAGTCGATGGGGACATCCAGGAGCTCGACGGCCTGATCGACGAGATTCTCACCTACGCTCGGCTGGGCAGCGATGCCATCAACGGCCGCGAGATGGATGCCGTGCTGGTGGACTGCCGCGCCATGGCGGCACGGGTGATCGAGGCGTTGAGCCCGCTGCATGAGCGGCTGGCCCTGGAGCTTGCCGAAGGGCCCGAGGTGGAGGTGCTGGCCGAGCCTCGCTACCTGCAGCGTGCCTTGCAGAACCTGGTGGCCAATGCCTGTCGGCATGCCCGCTCCCGGGTGCTGATCCGTGTGCGCCGCGAGCATGCCCTGGTCAGGATCGACGTGGAAGACGACGGTCCCGGGGTGCCGCTGGGCGAGCGCCAGGCGATCTTCAAGCCCTTCGCGCGACTGGACGACAGCCGCACCCGCAGCTCCGGCGGCTACGGGCTGGGGCTCTCCATCGTGCACAAGGTGATGAGCTGGCACGGCGGCAGCGTGAGCGTGGACGACAGCGCCGAGCTCGGCGGGGCGCGCTTCACCCTGCTGCTGCCGCAGCGCGCAACGAACTCGGCTAGCCTCAGGCGGGCTTGATGCCGTCGAGGACCGCAAAGGAGGTCTCCCGGGCGGTACGCAGGAAGTCCTCCATCCACGGCGCGCTGCGGGTCTCCTCGCGAATCGCCGCGAACAGCGTGCTCCACACCCCCTTCTCGCCGAGTGCCACGGCCTTCACGTAGTCGCGCTCCAGGTATTCGGTGAGCGCCCAGTTGGGCAGCGCGCAGACCCCGCGGCCGCTGGCCACCAGCTGCATCATCATGATGGTCAGCTCGGCGGTACGCACCTCCCTTGGCTGTACCCCCGCTGGGTCGAGGAACTGGGTGAAGACGTCCAGCCGCGAGTGCTCCACCGGGTAGGTGATCAGGGTCTCCTCGGCCAGCGCCTCGGGGGTGACGAAGCCCTTGCCGGCCAGGTGGTGCTGGCGGGCCACCGCCAGCAGCCCCTCGTAGCGGAACAGCGGCTCGTAGTGCACCCCGGGGAGCGGCTGGGGGTCGGCGGTGATCACTAGGTCGAGGCTGCTCCCGGGCCAGCGCCGGCAGCGGGTCGAAGTGGTGGCCGCCGGGGATGTCGATCTCCACTTCCGGCCAGTGGTCACGGAAGTGGTCGATGGTCGGCATCAGCCACTGGAAGCAGCTGTGGCACTCGATGGCCATGTGCAGCCGCCCCTGCTCGTTGCCGGCCAGCCGTGCCAGGTCGCGCTCGGCCATGCGTACCTGGGGCAGCACCTGCTCGGCCAGGGTCAGCAGTCGCTGGCCGGCCCGGGTGAACTCCACCGGACGGGTCTTGCGCACGAACAGCGGGCTGCCCAGACGCTCCTCCAGGTCCTTGATCTGGTGGGAGAGGGCCGACTGGGTCAGGTGGACCCGTTCGGCCGCCTCCACCAGGGAGCCGGCGTCGCGCAGGGCGATCAGGGTGCGGAGGTGTCGCAGCTCGAGCATGGGTGAGTCGCTTTCATTTTAAAGATTAGGAAGTTTAGTTTGATTCACATCCCATGGCCAGCCAGAATCCGCCGTATCCTTCATGCAAACAGGTGGAAACATGACCAGGGCTCATATTGCCGGCTACCCCCGCATCGGTGCGGATCGCGAACTCAAGAAGGCCGTGGAGGGCTACTGGCAGGGTGACCTCGACCGCGAGGGTCTGGAGGACGTCGGTCGCGAGCTGCGTGCCCGCCATTGGCAGGAGCAGCGCGAGGCCGGCCTCGACCTGGTCACGGTGGGCGACTTCGCCTTCTACGACCAGGTGCTCGACCTCTCGGTGACCCTGGGTGCCGTGCCGGCGCGCTTCGCCGCCGAGGAAGAGGTGGCGCGTGGCGAGGTCGATCTGGACACCGCCTTCCGCATGGCCCGTGGCCGCGCGCCCAGCGGCGAGCCCGCTGCGGCCTGCGAGATGACCAAGTACTTCGATACCAACTATCACTACCTGGTGCCCGAACTGCACGCCGACCAGGTCTTCCGCCTGGCCAGCTCACGGCTGTTCGCGCAGGTCGACGAGGCCCGGGCGCTCGGTCACCCGGTGAAGGTGACCCTGCTCGGCCCCCTGACCTGAGCTGTGGCTGAGCAAGGAGAAGGGCGCCCAGGCGCTTCGACCGCCTGGCGCTGCTCGACAGCCTGCTGCCGGTCTATGCCGAACTGCTGTCCGGCCTGGCCGCGCGGGGAGTGGAGTGGGTCCAGCTCGACGAGCCGGCGCTGGTGCAGGAGCTGCCGCAGGCCTGGCAGCAGGCCTATGAGGCCGCCTACAGCATACTCGCCCGCACCCCGGTGAAGCTGCTGCTGGCCAGCTACTTCGGCGGGCTGGGCGACAACCTGAACCTGGCCGTCGGCCTGCCCACCGACGGGCTGCATATCGATGCCGTACGCGACCCCGGGCAGCTCGAGAGGGTGCTGGATAGGCTGCCCGCCTACAAGGTGCTGTCGGTGGGCGCCATCGATGGCCGCAATGTCTGGCGCGCCGACCTGGCGCTGCTGCGTGAGCGCCTGGCGTCGGCCCGCATGCGCCTGGGCCGGCGGCTGTGGATCGCGCCCTCCTGCTCGCTGCTGCATGTACCGATGGATCTCGAGCGCGAGAGCGAGCTGGATCCCGAACTGGCGAGCTGGCTGGCCTTCGCCCGCCAGAAGCTCGACGAGACGAGTGACCCTGGCACGGCTGCTCGACGGCCGTGGCAGGCTCGCCAGCGGCGCCTGGAGGCCGCCACCCGGGCGCTGCAGAGCCCGGCGCGAGTCGTCCCGCCTCCATCGCCCCGCGGTGGCCGACCGCCTGGCCGGGGTGGAGCCGGCGGATCACCAGCGTGCGAGCCCCTATCCGCGGCGCGCCCTGGCCCAGCGCCGGGCGCTGGACTTGCCGCTGTTCCCGACCACTACCATCGGCTCCTTCCCCCAGACCGATGCCATCCGCGCCGCGCGGCGTGCGGTCAAGGCCGGCGAGCTCTCCCGGGAAGCCACGAGCGCGCATGCGGAGAGGAGATCGCCCAGGCGGTGGCCCGCCAGGAGGCGCTGGGCATCGATATGCCGGTGCACGGCGAGCCGGAACGCAACGACATGGTGGAGTACTTCGGGGAGCGGCTCGATGGCTACGCCTTCACCCGCTTCGGCTGGGTGCAGAGCTATGGCTCGCGCTGCGTCAAGCCGCCGGTCATCGTCGGCGACGTCAGCCGTCCGGGGCCCATCACCGTGCGCTGGAGCGAGTTTGCCCAGTCGCTCACCGACAGGCCCATGAAGGGCATGCTGACCGGGCCGGTGACCCTGCTGCAGTGGGCCTTCGTGCGCGACGACCAGCCCCGCGAGACCACCTGTCGGCAGATCGCCCTGGCCCTGCGCGATGAGGTGCTCGACCTGGAGAGGGCCAGCATCCGCGCCATCCAGATCGACGAGCCGGCGCTGCGCGAGGGGCTGCCGCTGCGCCGGTCACAGTGGCAGGGGTACCTGTCCTGGGCGGTGGAGTGCTTCCGGCTGGCCGCCTCAGGCGTTGCCGACGAGACCCAGATCCACACCCATATGTGCTATGCGGAGTTCAACGACATCATCGAGTCCATCGCCGCCCTCGACGCCGATGTCATCACCATCGAGACCTCGCGCTCGGACATGGAGCTGCTCGATGCCTTCCACGACTTCGCCTATCCCAACGAGATCGGGCCCGGCGTCTACGATATCCATTCGCCCAACGTTCCCGAGGTGGAGGCCATGGTGGCGCTGATCGAGAAGGCCGCCGAGCGCATCCCGGCCGAGCGGCTGTGGGTCAATCCCGACTGCGGCCTCAAGACGCGCCGCTGGGAGGAGGTGGCGCCGGCCCTGGCCAATATGGTGGAGGCCGCGGCACGGCTGCGCCGGCGCTACGGCTGATGGATGACCCGGCGGGGCGGGCAGCCGTGAGGCGCCAGGGAGGTCAGGCATCGCGGGGGCTGTTATGCTCGACCCATCATGGAACCGCAACCCCTGCAAGGAGATGCCATGCCTCGCCCACTCGCTCCCGCCGCCCTCGGCCTGTCGCTGCTGCTGGCCGGCTGTGCCACCGCCCCCGCGCCGATCACCTCGGGCGATCACGCCCCGCTGCCGCCCGCTCGGTGCTGTTCTCCGGCGGCGCCGAGGCCTTCACCGCCTGGCGTTGTAGCCCGGACCAGGGGCTGGTGACCGCCGCCCCCGCCCCCGAAGGTGAGCTGCGACTGTGGTCGACCCATGGCGCCTGGCGCCTGGCACCAGCCGTGGTGGCCAGTGGTGCGCGCTTCGAGCGGGACGGGATCAGCTTCTGGAACAAGGGCGACGCGGCGGTCGTGGAGACGCCCCGCGGCAGGCTGGAGTGCCGGGCGAGCATGCGGCGCCAGGCGCTGACCCGTCGAGCAGCGCCCCGGTGTGATGTTTCATGCCCGGGGCAACGAGCCGGGCTGGATGGCGAGCCTCGCCCACGACCGGCCTGAGGCGACACCTCAGCGCTCGACTATGGCGAGCCGCGAGCTGACCGCTGCCCTATCGGGTCGACCAGCATGGACAACGAGGCGGGGCGGGTGGTCCTGGCCAGCGGTCGCGGCGACACGCCCTTCGAGCTGCGCATCGAGGCCGGAGCCTGCTTCGACGACATGAGCGGCGAGCCCTTTCCGGCACGGGTCACGCTGAGCGTGGACGGTGAGCAGTATCGCGGCTGCGGTCAGGGCATCGCCCCCTGAGGGGGCCTGGCGGAGCCGCCCCGGGGGGCCTCGCGAGGGTAGCGGGTTCGTTTTTGTCGAACGTGGAGTGCGGTTTTTTGCGCTTTTCGTTGCAATGGATTCATCTATCATGGCGACCATATTCCTGATTCCCGCCGGAGGAGATCGCCATGACCACGCGTGCACTCGTGATTACCGCTTCCATTCTCGCCGAGAACGGCCAGTCAAAGGGTCTCGCCGAACACTTCATCGCCAGGGCGGAGGGGCGTGATGACCTCGCGGTGACCCACCGTGACCTGGTGGCCGAGGAGCTGCCCCATCTGGGCCTGGCCGAGCTGGGCAGCTGGCAGGTCACCGCGGAGGAGCGCAGTGCCGAGCAGCGCGAGCTGGCCGCGCGCTCCGACGCCCTGATCGCCGAGCTTCGCGATCACGACGTGGTGGTGCTGGCGGTACCCATGTACAACCTGGGCATCCCCAGCCAGCTCAAGGCATGGTTCGACCGCGTGATGCGCGCCGGCGAGACCTTCCGCTACACCGAGAATGGCCCCCAGGGGCTGGTCGAGGGCAAGCGGGCGGTGATCCTGGCGGCCCGCGGCGGCCAGTATGCCGGCACCGAGAAGGACACCCAGACCCCGCACCTCAAGCTGATGCTGGGCATGATGGGCATCAGCGAGGTGGATACCGTCTTCGCCGAGGGGCTCAACATGGGCGAGAACCATCGCGAGTCGGCCCTCAGGGAGGCCCGCCAGGCTGTCGATGGCCTGGTGGAGCGCCTGTAAGGCGACACCAGCCGAAGGCATGCAATGCAGCGGGGCGGCAGAGGGCCGCCCCGCTGCGATGGTATCGTAGGTCAGCGGTGCTCGGACGCCTCGCGGACCCAGCCGGCGCCGACGAACTCGCTGGTGCAGAGCGCCGGGCTGCGGGACAGCGCGCGTCCCGCCAGCCGGGAAAGCGCCTCGCGGTTACCCCTCGAGGGGCGGCGAGCTGCTCCGAGACCGCCACCGGCTGCCAGTCGTCGCCCTCCCGGGTGGCCAGGGTGAAGGCGAAGGGGTGGAAGCCGGGAAAGCCCAGGCGCAGGTCGGTGGCCACCAGGGTCTCTCGCCCGTCGTGCTCGCGGGTCTCGTAGCGCAGGAAGGGGCCGGCGAACCACTCCAGTCGCGCGCCGCGCTCGCTCGCCAGCGCCGCGGCCTCCAGCTCGGTGCCGCGCCGGTAGGTCTCCACCAGGGGCGAGGTAGCGCCGTCCAGTACCCCCATGAGCAGTTCGTGATGATCGTCACCGTCCACCACTGTGACCCGCCACAGCAGGGTGTTGAAGGGGGTGGGCTGGACCAGCCGCGGGGCCTCCTCCAGGCCCCGCTCGACCAGCACCGGCTCCAGGCGGTATTCCACCAGCTGCTTGGCGCCGAAGGCGAACACCAGGTAGACGCTGGAGAGTGCCAGGCCCCAGGACGGCCCGCGCCGGCCGTTGCCGGTGGCCAGGGCAACGCCGATGCCTACCAGTAGTGGCAGGGTGTAGAGCGGGTCGATGATGAAGACGATAGGCCAGGCCGCAGGTGGTACGTCCAGCGGCCACAGCAGCTGGGTGCCGTAGGTGGTCAGGGCGTCGAGCAGCGGGTGGGTCAGCAGGCAGAGGCCGAAGAAGGCCCCCCAACGGCTCAGGGGGATGTCCCGGGCCGGGGCGAAGCGGGCGGAGAGCAGCGTCAGCGCCGTGGCCAGCCCGGCCAGCACGAACAGCGAGTGGGAGAAGCCGCGGTGCTCGGTGACGTTGGCCACCGCATCGCCGTAGTCGATGACCACGTCCAGGTCGGGGAGGGTGCCGAGCACGGCACCGATCAGCACCGCCTTGCGGCCCAGCCGGCGGCCGAGCACGGCACCGCCTATGGCGGCCCCCAGGGCGGCCTGGGTAATCGAATCCATCGGGAGGCGTTCCTCGCAGAGAGTGCCCGGCTATGATGCCACGGGCGGGGGCCGGGTTCCCTTTTGCCGCACAGCTGGTGTGTGGCTCATGCGGTTATATGCTCAGCCATGCGCAGCGAGGGGCGCCGGGGACAAGCCGAAGAGGAGGTCCTACGCCAGGGATGGCGTCGGTAGCGTACAGGGAAGTATTCACAGCGCCTCCTCGCAGGCTTGTCGACGGAACAGCCCCGAGCGGTACTTCTGTACATCCTTATGCATCCGCCCAGCGCGGCCCGGCGGCGAGTATACGAGTCTGCACCGGGCAGTCGTCGCGGTGGGCGCCGGGCAGGTAGCCGGTACTCATCAGGAACTCGCCGGTGATCTCCGGCCCGGTGAACTTGAAGGTGCGCCTGAAGAGCCTGACCCATTCGGCGTGGGGCAGAGGATGGTGGTGGTCGAGCCAGGCGGTGAAGCTGCCGTGGGCGTCGCGCAGGGCCTGGAGCACACCGGCGTTGTGGATCACCGCCTCGACCTTCAGGCGGTTGCGGATGATGCCGGCATCGCCCAGCAGCCGGGCGCGCTCGGCGTCACCGTAGGCCGCCACCCGGTCGATGTCGAAGCCCTCGAAGGCGCGCCGGAAGGCGGCGCGCTTCTTCAGCACGGTGAGCCAGGAGAGCCCCGCCTGGTTGATCTCGAGTGCCAGGCGCTCGAACAGGGTGTCGTCGTCGACTACCGGGAAGCCGTACTCGTGGTCGTGGTAGGGGCCGTGATACGGATGCCCCGGGGCCAGCTCACAGTAGTCGCTCATGCACGGACCTCCCCATTACGCGCCACTCCCCTTCGGGTTTACACTGACCACTCACGCTACACGACAAGGAGCCCGATATGCAGTACCTGCACACCATGGTGCGCGTCAGCGACCTCGACGCCTCGCTGCATTTCTACTGCGACCTGCTGGGCCTCAAGGAGGTGCGCCGCAAGGAGAACGAGAAGGGGCGCTTCACCCTGGTCTTCCTCGCCGCGCCCGATGACGAGGCGCGCTCCAGCGAACTCCAGGCCCCGGAGCTGGAGCTGACCTGGAATTGGGATCCGGAGGAATACGGCGGCGGGCGCAACTTCGGCCACCTGGCCTACCGGGTGGAGGACATCTACGCCCTGTGCGAGAAGCTGCAGAACGCCGGAGTGACCATTAATCGCCCGCCCCGTGACGGCCATATGGCATTCGTCAGGAGCCCTGACGGTATCTCCGTGGAGCTGCTCCAGAAGGGTGAGGCGCAGCCGTCCCGCGAACCCTGGGCCTCCATGGAGAACACCGGCACATGGTAACGGCACAACCGATGCGCAAGGCCCGCCCGCTGCTGGTGCTGGCTGCCGCCGCCCTGCTGGCTGCCTGTGGCAGTCGCTCCCCGGCTCCCAGCGAGGGACTCTTCCGGCGCCCTGGAGGGGCCGCTGGTGGAGCAGCGCTGGAACCTGCTGCTGGTGGGTACCAGCGAGCGGCTCTCGATGCCCGAGACCCCCTGGTTCGAGATCGACCGCGATGGTCGCCTGGTCGGCAGCGACGGTTGCAACGAGATGCGTGGCCGGGTGCGCCTCGGCGACAGCCAGCGTATCGAGGTCACCGAGCTTGCCACCACGCGGCGCGGCTGCCCCCAGCTGGAGGATGCCGCACGGGTTGGCGGGATGCTGGAGACCGCCTACCGCTACCTGATCGACCACGATCGGCTGGTGTTCTTCGGTCCCGACCAGCGAGTGCTGGGTGGCTGGCGCCAGGCCAACTGAGCCCCAGGCAACCAGCCTCCTGAAACGACAGCGCCCCCCGCCGAGCCATCGGCGGGGGCGCATCGTCGACCCGGCAGAACCTGGCGCTCAGGGCAGCTCCTCGGCCTCAGAGGTCCTCCTTTCTTGCCGGAATCAGGTCCTCGCGGCTGAGTCCCAACGGCAGCAGCAGGGCGCCCGAGACATAGATGGAGGAGTAGGTACCCACCACCACGCCGATGATCAGGGCGATGGCGAAGCCCTCGATCATGTCGCCACCCAACGCCAGCAGCGCCACCAGCACCAGCAGGGTGGTACCCGAGGTGGCCAGGGTGCGTGACAGGGTCTGGTTGAGCGATTCGTTGAAGATCGCCGGCATGTCGTCGATGCGTGACTTGCGGATATTCTCGCGGATGCGGTCGTAGACCACGATGGTGTCGTTGAGCGAGTAGCCGATCACCGCCAGCACCGCGGCCAGCACGGTGAGGTCGAACTCGATCTGGAACAGCGAGAAGATTCCCACCACGATGATCACGTCATGCAGCAGCGCCAGCAGTGCGCCGATGGCGAACTTGTACTGGAAGCGGAAGGCCACGTAGAGCATCACGATGCCCAGCGCGACCAGCAGGCCCAGCCCGCTCTGGTCGCGGAGCTGGTCGCCCACCTGGGCGCCGACGAACTCGGCGCGCACCAGGTCGACCTCCTCGCCACTGCGGCGCAGCAGCTCCACCACGCGGTCGCCCACGTCGGCATCGAAGGCCTGCTGCAGGCGGATCAGCACCTCGTTGGCGGCCCCGAAGGTCTGCACCGAGACATCGCGGAACTCCGCGCCCTCCAGGGTCTGGCGCACCGCGTCCAGGGAGGGCGCCACGGCGTAGCGCACCTCCACCAGGGTTCCGCCGGTGAAGTCCAGGCCCAGGTTGAGCTGCTGGAGCAGCAGCGCGACGACCGACGCCAGGATCAGCAGGCCGGAGACCGCGAAGGCGATCTTCCGCTTGCCCATGAAGTCTAGCTGTCTATTGACCAGGGTTTTCATGATTACCTCTCAGATCCAGAGCTTCTTGACCGGCTTGCCGCCGTAGGCGAGGTTCACCATGGCGCGGGTCACCAGCAGGGCGGTGAACAGCGAGGTGAGGATGCCCAGCGACAGGGTCACGGCGAAGCCCTTGACCGGTCCGGTGCCGATCGAGAACAGGATCACCGCCACCAGCAGGGTGGTGATGTTGGCGTCGACGATGGAGGTGAAGGCGCGCTCGTAGCCGGCGTGTATCGCCTGCTGTACCGACAGCCCGCCGCGCAGCTCCTCGCGTATCCGCTCGAAGATCAGCACGTTGGCGTCCACCGCCATGCCCAGCGTCAGCACGATGCCGGCGATGCCGGGCAGCGTGAGGGTGGCACCGAGCAGCGACATCGCCGCCACCAGCAGGGTCAGGTTGAGCGCCAGGGCCAGGTTGGCAAAGATGCCGAACACCTTGTAGCGGATCAGCATGAACAGCACCACCAGCAGCAGGCCAATCTGCACCGACATCACGCCACGCTCGATGTTCTCGGCACCCAGGCTCGGGCCGATGGTGCGCTCCTGCACGAAGTAGATCGGCGCGGCCAGCGAGCCCGAGCGCAGCAGCAGGGAGAGCTCCGCCGCCTCGGTGGGCGAGTCGAGCCCGGTGATGCGGAAGCTGTTGCCCAGTGCGCTCTGGATGGTGGCCAGGCTGATGATGCCGCGCTCGGTGTAGGCGTCGCGGACCACCGTCTCCTCACCGTCGACCACTTCCACGCTGTCGCGGGTCTTGTGCTCGATATAGACCACCGCCATGTTGCGGCCGATGTTGGTGCGGGTGGCACGGTTCATCAGGGTGCCGCCGGTGCCGTCCAGGTCGATGTTGACCTGGGGGCGGCCGTTCTCGTCGAAGCTGCGGTTGGCGTTGGAGACCTGATCACCGGTGATGATCACGTCACGCATCAGGTCGGCACTGCGCGACTCCTGGTTGCGGAACGTGAAGCTCTCGGTTTCGCTGTCGGGCGCGTCGGGGCGTGCCTCGAGGCGGAACTCCAGGTTGGCGGTGGCGCCGACGATGCGCTTGGCTTCGGCCGTGTCCTGCACGCCGGGCAGCTCCACCACGATGCGATCCGGCCCCTGGCGCTGTACCAGAGGCTCCGCCACGCCCAGCTCGTTCACCCGGTTGCGCAGGGTGGTGAGGTTCTGGTTGATGGCGTAGTCCTGGATCTCGTTGACCGCCTGGTCGGTGAGCGTCATGGCCAGGGCGGCACCGCGACCATCACCCTGGTTCTCGTACTGGAAGTCGGGGAACTCACGGCTGATCAGGCTGCGGGCGGTATCGCGGTCCTCGGCATCGGTGAAGGTCAGCGTCAGGATGCGCCCGTCGATCTGGGTGTCGCGGTAGCGGATGCGCTCGTCGCGCAGCAGCTCGCGCATGGCGCTGGCGTTGACCTCCAGGCGCTGGCTCACGGCGGCCTCCATGTCCACTTCCAGCAGGAAGTGCACGCCGCCGCGCAGGTCGAGGCCCAGGGTCATCGGTGAGGCGGAGAGCGACTGCAGCCATTCGGGGGTCGACTCGGCCAGGTTGAGCGCTACCACATACTCCTCGCCGAGCATGGCGGCGACGCGGTCGCGGGCGGCTAGCTGGGCGTCGGGATTGCGCAGGCGCAGCAGGGTGCTGGTCTGGCTGCGTTCGACGTCCTTGATCTCGATGCCGGCATCGTCCAGGGACGACTGGATACGCTCGAGCTGGCGCTCATCGACGGTGGCGTCACCGCGCTCGCTGCTGATCTGGATCGCCGGGTCTTCCGGGAAGAGGTTGGGCAGCGAGTAGACCAGGCCGACGAGCAGGACGATGAGTATCAGCAGATACTTCCACAGGGGATAACGGTTGAGCATGCGGGCCCTGTCCTAGGTAGCTGGCGATAGGTTGCTGAAACAGCAGGGAAGCTGACGCGATCACGCCTCGACCGCCGCCGGCGAGTGCCGACGGCGGTCGAAGGTCGGCCCCGCCGACTGGACGCGGGGCCGGACAGGGCACGGGTCAGATGGACTTGATGGTGCCCTTGGGCAGCACGGCGGCCACGGCGCTCTTCTGCACGTTGACCTGGGTGCCCTCGGCGATCTCCATGGCCAGGAACTCGCTGTCGTCGCTGACCTTGGTGATACGTCCCAGCATGCCGCCCCCGATGACCACCTCGTCACCCTTGGAGAGGCCGGCGATGAGCTGCTTGTGCTGCTTGGCACGCTTGGCCTGGGGGCGCCACAGCAGGAAGTAGAAGATGGCAACGAAGCCGACCAGCATGACGATCTGGGCGATGCCACCGCCGGCGGGGGCGTCCTGGGCGTAGGCCGGCGCGATGAAGAAATCCAGCATGGATGTGGGTCTCCTGGTTGGGATGGGTAAGGGGGTCTGCCGCGCCATCGCGGGGCAGTGGCAACCGGTACCGCGCCCTCAGAGAGCGGAGCGGTACCGGTGGCTGTCAATTCGGGGCGGGAGGCACCGGCAGGCCGCGCCGGGCATAGAAGCCTTCCACGAAGTTGGTCAATGTACCCGCTTCAATGGCACCGCGCAAACCGGCCATCAGTCGCTGGTAGTGGCGCAGATTGTGGATGGTATTGAGCATCGAACCGAGCATCTCGCCGCAGCGATCCAGGTGGTGCAGGTAGGCCCGGGAGAAGTGCCGGCAGGTATAGCAGTCGCACTCTGCCTCCAGCGGGCCGGTGTCGTGGCGGTGCTTGGCGTTGCGGATCTTGACCGTGCCTTCGGCCGTGAACAGGTGGCCGTTGCGCGCGTTGCGGGTCGGCATCACGCAGTCGAACATGTCGATGCCGCGGCGCACGCCCTCCACCAGGTCCTCGGGTTTGCCCACGCCCATCAGGTAGCGGGGCTTGTCGTCCGGCATCCAGCTGGGCAGGTAGTCGAGGACCTTGATCATCTCCTCCTTGGGTTCGCCCACCGAGAGGCCGCCGATGGCCAGGCCGTCGAAGCCGATCTCCTGAAGCCCCGCGAGGGAGCGCTCGCGCAGCGCGGGGTACATGCCGCCCTGGACGATGCCGAACAGCGCCGAGAGGGTTGCCGTGGGCCGCCCGCGACCGCTCGGCCCAACGCAGCGAGCGCTCCATGGAGAGCCGCGCCTCCTTCTCGGTGGCCGGGTAGGGGGTGCACTCGTCGAAGATCATCACCACGTCGGAGCCCAGCGAGCGCTGCACCGCCATGGACTCCTCGGGGCCCATGAAGACCTTGGCGCCGTCCACCGGCGAGCGGAAGTGCACGCCCTGTTCGGTGATCTTGCGCATGGCGCCCAGCGAGAAGACCTGGAAGCCGCCGGAGTCGGTGAGGATCGGTTTCTGCCACTGGGCGAAGTCATGCAGGTCGCCGTGGGCCTCGATCACCTCCATGCCGGGACGCAGCCACAGGTGGAAGGTGTTGCCGAGGATGATCTCGGCGCCGATCTCGGCAACCGACTCCGGCGTCATCCCCTTGACGGTGCCATAGGTGCCCACCGGCATGAAGGCGGGTGTCTCGACGCTGCCCCGGGGAAAGGTGAGGCGGCCGCGGCGCGCCCGGCCATCGCTGGCCAGGCGCTCGAAGGTCATGAAGCATTCGTCACGCATGATCGGTCTCGGGTCAGGAACGCTGGCGGGTCAGGAACATGGCATCGCCATAGCTGAAGAAGGCGTAGCGCTCGGCCACCGCCTCGCGATAGGCGGCCAGGGTGGTGTCATAGCCGGCGAAGGAGGCCACCAGCATCAGCAGGGTGGACTCCGGCAGGTGGAAGTTGGTGATCAGGGCGTCCACGCAGCGCCACTGGTAGCCGGGGTAGATGAAGATGTCGGTCTCGCCGCGGTAGGGAGCGATCTCGCCGGCCGCGTCGGTGGCGCTCTCCAGGCAGCGCACGCTGGTGGTGCCCACGGCGATCACGCGGCGGCCTGCGGCCCGTGCGGCGCGCACCTGCTCGCAGGTGGCCTCGTCCACCTCCAGCCACTCGCTGTGCATCTGGTGCTCTCGGATATCGTCGACGCGCACCGGCTGGAAGGTGCCGGCGCCCACATGCAGGGTGACGAAGGCGCGCTCGACACCCTTCTCGGCAAGTGCGGCGAGCAGCGGCTCGTCGAAGTGCAGCCCCGCGGTGGGGGCGGCCACCGCGCCGTCGCGCCGCGCATAGACGGTCTGGTAGCGTTCACGGTCGCTGCGCTCGTCGTCGCGGTCGATATAGGGCGGCAGCGGCATATGGCCGTGGCGCTCGAGGAGTTCGATCAGCGGGATGTCGCCGAGGAAGCGCAACTCGAACAGGGCGTCGCGGCGTCCCTCCACCACGGCACGCACATCGCCCTCGAAGATCAGCTCGGTGCCGGGCCTGGGGGACTTGCTGGAGCGCAGGTGGGCCAGGCCGCGGTGGGCATCCAGGGGGCGCTCGAGCAGCATCTCCACCTTGCCGCCGCTGGCCTTGTGGCCGTGCAGCCGCGCCGGGATCACCCGGGTGTCGTTGAACACCAGCAGGTCGCCTGGCTCGAGGAGCTCGAGCAGGTCCGGGAAGCGACGGTGGCTCAGCGTGCCGCTCGTGCCGTCCACGCACAGCAGCCGGCAGTCGGTGCGCTGCTCGGAGGGGTAGCGGGCGATCAGCTCGTCGGGAAGCTCGAAATGGAAGTCGGCGCGCTGCATGCGGTTCGGGGTCCGGTGGTTTCTGGCAAGCCGCCTAGGATACCGGCTCGCTGGCGCGAAGTCAGGCCCGAGATTGACCTGCCGGGCGGCCCACGTATAATGCTCGCGCGTTGCCGGCGTGGCGGAATTGGTAGACGCAGCGGATTCAAAATCCGCCGGGTGCAAGCCCTTGTCGGTTCGAGTCCAGACCGCCGGTACCAGCCCCTATGTCCCAGTCCAGATGGCCGCCTGAGTTGACATAACTCGGGCGGCCATCTGCTGTAGGCACCCCAGGGGCGCTTACCCCACCACGCTCACCACCACGATGGCCAGGGTGGTGCCGGTCAGCAGGTAGCCCGCCAGGGCGAAGAGGCCGTCGTCGGCGAGCAGTGCCAGGCCGAACAGGGTCAGTGCGAGGCCGGCGCCGTTGGCGCTGAACGGGATGAACTCCATGGGCGGCATGGCCAGCGCGATCACCAGGCAGATCAGGGCCACGGCGAAATGAGCCGGCGGGCGGGTGAGCGCCGTCAGGCGTTGATGCAGCAGGCGGTCCGTCCAGGCCGCCGGGCGCTCCAGCCAGGCCAGCACGCGATGGAAGCGCGGCCGTGACACCCGGCGCTGCAGCAGCCAGTGCGGCAGCCAGATGCTGCGTCGCCCGGCCGAGCAGCTGGCTGCTACGCGAGCAGCACCAGGCTGGCCATCAGCGTCGGCACCCCCGGGATGTCGCCGACCAGCGGTGCCAGGGTCACCAGGCCGGCGAGCAGCAGGAAGGGGCAAAGCTGCGCCGGCCGACCGCCTCCAGGATGGCGCCGAGGCTGACGCTGGAGTCTCGATATCCGGCATGCCTGACCCGCTCCAGCAGGGCGCTCAGGCTGGTCGGCCCCCGCTCAGCGGCCACGTCGGCGACGCGTGACCAGCAGCAGGATCCCCAGCAGTACCAGCACGGGACCAACGAAGCCGGCCGGGCTGGCCGCCTGCCAGCCCACGATGGGCAGCAGCACGCCGAGGCCGATCATCAACCAGGCGAAGAGTCGAACCGACATGGGGCACTCCGTAGCAAAGGGGGCTCCAGTCTAGCCGCTGGCGAAGGGGGCTGCAGCCCGGGGTAGACCGACAGGGCTGTTGCGCCGTCGCGGGATGTCGTATGGTGGTGGTTCACAGTCCTTCGCCCGCTTGCGGGTGGAGGGCTGTTTTCGTTGGATACCACGATAAGCGTACAAACAGCGTTTATCAGCGTTCAGGAGGTGCCATGCAGTCCCGTCCCCCGCTCATCATCAACCGGCTCGATGCCGATCGTCTGCAGCGCCTGATCGATGAGGCCAGCGACAAGGACCTCTTCGTGGCCGATGCCCTCGAGCAGGAGCTCGAGCGCGGCGAGGTGGTCGATCCCGAAGAGATACCCGAGGATGTGGTCAGCATGAACAGCCGCGTCCAGTTCACCGACCTGGCCCGCGGGCGTCAGATGATTCGCACCCTGGTCTATCCCCGCTCGCTGGCCGATGTGGAAGATGCCATCTCGGTGATGGCGCCGGTGGGCGCCGGCCTGATCGGCATGCGGGTCGGCGATACCATCGACTGGCCGCTGCCCGATGGTGGCCAGGTCCACCTGCGTGTGGATGCCATCCTGTGGCAGCCCGAGCGCGAGAAGCAGTACCACCGCTGAGGACACCGACATGCCCCTATCCCTGTGGCTCTCCCTGGCGGCGGTATGTGCCATGGGCGCCATGTCCCCGGGTCCCAGCCTGGCCATGGTGCTGCGCCACACCCTGGGCGGCGGGCGTGCCCCGGGTGTCGTGGCGGGGCTCTCCCATGCTCTGGGAGTCGGCTTCTATGCGCTGCTGACCGTGTGGGGGCTGGGGCGTTGATCGTGCGCCAGCCCATGCTGTTCCAGGTCATCACCTGGGGCGGTGCGGCGTACCTGGCCTGGCTGGGTATCAGGGCGCTGCGTGCCGGTCGCGGAGGCGCCCTGCAGGCCGATGTGGCGACCACCACGCGGCGTCAGGCGGCCCGCGACGGCGTGCTGGTGGCACTCGGCAACCCCAAGCTGATCCTGTTCTTCATCGCCCTGCTCAGCCAGTTCGTCACGCCCGACATGACCCTCGCCGGCCAGGCGCTGATCGTGCTCACCGCCATGGTGATCGACGGCGCCTGGTATGTGCTGGTGGCCCTGGGGCTCTCCCACTCCCGGGTCCTGCCCTGGCTGCAGGCCCACGCCCACTGGATCAACCGCGCCACCGGTATACTGCTGCTGGCACTGGCGGCGCGGGTGGTCAGCGGGCCGCTGCTCGCCTGAACGGTGGGCTCCAGCGTTGACGAAGCGCGGCCGGCACGCCTGTGAAGGGTCGGAAGGAGTGATAGGCTCGGTGCTGAACCCGCCGTGCAGATCCTGCCGATGAAAGAGTCGTCACGGGCGCCACAGGCGCTCGCCCTGGTACTGGAAGCGGACATGGAGGTGGCCGCAGTGCTCTCCCTGCAGCTGGAGGTGCTGGGCCTGGAGAGCCGCTACTATCGCCACTCCACGCACCTGCTCGAGGAGGTGACCAGGCGCCCCCCGCAGCTGGTGGTCATGGGCCTGGAGGTGGGCAGCGAGGATGCCATCGCCCTGCTGCGTCGCCTGGCAGCGACCGGCTACCGGGGGTGGGTGCTGCTGCTCTCCGGCGTGGAGCGCAAGATAGCGCGCATCGCCGAGCGTGTGGGGCAGACCCTGGGCCTGCATATGCTGGGCTGCCTCGACAAGCCCATGCGCCTGGCCGACCTGCGCCGCTGCCTGGGCAACCTGCGGGTGGGGCGCGAACCGCCCGCCGAAGTCGACGGTGAGCCGCCATTCTCCTGCGAGGAGCTGGACCTGGCCCTCAAGCGGCGCGAGCTGACGCTTCACTACCAGCCCCAGTTCGAGCTCTCCTCCGGGCGCCTGAGTGGCGTGGAGGCGCTGGTGCGCTGGGCGCATCCCGAGCTGGGGCTGATCGGTCCCGCGGGCTTCCTGCCGCTGCTGACACCCGAGCAGGGCAAGCGGTTGACCCGCCGCGTGCTGGAGATGGCCCTGCGCGATGCGGACATCTGGCATCGCGAGGGCGTCATGCCGTCGCTATCGGTGAACGTGACCCCCGATGACCTGATGTGTCCCGGACCTGCTGGCGCTGACCCGGCACCGCCGGCCCCGGTGACCCGCCGCTGGTGCTGGAGGTGACCGAGACCGCCGCGATGCACGATGACCTGCTGGGCAGCGAGGTCGCCGCCCGCCTCTGCCTGGGTGGGCTGGAGGTCTCGGTGGACGACTTCGGAATCGGCTTCTCGTCGCTGTCACGACTGCAGCTGCTGCCGATCAGCGAGCTCAAGATCGATCGCAGCTTCGTGCGCCACCTGCACGAGGAGTCCCAGGATGCCGCCATCGTCGAGGCGGTCGCGCTGCTGGGGCGCAGGCTCGGCATCCGGGTGGTGGCCGAGGGGGTCGAGGACCCGGGAGTGCTGGCGCTGCTCGATCGCTTCGGCTGCACCCATGTGCAGGGCTTCGGCCTGGGCCGGCCGATGCCCGCCAGGGGATATCCTGGAGCTGGGGGCCACTCAGGACGCGATGCGTTTCAGTACCTCCGCCACGGGTGAGCCGCTGGGCAGCACGCCATAGGCGGGGCCCGCCTCGCTGCCCAGCCGTGCCCGGCAGAAGGTCTCGCCGACCGCATTCGGTGCATGGCGCAGCAGCAGCGCGCCCTGCAGGCACTGGGCCAGACGCTGGGTGAGCCAGCGCGCCCGTGGCTCGAGTTCCTGCGGAGGCGCCTCCAGCAGGTGCTCCAGGCCACCCAGGGCGTCATCAAGCTCCCGGACCTGTCCCCGCGCCGGGGTGAGCTCCTGCCATAACGCTTCCAGTGCCTCGGGATGGCGGGCCAATACCCGTAGCACATCCAGGCAGATGACGTTGCCCGAGCCCTCCCAGATCGAGTTGACCGGCGCCTCGCGGTAGAGACGCGCCAGTGGCGACTCCTCCACGTAGCCGATGCCTCCCAGGCACTCCATGGCCTCGGCCATGAAGCCCGGCCCGCGCTTGTTGTGCCAGTACTTGGCCAGCGCCGGCAGCAGCCGGGCCAGGGCGTGTTCGCCCGCGTCGCCGCGGGCCGCGCCGTCGAAGGCGCGGGCGGCGCGCAGCGAGAGGGCCACCCCGGCCTCCACCTCCAGCGCCAGGTCGGCGATCACCGCACGCATCAGCGGCTGCTCGGCCAGTGGTCGGCCGAAGGCGAGGCGCGCCTGCACGTGGCGCCACGCCTCGCCGAGGGCCTGGCGCATCATGCCCACCGGGGCGCTGGCGGCATCCAGGCGCGTCTGCTGCACCATCTCGAGGAGGGTGGCGATGCCGCGGTCGGGCGGACCGATGGGCTCGGCCCAGGCGCCGCGGTACTCGATCTCCGCCGAGGCGTTGGCGCGGTTGCCGCACTTCTCCTTGAGGCGCTGCAGCTCGATGGCGTTGCGCTCGCCATCGGGGGTGAAGCGCGGCACCAGGAAGCACCCGAGCCCCGCCTCGGTCTGCGCCAGGGTCAGGAAGGCGTCGGACATGGGGGCGCTGCAGAACCACTTGTGGCCGGTCAGTCGCCAGCCGTCGTCGGTCGGCTCTGCCCGTGCCGCGGCGAGGGGGTCGGCTCGTGTGGAATTGCTACGCACATCGCTGCCGCCCTGTTTCTCGGTCATGGCCATGCCGAAGGTGAGCCCTTGCTTGTGTGCCGCCGGCAGCGCCCGCGGGTCATAGTGGCTGGCCAGCAGGCCGGGTGCCCAGTGGGTCTCCACGTGGGGGGAGTGGCGCAGTACGGGCATGGCGGCGTGGGTCATGGTCACCGGGCAGCAGAATCCCGGTTCGGCCTGGGTCAGCAGGTAGAGGGCAGCGACATGGGCCTGGTGGCCGCCGTGCCCCTCCTCCTGCCAGGCCACGGCGTGCCAGCCGCCCTCGATGGCCAGGCGCATCAGCTGGTGATAGGCGGGGTGGTAGGTCACCTCGTCCAGTCGCCGGCCGTGGCGGTCGAAGAGGCGCAGCTCCGGTGGGTGGCGGTTGGCCGCCTCACCCAGCGCCTGGACGCCCTCGCTGCCGGTCTCACGGCCCAGCGCCGCGAGCCGTTGGGCGACCCACGCCGGGGCCTCCCGGGCCAGGGCCTCGCGCAGCGGAAGGTCCTCGGCGAGCAGGTCGCGGTCGCCGGCCGGGAGTGGCTGGTTGGTTACCTCATGGGTGGCCAGGCGGGTACGGGGCGCGTGGTCGGGCATGGCGGGTCTCCCGCGTCGGCGGTCTCGCCTGAGCATGGGAGCCACGGCGCCCGCGGTCAACGTGACGCCACGCCGCCGACTGGTTAGGCTTGGGGCATTTCCCGGGGAGATGCCGATGATCGAAGATCCGCGCGATGCACGCCTGCCGGCGCCGCTTGTTGCCCGCGAGCGCATCCAGCTGGTGGATGCCCGCAATCGCCCCTGCGGCAGCGCCTGGCGCGCCGAGATGCGCCGCTTCCGCTTCTGGCACCGTGCCACCTACGTGGTGGTGGTCAACGCCCGTGGTGAGCTCTGCGTGCAGCGCCGTACCCTGACCAAGGAGGTCTTCCCCGGCGGGCTCGACCTGGCCGCCGGCGGCGTGGTGGGGGCCGGGGAGGCAGAGCACGTGGCGGCGCGCCGCGAGCTCGAGGAGGAGCTGGGCATCCGCGGCGCGACGCTGGTGCCGGCGGGTGGCTTCGTGCATGCCCGGGGCGGCAACCATATCTTCGGTAGCCTCTTCCTGGTCGAGCATGACGGGCCGCTGACGCTCCAGGCCGAGGAGGTGGCCGAGGCGTTCTGGCTGCCGCCCGCCGAGGCGCTGGCGCTGGCGGAGGTGACCCCGGACACTCGCCAGGCGGTGGAGGTGCTGCGTGACGCCGGGATGCTGGAGGCGGCATCATGAACCGGCCGGCCAGCCTCAACGAACTGGACGCCGTGCTGGCGGCCCTCGAGGGGGTGGTGCTGGGCAAGTCCCGGGAGGTGCGCCTGGCGCTCTGCTGCCTGCTGTGCCGCGGCCACCTGCTGATCGAGGACCTGCCGGGGCTGGGCAAGACCACCCTGGCCCAGTCGCTGTCGCGGGTCACCGGCCTGGACATGCAGCGCCTGCAGTTCACCAGCGACCTGCTGCCCGCCGACGTGCTCGGTGTCTCGGTGTTCGATCCACGCGAGGCGCGCTTCACCTTCCATCCGGGGCCGATCTTCCATGGCGTGGTGCTGGCCGACGAGATCAACCGCGCCACCCCCAAGACCCAGAGCGCGCTGCTCGAGGCCATGGAGGAGGGGCGGGTGACCGTGGAGGGCGAGACCCGCTCGCTGCCCGACCCGTTCTTCGTCATCGCCACCCAGAACCCCCAGGAGCAGGCTGGCACCTTCGCGCTGCCGGAGTCCCAGCTCGACCGTTTCCTGATGCGCCTCTCGCTGGGTTACCCCGACGCCCGCGCCGAACGCGAGATCCTGCGCGGTCGCGCGCCGGCCGCGAACGCCTGGCCGAGCTGCCGGCGCTGCTCGATGCTGAACGGCTGCGCGCCTGGCAGGCGCGGCTGGCCTCCATCCATGTGGCCGAGGCGCTGCTCGACTATGTTGCAGGCGCTGGTCACCGCCAGCCGCGAACACCCGGAGCTTGCCTGGGGGCTCTCCACCCGCGGTGCCCTGGCGCTGCCAGGCGGCCCGCGGCTGGGCACTCCTCGAGGGACGCGACCACGTGCTGCCCGAGGACGTCCAGGCGGTGTGGGTGCCGGTGGTGGGGCATCGCCTGAGCAGCGGTCGGCGCGAGGAGGGCGAGGCCCTGGCCCGCCACCTGCTGTCCCGTGTGCCGGTGATGGGCTAGGCGTGCTGTCCCGGGCGTCTCGCCAGCGCTGGTGGCGACGGGCGGCGATCGCGCCCGGCACGCCGCTGCCCCAGCGTCGGCTGTTCCTGCTGCCCACCCGCTTCGGCCTGGGCTGGGCGGTGCTGGTCCTGCTGCTGCTGCTGTTCGGCATCAACTACCAGAACAGCCTCGCCTACGGGCTCTCCTTCTGGCTGTTTGCGGTGGCGGCGGTGGCCCTGCTGCGCACCTGGCGCAACCTGCTCGGCGTGCGTGCCAGCCTGCGCCTGCCCGCCGAGACCTTTGCCGGGGGCGAGGCGCGCCTGGGAGTGATGCTGGATGGCGGGCGTGCGCGCCACGCCGATCCAGCTGCACGCCGCTCGGGGCGACGGCGACCCGTCGACGCTGCCGCGAGGGCCATGGCCAGGCGGACCTGGCCCTGCCGGCCGCTGCTCGCGGCGAGCATCCGCTGCCGCTGCTGCGCCTGGAGAGCGCCTGGCCGCTGGGCCTGGTGCGTGCCGTTGCCTGGCTGGCGAGTGACGAGACGCTGCTGGTCTATCCCCGGCCGCTGGCCGACGAGATCCCCGAGCACCGCCAGGCCGGGGCGGGACTCGAGGCCACCGACTTCGCCGGCCTGCGTCGCGCCGAGCCCGGCGACAGCCCGGCCCGGCTGGCCTGGAAACAGTGGAGTCGCACCGGCGTGCTGGCGGCCAAGGCCTTCAGCGTACCGCCTCGCCAGCAGCTGTGGCTGGACTACGATGCCTGTCGCGGTGCCCCGGAGACGCGCCTGTCGATCCTCTGCGCGCGGGTGCTGGCCCACCACCAGGCCGGCGATCGCTACGGGCTGCGCCTGCCGGGCGTGACCCTGGCCCAGGGCGAGGGGCCGCCCAGCGCCGCCAGGCGCTGACGGCGCTGGCGCGCTTTCGCCCAGCTGGCACGCCGGGAGGTGTGCGTTGAGCCGGCATGTGGCGCCGCCGGCGGTACTGGCCGACGGTCGCGCCCTGAGTGCGGCCATGCTGCGTCGGCTGTTCGTCGGCCAGTGCCTGGTGCTGGCCCTGCACCTGGCCTTCATGCCGGCCTGGCTCGCCGGTCTCGCCGCCCTGGTGGCCGGATACCGCCACCTGCAGCTGCGCCGCCGCCTGCCCCGGGCCGGGGTCGTGCTGCGCCTGGCCGGGGTGGCGGCGCTGACCGGTGGCCTGTGGTTGCACTACGGCACCCTGGGGCGCATGGAGTCGATGATTGGCCTGCTGCTCGGGGTCTACCTGCTCAAGCTGCTCGAGACCCATACCCGCCGCGATGCCCGGGTGGTGGTGCTGATCGGCATGGTTGCCACCACCGTGGCCTTCCTCCACGACCAGGGCATTCCCATGGCCGCCGGCGCCCTGCTGGCGGTGGCCTGGCTGATGTACTCGCTGGTATGGCTGGCTGGCGCCGCCAGTGCCCGCCAGGCATGGCGCGAGAGCGCCTGGCTGCTGGGGCTGGCGGCGCCGCTGATGGTGCTGCTGTTCCTGGTCTTCCCGCGGATCGGACCGCTGTGGAACCTGCCCCAGGCGGAGCGTGCCGCCACCGGGCTCAGCGACGAGATCGCCCCGGGGGACATCGCCGAGCTGTCGCGCAGCGACCGGCGCGCCTTCCGGGTACGCTTCGAGGGCGACGAACCGGCTCCCGACGAGCGCTACTGGCGGGTCTATACCCTCTCCGAGTTCGATGGCGAGCGCTGGCGCCGGCTATCGCCGGAGCGTCTCGCCGCCGGCCTGGGGCGGGAGCTGCGCGACCTGGTGGCCGAGGGGCCCCGCTCGCCCTGGCCGGATGCCACCGAACCACGCTTCACGGCGGAACTGCTGCTGGAGCCCGACAGCCGCCCCTGGCGCCCCGCGCTGGGGACGCCGCTGGAAAGCGACGAGCGCCTGCGCTGGCTGGCCGATGGCACCGTGGAGGGACTCGCGCCGCTCGCCTCGCGCAGCCTGCTGCGCCTTTCGAGCAGTGGCCTGGCGCCGAGCTGGCCCGAGCCCCTGGGGGAGCGCTGGCACACCCGGCTGCCGGACGATGCCAACCCGCGCAGTCGCGCGCTGGCCGAGCGGCTGTGGCAGGCGGCCGAGGGCGAGCCCCGCGCCTTCCTGGCGGCACTCATGGCACGCTTCGGCGAGGCGCCATTCCGCTACACCCTGTCGCCGCCGCGACTGACCTCCCGCGACCGGGTCGACGAGTTCCTGTTCGAGTAGCCGTGCCGGCTACTGCACCCACTACGCCTCGGCCATGGCGGTGCTGGCCCGGTCGGTGGGGTTGCCGGCGCGCATCGTTGCTGGCTTCCTGGGCGGCGAGCGCCATCCCGACGGCCACTACACGGTGCGCGACTACGATGCCCACGCCTGGGTGGAGGTGTGGCTGGACGGTGCCTGGCAGCGCCTCGACCCCACCGCCGCCATCGCCCCGGAGCGCATCGAACAGGGGGCCGAGGCGGTGGAGGACGGCGGTGACGCCTTCCTGGCCGACTCCCCTTTCTCGCCGCTGCGCATGCGCGAGCTGGGCTGGGTCAATCGCCTGCGCCTGGACTGGGAGCGTCTGGAGTATCGCTGGCAGCGCGGGGTGATCGGCTATCGCGACGAATCGCGCAGCGCCTTCCTGGCCCGGGTGGTCGAGCGGCTGCACGCCTTGTGGGGCGCCCTGCTGGGCCTGCTTCCCGGGCGTGGTCCCCTGGCGTGGCTGGTGGGCCTGGCACTGGCCCTCGGGGCGCTGGGTGGAGTCGCGGGTGGCGTGCGCCTCGCCTGGCGCCGCCATCGGGAGGGGCGCGACGAAGCGCTGCGTATCCGCCGACTGCAGGCCTGGCTTGCGCAGCGTTGGCATGCCGGCCCGCGACGGCGAGTCGCCGGCCGCCCACCTGCGCCGCCTGGCCGACTCCACCGGTTGCCGCCGGGCCGGCGCTGCGTGACTGCGCCCACCAGCTCGAGCGGCTGCGCTATGCCCGCTGGGGCCGGCGGAACGTCGCATCCGGCGCCGGACCTCGGGCGCCGCGTCGCCGAGGTCCGCCGCCGGCTGGCGCAGGCAGGGCGTCACGGGGTAGCGCCGCCGCGGGTGGCGTGGCATCGTGAAGGTCATCGACCATCAAGGCCCGCGCATGTCTATCCACGACCATCAATGCCGCACTGCCCAGGGCGAGTCCTTCAACTTCGGCGCGCTGCGTGGCCAGGTGCTGCTTGTCGTCAACGTCGCCAGTCGCTGCGGCTTCACGCCCCAGCTGCGCGAGCTCGAGCGGCTCTATCGTCGCTACCGTCATCGTGGCTTCATGGTGATCGGCTTCCCCTGCAACCAGTTCGGCCGTCAGTCGCCGGAGTCCGCCCAGGAGTTCTGCGCCCTGAGCGCCCGCGACTACCAGGTCAGTTTTCCGCTGATGGAGAAGGTGAGGGTCAACGGCAGCGACGCCCATCCGCTGTTCGTCGAGCTCAAGCGCGAGGCGCCCGGCTTGCTGGGTACCGGCCTGATCAAGTGGAACTTCACCAAGTTCCTGGTGGGGCGCGATGGCCGGGTGATCCGCCGCTTCTCGCCACGCGACGGCGAGGACGAGCTGCGCATCGCGCTGGAGCTGGCACTGGATGAGGCCTGACGCAGGCACGCGTTCGGCTCTTCATGGGGCAGGCCCCGGCCGAGTCACGAAGCCTGTCATGGTGCACCTGGCGTGCGGGATTCGCGCTGCCCTCTGGGCCGCCAGCGTCGCCTCAGGGAGGCGTCTCGCCCCGCTCCACCATCAGGCGACTGATGATCAGTTCGTTCCAGCCTGATGTTGCGTGAGTCGGGTCATCATGGGGGTGTCTCGCCGCGCTCCACCATCAGGCGGCCGATCAGTTCGTTCCAGCGATGCCGGGTCATCATCGTGGTCAGTCCCGAGAACAGCGCCCAGCTCTTGCGCCGCCACCCCTTGAGTCGCAGGTTGTGGGCCACCAGCTGCTTCATCAGCGCATGTTCGTCGAAGCGCCGCCATTCGCCGACCACCGACATCTGATGGCGTGACAGCACCGGCGCCAGCTCGAGTCGGAAGATCCACTCCAGCTCGTTTACCGTGAGCGCGTGGCGCTCGATGACCTCGAGCATCCGGGCGTAGTCGCGCTCGCCCGGCTCGTGCTCCAGCCACAGCGGCGCCAGCACCAGCCACAGCTCGCCACGTTCGTCGACCAGGGTCTGGGCATCCATCGTTCGCTCCCGGGTATCTTCGCTAGGGTAACCACCATCAGGCTGGCATCCTGCCCCAGGCGCCGCCCGGGCTCAAGGGCGGACAGCGGCGGACGTGGCCGCTAGAATAGTCCGATTACCACTCCATGACAGGGCGGCGGCGTCCGCTCACGATACCAACAGCGAGGTCTGACGTGATCATCAAGCCCAAGGTACGCGGTTTCATCTGCACCACCACCCACCCCGTCGGCTGCGAGAAGAACGTGCTCGAGCAGATCGAGGCGACCCGCGCCCGCGCTCTCGACAAGTCGAACGGGCCGAAGAAGGTGCTGGTGATCGGGGCCTCCAGCGGCTACGGCCCGGCGGCGCGCATCACCGCCGCCTTCGGCTACGGCGCCGACACCCTGGGGGTGTTCTTCGAGAAGCCGGGCAGCGAGAAGAAGCCCGGCACCGCCGGCTGGTACAACAGCGCCGCCTTCGATCGCTTCGCCAAGCAGGAAGGCCTCTACAGCAAGTCGATCAACGGCGACGCCTTCTCCCACGAGGCGCGCGAGAAGGCCATCGAGCTGATCCTGCAGGACCTCGGCCAGGTCGACCTGGTGGTCTACTCGCTGGCCTCGCCGGTGCGCAAGCTGCCGGACTCCGGCGAGCTCAAGCGCTCCAGCCTCAAGCCGATCGGCGAGACCTACCGCGCCACCGCCATCGACACCAACAAGGACGCCATCATCGAGGCCGAGGTGGAGCCCGCCACCGAGCAGGAGATCGAGGATACCCGCGCGGTGATGGGCGGCGAGGACTGGGAGCTGTGGATCGACGCCCTGGACCGCGCCGGCGTGCTGGCGCCCGGCGCCCGCAGCGTGGCCTTCAGCTACATCGGCACCGAGATCACCTGGCCGATCTACTGGCACGGTGCCCTGGGCAAGGCCAAGGAGGATCTGGATCGCGCCGCCGGCGAGATCGACAAGCGTCTCGCGGCCTCCGGTGGCGGCGCCAACGTGGCGGTGCTCAAGTCGGTGGTGACCCAGGCCAGCGCGGCCATCCCGGTGATGCCGCTCTACATCGCCATGGTCTACCGTGTGATGAAGGAGAAGGGCCTGCACGAGGGCACCATCGACCAGCTCAACCGCCTGTTCGGCGAGCGGCTGTACCTTGGTGAAGGGCAGGGCAGCGCCGATACCGACGAGGCCGGCCGCCTGCGCCTGGATGACTGGGAGCTGCGTGACGACGTCCAGCAGGCCTGCAAGGAACTGTGGCCACAGGTGACCACCGAGAACCTCTTCGAGATCACCGACTATGCTGGGTACAAGCACGAGTTCCTGAAGCTGTTCGGCTTCGAGCGGGACGATGTCGACTACGATGCCGACGTGGACCCCGTGGCGGAATTCGATGTCGTAACCCTGTGAGGCAGGGCGCCCCCGGCGTCCTGCACTTTCCCACGCAGACCCGGAGGGCGCCATGGATACCCGCGAGAGTCAGACCCCCGAAGAGGAACTGCAGCATCTCAAGGAAGTGAGCCAGCCAGAGGACTACGAGCATCCCGAGCCCGACGAGGACCAGCCCGAGGCGCGGGAACCTTCCCGGGGCCTGCCCTGGGTGTTGCCGCTGGCCATCGTGGTGGCGGTTGCCGTGGTCGGCTTCCTGCTGGTGACGGGCATGTCCGACTAGCCGTGTTCGACCGCTGAGGCTGCCCCGGGCAGGGGCTTTGGGTACAATGGCCAGCCCTGCCGTTCCGAGAGCCTCGCATGCCCGACGTGACACCCACCAGCACTGCTCCTGCCCGGCGTCGGGTCGGTGTGGTGGTGCTGCCGGGGTTCTCGCTGCTGGCCGAGGCCTGTGCCACCGAGCCGCTGGCGGTGGCCAATCGCCTGGCCGGTGCTCCCCTCTATTCGCTGGTCACCCTGGGGCTGGACTCCCGTCCTGTGCCCAGCGGTTCGACTCAGGTGCTCAATCCCGACCGTGGCATCGCCGATGACGATGCCCTCGACCTGCTGCTGGTCTGCGCCCCCTGGGGCGAGCCGGCCGCGCCGGCGCTGGTTGCCTGGCTGCGTCGCCTGGCCGCCCAGGGGCGGAGCCTGGCGGGGGTCGGTGGCGGTGCCGAACTGCTGGCCAGCGCGGGCCTGCTTGACGGCTATCGCGCCACAGTGCCCTGGCCGCGCTTCGAGGGCGGTGGCCGGTGCCCATCCGGGCATCCGTCTCTCGCACCAGCTCTTCGAGATCGATCGCGACCGCCTGACCTGCGGCGGCGGCACCGCCGCCATGGACATGATGATGACCCTGATCGCCAGCCACCATGGCAGCGAGCTTGCCGAGGCCGTCTCGGCCCACTTCGTGCTGGAGCGGGTACGCATGGCCGATGAGCCACAGCCGGCGGCGCCGCTGGCCGGCGCCCCCGAAGCCTGGTCGACGCCGTGGCGCTGATGGAGGCCAATATCGAGGAGCCGCTGACCACCCATGAGCTGGCCGAACACCTGGGGGTCTCACGGCGCCAGCTGGAACGGCTGTTCAAGAAGCACCTTCGGGCGGTGCCCAGCCGCTACTACATGGGGCTGCGCCTGCAGCGTGCCCGGCGCCTGCTGCGCGAGAGCGAGCGGCTGGCCGGCGAGATCGCCCTGCTCACCGGCTTCTCCTCGGCGGCCCACTTCTCCACCGCCTATCCCGCAATCACTTCGGCCTGACACCCCGTGGGACGCCTGGGCTGATCAGGCGGGCCTGGCCAGCAGCGCGCGGAACAGCGAACCCATCATCACCGGCGTGTCCTGCTCGATGACGAAGCCTTGTGTCTCGAGCAGCGGGCGGGCCTGGCGGGTGATATCGGTAGCGATGGCCGAGGTCAGGGCGTTCAAGGCTCGGCGCCCCATACCGGCCGGGTGGTCATCGGCCTGGAACTTGTCCATGACGCAGAGCTGGCTGTCGGGCTTCATCACCCGGCGCGCCTCGGCCAGGCCCCGGGCCGGGTCGGGCATCACCGCCAGGATCAGGTGCATCACCACCACATCGAAGTGGTCGTCGGGGTATACCAGGTTCTCGGCGTCCATCTCCTCGGCCTGCACGTCCATGCCCAGCGCCTCGGCGCGACGGCCCAGGCGCCGTACCATGGCCGGCGACAGGTCGGTGGCGTGCAGCTCGACGTCCCGCGGCAGGAAGGGCAGGTCGAGCCCGGTGCCGGCCCCTACCAGCAGCACGCGCATGCCGGGTTGCCAGAGTACCTGGGAGAGGGCGGTGCGCCGCGCGCGGCGGAAGGCGCGCTCGGCCACGGCATCGTAGACCGGCGCATAGAGGCTGTAGCGGCGGCGATTCCAGGCGGTGGTGTTGAACATGCCAAGCTCCTTGCAGGGGAACGCCCCCAGCCTAGCGCAGCCGGCCGCCGCCGGGGGCTTTTTCACAAGTTGTCGTCCCATCGGTGAAAGCGACGTGGCGTCCGCCTCCCTATACTCGAAGACTGGCGCATCCCGGATGCGCCTTCCCGACTTCACAGGAGGATGTCATGAGCCAGACCCCGACCCGCGCCGACTTCGATCGCTACATGGTGCCGAACTATGCCCCCCAGCAGGTGATTCCGGTGCGCGGCGAGGGCAGCCGCCTGTGGGACCAGCAGGGTCGAGAATATATCGACTTCGCCGGCGGCATCGCCGTCAATGGCCTGGGCCACTGCCACCCGGTGCTGGTCGAGGCCCTGAAGGAGCAGGCCGAGCGGGTCTGGCACCTCTCCAACGTCTATACCAATGAACCAGCGCTGAAGCTGGCCCGGGCCCTGGTGGAGCGCACCTTCGCCGACAAGGTATTCCTCTGCTCCTCCGGCGGCGAGGCCAACGAGGCGGCACTCAAGCTGGCGCGGCGCTGGGCCTTCGACCAGGACGGCGAGCACAAGCACCGTATCGTCTCCTTCGGCCAGGCGTTCCACGGGCGCACCTTCTTCACCGTCAGCGTGGGCGGGCAGCCCAAGTACGCCCAGGGCTTCGGCCCGGTGCCCGGCGGCATCGTCCACGGCGAGTACAACAACCTCGACAGCGTGCGCGACCTGATCAACGACGACACCTGTGCGGTGATGGTGGAACCGATGCAGGGCGAGGGCGGCGTGCTCCCCGGCCAGCGCGAGTTCCTGCAGGGGCTGCGCGACCTGTGCGACGCCCACGACGCCCTGCTGATCTTCGACGAGGTGCAGACCGGCGTGGGCCGCACCGGCTCGCTCTACGCCTACCAGCAGCTCGGCGTGACCCCGGACATCCTGACCAGCGCCAAGGCCCTGGGCGGCGGCTTCCCGGTGGGCGCCATGCTGACCATCGACCGTGTCGCCCCGGCCTTCACCATGGGCACCCACGGTTCCACCTACGGCGGCAACCCGCTGGCCTCGGCGGTGGCCCTGGCGGCCATCGAGTACATCGACACCCCCGAGGTGCTGGAGGGCGTCCAGCGCCGCCACGAACTCTTCCGCGAGCACCTGGAGGCGATCAATGCTCGCCACGGGGTGTTCAAGGAGATCCGTGGCATGGGTCTGCTGGTCGGCGCCGAGATGAGCGAGGCGTGGCGCGACCGTGCCAAGGACATCCTGCCGCTGGCCATCGAGGAGGGGCTGATGGCGCTGATCGCCGGTCCCAACGTGCTGCGCATGGCGCCCTCGCTGGTGATTCCCGAGGCCGACATCGCCGAGGGGATGGCTCGCCTGGAGCGCGCCGTGGCGCGTCTGGTCGCCGCTTCGTGAAACCGGGAGACGCCGCCATGCTTGTCGTACGTCCCATCGCGCCGGCGGACCTGCCCTCCCTGGAGCGACTGGCGGGGGAAGCGGTGCCACGGCTCACCAACCTTCCGGCTCATCGCGACCGCCTCGAGGAGCGTATCGCGCGTTCCCGTCAGGCCTTTGCGGCGGCGGTGGAGTCTCCCGGCGACGAGCACTATACCTTCGTGCTCGAGGACCTGGCTCGCGGCGAAGTGGCGGGTACCGCCACGGTGCGTGCCCAGGCCGGTGCCCAGGACGCCTACTACACCTACCGCCAGGAGACACTGATCCACGCCTCCCAGCAGCTCAACGTGCGCCGCGAGGTGCAGACCCTGGCGCTGTCCCATGAGGTCTCCGAGGCGAGCCTGTTGTGTGCCTACTCGCTGGCGCCGCGCTACCGTGGTACCAGTGCCGAGAGCCTGTTGCGCCGGGCGCGTCTGATGCTGATCGCCCAGTATCCCGAGCGCTTCGCCACGCTGCTGGCGATGGCCTTCCCGGGCTTTCTGGACGATACCGGGCAATCGCCGTTCTGGAACAGCGTGGGTCAGCACTTCTTCGTGCGCGACTTCGAGGAGATCAACTACCTGGCGGGGGTGCGCTCGAAGAGCTTCATCGCCGAGGTGATGCCGCAATTCCCGCTTTACCTGCCGCTGCTCACCCCCCAGGCAAGGGCCGCCATCGGCCGTGAGCACCCCGAACATGAATTCGCCCTGGCGGAGATGCTGGCCGAGGGGTTCCAGCGCTCTCGCCACGTCGACATCTTCGACGCCGGCCCGGTGATCAAGGCCGAGCGCGAACGCCTGCAGAGCTTCCGGCGTGCCGCCTGGCATCCGGTGCGCATCCGTCCCGCCCATACCCTGCCCGATGCCGAGCCGGCCATGGTCGCCAACCAGCGCCTGGCCGATTTCCGCTGTGTGGTGGCGCGCTATGCGCTGTCGCCCACCGGCCAGCTGATGCTGTCGCCCGAACATGCCGAAGTACTGGGCGTGGAGGAAGGGCGCGCGGTGCTGGCCGCGCCGCTGGCCCTGCCCGGGGGAGAGGACGGCAGTGTCGAGGCACACGATACGGGCTACGACGAGGGGGAACTGTGATGCGCATCCGACCCATCGCCGAAGGCGACCTGGAGGAGCTGCAGGCCCTGGCCCGGGAGACCGGTGTGGGCTTCACCTCGCTGCCCGACAACCGTGACTTCCTGGCCGCCAAGATCACCGCCACCGAGGAGGCCTTCCTCGAACGCACCCCGCCGGGGCGGCGCAACTATTTCTTCGTGCTCGAGGACGAGACCAGTGGCCAGCTGGCTGGCTGCTGCGCCATCGAAGGGGAGGTGGGCCGAGAAGTGCCCTTCTATCACTATCGCCTGGGGACCCTGGCCCACTCCTCGGTACAGCTCGACCTGCACCGCACCATCGACACCCTCTTCCTGTGCTCCGATCATACCGGCAATGCCGAGGTGGCCTCGCTGTTCCTGCGTCCCGCCTACCGCGGCGGCGACCGTCGCAGTGAGCGCAACGGGGCGCTGCTCTCCATGGTGCGCTGGCTGTTCATGGCGGAGTTCCGCGACCGTTTTCCCAAGAAGGTGCTGGCGGAGATGCGCGGCGTCTTCGATGAGCAGGGCAAGAGCCCCTTCTGGCACTGCCTGGGCAGCCACTTCTTCCCCATGGACTTCGACGAGGCCGACCGGCTCACCGGGCTGGGCCAGAAGAGCTTCATCGGCGAACTGATGCCCAAGTACCCGATCTACACTCCCTTCCTCTCCGACGAGGCGCGGACCTGCATCGGCCGGGTGCACGAGCAGACGCGGCCGGCCCTGGCCATGCTCAAGAAGGAGGGGCTGCGCTGGGAGGGATTCGTGGACATCTTCGACGGCGGGCCCACCGTGGAGGCCTATATCGACGACGTGCGCGGCGTGCGCCTGCTCGCGACGCTGCACGGCAACCGTCGACCCCGCCCCGGCCGAGCCGGGCGAGCGCCCGCGCTGGCTGGCCGCCACCACCGAGATGGCACACTTCCGCGCCGCCTGGGTGGGGCGCGGCCCCGACGCCGAGGGCCGCCTGCGCCTGAGTCCCGCAGAGGCGGCGCGCCTCGAGGTGGAGGAGGGCGCCAGCCTGCGTATCCTGGATACCGAGGAGGAAGCATCATGAAGCCGACACAGGCGCTGTTGATCGGTGGCCGCTGGCACGCGGGGGCTGCCGAACACTTCACCAAGCACGACGGGATCACCGGCGAACGGCTGTGGCAGGGCAACGGGGCCGGCGCCGAGGATGTCGATGCCGCGGTGGCCGCGGCCCGCGAGGCCTTCCCGGCCTGGGCCCGCACTCCCTTCGCCGAGCGCCAGGCATTGGTGGAGCGCTTCCGCGAGGTGCTGGAGCGCCACCGCGAGGACCTGGCCACCGCCATCGCCCACGAGACCGGCAAGCCGCTGTGGGAGGCACGCACCGAGGTGGGCGCCATGATCGGCAAGGTGGCGATCTCCATCCGCGCCTGCCAGGAGCGCACCGGTGAACGCGAGCGCGATCTGGGCGAGGCCCGCGCCGTGCTGCGCCATCGTCCCCACGGGGTGATGGCGGTGTTCGGTCCCTACAACTTCCCCGGCCACCTGCCCAACGGCCACATGGTGCCGGCGCTGCTGGCCGGCAACAGCGTGGTGTTCAAGCCCAGCGAGCAGTCGCCGCTCACCGCCGACCTGACCCTGCAGTGCTGGCAGGAGGCGGGCCTGCCGGCCGGTGTGATCAACCTGGTGCAGGGCGGTGCCGAGACCGGCCAGGCGCTGGCCGCGAATCCCGGGATCGATGGCCTGCTGTTTACCGGCAGCGCCAAGGTGGGGGGCATCCTGCATCGCCAGTTCGCCGGCCAGCTGGACAAGATCCTCGCCCTGGAGCTGGGTGGCAACAACCCGCTGGTGATCAAGGATGTACCCGACCAGGATGCCGCGGTGCTGACCATCCTGCAGTCGGCCTTCCTCTCCGGCGGCCAGCGTTGCACCTGTGCACGGCGCCTGATCGTGCCCGAGGGCCAGGTGGGTGATCGTCTTCTCGAAGCGCTGGCGGATGCCATCCGCGTCTGCCGGGTGGCCGCCCCCTTCAAGCGAGCCGGCTCCCTTCTACGGTGGCCTGGTCAGCGTGGCCGCCGCCGATGGCCCGCTGGCGGCCCAGGAGGCGCTGGAGGCGCTGGGCGGCACGGTACTGGCGCGCATGGAGCGCCTCGAGGAGAGCACCAGCCTGCTCAGCCCGGCGCTGATCGATGTCAGCGGACTTGCGGTGCCCGACGAGGAGCACTTCGGCCCGCTGCTCAAGGTCTACCGCTACCGCAGCTGGGACGAGGCGATCGAACTCGCCAACGCCACCCGCTACGGCCTCTCCGCCGGCCTGATCGGCGGCGAGCGCGCCGACTGGGATGACTTCCTGCTGCGCATCCGCGCCGGCATCGTCAACTGGAACCGCCAGACCACCGGTGCCTCCGGGGATGCCCCCTTCGGCGGCGTGGGCGAGAGCGGCAACCATCGTCCGAGTGCCTACTATGCGGCGGACTACTGTGCCTACCCGGTGGCCTCCATGGAGAGCGAGGACCTGCACCTGCCCGACCAGTTGCCGCCTGGAGTGAGCCTGTGAGCGAGGACCTGAACAAGGCACAGCACAACACGGACTACCGCGAGGTCAACTTCGACGGCCTGGTGGGTCCCACCCACAACTATGCCGGCCTGGCGCTGGGTAACGTGGCATCGATGAGCCATGGCGGCCTGGAAGCCAATCCCCGGGAGGGGGCCCTGCAGGGGCTGGCCAAGATGAAGGCGCTGATGGATGCCGGCTATGCCCAGGGGGTGCTGCCCCCCAGCAGCGCCGGATCTCGGCGCCCTGCGCGACCTGGGCTTCACCGGCAGCGACGAGCGGGTGCTGGCGCGGGCCGCCGGCGAGGCGCCCCAGATCCTGCGCGCGGTGTGCTCCGCCTCCAGCATGTGGACCGCCAACGCCGCCACGGTGACGCCGAGCCTCGATGCCCCGGATGGCCGGGTGCACTTCACCCCGGCCAACCTGCAGTCGAGCTTCCATCGCTTCCTAGAACCTGCCACTACCGGCCGGGTGCTGGCGGCCATCTTCCGCGATGCGGGCCATTTCACCCACCATCCGGTGCTGCCCGCCACCCCGGCCTTCTCCGACGAGGGCGCGGCCAACCATACCCGCCTGGCCGGCGACCACGGCGAGCCTGGGGTGCACCTCTACGTCTACGGTCGTACCGCGTTCGGCTGGGGCACCGAGGAGAGCCCGGCGCCGCGGCGCTTCCCGGCGCGCCAGACCCTGGAGGCCAGCCAGGCGGTGGCTCGTCAGCACGGCCTTGCCGAGTCGCAGGTGGTGTTCGCCCAGCAGCACCCGGATGCCATCGACGCCGGCGTCTTCCATAACGACGTTATCGCGGTGGGCAACGGCCCGGTGCTGCTCTACCACGAGATGGCCTTCCTCGACGAGGCGGGCACCCTCGAGGCGCTGCGCGAGCGCATTAACGCGCCGCTGATCCCGCTGCGCATCCCGGGCGAGGCGGTGAGCCTGGCGGATGCGGTCTCCTCCTACCTCTTCAACTCGCAGCTGCTCAGCAACCCGGACGGCTCCATGACCCTGGTGGTGCCCGGCGAGTGCCAGGAGAACGAGGCGGTCTGGCGCACCTCTGCAGGACCATCTGCTGGCCGGGGCCAATCCCATCGGCGAGGTGGTGGTCAAGGACGTCAAGCAGAGCATGCGCAACGGCGGCGGCCCCGCCTGCCTGCGCCTGCGAGGTGGTGCTCTCCGCCGAGGAGCGCGCCGCGCTCTCCAGTCGGGTGCTGCTCGATGAGGTTCTCTACGCCGAGCTGGTCGCCTGGGTGGAGCGCCACTACCGCGATCGCCTCACCCCCGAGGATCTCGCCGACCCGGAGCTGGCCAGGGAGTCGTTGACGGCACTGGATGAGCTGAGCCAGCTGCTCGGCATCGGCAGCGTCTATCCCTTCCAGCGGGAGGGCGCGTGACACGCCAGGGGAACGACGAAGAGGTCAGCCACCAGCCCGTGCTGGCCTCGCCCCTGGCCGCCTACCACGAGGCCCTGGTTCACCAGGGGTTCGTCGCCGACGAGTCCCAGCGGTGTGCCGCCGAGGCCCTCGACGCATGCTTCGACGCCGTGCATGGCGCGGCGCCGGGTGTCCTCGGCGTCTATCTGTGGGGGCCGGTGGGGCGCGGCAAGACCTGGCTGATGGATGCCTTTCACCATGGCCTGCGCGTGCCCGCCCGCCGCCAGCACTTCCACCACTTCATGCGCTGGGTGCATCGCCGCCAGTTCCAGCTCGGCGGCACGCCGGATCCCCTGCTGGCCCTGGCCCGCGAGCTGGCCACCGAGGTCCGGGTGCTCTGCCTCGACGAGCTGTTCGTCAGCGATATCGCCGATGCCATGCTGCTCGGCCGCCTGCTGACGGCGCTCTTCGACCGGGGCGTGGTGCTGGTCTGCACCTCCAACCAGGCGCCTCGCCAGCTGTATGCCGACGGCTTCAACCGCGAACGCTTCCTGCCGGCCATCGAGGCCATCGAGCGGCAGATGCACGCGATCGAGCTCGACGGCGGCCAGGATCATCGCCTGCATCCCGGACGGGCCCGGCAGCGCTACTGGGTCGTCGAGCCCGGCCAGGCGAGCCCCCTGCCGGGGCTCTTCGCCCGACTGAGCGAGGGCCAGCAGAGGGAAACGGCACCCATCGAACTGGGCCATCGCGCCATTGCGGTGCGCGCGCGCAGCGACGCGGTGGTGTGGTGCGGCTATGCGGAGCTCTGCGAACAGCCCCTGGCGGCGCTGGATTTCATCGAGCTGGTCGACCGTTTCGAGCATATCCTGCTGGATGGGGTGCCCTGCCTGAGCGATACCCGCCTGGCAGGTGGCATCGCCCGGGGAACCGAGGATGGGGTCAGCCGGGTCGAGGCGGGGGATCGGGAGCTGCCGCCGCTTTCCCGGCGCGATGACGGCGTGCGACGCTTCATCGCACTGGTCGACGAGTGCTACGACAGGCGCACACCGCTGTATCTGGAGGCCGAGGTGGCCATGGAACAGCTCTATCCCCATGGCCATCTGGCCTTTCCCTTCCGGCGCACCCTCAGCCGCCTGCGCGAGATGCAGCTGGCCCGGTTCGGCGCAGGGAGGTATTGACCCCTTTCGCGCAGCGGGAAATGGTCTATGCTGTGCGGCCATTCGAGGCGGACCAGCGGGAGGAGTAAGGACGGTGAACGGGCTGATCTACTGGTTGGACATGGCGGGAGTCATCGTCTTCGCGCTGTCGGGCGTGATACTCGCCTGCCGTTCGCGCATGGATCCCTTCGGCATGCTGGTGCTGGCCGCGGTGACCGGCATCGGCGGCGGCACCCTGCGCGACCTGGTGCTCGGGGTGCGACCGGTGTTCTGGGTCACCGACCCCACCTACCTGTGGGTCATCCTGGTCACGGTGGGGCTCGCCATCCTGGGCTTCCACTATATCCACCGCCTGTCGCGTGGCTTCCTGCCCGTGGCCGACGCCTTCGGGTTGGCGCTGTTCGTGGTGATCGGTGCTCACAAGGCGCTCCAGCTCGGTACGTCCGGCCTGGTCGCGGTGCTGATGGGGATGATGACTGGGGTGGCCGGTGGCATGGTGCGCGATATGCTGGCCCGTCGCGTGCCCATGGTGCTGCGCGAGGAGATTTACGCCACCGCGGCCATCGCTGGTGGCATCGCCTATGTCGGCCTGGATGCCATGGGGGCACCCGTTCCCCTGGCCATTGCCCTCTCCCTGGCGACCACCCTCGGCCTGCGTCTGGCCGCCATCCACTGGCATCTGGCGCTGCCTACCTTCGCCTGGGTGGTGATCCCGAGATCTCCCGAGGCGTCGCCACCTCCCGGTGAGGAAGTGGCTTCGCCGGCCCCCCGCCGAACCGCCGCGGCCCAAGGTGCGGGTGCGCATGATTCGCCCCGACCAGTCACGGCGCAGGAAGAACCGCTCATGAGCCGGCCGGATATCCACACCCGCTTGTTGTCATGGCTTGCCCTGTGTGTGCTGGCGCTGCAGCTCTCGGCCTGTGCCGTGCAGCCGTCCGATGCGGACCCGGCCGAACGCCACCGGCTGGCGGCTGAGCAAATCCGGGCGACCTATGAAGCGGTGCTGCCCGAGCTCTCCACCGGCAAGCGCCGCCACTACGCCCAGCGCCTCTACCGGGTGACCGGCGATGCGCGCTACCTGCCGGCCAACCGCGAGTACATGGCGCATCTGGGGGAGCGCCTCAAGGCCGAGATCGCCGAGTTGGCGGTGCCGGGGCAGGTCGAACGGCTCGCCAGGCAGAGCGTCGAGGGCTACTCGCGGCGCACCGAGAAGCAGCGTGCCCGGGCCGAGATGTTCGCCGAGTGGGAGGAGATTGCCTACGCCCGCGGCCTGCTGTTCCGGCTGGTGCAGGCGCACTATCACGGCATGCTGGACGAGATCCCCGGCCACGAGCGGGCGCTGGAGTACTTGGGAGACCTGCCCTGGGCAGCGTTCCTGAGCGACCCCGAAGTGCTGGGAGTGTATGCCGCCCAGGTCGCCAATCAGGTGCATTTCCTGCATCAGCTCGGGGTGATGGACCTGCGTCGTGAGGTGGAGGCTGCCTTCCGGCGGCGCTATCCCCCCGACACGCTGGCGACCCTGTCCACCGCGGAGTACCGCAACTGGCTCTACGGATTGACTCACTTCGTCATTGCGGCCAGCCGTTACTACCAGCAGGAAGTGGATGCCGAGGCGTATGCCTGGGTGCTTGAATCATTCGAGGCGCAGTCCGGGCGGATCCTGCGCGATGCCACCGAGGATATCCAGGCGGAGGTGGCGCTGAGCTTCCTGCTCACTGGTCGCGAGGGGCATCCGCTGGTCGGGCGGGTTCGCGATGCCCTGGCCGCAGCGGTGGACCCCGCCAGCGGCATGATTCCCTCGCCAGACGGCAGCACCGATCTGGAGAGGGGAGAGCACCGCAACGTGCTGGCGATCATGGTGCTGGGGTGGCAGGGGCGGCTGTATCCTGGGCCCTTGATGTAACCTCAGCTATACCCTTTCTGCCGTTGACATGGTTGCCGATGGCAGCCCCGAGATCTGTTCTGCTAGTTGGTTCTTGATGCAGAGATACATGGGGATAAGGTCTTCATGTATCTCCTTTTCGGCTCGAGAATGGTCGATGTAGTAAGCGCTTCTTCTGCCATGCATTTCAATGGGTTCGCCAACATTTTCGAAGTTGAATCCCGACATTGCCAGTAGTCTGGGTAGCCTGGACTCCATCATTGCAAAGACGTGACGCCTTCCAGTAAGGCCTACCAGAGAGTAGGTTGCCAGGAAAAGTGAAATGATGATCCAGGGGAATGTTTTCTTGTCCTGTTCGGTGAATATATACCCTGTGCTTCTTGGGTCCAGGGTTTCATTTTTGATCGGTTTTTTTCGGAAGGCTCGAGCGATGGCAAATCGTGAGATCTCACAGATTTCCGACTCTGGAAGCACTGATGGATGCAGCCATGGGTGGCTCAAACTACGACCACCATACTCTTGAAGCGGAAGCAGGTTTTCAGACCGCTGGGCATTGGGGTCAGGTAGTACAAGGCGAAGACACCCTGCCGCCAAGCCGGAAGCTCTATGCTCCAGGTAGCAATGAATCGAGTGCCTGTCATGAGCATCCAGCTCGAGACTCCTTTGGCAGAATGTTTCAGGCTGGTACCCGATTTCCTGGCAATACACATTAAACCTCAGCCTATATACCCGCTCCTTTTCGGCTGGGGTGGTTGCCAGCTTGAGAGAGTACTTGTCCAGGAAGGCCTCATGGATATTCCGCATGGGCATCACCCTGTTTTCCTTGGGGCTGTGTGTGTTCATGAGATCCCTTTATCCTGTCCTGGTTGGCTGGTGCTGGTAGCATTTATAGGCATGCGGCTGAATGCTTCTTCGATCGGCATAGGCTTGCCTAGATAAAATCCCTGACCGTACGTTATGCCGTACTGGCGCAAGATCGGAATCAGCTCCTTGTGCTCAACAAACTCGGCTATTGCCTGTTTTCCGAAGCCGGTGGCGATATCGGCGATTGCCTTGACGATAACGCGGCTATCGGCATCGATCGGCAGGTGGCGAATGAAACTACCGTCGATCTTGATGTAATCGACCGGTAGCTGGCCCAGGTAGTGGAAACTGCTGAAGCCGACCCCGAAGTCGTCCAATGCGGTCCGACAGCCCATTTCGCGCAGTGACTGCAGCACGCCACGGGCGGTGGAGAAGTCGGTAACCGCAGCGGTTTCGGTGACCTCCAGGATCAGCTGCTCGGGCATGGCGCCGCTGGCGGTGATCTCTTCGGCCAGATATTGTCTCAGGCCGTCATCGTGGAGCGACTGGCCTGAAAGGTTGATGGCAAGGCTGATGTTGCTATCGTTCAATCCCGCAAGTACCTGCAGAGAGTGGTGTATTACCCAACGATCGATCTCCAGAACCTGCCCACTGCGCTCCGCCACCGGTATGAACGTGCCGGGTGAGACCAGCTCTCCCTGTTCGTCTCTCATCCTGATCAACACCTCGTAGTGCCGGATATCACGATCCTCCAGGCGCACGATAGGTTGAGCCATCAGTTCGAAGGCGTTCTCTTCAATGGCTCGATGAATGCGCTCTTCCCAGTAGACGCGCTCCTGGAGCTCGCCTCGGGCATCCTCCAGCGTCGAGAGGAGGTGCCAGCGCTGGCTACTCGAGGCCTTGGCCTTGTACATCGCCATATCGGCGCTGGCCATCAGGTCGATGGCATTGTCACCGTGAATCGGGAAGAGTGCGATGCCTATGCTGGCTGCGGCTCGGTGGCGTCTCTCGCCCACTTCGAGTGTCACTGTGGCGAGGATCTGGTTGACCTGCTGGGCGATGCGAGTCGCCAGGGTTTCGTCTGCGCCACGTAGCAGCAGGGCGAACTCGTCGCCGCCCAGTCGTGCCAGGGTCCCGCGATGTCCCAACTCCTCGCCCAACACCGTGGCGACCTTGCGTAGCAGTTGATCCCCGGCCTGGTGGCCGCTCAACTCGTTCACATCCTTGAACTGGTCCAGGTCCAGCAACAGCAGGGCTCCCGGATAGCCCCGCTTCAAGGCCTCGCCGAGAGCCTCCTTGAGGTAGCGTCTGTTATAGAGCCCTGTCAGGGGATCACACTCGGCGAGCCAGGTAAGGCGGGCCTCGGCGATCTTGCGTTCGGTGATATCGAGGCCGACGGAAATCCTTCCGAGCGGCTCGCCGGGAGCACCTGGCAACGGGGCGTGGTACCAGGCGATGGTGTGTTGCTGCCCTCCGACGGTGATAAGCAGGCGTTCTTCCTGGCCCTTGCCTTCGGCACCAGTAAGGGCCCGCTTCTCGGTACCGAAGACGTCGTCAAAAAGCCGCTTGAGCAGAGATGCCTCTGTGACTGCCATGACCGACAGGGCATAGTCGTTGACCAGGGTGATCCGGCCATCGGCATCCTGGGTGATGATGAATACCCGGGCGGTATCGAGCAGGCTGCCGATAAAGTCGCGTTCGTGGGCCAGTTCATCCACACGCTGGGCCAGCTGCTCCCCGCGCGACCTGACTTCTCCTTCCAACGTTTCCAACTGGTTGGCCAGGCGCAGGGTCGAACCCTCGAGGATGTCGATCTCATCCGACAGTCGGCTGTCGGGGTGGGGGATAGCCGCCCGAGCCATGGCGAACTCTCCCTGAGCCAGGCTCGGCAGGATGCTGGAGAATGCGCCGCAGCCGGGCCATGGGGCTGAGCAGGATGGCCAGCAGGAGCAGTTCCGCGGCTAGCCAGCCGCCGAGGCCGATGACCGCCAGGGTGCGGGTATCCTGGCGAATCGCACCAATCTGATCGGTGATGTCGTTGGTGAACAACACATAGCCGGTAGTGCGCCGGTCGCCGTCCTCGTCCATGCGTACCGCACTCACTTCGATATCACGAGCCCCGTAACGAAAGCGGTAGGGGCGTTCGGTGAGGCTGCGAAGGCTGGTCTCCGTGGAAGCCTGCTGCAGAGCCGGCAGACTTTCGCTTTGCCCGGTCAGGGCGATCAGTTGTCCCTGCCAGTCAGATAGCTGACGCTCTACGGGGAGCTCGCCGCTCTGCATTTCTCCGGTCACCAGAAGCCCTACGTCGCCCTTGGCAATCTGGTGGGCCTGGCGCATGACGTCGGCCAGCGAGCGCGACAGGATCACTACCCCGGTGCTTCGACCCTCGACCAGCACTGGTACAGCGGCATACTGACGGCAGTCGCTCGAGCAACGCAGGGCAGTAAGAGGTGTTTCGGACTCGATGACCTGGCGAACCCACCGCTGTACCGGTCGTCCATTCCCTGACTGGGGTGCCCCCCACTCGGCCACCTGCCCACCGCTGGCATTGAAGATGAGGATCTCTTCGACACCCGATTCCAGCTGTAGTGTCGGCCACTGTGGTTCCAGGGTCTCTAGCAGTGCTTCACCCTCTCGGTCCGGCAGGGCAGCGCCCAGGCCCTGGGTTGAGGCTACCAGTGAAGCAAGCTGGCGAACGCTCTCCTCGGAGCGTTGAAGGGCCAGGTGCATCTCTCCGGCCTGGCGTAGTGCGCTTTCGTTGCGGCTCTCTTCGAACTGTCTTGTGAGGTTGGCGTGGCCAACCCAGGAGAAGGCCAGCACCAGGCCAAGCACCAGCAGACTGCTCAGCGCGATAACGCGCCAGGTCAGGCTGAGGCGGTGGCGTGGTGATTTGGATTGACTCGCTGAACTCATCTCGCCGAGGCTTCCTGGTCCAGTGCGGGCGCCTAGAAGCGCAGGGAGAGCTGAAAGAGCATCATGTTCCAGCGGCGACTTGTCTCTGAGGGGGCAGGATTATCCTGCACGGGTAGCCACCCCGTTCCATCGACATGATGATATTCGGCCGCCAGCATCAGGCGGTGACTCACATTCCACTGCAGCCCTAGCGTGAGGTCATCGGCGTACTGGCTGTGGGCGGGGCCAGCTCCACTGGCTTCGTAGGCACTGCCTGAGCGATCGTCACGATTGCTGGTCAAGCTGTCATAGCGCACCAGCCACTGCCAGTTGTCATGGAAGCGGCGAGTATATTGTAGATACCAGCTTTCACCGGTTACATCGAAATTGAGGAAGGGGTTGTCAAAGCCTTCCAGCTTGGAGCTGCGAATCGCATACTCCCCGGTCAGGCTCCAGTGTTCTGAGTTGTACTGAAGTGAGAGTACCCATGGGACGAACTCGAAATCACCATTGTTGAGCACCGGGTCGTGCGATTCGAACTTGGCCTTGGCACTTGCGGCGCTCAGTGCTGCAACGATTCGTCCCCCATCGTGTTCGTACTTGACCTGTGCGATGGCTGAGTCACGGGGTTCGAGTTCACCCGGTGCATCCTCAAGCCGCATTGTCCTGCGCAGATCATCTCCCGCCTGGGCTTGGCCTATACCGACCTGAGTCCTGAATGTGCCACTGGGCAACATCTCTTCGTAATACAGGCTGACGCCATCGCCGGATAAGCCAAGCGAACGGGTCCGGTCAAAGTAGATGGATTGTGGGAGCAGTATGCTCGGGCGCGTGAAGGCGACATCACGGGTCTGGTTGTAGAAGCCGAAAGGGTTCTTGAATCGGCCTACTTGCATACCAACCGTGCGTTGCTGATTGGAGATCATCTGATAATCGATGATTCCGTAATCCAGAACCGGTTTGGCATCGTTGCCATCCCCCCCGGCACGCCGGCTGAGCACCTGGGCCGCCAGAAGTACATTTTCGTGGGGGCGAAGAGAGACATTGGCCCCGATCTCGGTGTACTTCAGGCTGCCGCCGTCCTCGCTGCTGGGACCGAAGAAGTTGTTATCGTCGGTGATCACCAGCGCCTGGCTGAGGAAGCCATGCATCTGCAGGGTGTCCAGCACCTGCTCGCTGGCGAGTGCCGGTGCCGACAGGCTCGTCAGCGCGGTCGCCAGGACGAGCGCGCGTCGCCCTTCAATCCATTGAAATGACTTGGATACGGTCATCCAGGTACTCCCTCTCCAGATAGCCCATTGCGCCTGGGGTGGTGGCAATACGCTCGAGCATCTCGGCCTGGTGTCTCACGCGGTCCGGCGCCTGGCCGGTGCCGGAGAAGACCATGCGGTCCCATGCCAGCTGCAGTTGATGGGGATAGACGGTCAGGCGCTCCTTGACGAAGCGCTCGTGCACCGGGTGGTCGTTGGGCAGCACGAAGACCCGGGCGGCCTGGCCGTTCGGCCAGGTGCGCTGGCGCATGGCGAAGATGGCCCGAGTGGTGTCGCGCGTCAGGCGTTGGGTGGTGACGTCCGGATGGGCGACCAGCAGCACGGCCGGCTCGTCGGCAACGGCCTTTATCCCCATCAGGGGCAGCAGGCAGAGCAACAGGGCGGCTCTCAGCCACGCCATGGCTCGACCTCGAGCAGAGATACGTCGCGAGATGGCAGCGAGGCGAGGTGGCGGCGTGTCGTCATGGCGTATCGGCATCCCTATGTTATGTCACGGGTACAGGCCTCGCGCTGACCGTGGTCGCGCCGACACGCAGCGGTGTGCCGTGACGGGCATCTGCTAATACGCTACATGAAGGGAAGGGAATGTAAAGCGGATGCTTCAACGCAGGCTGCCCGGCGGCGCTGCCGCCGGGCAAGCTTGCTCAGCCGAAGACCTGGAAGGTGCCGGCGTTGAGCCACAGGTGAGTGGCGATACTGGCCACATAGCCCAGGGCGATCACCGGGGCCCAACGCAGGTGGCCCATGAAGGTGTAGTTGCCGCGGGCCTGCCCCATCAGTGCCACACCGGCGGCGGAACCGATGGAGAGCAGGCTGCCGCCGACACCGGCGGTGAGGGTGATCAGCAGCCAGTGGCCGTGGGACATGTCGGGCTCCATGGTCAGGACCGCGAACATCACCGGGATGTTGTCGACCACCGCCGAGATCAGGCCCAGAGCAATGTTGGCGTTGGTGGCTCCCCAGCCACTGTAGAGCGCCTCGGAGAGCATCGCCAGATAGCCCATGTAGCCCAGGCCGCCCACGCACATCACCACCCCGTAGAAGAACAGCAGGGTGTCCCACTCGGCGCGTGCCACACGGTTGAAGACGTCGAAGGGCACCACGCTACCCAGCTGGGCGAGCTTCTTGTCGTCGCCGCGGCGGGCATAGCGAGTGCGCTTCTTCTCCAGCGAGCGGGGCAGGGTGCGGCGCAGGTAGTAGCCGAAGAACTGCAGGTAGCCGAGACCGGTCATCATGCCCAGCACCGGCGGCAGGTGCAGGAAGGTGTGGCAGGCCACGGCGGTGGCCACGGTGAGCAGGAACAGCGCCACGATGCGTCGTGCACCACGCTTGAGCCAGACCTCTTCCTCGAGGCTGTCCGGCTTGCGATTCTTGATGAACAGGGTCATCGCCACCGCCGGAATCAGGAAGTTGACCAGCGAGGGCAGCAGCAGGACGAAGAATTCCTGGAACTGGATCATGCCGGCCTGCCATACCATCAGCGTGGTGATGTCGCCGAAGGGGCTGAAGGCACCGCCGGCGTTGGCCGCCACCACGATGTTGACGCAGGCCAGGTTGATGAAGCGCTTGTCGCCCTCGGCGACCTTGGTCACCACCGCGCACATCAGCAGGGCGGTGGTCAGGTTGTCGGCGATGGGGGAGATCACGAAGGCCAGGCCGCCGGTGATCCAGAACAGCTGGCGGTAGGTGAAGCCCTTGCGCACCATCCAGCTGCGCAGCACGTCGAAGGCGCGGCGCTCGTCCAGGGCGTTGATATAGGTCATCGCCACCAGCAGGAAGAGCATCAGCTCGGTGAATTCGAGCAGGGTGGCGCGGAAGGCGTGTTCGGCCTCGGTGGGCATGCCGGCCTGCACGTAGACCCAGCCGATCAGCGCCCAGATGATGCCCGCGGCGACCAGAACCGGCTTGGACTTGCGCATGTGCAGCTTCTCCTCGCCCATGACGAGCGCATAGGCGAGGACGAAGATACTCACGGCGAAAAGGCCGACCACGGAGTTGGTGAGGTCCAGCTCGCCCGTCACGGCGAAGGCCGCGGGGCTGAACAGCAGGCAGACAAGCACGAGGCATCCCGACCACCAGGCGGTATGCCGGGGCCGTAGGGTTGGGTATCCGAAGGATGGCATGGCGTTGAGTCCCGAAAACGAGGTTCGTGGGAAGGGTGAGAAAGCGCGCCTATTCTAACACCGCCAGTGCACCGCAATATAGGCGCAAAGCCTTACCACCAAAGGAGTAGCGGGGCGGGCAGCGGGGCCCTGTCTCCCCCGAAGGCGGTTTTGTGGCATCATCAGCGCTCCGGCAGACGCCGGCCGTTTTCGGATCGCCAACGACGCAGGCAAGTCACGCATGTTTCTCGATGAATTTCATACGCTGGCAGGGGACCGCATCACCATCTCGGCGGAGCAGGCCAGTCGATTCGCCAAGGGAGTCGCCGGCGACTACAACCCCATCCATAACCCGGAGGCGCGACGCTTCTGCGTGCCCGGGGACCTGCTGTTTGCCCTGGTGTTGGCACGCTTCGGCCTCTCCCAGCGCATGGAGTTCCGGTTTCTCAACATGGTGGGCGATGGTACCCCGCTGAACTTCCAGGAACATGCCGACGGGCTGATTCGCGTCTGTGATGACGCCGGCAAGTGTTACCTGGAGGTCTCCCGCGGTGGCGCGGTAACTCACGACGAGGCGGTGGTGGAGGCCTTCACGCGCTGCTATGTCTCGTTCTCGGGCAAGAACTTCCCGCACTACCTCAAGCCGCTGATGGAAGAGAAGGGCGTGATGTTCAACCCTCGCCGGCCGCTGGTGATCTACGACAGCATGGGCTTCTGCCTGGAGCGTCTCGAGGGCCTCACCCCCGCGCTGGAACTGCTCGACTCCTCCCTGGAGGTCAACGGCAAGCGTGGTGACACCCTGCTCGAGTTCCGTATCCAGTCGGACGGCGAGCAGGTGGGTACCGGCTCCAAGAAGCTGGTGGTCAGTGGTCTGTGCGACTACGACGCCGGGGCCATGGACGAGATCGTCGACGAGTTCTATCGCCTCAAGGCCGCCTACGAGGCCTGAACCAGACCCGCGACCGGCAGGGGGCAGGGCAATGATTCGAGCGATACTGGTTGAGGGTGACGGCACTGCCACCCACGGTGATGCCTCGCTGGTCGAGCGCTGGCGGGCAAGCACGGACAGCTACCTGTGGCTCGACCTGCAGGGCGAGCCGCAGGCCCGCGAGCGGGAGTTGCTGGAGGCCTTCGACTGCCACCCACTGGCCATCGATGATGCCCATCGCGATCGGCACCCGCCCAAGATAGAGGAGTTCGAGGGCCACACGCTGATCATCTACCGCGGGATCGGCTCCTTCGATGCCGAGCTGAACTTCCTGCCCCAGCGCGTCGCCTTCTTCATCGGCGAGCGCTTCCTGCTCAGCCTGCATCCGGATATCGCCCTGAGCATCGACCGCCTGTTCGGTGCCGAGGGCGAGCACTTGCTGCGACGCTCGCCTGAGCATGTGGCACTCAGGGCCATGTACCTCTCGGCAGGCTTCTATCTGGACAGCCTGCTGCAGTTCGAGAACCAGCTGAGCGATCTGGAGGATGGCCTGGTCGAGGGCGGCGATGATGCCCTGATGCGTCTACTCATCGGTTATCGTTCGCGACTGGTCAAGATGCGCCGGGTGTTCAACTACCACGTGGGCATCACCCAGGAGCTCACCGCCTACGACTACGCCCACCTGCCGCGGGACGTCGACGAGACCCTTCACGCCATCAACGACGTCCACGAACGCTTCGAGCGCCTGCACAGCCTGACCCAGATGTACTACGACATCTGCGGCGACCTGATCGACGGCTATATCTCGCTCTCCTCGCACCAGCTCAATATCACCATGCGCCTGCTCACGGTGATCACCGCCATCTTCGTGCCGCTGACCTTCCTGGCCGGCATCTACGGGATGAACTTCGCCCATATGCCCGAGCTCGGCTATCGCTACGGCTATTTCGTACTGCTCGGCGTGATGCTGGCGATCGCCGTCGGCTTGATCTGGCTGTTCCGGCGCATCCGCTGGCTCTGAGTCCGGACGGGGCGAGTTGACGCAGGCACTTGGCGGCAGCCGTCCACGGTCTTAGTCTCGAGGGCTTCCCCTTTCGAGACATGACCATGCACCCACAGCGCGAGCGACTGCACAACGAGCTGCACGCCCGGCCCTCGATCTACTTCGACGAGCCGGCCACCCTTCACCACTATGCCCTGCTCGACGAGGCCGGCGCCTGCGAGGCCGTGCTGGCACGGCTGGGCGAGCTGATCGGCACGCCGCCGGACCGCGAGGCGGTTCAGCAGATCCTCGAGGTCGAGGGCCTGACCCTGAAATGGGAGCGTCACACCGAGTTCCTGACCCTCACGCTGCTGGTGCCGCGGGCGCCGGAAGAGGAGGCCTGGCCGGCTCCACCGGCGCTGCTCGACACCCTGGTGGGCCTGAACCACGCCCAGCTGATCAGCGCCACCCAGGTGCTGGTGGAGTCCGCCCATCGCTGGGCCGGCAGGCCGTCCGACTACGGCTTTCGCGACCCTTCCGGCTCGCGGGTGGGGGATGGCGATGCCATCGTGTGGAGCGATTTCCGTCTGACTGACAGCGGCGTCAATCGCCTGCTGCTGGTCAACCAGGGGCTGGATGCCTTCCGGCTGGGGCGCATGACCCGCCGCCTGCTGGAGATCGAGACCTACCGCATGATGGCCAGCCTGGCATTGCCGCTGGCCAAGGAGCTGGAGCGCGAGCTGCAGGCCCATGAGCAGGAGCTCGGCGAGCTCTCCGAACGCAATGCCGAGCGTGAGATGGAGAGCTCGCGGCCGCTGCTGGGGGCGATCTCCGAGCTCTCGGCACGGCTGGAGCGCTCCGGGGCGCGGTCACGCCGACGCTTCAGCGCCACCGAGGCGTATTCGCGCATCGTCTTCACCCGTATCGAGGAGCTGCGCGAGAGCCGGATCGGCGAGAGCCCGAGGCTCGGCACCTTCATCCTGCGCCGCTTCCGGCCCACGGTGCACTTCTGTGACTCGATCCACCGTCGCCAGCAGGACCTCGCCGAGAGCGTGGCCCGGCTCAACGACCTGCTGCGGACCCGTGCCCAGGTGGAGATCGAGGAGCAGAACGCCGAGATGCTCGCGAGCCTCAACGAGCGCACCAGCAGCCAGCTGAAGATCCAGAAGGCGGTCGAGGGGCTGTCGATCATCGTGATCAGCTACTACCTGTTCAGCCTCTTCAAGCTTGGCCTGCAGAGCCTCGCCGCGCTGGGAGTCACCATCGTGCCGACGGTGGCCGCGGCCGTGCTGGCCCCGCTGGGGCTGGGGATCGTCGGGGTACTGGCCTGGCGGATCCAGCGCGTCAAGCGGCACTGAGAGGGCAGCCGCGCCGGCGGGTCAGGCCGGGTCGCTGCCGCTGACTCGGCCAGCCCTCGGCCGCCAGGCGTTGCCAGACGGCCTCGCGGCCGTCCTCGTCGAGGCGCGACCAGACGGCGATCTCGTCGAGGGTGCGTCCGCACCCCTCGCAGAGGCTGTCCGCGGGGCGTATGCGGCGACCTGGACGCAGGGCGAGGCCGGGCGCTGCCGGCGGACGCTCGCTCATGGCTTCACCTTGCCGCGCAGTGCCTTGGTCTTGCCCTTGCGGGTCTTGGCGTCGACCCGGCGGCGCTGGGAGCCGCGGGTCGGCCGGGTGGGCTTGCGCACCTTGCGCTGCTTCACCGCCTCGCGGATCAGCTCGCGCAGCCGCGCCAGGGCATCCTCGCGGTTCTGCTCCTGGGTGCGGAAGCGCTGGGCCTTGATGATCACCACGCCGTCCTGGGTGATGCGCTGGTCGCCGAGCGACAGCAGCCGCTCCTTGTAGAAGGGCGGCAGGCTGGAGCGCTGGATATCGAAGCGCAGGTGGATGGCGCTGGCCACCTTGTTGACGTTCTGGCCGCCGGCGCCCTGGGCGCGGATCGGGTTCAGCTCGATCTCCCAGTCGCCGAGCTCCACGCTGTTGGAAATTTTCAGCATCTCGGTTCCCTGGTGGTCAGGATCGGCGCAGCGGCTCGAGCAAGCCGCCCAGGCCGTTGTGGTCGATCTCGTGCATCAGCGCGAGCAGGCGGCCCAGCTCGCTGTCGGGAAAGCCCTCGCGGGCGAACCACGCCGTAGGGAGATTCGGCAGTGCTGGCGAGCAGCCATCCCTGGTACTTGCCGAAGGGCATGCGCATCCTCACCAGCGTCAGCAGGTCCTCGGGGTTCACGTTGCATCCTCGCGGGTGATGGAATTGGCGGGAGCCATGCTACCGGGATCAGGTCGCCTTGCCCATGGCCGGGCAACCTGGCCTGCAGCACCCGGTTGCGCCCCTCGCGCTTGGCGCGATAGAGGGCCCGGTCGGCGCGCTCCATCAGCGCATCGGCACTCTCGTTGGCGGCGAGCTCGGCCACTCCCGCCGAGAGGGTCAGCGTCAGCGGCGGCTGCTCCGGGGCGTGGCGGTGAGCCGCAGCCGCAGCCGTTCCATGGCCCGCCACGCCTCGTTCCCGGAAATGCCGGGCAGGATCACCATGAACTCCTCGCCGCCCATGCGCACCAGGTGGTCGTGCTGGCGCAGGGTCGAGCGCATGCGCGAGCTCGCCTCGCGCAGCACGGCATCGCCGGCGGCATGGCCGTGTCGGTCGTTGACGCGCTTGAAGTGGTCCAGGTCGCAGGTCGCCACGCAGAGCGGGGTGGCGTAGCGCTGGCTGCGCGCGATCTCCTCCTCCAGCAGCGCCAGGCCGGCACGGCGATTGAGCAGCCCGGTGAGCTCATCGTGACGGGCCAGGAACTCGAGGCGCTGCTCCATGCCCTTGCGTTCGGTGATGTCCACCACGAAGGTCACCTTCTTCACCGCCCCGTCGGCGTCGACCACACGCGCCGCCCGGGCCAGGATATTGCGTGACTCGCCATCCTTGCCGTGCACTTCCCATTCCCGCGCCACCTCCTCGTCGGCGTCTCCGGCGATGAAGCGCTCATGCAGTTCCTGGAGGGCCGCACGGTTGGCCTCGGGTACCACCATTGTGAAGGGCCGGCCCAGCAGCTCCTCCTCACGGTAGCCGTAGAAGTCGCAGTAGGCCGGGTTGACCATCTCGAAGCGTCCCCGGGCATCGGTCACGCAGATGCCGATGGGCGCGGCATGGATCACTCGCGCCATGTTGTCGAAACGGTCCGGTAGCGGCGTCATGAGGTGGCACTCTTTGGGGAGGAAACATCCAGGGCGGCGGCGAAGGCCGGCGCCAGGTCATCGCTCAGGGCATCCAGGGCCGGGCGAGCGAAGAAGTAGCCCTGCTGCAGGGGGATGCCTGCCTGGTGGAGCCAGCGGGCTTCGCCGGCTTCCTCCACGCCTTCGGCGATCAGCGTGATGTCCAGCCGCCGCGCTACCGCCACCATGCCATCGATCAGCGCCTGGCGGCGTGGGTCGTGGTGGCAGCCCTGGATCAGCTGTCGGTCCAGCTTCAGCTTGTCCGGGGTAAGCTCGGTGAGCAGGTCGAGGTTGGCGTAGCCGGTGCCGAAGTCATCCAGGGCGACCCGGAAGCCCATGCGGCGGTAGGCGGTGATGATGTCGTGGAGGTGCTCCCGGTCGGTGATCTGCTCCGATTCGACGACCTCGAAGATCAGCTTCTCCAGCGGCCAGCCCACGCGTCGCGAGGCCTCCAGCGTGGCCTGGATGCACGCCTCGGGCTCATAGACGGCATTGGGCAGGAAGTTGATGGAGAGCGACTCGCGCATGCCCAGCCGACTGGCCTGCTCGATGGCCCTGACGCGACAGACCTGGTCGAAGCGGTAGAGCAGCTCGTCGGTGACCCTCTCCAGCACCTGGCCGGCGGGCTCGCCGTGGGGCCCCCGCACCAGTGCCTCGTAGGCGTGTATCTCGCGCCGCTCCAGGTCCACGATGGGTTGGAAGGCCATGGTGATGTCGAAGGGCAGCTCTCCCTCGCAGCGTTGGCAGTGTCCGGCAACTCTCGCACAGCCCATGGGTCCTCCGGGGTCTCTGTCGGCGATGGGGTATTCAGGATACAGGCTTTCTTCCGGCGTCGTCCGTCGGTCAGTCACTGGCTGTCAGTCACGGGCTGTCAGCCTTGGGCCGGCATCTCCACCAGCAGCGCCTCTCCCGCAAGCCCCTGGGCGACGCGGCTGGCGAGAATCTCCAGGATGCCCTCATGCTCGCCCACCAGCCGCGTGGAGGTGACGTTGAGCCCGGGTGACGCCGCCATGGCCTGCTCGCAGATCTCGGCGATGTCGCCCCCCTCGCCGGCGTGGCGGCCGGGGGAGAGGAACAGCATGGCCAGGATCACCTCGCGACCGGCCAGCGCCCGCGAGGCCAGCAGGTCGGCCAGCAGCGGCTCGTTGAAGCGATACTCGTCGCCATCGCGTCGCTCCATGGAGGCGAAGGTGACGCAGCCGGCCTCTTCACTCAACAGCGCGCCGAGCTGCCCGGCCACATAGTTGCGCACCGCGGCGACCTCGGGGATCGGACTGCCGTGGTCGACCAGCACCACCGTCGGCTGGTGCAGCCCACCTGTGTGCCCCATGACCTGGCGAACATTGTTGGCCAGCAGACGGGCCAGGCGCAGGTCGAGCCCCCCAAGGGTGTCCACCAGCGGCGCCGCCACCTTGATGGAGAGCCAGCGTGGTACTCTGTCTGCACTCTCCGTGCCGGGCGCTCCGGCAGGTAGCGGGTCAGCGCCTGGCTGGGGCCGAAGAAGAAGGGCACGATGACCAGCTCGGTCACGCCCTCTGCCGCCAGGCGCTCGGCCAGCGGGCCCAGCAGCCCACCGCCTTCGCCCTCCAGCTGCTCGGCGGGGACCTTCAGGGAGTGCAGGGGCGTGAGGCGGCCCACCGGCCCCTGGTTGCCTGGGCCAGGGCCCCGGCCAGGCGTCGCAGGTTGAGCGTGGCCTGGGGGCGCAGGGAGCCGTTGTCGACGAGCAGGATGCGTTTCATGTAAGCCTCGGAGGATGGGGCAGAGGGTTGGTGGCCGGGAGAGCACCGTGGCGTCGCGCGGGCAACGGGCAGGAAGGAGTTCACCCTACCCAGCCGCGGCGTCGCTGAAAAGTCCGCCGGCAAGGCACGGCGTGGCAAGGGGCGTGATGAGGCTCGTGGAACAATGAGTCTGTTAAGCAACCATCAGACGCGATGCGATATCAACCGAGCGAGGTCCCATGAATCCCACCATCGAACTGCTCAAGTCCCACCGCTCCGTGCGCAAGTTCACCGACCAGCCGGTCTCCCGGGAGCTGCTGGAGGAGCTGGTCAGCGCCGGCCAGGCCGCCGCCACCTCCAGCCACGTGCAGGCCTACAGCATCATCCATGTGAAGAACCCGGCGAATCGTGAGGCGATCGCCGAGCTGGCCGGAGGGCAGGGCTGCGCGGCATACCCGCGGCGCCTGCCTGGCGGCTCTGTGCCGACATGAAGCGCCCCACCGAGGCGGCCGAGCGCACCGGTGCACGGGTGGTGCGCGGCATGACCGAGCAGCTGCTGGTGGCCAGCGTGGATACCGCGCTGATGGCCCAGAACGTGGCCGTCGCTGCGGAATCGGAAGGGCTGGGCATCTGCTACATCGGCGGCATTCGCAACAACCCCCAGCAGATCAGCGACCTGCTGGGCTTGCCGGAGCACGTCTACCCGGTGTTCGGCATGTGCCTGGGCTACCCGGCCCACGACCCCGACGTGAAGCCGCGCCTGCCGGTGGAGGCGATCCTCAAGGAGGACACCTACAGCGACGACAGCGAGCTGGTGGCGGCCTACGACGACGCCATGCACGCCTACTATCAGTCGCGCAAGGGCGGCCCCAAGGACACCACCTGGTCGCGGAACCTCACCCCGCTGTTCGACACCAAGCTGCGTCCGCATATGCGCGAGTTCCTGGTCAAGCGCGGCTTCGAGACGAGATCGAGGGCCACGCCTCGTCTGCAGGCGTCGCTGCCCTCGAACACCTCGGGGTAGCGACGCCTGGCGCGCAGCAGGCGCCAGATGGTGATGGCGTTGGTGATCACCACCAGCGCCTCGGCCAGGGTGCCGCCCGCTGGCGGCTCGCCAGCGGGTGGCTGAGCAGCCAGGCCACGGCCGCCAGGCCCAGCATCACGCGCATCGGAATGCCGCGCAGCAGGAACATGCCCACCGTGCCCAGCACCATCGCCACCACGGCGGGCAGGTCCGCCCAGCCCTGCCAGGTCGCCAGTGCCGCCACACCGCTGGCGGCCAGCACCCCGGCCATCACCTTGCCGCTGCCCGGGTAGCGGCGGGCCAGGGTGATGCGCACGATCACCAGGAGGGTCAGCGCCGCCGCGGTCCAGCTCTCCAGGAACAGGAACTGCAGGGCGAAGGCCACGTTGGCCGAGATCAGCAGCACCAGCAGGCGTTCATCCTGCTTGCTGGCGAAGGCCAGGATGCACAGCAGCAGTGCGACAAGGCCGAAGAACTGGCCCGCCATGGCGGTGGTGCCTTCCAGCATGGTGGTCTCTCTCCCGAATGATCAGGCGCCCAGCATAGCGGCTGGGGGCGCGGTTGACGCAAGGCACCTGCGCCGCGCATCTTGGCAGGGTCGCAAATCGCTGGAGCCGTCATGGAAACGCTGCTCAATGCCCGCTCGGATGTGGGCCAGGCGGCGCTTGCCGCCATCGCCCATATGCCCACCCACTTCCAGCTCAAGCCAAGTTGACGGATGACGACTCTGCCCGCCGGCTCACCGATGCGGACTGCATGCGCATCGCGGTGCTGCTGGCGCAGAAGAGCTTCGATGAGGGCGGCTGCCCCATCGGCGCGCTGATCATCGACAACGCCACCCGACGCATCGTCGGCAAGGGGCACAACACCCTGGTGCAGGAGAATCATCCCTACCACCACGGCGAGACCTCCGCCATCCGCGATGCCGGGCGCATCGACTTCAGCCGCACCACGCTGTTCACCTCGCTGAGCCCCTGCGAGATCTGCGCCACGCTGCTGACCATGCGCGGCTTCTCCCGGGTGGTGGTGGGCGATGTCACCAACGCCTCGGGCACCGAACCGCTGCTGCAGAGCCGGGGCGTGCTGGTCGAGATCCTCGAGGACCCGCGCGGCGTCGAGCTCTACGCGCGCTTCCGCGCCGAGAAGCCCGAGCTCGACCTCGAGGACTGGAAGGGACTCTGCGCCACGCGCTGACCCTGCGGGCGCCGCCCTTCCGATTCATGTCGGGCTCCCCGGCCGGGGAGCGGCGCTCGAAGTGTTCCTGAGCAGGGTCAGTCCAGCACGACCAGGTGGTTGGGCAGCTCGTTGCGCTCGTGGGTGGCCGGTACCTGCTCCTTGAGATGCTCGCCGCAGGCCTCGATGCACTCGAGGAAGCCCTGCAGGGTCTCGCCCTCCTTCACCCGGCGGGTGAAGGCCGCCACGATGGACTGCCAGGTCTCGTCGCCGATGCGTGCCGAGATGCCCCGGTCGACCAGGATCTCGACGTAGCGCTCGGCCTCGGAAACGAAGATCAGCATCCCCGTTCCCCCCTCGGTGTGGTGAAGCTCCTGTTCCAGGAACTGCCGCCGGGCGAGGCTGCCACGCGCGCTTTCGGTAGCGCGAACCGCTCGCGGGATCAGCCGGGTGGTGATGGCGGGGCGGCGGAACACCAGGCCCACCACGATGAAGGTCGCCCATTGCACCAGCGTCAGTTCCCAGGCCGAGAACCAGCCGGGGAAGTAGTTGATCGCCCCGGGCACCACCAGGGCCAGCAGGCCTCTGGCCCAGGAGCGGAAGCGTGGATATAGAGCAGTCGGTCCGCCCGCGGTGCCAGCACGGTGACCAGCTCGGCATCGGTGTCGCGCTCGACCCGATGAATCGCCTCGCTGACCTGGCGCTGCTCGTCTTCGCTCAATAAAGCCATGGGGGTCGTGATCTCCGAATCCTGAATGTCATGTCGGTGTCGCCACCGGAAGAGAGGGCGGGCGGCTTACCAGCCGCCGGACGCACCGCCGCCACCGAAGCCGCCGCCGCCTCCGCCGAAACCACCCCCGCCACCGAAGCCGCCACCACCGCGCGAGCCGCCGCCCAGGGCACCACCCAGCAGCATGCCGCCCAGCAGGCCGCCGCGACCACCGCGCACCAGGCTCATGACGATCACGAACAGCACGAAGAAGAGAATCGATGCCGGCCCCCTGGGGCCCTGCTCTCCGGCCGTGGCGCCGGAGGTGGCGCTGGTATCCATGGGCTCGCCACCCAGGTATACCCGGATCATCGCCGCCACGCCCTCGCTGATGCCGCGGGCATAGTCACCCTCGCGGAAGGCCGGCGTCAGGGTCTGGTTGATGATCGCCGAGGACTGGGCGTCGGTCAGGCGACCCTCGAGGCCGTAGCCGACCTCGATGCGCACCTTGCGCTCGTTGGGCGCGACGATCAGCAGGGCGCCGTTGTCTTCCTCCGCCTGGCCGATGCCCCAGTGGCGACCCAGCTGGTAGCCATACTCCTCGATGGTGACGCCCTGCAGCTCCGGCAGGGTGGCCACCACCAGCTGCTCGGTGGTGGCCTCCTCGTGGGCCGCTGAGCTGCGCGCTCAGGCGTGACTCGGTGGCCGGGTCCAGCAGCTCGGCCTGGTCCACCACGCGGCCGGTCAGTTCGGGAAAGTCGAGCTCCTGTCCTTCACTCTCCCGGGCCTGGAGGCCGAGGGCCGTCGACAGCAGCAATGCCAGTAGCGGAATGCGCAGAAGATCGCTCATTCAAACTCCACCTGGGGGGCCTGGTCCGCGTTCTCGGTCGTGGCCTCGAAGCTCTCGCGCAGCGCCATGTCGCTGTAGAGGATGGTGTGCCAGAGGCGGCCGGGGAAGGTGCGGATCTCGGTGTTGTAGCGCTCGACCGCGGTGATGTAGTCGCGGCGCGCCACGGCGATGCGGTTCTCGGTGCCCTCCAGCTGCGACTGCAGGGTCAGGAAGTTCTGGTTAGACTTCAGGTCGGGATAGCGCTCGGAGACCGCCATCAGCCGGCTCAGCGCGCCAGTCAGCTGCTGCTGGGCCTGCTCGAACTGGCGCATCTTCTGCGGGTCGTCCAGCGACTCGGCGTCGATCTGGACTCGAGTGGCCAGCTGGCCCGCGCCTCCACCGACGGGCGGGTCAGGGGTCTCCTCTGCTCTGGCGGGCGAATCCCTTGACCGTCTCGACCGGGATTGCCGGCACCAGGTCCGCGCGCCGCTGGTACTGGTTCTCCACCTGGGCCCAGGTGGACTTCACCTGTTCGTCATAGGTGGGGATGTTGTTGACGCCGCAACCCGTCAGCAGCACCGCCATGATCAGCACAAGGGCGAACCGCCAGACGCGAGGGTCGGGTAGCGTGGAGTGTCTCGTCGGCATGGGGGCAGTCATCCTGTCGATGTGAGTCGATGTGAAGAGAAGACCTCCAAGGTACAGCTCAGGCTGATGGGAAGGAAGCGATGCATGGAGACACTTTCTCTGACCCGGTGTTTTCGGTCGACACTATTTTTTCGGTCGCAGCCTCAATCCGCCTGCGTCGAATTGATGCCTTCCTCGGCGGCGTCTTCGGCACCCTCCTCGACCATCTCCTGGGCTTCCTCCTGCTCCTCCGCAGAGGCTTCGGGCTTCACGAGGTCCTTGCTCCGCGACGGCCAGGGTCGCGGTGACGGCGTAATGGTCGGAATCGAGCACCTTCACTCGATCGAGGTCCACCAGATGGAAGCCGTCGGAGACGAACGGGTATCGCCATAGCGGCCACCCCGCGTGGAAGGTGCTCAGCAGCTGTCCAGCCACGGCAGGGGCCTTCAGGTCGCTCAGGTCGGCGAACAGCCGGGTGGTGTCGGACCACGCGACATCATTGAAGTCGCCGGTGCCGATCCAACGATTGTCCGAGTCCTCCTGGACGTGGCGGGCAACGAGCATCAGCTAGGCATCGCGGACCAGGAGTCGGCTCGTTTCAGAATCTCTCGATGAGTGGGACACCCAAAAGCTTCTGCATGAGGTGCCAACGGGACTTCCGGAAAAGCAACGTGGAAAGGCCGGGCGCCTCTGTGTGCCGTCGTACAGATGATGGGGAGGTTGTTGTCCACACTGACGTCACCTGCCAGGAAGGTGGAAGCGTCCCATTACGGTTTGCCGTATTGACGCTTCACCGATACAGCGTTGTTCAACGAGGATGACGCCCCTTCCTGACCAGAACCATCCCAAGCACAGCGAACGCACGAGCTACCCCGCCGGTTATTCCTCAATCATCAACATCGTGAAGAAAACCGCGCTGGCGTCGTTGATGACAGACAGGCGGCATCTTGCTCGGGCAGTGCCGATTCTGGAGAACCGATATGAAACATCGCATGCGCCTTTTCAGGAAGCCCGCGGTCATTCTGGCCTCGCTGTCATTGATGAGCCCGAGCTTTGCCCAGACGTTCCAGCCAGTGGCTGCCGACACGGAGGTCATGTTACTCACTCAGCTTACGGAACCTGCTGGTATACAAGAGGAAGAAATCCTGCCGAGCTGTGGAAGCCGCCGACAAGGCCGAGGCAGACGCCCTGGCCGAGCAGGAGGCCGCCGACCAGGCGGAGGCCGACGCACTCTGGCCGGACAAGGAAGCCGCCGATCAAGGCCGAAGCAGAGGCCCTGGCCGAAGAGGAAGCCATCGCTCAGGCCAGGCAGAGGCCCGGGCGAAGAGGAGCCACGTCAGGCCGAAGAGGAAGCCGCCGATCAGGCCGAGGCAGAGGCCCTGGCCGAGCAGGAGGCCGCCACCAGGCCGAGGCAGAAGCACTGGCCAGAGCAGGAAGCCGACACGGCCGCGTCGAAGCAGAGGCCCTGGCTAAAGAAGAAGCCATCGCTCAGGCCGAGGCAGACGCCCAGGCCGAGAAGGAAGCCGCCGACAAGGCCGAGGCAGACGCCCTGGCCGAGCAGGAAGCCATCGATCAGGCTGCGACAAATACCGTCGCCGAGCAGGAGGCCATCGATAAGGCCGACGCAGAGGCGCTGGCCGAGCAGGAGGCCAGCGACAAGGCCGATGCGGAGGCCCTGGCCGAGGCCGAGGCGGATGCCCTGGCCGCAGTCGCAGACCTCGATACCCAGGAAGCCAGCATGTCGTCCGAAACGGTCGTGACCGCGGAGTCCACGCGGACCAGCGACGAGGAAGCCAAGGCCGTGCCGGCATCAGACGACGATGACGACGACAACCAGGTCTGGAAATACCTGGGAGCCGCGGCGGCGGTTGCCGTCGTCGGCGCCTTGATTCCCCAGCTCGGTGGCCGGGTCGTCGATAATCAAGGTGACCGCATGATCGTCGAGCGCGACGGCGACGTAGCGGTGGCGCAGGCGACGAGAACCCTGCTGTCGTCCCGGGGTCACCGAGACAACCGAGTACTTGACGATAACACCGCTCCACCATCAGCTGCAATGATGCAGAGCTGATCGCGACCATCTGGATTCGGCGGTTTCGGTCCCCAAGCACTCGCTATCTACCGATGGACGGTTATCGTGCTGATCGACGAAACGAACAAGGCCGATAGCTGGACATCTTCCGTCGATATTGAGGAATCCCTCCCTCCGCTGCGTTACGACCTGCCGGAAGATCGCTACGTGGTCGATTACCGGCGTGCGGATGAGAGCCCGTGCGCGGTATCAGCGGGGTACCGGTACAGGAGTTCGATCGCGTCTTCACGCTCCGCCAGGTACGCGAAAGTTCTCGCGTCCGGGCCATGATGCCGCGTGTCGATCTCGATGTTGTCCAGTTCGCTACCGGCTCCTCGGCGATCCAGTCCTCCGAGGCCAAAGCGCTGGTTCTGATGGGCAACACCATGGCCGAGGTCATCGAGGAGAACCCGAGTGAGATATTCCTGGTCGAGGGTCATTCCGATGCCGTGGGTTCGGACGTGATGAACCTCGCACTGTCCGACCGGCGCGCAGAAGCCGTCGCCCTGGCACTGACCGAATACTTCGCCATTCCCCCGGAAAACCTGATCGTTCAGGGCTATGGTGAGCGCTATCTGAAAGTGGATACCCAGGGGCCCAGCCAGGAAAACCGGCGGGCCAGCGTCAGGCGAATCACCCCGCTGATCGATGCCGGGCAGGTCAGCCTCTGACCAGCCGGCCCCGCGCGGCATCACGTTCGTTCAGCGAAGCGCCAGCGTCTCCAGCACCGTGGCAAAGCTGCCGGCGCTCCAGTCCCTCCCAGAGGCCTCAGCGGGCGGCGGCGGGCTGGGCGACGCGGATCGAGGCCCGGCAGGCTCCCGCCGCGGTAGCCACCACGCGCAGACTGCCGCGCTCGTGCCGGCGGAACAGCGCCCACAGCGGCTCGAGCCGCTGGCTCGAGAGGCGCAGTGGCCTCCCGCGGCATCGGCCGGCCCGGGCGGCGCGGGTGATGGCCAGGGCGGTCTCGGGGAACAGGCCGCCGATCACCGAGTACCAGGCCTCGCAGCCGGCATTCAGCCCGGTGGCGGCAAAGGCGTCGCCGCTGACGCCGATCGTCACCTCGGGTGGCACCAGGACGCGCAGCCGCGCGACGCGCTCGCGGGCGGCCGCCAGTGGCTCAGGCGGGCACGGGAATCGCGATGGATGGGCCACGCTGGGCCAGCCTCGGCAATGCGCCCATGCAGCTCGTCGCTGAAGGTGAAGTGGGTAGTGCCGGGATTGTCGTAGACGCACAGCGGTACCGAGAGCCGGGCGGAGACGGCGTCATAGAGGCCGAAGACCTCCGCGTCGGTCAGCGGCTGATAGGACATCGGTGCCAGCAGCACCGCGCTGGCCCCCGCCGCTTCGGCGTCCTCGGCCAGGGCCAACACATCGCGGGTGCGCAGGGCACTGATGCCCACGATCACCGGCACGTTGCCGGCATTCTGCACGGCCAGCCTGGCGATGCGCGCGCGTTCGGCGTGGCCGAGGTAGGCGTAGCTGCCCGTGGAGCCGAGCGCCCCGATGGAGTCGACACCCCCAGCCACCAGCCTCTCGACCAGGCGGACGAATGCCGCCTCGTCGATGGCGCTCTCGTTCATGGGCGTCAACGGAAAGGCACTCAGGCCGGTGAGCATCGGCTGAACTCTCCTGGTCTCGGGCAGCCGGGGCGGTGACTCGGCTCGGGAGGTATGCCACGGCGGAGACTCGGCACACGTTTCGCATCGCCGGGCCCGCGCGAGCGAGAGGATGACCGCCAGCCTGAAGCCACGTGAAGGGCGGCTGAGAATGGCGAGACCCGGCCGATACGACCGAGCTGGCCCCGCGCCTGCGGGACGCTGCGCGTGCGGACTGCGCGGCGAGGCCGTGCCGATCACCCACCGGCAGGCCGCCGAGGCGCTGGGGCTGACCCTGCCGGGCACCATCCTGGCGCGACCGCCCTGGCCCTGGAGGCGCTGATGCGCGGGGACGTCGCCGACCGGCCGGATGACCGCCGCCCTGGTGGTCAGCCGCCGTGGCGACCCGCCCCGGCAGGGCTTCTTCGAGCTGGCCGTGGCGCTCGGGCGCTTTCCCACCGACCCGGCCGAGCGATGGGGCGGCCTAATCGGCTGGGAAGCTTGACCGGGTCATGGCGTCGCTACGATGGGTGAGCCGTGACGTCACCTGGTGGCGGGGCAGTCACTTGAAGCGCGCGCGGGCCTTCTCGAAGGCGTCGCTCAGCGAATCCCAGGCCCGCTCGGCCCCGGCGCGGATATCGTCCCAGGCGTCGTCGCCGGCCTCGCGCATCTCCTCCAGCTTCTGGCGCACCTCCTCGCGCTTGGCCTCCAGGCGCTCGGCTTCCTTCTCCCGCTCGATGCGGGCATCGGCGTCGGCACCGCGGGCCTGGGCCCTCAGCTTGTCGATCTCCGCCTGCCACTCGTCCAGCTTGGCGCGCAGCTTCTGTTCGTAGGCTTCTCGATTGCTCATGCGTCACTCTCCTCGTTGTCGACGGTCTGGATGACCTCGAATCCCTCGAAGCTCGGCGGACCCAGGTAGAGCCCCTCGCGCTTGCTCTGGCCGGCGCTGGCGTGGGCCTTGCGGAATGCCTCGGAACGGGTCCAGGCCTCGAAGTCCTCCCGCGAGCGCCACACGGTATGGGAAGCATAGAGCATGTGATCCTCGCGCTCCGGTCCGCGCAGCATATGGAAGGCGACGAAGCCGGGCAGGCCCTGCAGGTGGATCTCGCGCTCCAGCCAGATCTGCTCGAACTCCTCCGTGCGCTCGGGGTTGACCCGGAAACGGTTCATGGCGATGTACACGGGCATCTCCTGTCGGGGGTGGCAAGGTCTTCTCGACGATGACAGCTCCCACCTTGGCGGGACAAGGCCGCCGCAGCCTCCGCCATCCTTGTCGATATCGCCATGCTGCGTCACGCTGGGGGAGCCGACAGGTGATCGCGCACCCACCGGCGGCGACCGGGCGCCGGTAACGACCCACCACTTCGTAGCAGTCTGGCGGAGGATGCATGATGAGGCTATCAAGCACGGGGTTCGCGATCCTGGGGGCCGGGCTGATCGCGATCAGCTACGGTCTCGCCCGTTTCGCCTTCGGGCTCTTCGTCCCGCCGATCCGCGACGAGCTGGGCCTCTCCTCCTACGTGATCGGCATCATCGGCTCGCTGCCGCTGATCAGCTTCCTGCTGGCCACCGCGGTGGCGCCCCTGATCACCGACCGCCTCGGTGCCCGCTACACGGCGGTGCTCTCCGGCGGCTTCGGCGTCGCCGGCTCATGCTGATCAGCCGAGCCACGGGCCCGATGATGCTGGGCTCGGGGGTGTTCGCCTGCGGCATCTGCACCGGCCTGATAGATGCCGCGCTCACCACCGCCGCCATGCAGGCGGCGGTGCGGCGCTCGTTGCACGGGCGGGTCAGCTCGGTGATGAACGCGGGAACCAGCATCGGTGTGGTCGTGGCCGTGCCCACGGTGCTGTTCATGGTCGGTGCCTGGCGCCTCGCCTACCTCTCCTTCGCCGTCATGGCCGGCCTCGGCGTGATCGCCGCCTGGCTCTTCCTGCCCTGGCGGTCTGGCACGCCGGCGGATGCTGGCCGACCCGCCGCCGCTCAACGAGCTGCCCTGGTCACGCCTGGTCCGGCTCACGCTGTTCGCCTTCGTGATGGGCTTCGTCTCCGCCGCCTACTGGATCTTTGCCCCCGACCTGGTGGTAACCCTCGGCGAGCTGCCCGCCAGCGCCACCGCCTGGTTGTGGCTGGCGGTGGGCGTCGCCGGCTCGGCGGCGCCGTAGGGCTGACCTGGCGGATCGCAATAACCGCCGATCACCCAGGCGCTGATGCTGATGATGCTGTCAGCCAGCCTGGCCCTGCTGGCCGCCAGCCCGTCCCTTCCATTGCTGACGGCCTTCTCCGCCCTGGTATTCGGCCTGGCCTACATGAGCCTGACCGGGCTGTACCTGATGACCGGCATCCGCCTGCTTCCCGGCCGGCTCTCGGTGGGGCCGGTGCTGCCCTTCATGGCGGTATCGCTTGGCCAGGCGACCGGCTCGCCGGTGGTCGGCGTGCTGGTGGATGGCTTCGGCTATGCCGATGCGTTCGCCATGTTCGCCGCGCTGGGCATCCTGGTGGCCAGTGCTCTCGCCCTTCTACCCGGGCGCCATCGCCCAGGCCGAAGAAGAGGAGGCCGCCGAGGAAGATACCGGCCTCCAGGCGGCCTACGACCACCAGCTCCAGAACGAGGAGGGCGAGCCGCTGGAGGACCCCCTCGAGGAGGAGGAAGAGCAGCCCGCCGCCATCCTCCTGAGCGGCCCGGCGGCCGGGCGCTCGCCCGGCCACGCCATGTCTGGTTCGACGTTAGTTCCTGGATTTAGAGTTGAAGCTATATCGCCCCCATCATGTCTCGCCTTCCACCTCCTGACTTATCACCACCTGGTTTCTTCCCCCGTGCTTGCCGGCGTAGAGGGCGCGGTCGGCCTGCTGGATCAGGGCGTCCAGGTCGGTCTCCTCGTCGAGCACTCCGGCGATGCCGATGGTGACGGTCAGGCGGTGGTCGGGCATCGCTTCTATCTCCTTCAGCTCGCTGACCTTCCTCTGCAGGCGTTCCGCCACCATCTGCGCGTCCTTCGGGTGGGTGTCCGGCAGGGCGACGATGAACTCCTCGCCGCCGAAGCGGCCGATCACGTCCTGGGGCCGCAGGGAGTGCTTGCAGGTCTCCGCGATGGCGGCCAGCGCGCGGTCGCCCTGGCCGTGCCCCCAGGTATCGTTGATGGCCTTGAAGTGGTCCACATCGATCATGAACAGGCTGAAGGGCGCCTTCTCGTGCCGCGCGCGGCGCAGCAGCGCCTCGGCGCGCGCCATGAAGTGGCGGCGCGAGTCCAGGCCGGTCAGTGCATCCTGTTCGGCGACCTGGCGCAGTTGTGCCTCCAGCGACTTACGATGGGCGATCTCGTCCATCAGCTGGCGGTTCTGCACCCGCTCCTCCTCGAGCAGCGCGAACTGTGTCCGCTGCAGCCTTTCCAGGCGCAGCAGGGCGAAGAAGCCCACGGCGTTGGTCATCACCAGCAGCAGCCCGATGCGCAACACCACCACGGCCGGGGTATCGGTCATCACCACCGCCGCGGCCAGGAACCCCAGGTTGAGGTAGAGGCTGGCGAACGCCACCGCCGGCAGCAGGTTGGGTATCAGCAGGTAGAAGGCGATGGTGGCCACCACCAGCGCGGTGACCTGGGTGGCGAGGCTCTCGGGGCGCAGGAGCGCGATCAGGATGATGCCCGTCGCCAGTATCCACAGGGGCAGGGCGTGCAGCCACAGCCGGCGGCTGAAGTCGCCGAGGCGCCCGATCGCGACCGCGAGGGCCAGGCAGGCGACCACCACCACCAGGCGCATGGTGAGAAGCAGGGTGAGCTCGATGCCGGCGTCGAGGTAGTGGTAGTCGGAGATGGCGAACATGCCGAAGACCAGCGCCGCCACGCAGATCGCCACGCTAGACTCGAGGCGCACGCGGGGCGCGATCTCCCGGCGATAGCTCGCCTCCCTGGCCGGCTCCTGGAACTGGCCGGTGAGCCGGTGCAGCGGATAGCGTGGGGTGGGTGATGACAAGGGCCGTTCTCCCGGTCCTGGGGTAAACGATGGCATGAGCAGGGTGGCGCCCGTGGCGACGCCGGCCCGCTGCAATATAAGCGTTACAAGGTGGCGGGAAAACGGACGGCTGCCAACGCTCAGCCCTCGTTAGCCGGCTCTCTGCGGCTAGCAGTTCCAGTCTCACAAGAGCGGGGAGGCGTTGTCGCAGCTTGCTTCGGTAGGTGGAGGTGACTCGATTGCCACCTGACATATGATGAGTCATCACGATCAACTACCAGGTTTGCTGAATGTTCTGCAGCAGGACCCGGGCTGCGAATCGCTCACCGTGCATGGGTTTGCCTATCGAGGCTATGGAAGAAGTTCTCTGCATCGTAGGTGAGTCAATTCTCCTTGTGGCTGGGACCCTGATTGACGCCTTCCCGGTCATGGCTCCAGAGGACCCGGCATTTGATTCAGGCTGGAACCCCTTGTCGCGACCAGAGCAATGCCACGGCTATCGGAATGCCGCCAGGGCTCCTTCGAGCGACGCCTGCTGACGCTCTTCGTACAGTGCAATCTCATCGATAACAGCCCCCTCCAACGCCGCCTCGAACTGTGCCTGGTTCGACTGGGCGGTGTATTCGTCGCGGGCATCATCGCCCAGATTGGACCGGCAGATCTGGCGTCGTGCCGACTGGCAGGAAATCTTTCGTAGATCATTGGGCTTGCGATCGAGTGCACCCGACTTGATCAGTGCCTCACACGTCGTCAGTCTGGGTCGTGGTCTTGACAACGCCTGGTACAGCAAAGTATTGATAGAAAGCGAGCCCTTCCCGTCGGAGGGTATCGTGATCATCGGGAAACGCCTCGAACACCGCGGCAAGCTGGGCCTGATGGCTATTATTATCCGCTGCACTGCCTTGCTGGCGGGATTCATCAAGCAGGCGATCGTAGAGTTCGCGTCCTTTATGCGTCAGTGCCACACCTCTCTGTTCGATCTCTCCAAACCGTGCGGTGTGCTGTCCCTCTTCGTCGTCGGCAAAATCAATTGTTTCCTCGAGCGCCTTGAAGCTGGTCTGGCGCAGCAGAATGGGGCACCGGCGACGAGGGGGACCCTCGATGATGGTCTTGGGGTCGATGCCGACCTGGCTCATGCGGCGCTGAACTTCATCAATATCAAGGGTGCGTGGGGTCAGGTGGTTGATATGTGGGCCACGGAAGCAGACGACATCGGCAATGAGCCGATGCTCGGCGCTCAGCGCACGATATGTGGACAGGTCAACGGTGGCTTGTCGGTGCCAGCGGAATGTTTCGAGAGCTTCGTTCACGAATCGATTCGCCTGGTCTCGCATTCGCTTCGCCCGGGTCTCTGGCAGTCGCGACCAGTTTTGCGGGCTGCCGGTGTAAAATGGTCCTGAGCCGCGAGGCACCCCGGAGGCCCGGTCGCGCAACTCGGTGTTTTCAATCAACTCCATGGCGCAGCAGCGAGGTGAACACTCGGAAGGGGTTGTGATTGAGCGCCTTGTCGTCTAACGGCCGGAATGCGGTGGAGTGGACCGGTACGCCGGCCATCGAGAGATCGGGGTAGTAGCCCACCGGATGGCACGCCCATCACTGCGAACAGCCGGCGCAGCATGGCCAGCTCCTGCGCGGTGCCCACGCGAATGGCACCTGGTGACGTTCGACATCCAGCCGAGCCAGTTCACCACTCTGGTCAAGTTCCATCGCCAGAGTCGGGTTGGCATCGAGGACCTCTCTGTTGATCGTCTCGACCAACTCGATCAGGGTGCCGTACTGCGGTACCTCCTGGCGGTACATCTCAGACATGGCACGGGAGAACATGTCGCGAATCTGGTCCTGGAGTGGAGCCACTGGCTCATTGTTGTCTCCTCGCTGGTGGGGCTGGGGCGAACGATTACGTTTTAGCATCTCCGGTTCCCGTACCCTTGGCAACCGGTCACCATCGTGGTCGCCATCCTACCAGTCCCACTACCGCCAAATCTTCCGCGTGAGGATTCGACGGTAGTTGTCCTGAGCCCGGCCCATCCCGAGCCTGGCTGCAAGGCATGCTCTACGGGGCGAGCAGTGTAACCTGGCGTCAAGCCGCGATGCCCGGCGGGTCGTCGACACCCCCGTGTGATCTGCCTCATTTCCGTTAACCACCTCAATTGAGTGGGACGGAAAAGGCGTGTATCAAGGATAAGGGCGAGAGTGAGGGGGACGACATCCTGCGCGTGTAAACTAAAGTCGGATACCGACCCTGCCACCTCGCACAGTACGCTGCTGGATGTACCCCAGGATAAAATGTCCGCTTGGCGGACAAATTTGTCGGACGTAGGGAGACAAACCATGAAAACGTTTCTCAAGGCACTCACTGCCGCTAGCGCTGCGGTAGTGCCATGGCGCTGGCCCTCTCAGTGTCTACCGCGCATGCACAAGAGTGGCCCACTGACGATGTGCGCCTGGTGGTGCCCTATGCCCCGGGCGGAACCACTGACGTGCTTTCTCGCCGCGTGGCGGACCTGCTGCAGGATGAACTTGACGCGAATGTGGTGGTCGAGAACCGCCCCGGAGCCGGCTCTACTGTTGCTACTGGCCGTCTGGCTTGCGGTGGGTGCGATGCCGATCACACAATTTGATGGTTTCGCCGGGGCACACCATTGGCGCGTTATCTATCCCGACCCGTTTATGATCCGGTCGAGGACTTCGTGTTCATCCAGAACATGATCGACATTCCTAACGTTATGGTGGTTCCGGCTGACAGCCCCTACGATAGTGTGCTGGAGTTCATCGAGGCGGCAAAAGAGCAGAACATGACCTTCAGCCACAGCGGCGTAGGCAGTTCCATCCACATGTCAGGCGAGCTGTTCAAGACTCTGACAGAAACGAATATGACCGCAGTACCTTTCGCTGGCAGTGGTGCAGCGCTGCCGGCCCTGCTGGGTGGTGACGTCGATGTGTCTTTCGAGAACATGCCCACCGTGTTCTCTCATATCCAGTCC
>JAGYKP010000093.1 GCA_018401555.1 Halomonas sp.
GGTGGTGGGCCGCCACGAAGGCAGTCTCGACCTCGAGGATGGCCGCTTCCACCGCATCGTCTGGATACGTGACGACAACGGAGAGATGCAGGTTCACGTGGATGACCAGCGCCTGATGCGTGTCAGGGACCGCGGCCTGCGCGATCCCTTCCAGGGCTTCGTGCTGGCCAACCAGGGGGGCGACTACACCCTGGGCCGCATCAGGCTCGAGGAGTAGGCGCCGCCACCCCCTCCTTGCCCCTGGCTACCCCAGACGGGTGGCCCTGGGCCTCGACACGGCGCCTGAGCCAGGCGCCGGCGAGCAGCAGGAGGGTCAGCGCGACCAGCGGCAAGATCACGTTGGCACTGATGGCCTCCTCGCTCTCCACCGCCTCCAGGGCACCGAAAATGGCACTGGCGTAGACCGCCCATTTCAGGACCAGGCCAATGATGGCCGCCATCACGAAGGTGGAAAGCGGCAGGCGCAGCAGGCCGGCGGCGAAGTTGACCACGGAGTGGGGGAAGCCCGGCAGTACGCGCAGGGCACACTGGGTCAGGAAATCACCGCGTCTCTCCAGCTTGTCCATGACCTTGCGCGTGAGCCCCCTGGGCGTCCAGCGGTAGCTGAAGCGGGAGAGAGATAGTAGGCACCCAGGGCGCCCGCCACGCTGCCGACCGTCAACATCAGGGTGGCAACCAGCGGCGTATAGAAGGGCGCGATCAGCCACAGCCCGATGCTCCCGGGGAGGCCGATCGCCAGAGTCACCGCCATGATCACGATCACCGAGATGATCACCACGGGGTGGTGGGAGGCCTCGTCGGCCCAGCGCTGCACATCGGCAAGCTCGGGCGAGTGCCATACCCACAGATAGCAGGCCATCAATAGCGTGGCGACGATCATCACCCAGCGCCAGAGACGGCCTGGCGAACTGTCGTTGAGCATCGGGGGGTCTCGGTCATTCATCAAGGGCCATGGTGGCATGCCCACTGGCCCGGGTCACCCTTTAGACTTAAGTCGAACATTGTTAGAATGCCATCGCTCTAGTCGGCGTCATGTCCCATCGGCGCCCACAGTCACGCAACTAGAGCACCCCCCATGCCTCCGAAAACACCCTCCGAGTCTTCCAAAGGCTCGGCGCTGTCGCGTCTCGGCGACCCCATCGTGCTGCTGCTCACGGTCGGCTTCATCGTCGCCTTCGTCGGCCTGTCGCTTTACGACATCGACCTGGTGGCCGACAGCATCAGCGCCGGTTTCGCCTGGACGGCGGTAACCCTGGGCACCTACTTCCAGCTCCTGCTGCTGCTGACCTTCCTGATCGCCATCGGCGTGGCCATCTCGCCGGCGGCCGGCGCCCGGGTCGGTAACCTCGAAAGCCCGCAGATCGGCACCTTCAAGTGGCTGTCGATGATCATGTGCACCCTGCTGGCCGGGGGTGGCGTCTTCTTCGCCGCCGGTGAGCCGGTCTACCACTTCGTGGTAACCCCGCCGGCCTTCGACACCGAGGCGGGCACCGCCGAGGCGGTGGCCGGCGCCCTGGCCCAGTCGTTCATGCACTGGGGCTTCCTGGCCTGGGCGGTGCTGGGCTCGCTCTCCGCCATCGTGCTGGCCCACGCCCACTACGTGAAGGGCCAGCCGCTGCAGCCGCGCACCCTGCTCTACCCGGTGTTCGGCGAGCGCGTCATGCAGGGCGTGCTGGGCAGCGTGGTGGACGCCTGTTGCGTGATCGCGGTGGTCGCCGGCACCGTCGGCCCCATCGGCTTCCTCGCCACCCAGATGAGCTTCGGCCTGCACGAGCTGTTCGGTGTCAGCGAGGGCTACGCCACCCAGCTCGGTATCCTGGTGCTGCTGGCGGGGATCTACGTGACCTCGGCGATGACCGGCATCCACAAGGGCATCCAGATCCTGTCGCGCTTCAATGTCTTCCTGGCACTGGCCATCGCCGCGGTGATCCTCGTGGCCGGCCCCACCCTGTTCCTGGTCAACGCCTTCAGCCAGGGCTTCGGCGAGTACCTGTCATCGTTCTTCACCATGGCCACCATGAGCGCCGAGACCGCCCCGGCCTGGTGGATGCAGTGGTGGACGGTATTCTTCTTCGCCTGGTTCATCGGCTATGCGCCGCTGATGGCGATCTTCGTGGCACGCATCTCGCGGGGCCGCACCATCCGCGAGATGATCCTCGCCGTGGCGGTGATGGCCCCGGTGGCCACCGCGATCTGGTTCACCCTACTGGGCGGCTCCGGCATCCACTACCAGCTGACCGGGGCGATCGACCTTGCCGATGCGCTCAACAACTTCCAGTTCGACGTGGCGACCCTCACCGTGGCCCAGGCGCTGCCGGGCGGACCCATGATGGCACTGGCCATCCTGCTGCTGACCAGCATCTTCGTGGCCACCACCGGCGACTCCATGAGCTACGCCATCGCCGTGGTGTGCGCCGGCCACGACGCGCCGAGCCCCCAGGTACGTGCCTTCTGGGGCATCGTCATGGCGCTGATGGCCGGCATCCTGCTCTACATGGGCGCGGGGCAGATCGGTGCACTGCAGCAGTTCATCGTGATCACCGCGATTCCCGTCTCGCTGGTGCTGCTGCCCTCGCTGTGGGCGGGGCCCAGGGCGGCCTACGCCATGGCCCGGGAACAGGGCATCGTTGCCCCCGCGGCAAGGGGCCAGCACCAGGGCCGTCTGAGCCGCACCCGGCGGTCAGTGCACTCACTGAAGGCGGCACCCCGGCCGGGTGCCGCCTTTCTCTTGCCTGCTCCTTACGGCGTCTCGAGTCCCAGCCGCCGGTGCCACTCGGCCAGGCTCTCCTCGGGGTACTCGGCGAAGCACTTGTCGTTGTCCCGTGCCTCGACCTCGACCCAGTTGGCCTTGCTGTCCAGCAGCAGGTGAACCCGCTCGGGCGGGATCGGCAGCTCGCTGTCGATGGCAGAGGCGAAGGGGTGCACCAGTTCGGGCCAGCGCGGGTCATGGACCCACAGGGCGCTGGCGCAGTGGCGGCAGAAATACCGCTCGCCGGGGCTCTGCTCACCGTCGATGACGGCGCGGTAGACGTTCATGTTCTCCTGCCCCTCGACCTCGAGGGACTCGGCGCGCCCGCCGAGGTTGATGGCATAGCCGCCGCCTCCCGCGGTCTTGCGGCAGATGGAGCAGTAGCAGCGCTGGTAGGGATAGGGATGCGGTGAATCCACCGAGAAGCGTACGGCGCCGCAGTGGCAGGAGCCTTCGAGTCGCATGTTCGATCCTCCGGGGTTCAGAGTATGGCCTTGTGAAGTCTAGTCTTCCCGGGAAAGGCGTATGATCCAAGGGGTAGAGTGATGTTGCTTCCCTTAGCGCTGCGGCGCGTCACCGCCAAGGAGTCGTCATGAAGATCATACCCAGCCTGATCCTCGCCATCGCCGCCATCATCGCGGCATCGCTGATCGCCGATGGCTTGACCGACCTGCGCACCGGCGACCGCTACGTCACGGTCAAGGGGTTGGCCGAGCGCGAGGTCGAGGCCGATATCGCGCTGTGGCCGCTGCACTTCGTGGCATCCGGCACGACCCTGCAGCAGGCCCGCGACGAAGCCAGCGTCAGCCGCGAGGCGATCCTCGACTTCCTCGAACGCCACGACATTGCCGCCGACCAGGTGGAGCTGCAGCGACTCAACGTCAACGATACCTCGGCCAATCCCTACCGCAGCAGCGACGTGGAGCAGACCTTCATCATCAACCAGACGCTGACGGTGCGCAGCACGGATATCGAGGGCATCCGCGACACCGCCCAGGCGGTAGGCGAGCTGCTCGATGCCGGCGTGGTGCTCTCCTCCGACTATGGCCCCAGCGGCCCCCTCTACCTGTTCAGCCGCCTCAACGAGATCAAGCCGGAGATGATCGCCGAGGCCACGGCGGCGGCCGGGAGGCCGCCGAGCAGTTCGCACGCGACGCCAGCGCCGACGTCGGCGACCTACGCCGCGCCAACCAGGGAGTGTTCGAGATCCGCGCCCGCGACCAGGCGGCGGGCATCCCCGAGGAGCAGCAGCCGGTGAAGACGGTGCGCGTGGTGTCGACGGTGGAGTACTACCTGCGCTGACGCTTCAGGCCGACTCGACCAGCTCCCGCCGCATGATCGTCACCGCTTCACCACGGTAAACGCACTCCTCGAGCACCTGCCAGCCCAGGCGCCGGTAGAGCGCCTGGCGGTCCGGCGTGAAGAGGTGCAGGGTGGCGATGCCATGCTCCCTGGCCTCCTGCTCCACACGGCGGACCAGCCGAGAGGCGATGCCCTGCCCGCGCCATTCGGGGCGCACATAGACCGAGGCCAGCCAGGGATTGAGCTCCGCGCGCTCCTGCATGTCGTCATCGATCAGGCTGGCCATGCCCACCGGGGCATCACCGGCCATGGCGACGAACACCGAGGGCAGCCCGCCCTCCCCGCACTGGGACCGGAAGCTGGCCAGCGCCTGGTCCAGACGCTTGTCGGGGTCGAGGTGGCCCCACTGGGCAAGCTCCCAGCGCACCAGGGTCATCAGGTGGGGCGAATCCGGCACCAGGCGAGCGACCCTGATGCGACTCTCGCTGGCCCCTCCCCCTCGCCGGGCGCCCCCACCGCGGCATCCGCCGCCGGCGCCTTCACAGCCCCGGCTCCATCACGCCGGCGTAGCGCACGCCGCTGAGCAGGGCCATCTCGCGCTTCCAGGTCGCCAGGTCGTTGGGGTTGAGGCCCGCCAGGCTGGCGTGGCCACAGGCCCTCGCCATCACCTGCATCAGCCCCGCGGAGGCGCGCAGGAAGCGCTCGAGCTGGGCGGCGGACTTCTCCACGTCGAGGCGCTGGCGCAGGTCGCCACGCTGGGTGGCGATCCCCGCCGGACAGTTGTTGGTATGGCAGATACGCGCTGCCACGCAACCGATGGACTGCATGGCGCTGTTGGCGATGGCCACCCCGTCGGCGCCCAGCGCCAGGGCCTTGACGAAGTCGATGGGCAGACGCAGGCCGCCGGTGACGATCAGGGTCACCCGCCCGCTCGCCCCCTCGTCGTCCAGGTAGCGACGGGCCCGGGCCAGGGCCGGGATGGTGGGCACGCTGATATGGTCGCGGAACATCAGCGGCGCCGCCCCGGTGCCGCCTCCGCGTCCGTCGAGGATCAGGTAGTCGGCGCCGGCATCCAGGGCGAACCGGATATCGCGCTCGATATGGTTGGCGCTGAGCTTGAAGCCTATGGGGATGCCGCCGGTCACTTCCCGAACGCGGTCGGCGCAGCGGCGAAAGTCCGCCACGCTGTGCAGGTCCTCGAAGGTGGCCGGCGATACGGCGAGGCTCACCCTCGGTCCAGGCCACGCACCTCGGCGATCCTGCCGGTCACCTTGCTGCCCGGCAGGTGGCCGCCAGTGCCGGTCTTGGCCGCCTGGCCGCCCTTGAAGTGGAATGCCTGCACCTTCTCGAGCAGGCTCTCCTCGAAACCGAACCGGGCGCTGGCCAGCTCATAGAAGTAGCGGGAGTTCTCGGCCTGCTCCTCGGGCAGCATGCCGCCCTCGCCGGAGCAGATGCCGGTACCGGCACGCTCGGCCCCCCGAGCCAGGGCGATCTTGGCCTCCTCGGAGAGAGCGCCGAAGCTCATATCCGAGACCAGCAGCGGCATCTCGAGGGTCAGCGGTTTCCTGCGCCTCGGGGCCCACCACCAGCCGGGTAGCCACCTCGGCATCATCCAGCAGCGGCTGTGTCGCCAGCTGGGCCACCATCAGCTGCAGGTCATCCCAGTGCGGCAGGCTGTGGCGCGGCACCCCCATGGCGTCCATGGGGCCGTGGCGCCCACGCCCTCCAGCCCCTCCCGGGCCAGGCGGTGGATGAACTCCACCGTGGGCTCCTCCGCGGTGGCCTTCGCCTCGGGCATCCGGTCGCCAACCTCCTGCTCGGCCTGCGGCGCTTCCTGGCCCACCTGGTCGGCGTCGAAGTGCTTGTGGGTGCCGTCGCAATAAGGGGCGTCGCCGGTCTGCTTGCACTGGCACAGGAACGCCTCGCCATCCTTCTCGGCGGTGAACATCAGCGGAGTGAAGCCGGTGCCCTGGTGGGAGCCGTCACAGAAGGGCTGGTCGCTGGAGCGGCCACAGCGGCAGAAGGCATACTCCTTGCCCTGCTCCAGGATGACCTTCTTCGGCTTGTTGTCGGCGATGATCGGCTGATTCATCAGGTTTTGCGCGAGATACCCGTACTTTTGAGTGCGGGGAGGGATAGCGCGTCGTCCGCC
>JAGYKP010000094.1 GCA_018401555.1 Halomonas sp.
AACAACACCAACCCGATCCTCGACGAAGGGTCGCAGGACACGCCAGCCTGACCCGACAGGAGTCGAGGTGGCCTTCCGACGGCTTGCGGCTGGACGTGTGAACGCGCGCGAACCCGCCGCGTCTCAATGTCAGGGACCGACGTTCTGCCTTCTGCCATGCCTGACGCTGACGTGGCGCATCCAGCCACGACGACAGTGGAGCCATACATGACAAGCATCGCCTCGCCGCTGGCGAATTCGCAGGGAGAGGCCCTTAGCCCCGAGGCCTTCCGCGAAGCCCTGATGGCCAAGGGGGCCTACTACCATATCCACCATCCCTATCAGGTGGACATGGCCGAGGGGCGTGCCACCCCCGCGCAGTTGCGTGGCTGGGTCGCCAACCGCTTCTACTACCAGATCAACATTCCCCAGAAGGATGCCGCCCTGCTCGCCAACTGTCCCGATGCCACCACGCGACGGCGGTGGATTCAGCGGCTGCTCGATCATGACGGCCATGGCGAGGATGGCGGCGGCATCGAGGCCTGGCTGACCCTGGGGGAGGCGGTAGGGCTGAGCCGCGACGAGCTGTGGTCCCAGGAGCACGTGCTCCCCGGCGTGCGCTTTGCGGTGGATGCCTACGTCAACTTCGTGCGTCGTGCCGACTGGCGGGAGGCGGCGATCTCCTCGCTCACCGAGTTGTTCGCCCCGGCGGCCCACAAGAGTCGCCTGGATACCTGGCCGACCCACTACCCCTGGATCGACGCGGCCGGCTACGGCTACTTCCGCAAGCGCCTCAAGGAGGCGCGTCGCGATGTCGAGCACGGCCTGGAGGTGGCGCTGGCGGTCTGCACCACCGCCACCGCCCAGCAGCGCGCCCTGGAGATTCTGCAGTTCAAGCTCGATGTACTGTGGTCGATGCTCGACGCCATGACCCTGGCCTACCAGCTCGACCGGTCGCCCTACCATACCGTCACCGACCAGCGTGTCTACCACCGGGGGCTGTCATGAACGGAGTCCCCATCGACGGTCGCAGCGTCTGCCGCCTGCGCCCCGGCTGGCGCCTGCAGTGGGAAGAGACCCAGCAGCGTCACGTGCTGCTCTATCCCGAGGGCATGGTGCAGCTCAACGACACCGCCGGCGCCATCCTCGCCCAGCTCGATGGGCAACGGGACGTGGACGCGGTGATCGCGACCCTGCAGGCGCAGTTCCCTGACGCTCCCGCCGCGGCCATCGCCGAGGATGTCCATGAGTTCATGGTCGATGCCGCGCAACAAGGGTGGATCCATCATGACTGACCGCACCGACACCGTAACCCCCGACGGCCAGACCGGCGCCCCGCTGTGGCTGCTCGCCGGAGCTGACCTATCGCTGCCCGCTGCAGTGCTCCTACTGCTCCAATCCGCTGGACTTCGCCGCGCTCGAGGAGGAGCTCGATACCGCGGAGTGGATCGACACCCTGACCCAGGCCCGGGCCATGGGGGCCGTGCAACTGGGCTTCTCGGGTGGAGAGCCACTGGTTCGCCGGGACCTCGAGACCCTGGTGGCCGAGGCCCGTCGACTGGGTTTCTACAGCAACCTGATCACCTCCGGGCTGGGGCTCGACGAGTCGCGCATCGAGGCGCTGCGCGAGGCGGGGCTCGACCACATCCAGATCAGCCTGCAGGCCTCCGACCCCGATGTCGCCGCGGCAGTGGCCGGTTCGCGCAAGGCCCACGGGAAGAAGCTGGCCATGGCGCGGGCCGTCAAGGCCGCAGGCTACCCAATGGTGCTCAACGTGGTACTGCACCGCCACAACATCGACCGCCTCGATCACATCATCGCCCTGTGCGATGAACTCGGCGCCGATGCGGTGGAACTCGCCAACTGCCAGCTGTATGGCTGGGCACATCTCAATCGCGCCGGGCTGCTGCCCAGTGCGGCCCAGCTCGAGGCCGCCGAGGCCACCACGGCTCGCTGGCGGGAGCGCCTGGCCGAGCGTGGACGCGACATGCGACTGCTGTTCGTGGTGCCCGACTACTACGCCGACCGTCCCAAGGCCTGCATGGGCGGCTGGGGGTCGATCTTCATGACCGTGGCGCCGGACGGCGCGGTGCTGCCCTGTCACAGCGCACGCATGCTGCCGATGCGCTTCCCCACGGTGCGCGAGCGCCCACTGCGCGAGATCTGGTACCAGAGCGAGGCCTTCAACTGCTATCGCGGCGATGCCTGGATGTCGGAGCCCTGCCGCAGCTGCGACGAGCGCCACCAGGATGTGGGTGGCTGTCGCTGCCAGGCCTATCTGCTCACCGGTGATCCCGCCGCCACTGACCCGGTGTGCGATCTCTCGCCTGACCATCACCTGGTCGAGGCGGCCCGCCGCGAGGCGGAGGGCGACACCCGCTCGGCCCGGGAGCTGACGCCACGCAACGTCCATGAATCGAGGGTATTCTGCCGCACATGAAGGTTCCTCGGTCCGGCGAGCCGCATGACGCCCTGCTGTGCCAGGCGGCGCTGCCCGCCGATGGCCTGGGCGACCTGCGTGCCACCGTCCGAGGAGCACTCTGGCTGGCAACCGACCCCGACACAGGAAGACGTCGGCTCTGGCAGTGGCACGACCGTCTCGAGGATGGTCGCCCGCAGGTGCTCAGCCCCGAGCACCTCGATATCGCCAGTCGCCTCAACGGCTATGGGGGCGGTGCCCTGGCCTGCCTGGATGAACACGCCATCTTCATCGAGGCCGAGAGCCAGGACCTCCATCGCCAGTCATTGAGCGGCGGCGAGGCCTACCCTTGGTGGCCAGGCCACGGCAACCGTTATGGCGGGCTCACACCCGACCCGCAACGCCGGCGGCTGCTCGCCGTGGAGGAAAGCGGCCATGGCCGCGAGACCAGCCAGCGCCTGGTCGCACTGGATGGAAAACGCCGGCAGGTGCTGGAGGCAGGCGCCGATTTCTATGGCGCACCGGCGCTCTCCCCTGCGGCACCCGGCTCGCCTGGGTCGAATGGGACCTCGGGGTCATGCCCTGGCAGCGCTCGCGCCTGCGCCAGGCAAGGCTGGACGCCCGGGGCACGCTGCATGACCTGTCCCACTGGGATGCCGGCGCCGCCATCACCCAGCCGTGCTTCACCGCGGCCAACGAGCTCATCGTGCTCAGCGACCATGGCGGCTGGTGGCAGCCATATCGAGTGACCGGTCCTGCCGGCGCACTCGATATCCAGCGACTCGGCAAGCGACAGGCCGACCACGCGTCCACTCCTGGCAACTCGGCGAGTGCCAGCATCTGTGGCCGACACACGAACAGGGCGTGCTGATGGCCTTCGAGGAGGGGGCGGCCCGGATCCTGATCACCGATGACCAGGGGCGTGAACAGACCCGCATCCTGCGCGATGCCGGCCGGCTGGTGGGCCTGGCGCATGCCGATGGCTGGCTCTACGCCATTACCCAGGGGCACGGCACGCGGCACGCCTGTCGCGCGTGAACCTGACGACCCATGCCGAGGAGACGCTCTTCGCGCTGTCCACCCCCGAGGATCCCCTGCCACGGATGCTGCAGGCAGCCGTTGCCGATGGCCAACACGTCGCGGCCTTCGTCTACGGCCCCGTGTCCGCCTCGGCCCGGCCGCCGCCGCTGATCGTGCGCGTGCATGGCGGCCCTACCTCGGCCTGCTACCCGGTGTTCGATCCGCTGGTCCACTTCTGGACGCAGCACGGCTTCGCCGTGGCCGATATCAACCCCCGCGGCAGCGGCAATGCCGGACGGGCCTACCGCGAGCGCCTGGCCGGCGAGGTGGGGTCGCATCGACGTCGAGGATGTGATCGCCCTGACCCGGTCACTGGTGGCCCGCGGCCTGGCCGATCCCGCCCGGCTGTTCGTGCGAGGCCAGAGCGCCGGCGGCTTCACCGTGCTCAACCTGCTGGCGACCACCCGCCTCTTCCGGGCCGGCGCCAGCCTCTACGGCGTCACCGATGCCCCGCACCTGGCCACCCGGACCCACCGTTTCGAGTGCGGCTACCTCGGCTGGCTGCTCGGCGATGCGCAGAGCCAGCGGGACTGCAGCCCGATCCATCGGCTCGATACCTTCACCACACCCGTCATCTTCTTCCAGGGCAACCACGATAGCGTGGTGGTGCCGGAGCAGACGCTGTCCATGGCCGAGGCACTGCACCGTCGCGGGATCCCGGCCAGGGTCATGCTGTTCGATGACGAAGGGCACGGCATTCGTCAGCCGCACAATCGCTGCCGCATGATTGCGGCCGAGATGCACTTCTTCCTGGAGCAGGGCAATGGGCAAGGCTGAGTCCGATCTCGTTTCAGCCGGCCTGCCCCCCGACAGCCGGGTCGCATCACGTCGCCTCGGCAATGGCCTGTGGATCATGGCGGCACAGGTCCCCCGGGCTCGCCAGTCACGGCCGGTCGGCGCAGCCGGCGTGGGGTACCTCCATGACCCGCCCGACTGCCGGGGCCTGGCTCACCTGCTGGAACACGGGCTCTTCCTGGGCAGTGACCGCTGGCCCAGCAGAAGCGCCCTGGCCCGGTGGGTCGGCTCTTTGGGGGGGCGCTACAATGCCCATACCGGGGAGGAGGTCACCGACATCCACCTGCATCTACCGGCAGAGGCCGCCGAGGCAGGCCTGGCACGACTGGTCGACCTGCTCTGATTCCCCGCCTCGAACCTGGCGCCATCGCCGACGAGGTCGAGGTGCTCGAGGCCGAGTTCCGCGCCCGCCTGGACGACCCGGCGCTGCATCGCCTGGCCGCGCTGGGCCGGCTGTTCGACCCCGGCCACCCTGCCGCGACCTGCCACGCCGGGAACCGGGACACTCTCGGCGGCGACCCTCGGAAACTGGTTGCCTGCCTGCGTGACTTTCATGCCCGCCACTACCGGGCTGGCCGGATGGCCCTGGTCATGCTCGGCCCGCAGTCGACGGACGAGCAGCCTGGCCTGCTCGAACGCCATGGCAGCCGGCTCCGGGCGACGGCTGCCGACAGGACCGATACGCCGCTCCCGGATCGCTGGCGCAGGGACAAGCCGCGTGGCGTGGCCTGGTACCCACCAAGGGCGCCGACCCTGTCCTCTGCCGACACAATGGAGCTGCTGTGGCCAGTGCCCGGGATCATGGCCGATCCCCGCTCGCTCACACTGCAGACCATTGCCTGGCAGCTGAACGGTGGTGCCCTGGCCGCCACCCTACAGCAGGCCTATGCGGTCCAGGAGCTGACAGCCTCCACAGCATCCCCGGGCAGCGGATCGGCTCTGAGCCTGACAATCCAGCTCGTGGAAACGCCAGCGGATATCGCACCGCTGGTGGCCACCTGCCAACGCGCTCTTCGTCGGGCATGCCGAGGGCAGGACATGCTCCCGCCCCCGGCCCAGGCGGTCGACCTCGATGCCTGGCCCCGGGAGCAGGCCCGACGACTGAGCCTGTGCCCCACCACCAGCACCTGCTCACCGATGGACCTGGACCGCCACACCCTGTCGGCATGGCTCGCCCCGGAACAGTGTCGGTTGCTGTGGCGAGAGGGCACCGAACGGCCCACCGTGACCTGGAGCCACACCGAAGAGACCTCGACCCCCTGGCGTCCCCTCGACCTCTCCTGTCCCCCTCCCGCCCTGGCCCTGCCCGAGGTACCTGCCCCCTTCCACCGCTCCAGGCCCCGGATGACCGACTCCTCGGCCCGCAGGCCGAAGATGAGGCCGGCGGCTGGCCTGCTCTGCCGGGATATGCGGCTGTCGCTGTGGTGGGATGGCCTGGACTGGCCCACCCGCGAGGCAGAGACCAGCTGGTGCCTGGGATGGCCCGCCGATGCTTCGGACCATGACGCTCGTCTGCGGACTGGCAGCGCCGGACCCCGGCCCTGCGCCAGGCAGCCGGCGCCAGGGGCCAGGCGCTCAGCCTGGGCAGTGACGCCAGGGGGGACTGGCTGATGGCACGCGGCACCCCCGCCGGACTCACCTCGCTGGTGGATCAGGCCCTGTACGACTGGATGGCCTCGAGTGCCGTGACGGCGCCGACAGGCCCCGCCGCATCAGGCGGCCTGCCGCCCAGCAGATGCTGGGTCATCTGGAAACACTCCCACCGCCGTGCCCGCCTGGCGCCATGCCCACCCTGCTCTGCTGGGCCCGGGGCAAGATGGGGACGCGGGAGGCGCAGGGCACGGCCAAGGGCTTCGCCGAGCGGTTGTTCCATGCCAGGAACGCATCCCCGCCTCGCGATGCGTCGCAAGGCGATGGCCAGGAAACGACCTGGCTCGCCCCGCAGGGAGACGACCGGGCATTGATGCTGGAGGTCGAGGGGAGCGACGATGGTCCTCGCATGCGCTGGCTGCTGCAGTTGCTGGCACACTGCCATGACGCCCCCTTCCATCAGGAGATGCGCCAGCGGCGCGGTCTCGGCTATGTCGCGGCGGTGCGCTACCGGGAGTCGTCGGGCTGGCCGAGACTCGGCTATGTCGTGCAGTCACCCCAGGCCTCGGTGGAGACCCTGCGACAGGCCATCCTCGGGTTTCTCGATGCCGATGCCGTGAGGCTTGCCCGGTTGGATGCGCCGCGACTGGAGCGACTGCGTCGCGGACTTCTCGCGCGACAGGGGCCGCCGGAGACCCATGACGAGGCCCTCGAACGTGCCCGGCGGGCATTGCGCCGTTCATCAACCGACATCCCCCCACCGGACTGGCGCCTGGCCCCCTGGCAGCAAGAGCGCACGGCCCTTGACCTGCTCACCGCAACCGACCTCGAGGTCCTGGCGTCGGCACTGGCAGGCGGCACCCTGCCGATGCGCTGGTGGGCCCATGCGCCCGCCTCGCCATGCTCCCCTCCCTCCCAGTGTTGCCCACCGGCAACGTAGTTATGCTGCTGCCGAACAATCGATTCGCCGGGGCTCACCTAGACTGACAGCACAATCATTATCACTAACCCACTACCCCATCTCGGCAACGAGGGGAGAACCATCATGAAGTCACGCGCCGCCGTTGCCCTGGAAGCGGGCAAGCCCCTGGAACTCGTCGAGATCGACGTCGAGGGCCCCAAGGCCGGCGAGGTGCTGGTGAAGATGGCCGCCACCAGCGTCTGCCATACCGATGCCTATACGCTGTCCGGGGCCGACCCGGAGGGCAACTTCCCGGCGGTGCTGGGCCATGAAGGCGCCGGCGTCGTCCAGGAGGTGGGCGAGGGCGTCACCAGCGTGCGTCCCGGCGACCACGTCATCCCGCTCTATACCGCCGAGTGCGGCCAGTGCAAGTTCTGCCTCTCCGGCAAGACCAACCTGTGTGGTGCGGTGCGCGCCACCCAAGGCAAGGGCGTGATGCCCGACGGCACCTCGCGCTTCTCGCTGGACGGCAAGATGCTGCACCACTACATGGGCACCTCCACCTTCAGCGAGTACACCGTGCTGCCCGAGGTCTCCCTGGCGGTGGTCTCCAAGGCGGCGCCCATGGACAAGATCTGCCTGCTGGGCTGCGGCGTGACCACCGGCATCGGCGCGGTGATGAACACCGCCAAGGTCGAGCCGGGCGCCACCGTCGCCGTGTTCGGCCTGGGTGCCATCGGCCTCGCCGTGATCCAGGGCGCTGTGATGGCCAAGGCCAGCCGCATCATCGCCATCGACGTCAACCCGGAGAAGTTCAAGCTCGCCGAGCAGTTCGGCGCCACCGACTTCGTCAACCCCAAGGACTACGGCGACCCCATCCAGCAGGTCATCGTCGACCTCACCGATGGCGGCGTCGACTACTCCTTCGAGTGTATCGGCAACGTCAACGTGATGCGCTCGGCGCTGGAGTGCTGCCACAAGGGCTGGGGCGAGTCGATCATCATCGGCGTGGCCGGCGCCGGCGAGGAGATCTCCACCCGTCCGTTCCAGCTGGTCACCGGTCGGGTCTGGAAGGCTCCGCCTTCGGCGGCGTCAAGGGCAGGAGCGAGCTGCCGGGCTATGTCGAGCAGTACATGAACGGCGAGATCAATATCGACGACTTCATTACCCACGACATGCCCTTCGAGAAGATCAACGAGGCCTTCGACCTGCTGCACCGGGGCGAGAGCATCCGCACCGTGCTTCACTTCTGAAGCGGGGTGACCGACAGGCACTGCCAGAGCCACAACAACCAGGTGATCACCATGTTGACAAGACTACAAGAGGAGCGGAAGCCCATGAGCCTGATGGATACCTTGAAGCGCTGGCTCGGCGGCCAGGGGGCGGCGACACCCTCGAAAGTCCCTCAGCAGGGTCGTGAGCGACCCGAGACCACCACCACAACATCTTCCCCAGCAGCCACCACCCAGGGAGCCACCACCATGAGCGACATCAGGATCCATCCCGCCGTGGATAGCGGTGTGCGTGCCGGCAGCGACAGCTTCAACGGCGGCACCCTGCATTGCCGCTGTAACGACAATCCCGTCGAGGTGACCGTCAAGGCACAGTGCGCCCACAACCATGTGTGTGGCTGCACCAAGTGCTGGAAACCCCAGGGGGCACTGTTCTCGATGGTCGCCGTGGTACCCCGCGAAAGCCTCAGCGTCACCGCCAACGGGGACAAGCTGGAGGTCGTCGATTCCTCGGCCGCCATCCAGCGCCATGCCTGCAAGGAGTGCGGCGTTCACATGTTCGGCCGCATCGAGAATACGGACCACCCCTTCCACGGCCTGGACTTCATCCATACGGAACTCTCCGACGACAGGGGCTGGGCGGCGCCGGAGTTCGCCGCCTTCGTCTCCTCGATCATCGAGTCGGGCGCCAACCCGGACAACATGGACAAGGTCCGCGGCCGGCTCAAGGAGCTGGGCCTGGAACCCTACGACTGCCTGTCGCCCCCGCTGATGGATGCCATCGCCATCCATACGGCCAAGGCCAAGGGAATCCTGTGACGCCGGGCCATCCCAAGTGCCACACAAACACCATCGGGCGCCCCAAGGGGCGCCTGATGGCTGGGTTGCTGGCTCGGCTTACTTGAAGTTCTTCTTCACGATCTTCTGGATCTCGCCGACGATACCGCTGCGGAAGCTCAGCACGCAGATCACGAAGATGGCGCCCAGGATCACGCTCACCCAGTTGCCCAGCGGCGACTGCGCCAGCTGGGTCTGCAGGCTGACCACCACACCGGCCCCCACCAGCGGGCCGAACAGCGTGCCCACCCCGCCCAGCAGGGTCATCAGGATCACCTCGCCGGACATGTGCCAGTGGGCATCGGTCAGCGAGGCGAGCTGGAACACCACCGTCTTGGTGGATCCCGCCAGGCCGGCCAGGCCGGCGGAGAGTACGAAGGCCACCAGCTTGTAGGCATCGACGTTGTAGCCCAGCGACACGGCACGCGGCTCGTTCTCGCGGATCGCCTTGAGCACCTGGCCGTAGGGCGAGTGCACGGCGCGCTGGATGATGGCGAAGCCGATCACGAACACCGCCAGCACGAAGTAGTACATGCTGAGGTTGCTCTTCAGGCTGATCAGCCCGAACAGCTCGCCACGTGGCACCCCGTGCAGGCCATCCTCGCCGCCGGTGAAGGGCGCCTGGACGAAGAAGAAGAACATCATCTGCGCCAGGGCCAGGGTCACCATGGCGAAGTAGATCCCTTGCCGGCGGATCGCCAGGGCGCCGAACAGGGTGCCCAGCACCACGGCGGCAAAGGTGCCGATCAGGATGCCCAGCTCGGGGGTCAGCCCCGGGTAGCTGGCCAGCATGATGCCGGTGAAGTAGCCGCCGGTGGCCAGGAAGGCGGCGTGCCCGAAGGAGAGCAGGCCGGCATAGCCGAGCAGCAGGTTGAAGGCGCAGGCGAACAGCGCGAAGCACAGCACCTTCATCAGGAACACCGGGTAGGCCACGAAGGGGGCCACCAGGGCGATGGCGATCAGCACCAGATAGAGGGCACTGCGCCGCCGGTTCGCGCGCCGCTGCAGCTTCATGGCGGGTGTCAGTGCGGTCGTGGTGGACATGGTCATGCCTCCTTGCCGAAGAGTCCCGCGGGACGCAGCATCAGGACCACCACCATCACCACGAAGATCACGGTGTTGGCGGCCTCGGGATAATAGACCTTGGTCAGGCCCTCGATCAGGCCCATGGCCAGGCCGGTGATCACGGCACCGATGATCGAGCCCATGCCCCCGATCACCACCACGGCGAAGACCACGATCAAGAGGCTCGAGCCCATGGTCGGCGACACCGGATAGAGCGGGGCGGCCAGCACCCCGGCGAAGGCGGCCAGGGCCACGCCGAAGCCGTAGGTCAGGGTGATCAGCTGGGGCACGTTGACCCCGAAGGCCTGCATAAGCGCCGAGTTCTCGGTGCCGGCACGCAGGTAGGCCCCCAGGCGGGTACGCTCGATGATGAACCAGGTGGCCAGGCAGACGCCGAGGGCCGCCAGCAGCACCCAGCCACGATAGATGGGCAGGAACATGAAGCCGAGATTCACGCCCCCCTGCAGGGCCGCGGGCGTGGGGTAGCTCGAGCCCGAGACGCCGAAGAAGTTGATCAGGGTGCCCTCGAAGATCAGCGCCAGGCCGAAGGTGAGCAGCAGCCCGTAGAGGTGGTCGAGGTGGGCGATGCGGCGCAGGATGAAGCGCTCGATCAGCATGCCCAGTCCGCCTACCACCAGCGGCACCACCAGCAGCGCCGCCCAGTAGTTGAGCCCCAGGTGCTGCAGGCCCAGCAGGGCCACGAAGGCACCCAGCATGTACATGGCGCCATGGGCAAAGTTGATGATCTTGAGCAGGCCGAAGATCACTGCCAGCCCCAGACTGAGCAGGGCGTAGAAGGCACCGTTGATCAGGCCCAGCATCAGCTGGCCCATGAACACCATCAACGGCACCCCGAATATCATTGTCATGTCATGGACCTCCCGTCAGCTGGCGGCGGCCGCAGCCGCCGCCGGTTCCGCATCCGCTCAGTTGTTGACCAGCTTGCACTGGCTCTCGGAGAGCGGACGGTAGGCCTCTTCTGCCGGGATGGTGGCGAGGATCTCATAGACGTCCCACTCGTTCTCGGACTCCTCGGGCGTCTTCACGCGGGCCAGGTACATGTCGTGGACCATGCGGCCATCCTCGCGGATGCTGCCATTGCGCGAGAAGAAGTCCTCCACCGGGCGCTCGGCCATGGCCGCGCGGATCGCCTCGGGGTTATCGGTGCCCTCCTCGGCCACGGTCTCCAGATAGTGCATGGTGCTGGAGTAGATGCCCGCCTGGACCATGGTCGGACGTGCGCCCACCCGCTCGAAGTAGCGGTCGGCCCACTCGCGTGCCTGGTCATCCATGTCCCAGTACCAGCCGGTGGTCAGCAGCAGGTTCTGGGTATCCTCGAGGCCCATGGAGTGGACGTCGTTGAGGAATATCAGCAGGCCGGCGAGCTGCTGGCCGGACTGGGTCAGGCCGAACTGGCTGGCGGTGGTGATGGCGTTGACGGTATCGGCACCGGCGTTGGCCAGGCCGACGATCTTGGCCCCGGACCCCTGGGCCTGGAGGATGTAGGAGGAGAAGTCGCTGGTCGGGAAGGGATGGCGCACGCCGCCGACGATCTCGCCGCCGTTCTCCTCCACCACCTTGGTCACGTCGGCTTCCAGTGCATGGCCGAAGGCGTAATCCGCAGTGAGTAGGAACCAGCTATCGCCGCCCTGCTCAACGACGGCCTTCGCGGTGCCGTTGGCCAGCGGATAGGTGTCATATACCCAGTGAATATGGTTCGGAGTACAGTGTTCGTTGGTAATACTAGACGCCGCCGAGCCCGAGACGATGCCCAGGCCGTTGTTCTCCTCGATCACCTTGGTGGCGGCGATGGAGACCGAGGAGGCCACCAGGCCGGCCACCAGGTCGACGTTGCGGGTATCGAACCACTCACGCACGGTGTTGGCACCCACATCGGCGCTGTTGCGGTCATCGGCGCTGAACACCTCGATGGGGGCGCCGTTCACCTCGCCACCGAAGTCCTCGATGGCCATCTCCAGGGCCGCCAGGCCACCCGGGCCGGCGAGGTCACGGTAGGTGCCGGACATGTCGGCCAGGTAGCCGATGCGCACGGCATCATCGCTCATCTGGGCCTGGGCGCCGGTAGCCATCAGGGTGGCGGTGGCCAGGGCAACGCTGGAAGCGAGAATCTTGCGGTTGAAGGTCATGATTGACTCCGTGGCCCACGAGGGGCGGTTTGTTGTTGTCGATACGGTTGGCGGTGGTGAAACTGCCGGGCGACGGGCGTGCCGTCACACCCCCAGCAGGCTGTTGAGGTGGTCGCGACGCGACGGCAGTTCGGCGGCGCTGATCTCCTCGATGATGCGACCGTGCTCCATCACGAAGTGACGGTCGGCCAGCGGCGCGGCAAAGCGGAAGTTCTGCTCCACCAGCACGATGGTCATGCCGCGCTCCTTGAGCTTGACCAACACCTCGCCCAGCGCCTGGACGATCACCGGGGCGAGCCCCTCGGTGATCTCGTCGAGCAGCAGCAGCCGCGCCCCGGTGCGCAGGATGCGCGCCATGGCCAACATCTGCTGTTCGCCGCCGGAGAGCCGGGTGCCCTGGCTGCGCCGCCGCTCGTAGAGGTTGGGGAACATCGCGTAGATCTCGTCGATGCTCATGCCCCCGGAGCGCACCGTGGGCGGCAGCAGCAGGTTCTCCTCGACATCGAGGCTGGCGAAGATGCCGCGCTCCTCGGGGCAGTAGCCGATGCCCAGCCGCGGGATGCGGTGGGGCTTCATGCCCAGCGTCTCGTTGCCGTTGATCATGATGGAGCCGGTACGCCGGCCCACCATGTTCATGATCGCCTTCAGCGTGGTGCTGCGGCCGGCGCCGTTGCGACCGAGCAGGGTCACCAGCTCGCCCCGCTTCACGTCGAAATTCACCCCATGCAGAATGTGCGATTCGCCATAGAAGGCGTGCAGGTCGCTGACCCGCAGCATCTCGGCACCGTCGAGGTCGCGATACTCGGTGATCGCCTCGGCTGCCTGGCTCATGCGCTGGCCTCCTCTTCCGCCGCTTCACTGCCCATGTAGGCCTCGCGCACCTGGGGGTTGCGCGACACTTCCTGATAGTCGCCCTCTGTCAGCACCGCCCCCTGGGCCAGCACGGTGATGCGGTCACACAGTTTGCTGACCACGCTCAGGTTGTGCTCCACCATCAACACGGTGCGCCCCCTGGAGACGCGCCGAATCAGCTCGACGATGCGGTCGACGTCCTCGGCACCCATGCCCTGGGTCGGCTCGTCGAGCAGCATCAGCGTGGGCTCAAGGGCCAGAGTGGTCGCCAGTTCCAGGGCGCGCTTGCGGCCATAGGCCATCTCCACGGTGAGCACGTCGGCGTACTCGGCGAGGCCCACCTCGGCGAGCAGCTCCAGGGCGCGGTCGTTGAGGTGGTCGAGGCTGCTCTCGGGCTTCCAGAAGTGGAAGGAGGTGCCCAGCTTGCGCTGCAGGGCCACCCGCACGTTCTCCAGCGCGGTCATGTGACCGAACACCGCGGAGATCTGGAAGGAGCGCACCAGGCCGAGACGCGCGATCTCGTTGGCCTTCATGCGCGTGATGGGCTTGCCGCGATAGAGAATCTCGCCGCGGGTCGGCGGCAGGAACTTGGTCAACAGGTTGAAGACGGTGGTCTTGCCGGCCCCGTTGGGGCCGATCAGGGCATGGATATGCCCCTCCTGAACCTGCAGGTTGACGTCGTCCACGGCGGTGAAGCCGCGAAACTGCTTAGTCAACCCGCGAGTCTCCAGTATGAACTCCTGGGTCATGGATCGTCCTCTCGGGGTCGCCTGGCGACCCGCCGTGGTGCTGTTGTCGTTGTTGTCGGCCGTTGTCGTCGTCGGCATGACGGCTGTGGTCATCCGGCATCGGACAGGCGGCGATCCTCGGGTGGCCACCGGCCTCGGCACTTTACGTTAACGTAAGCTAGAGGAGTGATTCCGGCTCGGCAATAGGCCAGGCTAAAAACTCGACTAATGGTGTAGGCCCCGTAAATTCAATAGTTTGCAAACAACTAGCCCGCAAGGTTAGCCACCGGTCGGCGCGGCAGGTAGAATACGCCATCACTATTGCCTGCATATTCGAACTTCGCCATGCCCCATAAGTCTCTGCCCGAGCCTTCCTGGCCCATCGGGTTCCGTGCCGTATGCCTGCGTGCGACGCTCTATATCCTGCTGGTGGCGGGAATCGCCCAGGGCGTCTTCTACGAAGCCCTGCACTTCCCCGATGCGCGTTTCTCCGAACGCGGCTTCACCGAGCTGGCCCAGACCGGCCTGCTGGCCACCGCTTCCGCCCTGCTGCTCTACGTGATGCTCGGGCTACGCCAGCTGCGCCTCGTCGCCCTGCTGATGTTCGGTTTCCTGTTTGCCTCGCTGATCCGCGAGCAGGATGCGCTGCTCGATGCCCGGGTCTTCGACGGTGCCTGGCAGCTGCTGGTCAGCCTCACGGTGCTGCCGATCCTGTTCGCGGTCATCCGCCGGCGACGGCGCTTCGTGGCCGAGTTTGCCGCCTACGCCAACAGCTTCTCCTTCGGGCTGTTCGCCGCGGGCTTTTTGACCACCTACGTCTTCTCGCGCCTCTACGGACGTGGCGACTTCTGGCAGGCGATCCTGCAGGAGAACTACCTGCGCGACTTCAAGAGCGCCGCCGAAGAGGTGGTGGAGCTGTTCGGCTACGCCCTGCTGCTGATCGCGGTGATCGAACTCGTCCTGCTGGCCCGCCGCTGGGCCCTGGCGCGCCGGGCCGACTGAGCCCGAGGCGAGTCACTCGACAGGCGTGCAGCAAAAAGCCCCCGCAGGCCTCAGGCTGAACTGCACCCCGAAAGTTGGACACCCAATCCAACCTTCGGGGTGTTTTTATGAGCAATCGGTACGACGAGTGGTTCAAGCTGCTGGTGGCACAGCAGTGTTTGCGCGATGACACCAGCTTGAGGGAGGTGGCCCGCCAGCATGGCCTGGACCATGCCCTGGTACGGACCTGGCGGGATAGCTACCGTCAGCATGGCGTGGTGGGCCTGCGCAAGAAATACTCGCATCGCAGCGCGGCTTTCAAACTACAGGTCCTTGAGACGATGTGGCGAGATGGCTTGTCACGGCGTCAGACGGCGGCCCTGTTCGATATCCGCGAGCGCGGCGCCATTGGCAGATGGGAGCGTCAGTACCATAGTGGTGGTCTGACTGCACTAGAGCCAAAGCGCAAGGGACGCCGCCCGATGACCAAGAAGCCGCCTTCCCCACCACCCCCGCCTGATGTTGAGCGCTCCCATGAGCGGAGCTGCTCAAGGAGCTGGCGTATCTGCGTGCCGAGAATGCCTACCTAAAAAAGCTCGATGCCTTGATCCGGGAGAAGGGGGCGGCGACGCGGGGCAAAAAGCCCAGGCCGTCCAAGGGTTAAGGCATGAACATCCGCTGGGTCTGCTGCTGCGTGCGGCTGAGCTGCCACGCAGCACGTTCTACTACCAGGTCCAGGCCTTGGGCGCTGACGATCGGTATGCCTCGCTGAAGATGCGTATCCGGGCGATCTACGACCGCCACAAAGGGCGCTATGGCTACCGGCGTATCACCGCCGCCCTGCGGCAGGCAGGAGAGACGATCAACCACAAGACCGTTCAGCGGCTGATGCGACAGCTGGGCTTGAAGTCCCTGGTTCGCCCCAAGCGATATCGTGCCTACCGAGGGTCGGAGGGCTACGCTGCCCCCAATACGTTGCAGCGTCGGTTTCAGGCTCAGCGTCCCCATCAGCGGTGGGTGACGGACATCACCGAGTTCAAGGTCAATGGCCAGAAGCTCTACCTGTCACCGGTCATGGATCTGTATAACGGAGAGATCATTGCCTTCCAGACAGGGCCGCGCCCGGTGTTCGACCTGGTGAAGGGTATGCTGAAGAAAGCCTTTGGCAGGCTGATGCCAGGGGACCGGCCGCTGCTCCATTCGGATCAGGGCTGGCATTATCGCCACCCCAGCTATCGCCGCCTGGTGGTGGAGAAGCGGATACTGCGCAGCATGTCACGGAAAGGGAACTGCCTGGACAATGCCGCCATGGAGAGCTTCTTCGGTACCCTGAAGGCCGAGTATTTCCACCTGAACCGGTTCGATACCATTGAGCAGCTGCAGCAAGGGCTCGACCAGTACATCCATTACTACAACCACGAACGCATCAGGCTGAAACTAAAAGGCCTGAGCCCCGTACAGTACAGGACTCAGGCCTTGGGCGCCGGCTGAATGAACTGTCCAACTATTGGGGGTCAGTTCAGGCCTGCGGGGGCTTTTCATTGCGGGGTGCGCCCGCTCGCTACTCGTCGAGGAAGGAGCGCAGCGGCTCGGAGCGGCTGGGATGACGCAGCTTGCGCAGCGCCTTGGCCTCGATCTGGCGGATCCGCTCGCGGGTGACATCGAACTGCTTGCCGACCTCCTCGAGGGTGTGGTCGGTGTTCATGTCGATACCGAAGCGCATGCGCAGCACCTTGGCTTCCCGGGCGGTGAGCCCACCCAGCACGTTGCGTGTCGCCTCGATCAGCCCCTCGCCGGTGGCGGAATCGATGGGCAGCACCATGGAGCTGTCCTCGATGAAATCGCCCAGGTGGGAGTCGTCATCGTCGCCGATGGGCGTCTCCATGGAGATCGGCTCCTTGGCGATCTTGAGCACCTTGCGCACCTTGTCCTCGGGCATCTCGAGACGCTCGCCCAGCTCCTCGGGGGTAGGCTCGCGGCCCATCTCCTGGAGCATCTGCCGGGAGACCCGGTTGAGCTTGTTGATAGTCTCGATCATATGCACCGGGATACGGATGGTGCGCGCCTGGTCGGCGATGGAGCGGGTGATCGCCTGGCGAATCCACCAGGTGGCATAGGTGGAGAACTTGTAGCCGCGGCGGTATTCGAACTTGTCCACCGCCTTCATCAGGCCGATGTTGCCCTCCTGGATCAGGTCCAGGAACTGCAGGCCACGGTTGGTGTACTTCTTGGCGATGGAGATCACCAGGCGCAGGTTGGCCTCGACCATCTCCTTCTTGGCGCGGCGCGCCTTGGCCTCGCCGATGGAGAGGCGGCGGTTGACCTCCTTGATCTCCTGCACCGGCAGGCGAACCATCTCCTCCTCGAAGGCGATCTTGCGCTGGGCACGCTGGATATCCGTGCGCAGCGGCGCGAGGCGGTCGGCATACTTCGGGTGCTCGCCGGCGAAGGCATCCAGCCACTCGGGATCGGATTCGCTGCCCGGGAAGGCCTTGATGAAGGTCTTGCGCGGAATGCGTGCCTTCTTGACGCACAGCTGCATCACCGCCTTCTCCTGGGCGCGGACCTGTTCGACGCTGATGCGCACCTGGTTGACCAGGCGCTCGAAGTGCTTGGGCACCAGCTTGATCGGCGAGAACAGCTCGGCCAGCCGCGCCAGTTCCTCCTGGGCGGGCTTGGAGTGGCGGCCGTGGGCCTCGATGGCCGCCTGGGCCGCGGCGTTCTGCTCGCGGATCTGCTCGAAGCGGGCGCGGGCCTCCTCGGGATCGGGGCCACCGGTCGTCTCCTCCTCGGCCTCGGCGTCCTCGTCGTCGTCACCCGCCGCCTGGGGCTCCTCCTCGGGAACCTCCGCCTCGGCCACGCCGGGAATGCCCTCGTCGGGATCGATGAAACCGGAGAAGAGGTCCGAGAGTCGGCCCGGGGCTTCTTCATCCTGGGTCGTGTCATAGGCATCGAGGATCGACTCCACCGCGCCGGGCAGGTAGGCCAGCGCCGACATCACCTCGCGGGTGCCCTCCTCGATGCGCTTGGCGATCTCGATCTCGCCCTCGCGGGTCAGCAGCTCCACCGTACCCATCTCGCGCATGTACATGCGCACCGGATCAGTGGTGCGACCCACGTCGCTTTCCACGGCGGCCAGCGCCGCCACGGCCTCTTCGGCCGCCGACTCGTCGGTGGAGTGATCCGACATCATCAGGGTGTCTTCATCGGGGGCTTCCTCGACGACGCTGATGCCCATGTCGTTGATCATGCCGATGATATCTTCCACCTGATCCGGGTCGGCGATATCCTCGGGAAGGTGGTCGTTGACCTCGGCATAGGTCAGGAAGCCCTGTTCCTTGCCGCGCGCGATCAACTCCTTCAGACGCGACTGCTGCTGCGCATTTCCAGCCATAGAAACCCTATCTCGACGAAGAAGAATGAAGCACCTGAAGCGCTGGGTGGAGAAAACTCATAAAGCCGAACAGTATAGCGGCAGAAAGCACCTTTCTGCCAGTTCGATCTATTTGCGCGGTCATTCAGGTGTGTTAGTTTGTCAGGTTACGCCGGTGCCGAGCGCTGTCTCCTATGTGGGGATGTTAGGAGAGAAATCAAGCGCAACGCCAATCCGTCGTGTCTTTTTTTGACCTTCCGGTCAGCGATGCAGTTCGGTGATCAACGCCATCAGCCGCTGCTTATCCTCTCGCGACAGCCGCTCCCCCGCCTTCTCCCTGGCCAGCAGTGCGTCGAACTCCTCCTGAGGTGAGCGTCGGCGACGGTGCCGCCGGAAGTGCGCCACCAGCCCCTCCAGCTCGGCACCCCGTGCCGGCTTCGGGATCAGCAGTTCACGCCGTGCCAGCGCCGCCGGGCGCTCACCCTCGGGGCTGCCATGAAAGTGCGCCAGCAGCACCTGGGGGCTGCGGTAGCCACCGGCCCTCAGCAGGCGAATCACCTCGCGACACAGCACCCCGTCGGGCTCCTCTTCCGGACACCAGTCGTCCTCCTCGGGCAACCGCGCCACCAGCGCCGGCTCGTGGAGCAGCAGCTGCAGGGCGCGCGCCGTCAGGCTCAACGCCCCACCGGAGCGACGCGCAAGAGCGGCACTGCTCTCGCCCCGGGGCGGCGGCTCCGACATGGCGCTGCCTTCCGCCCCGTGCATGGCGGCCGGCTCCTGTGCGCCGCGCGACTCTCGTCCCGCCACGCCCTCGCCCCTGGCCAGCAGGGCCGAGAAATTCGCCGCCTCGACGCCGGTGCGCCGCGACAGCTCGCTCAGCATCAGCGACCTGAGCACCCCTTCCGGCAAGCGCCCGATCGCCTTCAGCACCTGGCTGGCGTAACGCTCACGCTCCTCGATACGCGCCAGGTCGCGGCCTGACGCCGCCTGGTCGAAGAGGAACTCCGACAGCGGGCTGGCGCAGGTGATGCGATCCTGAAAGGCCTCGCTGCCCTCGCGACGCACCAGGGTGTCCGGATCCTCCCCCTCGGGCAGGAACAGGAAACGTGCCTGGCGGCCATCGATCATCAGCGGCAGCACCGTCTCCAGCGCCCGTGTCGCGGCCTGACGTCCGGCACGGTCGCCGTCGAAGCAGAACACCACCTCATTGACCAGCCGGAACAGTCGCCCGAGATGCTCCTCGCTGGTGGAGGTGCCCAGGGTGGCGACCGCATTGCGGATGCCGAACTGGGCCAGCGCCACCACGTCCATGTAGCCCTCGACGATCACCACCCGCTCCAGGCGGTGATCGGCCTGGCGCGCCTCGTAGAGGCCATAGAGCTCGCGCCCCTTGTGGAACACCGGGGTCTCCGGGGAGTTGAGGTACTTGGGCTTGGCATCGCCCAGCACCCGCCCGCCGAAGCCGATGGTGCGCCCCTTGATATCGCGGATCGGGAACATCACCCGGTCGCGGAAGCGGTCGTAGGTGCGTCCGCTCTCCTCGCGATGCACCAGCAGGCCGTACTCCGCCTGCACCGCCTCGCCGATCCCGCGCTCACCGAGATGGCGCTTGAGGCTCTCCCAGGAGTCCGGGGCATAGCCGACACCGAAGGTCTCGACCACCTCCGGCGCCAGGCCGCGGCGCTCCAGGTACTCCCGGGCGCCCTGGCCTTCCGGCATCTTCAGGCGCTCGCGAAAGAAGCTGGCCGAGAGCTCGAGGAGGTTCACACCCTCCTTGCGCTTGCGCTCCCGGGCCTGGGCACGCGGGTCGTCAGCCCCCTCTCGGGGCACTTCCATGCCCAGGCGGCCGGCCAACTGCTCCACTGCCTCGGGGAAGCGCAGCTTGTCGTACTCCATCAGGAAGCGCAGGGCATTGCCGTGGGCGCCGCAGCCGAAGCAGTGATAAAACTGCTTATCGGCACTTACGGTGAACGACGGCGTCTTCTCCTGGTGGAAGGGACACAGGCCCGAGTAGTTGCGTCCGGCCTTCTTGAGCTTGACTCGCTCACCCACCACCTCGACCACGTCGACGCGGGCGAGCAGGTCATCGATGAAGCGCTGGGGAATCTGTCCGGCCATGAAGTCGGATCACCTCGACGGCTGCGGTGTGATCACCCAGGGTCGACGGCAGCCGCCACCGACCCGGAAAAAACAAGCGGCCACCGGATGGCGGCCGCTTGGCGTCCTCCTGAGACAGCCCGGGCCTGGGGCCCGACGTCTCCAGTACGGATCAATAGAGCCGTTCGAAGCGCTTGCGCTCACGCTGGAGCTTCTTGGCGTGACGCTTGACGGCAGCCGCCGCCTTGCGCTTGCGCTCCGCGGTCGGCTTCTCGTAGTGCTCGCGACGACGCACCTCGGAGAGAACACCGGCTTTTTCGCAGGAACGCTTGAAGCGACGCAGCGCGACGTCAAACGGCTCGTTATCTCGTACTTTGACAGAAGGCATTAAGCACTCACCTACCTTAGGTAACTAGAGTTCGGTTAGTACGCACACCCCTGCGGGTGGCACGTTTCGCGACGAACAAACGCCCGGAACGCCTGAGCGCGCCGGAAAACGAGGGTATCGGTCGCGGAATTTCGCCACCTGGGTGCACGACCCAGTCTTGCAGCGCACAATAGTTTAGACCTCACGCCCGGCCTATGCAAATGCTTTCCGTGTCCATTCCACGTAGAATGGCGGCCATTTCCGAGACACCGAGCCGACACCATGCGCGTACTGGGCATCGAGACCTCCTGCGACGAGACCGGCGTCGCCCTCTTCGACACCGAGCGCGGCCTGCTGGCCGACGCCCTCTACAGCCAGGTCGCCATGCACGCCGAATATGGCGGCGTGGTGCCGGAGCTGGCCTCCGCGATCACACCCGCCGCCTGCTGCCGCTGGTCCAGCGGGTGCTGGACGAGGCGGGCCTGGTCCGCGCGGACCTCGACGCCATCGCCTACACCGCCGGCCCCGGCCTGGTGGGGGCGCTGATGGTGGGGGCCGCCACTGCCCACGGCATGGCCCGGGCGCTGGGCATCCCGGTGCTCGGCGTCCATCATATGGAGGGCCACCTGCTGGCGCCCATGCTGGAGGAGGACCGTCCCGCCTTCCCCTTCGTGGCCCTGCTGGTCTCCGGTGGCCACACCCAGCTGGTCGAGGTACGCGGACTGGGGTCCTACACCCTGCTCGGCGAGTCGGTGGACGACGCCGCCGGCGAGGCCTTCGACAAGGCGGCCAAGATGCTGGGCCTCGACTACCCCGGCGGCCCCCAGGTGGCACGGCTGGCCGAACGCGGTGACCCCGCACGCCTGCGTTTTCCGCGGCCGATGACCGACCGCCCGGGGCTCGACTTCAGCTTCTCGGGGCTAAAGACCCACACCCTCACCGCCATTCGCCAGCTCGAGGAGGCCGGCGAGCTCGACGACCAGGCCCGCGCCGACGTGGCCCGCGCCTTCGAGGAGGCGGTGGTCGACACCCTGGTGATCAAGTGCCGCCGCGCCCTGGACCAGACCGGTCTCAAGCGCCTGGTGGTGGCCGGCGGCGTCAGCGCCAATGCGCGGCTGCGCGAACGGCTGGAGCACGGAGTGCGCCAAGCGCGACGCCCAGGCCTACTACCCCCGCGGGCGCTTCTGCACCGACAACGGTGCGATGATCGCTTACGTGGGCGCGCAACGCCTGCAGGCCGGCGAGCGCGACGAGACCGGCGCGATGCAGGCGGTACCGCGCTGGCCAATGGATACGCTGCGCGAGCCGTAAGCCGCAAGCCGCAAGCCGCAAGCCAGAATGTCGGTATCGCCCCCATGGCGAAGGATTTTTCTTACAGCTTATAGCTTAGGGCTTGCAGCTTTAGAGGGGTGGCTCGTCGCCGCGTCCCAGACGCTGGATATTGAGCACGTGGCGCGCCAGCACCAGCAGGGTGAAGGCGATCACCACGATGACGTAATCCGGCGCCAGCCACAGGCTGGCCAGGGGGGCGACGGCGGCGCTGGCCAGGGACGCCACCGCGGCGGTACGCACCCGCCAGGCGAGCAGCGCCCATAGCGCGGCACATACCAGCGCCACCCCCGGGGTCAGCACCAGCATCACCCCGAAGGCGCTGGCCACCGCCTTGCCGCCGCGGAAGCGATGCCAGACCGGATAGCTGTGGCCCAGCAGCACGGCGAGGCCCACCAGCCCCTGGGCCCAGGGCGGCAACCCCAGCAGGATCGCCAGCGCCAGGGCCGGTACGCCCTTGGCGGCATCCACCAGCAGGGTCGCCAGGGCCAGCCGCCGGCCGTGCAGGCGCAGGACATTGGAAAACCCCGGGTTGAAGGAGCCCGCCAGGCGCGGGTCGCCCACGCCGGCCAGCCGGCACACGCTAAGGGCACCCAGCCAGCTGCCGCTCAGGTAGCCCAGGACCACCAGCGGCAGCAGCGAGATCAGTGGCGCCTCCACGGCCGACCCTCCTGCAACGGGAACCCGGCCATTCTGACAGCCCCGCCCCGGGCTGCCCAGCCGCCAAGGTGTTCGGTGCCGCGCCGCTCGCGTACAATCCCTGCCACCTTCGCCATTGAGCCGCCCGGAACCCCGCCATGGATCTAGTGCTGATCGAGTCCCTCGCCGTCGACACCGTGATCGGGGTCTATGACTGGGAGCGCACCATCACCCAGCGCCTGGTGCTCGACCTGGAGCTGGCCACCGATATCCGCCCGGCAGCGGCAGATGACGATATCGCCCAGACCCTCGACTACGCGGCGATCAGCGAGCGCATCCAGGCCTTCGCCGCCGAGCATGACGTTGCCCTGGTGGAGACCTTCGCCGAGCGCCTGGCCGAGACACTGCGCGACGAGTTCGGCATCGCCTGGTTGCGCCTGACCGTGCGCAAGCCGGGGGCCGTGTCGGCCGCGGCCGCGGTGGGCGTACGCATCGAGCGCGGCTCCCGCCCGGGAGCAGTGTGATGGCCCTGGTCACGGTCAGCATCGGCAGCAATATCGAGCGGGAGCACCATGTGCGTGTCTGCCTGGATGCCCTGGCGGCCTCCTTCGAGGGGCTGCGGGTCTCGCGGGTATTCGAGAGTGAACCGGTGGGCTTCGAGGATGGGCGCAACTTCTACAACCTGGTGGCGGCCTTCGAGAGCGAGGCCACGGTGGGTGAGCTGCAGGCCTGGTGCAAGCGCCTCGAGTTCGCCAACGGCCGGCGCGAGGGCAGCCCCAAGTTCAGCCCACGCACCCTGGATGTCGACCTGCTGACCGTGGGCGAGGCTCAGCGGCGAGCACGACGGCGTCAGCCTGCCGCGGGGCGAGATCACCCACCACGCCTTCGTGCTCCAGCCCCTGGCCGAGCTGCTGCCCGAGGCGCGCCTGCCCGGGAGCGGCGAGACCTACGCGGCCCTGTGGCGCCGCTTCGAGGCCGGGCGACCAGCGGCTCTGGCCGGTGGCCTTCAGCTGGGCCGGCCGCCGGATCTCGAGTCCCGACTGAACGGCCGGCCTACTCGCGCCGCAGGGCGGCATCGATCACCTCACGCCGCCGCCGGGCGAGCTCCACGCCCAGCTCGCGCCCCTTGAACCCCTCCTCCACCAGCGTCTTCGGCAATACCTGGGCGGCAAGCCGCCAGGCCACGGCCAGCTCCTCGGCAAGCGCCGGCGCCTCCAGGCTCACCAGGCTGATCAGCGGCACCACCCGTTCGCTGCGCCGCCAGGCATCGACGGCATCCAGCCAGGCCAGCAGCCGCGCCCCATCGGGGGGCGTGTGGCGCGCCTGTGCGACCAGCGCACGGGTTTGTGCCACCTGTCGGGCCAGCTCGACGTAGGCCTTCGGCTGGCGCAGGCGTTCGGCCCAGTTCGCCCCGCGCCGCCTCGTCCAGGTGCTCCACCAGCCGCGCCCAGCGCCAGCGGGCCAGGGCCTCGCCCTCCCCTCCTCGGGCAGCCGATGCAGCCGACCCAAGGCCTCGTCCAGGGCCTCCCGGTCGGCGGCCAGCGCCGGCATCAGCACCGCCAGGGCGCCGCAGTCGTCGAGCGCCTGGAAGTAGACCTCGGGCCAGGGTTCGGCCAGCGCCTTCTCGGTCTCGACCCACACCCGCTCGGCCACCAGGTGGGCGAGCTCGCCGTTCTCCACCAGCTCACGCATAAGCGCCCGGGTCGCCTCGGCGATGGTGAAGCCGAGCCCTGCGTAGCGGGCCAGGAAGCGCGCGGTGCGCAGCACGCGCAGCGGGTCCTCGACGAAGGCCGGGGAGACGTGGCGCAGCACCCGCGCCTCCAGATCGGCCAGGCCGCCATAGGGATCGACCAGTTCGCCCTGCGGGGTCTCGGCCATGGCGTTGATGGTCAGGTCGCGGCGCGCCAGGTCCTCCTCCAGGGTCACCTCGGGACTGGCGTGGACCACGAAACCGGTATAGCCGTGGCCCGCCTTGCGCTCGGTACGCGCCAGGGCGTACTCCTCGTGGGTCTCGGGGTGGAGGAAGACCGGGAAGTCACGCCCCACGGGCCGGAAGCCCCGGCGACGCAGCGCCTCCGGGGTGGCCCCCACCACCACCCAGTCGGTGTCGGTGACCGGCCAGCCGAGGCGAGCATCACGTACCGCACCCCCACCCGATAGACCGCGAGTCCGCGCACGGCCGGGTCGTCCGTCATCGCCACGTTCAGGCCTCTACCCGGTCGGGGTGGCGCAGCTGCCAGTCGGTGAAGCCGCCGTCGAGGCTGTAGACGGCCGCGAAGCCCTGGCCGGCCAGCCAGGCGGCGGCCTGCTGGCTGGAGTGGCCGTGGTAGCAGACCACCACCACCGGGCGCTCGACGGGGTCGTCTCGACAAAGTCGCCCACCGTGTCGTTGTCGAGCCGCCGGCTGCCGGGAATATGTCCCTGGGCGAAGCTCAGGGCGTCGCGAATATCCACCAGCGCGGCGTCACGGCCCTGATCGAGCCAGGTCGCGAGGGTAGCGATATCGAGATGCTGGAAGCTCATGGAGGCGCCTCGTTTCAGGAAGTGATCGGAAGGAAAGGATAGCCGCGTTCAACGCCGCCGGCTGGGCACACTGGTACGCTCGCCGCTGGCCAGGTCCAGGGCCGTCAGGGAGCCTCCCCACACGCAGCCGGTATCCAGCGCGCAGGCGTTGACCCGGCTGCCGGGGGTCTCGCCCTGCAACGCCGCCCAGTGGCCGAAGATGAGCCGGACATCGTCGCCGCGGGGAAAGCGGAACCAGGGTTCGAAGCCCGCCGGGGCGCTGTCGAGCCCTTCCTTGGCGGCGAAGTCCAGCCGCCCCTGGGCGTCGATGAAGCGCATGCGGGTCAGGACGTTGACGATGGCGCGCAGGCGGTCGATGCCGTCGAGGTCATCGCGCCACTGGTCCGGTGCATTGCCGTACATGCGCTCGAGGAAGGCGCCCCCGCGCTCGCCGCGCAACACCGCCTCTACCTCCGCGGCCAGCGTCGTGGCCAGCTCCGGCGACCACTGGGGCAACAGCCCGGCATGGGTCATCAGGGTATCCTCGCCGCCCAGCGTCTCGCGCACCAGCGGCGGACGCGACTGCAGCCAGTCGAGCAGTCGCTCGCGATCGGGAGCGGCGAGGATGGCGTCAGGGTGTCCTTGCGGTTGAGCGCGGCGCCGCCCGCGCCACCGCCAGCAGGTGCAGGTCATGGTTGCCGAGCACCGTGAGGGCGGCGTCGCCCAGTGCCTCGACCTCACGCAGGCAGTCGAGCGACCCGGGGCCGCGGTTGACCAGGTCGCCAGCCAGCCACAGGCGGTCACGGCGCGGGTCGAAATCCAGGGTCTCGAGCAGTTCGACGAACTCGGCATGGCAGCCCTGGAGGTCGCCGATGGCGTAGGTGGTCATGGGCTCTCCCGGTATTCGGTTTTGGCTCGGCTGCAGTGGATTCAGTGGACCTGGTTGGGGCAGGCCAGGCGAAAGGGGGCGATGGGCACCTCGAAGGGGCGCTGGGTGGCGGTATCCACGCAGGTGTAGTCGCCCTGCATCACCCCCACCGGTCCATCGAGGATCGCCCGGCTGGTGTAGCGGAAGTGCTGGCCGGGGCCGATCACCGGCTGCTGCCCCACCACCCCCTTGCCGCGTACGTCCTGGACCTTGCCGCTGCCCTGGGTGATGGTCCAGTGGCGGGCCATCAGCTGGACACTGTGGCGCGAGGCGTTGTGCACGGTCACCGTGTAGCTGAACACGTAGCGCCCCTCGCCGGGGGCAGACTCGTCGGCACGAAACTCCGGCTGGACCTCGACGCTCACGCCTCGCGCCTCATCCATGGGGGCGTCACCGCTGGCGGCTCGATCGCTCATTCGCTAGCCTCCCCTGTCGCCTGGGCCAGATGGTCGGCGATACGCACGAACTCCTCCACGGAGAGTGTCTGGGGGCGCCGGCCGGGATCGATGTCGAGTGTCTCGAGTTCGGCGGCGGTGATGCGCCCCTTGAGATTGTTGCGCAGGGTCTTGCGGCGCTGACCGAAGGCCTCCTTGACGATCGCCGCCAGCAGCGTCTCGTCGCGTGCCGGATGGGGCAGCTCGGCATGGGGGGTGAGCCGCACGATGGCGGAGTCCACCTTGGGCCGCGGCACGAAGGCCTCCGGCGGCACCACGAACAGCGATTCCACCCGGCAGCGGTACTGAGCCATCACCGAGAGGCGTCCCCAGTCGGCGCCGCCCGGTTCGGCGGCCAGGCGCTCCACCACCTCCTTCTGCAGCATGAAGTGCATGTCGGCGACGGCGTCGCCGGCCTGGAGCAGGTGGGCAATCAGCGGGGTGGAGATGTTGTAGGGCAGGTTGCCGACGACACGCAGCGGCTCACCCTCGCCGCGCAGGGCACGAAAGTCGACCTTGAGCGCATCGCCCTCGTGGATCACGAAATCGGGGTAGTTGAAGAACTGCACGCGCAGCCCGGGAATCAGGTCGCGATCGAGCTCGATCACCTCCAGGCGTCCGCCGGCGGCCTCAAGCAGCGGTTCGGTGAGCGCCCCCTGACCGGGGCCGATCTCAACGATCCGCTCGCCGGGGCGCGGCCCGATGGCCCGCACGATGCGGGAGATGATGCCGCGGTCACGCAGGAAGTTCTGGCCGAAGCGCTTGCGGGCCCGATGGACCGGGGGGCGAGATGCCATTCAGGGGTGTCCTTCTATCGCTGGATAATCTAACTGTCGCATCGCCGCTGATTCGGGGCTGTTCCGGCGATAGACCCTTCGCGGAGGCGCTGTGAATACTTCCCTGTACGCTACCGATTCCTTCCCTGGAATCGGACCTCCGCTTCGGTCTATCCCCGGCGCCCCTTGAACGGCCCGAATTCTGGTTCAGTTGCCACCGCCGCGGGCGGCCATCTGCGCGGCCAGCGCCACGGCGACCCGCAGGCTGCCGGGGTCGGCGCGGCCCGTGCCGGCCAGGTCCAGGGCGGTGCCGTGATCCACCGAGGTGCGTACCAGCGGCAGTCCCAGGGTGATATTGGCGGCGCGGCCGAAGCCCGCGTACTTGAGCACGGGCAGGCCCTGGTCATGGTACATGGCCAGCACCGCATCCACGCCCGCCAGGTGGCGCGGGGTGAACAGGGTATCGGCAGGGAGCGGGCCGTCGAGGGTCAGCCCCTCGCCACGCAGAGCCTCGAGGGTCGGCTCGATCACCTCGAGCTCCTCGCGCCCCAGGTGGCCACCCTCGCCGGCGTGGGGGTTGAGCCCGCACACCGCGATATGCGGGCTGGCCACCCCGAACCAGCGCGTCAGGTCGGCAGCGAGGATGCGCAGCACCCGCGCCAGGCCCTCACGGGTGATGGCATCGGCCACCTCGCGCAGCGGCAGGTGGGTGGTGGCAAGGGCCACCCGCAAGGCGGCGCTCCCCGACCAGCCGGGCCGTTCGGCGTGCAGGGCGGCGTCGGTGGCGAGCATCATCACCACCTCCTCGACACCGCAGGCGTCGCGCAGGTACTCGGTATGACCGGTGAACCCCGCATGCCCGGCGTCGAGGATCACGCCCTTGTGCAGCGGCGCGGTGACCATGCCCGCGGCCTGGCCCGCGCGACAGGCGCGGATCGCCACGTCCAGGGTCTCGAGCACGTAGTCGGCATTGGCGGCCTCGAGCACGCCGGGACGAACCGGGGCGCGCAGCGCCACCAGGCCATACCGGCAGCCGGCCGGGTCGCGCCGCGGGCACCGCCTCGCCGGGGGCGAGCTCGACCAGCTCCACCGTCAGGCCGAGGGCGGCGGCGCGCTCATCGAGCAGGCCGGGGTCACCCACCGCCACCAGGCGAGTGCCAGCCACGCCCTCGGCGGCCAGCATCAGCAGAGTTCGGGCCCGATGCCCGCGGGCTCGCCGCTGGTCAGCGCCAGGACCGGCGCGGCAGGGGTCGCCATCAGCGCTCGTCGAGGCGGTTGTCGACGAAGGCCTGGGAACGGATCTCCTGCAGCCAGGCGCCGAGCTCCTCGTTGGCCTTGCGCTGGAAGAGGGCCTGCTGGGCCTGCTCACGCCCCACGCCCTCCTGCTCCATGAAGCGCTCCACCTCCCGCTCGGAGAGATTGACCCGGCTGCCCACGCGACGCTGCTGCAGCTGGCGCAGGGTCAGCTCGCGGCGGATCTCCTCGCGCACGCCAGCCAGCGTCAGGCCGTCGGCCTCCAGGGTGTCGGCGAACTGCTCCAGGCTCATGCCGTTGCGCTCGGCGATGCCACGCACCTGGCGGTTGAGGTCGGTGTCATCCACCGTGAGGCCGGCCTCATCCGCCATCTGCCACTGGATCTCCTCGAGGATCATCTGCTCCAGGACCTGCTCGCGCAGGGTCCCTGCGGGGGGCAGCTCTTCCTGCTGGGCGCCCATCTGGCTGCGCACCTGGGCGAGGCGATCCTCGAGCTGGCTCTGCATGATCGCCCCCTCGTTGACCACCGCCACGATACGGTCCAGCGCCTGGCGCTGGGTGGACGGAGGCTCCTGGGCCTGGCTGACGGGCACGGCGGCGAGGCCCAGGGCCATGGCCAGACCGGCGGCCAGGAAGGGGGTGCGGCGACTGCGCATGGTGTGCTGTCCTTTCATCATTCCTCTCTAACGGGCCATCCGGCTCAGAAGGCGGTGCTGCGGTAGCCGGGGATGGCCTCCTCGAAGTAGCTGTCGGCCTCGCGGCCCACGCCGCCGAGCCCCTTGAACACGAAGCGCAGGAAGACCCCGCGATCGGTGAAATCATCGGCCAGGATGCCGGTGTCGTTGTCGTCGATCCACTCACGCCACACCAGCTGCACGCCGTAGCAGCAGTCGTTCCACTGCACCCCGGCGAGCTGCTCCAGGGCACGGTCGTTGGTATTGTCGTAGAGCAGGCGACCGATCAGGTCGACGCGCCGGCCGGCCTTCCAGGCGAAGGAGGCGTCGTACTCCTCGCGGTCGTAGGTGCGAAAGTCGTCGTCGAACTGATCCAGCGAGGGATCAAAGCCTTCGAGCTCCCAGCGGTAGCCGAGGTTCAACGCGTGCCCTTTCGGCGAGCGGTACTGCAGGTCGACCCCGGCGCGCTCGGTGCGCTCCAGGTCATCGTCATATAGCCACTGCCAGCGGGTGCGCCAGCGCTCGGTGACCTGCCAGTCGGCATTGGCGACCAGCGGCGAACGATCGCGAGTGGCGCGGTAGTAATCCGCGCCGTTGGTCGGTAACTCGTCGGGGTCGCCCGCCATATCGATACTGCGGTCCTCGAAATAGAGCGCCTGGCCCAGCCCCAGGGAGAGCCGCTGGCGGCCGCCCTCGTCCTCCAGCAACCGCGACTCGAGGCCCAGGGAGAGGCGGTTGAGGTCGCCGACCCGGTCGCTGCCGGAGAAGCGGTGCGGCGACCATAGCTGGCTCCAGGAGAAGGCGCGCTCGCTGGTGTCGAAGTCGGGAAAGTCGCTCTGGTCGCGGGCCGGCACATAGGCGTAGTTGGCGCGGGGCTCCAGGGTCTGTCGGTAATCACGGCCCCCAGGTCGAGCTCGCGCTCGAACACCAGGCCGGCATCCACGGAGGCCACCGGCACGCTGCGGGTCAACGAGGTGTCGCGGTCGGTATCGCGCTCGCCGTAGTCCAGTTCATAGGCGGTGCCCAGCCACTCGAGGCGCGGCTCCAGGTGGCCCCAGCTCTCGTCGAAGCGCCAACCCACGGCCGGCGAAAGATGCAGCCGCGAGCCGGTGGCCGATTCACGATCAAAGCGCGGATTATTCGGCAATTCTGTCTCGTCGATATCGCGCCAGAAGTAGCTGTAGTTGCTCTGCCACTGCTGGTAGAAGCCGCTCTGCTGGTTCCAGCGCGCCGCCGCGGTGAGGCTGGGCAGGCGATAGAAGGGCTTGTCCTGCTCCAGCAGCGGGTCGTCGAGCTTCTGGAAGCCCTGGGCGCGGGCGTCGAGGCGCCAGGTATCGCCGCGGTAGTCCACCTGGGCCAGGCGCTCCATGGACGAGGTGTTCTGCTCGGCGAAGTCGCTGCCGAAGTCATCGAAGTAGCGGCCGTCACTGGCCGCCCCGTAGCGCAGCTGATAGCGGCTGCGCGGGCTCAGGGTGCCGGCGTGGCGATAATCGAGGTACCAGCGCTCCTCGCCCTCGAAGCGGCGCGCCGCATCGTTGGGGTTGTCGCTGTCACCGCCATCGTCGCTGTCGAGCCAGGCACCCTCGATCTGCACGGCCGACTCGGCGAACAGGTAGCGGTACTGGCCGCCCAGCAGCAGGCCACGATCGCTGATCCAGCGCGGCGTGATGGTGGCATCCTGGTCGGGGGCGATGTTCCAGTAGAAGGGCTGGGCGTAGTCCAGCGAGTCGGTGGAGAAGCCCACCGCCGGCCACAGGAAGCCGGTATGACGGCGGTCATCGATGGGAAAGCGCACCCAGGGCCAGTAGAAGACCGGCACGTCCTTCACCTCCAGCCGGGCATGGCGGGCGGTGCCGAAGCCACTCTCGCGATCGAGCATCACATCGCCGCCGACCAGCTGCCACAGGTTGTCACCCGGGTCACAGGTGGTGAAGCTCGCCGAGGAGAGCCGGTAGCGGCCGTCCTCGAGGCGCGCCAGGCGCTGGGCGTCGCCGCGCAAGTGGCGGTCGTGGATGACGTAGTGCGCCTCGTCAACGCTGGCGGCGTCGTTCACCAGCGAGAGTTCACCGGCGCTGCCGCGCACCAGCAGTCCTTGGTCGCGCAGCGCCAGGGGACCCTCGGCGAAGGCGCGCTCCCGGCTGGGTGGCACCCGCACCCCCGGGGTCTCGAGCTGGGCGGTATCGCGACGCAGCACCACCTCGCCCTGGAGCAGGGTCTCGCCATCCTCGCCGTAGCTGGCGCTTGTCGACTCGCTGGCCACCTTGCCGGGCTCGGGCGGCGGCAGGCGGTAGTCGGGCATCACATAGGCGCCGCGGCACAGGGAGTCCCCCGGGCTCTCGCTGCCCCAGGGGCGGAAGTCGAGTTGCGCGGCGGGCAGGGGCTCCGGCGGGGCCGCCAGCAGCGGGCCGCCGGCAAGACCCGAGGCCACCAGGCCTGCAAGGGCCGTCCATGACGAGTCGCTTGCCCATGTTGGTCGATGTCCTTGGCGAGGTGAAACGCTATTATACAGGCCGCCGTCGGCCTGTCCTGCCGGCGGTGACGGCGCAGCGCCCAGCATGCGGCGCGCGCCCACGACCGTCAACCGGACACCCCGACCCAGGAGCCTCCTCCATGACCGACGCCGCCCTCGACGCCTCGCGCCGCGAACGGCTCGCCCGCTGGGCCGCCGCGCGCCACGCCCTGGCGCCCGACGCCCTCGACCTGCGCCTGGCCGCCGGCGACGCCAGCTTCCGCCGCTACTTCCGCCTGGTCCTGCCCGACGACACCACCCGCATCCTGATGGATGCCCCGCCCGAGCAGGAGGACAGCCAACCCTTCGTGGCCATTGCCCGCCGCTGGGAGGCCGCCGGGCTGCCGGTACCGCACCTCCACGCGGTCGACCTGGAGGCGGGATTCATCGAACTGGAGGACCTCGGAGACACTCCCCTGCAGTGCTGCTTCGACGATGAGGGCGAGGCGCTGGCCTGGCACGAGCGGGCCATCGCACTGCTCCACGAGCTGCAGAACCGCGCCGGCCCCGACGACCTGCCGCGCTTCGATGCCGCCCTGCTCGAGCGTGAGCTGGAGCTCTTCCCCGAATGGTGCCTGGGCGAATGGCTGGGGCTGGCGACGCCTCCGGGCTGGACAGCGCTGCGCCAGGCCCTGGTGGCGCAGGCGCTGGCCCAGCCGATGGTTACGGTGCACCGCGACTTCGACGCCATGAACCTGATGGTGCGAGACGCTTCGCTGGTGCTGATCGACTTCCAGGACGCGGTGGCGGGCCCCATCAGCTACGACCTGATCTCGCTGCTGCGCGGCCGCTACTGCCGCTTCGACGCCGGCGCGCTTCGCCGACTGGGTCGAGGCCTTCCGCCGCTGCGCCGTGGCCGACGGCCGTCTCCCCTCGAGCACCACCGCGGCCACCTTCCTGGCCCAGGCCAACGCCATGGCCGCCCAGCGCTCGCTCAAGGTGCTGGGCATCTTCTGCCGCCTGACCCTGCGCGACCACAAGACGGGCTACCTCGAACGCCTGCCCCACTTCCTCGCTCACCTCGAGGAGAGCCTGGCCGGCGTGGAGGGGCATGACGACTTCAAGGCCTGGCTGGCCGACGCCTTCCGCCCGGCCCTGGCCGCCGGGCTGGAGGCGTCCACATGAAGGCGATGATCCTCGCCGCGGGGCTCGGCACCCGCATGCGCCCGCTCACCGACCACTGCCCCAAGCCGCTGCTCGGTGGCTGGCCGGCCGCTGATCGTCCACCACCTCGAACGCCTGCGCGAGGCGGGCATCACCGAGATCGTGATCAATGTCAGCTACCGTGCCGAGCAGATCATCGAGGCACTGGGTGACGGCGGCGACCACTGGGTGCGCATCGCCTGGAGCCGCGAGGAGACGCCGCTGGAGACCGGGGGTGGCATCCAGCGGGCGCTGGGGCTGCTCGGTCGCGCCCCCTTCCTGCTGGTCAACGGCGACGTCTGGTGCGACCTCGACCCGAGCACCCTGCCCGCGCTGGATAACGGCGACCTGGCGCGCCTGGTGCTGGTGGACAACCCCGACCACCATCCGGCGGGCGACTTCCACCTCGACGCCACCGGCCGCGTCAGCGCCGAGGGCGAGCCGAGGCTCACCTTCGCCGGCATCAGCCTGCTCGACCCGGCGCTGGTGGCAGGCGAACCTCGGGGCGCCTTCGCCCTCGCGCCGCTGCTACGTCGCGCCACGGCCGAGGGGCGCGTGGCCGGCCACCACCATCGCGGCGTGCTGGGTGGACGTGGGTACGCCGGAGAGACTGAGGACGCTGGACGAGTCACTAGCGTCGAGTCGTCCTCGAAGCTGAGCCCACACGAAGCAGCTGGTATGCTGATCGTCGTTTTCACCACCGTCTTGTTGCCGGAACAGCCCCGGCGACTCTGCAAGCGACTGACAAGGACACTCGAGACATGAAAGCCACCGTGAAATGGACCGACGGCCGCCAGTTCGTTGCCGAATCGGGCAGCGGCCACAGCGTGGTCATCGATGGCCCGCCCGACCACGGCGGCCGCAACACCGGCCCGCGCCCCATGGAGCTGCTGCTCATGGGCATGGGCGGCTGCACCTCCTTCGATATCCTCAATATCCTCGACAAGGCCCGCGCCGACGTCAGCGACTGCGTGGCGAGCATCGAGGCCGAGCGCGCCGATGCCACCCCCAGCGTGTTCACGAAGATCCATGTTCACTTCACCGTCACCGGCAAGGGGCTCAAGGAGAAGCAGGTCGCCCGCGCCGTGGAGCTCTCCGCCGAGAAGTACTGCAGCGCCTCGATCATGCTGGTCAACGGCGGGGTCGAGGTGACCCATTCCTACACCATCGTCGAGGGCTGACCCGCAGCGGGCCCATGACATGACGGCGCCACCCGAGGGTGGCGCCGTCGTGTTATCGGTAAGCAGGATGCACCTGATGCGCCGAACACCGTAGATCGCGCGGTTGCCCGCAGGAACGCCGACTACCCAGCCGGCCAGGTAAAGCGTCGGCCGCCCATCAGGTGCATGTGAATATGATAGACGGTCTGGCCGCCCTGGTCATTGCAGTTCATCACCACCCGGTAGCCCTCCTCGGCGAAGCCTCGCTCCTTCGCCAGGCGCGCGGCGGTGAACTGCAGGCGCCCCGCCAGGGCCAGGTCGCCCTCCTCGAGATCGTTGAGGGTGGCGATATGCTTCCGGGGAATGATCAGCAGGTGGGTAGGCGCCTGGGGATTGATGTCCTCGAAGGCCACCACCTGGTCATCCTCGAAGACGATCTCGGCGGGAATCTCGCGGTTGATGATCTTGCAGAACAGGCACTCCATCTCTCGGGCCTCCTCACTCGTCGGGTTGATCGGGCTCAGCGGAAACGGCGCTGGGCCAGCAGGTGGCGCACCAGCGGCCCGAGGATCAGCTCCATGGCCAGGGAGACCCGCGCCCCGGGCACCACCAGGGTATGGGGACGGCTCATGAAGGCATCCGGGATCATCGCCAGCAGGTAGGGGAAGTCCACCGTGGCCGGTTCGCGGAAGCGGATCACCGCGAAGGACTCGGCGTCGGTGGGAATATCCTGCACCTCGAAGGGATTGGAGGTGTCCACCGTGGGCACCCGCTGGAAGTTGATATGGGTGCGCGAAAACTGCGGCTGGATATAGCGCACATAGTCGTCCATGCGCCCCAGGATGGTGTCGATCACCGCCTCCTGGGAGTAACCGCGCAGCTTGGTGTCGCGGTCGATCTTCTGGATCCACTCCAGGTTCATGGTCGGCGCCACCCCCACCAGCAGATCGACATGACGAGCGATATCGTGCTCGGGGGTGACCAGGCCTCCGTGCAACCCCTCGTAGAACAGCAGGTCGGTGCCATAGGGCAACGGCTGCCACTCGGTGAAGGTGCCGATGTGGTAGCCGGACTCGATCATCTGCTTGTCTTCGGCGTGGATATAGTGGCGATAGGTACCGCTGCCGCTGTCGCCATACTCATGGAACAGGGTCTCGAGCTCCTCGAGCAGGTTGGCCTCCACGGCGAAGTGGGAGAGCTCGTCCTTGCGCTCTGGCTCCTCGCGGAAGATCCGCGAGAGCTCCTCCCGGGTATAGCGGTGGAAGGCGTCGCCGTCGACGAAGGCGGCGTGCACATCCTCGCGAGAGAACATGCGCTCGAAGGTGCGCTTGACGGTGGTCGTGCCGGCCCCGGAGGAGCCGGTCACGGCGATGATCGGATATTCACGGGACATCAGGCCCCTCCCGCCCCGGCGATGGCCGCCTTCACGGCCTCGGGCACCGCCACCGGGCGGCCGCTCTCGGGATCCACCAGCAGCAGGTTGAGCCGCGCCGTGGCGACCGGACGGCCGCCTTCGGCGTGACACACCCGCTGGAAGACGATGAGTGGCTTGCCCTGCGGGCGGGAATCGCCGTCTCCACCACCAGGGCATCGGGCCAGCGCGCCTCGGACTGGTACTGCACGGCGAGGTCGGCCACCACGCTGGGGTAGCCGCCCAGGTCCCACTCGGTGAGTCCCAGCGCGGCCAGGGCCTGGATGCGCGCCTCGTGGAGCAGCGACACCAGGGCATCATGGCCCAGGTGGCGACCGTAGTTCATGTCGGTGACGCGCACCGTCAGTGGCTGACGGTGGACGATGGCCGCCTCGGGAAACTCGAGCCTGACACGCTCCATGCTCGCCTCCTAGTGGGTCTTGTTGTGGTGGGTCGAGGCCTGGGCTCAGCGCTCGCCGCGCTCCCGGGAAATCGCCCGGTGGGCGATGTCGCGGCGGCAGAAGACGCCCTCCCAGTGGATGGCGTCGACCCCGCGGTAGGCATTCGCGGCGGCGGCTGCGAACGCCCTCGCCCAGGGCGGTGACGCAGAGCACCCGGCCACCGGAGGTCACCAGTTGACCGTCCCGGTCGGCGGTGCCGGCATGGAATACCTTGCAGCCGGTGGCCTCGGCGGCCTCGATCCCCTCGATGGCATCGCCCTTGCGGTAGCTGCCCGGGTAGCCGCCGGCGGCGAGCACCACGCCTACCGCGGCGCGTGCGTCCCAGTCGCAGGCGTGCCCGGCCAGCTCGCCCCGCGCTCCCGCCAGACACAGCGCGGCGAGATCCGATTGCAGGCGCAGCATGATCGGCTGGGTCTCGGGGTCGCCGAAGCGGCAGTTGTACTCGATCACCTTGGGATTGCCCGCGGCGTCGATCATCAGGCCGGCGTAGAGGAAGCCGGTATAGGGATGGCCCTCTGCGGCCATGCCACGCACCGTCGGCATTATCACCCGCTCCATGATGCGCTCATGCACCGCGGCGGTGACCACCGGCGCCGGCGAGTAGGCGCCCATGCCGCCGGTGTTGGGGCCGCTGTCGCCCTCACCCACCCGCTTGTGATCCTGGCTGGTGGCCATGGGCAGCACGGTCTCGCCGTCCACCATGACGATGAAGCTGGCCTCCTCGCCGTCGAGGAACTCCTCGATCACCACCCGGGCGCCGGCATCGCCAAAGGCGTTGGCCTCGAGCATGTCGCGCACCGCCGCCTCGGCCTCGGCGAGGGTCATGGCGACGATGACGCCCTTGCCGGCGGCCAGGCCGTCAGCCTTGATCACGATGGGCGCGCCCTGCTCGCGCAGGTAGTCGAGGGCCGGCGCCACCGCGGTGAACGTCCGGTAGTCGGCGGTGGGGATGGCGTGGCGTGCCAGGAAGTCCTTGGTGAAGGCCTTGGAACCCTCGAGCTGGGCGGCGCCGGCGGTGGGGCCGAAGATCGCCAGGCCCGCCTCGCGGAAGCGGTCTACCACACCGGCCACCAGCGGCGCCTCGGGACCGACGATGGTGAGATCCACGGCGGCGTCGCGGGCGAAGACCAGCAGGCCCTCCAGGTCATCCGCGGCGATGGCGACATTGGTCAGTCCGGGCTCCCGGGCGGTGCCGGCATTGCCCGGCGCCACATAGGTCATCGCCACACCGGGCGACTGGGCGACCTTCCAGGCCAGGGCGTGTTCGCGGCCACCGCCGCCGATGATCAGCACCTTCATCCTATTCCACCTTCATGCTGCTGGCCGACTGTGCGGCGTTAAAAATCGAGGCGGCATTATGTCAGAAAGTCGTGACGCCTGCGCCGCGAGACGCACTCACGCCTTGTCTTCGTCGTCCTTGACGCTCTTGTCGTCCTTGCCACCGGCACCGGGGGCCTGGCCGATGGTCTGCTGCCAGAAGCGCATGTTCTCCTCGGCCATCTCGCGCATCAGATCCATGGGCGAGTGGCGCAGGGCCTGCTGCCACTGGTCCTGCATGCGCTGCTGCTGCTCCATCATCAGCTTGGTGCCCTGCTCCAGGTAGCGCGACAATGGCAGCGGATGGGCCATGTCGTAGACGCGAATGAACTGGGCCAGCAGATCGTTGGAAAATACCTGCGCATCGCCGTCGGCCTGCTCCTGCTCGATGATGATCGAGAGCAGGATGGTACGAGTCAGGTCCTCGCCACTCTTGACATCCTCGACGCGGAAGGGCACTTCGTCGAGGATCAGACCACGCAGGTCCTCGAGGGTCACATAGCGGCTCTGTTCGGTATCATAGAGCCTGCGGTTGGCATACTTGCGAATCACGCGCACGGCGCTGCTCCTCATTTTACATGGGAGGGACGACTGCCCCTGTGGGACCATTGTGCACCGCGACACCAACCATGCAAGGCATAGCCATCTTTTGATTACCAACGCGGCGAGTCCCCGATGAACCTGATCCTGCTAGCCCCCGACGATATCGCGCATCAAGGCCTCGCCCGGGTGACCGATCCGCGCCGTCTGCGCCACCTGCGCGAGGTACACCGCGCCGCCCCCGGCGACCGCCTGACCCTCGGCGTCGTCGGCGGGGCCATCGGCCGGGGCGAACTGCTCACCCTCGGCGAGCGGGAAGCGACCTTCGCGTTGGAAGCCTTCGACCAGGCGGCGCCGCCGGCGTTGCCGGTGCACCTGGTGCTGGCACTGCCGCGGCCGCGCATGCTGGCACGCACCCTCGAGCACGTCACCACCCTCGGGGTGAAGCGGATCACCCTGCTGCATACCCGCCGCGTGGAGAAGAGCTACTGGATGTCGCCAGAACTCGAGGCCGAGAAGATCCATCACCACCTGGTGCTGGGCCTGGAGCAGGCCCGGGACACCCGGCTGCCCGAGGTCACCCTGGAGAAGGGCTTTCGCCCCTTCATGGAGGACCGCCTGCCCGGCCTGCTGGAGGGTCGGCGCGGCGCTGCTGGCCCACCCCGGCATGCCCAACGACTGCCCCCGCGGCTTAGACGAGCCCACCCTGCTGCTGGTGGGCCCGGAGGGGGGGTTCATTCCCTGGGAGGTGTGAGAGGCTGCTAGCGACGGGCTGGTGAGGGCATCCACCTGGGCCCGCGCATCCTGCGGGTGGAGACCGCGGTGACCGCCCTGCTGGCACGGCTCTTCTAGTTATTAGTTGTCAGCCGCTCGTCGACGACCTCCTCCTCCTCGGGATCGTGCTTGACCAGCGGCGAGTCGTCATCGCAGGTCGGCTCGGAGAGGAAGGTATCGCGCACGTCGAGCAGGCCCAGGTGGCCGATGGTGCGCCGCCCCAGCAGCAGCGGGTAGTTCATGTCGCCGCGGTCGCGCAGGCTGAACTGCTCCTCGTAGACGGTATCGCCCAGGCAGACCTTCATCAGCACCACCGGCCGCTGGTCGGTACCACCGGCCCCGCGCAGCCTGAGGCTGCGATAGAGTGGCAGCTCCAGGCGCTCGCTGAACGACCTCCCCGCTCTCCTCGTCCTCAAGCTTGAGGCGGAAGCGCACCCAGCGCTCGCCATCACGCTTGAAGCGCTCGATCTCGCGGGCGTCCAGCGAGGAGGTCAGGGCGCCGCTGTCGAGCTTGGCCTTCACCTCCACGCCCCAGGGCTGCACGATGGCCTTCTCGACCCAGCCGAAGACCTTCTCCTCGCCGTCGGCGCTGGCCGACGACGCGGTGCTCAGCAGCAGGGCAGCCAGCAGGGGCAGGCCGATATGTGTCAGAGTCATGCTCTCCTCCGGGTCGGGAGCTCAGCGCTGCAGACGCTCGAGCAGGTTGCGGGTGGCGAAGCCATCCGGGGGGGTGCCGATGGTGGCCTGGAACTCGCGCACTCCGCGGCGGGTATTGGGACCCATGATGCCGTCGGGCGTGCCCACCTCGAAACCGCGTGCGTTGAGGGCCTGCTGCATCTCGCGCACCTGGCTGCGGCTCAGCTGGCTGCTCCTCCCGGGGCCAACCGCCGACGATCCCGCCACGCCCCGCGATCTCGTCGGCCAGGCTGCCCACGGCCAGCGCATAGCTGGTGGCGTTGTTGTAGCGCAGGATGGCCCGGAAGTTGGGTCCCACCAGGAAGGCCGGCCCCCTCGCGCCGGCGGGCACGATCACCGCCGCCTCGTCATAAGCGGGCAAGGCTCCATCGTCCACGGTACGCACGCCCTGTGCGGACCAGGCGGCGGACGAACGCCGGTTGGAAAGCTCGGTCTGGGCATAGTCGAACCCCTCGGGCAGGGTCACCTCGACGCCCCACGGCTCCCCTCGCGCCAGCCGGCACTTGCGCCGAGGTAGTGGGCGGTGGAGGCCATGACGTCCGGGATGCTGCCCCAGATATCACGACGCCCGTCGCCATCACCGTCCTTGGCGTAGGCCTCGAAGCTGGAGGGAATGAACTGGGTGTGGCCCATGGCACCGGCCCAGGAGCCGAGCATGCGCTCGGGGGCGATATCGCCGGCCTCGATGATACGCAGGGCGGCGAGCAGCTCACCGCGGGCGAAGTCGCTGCGGCGGCCGTCATAGGCCAGCGTGGCCAGCGCCTCGAGGGTCGAGAAGTCGCCGAAGTTGCCGCCGTAATTGCTCTCGATGCCCCAGATCGCCACGATCACCTCCGCCGGCACACCGTAGCGCTGCTCCATGCGGCGCGCGGTGTCGCGGTGCTCGGCCAGGCGGGCCCGGCCGGTGGTGACACGCTGGGCGGAGACGGCGCTGTCCAGGTACTGCCAGATGGGCGCGCAC
>JAGYKP010000095.1 GCA_018401555.1 Halomonas sp.
GAGCCGTCATTTTCACTTCCTCATCGCCCACATGAATCATGACAGTGATTGTACCCGTGGCAACCCCCTCTAGCACCCGCCTGCCCAGAACCACAAAACAGAAAAAACGTCAACGCACCCACTGAAGATTCTCAAGCCTTCAGCCAAGCTCAGCTCCTCTTTCAGTATCCAACGATCATGACGGCATCTAAAGCAGTCTTGGAATCAATGACATGGCCTACGCATTACTCAGACCAGAGCAAGTCGCTGAAAGGCTGGGCATGAGCCTGAGCTGGGTCTATGGCAACAAGCACAGTATCGGCTACGTCCAACTGGGGAACGCTGTTCGCTTTGAGCCTGGGGCAGTTGAAGAGTACGCTAAACGCTGCAGGCGCGGTCCTCAGCGAAAGGAGGACCGGAAATGGGATACACAGTCTCGCACAGGAAAGATCGCGGCACGTGGGTCGTCCGCTGCACCATCAACAGCCAGCGTACTCAGCGAACTTTTCGCACAGAAGGAGAAGCAAGGCAGTTTGCGCTGAAGGCAGAGGCTCAGCGCCAGGAGGACGAGTTCAACGGTGTCATGGGCCGCAAGCCCGGGCAATGCCAATTCCTCCGAGGGGGCTGCAGCGCATGGTCAGCGAATACGATGTCCGCTCCCAGAAACAGCACATTTTGCTGGTGGCCAGATGGATGGATGAGCATGCCCCTGGCGTGATCATCGGTCAGGAGTTGCTGGACGCGGCACGCAAAATGCAGAAGGCTCTCAAGGAGAAGGGACTGGCGCAGTCGACCATCAACAACCGCACTCAGGTAGTCAAGCGGGTACTCTCGCTGTCGTACCGGGAATGGGACTGGATCGACCTGCCGCTGGACGGCAAGCTCCGCAAGCCATCACCCAAGAACGAGCGCCATGTTTACTTGACCGAGATGGAGCTCGCCGAACTGCTTGAAGCAGTGCCGGAACGCTACAGGATCGAACGAAAGGTGATCTTGCTGGCTATGCTGACGGGCATGAGGCGGGGGGAGCTGATGGCACTGGAATCAGGGAACGTCTACACCGGCCGCATCGTGCTCAGGCCTAATCAGACGAAAAGCGGGAAGCCGAGGGTCATACCCCTGACGGAGGAAGCCCTACCGCTGGTGGAAGCCTTGCCGTTTGACACGACCGGCGACAGGGTGCGTGGCGCGTTCGAGAAAGCGAGGGAGAAGATCGGTCGCCCCGACATCCGCTTTCACGATTTGCGTCACTGCTATGCCTCATTGCTGGCGAGCAAGGGGGAAGCGCTGACGAGCATCAGGGATCTGCTCGGGCATTCTGTCACTGATCGGCGACCAGCCGCTATGCGCATGCCGACCCGGCAAGATGGGAGAGCGTGGTGGCGAAGCTGCCGCGGATCAGCAACCAATCAGCAACCACACACTGAAGAAAATTGACTCTTGGCGGCGTAACCGATTGATTTCATTGGTGGGCCCAGCTGGACTCGAACCAGCGACCAAGGGATTATGAGTCCCCTGCTCTAACCAACTGAGCTATAGGCCCTTCGGCGGAGTGCCTGGCGGCGCCGGCGTATGATAGCGAATACCGATGGCCGAGGCCATAGCCGCACGCCTTGCGGTGGCATCGGCCCTTCGGCGATGATGCCGGGGCCGCCAGAGGCGGCACTTCCTGGGCCACCAAACGAGACCTCATGTTCCTGCTGATTGCCTTTGCCGTCCTCTCCATCGGCGTATCCTTCCTCTGCTCGCTGCTCGAGGCGGCGCTGCTCTCGATGACCCCCAGCTACGTAGCCCAGGTCCGTGAGACCAACCCCAGGCTGCACGCCAAGCTCAACGACCTGAAGCGCAACATCGACCAGCCGCTGGCGGCGATTCTCACGCTCAACACCATCGCCCACACGGTGGGCGCCACCGGCGTCGGAGCCCAGGTCACGGTGGTGTTCGGTGAGGCCTGGCTGGGCATCGCCTCGGCGCTGATGACGCTGCTGATCCTGTTCGTCTCCGAGATCATTCCCAAGACCATCGGCGCCACCTACTGGCGCCAGCTCTCCGGCATGCTGGCCGCCACCCTCAAGGTCATGGTGTGGAGCCTCAAGCCGTTCATCTGGATGTCCGAGCAGATCACACGGCGCATCGGCAAGGGCGCCATGGACACCGACATGCGTGGCGAGATCAAGGCGCTGGCGCAGATCGGCCAGGAAGAGAAGGCGCTGGACCCGGAGGAGACCCGGGTCATCGTCAACATCCTCAACCTGCATGACATCACGGTGAGGAGCGTGATGACCCCACGCACCGTGTCGGTGACGGCACGGGCCGGCATGACTCTGAAGGAGTTCGACGAGACATGCGGCACCTCTCCCTTCACCCGCTTCCCGGTGATGGACGGCGGCGAGCAGGCACTGGGCTATATCCACCGGGCCGACACCTATAACGCCGAGGACGATGTCGACCTCAAGACGCTGATGCACTCCGGTCAAGACGGTGCAGGACGAGGAGAGCGTCGAACAGGTGTTCATGGCGATGGTGCAGGATCGCCAGCACCTGTGCGTGGTCTACGACGACCACGGCACCTGGATGGGCCTGATCACCCTGGAGGACGTCATCGAGACCATCCTCGGCCAGGAGATCGTCGACGAGACCGACAACGTCGCCAACCTGCGCAAGTACGCCCGCCAGCGCTGGACCAAGTCGCTCAAGAAGGTGGAAGACAGAAAGCCGGAAGAGCCGGAAGAGTAGCTCAGCCTTCCCCGGGCCCGGGCTGGTCGGGAATCAGCCAGCCGGGCACCCAGCGCAGGAAGGCAAGCATGCCGAACAGCTCCACCAGCGACTGGAAGACGATGACCACCACGGCGGCCTGCCAGCCCTGGGGCAGCGCCAGGGCGATGGGCAGCATCACGAAGGAGGTGCGAGGGTGCCGAGGCTGAAGGTCCAGCGTCCGCGCCGCCGGCGGCGCCAGCCAGAACAGCCGCCCCAGCGCACGCCCAGCAGCGCGGCCAGCGCCAGGTAGCCGACGAAGAGCGGCAACACCTGCAGCAGCACCCCGCTCAGCCCCTGCATACCGGCGACCTGGGTCGCCGCCACCACCAGCAGCACCGCGGCGAGCAGCGGCACGGGCAACCAGCCCAGCCCCTGCACCAGGTGGCGCGCATTCGAGAAACGACGGGCCAACCGCTGGGTCAGCCAGGCCGCCGCGAGCGGCGCCAGGATCAGCCCGGCGAAGGCAACGAGCAGCGGCCCGCCGAAGGCGTCCGCCATCCCCTGCGTTCCCAGGAAGAGCCAGAGGTAAGCCGGCAGCGCCACCAGCTGCAGTGCCAGCAGCAGCGGCGTGGCGGCGATGGCCCGCCCGGCATCGCCGCGACCGAGGTGGGTGAAGGTGATGAACCAGTCGGTGCAGGGCACCAGCAGCACCATCAGCACACCGAGCTTAACCGCCGGCGCCAGCGGCAGCGCCACCACCAGGCTGCCGACGATCAGCGGCATGAACAGGAAGTTGCCGAGCACCAGCGCCGTGGCGAAGCGCCAATCCTTCAAGGCCAGGCCCAGCCGACTCAGCGGCACCTGGGTGAAGGTGGCGTAGAGCAGCACGGCAAGCAGCGGCCAGAGCCCGCCCTCCAGGCCGGTGGCGGTAGCGGGACGCAAAAGCCCCAGGCCCAGCCCGATCAGGATCGCCGCCAGGTAGAGCCATACCTGGTGGCGTTCCAGCGCCTCACGCATTCGTCGCCTGGCCCTCGACGTCATCTGCCATCAACGCCCCGGTCTGCACCCGCCACTGGGCGGCGTAGCGGCCGTCGGCCTCGAGCAGCTCCTCATGGGTGCCGCGTTCGGTGACCCGGCCGCCCTCGATCACCACGATCTCGTCGGCATGCACGATGGTCGAGAGGCGGTGGGCGATCATGATCACGGTGCGACCGTGACCGATGCGGCGCAGCGAGCGCTGGATGGCGGCCTCGGTCTCGTTGTCCACGGCGCTGGTGGCCTCATCCAGCACCAGGATGGGCGGGTCCTTGAGCAGCGCCCGGGCCAGCGAGAGGCGCTGGCGCTGGCCACCGGAGAGGCGCACGCCGCGCTCGCCCACCGGGGTGTCGAGCCCCCGGGGCAGTGCCTGGATGAATTCCCACGCCTCGGCGGTCCTGGCCGCCTCGATCACTTCTGCCTCGTCGGCCTCCGGTTTCCCGTAGGCGATGTTGTCGCGCACCGTGCCCTCGAACAGGTAGACGTCCTGGCTGACCAGGCCGATGGCGCCGCGCAGCGAGGCGAGGCTCACCGTCTCGATGGGCTGGCCGTCGATCAGTACCCGCCCGGCGTCGGGGTCGTAGAAGCGCAGCAGCAGCTTGATCAGGGTCGACTTGCCGGAGCCGGTGGCGCCCACCAGGGCCAGGGTGTGGCCGGCCGGCACTTCCAGGCTGACGTTCTCCACGCCCACTTCGCTCGCCGCATAGCGAAAGCTCACGCTCTCGAAGCTCACCTCACCACGCAGCGGCTCGGCCAGCGGCACGCCGGCGTTATCGCGCACCTGGATCGGCTCCGCCAGCAGATCGAGGATGCGCCGGGTGCTGGCCATGGCGCGCTCGAAGAGGTCAATCACCTCGGCCAGGCCGGTGAGTGGCCAGAGCAGGCGCTGGGTGAGAAACACCAGCACGCCGTAGGCACCCACGTTGAGTTCGCCCTTCAGCGCCAGCATCCCGCCCACGGTGAAGGTGGCCAAGAAACCGGCCAGGATCGCCATTCGAATCACCGGGATGAAGGCCGAGCTCACCCGGATCGCCCGGCGGTTGGCCTCCACATAGGCCTCGCTGACCCGGTGCAGGCGTTCGGCCTCGCGGGCCTCGCTGGTGAAGCTCTTGATGGTGGCGATACCGGCCAGGTTGTTGGCCAGCCGACTGGCCAGGTCACCCACCTTCTCGCGCACGTCGGCGTAGAGCGGCCCCGCCTTGCGCTGGAAGTAGAAGGCGCCCCAGATGATCAGCGGAATCGGCGTGAAGGCGAGCAGCGCAATCAGCGGCGAGATGACGAAGAACACCGCCCCCACCGCCACCACGGTGACCCCCACCTGGATCAGCGAGTTGGCACCACCGTCGAGGAAGCGCTCCAGCTGGTTGACGTCGTCGTTCATGGTGGCGACCAGCTGGCCGGAGCTCTTCGACTCGAAGAACGCCATGTCCAGGCGCTGGGCGTGCTCGTAGGTGTCCAGGCGCATGTCGGCCTGGAGGCGCTGGGCGAGGTTGCGCCACAGGATCTTGTAGAGGTACTCGAACAGCGACTCGCCGGCCCAGATGAAGAAGGTCAGGATCGCCAGAACGAATATCTGCTCCTGAGCCGAGGTGAAGCCCGCCCGGGCCACGAAGCTCTCCTCCTGATTGACCACCACGTCGATGGCCACGCCGATCAGGATCTCCGGCGCGATATCAAAGAGCTTGTTGATGATCGAGCAGGCACTGGCGGCGATGATGCGCCGCCGGTAGCCCCGGGCGTAGCGCAGCAGGCGCACCAGCGCCTGGAAGCTGTTGGGAGTCGCCGGGGTGGGGGTCAGTGGGAGTCCTTGGTTGACCCGGGCAGGATAGCGACGCGCACCGCCTCACTCCAGCGTGCCCGGCCCCTTGGGTCGAGATCGCACTTCGGCATCACAAGGGTAGGCGGCGAACAAATTTGTGAGAAATACTATCATTTGCTTCTTAATGTCGGCTAGAATCCTTGCGCCTTTGATAATCAATATCATTCAAGGATCGACATGAACCGCATCACACCCAACGCCCTGGCCAGCGCCATGGCCCTGGCCGCCACCGCCTCTGCCCTTCCCGCCCTGGCCCAGCAGAGCCAGCGGCTGGACAACATCGTGGTCACCGCCGCCGGTTTCGAGCAGGCCATGGCCGAAGCCCCTGCCAGCATCTCGGTGATCAGCCGCCAGGAGCTGGAGGAGAAGCGGGTCACCAGCATCGCCGACGCCCTGCGCGACGTGGAAGGCGTCGACGTGGGCGGCCAGGTGGGCAAGACCGGCGGACGCAACATCAGCATCCGCGGCATGCCCAGCGACTACACCCTGATCCTGATCGACGGTCGCCGCCAGAATACCGCCGGCAGCGTCACGCCTAACGGCTTCGGCGAGACCGCGACCAGCTTCATGCCACCGGTCTCGGCCATCGAGCGCATCGAGGTGATCCGCGGCCCGATGTCGACCCTCTACGGCTCAGACGCCATGGGCGGGGTGATCAATATCATCACCCGCAAGGTCGGCAAGGAGTGGAGCGGCTCGGTGCAGGCCGAAACCACCCTCAACGAGCATGATGAATACGGCGACAGCCGCGAGACCAGCGTCTATGCCAGCGGTCCGCTGGTCGAGGAGACCCTTGGATTGCAGGTGCGCGGCCGCTTCCATGAGCGTGATGCCTCGACCCTGACCTATACCGAGGCGGATGGTACCGAGGTCCCGGTCAGTCAGCGCGGGCCGAGCCCCGTGGAGGGAGACATCTACAGCCTGGGCGCCAAGCTCACCCTGACCCCGCATGAGAATCACGAGCTGTGGCTCGACGGCGAGACCAGTCGCCAGGAGTACACCAACGATGACTGCCAGTTGGGCACTCTGGACGGACGCACTCGCAGCTGCGAGCCTGCCCCGGGCGAGGCCAACGGCTACAGCGATGAGCTGCGCTTCGAGCGCGACCAGGTCGCCATCGGCCATACCGGACGCTTCGCCTCCGGCACCCTGGAATCGAGCCTGATGCACAACACCACCGAAACGGTGGGACGCACCATCCCCGGCACCATCGGACAGCCCTACGCCGGCTTCCCCGGGATCGTGGGCGGGGATGCCCGCGAGCTCGAGACCACCAATACCGTGCTCGACAGCAAGTTCACCCTGCCCCTGAGCGACCATATGGCGACAATCGGTGGCCAGTGGATGGACTCCGAACTGACCGATGGGCTGGCCACCGAGGCGTTCTCGCAGACCACCTGGGCGCTGTTCGCCGAGGACGAGTGGTGGCTGGCCGAGGACTGGGCGCTGACCCTGGGCGGCCGTTACGACCACCACGACGCCTTCGGCAGCCAGTTCAGCCCGCGTGGTTATCTCGTCTGGAGCGCCAGCGACGACTGGACCCTGAAGGGTGGCGTCAGCCGCGGCTACAAGACGCCGTCGCTCAATGACCTGCACGATGGCGTCAACGGCGTGACCGGCCAGGGCACCATCCTGACCATCGGCAACCCCGATCTGCAGCCGGAGAAGAGCACCAGCAGCGAGCTCGCCGCCCAGTACGACGACGGCGAGGGCTTCATGGCCAGCGCCACGCTGTTCCATAACCGCTTCGACGACAAGATCGCCGCCGGGCCGGATATCACGATCAGCGGCGACCCGAGCATTCCGGACGACACCTATGCCCAGGACATCAATATCGACGAGGCCGAGACCCAGGGGATCGAGCTTGCCACCCGCATCCAGCTCTCGGAGCGCGTCAACCTGAGTGCCAACTACACGTACACGGACAGCGAACAGAAGAGTGGCGAGCAGCAGGGCGAACCGCTGACCGATACTCCGGAGCATGCGGTCAACGGCACCCTGCGCTGGCAGACTACCGAACGGCTGAGCACCTGGCTTTCCGGTGAATACCGCAGCGAGCGCTACCGCAACCGTGAGCGGGTGCGCGGCGCCGCCTCCTACGACGACCTGGGCGATTTCGAGTCCTACGCCCTGTTCCACCTGGGCGGCAGCTACCGGGTCTCCGACGCCTTCACCGTCAGCGCCACCGTCCAGAACCTGTTCGACAAGGACTTCGTCGATTATCGCGCCTACGATGGCGGCGCCAGCTGCGGCAACGTCTACGCCAACAGCGAGGAGGGGCGCCGCCTCTGGCTCTCCGCTCGCTATACCTTCTGAGCTGTAGCACCGATCGGCGGCCGCCTTGCCAGGCCGGCCGCCGCTTCCGACAATAGTCGCCCGCTCTTAGCCTCAGGGACGACCACATGCTTGCCGAACTCTTCGCCGTGATGGCACCGGTGCTCACCGGTGCCGGCCTGGGCTTTGCCTGGGTGCGCCTGGGCCAACCCTATCCGGTGGAGTTCGTCACCCGACTGGTCTTCAACATCGGTACCCCGGCGCTGGTAATTGCCTCGCTCTCCGGCGCCGAGATCGATGCCGGCAGCTTCGGGCGCACCATGCTGGCCACGGCGCTGGTGATCAGCGCCATGGCGGCGATGACCTGGCCGCTGGCACGCCTGCTGGGCAAGGATTGGCGGGTGCTGCTGGCCCCGGCCATGTACCCCAACACCGGCAACATGGGGCTGCCGGTGGTGCTCTACGCCTTCGGCAGCGCCGGCTTCGCCTACGGCATCACGGTGATGGTCACCGTCTCGCTGTTCCAGTTCACCCTGGGCTCGGTGATGGCCAGCAGCGGCGGCAATCCGCTGCGCACCCTGGCGCGCACCCCCACCGTCTACGCCATCGCCATCTCGCTGGCTCTGCTGCTTACCGATACCGCCCTGCCCCGCTGGCTTGCCAACAGCGTCGACCTGATCTCGGGCTTCACCGTGCCGCTGATGCTGATCACCCTGGGGGTCTCGCTGGCCAGCATCCAGGTCCGCAGCCTCAAGTCCGGTGTCGGCTTCAGCCTGCTGCGCATCCCGGTAGCCGCGGCGCTAGCCTGGGGCATCGGCACCCTGCTCGACCTGCCACCCCTGGCCCAGGGCATCCTGATCCTGCAGATGAGCATGCCGGTAGCGGTGTTCAACTACCTGTTCGCCCAGAAGGCGCGCCGCGAACCGGAGTACGTGGCGAGCCTGGTGTTCTGCTCGACCCTGCTGTCGCTGATCTACCTGCCGATCCTGCTGGCCTGGCTGATGTAGGCCGTCCCCGGATGGCGACAGGGAACACCGCTCTCCTGCCGGAGTCCCTATCTTCACCACCGGACGAGGGGATACGCCATGCCTGCCACTCTGCACCGACTGCCCGCGGCGCTGCTTGCGGGCGGACTCGCCTCGGCGGCCGAGGCCACGGCCGCCGAGACGCTGGTCGAACGACTCGAGACCGACCACCACGAACTGCGCCTGGAGCGGATCACCACGGGGCTCGAGCACCCCTGGTCGCTGGCCTTCCTGCCGGATGGCGACCTTCTGGTCAGCGAGCGCCCCGGACGCCTGGCCCGCATCGACGAGGCTGGCGAGATCACCCGCCTCGACGGCGTGCCCGAGGTCAGCACCCGCGGCCAGGGCGGGCTGCTCGACCTGGCCCTGCATCCCGATTTCGGCAGCGGCGAGGACGACTGGCTCTACTTCACCTGGAGCCACCCCGGGAGCGGCGGCAGCGCCACCACTCTATCCCGCGCCCGCCTGACGGACGATGCCCTGGTGGATCAGGAGACGCTGTTCGTCCAGGACCGTTTCTCCGACCCCGGCCGCCACTATGGCTCACGGCTCGCCTGGCTGCCCGACGGCAGCCTGCTGATGAGCATCGGCGACCGGGGCCGCGAACCGCCCCGGGTTCAGGATGGCGGCGACCACGCCGGCAGCGTGCTGCGCCTCACAGAGAGCGGCGGCGTGCCCGAGGACAACCCCTTCGTCGCCGACGACGCGGTGCTCGATGAGATCTATACCATGGGCAACCGCAACCCCCAGGGGCTCACGGTCGCCGCCGATGGCACCATCTGGTCCACCGAGCACGGCCCGCGCACCGGCGACGAGCTCAACCGCCTGATGGGTGGCGAGAACTACGGCTGGCCCGAGGTGAGCCGCGGCAACGACTACGCCACCAACGAACCCATCGGCCGCGACAGCGCCCCGGGCATGCGTGACCCGCTGCATGTCTTCGCGGGGCGCTTCGCGCCCATCGGGCCTCACCGAGGTCACGGGCGATACCTTCTCCGCCTGGCAGGGCCACCTGCTGGCCGGCGGCCTGGCCAGCGAGCGCCTGGTACGCCTGGCGCTGGACGGCGACGACGTGGTCGAGCGCGAGGTGGTCCTCGAGGGCGAGATCGGCCGCATCCGCGACGTGCGCCAGGGCCCTGATGGCGCCATCTATCTGCTCGAAGATTCCGCCCGTGGCGCACTTTACCGCCTGGTGCCCGCCGACTAGTCACGACAGGGGCCGCACCGGACGCGGTCCTGATGACCCCAGGGATCCCCCATGCGCCTGCGCAACCTGATCATCGTCACGGTTATCGTGCCGCTCTTCCTGGTGTTGATGGTCTTCAGCCTGGTGGCCATCAAGTCGCTGGAGGACAACGTACGCTCCAAGCTGGAGACCGAGGTCCAGACCATCAGCCGTGCCATCGGCACCTCCCTGGGCTATGCCTTGTCCCGCGAGAGCCCCGAGTCGCTGCAGGAGACCCTGCGGTCGGCCTTCTCCTACAACCGCATCTACGGCGCCTATGTCTTCGACATCAAGGGCAACGAGATCCATGGCCTGGGGCTCGGCGAGACGCTCTACGACGCCGAGGAGCTCCAGGCCGTCGCCGAGGCGAGCGAGATGCGCAGCGACTATCACGACGACGAGGGCAGGACCTACTTCTCGACCCTGGTGCCGCTGCGCTCCCCCGACGGCAATATCCTCGGCGTACTGCAGGTCAACCGCCTCAATACGGGTATCGAGAACTACACCGGCTTTCTCAGCCAGGTCGCCCTGGTCGCCTTCGGCATCGGTGCCGCGGGCATCGTGCTGGGCATCTGGTGGATGTTCCGACGCCATATCGAGCGACCGCTGAGACGGCTGCTCAAGGTGATGGAGCGGGTCGCTCGGGGCGAGCGCCGCCAACGGGCGACGATCCACGGCCTGGACGAGTTCCGCCGTCTCGGCCTGGCCCTCAACCATATGCTCGACGCCCTGGCCGAGAAGGATGCCGACATCGAGGCCCGGCAGCAGCGCGAGATCGAGCTGGAGCGGCGCCTGCGCAAGTCGCGCAAGCTGGCCGAGCTCGGCGTGCTGGCCGCCGGCGTGGCCCACGAGGTCGGCACGCCACTTACCGTGATCGAGGGCCAGGCCCAGCGCCTGGCGCGCCGCGATGGCATCGGCGAGGACGAACAGCGCCGCCTGGCGCGCATCCGCGGCGAGGTACAGCGCATCGTCGAGATCGTGCGCCAGCTGATGGACCTGGGGCGCCAGCACAATGTCGAGAAGGAGCGGTTCGCCCTGGACGACCTCGTCCATGACGCCCGGCAACTGGTCGAGGCCGACCTCGAGGCGCGCGACATTCGCCTCGAGCCGCTGCTGCCGGAGCCGCCGCTGATGCTGCTGGTCAATGGCCAGCAGCTGGTCCAGGTCCTCACCAACCTGCTGCGCAATGCCGCCCAGGCCGAGGGAGTCCGGCGAATACGGCTCACGGGGCACCGTCGCGACGACGCCCACTCTGCCTGACCATCGAGGACGACGGCTGCGGTATTCCGGAGGCCGAGCGGCCCCGGGTCTTCGACCCCTTCTTTACTACCAAGCCCGTGGGCCAGGGCAGTGGCCTCGGGCCCTCCATGGTCCATCGCATCATCAACGATCACGGTGGCTCCATCGGCGCCTTCGACAGCGCGCTGGGAGGCGCCGGCTTCGAGATCGTTCTGCCACTCGAGGACACCACCCCATGAACGGACACGCCATGCCAGACACGGAACGCGACACGCCGGCCCTGCCCCTGCTGGTCGTCGAGGACGACCCGGCCATCCTGGAGCTGCTCGAGGAGGAGCTGGCCGACGCCGGCTACGCGACCCTGACCGCGACCAGTGCCGAGCAGGCCCTGGCCACGCTCAGCCACAGCGAGGTGGCCCTGGTGATCAGCGACGTGCGCCTGCCGGGCATCAGCGGCATGCAGCTGCTCGAGCGGCTGCGCCGCGAGGGAAGCACGCTGGGCTTCATCGTGATCACCGCCTTCGGCACCATCGACCAGGCGGTGGAGGCACTCAAGCAGGGCGCCGACGACTTCCTGACCAAGCCGCTGGACCTGGAGGGGCTGCGCGAGGCGGTCTACCGGGTGCTGGAGAGCCGTCGACTGCGCCTCGCGCCTGGCCAGCGACGGGGCGGTGAACAGCTTCCACGGCATCGTCGGCGAGAGCGCAGCCATGCAGTCGCTGTTCCACGACGCCGCCCGGCTGGCCGACAGCGATGCGCCCATGCTGCTGCTCGGCGAGAGCGGCACCGGCAAGGAGCTGATGGCGCGGGCCGTGCATGCCGAGAGCCCGCGTCGCGACGGCCCCTTCGTCGCCGTGAACTGTGCCAGCATTCCCGGCGAACTGATGGAGAGCGAGTTCTTCGGCCATGTGAAGGGCGCCTTCACCGGTGCCGACGAGTCCCGCCAGGGGCTCTTCCAGGCCGCCCGGGGCGGCAGCCTGTTCCTCGACGAGATCGGCGAGATGCCCATCGCGCTGCAGGCCAAGCTGCTGCGGGCCCTGCAGGAGAAGAGCGTGCGGGCGGTGGGCGCCGAACGGGAGGAAACGGTGGACGTGCGCATCATTGCCGCCACCCATCGACATCTGGAGGAGGAGATCGAAGCGGGGCACTTCCGCAGCGACCTCTTCTATCGCCTGGAGACCTTCTCTCTTCGCATCCCGCCGCTGCGCGAGCGGGAGGGGGACATCGAGCGACTGATCCCGGCGCTGATCGACAAGCATGCCGGCCAGCAGGGCAAGCACATCCAGCGGATCGAGCCCGCCGCCCTGGAGGCCCTGCTCGGCTACACCTACCCGGGCAACGTGCGCGAGCTGGAGAACGCCATCATGCGGGCGGTGACCCTGGCCGAGGCGGGCCAGCTCTGCCACGCCGACCTGCCCCAGCGGATCCGCGATCAGGGCGAGGCCCAACGACGCCACTGCCGTGAGGCCCGAGTCGAGGGGGCGCTGGCGAACGCGGCCGCGCGGGCGAACTGGCCGAGCCTGGAAGAGGTGGAGAAGCGCTATATCCGCAAGGTGCTGGAAGCCACGGGCGGCAACAAGCGGCGCACCGCCGAGGTGCTGGGGATCGCCCGGCGCACCCTCTACCGTCGCCTCGAGGAGGAGTAGCCAAAAAGGGCCCCCGCCGCAGCGGGGGCCAGTGGTCACATGCCAGGCCGTGCAGAGGGGAACACGATACAACGGCCGGGGAATGGCATGTGTACGGGGAGTGGACGAGTGGACTTACCAGCCCTGCTCCTCATCCTCGCTGTCGTCGCCCTCTTCGTCCCAGGGCGCCTCCTCTTCCTCGTTCTCATACTCCTCTTCACCGCCGGCGGCCGGGTCGTCGGCGCCGGGCATCGCCTCGGGGCCGTCACCAGCCGGGGTCCTGGGTCGGGCTCGCCGGCAGCGGGGTCCGCCTGCTGGGTCGCGGGGTCGGCGGCGGAATCGGTGCTCTGGGCCGTGGGGTCACTGCTCCGGCACGGCCGGGTCACCCTGGGCGTTCGGGTCGGCCATCGGGTCAGCGGCGGCGGGGTCCGCCTGCTGGGTGGCAGGGTCCTCGTGCATGTCGCCGAAGGCCAGCGGGCTTGCGATCAGGCCGAACGAGACACCGAAGATACCGAGCTTCTTGAGGGTTTCCTTGGACATCATCTTGCACCTCCTTCATTCATGAAGATCGAGGGTGGATCGGGCATGGCTCGCCCGGAGGGTGACCGGCGGCTGTCCGGTAGGCCGGTCACCGATGAGAGATAGCGGTCAGTTAGCGCTCTGGTCGTCGTCTTCCTGGCTTCCGGACGACTCCGGAAAGGAAGTCGTTTCACCGGAAGCCGCCTGAGAGTCCATGCTGGACTCCTGGTCCACGGTCTGGTCCTGCTGAGCCTGGTCCTGCTGCATGACAGGATCCTCACTGTTCATGCTCGACTCCTGCTCCATGCTGGTCTCGCCGCCCATGGAGGAAGACTCCTCGCCGGCCGGCTCATCCATCGGCGGCAACTCCTCCTCTCCATTGCCACAGCCGGCCAGGGCCAGGCTGCCAAGCCCCAGGACGGCGATCGCGGCGAGGTTCGTCAGTCGGCGCCGTCGCGTCCTGCGGGGCATGTCTCGGTTCAGCTGTTGGTCACTCATCGCTTGCTCCCTGAGTCATCTGGACTTCACCCAACACCAAGCAGGCAGCGTGCCAGACTCTGCCAAAAAAACTGACATTCACCAAAAATCAATATCTTATAAATAAAATGGGTTGCAGAAGGTGCGGCTGACCGAGGCCTGCAGGATGGTCAGATTCGACACATGGGTCATCCTTGCGCCATCGTGCAGCCCTTCGACATCCCGGGTTTTTAATTTGAATGATCATTCAAAAAAACGTAGGGTAGAGGGCCTTTCGCAACCGTCAACGCTTCCGCATGCCAACCTGTGCGACGCCGGCACCGTGTTTCATGCACTGCTTGCGTTACGCCAGGGGCTGAAAAGAAGGCTATCCAATGAACGAGAACCGAAACGTCAAGATTCGGGTTCGCAACCTGAGCAAGGTCTTCGGCAGCAACCCGAAGAAGGGGCTCGAACTGCGTGACCAGGGCCTCACGCGCGCCGAGATCCACGAGAAGACCGGCCAGACGCTGGGCCTCTCCAACATCAACTTCGACGTCTACGAAGGCGAGCTGCTGGTGATCATGGGGCTCTCCGGTTCAGGCAAGTCGACCCTGATCCGCTGCCTCAACCGGCTGATCGAGCCCACCCAGGGCGAGATCGTCATCGACGACGAGAACATCCCGGAGCTGGATGACAAGGCGCTGCTGGAGTGCCGTCGCCGCCACTTCTCCATGGTGTTCCAGAACTTCGCGCTGTTCCCCCATCGCACGGTGCAGCAGAACGCCGAGTTCGGCCTGGAAATCCGCGGCGTGGACAAGACCGAGCGCGCCGAGATCGCCCGCAAGGCGCTCAAGCAGGTGGGCCTCGACGGCTGGGAGGACTCCTATCCCAACCAGCTCTCCGGCGGCATGCAGCAGCGCGTGGGCCTGGCCCGGGCACTGGCCAATGACTCCACGGTGCTGCTGATGGACGAGGCCTTCTCGGCGCTCGACCCGCTGATCCGCGGCGACATGCAGCAGGAGCTGCAGGAGCTGCAGAGCCGCATGCAGAAGACCACGGTGTTCATCACCCACGACCTCGACGAGGCGCTCAACATCGCCGACCGCATCATCCTGCTCAAGGATGGCGAGATCGTGCAGATCGGCACCCCGGAGCAGATCCTGACCCACCCCGCCGACGACTACGTCAAGCGCTTCGTGGAAGGCGTGGACATGTCCAGGATCCTTACCGCCGAACACGCCATGCGCAAGGTGCGTGCCGTGGCCCGCGAGGGCGACGGCCCGCGCACCACCCTGCGCAAGATGCACGAGAACAACCTCGACTCCATCTACGTCACCCGCCGCGACCGCACCCTGCTCGGCCTGCTCGAGGTCGATGCCGCGGAACAGGCGGCCAGGCAGGGTGCCGACACCATCGGCGAGGTCATGACCCAGGACTTCCGCAAGGTCGGGCCCGAGGAGCCGCTGCACAACCTCTTCGCCATGTTCAGCGAGAAGAGCTTCCCCATCGCGGTGGTGGATGATGACGAGCGCCTGCTCGGGGTGGTGGTCAAGGGGGCCGTGCTCGACCAGCTGGCCCAGGCCGCCGAGGAGAACGCCACGGCAGACGCAGATACCGACAGCGCAGCGGCAGGAGAACAGTGATGGCGATCGAGATTCCAAGCATTCCGCTCGGTCAGTGGATCGAGGGTGGCCTCGACCTGGCTGACCAGCGAGTACTCCATCGTGACCCGCGGCATCTCCCGGGTGACCCAGACCGGCATCGACGGCCTCAACGACGCCCTGATGTGGCTGCCGCCCTGGGGCCTGCTGCTGATCATCGTCGGCCTGTGCTGGTGGGTGGCGAACCTGCGCCTGGGCATCGGTGCCGCCCTCGGCCTGGCGCTGATCTGGAACCTGGGCCTGTGGGACCCGATGATCGAGACCCTTACCCTGGTGGTGATCGCCACCCTGGTGGCGGTGGTGATCGCCCTGCCGGTGGGCATCGCCGCGGCGCTCTCCGAGCGGCTCTACCGGCGTGATCATGCCGGTGCTCGACTTCATGCAGACCATGCCGGCCTTCGTCTACCTGATCCCGGCGATTCCCTTCTTCGGCATCGGCTCGGTGTCGGCGATCTTCGCCACGGTGATCTTCTCCATGCCGCCGGCGATCCGCTTCACCACCCTGGGCATCCGCCAGGTGCCGGGCGAGCTGATCGAGGCCGCCGACGCCTACGGCGCCACCCGCAGCCAGAAACTGTTCAAGGTACAGCTGCCGCTCTCCCTGCCCACGGTGATGGCCGGCATCAACCAGACCATCATGCTGGCCCTCTCCATGGTGGTGATCGCCGCCATGATCGGCGCCGACGGCCTGGGCAGCGAGGTGTGGCGCGCCATCCAGCGCCTGCGTCCGGGCGACGGCTTCGAGGCGGGCATCGCCGTGGTCATCCTGGCCATGCTGCTCGACCGCCTGACCCAGTCGCTGCGCAAGAAGCGCAAGTCATAAGCTCAAGAACAGGGCGCGGGCGTTGAGGCCGCGCCTTGAAAACCGCTTCCATGATCTTCATGGTGGTATGTTGAACACTTGGACAAGAGGTAACCGATGAAGAAGCATCCGCTGAACCGTCGTATCCGTCTCGCCGGCCTGGCACTCGCCACCGGCGCCGCCCTGACCGCCGGTGCCGCCCAGGCCCAGGACAAGGGCAGCGTGCACCTGGCCTACGTGGAGTGGTCCTCTGAGGTTGCCTCCACCAACGTCATGCGCGCCGTGCTCGAGCAGGCCGGCTACGAGGTCGACATGACCTCGCTCTCCGCCGCCGCCATGTGGCAGGCCGTGGCCTCCGGCGATGCCGACGGCATCGTGGCCGCCTGGCTGCCCACCACCCACGCCGACTATCTGGAGCGAGTGGGGGACGATGTCGTGGACCTCGGCCCCAACCTCGACGGCACCAAGCTCGGCCTGGTGGTGCCCGAATACGTCGAGATCGACTCCATCGAGGAGCTCAACGACCACGCCGATTCGTTCAACGGCGAGATCGTCGGCATCGACCCCGGTGCCGGCCTGATGAGCCTGACCGAAGAGGTGGTCGATACCTACGATCTCGACCTGAAACTGCAGAGCGGCAGCGGCGCCACCATGACCGCCGCGCTGCAGAGCGCCATCCAGAACGAGGAAGACATTGTTGTCACCAGCTGGACTCCGCACTGGATGTTCGCGCGCTGGGACCTCAAGTATCTCGAGGACCCGGAGAACGTCTACGGCGGCGCCGAGCAGATCCACACCATCGTCCGCCAGGGCCTCGAGGAGGAGATGCCGGAGGCCTACGCCATCCTGGACGCCTTCGAGTGGACCCCCGAGGACATGGGCGAAGTCATGCTCATGAACCAGGAAGAGGATGCCGACCCCTACGAGAGTGCCAAGCAGTGGGTCGAGGAGAACCAGGAGCAGGTCCAGGAGTGGCTCGACGCCGCCAACTGATGCCAGGCTGACTGCGGCCGGGCCGCACCTTCCCGGGGGAGCCACGCGAGTGGTTCCCCTGCTTCATGTCTGGCATGCACGCTATGCCGCAGCGCGCGGGCTCGTCAGAGCTTGCCTGCACTACCTTCATCATTGATGTACAGTTCGCGTACAACAAGCGTGATGCGTTGAAGCACTGTCCGCCAAAGAGCGACTACGCTTCGAGTGTCCCTTGCTGTAAAGGGCACGCTTGCTCAGGGCGCCGCCTCGCCCCACTCATCGCAACGACAAGGAGATGCCGTGATGTATCGCAAGATCATGGTTCCGGTCGACCTGGCGCACCTGCCGGTGATCGAGCCCGCCCTGGAGACAGTGGCCGACCTGGCCAAGCACTATGATGCCGAGGTCTGCTACGTGGGCATCACCGCCAACACCCCGGGCAGCGTGGCACGCACCCCGGAGGAGTTCACCCAGAAGCTGGAGGCCTTCGCCCAGCAGCGAGCCCAGGTCCACGGCCAGCCGGTCAGCACCCATACCATCGTCAGTCCCGACCCCATCGCCGACCTCGACGACGACCTGATCGAGGCCATCGACAAGGTGGGCGCCGACCTGGTGGTGATGCCGACCCATCCGCCCAAGCATCTGGATGTGATCATGCCGTCCCACGGCGGCAAGGTGGCGACGCACACCAAGGCCTCGGTATTCCTGGTACGTCCAGGGGCCGGGGAATAACCGCTACGACACACAACTGCCTACATCGATAACCGCAAGGGAGACGTCTCGTGGCCAATCCGACCAACGACGACAAGCCCCAGGAGCCGAATAACGGCTCCGAGGGGATTCCGGCCCCGGAGGGGGCCGCCAACCTGATCGACACGGACTACGTGATCGGCCAGGACAACATCACCGCTTCCCCGATGGGGATCGACGTGGACCTGCACGGCAAGGTCTTCATCTTTTCCTCCATCGTGATCCTGCTGTTCGTGATCCTGACGCTGGCATTGCAGGATCAGATGGAACCGATCTTCAATGCCACCTTCACCTTCCTGACCACCAAGCTGAGCTGGGTGTTCCTGCTCGGTGCCAACGTCTTCGTGATACTGGCGCTGGTGCTGATCTTCACCCCCATGGGCAGGGTGCGCATCGGCGGCGCCAACGCCACGCCGGACTTCGGCTACGCCGGCTGGTTCGCGATGCTGTTCGCCGCCGGCATGGGCATCGGCCTGATGTTCTATGGTGTGTCGGAACCGCTGGGCCACTACGGTACCGCCATGGGCGGCATCAGCATGGGCGAGGACGGTATACGCACCGACTGGGCGCCGCTCGGCGGTGCCGAGGGTGACCAGCAAGCTGCCATCTCGCTGGGCATGGCCGCGACCATCTTCCACTGGGGCCTGCACCCCTGGGGCGCCTACGCCATCGTGGGCCTGTCGCTGGCAATCTTCGCCTTCAACAAGGGCCTGCCGCTGACCATGCGCTCGATCTTCTACCCGATCCTGGGTGAGCGCATCTGGGGCTGGCCGGGGCATGTGATCGACATCCTGGCGGTATTTGCCACCCTGTTCGGCCTGACGACCTCGCTGGGGCTGGGAGCGACCCAGGCGGCGGGTGGCCTCAACTACCTGTTCGGCATCCCCGCCGGCAACACCACCCTGGTGCTGCTGATCCTGGGCATCACCATCGTCGCCCTGGGCTCGATCATGCTCGGCGTTGACAAGGGCGTGCAGCGCCTGTCACAGCTCAACATGGGCCTCGCCCTGCTGCTGCTGGTGTTCGTGATCGCCGTGGGGCCGACCCTGATGATTGCCACCGGTGTGCTCGAGAATCTGCTTGGCTATGTGAAGAACCTGCCGGCGCTCTCCATGCCCTTCGGACGTGAAGATGCCAACTTCAGCCAGGGCTGGACCGCCTTCTACTGGGCCTGGTGGATCGCCTGGTCACCCTTCGTCGGCATGTTCATCGCCCGGGTCAGCCGTGGCCGTACCGTGCGTGAGTTCCTGATCGCCGTGCTGGTGGTGCCCACCCTGGCCTCGGTGGTGTGGATGACCGCCTTCGGTACCACCGCCATCGACCAGGTGGTCAGCTCCGGCATCACCGAGGTGCAGGACGCCGCCCTGGAGCTGCAGCTGTTCACCATGCTGGAGTACCTGCCGCTGACCTCCATCACCTCCTTCGTCGGCATCGTGCTGGTGATCGTGTTCTTCGTCACCTCGTCGGACTCCGGTTCGCTGGTGATCGACTCCATCACCGCCGGCGGCAAGGTCGACGCACCCAAGCCCCAGCGCATCTTCTGGGCGCTGATCGAGGGCGCGCTGGCCATTGCCCTGCTGCTGGGGGGTGGCCTCGCCGCCCTGCAGACGGCGGCGCTGACCACCGGTCTGCCCTTCACGATCGTGCTGCTGGTGGGCTGCTACGCCATCGTCAAGGGGCTGATGAGCGAACCCAAGGCCAAGTGACCGGCCGGAGCCATGGCGGCTCGCGATTCTGTGCCGCCAGTAGAACGCAAAGCGAGGCGGGCCTTCGGGCCGCCTCGCTGCGTTATGGGTCGATCCTTATGAGTCTAGCCTTTGGAACAGCGCTCGAGATATTCAGCTCCACAGTTCGCTCAGCGGGGTCTCGGCGGAGAAGCGACTGGCTACCTGGGCCTGGAGCAGCTCGGCGGTGGCCAGGGCATCCACCAGGGCGTGGTGACCCTGGTAGGGGGCAGGCCATAGCGTTCGCGACTCGCCTGCAGGCGGATCGATACCGGCGGGCGCCCCAGCCAGCGCCTGAAGCGCGCCCACAGCGACTGGCGGTAGAGCCGTGCCTCCAGCGACATGGTGTCGATCACCGGAAACAGCAGCCCCTCTCCCAGCCGATTCTGACGGCCGCATCGAAGAAACCGCGCTCGATATGCCGATAGTGAACCCACCGCCAGCCGCCCCGGAGCAGCCCCAGCACCTCGGGCAATACCTCGGCCAGGTCCGGGGCGTTCTTCACCTCGTCATGGGTGATGTGGTGCAGGGTCACCGAGGTCTCGGTGAGCTCGCGATAGGGCTTGAGCACCCAGTAACGCGCCTCGCGCAGCGGAATACGCGCCAGGCTGAAGGGCACCATGCCGATGCTGACGATGGCATGGCGCCGCGGGTCGGGCCGGTGGTCTCGATATCCAGCGCCACCAGCGGCGCCTCGCCGATGGGCGTGTCGGCCGCCGGACAGCCAGCGAGAAGAGTCGGCCAGCAGCGGATGGCTCACCCGGCCGGCGCGGTCGGCGAGATATTCCGGCCAGCCCGGAGCCGCCTGCTGCCTGCGTCCCATGACCACCCTAGCGCCTCCGCCGCTCGGCGGCGGGCGGCACAGGGTAACGGAACTTGAGGAACTTCTGGGCGTTGCTCAGCACCTGGAAGGCGTCCTTGAGGGTATGGCGCTCGCTGTCGCTGACGTTCTCGGGTTCGATATTGTTGTCGGGTGTCCGCTCGTGCTGGATATCGATCACCTGGTGGTGTATCCGCGCCATGGTCAGGAACTCCAGCGCATGGCGCAGCTTGGCACTCACGCCCTGGGCCAGCAGCTGGGTCTGGTCGATATCGTCGAGACGCTCGAAGCTGTTCTGGGCCCGGGAGCCGCAGGCCAGGGCATGCACGCGGATCAGGTCGGTGAGCGGTGCCGTGCCACGCCGCTTGAGGTTGATGGAGTTGTTGTGCTTGCCGTCCTTCTCCATCACGAAGGTGCGGAAGAAGCCCAGCGGCGGGGTACGATTGAGCGCATTGCGGGCCATGGCGGCCAGGAACAGCCGGCTCTGGGGGGCCTGGGTAGCGATCAGGTCCTGAAGCTGCTCGACGTAGGCGTTCTCCCCGAACACCGCGTCCAGGTCGAAGAAGATCGAGCTGTGCAGCAGACGCTCCGGGGTCGGGTCGCGGATCCACTCCTGGAAGTAGCCCTTCCACACTGCCAGCGGCTGGCGCCAGCGGGGGTTGGTGGCCATGATGTCGCCGGTGCAGTAGGTGTAACCGCATTCGGCCAGGCCGTCGCTGACAAACTTGGCCAGCGCCAGGAAGTATTCGTCATGGCGCTCGGGATCGAAGTCGTCCGAGAGCACCAGGGCGTTGTCCTGGTCGGTGACCAGGGTCTGCTCGTTGCGCGCCATGGAGCCCATGGCCATGAAGCAGTAGGCCACCGGCGGCGAGCTCCAGCCTCGTCGGCCAGCTCCCAGCAGGCGGCGGGTGAAACTGCGCCCGATGGTGGAGAGCGCGCTGCCGATCATGCGCGTAGTCCGCGCCATCCTCCACCATGCGCACGAAGGCGGCGCGCACATCCGGCGCCAGCTTGGCCAGCCCTCGGCGGTGGACTGGCTGTAGATATTGCTGACCAGGTAGAGGCTGGAGTGGGTCTCGTAGCGGATGATATCGGAGAGGTGCACGATGCCCACCGGGCTGCGGCGATGCATCACCGGCAGGTGGTGGATATTATTGCGCAGCATGGTCAGCATCGCCTCGTGCACCGACTCGTCGGACTGGATCGCCACCAGTCGCTGGCCCACCACCTCGCCGATGGGGGTGTCGGGTGGTCGCCCCTCGGCCACCGTGCGGCGGAAGTCGCTGTCGGTGAGGATGCCGCGCACCTGCCAGGCGCGCTCCTCGCTGTCGCGGAAGGTATAGCGCGGGTTGTCGCCGGGAGTGTCCAGCACCAGCACCGCCGAGGCGCCGAAGTCGCTGATCTGGCCGGCCGCCTCCTGCAGCGTGGTGCGCGCCTCCAGCATCAGCGGATAGCGGGTGAGCAGCTTGCGCACCCGGGTGATCATCATGTCGTTCTGCTGCTTCTGCTGCTCCACCGCACTCTCGAGGCGCGGGCGCTCCACCTCGACGAAATCGGAGAAGTGCTCATCCTCCTCGCACAGGCGCTGGAAGACGGCATCGGGGATGAAGTAGATCAGGCTGTCTTCCAGGGCCCTCACGGGGAAGCGCACCCTGTAGTTCCGCAGCAGGCTGAAGTGGCCGAAGATCTCACCCTCGCCGCGGCGGTCGTAGAGGTCGCCGTTGCGGCGCCGCACCTCCACCGCACCACTGCGCACATAGCCCAGAACATCGACCTCCTGGTCGGCGACGAAGATATCGCTGTCGGCACGGTAGTAGGCTACCTCCACCTGGCCGGCGATCTCGTCGAGCAGCTCGTCGGAGAGCGCGTCGAAGGGCGGGAAGCGCCCCATATGCTGGCGAATCTCCAGCCATTCCACTTCCATGCGTCCTCTCCCGTCGCCGCTCATTTTCGCCAAGTCTGGAAGCTTGCCGAGTCGCTGTAAAGCGCCTTGAAGTCCCCACGAAAACGGCCACCCCGGAGGGTGGCCGTGAATGCCGATGGGAGTCGGCGTCGAGGTCAGGAGCGGCTTACGACTGGGCCATCTCCTGGACACGCTGCATCAGCTCGGGATTCTGCTGGATGGCCTGGCCGATGGCGTTGAAGGTATCCACGTCGAGGCCACTCTCCTCGACCACCTTGACCATCTCCTCGTTGGCCTCCATGCGCACTTCCTGCTGGGCCTCCTCGCCTTCGGCGGACTGCAGGCGCTCGGTGTACTCCTGGGACAGCACCGCGATCTCCTGAGAGGCATCGGCGAACTGCTGGAGCTGGGCATCGGAGAAGTCCTGGGCCGGGGCGGCGGCCTGGGGCTGCTCAGCGGCATTGGCTGCGGAGTCCTCCTGGGCGTGTGCGGTGGCCGACATCAGGCCAGCGCTGAGCAGGGCGGCGGAGAACAGGGCAGTCATGCGTTTCATAGATACCTCCAGGGATATTGCATCGTGTATGTGCCCCACTGAGACGACCCTCGTCCCGGTGAGTTCAGATCGTTTTGTGTCGGAATGTAACAAGGGCGCCCGCAGGCGCCCTCTTGCTTGGCAAGCCCCATCAGCCATAGGCCAGGCCGGGCAGCCAGGTGACCAGCGCCGGGAACAGGATCACCAGCAGCAGTCCCAGCGCCTGGATCCCCAGGAAGGGGAAGGAGGAGCGGAAGATCTGCGCCATGGTGATATGCGGCGGACACACCCCCTTGATGTAGAAGAGCGCATAGCCGAACGGCGGGCTGAGGAAGGACATCTGCATGTTGACCAGGTAGATGACACCGAACCACAGCGAGACGTCGGCAGGGTCGACCCCGGGGAGGCCGAATACGCCGTCGAAGGTGAGCCCCTTGATCAGCGGCACGAAGATCGGCACCGCCAGCAGCAGGATGCCCACCCAGTCCAGGAACATGCCCAGCGCCACCAGCAGCACCATCATCAGCGCCAGCACCGCGTAGGGGCCGAGGCCCGCGCCGGAGATCAGCTCCTGCACGAAGGTCTGGCCGCCCTGCAGGATATAGAAGCCGACGAAGATGCTGGCACCGAAGATGATCCACATCACCATCGCCGAGGCGACCAGGGTGGTCATGCAGGCGGCGTGCAGGTTGGGCCAGGTGAGGCGCTTGTGCATCGCAGCCACCACCAGGGCGCCGAAGGTGCCGATGCCGGCCGCCTCCACCGGCGTGGCGATGCCGGTGAAGATGATGCCCAGCACCAGCACCACCAGCACGATGGGCGCCAGCATGTTGCGCAGCAGGCGCAGCTTCTCCTTCATGTCGACGCGGTCCTCGACCGGCATCGGCGGCGCCACCTTGATGTTGAGGGTGCCGCGCATCCAGCAGTAGAAGCCGTACATGAAGGCCAGCAGCAGGCCGGGCAGCAGCGAACCGAGGTAGAGCTCGCCCACCGACTGCTGGGCGATGACGCCGTAGATGATGGCCAGGATCGACGGCGGGATCAGGATGCCCAGGGTGCCGCCGGCCATGATCGAGCCGATGGCGATCTCCGGATCGTAGTTGCGCTTGAGCATCGCCGGCAGGGCGATCAGGCCCATGGTCACCACCGCGGCGCCGATCACGCCGACCATGGCAGCGAGCAGCGTGGAGGCGATGACGGTGGCGATGGCCAGGCCCGCCTTGAGGCCGCCCATCCACTTGTAGACGACATCGAACAGCTCCTCGATGATCCCCGCCTTCTCCAGCACCGAAGCCATGAAGATGAACAGCGGGATGGCCGAGAGCTGGTAGTTGGTCATCATCGGGAAGATGCGCGACGGCATCAGGTTGAGCATGTCCTGGCTGCCGACCAGGTAGAGGAAGGCCACGCCCAGGCCGCCGGTGACGAAGGCCAGCGGCAGGCCCGCCACCAGCACCACCATCAGAGTGCCGAACATCACCAGGGTCAGGCCGCCGATGCCGACGTTGGCCAGCACGCTCTCCAGGCTGCCGGTCAGGCTCTCGTAGTCGGTGGTGGCGATATTGACCATCTCGAACAGGGTCCACGCCGCCAGCACCACGCCGAGGGCCACCAGCAGATTGGGGAAGCCCTGCCCCCTCTCGTCCCGTGCACGGTGGTGACGGAATGCCTGGTAGTCACGGATCAGCTGGGCGACACCCTGCAGCAGCAGCAGCAACGCGCCGAAGAACAGCATGAACTTCACCGGGTAGTACTGGACCGCCCATTCGGTGAAGGAGACCTCGTTGGCGTAGCTCGAGCCGAAGAAGAGCTGGTCGCTCACCGATTGGGAGAAGAACTTCCAGCCGGTCACCAGCAGGGCCACGGTAAAGATGAAGAAGAACACCGAGGTCAGCAGGTCCAGGGCCGCCCGGGTCAGCGGCCGGGCACGCTGGTAGAGGATGTCCACGCGCACGTGGCCGCCCTCGCGCAGGGCAAAGGCGCCGGCCATCAGGTACTGCATGCCGAACATCAGGGTCATCGACTCGTGGGCCCAGTTGGTCGGCGAGTTGAAGGCGTAGCGCATCAGCACTTCATAGGCGAACACGAAGGGCGCGACCAGCGACCAGTAGGCCACGTAGCGGCCGAAGAAGCCGGAAACCCGGTCGATGACGACCGTGAACAGGTTGCCCGGGGGCTGGTAGCCGACCTCGACCTCCTCGCCGGCAGGCACCTCGGCGATTTCGCCGCCGTCGATGCTGCCGCCGCGACGGAAGCTGCGATCGACGAAGAACATGACCACCAGGGGCAGGAAAATCAGCACCGACCAGTAGAGCCAGTGGGGCAGAATGAAATTGATCTCGAAATTCATGAAAACTCCTCCGCGGTGCCATCACCTCCCGGCGATGGCGACGGATCATCGAGCCGACGGGATGCGGGATTGAGAGTTATGCCCTAGGCAAACCGGGTGCTGCGGCCCTCGGCCCACAACACCCGGTAAGGTCGAGCAGGAAGGTCAGACGTTGAGTTCGTAATCCTTGATGTCTTCTTCGGTGATCAGCGCCACCGCAGGGTCCATCATGGTGTCGAGGTGCGCCTTGAACAGCCGCGCGGCATCCGGGTCCTTGTTGGCCCACTTGAACCACAGCGGGATGGCGACTTCGCGGAAGCGGGTGGCGTCCTCCTCGGAGAGGTGGATGATCTCGACCCCCTTCTCGCGGTACTTGGGCCAGGCCTCGGCGTTGGCCTTCTGGATCGCCGCGTAGTGCTCGCGGGAGTAGGCCGCCACCAGGTCGTGCATCAGGTCCTGGGTCTGGGAGGACATGCGCTCGTAGACGCGACGGTTGACGGCGATATCCATCAGGTCGACGGACTGGTGCAGGCAGGGCGTGGAGGGCGGGCCCATGATGATGTAGTCGGCGACCTGCCAGAAGCCGAGCTCGTAGTTGACCGCGGCACCGGTGAAGTCGGCGGCATCGATGGTGCCCTTCTCCAGCGCCGGATAGACCTCGGAACCCGGCAGCAGGGTGGTACGCGCGCCCATGGCGGCGAAGGTCTCGGCGACGATCCCCCCGGGCATGCGGATCTTGACGCCGTCGAAGTCGTCGAAGCTGCGCAGCGGCACCTTGGAGTGGATCAGGTTCAGGTCGTGGTGGACATAGCCCAGCAGCTCCTGGCCCTGCTTGCGGTAGAGGTCCTTGGCGATGTCGAAGCCGCCATAGGCGCCGAACATCATGTCCCACTGGTGGGGCAGCGACAGGCCCATGGGGAAGGCGGTGAGGAATACGCCGGCGGGCATCTTGCCGGGCCAGTAGACGGTGAACCAGTTCTGGCCGTCGAGCACCCCGTTGCGCACGGCGTCGGCGACCTCGAAGGCCCCGGCCACGGCACCCGCGGGGAAGGGCTCGATGTTGACCTCGCCGCTGGTCGCCTCGGCCACCCCCTTGGCCCAGGACTCGAAGGTGCGGTAGCCGACGGTGCCCGGCTGCCACGAGGACTGCATGCGAATGCGGATGCCTTCCTGGGCCTGGACGTTGCCGATCCAGGGCGCCGCAACGGCGGCGGCGGAACCGACGGCGGCGGCCTTGAGGAAGCGACGGCGGGCGGGTCTCGCGACGAGCCGGTGACTCGTCGCCGGGGGACGTGATGATGCGTGACGGCTGCTTGTCGTCTTGCATGGCATGAACTCCAGATGGCGGTGGTCGGCTCCTCTCGGGATGGCGACCGGATCTTGTTGTTGTCTTCCCTGGGTCGGTTAGCCGTTCTTGCGCCGCTGGGCGGCCTCGAATGGCTGCGTGCTCGACTCCATCGAGCACGGCACATGGGGCGCAATGGGGCGCTTCCCCTGAGAAAGCTAGCGAAAACCCCGAGCCCGGCCAACGCCCTGATTCAACGCTGGCATGGCCGACACCCGCGTACCACTGTGCCGTTTTGAGCGGCAAGCATATGTAAAATAGGCGGAAAAACTGGTCTGACCAGTTAGCCAATCGGCCTTTGGCCTACGACCAAAGCACGAGCGCGAGGTGCTCCGGACGGCGGTTGGCAAGCCGGTCGACAGAGGCGATGATGCTCCCCCCCCACCGCAAGGATGCCTCCATGCCAGCAACGCCACCCCACCGCCTGTGGCTCGCCGCCATGCCGCTGTTGTTCGTGGCGCTGTGGAGCACCGGCTTCATCGGCGCCAAGTTCGGCCTGCCCTACGCCGAGCCCTTCACCTTCCTGTTCATCCGCTTCGCCCTGACCCTGGCGCTGCTGGTGCCCCTGGCCCACTGGCTCTCCGGCGAGTGGCCCAGGGGACCCGCGCTATGGGGGCATATCGCCGTTTCCGGTCTGCTGGTGCATGGTGCCTACCTGGGTGGCGTGTTCTACGGCATCTATCTGGGCATGCCGGCGGGGCTCGCCTCGCTGCTGGTGGGGCTGCAGCCGCTGCTGACGGCGGGGCTGGCCGGGCCGCTGCTCGGGGAGCGGCTGGCGGCGCGCCAGTGGCTGGGGCTGGCGCTGGGGCTGGCCGGGGTGGTCCTGGTGCTGGGCGGCAAGCTCGACCCGGGCGAGAGCCTCTTCCAGGGCTTCGGCCTGGGGGCGCTGGGTACCGTGCTGGTGGCACTGCTGGGCATCTCCGGCGGCACGCTCTACCAGAAGCGCTACTGCACCGGGATGCCGCTGCTCTCCGGCACCGTGGTGCAGTACCTGGCCGCGGCGGCCCTGCTCGGCCTGGGTGCCCTGCTTCTCGAAGAGCGCCACGTGGACTGGACGCCGACCTTCGCCCTGACCCTGGGTTGGCTGGTGCTCGTGCTCTCGATCAGCGCCATCCTGCTGCTGATGGCACTGATCAAGCGCGGCGAGGCCTCGCGGGTGGCGAGTCTCTTCTACCTGGTGCCGCCGGTCACCGCCCTGCAGGCCTGGTGGCTGTTCGACGAGGCGCTGCCGCCCGCGTCACTGCTCGGCATGGCCATCGCCATCGCCGGGGTGGTACTGGTGGTCAGGACGCCGCCGGCGACAGCCGGCAGGCCGCGTACTTGAACTCCGGGATCTTGCCGAAGGGGTCCAGCGCCGGATTGGTGAGCAGGTTGGCCGCCGCCTCCACGAAGGCGAAAGGCACGAACACCATGCCCTCGGGCATGCGCGGATCGGACCGTGCCACCAGGGTGATCGTGCCACGCCGGGTGGCGATGGTGATCGACTCCCCCGGGGCCACGCCCAGGCGCCCCAGCTCCGAGGGTGCCAGGCTGGCCGCGGCCTCGGGCTCCAGGTCGTCGAGCACCCGGCTGCGACGGGTCATGGCGCCGGTATGCCAATGCTCGAGCAGTCGCCCGGTGGTCAATACCGTCGGGTAGTCGGCGTCCACCGGCTCATCCGGCGGCAGCGGCCGGGTGGGCGAGAACTTCGCCCGGCCCCCGGCGCGCGGGAAGGCATCGGAGAACACCACGTCCGCACCCGGGGCATCCTCGGCGGGACAGGGGTAGGTCACCGAGCCCTCGCGCTCGAGGCGCTCCCAGCTGATGTGGTCCAGCGAGTGCATGCCCTGCTTCATCTCGGCGAACACCTCCCGCGGGTGAGCATACTCCCAGCCCAGGCCGAAGCGCCGTGCCATCTCCTGGATGATCCACCAGTCGGGTTTCGCCTCCCCGGCGGCGCCACCGCGGCGCGCCCCAGCTGTACCTGGCGGTTGGTGTTGGTCACCGTGCCCTCCTTCTCCGGCCAGGCGGTGGCCGGCAGGATGACATCGGCAAACTGGGCGGTCTCGGTGACGAACAGGTCCTGCACCACCAGGTGCTCCAGGGTGGCCAGGGCCTGGCGGGCATGGTGAAGGTCGGGGTCGGACATCGCCGGGTTCTCGCCGAGGATATACATCCCCTTGATGGTCCCGGCCACGATGGCGTCCATGATCTCCACCACGGTCAGCCCCGGCGTCGCGTCGAGAGGCGTATTCCACAGCTCCTCGAAGGCGGCGCGCAGCTGGGCATCGCCCACCGGCTGGTAGTCGGGCAGCACCATGGGGATCAGGCCGGCATCCGAGGCGCCCTGGACGTTGTTCTGCCCGCGCAGCGGATGCAGGCCGGTGCCGGGGCGGCCGGTGTGGCCGCAGGCCAGGGCCAGCGAGATCAGGCAGCGAGCGTTGTCGGTGCCGTGGACATGCTGGGAGATGCCCATGCCCCAGAAGATCATCGCCTTGTCGGCGGTAGCGTAGGCCCGGGCGATCTCGCGGATCGTCTCGGGGTCCACGCCACACAGCGGCGCCATGGCCTCCGGGGTCATGTCAACGACGCTGGTCGCCAGGGCCTCGAAGCCCTCGGTGTGGGCGTCGATATAGGCCGGGTCATACAGCTTTTCGGCCACGATGACATGGAGCATGGCGTTGTAGAGCGCCACGTCGCCGCCAGGGGTGAAACGCACGCCGCGCCAGGCGTAGGCGTCCAGCGCCTGGCCGCGGGGGTCGAGGATGATCAGCCGGGTGCCGCCCCGCGCCGCCTGCTTGAAGTAGGTGGCCGCCACCGGGTGGTTCACCGCCGGGTTGCAGCCGGTGAGGATCACCACATCGGCCTCGAGGGCCTGCATGAACGACGCCGTGACCGCCCCGGAGCCGAGGCACTCCATCAGCGCCGCCACGGAGCTGGCGTGACACAGCCGCGTGCAGTGGTCGACATGGTTGGAGCCGAAGCCGGTGCGCACCAGCTTCTGGAACAGCCAGGCCTCCTCGTTGGAGCATTTGGCACTGCCGAAGCCGGCCAGCGCATCGGGGCCGTGCGCCGCCTTGAGCCCCGTGAGCCCGTTCGCGGCCAGATCCAGCGCCTCCTCCCAGCTCGCCTCGCGGAAGTGGGTCAGGGGTTGGCGGGATCGAAGCCGGGATCCATGCCCTTGGGCACCCCCTCGCGACGGATCAGCGGTCGGGTGAGGCGTGCGGGGTGGTTGGGGTAGTCGAAGCCGAAGCGCCCCTTGACGCAGAGCCGGCCCTGGTTGGAGGGCCCATTGCGGCCCTCCACGAAGAGGATCTGTTCATCCTTGACGTGGTAGGTGAGCTGGCAGCCCACGCCGCAGTAGGGGCAGATGGAATCGACCGTGCGGTCGGCCACGGCGGAGTCGCCACGGCCTGCCTCATCGATCAGGGTGGCCGGCATCAACGCCCCGGTGGGGCAGGCCTGGACGCACTCGCCGCAGGCCACGCAGGTGCTCTCGCCCATGGGGTCGTCGAAGTCGAAGACGATCTTGGCCGCCGCCCCGCGATGCGCCAGGCCGATGACATCGTTGCCCTGCACCTCGCGGCAGGCGCGCACGCAGAGGCCGCATTCGATGCAGGCGTCGAGGTTGACGTTCATGGCCGAGTGGGTGGCGTCATGGCCGTCGGCATGGGGCAGCGCGGCCGAGCGCGCGGCGACATGCCGTACCGTGGGCGCCTCGCGCTCCGCCCGCGACGGCAGGCGGCGGCGCACCGCACCGGCGTCAATGGCCAGCCGGTCGGCGATGGCCCAGAGGTGGCTCGAGCGGTCGGGGCTCGCCTCGCGCTCGGGCTGGTCGGCGAGCAGCAGTTCCATGACGCCCTCGCGGGCCTCCCGGGCGCGCTCGGAGCCGGCGCTCTTCACCACCATGCCCGGGGCCGCCTCGCGGATGCAGCTCGCGGCGAGTACCCGCTCGCCCTCGATCTCCACCATGCAGGCGCGGCAGTTGCCGTCAGAGCGGTAGCCGGGGGCGTCCTTGAAGCAGAGGTGGGGAATGGTCTCGCCGGCGCGCCGGGCCACCTGCCAGAGGGTCTCGCCGGGACGGGCGCTGACCTCGGCGCCGTCCAGGGTCAGGGTGAAGCTGTCGTTGCTGCTGGAGTCGCTCATCTCGACCTCCCTACCCTTTCGCGATCAGGTGCCGGGCTTCGAGCTCGCCGCGAAAATCGCGCAGCAGGCTCGTCACCGGATTGGGTGCGGCCTGGCCCAGGCCGCAGATGGAGGCATCCCCCATCACCCGGGCGAGGCGCTCGAGCTGCTCGACATCCCACTCGTCGCGTTCGAGCAGGGCGAGCATCTTCTCGGTGCCCACCCGGCAGGGCGTGCACTGCCCGCAGGACTCGTCGGCGAAGAAAGCCAGCAGGTTGGTGGCCACGGTGCGCAGGTCATCCTGGTCCGATAGCACGATGATCGCCGCCGAGCCGATAAAGCAGCCGTGCTCCTGCAACGTATCGAAGTCCAGCGGGATATCGGCCTTGCTCGCCGGGAGGATGCCACCGGAGGCGCCGCCGGGCAGGTAGCCGGCAGGGCGATGGCCCTCGGCCATACCGCCACAGTACTCCTCGAGCAGCTCGGCGAGGGTGATGCCCGCCGGGGCCAGGTGCACCCCGGGACGGGCAACCCGTCCGGAGACAGAGAAGCTGCGCAGGCCCTGGCGCCCGTGGCGTCCCTGGGCGGCGAACCAGTCGGCACCCTGCTCCCAGATCCGCGGAACCCAGTAGACGGTCTCGACATTGTTGACCAGGGTGGGCCGGCCGAAGAGCCCGCGCTGGGCCACGAAGGGCGGGCGATGGCGCGGCTTGCCGGGCTTGCCCTCCAGCGATTCGATCAGCGCCGACTCCTCGCCACAGATATAGGCGCCGGCGCCCCGGCGCAACACGATATAGCCCGGTGGTACGAGGCCTTCGGCCTCGAGCTCGACGATGGCCTCGGTGAGCACCCGATGCAGGCCGGGATACTCGTCGCGCAGGTAGATATACAGAGCCTCGGCCTCCACCGCCCAGGCACCCACCAGGGCCCCTTCCAGGAAGCGGTGCGGCGCATGCTCGAGATAGTGGCGGTCCTTGAAGGTGCCGGGCTCGCCTTCGTCGGCGTTTATCACCGCAAAGCGGGGCCCGGGCTCGGCGCGCACCGCCTGCCACTTCCTGAAGATCGGGAAGCCGGCACCGCCCAGGCCACGCAGCCCGGCGTGCTCGAAGGCCTCGCAGAGCGCCGCGAAGCCCACCTCGCCGGCCCGACACGCGGCCAGCAGCCGATAGCCGCCGACGGCTCGGTAGTCGTCCAGGCGCTGCCAGAGGATCGTCTCGGGGTGGACATGGCCGGTATCCACCACCGCCTCGACGCCCTCGGCGGTGGCGTAGCGCACGTGGTGGTGGCCCACCTCGGCCACCGGTGCACTGTCGCAGCGCCCCATGCAGGGAGCCCGCAGCACCCGCACCGCCGCGGGGTCGGCACCGGACGCTAGCCGCTCGTGCAGCGCCTCGGCGCCGGCCAGACGACAGGGCAGAGAGTCGCACACCCGCACCGTCACTGCCGGCGGCGGCGACTGGTCCTCGTGAACCACATCGAAGTGGGCATAGAAGGTGGCGGTTTCAAAGATGGCCGCCATGGGCAGGTTCATGTAGCTGGCCAGCGCCCGCAGCTCGGCCATGGCCAGGTGCCCCTGGGCATCCTGGATGACGTGCAGGTGTTCGATCAGTCGGTCGCGCCCCTGGAGCTGCGGGTCGCGGCGCTCGTCGCCGAGCAGGGCACGCAGCCCGGTCAGCGCCAGTGGCGCCAGTTCGCGGCCGCGGGCCCCGCCGCGACGGCGTGCTCGTTGGGGGCTGGTGGTATCGTGCATGGCGGCCTCGCTATTGTGCTCTTGTCATTGTGGCTGTAATGCGGGCGATCATGCTCGCCGTAAGCTTCGCCTAGAAATTCTGCAGGTAGGCGACGCCTCCCAGGTTGCTCATCTGCCGGCGTATCCAGGCGCTGCGCTGGACCACCCCGGGAGAGGGCCTAGCGGCATCGCGACCCCGCGGGTCGGGCAGGATCGCCGCCAGCCGGCTGGCCTGGGCCGCGCTGAGCCGCTCGGCGGAGACGCCGAAGTAGTGCTGGGCCGCGGCCTCCAGGCCGAACACGCCGCTATCCCACTCGGCGATATTGAGGTAGACCTCGAGGATGCGCTGCTTGGGCCACAGGGCCTCGATCAGCAGGGTAAACCACGCCTCGAAGCCCTTGCGTATCCAGCTGCGTCCACTCCACAGGAAGAGGTTCTTGGCGGTCTGCTGGCTCAGGGTGCTGGCACCGCGCAGCCGACCGCCGTTGCGGCTCGCCTGCCAGGCGCGACGAATCTCCACCAGATCGAAGCCCTGGTGCTCCAGGAAGCGCTGGTCCTCGGCGGCGATCACCGCCAGCTTGGCGTGGTCGGAGAGCGCCTCCCAGGGCCGCCAGCGGTGCTGGATATCGATGGGCTCCCGAGCTACCCAGGAGTGCACCTTGCGCTCCACCATCACCATGGAACCGAACACCGGTGCCTGGCGAAACAGCAGCACCAGCAGCACCGAGAGCACCGCGAAGCCCAGCACCGCTCGCCACAGCCAGCCCCATAGCCGCTGCCTCCACCTGGCGATCATCGCCGACCTCGTCGCATGCGTCTCTCCCCTCGTCCCGGGCCCCTGATCACGGCCATACTGCCCACATGCGGCCAGTATAGGGCCCCGGACGCCTCGGGGGGAGGCTCCTGCCTCAGCGCTTCCTGTGCAGCCGTTCGGCGTGGTAGCGCAGGTGCTCCTCGATAAAGGAGGCGATGAAGAAGTAGCTGTGGTCATAGCCCGGCTGGCGACGCAGGGTCAGCGGGTGGTCGTGCTCAGCGCACACCGCCTCGAGACGCTCGGGCCTGAGCTGCTCCTCGAGGAAGTCGTCGGCCTCGCCCTGATCAATGAACAGCGGCTGGCTGGAGGCGCCGCGAGCCACCAGCTCGCAGGCATCGTACTGGGTCCACTTGCCGCGGTCCTCGCCGAGGTAGCCGGAGAAGGCCTTCTGGCCCCAGGGACACTCGGTGGGATTGACGATGGGCGCAAAGGCCGACACCGAACGGTAGTGGCCCGGGCGACGCAGGGCCATGACCAGCGCGCCGTGACCGCCCATGGAGTGGCCGCTGATCGATTCGCGACCGTTGACCGGAAAGTGCTGACGCACCACCGAGGGCAGCTCCTCGGTGACGTAGTCGTACATGCGGTAGTGGCGCTTCCAGGGCTCCCGGGTGGCGTTGACATAGAAGCCCGCCCCGGAGCCGAAGTCATAGCTGTCATGCTCACCGGGCAGGTCGGTACCCCGCGGGCTGGTATCCGGGCAGATGATGGCGATACCCAGCTCAGCGGCGACGCGCTGGGCACCGGCCTTCTGCATGAAGTTCTCGTCAGTGCAGGTGAGTCCGGAGAGCCACCACAGCAGCGGCACCCGTTCGGTCTCGGCCTGGGGCGGCAGGTAGATGGCAAAAACCATCTCGCAATCCAGCGCCCGGGAGCGGTGGCGGTAGCGCTTGTGCCAGCCGCCGAAGCTCTTGTTGGCCGATACCAGCTCGAGGTTCTCAGTCATGGTCATCGAGGTGTCTCCTGAAGGCCGGGTAATCCCCGGCCTGCACTTGGCGGTAGTGGGGTCGGGCAAGTATCGGTCAATAGTGAAGCACGGTGCGGATGCTCTCGCCCCGGTGCAGCAGGTCGAAGGCCTCGTTGATCTTCTCGAAGGGCATGTCGTGGGTAATGAAGTCGTCGATATTGATCTCGCCGTTCATGTAGCTGCTCGACGTAGCCCGGCAGCTCGCTCCTGCCCTTGACGCCGCCGAAGGCGGAGCCCTTCCAGACCCGACCGGTGACCAGCTGGAACGGACGGGTGGAGATCTCCTCGCCGGCGCCGGCCACGCCGATGATGATCGACTCGCCCCAGCCCTTGTGGCAGCACTCCAGCGCCGAGCGCATCACGTTGACGTTGCCGATACACTCGAAGGAGTAGTCGACGCCGCCATCGGTGAGGTCGACGATGACCTGCTGGATGCGGTCGCCGTAGTCGCTTAGGGTTGACGAAGTCGGTGGCGCCGAACTGCTCGGCGAGCTTGAACTTCTCCGGGTTGACGTCGATGGCGATGATGCGGCTGGCCTTGGCCATCACAGCGCCCTGGATCACGGCGAGGCCGATGGCACCCAGGCCGAACACGGCGACGGTGGCGCCCGGCTCGACCTTGGCGGTGTTCAGCACCGCGCCAATGCCGGTGGTCACGCCGCAGCCCAGCAGGCAGACCTTGTCCAGAGGCGCCGCCTTGGAGACTACCGCCAGGGAGACCTCGGGCAGCACGGTGTACTCGCTGAAGGTGGAGGTGCCCATGTAGTGGTGCAGCATCTTGCCGTCCAGCGAGAAGCGCGAGGTGCCGTCGGGCATCACGCCCTTGCCCTGGGTGGCGCGCACCGCACCACACAGGTTGGTCTTGCCCGAGGTGCAGAACTTACACTCGCCACACTCGGCGGTATAGAGCACGGGATGACGTGGTCGCCGGGACTGCACGCTGGTGACGCCCTCGCCCACCTCCTGGACGACGCCGGCGCCTTCATGGCCCAGCACCGCCGGGAAGTTGCCCTCCGGGTCGGCCCCGGACAGCGTATAGGCATCGGTATGGCAGACGCTGGTGGCGGCGCATCTTCACCAGCACCTCGCCGGCCTTGGGGCCCTCGACGTCGATCTCGACGAGTTCCAGGGGCTTGCCCGCTTCCAGGGCAACGGCGGCGCGTGACTTCATGGCATCTTCCTCGATTGGTGTGTTGATCCTGATGACATTCTAGGCAATTCGGTGCAATGGGATAAACTGCATCAAACACATGACATTGTTGTCAGAGAGCAACAGTCCACTCAGGAGTGGCCAAGATGCAACGTTGGGACAGGATCGAAGCCTTCGTGGAAGTGGTGCGCCTGGGGACCTTCGCGGCCGCGGCACGACATCTCAAGGTCTCCAACTCCCATGTCAGCCGCCTGGTCAGCCAACTGGAGAACCAGCTGGGGACCACTCTCCTCTACCGGACCACCCGCCAGATACGGCTCACCGATGCCGGGAGCCTCTACTACGAGCACTGCCACCACCTGTTCGACGGCTTCCGCGAGGCCGAGGCGGCGATCAACGACCTGCAGGCCCGACCCGTGGCGTACTCAGGTTGACCTCGGCGACCACCTTCGGTGAGCGCTTCATCGCGCCGCTGATCAACGATTTTCTCTGCCAGCATCCCCTGCTCGAGATCCGCTTGCACTTCACCAATCGCCAGGTGGACATCATCGACGAAGGGTATGACATCGCCATCCGCATGGGCACACTCAAGGATTCGACGCTGATTGCCCGGCGCATCTGTGAACGCCACGAGTACGTGGTCGGCTCCCCGGACTACTTCAACCGAATGCCCCAGCCCCATACCCTGTCGGAGCTCTCCCGCCACCGCTGCCTGGTGGGCTCTCGCGACCACTGGCGATTCGATGTCGACGGGGTGCGCCGCGAGGTAAGGGTCGAGGGAGCCTGGGAGGGAAACTCGGGACCGGCCCTGCTGGATGCGGCCCTCAAGGGCCTGGGGCTGGCCCAGCTTCCCGACTATTACGTCGACCCCTACCTGGCGAGCGGCGAGCTGGTCTCGGTACTCGATGCCTACCAGCACGACGACACCGCGGTCTGGGCCGTCTACCCTCGTCATCGCCACCGCTCGCCCAAGGTGCACCAGTTCATCGACTACCTGGTCGAACATATCGATGAACTGCTGCCCGTGCGTCGCTGAGAAGGGCGGGCAGGGTTCCGACGCATCCGCGGCGTTGGCAAAAAGCCGCAAAGTGCCATAGCTTGAAGCGAGACCGTCACCGGCATTTCATCATCATCCCGTGTGAGGTATTGGATGGATAACGTCAGCCGCCGCATGGGGCGCTGCCGCGTGTCTCCAGGGCACTCTTCGCGGCGACGCTGTTCGCGGCTCCTTGGCCATGGCCAGTGACTACCCTACCGAAACCCGCGTCGACTACGTGCTCGGGTGCATGGCCGCCAATGGCCAGGATCACCTGATGATGCAGAAGTGCTCGTGCAGCATCGACGTGATCGCCGAACTCATGCCCCATGAGGACTACGAGGCGGCAAGGACCGTGATGAGCATGCAGGATCAGCCCGGCGAGCTGGGCATGCTGTTCCGCACGGAACGCAGCATGCAGGAGGATCTGAATCACTTTCGCAGCGTGCAGGCCGAAGCCGACCTGCGCTGCTTCTGAGGCGACATGCTTCACCATGCCCCGGTTGCCCTGAGGCTGGTGCCATCCCTCGGGATCTTGCTGATGACACTCGGCTTTCCCCCTGACTTGCCGGCAGACGAGGCCTTGCTGGCCCAGGGCGAGCGGGTCTTCCGTAACCAGTGCCGAGGCTGTCATTCGCTGACACCCGGCATGCATATCGCAGGGCCCAGCCTGCACGGTGTGGTCGGGCGCAATGCCGGCGAGGTCGCGGACTTCGAGTACTCACGAGCCCTGCAGGGCGCGCAGCTGGTGTGGACCCCCGGGGTCCTCGACCGTTTCCTGGCCGACCCGGACGCCCTCCTGCCCGGCACGCGCATGGTGTTCTGGGGACTGCCGGAGGATGCCCGGCGTCCGCTGATCGACTATCTACGCAATGTCGGTGAGCAGTAGTCTCCCGGCGATCACTCGCCCCCTCCCCCCTTGCGCGCCATCATGCCCCGCGCCGGATTGTAGGCGAGAATCGCCAGTCCCAGCAGCACGAGCGCCGTCACCAGGGAGATCGAGATGGCCACGGCATGGAAACGCTCGTACATCGCGAAACGAATCATTTCCACGGCATAGGTGAAGGGATTGAGAGCGGCGATCTGGTAGACCAGATAGCTGCCCTCACGGATCCGCCATAGGGGGTAGAGGGCCGAGGAGAGGAAGAACATCGGGAAGATCACGAAGTTCATGATACCGGCAAAGTTCTCCAGCTGGCGCACGAAGGTCGACAGCAGCATGCCCAGGGCCCCGACCATGAAGCCGGTCACCACCAGCGCCGGCAGGACCAGCACGTAGCCCGTCAGCGGCGCCTGCACCCGTAGAGGTAGGCGATGGCCAGGAACACATAGACCTGCACGCGATCGATCACCAGGCGTGCAGCTTAGTAGCTTGCTGACCAGCAGGTACCAGCGCGGGAAGGGGCTGACCAGCAGGACGCGCATGCTGCCCATCTCGCGATCATAGACCATCGACAATGAACTCTGCATACCGTTGAAGAGCTGGATCATGCCTACCAGCCCGGGGACGATATAGACCTCATAGAGGACGTAGGTCTGATAGGGCTCGGTCATGGCTACACCGAGCGCCATGCGGAACCCGGCGGCGAACACGAACAGCCAGACCAGCGGCCTGACCAGCGCGGCCACGAAACGCGAACGCTGGTGCACGAAGCGCAGCAGTTCACGGCTGACCACCCCGCGAAGGCAGTGCCCGTAGCTCGCCAGGTTCATCGGTAGGCCCCCTGGGTCAGTCAGATCGAAGGCTTCGCCGATCGAGGCACAGCCGCTCCGTGCTGCCACCTCGGCAACGCTGCCATCGGCGCGAATCCGGCCATGATGCAGCACGATCACCCGATCGCCGGGATGGACCTCGTCGATCAGGTGAGTGGCCCATAGTACGGCCACGCCCTGGTCCCGACAGAGTTGATGCACATGGTCGACAAGGGCACGTCGCGACGCGATGTCGAGCCCCACCGTGGGTTCATCCAGCAGCAACAGCTGCGGCTCGTGCAACAGCCCGCGGGCAATCTCGACGCGTCGCCGCTGCCCCCCGGACAGATGACGAACCCGCTGTCGCAGGCTCTCCGGCATCCCTACCGAGCAAGCTGCAGGACGGCACGCCGCCTCGTCTCGGCAGGTAGCCATGCCTGCAGCGCGGCATGATAGGTCAGGTTCTGCCCGACAGTGAGGTCACAGGTCCAGGGTGGAGCAACGGCAGGGACCACGCACCATCCCGGGCATGGGCCCCTGGATCCAGTGGCACCCCAGGTGCATGGCCGCCGAGTGCTTGTCCGGCCCCTGCACCGATAGCCGCTGGGAGCCAGGTGACGCGGGAGAACAACGTGGTCTTGCCGGCCCCGTTGGGACCCAGCAGCACCGCGAACTCGCCCGCCCCGGAGGGTCAAAGGAAAGCTGCCTCCGGCACCGGCTTCCGCGCCCCTGCTAGCTGAACCCGAGGATCACGCACGCTCAGGGCAGGCTCGTCACCCGGCGGCCCTGCCTGCTCGACCTGGTCAAGGGTGCCTGTAAGGTGCCGCAGTCTCCCAGGGTCACACGGCTCGACGAGCTACCCCCAAGAGCAGCCGACGGGAATCGAGCGGGATCGCCTCGGAGGTTCGTGCGACTTCTGATCACGGTAACGTCGCCACTCACCCTGTTGGTGGATACCGAGGCGAGCTCTCGTCGGCATTGAGGGCCAGGTGCCAGACACAGCTGCCCCGCCAGCGGGTAGTCGAGGCACCCTCGTTGCCAACTGCTGGTCGATCACCGCGACCCGGTTGGAGGGTCCTAGGGCGACGAAGCCATAACGCCCGTCTGAGGTCAGTGCCACGCCCACCGCCTGCACGGTCTCCCGGGGCACGCCCGGCACATCGAAGCGGATGGTATGACTGACATCGAAGGTCTCCTGCATGTCGAGGATCGACACCCGTGGCACCGACTTCCCGCATGGAGACCCAGGCCTCGAGCCGTCGGCCGTGAACTCGGCATGCCGCGGACGCGCGCCCATCAACCGATGATAAACCGCCTCCATCGACTCAGGTCGACATTATGCGCCATGTTGGAGGTTTCTGTGGTCGTGATCAGCCTTCCATCGGGCTTATGCTACCCTGGGCTCGACCCC